>DAOUJM010000013.1:0-282822 GCA_034422695.1 Anaerolineae bacterium
ACTGCCACTTCTGCCGCCCGCGCCACGGCCACTCAAAACGCCGCGCAACGTAGCGCTACCCTGGATGCAGTCGTCAGAGCCGCCGAGCAATTGAACAGGCAGGTGCGGGCCACCGCCACCCGCGCCGCCGAAGCCACGGCCACCCAGGTCGCCACGCAGCGTATCGCCACCGCCACCCGCGCCGCCGAAGCCACCGCTACCCAGGTCGCCACGCAGCGTATCGCCACCGCCACCCGCGCAGCCGAGGCCACCGCCACCCAGGTCGCCACCCAGCAGATCGCCACCGCCACCCGCGCCGCCGAGGCCACCGCCACCCAGGTCGCCACGCAACGTATCGCCACCGCCACCCTCGCCGCCGAGGCCACCGCTACCCAGGTCGCCACCCAGCAGATCGCCACCGCTACCCGCGCCGCTGAAGCCACCGCTACCCAGGTCGCCACCCAGCAGATTGCCACGGCAACGTCTGCCGCGCAGTCCACGGCCACGCAGGTCATGGTCGAGCGCAACGCCACCGCCGCGGCAAATGCCACTGTCGGCGCGGCGCGCAATCGCGAGCGCATCGCCGCTACGCGCACGGCCCGCCAGGAGGCAACCGCGACCCAGGCGGCTGCCGAGCGCAGCGCCACGCTGGAGGCGATCGTCGCCGCTGCCGAACTGCTGAACCGTCAGGTGCGGGCTACGGCCACGGAATATGTGAGAGCGACGGAAAACGCCAGCCGGCAGACCGCCACGGCAGTCGCGCGCGCCACGCAGTCCGCGCTGGCCACGCAGACCGCAGCCGCGCAGGCGACGGCGGACGCGCGCGCCACCAACAGCGCGCTGGCCGCGACCGAAGCGGTCGCCATGGCGACGCTGGAGGCGCAGCAAACGCAGGAAGTTCTGGAAGCGACCCGGCGTGCGCTGGCCCTGCGCTCCGAGCGGGCAACGGCGACCGCCCAGGCCGACATTGATGCCACCGCGACGGCGCGGGCGGCCAATCTGCTGGTGGCGCTGGCCACTGAGTCCGCCCTGGCGACGGAAGCGGCGGCGGTGACGCCCACGCCTACCGCAACGCCTGTACCCACCGAGCCCGAGCCGAGTGACACGCCCACCACCGAACCCCCGGTCGCCAGTATCACGCCGGTCGGCACACTGGTCCCGGCCCAGGCAGAGACCACACCGGCCGAAGGGTTGATCACGCCGGTCGTCGTGCTGTGCGCGGCGCTGGGGCTGGTCGGCTTGCTGGGTCTGCTGCTGATCTTCTCACTGCTGCGCGGGGCGCGGCGCGGGCGCTGACGCCGGCCCGGAAAGTCAGTCCAAAATCCGGCGCAGGGTCGCTTCATCCACGTTGCCGCCGCTGATCACCAGCGCCGTTGACCGCTCGTCCACTTCCACGACATTGGTCTGCAGGGCCGCGACCGTCACCGCGCCCCCGCCCTCGACGACCTGGCCGTGCTCCAGCAGCAGCCAGCGCATGGCGTCGGCAATGGCATCCTCTTCCACCAGCACGACGTCGTCGACGTGGCGCCGCACCAGGTCAATGGTGATTGAGCCCGCCTCCACGTCGCCGGAGAGGGCCTCGGCCAGGGTATCCCACCGCTGCGGCAGGGCGCAGCCGTGAATCAACCTGGCCATCGCCGGCGCCGAGCGGGCGCATACGCCAATGACTTCCAGCGCCGGTCGCAGGGTCTTGAGCGCCAGCGCGATGCCGGAAATCAGCCCGCCCCCGCTCACAGGCACCAAAACGCGCGCCAGGTCGCGCCACTCGTCCAGCAACTCCAGGCCGATGGTGCCGGCGCCGGCGATGACCCGGGAGTCGTTGTAGGGCGAAATGAAAGTCAGACCCTGTGTCTGCTGCCGCCGGCGCGCCTCGACTTCGGCATCGTCATAGGTCATGCCGAAAAGCTCCGCCTGCGACCCGAGGCGCCTGACGCCATCGATTTTCCGCCGGGACGTAGCGGGCGGCATCAGCAAGGTGGCCGGCAAGCCGGCAAGCTGCGCCGCCCAGGCGACTCCCAGGGCATGATTGCCCGATGAACAGGCGATGATCCCGCGCGAACGTTCCGCCTCGTCCAGCTGCAACATGGTGTTCAGGGCCCCGCGCACCTTGAAGGAACGGGTGGGATTGCTGTTTTCCAGCTTGAGCCAGACCCGCTCACCGAGGCCGGGCGCGGCCTCAAGGGCTGTCGGGCGCAGGTGGGGAGCCAGTCGCTCGCGCGCCTGCGCAATGTCCGCCAGTCGCAACATGCTGCCCTCCTGCTGCCAACGGTCGACTGCGGCCAATGGTAACGCTATACTGCCGGCCCGACAGCGCGTCCGTGAGCGCGCCGCCGGCCGGCACAGGGGAAAGGGACAACCCGTGAAACTGGTTACCTTCACGCACAACGGACGACGCCGGCTGGGCGAGATTGTCGGTGACGAGGTCTACGGCCTCGCGTCAACGGACACCATGCGCATGCACGACATGATCGCCCGTGGCATCACGCCCGGCCGCGTCAGCCAACGTTTCGCGCTGAATGAGGTGACGCTCAATGCGCCCCTGCGCCCGGGCAAAATCATCGCGATAGGCCGCAACTACGCCGAACACGCGCAGGAGACCGGCAACGAGCCGCCGCCTCGTCCCCTGATTTTTGCCAAGTTCCCCAGCGCCGTCATCGACCCCGGCGCCGCCATTTGCTGGGACCCTGACATCACGACGGAAGTTGACTGGGAAGTCGAACTGGTCGTGATTATCGGTCGTCGCGCCCGCCACGTGAGCGAAGCGGACGCGCTGCAACACGTCTTCGGTTACACGGTCGGCAACGACGTTTCGGCCCGCGACCTGCAACACCGCACAGATGGCCAGTGGACGCGCGGCAAGAGTCTGGACAGTTTTTGCCCCCTGGGACCGTTGATCGTCACCCGCGACGAGATCGACGACGTCCAAAATCTGCAACTGACGACCGACGTCAACGACGAGCGCATGCAGGACGGCAACACCCGCGACATGATCTTCAACGTCGCGTATCTCATTCATTACTGTTCGCGGATGTTCACGCTGGAACCGGCTGACATCATCATGACCGGCACGCCCGCCGGCGTCGGCGAGGGGCGCTCGCCGAAACGCTACCTGCAGGACGGCGACGTGGTGCGCTGCAGCGTGGCAGGCATCGGTACGCTGCAAAACCCCTGCGTCGTGCGTGACGGCTCCGCCCCGGACTAGTCCAGCGGATACAGGCTGCAGCCCCCGTCCACCGTCAGGACCTCGCCGGTCATGTAGCCGGCCGCGTCGCTGCACATGAACAGGAAGCTGTCGGCCACCGATTCAAGCGGCTGCAGCATGCCCAGCGGGATGGCCCGGCGCGCGCGCGCCTGGTAGCTCGGGTCCGTGTCCCATTGCTTGCGGGCCATGCCGGCGTTGACGATTCCAGGGGCGACGGCGTTGGCGCGGATGCCCTGCGGCGCCAGCTCCCGCGCGAAGGAACGCATCAACTGGCGCATGGCGGCCTTGCTGGCGTTGTAGGCGCCAATCTCGGGCCAGGGCGTTTCAGCGACCCAGGACGTGGTGAAGATGAGGAGGCCGGCGACGTCGTCGGCCAGCATACTGCGCGCCGCCGCCTGACCAAGCAGAAAGGCCGAGGTCACGTTGACCTCCTGCGTCAGGCGCCAGTCCGCCAGCGCGTATTCCAGCAGAAAACCTGGCGCCACCATGCCGGTGTGGCACAGCGCGACGTGCAGGGGGCCAAACTGCTCGTGGGCCTGGGCCACCAGCGCGACGACTTCATCTTCCCGGGTAATGTCGGCGCGACAGTAATGCACGCGGCCCATTTCGGCGCCGGCTGCTTCCAGCCGCGCCAGGGCCTCGTCCCGGTCAACGATGTCATTGACAGCCATGCTCGCGCCATGACGCGTCAGCTTGCTGACGATGGCGCAACCCAGCGCGCCCGCGCCGCCGGAAATGATGATGTGTTTGCCCGCCAGCGCGTCCTCACGAAAGCTCATGTCTCCCCTCCAGCAGACTCCGGCAGGGCCAGAGTGTAGCCATGAAAATTCCCGGGCGCGACCGCGGCTGTTCAGTGGACGCCCTGGCGCTATACTTCGCCGGGGACACGTCAGGGGGAACCGTGCAACTGGTCAGTCACAGCCCCGCGCAATCGCGGGAATTGGGGTTGGCGCTCGGCGCGCAGCTCCGGCCAGGCGACGTCGTTTGCCTCGCCGGCAGCCTGGGCGCCGGCAAGACCTGGCTGGCCGCTGCCATTGGCATGGGCTGGGGCGCGCTGCAACCCCTGACCAGCCCGACCTTCACCCTGATTCACGAGCATCGCCGCGCCCGCGATGACAGCACGCTGTTTCACGTGGATTGCTACCGGCTGCGAAACGCCGGCGAGGCCACGCAGGCCGGTATCGAAGAGGCGCTGGCCGGGTATGGCCCCGCCCTGATCGAGTGGCCGGAACGAATCGTGGAGATCCTGCCGGCGGAACGACTGTGGCTCTCGCTGGACATCCTCGGGCCGGAAGGACGTCGCTTTCAGTTACAGGGTGTTGGGGCGCGCCACGAACAGTTGCTGTCTGTATTGCTGCAGCAACAAACGCAGCCATGACCCTGTTGCTGGCCATCGACAGCGCCACACAGCGCATCAACCTCGCCCTGCACGATGGCCATGAGGTGCTGGCCGAGCACAGCTGGCGCAGCGTCAACCGGCACAGCGCTGCCCTGCCCCCGATGGTCGGGTGCATGCTTGCCCGGGAGGAGCAGGAGCTGACTGCGCTGGCGGTGGCCTGCGGTCCGGGTTCCTTCACCGGACTGCGCATCGGCGTCGCCTTTGCCAAAGGCCTGGCGTCGGCGCGACAATTGCCGCTGGTTGGCGTCGCCACGCCGGACATTCTGGCTGCCGCCCTGCCGCCCTGCCCGGGACATGCCCTGCTGGTCCTGCTGGCGGCCGGGCGCGGACGACTCATCGTGACACGCTATCGTCGCCATGCGGGCCTGTGGCGCCCCTCGGGCGAGGAAAGCCTGCTGGACCTGGCTGAATTGCTGCGTTCAGTGACGACTCCCGCGTTCATTGCCGGCGAACTTGATGCTGACTGCCGCGCTGCCCTGCTCGGGGCGCAGCAGGATGGCGCGCCACTGAAGCTGGCCGCTCCCTCCGGGTCCCTGCGCCGCGCCGGCTTCCTGGCGGAGATTGCGCTAAAGCGCCTGCGCCAGGGCCCGCCGCAGGATTTCGACCCGGCGCGTGTCACAGCCCGCTACGTCGCCACGCGGGATACGCCATGAGCCTCTTGCTGCGTCCCATGCTGATCGGGGACATCGACCAGGTCGCGGCCATCGACGAACAATGCTTCCGGCCGCCCTGGCCCAGACGGTCCTGGCGGGAAGAACTGGCCATGCCCGTCCACAGCCACCTGGTTGTGTTGAGCGACGGCTACCTGGCGCAATCCACCGGCTGGCGGCGCCATCTGCGACTGCCAGGCCGCCGGCCGCAGGAGCGCATCGTGGGCTACGGCGGCATGTGGCTGGTCGCGGGCGAAGCGCACGTCAGCACGCTGGCCACCCATCCCGACTATCGCAGCCGTGGCTACGGCGAACTGCTGCTGGCCGCCCTCATCAGGCGGGCGCTGGAACGGGGGGCGCTGCTCGTCGTGCTGGAAGTGCGTGAGAGCAATCGCATCGCGCGCAACCTCTATCAGAAATATGGTTTCCGCCTCCACGGCATGAAATCCGGTTACTATCGCGAAGGCAACGAAGACGGATGCGACATGCGGCTTGACCTGGGGGACCCCGGGGCACGCGACCAGGTGCACAGGCGAAGCCAGGCGCTCCGCGCCGGCCTGCCGCACGAAGACCGTTTCAATATGACCGCGCAAGCGCCGGGCCGCTGACCTTGCGCATCCTGATCGTCACCTCCTGGTTTGAGCCGGACTCCGGCGCGGCCTCCGCCCGTTTTTCGCAACTGGCGCATCGTCTGGCGGCCAGTGGCCATGAAGTCACTGTGCTGGCGCCCATGCCCCATCATCCACAGGGACGCATCGCGCCGGCCTGGCGCGGCGCCTGGACGCGACAGGAATGGCGCGGCCTGGTGCGCGTCCTGCGCGTCTGGCTGTGGGCGACGCCATCACCTCGCATCAGTCGCAGACTGATCAGCCAGCTCAGCTTTATGGCGGGCGCCCTGTTGCGTGGCGCACTTCTGGCGCGACCCGACGTGGTACTTGTCGAGGCCCAGCCGGTGCCCACCGGTCTGGCCGGCGTGCTTTTGGCAAGGTGGCTGCGGGCGCCCTGCGTGCTCAGCGTCAGCGACCTGTGGCCGGACCATCTGCTGAGCGTCGGCGCCATGCGCGAGACGCATCCGCTGTATCGCCTGGCGCGGCGGGTGGTCGACGGCATGTATCGCCGGGCCGCCGCCATCGTGACCATCAGTCCGGAATGGGCGCGACGCATCGCCAGGCGCATCGAGCCGACACCTGCCCTGCATACCCTGTTGTTCATGGTTGACATGCATCGCCTGACCCCTGATGTCGACGCCCGGGATTTCCTTGCCCAACACAATCTGACCGGCTTTCAGGTCGTCGCCTGTATCGGCACGTTCGCGACCCAGTACGACTATGCCATCCTGCTGGCCACTGCCAAACGCCTGGAAGACCGGCGCAATCTGCGCTTCCTGCTCATCGGCGACGGCAGCCAGCGGGCCATTCTGCGGGAGCTGGGGCCCAACGTGCAGCACATCCCCTGGCTGCCTTCCGCAGAGATCCCGGCCGCCTGGGCCGCTGCCGCCGTCTCCTGCTTCGCCCTGCGTGACCATGAACTGTACAGCGGGACGCTGCCGGCGCGTCTGTATGAATCACTGGCCAGCGGCACGCCGGTAGTCGCCGCCGTGGAGGGCGAGGCCGCGCGCATGATCCGCGAAAGCGGCGGTGGCTGCGCCACAAGGCCTGGCGACGCGGACGCCTTTGCAGCGGCGCTAACCCGTCTCCTGGATGACGCCGAATTGCGTCAGCGTTGCGGGCGCGCGGGACGCGCCTGGGCCGCTGCCAACTGCGACGTTGAGATGATCAGCCGGCGCTATGAGCAGATTCTGCTGGCAGCAGCCGGGGTGGGAGGAGCTACATGAAGGCCATCGTTGCCATTGGCGGCGGCAGCATGATCGACGGCGAAAATCTGCCGATCGACAAACGCATTGTCGAGCTGGCAGGGAAAGACCGGCCACGCACGCTTTTTCTGGGGACTGCCGGTGGCGATGACCCGGAGAAGATCGCCGAATTCCAGGCCTGGTACGGCGAGCGCCTGGGCTGTGACGTGGAGGTGCTGACCCTGCTGCGCGATCGTCCATCGGCCGCAGCAATCGCGCGCAGGTTTGAGTGGGCCGACCTGATTTACGTGGGCGGCGGCAACTCCCTGCGCATGATGAAACTGTGGCGCCGCCTGGGAATCGATCGTCACTTTCAGGCAGCCCGCGAACGCGGCTGCGTACTGGCCGGGCTCAGCGCCGGCGGCCTGTGCTGGTTTCGCTACGGCTACAGCGCCTCACGCCGCTACAGCAACCCGGACAACTTCCCCTACATCCGCATCCGCGCCCTGGGGTACTTCAACGCCGTTTTCTGCGCCCACGCCGTCGTCGAGCAGCGGCTTGAGCCTTTCCGTGAGTTCATGCGCAACCAGACCTGCGTCGGGCTGGCGCTCGACGATCACGCGGCCATCGAGATCATCGACGACCGCTGGCGCATCCTGAAGAGCCGCGAGGACGCGCTGGCGGAGCGCATCTGGCAGCGCCGTGGAAAGCTGTATGGCGAGACCTTGTCGGCCGGAACGTCGCGCCCGCTGGCGGAACTGCTGCAGCGATAAACGCTCAACCGGGCGCGTCGCCGCGTTCAGCCGAGGCGGTGCGGTCCAGCAGGCCGACCAGGTCCGTGCCGAAGGTGCTGACCAACCCCGTGCGGCGTTGCTCCAGCAGGGCTTCATCCACCTCGACGCCCAGGCCCGCCCCGTCCGGCACCAGCAGATGGCCCTGCTCGTAGCGTAATGGCTCCCTGACCACGTCCGCCCGGTACAGCTCCGGCCCGGTGTTGTCCGCCGGGTAGTCCAGCACGCGCGCGACCGCGCCCAGTTGCGCCACCGCCGCCGTCCCCAGGTTGAGCTCCTGGGTCGTGCCGATCAGCACGCCGGCGTGCGCCGCCTCGGCCAGGGCGATGGCGCGCAGGCAGGGACGAATGCCGCCCAGCACGTAGGGTGAGATGTTGAGGATGTCCACGCAGCCACCGCGCAGCAATTGCCAGCCATGCCAGAGATGGTTGACGTGTTCGGAGACCGGCCAGCGGCTGCGACGCCGAAACGCCGCCAGGCCCTCCTGGTCCTCTTCCGGCGCCGGACTTTCAATCAGCATCCAGTCGACGAGGTTGGCGTAGCGTTCGATGGCGGCCAGCGAGCGTCGCCAGTCCAGCAGGTTGGAAAAATCGAGCGACTTGATGCGCACGCTGTCACTGTAGCGCTCGCTGAAGCGCTCGAAGAAACGGAGGTCCACCTCCACGTTCGCGCCGACGTAGACCCGGATGAGATCGTAGCCCAGCGCCGACATGGCGGCGATGCGCTCCAGGTTGGGCTCGATCTCGGCGTCCGAGCGCATGCGGAAGATCGGATAGCAGACCTTGAAGCGATCGCGCAGGGCGCCGCCCAGCAGCGAATACACTGGCACACCGGCGCGCCGCGCCAGCAAGTCATGCAGGGCCAGGTCGATGCCCTGGCGCACCAGGCCGGAGCGGCTGTATTTGTGGCCCTCGATCGTGTAGGCGCGCTCCATGAGCGCCTCGATTGAGGCCAGTTCGCGCGCGTCCATGCCGCCCAGCAGATCGTTCAGCGCGCCCTCCAGGTTGCCCAGGTCCATCTGGTAGAGCGGCAAATGCGAGAGATCGCTCATCTCACCCCAACCGGTCCAGTCGCCGGCCGCATCCAGCCGCACGATGACGTGGCGGTTGTCGATGCCGGTGCGCCGCGGAATCATCACCGGGTACAGGCGGATGCGTTCGATTTTCATGTCTGGACTTCTCCCGTCAGCAGGCCGGATTTGAGCTGCCAGCCGCCATGCGCCGCGCCCTGGCGCCAGAGCAGAACGACATCCGCCGGCAGTCGATTTTGCAGAATCAGGCGGGTGTTGGGCCCGTCGCTGCGCGCGTAATGTTTCTCGACCAGGTCGCCGGCATAGCCGCCGCGCAACTTGCGCCGGCGCAGACGCTCGCGCGTCAGGTTAACGTCCGTTTCGAGGAAGATGCCGAAATTGGCGAGGTCTCTCAGGTCGCGCCAGCCGGGCGCATCCAGCAGGACGTAGTTGCCTTCAACGATGAGCAAAGGCGCCGTCACGGCGATGGCGTCCGCAACCGGATCGTGGATGTTGCGATCATAGTACGGCCAGTGGACGCGCTCGCCGCGTCGCAGGGCTTCCAGCTTGCCGCGCAGTCCGTCCAGGTCGAAGCTCTCGGGCGCGCCCTTGTAGTCCTGCATCACGTACTCACGACCAGCGCGCCTGATTCTACGCCGCTGCAACACGTGATTCGGAAAGTGGAAACCGTCGATGGAGAGCGCCTGGGCCGGCATGAGCTCGTCGTCCTGCCGCGACAGCCATTCCCAAAACGATGCCAGGATCGACTTGCCGGCGCCGGCCGTCGCGCCCGGCAGGACGATGAAGGGCGGCGGAGCGGCGGCGGCCAGGCGGGTCAGGCGTCGCAGCAAGGGCCGGTGCAGCGTCTCAATCTCTTCGTCGGCAAAGACGACCCGCTCCACAAAGCCACTGACAGTAAGCTCAAGTTCCACCTGGCCCTTTCCTGTCCACCTGCACAGTGCGGTCAGTGTAGCGCGCTATCAATAGACTTTGCGAGCGCTGTCATTGGGCTGTAGACTGGGCAAAGTGCAGGAATTTAGCGGTATTTCTACATGAGCAAGAGAGTATATGCTCCGGTAAACCCGGACATTCTGATTTGGGCTAGAAAAAGTGTCGGTTACGATCTTGCAACTGCGGCTAAGAAAATCGGTGTTTCAAGTCCCAGCCGCCTTGAGAAATTTGAAAAAGGGTTAGCACGCCCAACGACAACTCAGTTACTCAAAATATCCAAGGTCTATGATTGTCCATTTGCTGCTTTCTTCTTCTCCAAGACCCCAAACCAATTGAAATTCGAACTGAAGGGCCTGAGGGACTGGAGGAAACTTCCCGGATCCGAACAGCGGATCATTTCTCCTGAGCTGATTTTGGAACTGAGATTAGCAATGCGCCGTCGAGACATTTTGATTGATGTTGCTGACGAATTGGGGGAGGAAATTGCCGAATTCGCCATAGCCAAACCAAAAATTGCGGACAGTACAACAGCAATGAAACTGGCGGGGCAAGTTCGTGAGCAACTAGGTGTTTCGGTTCCTCAGCAAAAACGCTTCGGCAGTGTTTATAACGCCCTGCGAGTATGGAGAAATGCAGTTGAGCAACTCGAAGTCATCGTATCGCAAACTGGACTGAGATTTTCTATAGGCACTGAAGAAATGCGGGGTGTCGCCATTTCATATGACAAGTTGCCAATGATTTTGCTAAATGGAAAAGATTCCCCAACTGCACGGATTTTTACTTTGATGCATGAATTAGGCCACCTTGTACTTCGTGAAGGCGGAATCAGTAACGTCTACGAGAGCATGTCGTCAAGCTCGAGTGAAAGGTTTTGCAACGAGTTTGCGGGCGAACTCCTTGTGCCACGTGATGCATTGTTGGAGGAGGCCCGTATCAAGGCAAACCAACGCGATACTTGGCAAGACAATGACTTGGAGAATCTTTCACGAAGTTACAGAGTAAGCAAAGAAGTGATCTTGCTCAGGTTGTTGTCGATCGGGAAAACCAACAGAGTGCATTATCTGGAGAAAGTCAAAAAATGGAAACAAGAATGGGAAGAGGAGCAACGAGCCAAAGAAACAGAAAGCAGAGGCTTTCGACCACACTATGAAAAGTATGTTCGCAATCACGGGGCTCGGTTCGTCTCAGCCGTCCTTGAGGGATATGGCCAAGAAGTATTGCACGCAGGCCAACTTTCAGAGTATATGGGAGCGAAACTTCACTACATTCCAGACATCGTTCGGGACCTTTCTAGGGTAACTGCGTGAATTACTCATTCGACACAAGCTCTCTGATTAACTCTTGGAACAGGCACTATAGAATAGAAGTGTTTCCGACAGTTTGGCAATCTTTAGCAGAACAAATCAATAATCAAATCGTGGTAGCGCAACAACTTGTTTATCATGAAATCGCAGAAAAGGACGATGATCTAAAAGAATGGGTTGAGCAACGACCTGATTTTTTTGTGCCATTTGATGATGAGGTGTTTTCTATTGCCAAAGATATTCTGGAGAGTCACCCCCAGAACGTAAATCGAAGGTCTCGGTTCGGTGCCGATGCATTTGTTGTTGCCCTCGCGATTCAACACAATTTGAAAGTTGTTACAGAAGAAGATCTGGAAGGCTCATCAGAGAGGAAACCCAAAATCCCGTACATTTGTGACAAGAGAGATGTCACTTGCATCAAATTTATTGATTTTATGAGCGAAATGGGTTGGAAGTTCTAGTTATTATGGACCTCAGTTGCCTTCCATGACTCCGCCAGCTAACGAACTCGCCGGACGCGTCGCCATCATCACCGGCGCGGGACGCGGCATCGGCTTCGGCATCGCGCGCAACTTCTGCGAGGCCGGCGCCACAGCCGTCATCGCCGAACTCGACTCCGGCGCCGGTGAGCGGGCCGCGCAGCTACTGCGGGACGCCGGTCACAACGCCTGGGCGCAGCGTTGCGACGTGCGCGAGCGGGACAGCGTACAGGCCATGGTGGACGCCGTGCTGGAGCGGCAGGGACGCATCGACATCCTCGTCAACAACGCCGGCGTGAACCTCACCGGCCCGACCGAATGCTACCCGGACGAGGACTGGCAGCTGCAGATTGACGTCATGCTGAACGGCGTCTTTCTCTGCCTGCGGGCCGTGGGCGCGGTCATGCTGCAGCAGGGAGCGGGCGTCATCCTCAACATCAGCTCCATCGGCGGCCTCGGCGCCTGGCCCCAACGCAGCGCCTACGATGCCGCCAAGGCGGCCGTGATCAGCCTGACCGAAAACGTCGGCTGCGAGTGGGCCCGGCGCGGCGTGCGGGTGGTCAGCGTGGCGCCCGGCGTGACGCGCACCGACATGATGCAGCAACTGGTCGACCAACGCGTGGCCTCGCTGGACCAGTACCAACGCCGCGCGCCCATGGGCCGGGTGGCGGAAGTGGAGGAGATCGCCAGTGTGGCGCGTTTCCTCGTCAGCGACCGCGCCAGTTACATCACCGCTGCAACCGTCGCCGTGGATGGTGGCTGGGTCGCCTGGGACGGTCTGCCGGACGGGTTGGCGGGATGAGTGCGCGCTTCCCGGGCCAGGTCGTGTTGTTCACCGGCGCCGGCAACGACCTGTGCCTGATGCTGGCGCAGGCTTTCGTGGCCGAAGGCGCGCAGGTGGCGCTCGCCGGCAGCGACGGACAGGGGGGCAGCGCCGCCGAAGCGTTGGGAGTCCGCCATTTCGCCCTGGACCTGGGCGACGGGCAGGCGATCAACGCCGTCCTGCGCAACGTCGTCGACCAGTACAGCCGCATCGACGTCTGGCTGCATTTCACGGCCGGCGACGGGGCTCTGCCTCTGGCGGTCTCCCTTGACGGAGTCCAGCATTGCGCGCGCGCCATCGGGCCGGTGATGCAGCGTCAGGGTAGCGGGCGCGTCATCTTCCTTGCCTCGGTCGCCGGCCTTTTCGCCGGCTCGGGCCAGGCACAGCGCAATACGCTGGAAGCCGGCCTGTTCATGCTGGCCAGGTCGCTGGCGGTGGACTGGGCGCCCCATGGCCTGCGCGTCAACGCCATCGCCCATGGCATCGTGCAATGCGGCCCGGAACCACCCGATGCGCGTCTGCTGGGCCGCATCCCGATGGGACGCGCTGCCAGGCCGCAGGAACTGGTTGAGGCGGCGCTCTTCCTCACGGACGAGCGGGAATCCGCTTTCGTGACCGGCGAGGTGCTGCGCGTCGACGGCGGCTGGACGGCCTATCATCTCTTCCATCCCTTCGACACGGCCTTTCAGACTCCACATTCCGATTGACTTGCCGGGTCGTTGGCGTGGCCCCGGCCGGACGCTATCCTGTACGCAACAGAGCAACGGGAGTGGATCGCCATGGGCTTGCTGGAAGACAGGGTCGCCATCATTACCGGCGCCGGCCAGGGGCTGGGCCTGGCCGTGGCGCGCGAGTTTGCGGCGGAAGGCGCGGCGGTCGCCCTGCTGGAGCGCAACGCGGACACGCTGGAGGCCGCCCGCGCCGACGTTGAGGCCCGGGGCGGCGCCGTTTTCGCCCGCCAGCTCGACGTCAGCGACTACGCCGGCTACGCCGCGGCCGTCGAGGCCATCATCGCCTGGCGCGGCAAGGTCGACGTGCTGGTCAACAACGCCGCCATCAGTCACCAGGCGAGCCTGCCGGAGAGCACGCTGGAGGACTGGCGCCGCGTGATCACGGTGGATCTCGAGGCCGTCTACGTGGGGGCGAAGCTGGTCGTGCCGCACATGGTGGCGCGGCGCAGTGGCCGCATCATCAACATCGCCTCAATCCAGGCTTTCGCCATGACGCCGGGCGTGGGCGCCTACAACGCGGCCAAGGGAGGCGTCGTCGCCTGGACCAAATCGGCAGCGATCGATCTGGGCGAATACGGCATTCTGGTTAACGCCGTCGCGCCCGGCTTCATGGCGACCCCCGCCACCTTCGTCGATGGCCGGCCCCAGAGTGAGCAACCCTGGTTTCAGGATTTCTACGTGGACCGGGGCAAGGTGCCGCTGCGCCGCGAGGGCCTGCCCGAGGACGTCTCGGGCGCGGTGGTCTTTCTCGCCTCGGACTACTGCCGCTACATCACCGGTCAGTTGCTGGTGGTGGACGGTGGCGTTACCTGCACCTTCTGACACGACTCGCCCGGAACTGCGTGAGGCCACATGACGGAATACGAACTCAAACTGCAACCGCTGAAGCATGACATGGACCATCCGGAGGGCGTCGCCGTGGCGCCGGACGGCAGCGTGCACGCCGGTGGCGAGGCCGGCCAGATCTATCGCGTTGACCTGGAGGCGGATACCTGCGAGACCATCGCCTGTACCGGCGGCTTCATCGCGGGCCTTGCGCATGACAATGCCGGCAACATCTACGCCTGCGACGTCGGCAACCAGGCCGTGATGCGCATCACGCCCGCCGGCGACACCAGCGTGTATTCGCAGGGCAACGCCGAACAGGCCATGCGCGTCCCCAACTACCCCGCCTTTGACCGCCAGGGCAACCTCTACGTATCGGATTCCGGCGCCTGGGCGCAGGAGGACGGTTTCGTCTGGCGCATCCCGCCCGGCGGCCAGGCCGAAGTCTGGGACCGCCAGGCGCGCGGCTTCACCAACGGCCTCTGTCTGGCGCCTGATGACGAGGCGCTCATCGTCGTCGAGTCCTCGCCGCCCTGTATTGCGCGTCTTCCGATCCGCAACGATGGCAGCGCCGGCGACCGCGAGGTCCTGGTCGAACTGCCGCGCACCGTCCCTGACGGCGTCGCCTACGACAGCGAGGGTCGTCTCTACATTTCGGTCTACACGCCCAGCGTGATTTACCGCATCGAGCATGACGGCAGCCTGACGACGCTCTACGAGGAGTGGGAGCGCTTCCTGCTGGATTCAGCCACCAACATCGCCTTCGCCGGGCCGGACCTGAAAACGCTGCTGGTCGCCAACCTCGATGGTCGCAAACTGCTGCGCGCGCCGGTCGACGTCGCCGGCCAGCCCCTCAACTATCCGCAGTTGCCGGACTGATTCAGACTTTCGGCGCCTCTTCAAACAACTCGATGATGATGCCGTTGGGGTCGCGCATGTAGAGCGCCCAGCCGCCCTCGTTGGGGCCTTCATCCAGATACACGGGTTCGGAGATGAACTCGATCGCGACCAGTTGTTGTTCCTTGAGGCGCGCGTACAGGGCGCGCAGGTCGTCCACGACGTAGGCAATATGGCTGCTGCCCGGGTTTTGCGGGCGGTTGTCCACAGGCGCGCCGGCGGGGTGCTCGTAGACGAACAGCTCCAGGTGATGAGTCGTGCCGGGAATGCGCAGATACAGATCGCGCACCACCGCGTCGGGGATGCCGATGATGTCGCGGAAATAACGATTGGTGATGCGCGGACGCGCGTGGGCGATTTCAAAGCCCAGCAGATCGCAATAGAAAATGCGGGCGCTCTCCAGGTCCCGGACCGTGTAGCAGGTATGATCGGCGCCGATGACCTTCATGGCAGTTCCCCCGTTGTCAGGCCGGCACGAACGCTCAGGTTACCGCGACGGACGACCCTCACGCCAGAAATTCAAATCAGGTCCCGCATCCCCGGGCACCAGCGGTAAAAAACAAACCGGCCCGCGGCCGGTCTCTCGATTGGGCAATACAGGACTCGAACCTGTAACCTCTCCCACGTCAAAGGAACGCTCTGCCAGTTGAGCTAATTGCCCCTGTGACAAAGTATACCCGGTTCGCACCTGGTTGCAAGTCAGGCGCAGGCATCTCCGGCAACCTGTGCTATCATGGCGCCGCCTTGTCCTGACCTGACTACAGGGAGAGAACCATGCCCGACAGCGCTCACCAGCGACTGGTGCTGCCCGGCCCGGTGGAGGTACGCCCGGAGATACTGCAGGCCCAGACGACCTGGATGATCGGCCATCGCAGCGCGGCCTTCGAGGAACTCTTCGCCCGCCTGCAGGAAAAGTTGCGGCAGGTGTTTCTGACGGCTTCGCGCGTGTACGTGTCCGGTTCCTCCGGCAGTGGCCTGTGGGAAGGCGCCCTGCGCAACAGCGTCCGGCCGGGGCGCAAGGTGCTGCATCTGACCGGCGGCGCCTTCAGCGAGCGCTGGGCCCAGGTCAGCCGCGCCAATGGCCTCGAGGTGGAGGTTCTCGCCGTGGACTGGGGCCAGGCGCATGACGCGCAGATGGTCCGTGACGCCCTGCAACGCAATGCCTGCGACGCCGTCTGCGTGGTGCACAACGAGACCAGCACCGGCGTCACCAATCCCCTGCGCTCGATCGCCGCGGCCGTGCGCGAGCACGAGGAGACCCTGTTGCTGGTCGATACGGTCAGCGGCATCGCCGGCGCCGAACTGCGCGTCGACGACTGGGGTATCGACGTCGCCCTGACCTCCTCACAAAAGGCCTTTGCGCTGCCGCCTGGTATCGCCTTCGGCAGCGTCAGCGACCGGGTGCTGCAGCGCGCCGCGGAAATCGAGCATCGCGGCTACTACTTTGACTTCCTGGAGCTGGAAAAGAGCCTGCTGAAAAACAACACGCCCACCACACCCCCCGTCGCCCTGATGTTCGCCGCCGACGTGCAGCTTGACGACATTCTCGCCGAGGGCCTGGAGCCCCGCCAGGAACGGCACCTGCGCCTGCGCGACCGCACTCATGAGTGGCTGCTGGCGCGCGACTTCGGACTCTACGCGCAGGCTGGCCATCGCTCCCCGACGGTCACCGCCGTCGCCAACAGCCGCGGCATCGACGTCAACGCCATGGCGGACTTCATGGCCGGGCGCGGCTTCGCCATGGACAAGGGCTATGGCAAGATCCGCGGCGAGACCTTCCGCATCGCCCACATGGGCGACATGCAGCCGGAGGAACTGGAAGAGATTCTCGGCGGCCTGGACGCCTTTCTGGAGCGCGGGGCATGACCTGGCACATTCTGATTCCCGATAACGTCAACCAGCGCGCCATCGACTTGCTGGCGGCCATCCCGGACTTTCGCGTCACGGCGCCAGGCGGCATGTCGCGCAGCGCTACGCTGGCCGCCATCGGTACGGCGCACGCCCTCGTCATCCGCAGCGCGACCACCGTGGACGCGGAAATGCTGGCCGCGGCGCCACGACTGCGGGCCATCGCCCGCGCCGGCGTCGGCGTCGACAACGTCGACCTGGCGGCGGCCGGGGCGCGCGGCATCATCGTGGTCAACACACCCGGCGGCAACACCATCTCGACCGCGGAATACACCCTGGGCCTGATGCTGGCGCTGGCGCGCCACATCCCCCAGGGGCATGGCTCGCTGGCCGCCGGCAACTGGGACCGCAAGGCCTTCGGCGGCGTGGAGTTGCAGGGCCAGACGCTGGGTATCGTCGGCATGGGCCGCATCGGGCGTGAGGTCGCGGCGCGCGCCTCCGCCTTCGACATGGTTTGCATCGGCTACGATCCCTTCGTCGATGCCCGCAGCGCGCAGGCTGCCGGCATCGAAAAGCAGGACAGTCTGCAGCAGTTGTACGCCCGCGCGGATTTCCTGACGCTGCACGCGCTGGTCACGCCGGAAACGCGTCACATGATCAACGCCGCCAGTCTTGAACAGATGAAACCCGGCGTGCGTATCATTAATGCGGCCCGTGGCGCCCTCATCGACGACGAGGCGCTGGCTGCCGCCCTGAAGCGCGGCGCGGTGGCCGGCGCCGCAGTGGACGTCTACCCGCAGGAACCGCCGCCGGTAGACCATCCCCTGCTCAACCTGCCCAACGTCATCCATACGCCGCATCTGGCCGCCAGCACCGACGGCGCCCAGGTGCGCGTCGCCATTGAGGCCGCCGAATTGCTGCGCGATGGCCTGCTGCGCGACGACTGGCGCAACGTCGTCAGCGCCGTCTGATGTCGCGGGCATGACAGGGTGAAGCGCCTTCCTGGCGGAGACTGGAGCACGGCGACATGAGATTGCTGTTCATGGGTTTCGGCGTGGTTGGCCAGGGTCTGACGCGGCTGCTGCTGCAGGGCGCAGACAACCTGCGCGAGCGCGAGGGTTTTTCGCCCGTCATCACCGGCGTCGTGACCGGCAGCCACGGCAGCCTGGCGCATCCTGACGGGCTTGATCCCGCTGACCTGCTGCAGGCCGCCGCCGCAGGCGGGCCGGCGCGCTATCCGCAGCGGGATGGCCTGCTGCGCGACGAGAAAGCGCCGGCGCTCATTCGCGCCGGCCTGGCCGACGTGCTCGTCGAGGTCAGCCCGACCAATCTTGACGATGCCCAACCGGCGCTGGACTATTGCCGCGCGGCGCTGGCGCAGGGCTTGCATCTGGTGCTGGCCAACAAGGGGCCGCTCTGCCTGGCGGCGGCGGAACTGGAGGCGCTGGCCCGCCAGGCCGGCCGACAACTGCGCTACGAAGCAAGCGTCATGGCCGGCACGCCGGTCATCAGCCTGTCCCGCGAGTCGCTGGCCGCCAGTGGCGTGCGTGAGGCGCGCGGCATCCTCAACGGCACCTGCAACTACATGCTGACGCAAATGGAAAATGGCATGAGTTACGACGCCGCCCTCGCCAGGGCCCAGCAACTGGGCTACGCCGAGGCGGACCCGCGCGCCGACGTCGAGGGGCACGACACTGCCAGCAAGGCCGTCATCCTCGCCTGGGCGCTGTTCGGGCGTTCCCTGCGCCTCGCCGACCTGCCCGTGCAGGGCATTTCCGGCCTGGATCTGCACGACATTGAAGCGGCGCGCCATGCCGGCGAACGCTGGAAGCTGATCGCCACCGTGAACGCTGAGGGCGCCCGCGTCGCGCCGGAGCGGCTGCCGCTGGCGCATCCGCTGGCGGCGGTAAGCGGCGTGAGCAACGCGCTCACCTGGACGACGGCCTCCCTGCAGGAGGTCACCCTCGTCGGCCCGGGCGCGGGCGCGGAGGCCACCGGTCACGGCCTGCTGGCTGACCTGCTGGCCATCCATCGGCAGCAACGGGCCGGCCGGCGCGGAGGACCTGTTTCGTCTGCGCCAGACTGATACTGATACAGAATCAAGCGACGGAGAGACTTATGGCACCTTCCTTTATTGAAAAGGTCAACGCCCTTATCGGCGCCAACCTGCATGGCATCGTGGACCGGGCGCTCGAATCCAACTCAGTGCGCGTCATGGATGAGTACATTCGCCAGGCGGAGCGCAACCTGGACGCGCTGGAAGATTCCGCCGCCACCGTTGGCGGCACGGTGAAGACGCTGAAACGCAAGCATGAAGAACTGGCGACGGCGGCGGAGGCGCTCGACCGCGACATCGATTCGCTCATACTCAACGGCCGCGAAGACCTCGCCGGGGCGGCCCAGGCCAAACTTAACACGCGTCAGGAACTGGCAGCCGACTATTACGAGCAGTGGCAGGAACAGCACCGGCAGTATCGTCTGATGCTGGACATGCGCGCCAAACTGGTGGCGCGACTGACCACCATTCGCCAGGAGCGCGAGCGCCTCATCGCGCTGATCGAACTCACCGAGGCGCGCAAGGTCGCCACGCGCACCATCCGCAGCCTCGATCAACTGGCCCACAGCGGCGACGCCCAAATCACCGACCTGGCGGAACGCATCCGCAGCAACCTGGACCGTGAGGACGCCCGCCTGGAGATGGCCACCGCCAATCTCGGCAGTCGCATCGAGGACGCCATCGGCAACTCGGAGGTCGAGCGGCAACTGGAAGCGCGGCGCCAGCGCCTGGGCGTCAGCAACGATGAGGACGAGGCGGCCAGTCAGATGAGCGCCGGCAACTGAAGGAAGGCGGACTTGGGGATATTCCATGTTTGATGCATTGCTGGGCAACGCGCGGGAAGTCAGCGCACAGGAACTGCAGGACAGGCTGGGCGACATCCTGGCCGATGAAGAATTCATTGACAAGGGCTTCAAGCTGGTGCGGGACCTGATTGTCTTCACCAACAAGCGCCTGATCCTGATAGACAAGCAGGGGGTTACCGGGAAGAAAGTGGAAATCCAGTCAATCCCCTATCGCTCGGTGACGCGCTTCGCCATTGAGACCGTCGGCAATTTTGACATGGACTCGGAGATGAAAATCTGGCTTTCCGGCCACAGCCAGCCCATCGAACGCAAGCTGAGAGCCAGGGCGGACATTGCCGGTGTGCAGCGCATCTTCGCGACCTACGTCCTGGGCTGATCCCCTGGCCCTGTATCACCCGGTCACCCAGGACCTGCGACAGGCAGGTAAAACGCGGCAGGTAAAGCGGTGAGCCACAGCAGGTCTTCCCTCCGGCAGCGCGCGCGTACGGCCCTGCTCTCCCGTGCCCTCTTCCGTCGCGAGAGCCTGATCACCCTGGCGCTGACGGCGCTTCTGGCCGGCAGCGATCTCGCGCCCTGGCCAGGCTGGCAACCTGAATACTGGCTGATTGGCGGCGTCATCGCCCTGGCGGCGCTGGTTGGCGCGCATCTGCTTGATGAGGACAGCGCCAGCCAGGCCCTGGGCGAGGAACTGGCGACGCAGTTCGACGTCCACAGCATCCGCAACGCCACCTCCCGCGAGCAGTTGCGCCGGGCGCTGGAATACAGCGTCGCCATGCAACGCCTGCTCGATCTGCACCAGGGCGCCCTGCGCGAAAGCCTGCGGCAGACCGTGGCGGACGTCGATGCCTGGATCGCTCACATGGTCAATCTCGCGCAGCACATCGATACTTTCGAGGACAACGAACTGATTTCGCGCGACCTGCACGCCGTGCCGCGCCGGATTGAGCAGACGCGCAAGCGGCTGGCAGACGAGCAGGACCCTGAACTGCGCCATGAACTGCAACGTCAGATCGATCAGTTGCAGCAGCAGCTGGACAACCTGCAGGCCATCGACGGCAGCGGTCGACGCGCCGTGCTGCGCCTCGAAAACACCCTGTCCTCGCTGGGCACGGTGCACGCGCAAATGACCCTGCTGGGCACGCGCAAGGTGGACAGCAGCAGTGCCCGGCAGTTGCGCCAGGATATTCGTGAAGAAGTCAGTGAATTACAGGATACAATAGAGGCACTGGACGAGGTGCAGGCCGAACGTTCGCGCCTGGGATAAGTGTCGCATGTCTGAATCTTGCTGCGGCCCGGCAAGCGTGGCGAGTTGCTGTGAGGTCGCTCCTGCGCAGGACTGTTGCAATGTGAGCGCTCAAGTCGATTGCTGTGGGCATGGTCAAGGCGCTTCCGGGCGCGCGGACTGTTGCGACGCCGGTCCCGTCGACGTGGAGATCGGCCGGCGCGGCGGCCTGGCCGGTTTCGTCGATTACCTGCTCGCCCGGCAGGAGACCCGCATGGCGCTGGCCGGCGCCGCCGGCGTCCTGCTGACCCTGCTGGCCAGTCTGGCCCTGTCGCTGCCCGCACTGCTGGTCTTCGCCGCCTACACCCTTGCGCTGCTGATTGCGCTTTGGCCCGTCGCCCGCAGTGGCCTGAGCGCCCTGCGCAACCGGCGGGCTTTCAACGTTAACCTGCTCATGACCATCGCGGCCCTCGGGGCCATCGCCATCGGCGAATTCCTGGAAGCCGCGGCCGTCGTCATCCTCTTCTCCCTGGGTGAAGCCCTGGAGGGCTACACCATGGGGCGCACGCGCGCCAGCCTGCGCAGCCTGATGCAACTGGCGCCGCCCCAGGCGCTGCGTCTGCGCAACGGCGGAGAGCAGCCGGTGCCGGTCGCGGAACTGCAGGTCGATGACCATGTACTGGTGCGCGCCGGGGACAGCGTCCCGGTGGATGGCGTGGTGCTGGATGGCTACAGCGACATCAACCAGGCGTCGCTCACGGGTGAAAGCCTGCCCCGCCCCGTCGGCCCGGGCGATGAAGTGTACGCCGGCACCACCAACGGCGTGGGTGGGCTCGAGATCAAGGTCACCCGCCTGGCGCAGGACAGCGCCCTCAGCCGCGTGATCCGCATGGTGGCGGAGGCGCAGGAGACCCGCGCGCAATCGTGGCGCCTGATCGACCGCTTTGCGAGCATCTACACGCCGCTGGCAGCCCTGCTGGCCCTGCTGGTCGCGACGGTGCCGCCGCTGTTCTTCGGCCAGCCCTTTCTGGGCGAGGGCGGCAGCCCCGGCTGGATTTATCGCGGCCTGGCGCTGCTGGTGATCTCCTGTCCCTGCGCCCTGGTGATCAGCACGCCGGTCACCGTCATTGCGGCGATCAACGCGGCCGCCAGACGCGGCGTGCTCATCAAGGGCGGCGTCTACCTTGAACTGCTGGGGCGCATACGCAGCGTGGCCTTTGACAAGACCGGCACGCTCACCACCAACCGGCCGGGCGTGACGGACCTGTATTCGCTCGATTGCACCGACCGCGACATTCTCTGTTCGGAATGCGAGGACGTGCTGGCCCTGGCCGCTGCCGTCGAGCGCGGCAGCAGCCACCCCTTCGCCCAGGCGATCAGCGCTGACGCCAGCGCGCGCAACCTGGCCGACCGCTACGCCACGGCGACCCGCGTGACGGCTCTGGCCGGTCGGGGCGTGCAGGGCTACGTGGATGAACAACTGGTCACGCTGGGCAGCCACGTCCTGTTCGAAAACGAGCACCCGCATCCGCAGTCGCTCTGCAAGATGATTGAAGACACCGAGGCCCGTGGCGAGACGGCGGTGCTGCTCTGCGATGGCGAGCGCGTGCGCGGCTACATCAGCCTGGCGGACCAGCCGCGCGACAATGCGAAGGCGACCGTCGCGCAACTGCACGACCTGGGCCTGCAGACCGTGATGCTCACCGGCGACAACCGCCAGGCCGCCCAGGTGATCGGCGCCATGGTGGGCGTGCGCGATATTCGCGCCGGCCTGTTGCCGGAAGACAAGCTGGAGGCCGTGCGCGCCCTGGAGGCCCCCGGTCACCCGGTCGCCATGGTTGGCGACGGCATCAACGACACGCCGGCGCTGAGCGCCGCCTCACTGGGTATCGCTCCCGGGGGTATCGGCAGCGATCAGGCCCTGGAAAGCGCCGACGTCGTGCTGATGGCCGACGACCTGGAGCAATTGCCCTTCGCCGTCCGGCTTGGCCGCCGCGCCCTGTCGACCATCCGCAACAATATCGCGCTCAGCCTGGCGATGAAGGCGACTTTTCTCATCCTGGCCATCAGCGGCGGCGTCAGCCTGTGGGCCGCCATCTTCGCCGACATGGGTATTACGCTGGTTGTCACGCTCAACGGCATGCGCCTGCTGCGCGCCCGCTGAGCGCCGCCCTTCAGCATCAGACCGGCGGCAACTCCGCCATCGCGCGCTCAATCGCCGCCTGCGGGTATTCGTAGTTGGTCAATTCGCCACCCAGATAAGCGTCGTAGGCGCTCATGTCGAAGTGGCCGTGACCGCAGAGGTTGAACAGGATCACGCGCTCATCGCCGGCTTCCTTCGCCGCCTGCGCCTCGCGGATGGCGCCGGCAATGCCGTGGGCCGCCTCCGGCGCCGCGATGATGCCCTCGCTGCGGGCAAAGGTCAGCGCCGCCTCGAAGGTCTCCAGCTGCGGCACGGCCCGGGCCTCCATCAGCCCCTGGTCGTAGAGCTCGCAAATGATGCTGGCCATGCCATGGTAACGGAGCCCGCCGGCATGCAGGGGCGCCGGCACGAAACTGTGCCCCAGCGTGTACATCTTCACCAGCGGCGTCATGCCGGCCGTGTCGCCAAAGTCGTAGGCGTAGCTGCCGCGCGTCAGGCTGGGGCAGGCCGCCGGCTCAACGCCCAGCAATCGCGTGGAGCGGCCCTCGCGCAAATTGCGGTGCAGGAAAGGCAGCGCGATGCCGGCGAAGTTGCTGCCGCCGCCCACCGGCCCCACCACCACGTCCGGGTATTCGTCCGCCAGCGCCATTTGTTGCAGACATTCCTGGCCGATGACGGTCTGGTGCATCAGCACGTGGTTGAGCACCGAACCCAGCGCGTACTTGTAGCGGCCGCCGCTGGTGGCCGCCGCCTCCACCGCCTCGCTAATGGCGATGCCCAGTGACCCGGTGCTGTCCGGGTCCCGCTCCAGGATCATGCGTCCCGCCTGGGTGCTGTCGCCGGGGCTGGCGCTGACCTCCGCGCCGAAGGACTGCATGATGGCGCGACGGTAGGGCTTCTGCTCGTAGCTGATGCGCACCATGTAGACGCGACAGTCCATGTCAAAGAAGTTGCAGGCCTGCGCCAGCGCCGTGCCCCACTGCCCGGCGCCGGTCTCGGTCGTCAGGCCGCTGATGCCCTCCGCCTTGTTGTACCAGGCCTGGGCCGTGGCGGTGTTGAGCTTGTGGCTGCCGCTGGGCGAAACGCCCTCGTACTTGTAGTAGATGTGCGCCGGCGTATCCAGCGCCTGCTCCAGCCGGCGCGCGCGCAACAGCGGCGTGGGCCGCCACAGCTTGTAGATTTCGCGCACCTCATCCGGGATATCGACGTAGCGCTCCTGGCTGACTTCCTGTCCGATGAGCGCCATCGGGAAGAGCGGCGCCAGGTCGTCAGGGCCGACCGGCTGTTTCGTGCCGGGATGCAGCACCGGCGGCAGGGGGCGCGGCAGGTCCGCCTGGATGTTGTACCATTGCCGCGGGATGTCTGATTGCGACAGATCGTAGCGCAGTTGCCCTTCGCTCATGATGTCCGGTCCCTTCTCGTTGCCCGCTGGGCGGGGACTATAGCGAAGGCCCCTGGGCCACGCCAACGGGCGGACAGGGGATTCACGCGGCGCCGACGCTGCGCTACAATCGCGCCGCTGCGACGCATTGGAAAGGACCAGCCACATGGCGGACGCCGTACAGGTCGGATTTCCCCTTGAGCGGACGCGCGCACTGGCCGCCCGCATCGCGCCCCGCGCCGACGCCGCCGACCGCAATGGTCGCCTGCCGGCGGAAGACGTCGCCGACCTGCGTTGCAGCGGCTACCTGGCGCTCAGCGTGCCGCGCGAGCACGGCGGTCACGGCGCCACCCTCCGCGACTGCGCGCTGGCGCAAATGGAGCTGGCGCAGGCCAGCGGCTCGACGGCCATGGTGGCGGCCATGCCGCTGCACATCTTCGGCGCCCTGCGTGAACACAGGGCCTGGTCCGATGAGCACTTCGCGCAACTCTGTCGCCTGACCAGTGAGGAGGGCGCGCTGCTCAACAGCGTCGCCAGCGAGCCGCAACTCGGCAGCCCCTCGCGCGGCGCCATCTTCCGCAGCAACGCGCGGCGCGTCGACGGCGGCTGGCTGGTCAACGGCCACAAGAACTGGTCCACCGGCGGCGAACATCTGACCCACCTGCTGGTCAGCCTGGATATCGACGGCGACCCGTCCCAGATGCTGGTACCCAACGACGCGGAGGGCGTCTGCTGGGAGCCGACCTGGCGCGACGCGCTCAGCCTGCGCGCCAGCGACAGCGACGACGTGTACCTGCGCGACGTCTTCGTGCCCGAGGACCATCTGCTGGCGCGCTACAAGGACAGTTCGTCGCGCAACCGGCCCGGCGCCTGGTTCCCGCTGCTGACCGCGGCGACCTATTTCGGCGTGGCGCTGGCCGCGCGGGACGCCGCCATCCGCTTCGCGCTGGAACGCGTGCCGACGGCCCTGGGCAAGCCCATCGCCAGCCTGCCCGGCATCCAGCGCCAGGTCGGCGAGCTGGACGTGGAGTTGCGCGCGGCGCGGCTGATGCTGCTGGAGGCCGCGCGCCAGTGGGACGACGGGCGCGACCTGTCGGGCGTGGCGGCAGCCAAGATCTTCGCCAACGACGTGGCCATCCGCGCCACGGACCGCGCCATGCGCATCGCCGGCGGCCAGGCCATCACCCACGACCTGCCGCTGGAGCGCTACTACCGCGACGTGCGCGGCGGTCTGACGCATCCGCCCTCCGGCGACCTCGCGCTGCAGGCGGTCGGCCGGAATGCGATTGAGGGGCTGTCCGGGCGATCTGACGAGTGAGACTGCCCGCAGACAGAATCAAAGTCGAACATCGCAAACTGAATCTGAAGTGAAGGTGACGTGCAGCAACAATATGGCCCGCCCGAGCTCTACAAGAAAGTCGTTCTGACCTGCGATTTCCCGGACAAGGGTCTGCGCAAGGGAGATATGGCCTACTATATCGATTACCTTGAACCCCGTAACGGAATTGGCGCTGGCGCCATCCTGGAACTGTTCAGTTCGCATCCTGAAGGACCTGGCGTCGCGACCGTGCCTTATTCGGCAATCGCCGCGCCAAACAACTATTCCCCAGGCAGTTCCTCCCATGCCTGATTCCATTGATACTGCCAGTCTGGTACTTGATAATTCATGGAACTGTCTCAAGACGGATTTGACACTGTGAACCACATATGCGACCAGCAACGGCAAAGACAGCAGGTTGACAGGAATGGTATGATTGAGATAGCAATCTACTTATAGTTTGAAAGGTTACTATGGCTTCTTTTTCATTGGAATTTTCGAGTCATGCAGTCACGCGAATGCTCCAAAGGAGTATCACCCGGGAAAATGTACATCAGGTTGTAAACAGCGGGATGGAGATCCCCGGCGGTAGTCCTTCCCCAAGGAAATTGTTACTGGCATTTCCATCGGGAAGACCGATTCATGTAGTTGTGGATGACGTAAGCGTTGATGACAAAATACTCGTTATCACGGTGTACGAACCAGATCCTGAACAATGGGATGAAAGTTTCACCCGAAGGAGGGATGGTTCAGATGAAGTGCGTAATTTGTAATCAAGGAGTAACCCGTCCGGGGACAACGACCATGACTCTGGAGCGCGACAAGACAACCCTTGTCGTAAAGCAAGTGCCGGCCCAGGTCTGCGAAAACTGTGGCGAAGCCTGGCTGAATGAGGACACTGTCGCGCACCTTGAAGAGTTGCTGGAAACCACTGTCAGCAACGGGACAGAGGTAGCACTACAACGTTTCGCCGTCGCCTGAGTTCTCAAATGCTTGCCCGCCTGCCTGAGAACTGATTGCCGGAAGTAACTTCCGTCAGGTGTCAGAAATCAGGCAGGGCTCACAATTCAGACATTTAGACTTTGGATGCCTTGCGTACATCTTCACTCCCGAAAGGAGTACGCCCCATGACCCTCGCCCGTGACCTGGACACGCCGGCCGTCCTCATCGACATCCCGACCATGCAGCGCAACATCGAGCGCATGCAGGCTTACTGCGACCGGCACGGCATCAATTTCCGGCCGCACATCAAGACGCACAAGAGCCCGGAGATCGCCCGGCTCCAGCGCGAGGCCGGCGCCGTCGGCATCGCCTGTCAGAAGCTGGGCGAGGTCGAGGTCTTCCTCGACGCCGGCTTCAATGACATTCAGCTGCCCTTCAACATCGTCGGGCCGCACAAGACGGCGCGCCTGGCCGCCCTTTCCAAACGCGGCCGCATCACGGTCAGCGCCGACCACGGCGACGTGCTGGAAGGCCTTGAGGCCGCGGCGGCGGCAGCGGAGGTCCGCATCCGCGTCATGCCGGACCTGGAGACCGAGATCGAGCGCACCGGCGCCTCACCGGAAGGCGTCGTCGCGCTGGCGCGGCAGATCGTCGCCAGCCCGCACCTCGAGTTCGGCGGGCTCTTCCTCTACCCTGCCGCGCCCGCCATCCGCCCGCGCCTGCAGGACGCGCTGAAACGCCTGGACGACGCCGGGATCGACGTGCCGGAGGTCAGCGGCGGCGGCACCAGCGCCTCAACCACCGCGCACGAGATCCCTGAACTGACCGAGATCCGCGTGGGCACCTACATCTTCAACGACATGAACTGCGTGACCGGCGGCTGGGCGACGCTCGACGACTGCGCCATGAGCGTGCTGGCCACGGTGGTCAGCCGGCCAACAGCGGACCGCGCCATCCTCGACAGCGGCAGCAAGACCCTGGCGGCGGACCGCGTTAACGAGGGCCATGGGTACATCCGCGAGTACCCGGGGGCGCGCCTCTACAAGTTGAACGAGGAGCACGGCTTCGTCGACCTGTCAGCCTGTGAACGCAAGCCCCGCATCGGCGAACAGGTGCAGGTCGTGCCCGTGCACACCTGCGTCGTCAGCAACCTGCACGACCGCCTGCATGGCGTGCGCAACGGAGAGGTTGAGCAGCTGTGGGAAGTGGCGGCGCGCGGCCTGGTGCGCTGAACTCAGTCGCGGAACGGATCGCAGTAGTTGACGCCCAGGCGTTGCAGGCGCGGCAAATGTCCGCGCAGGCGGCGCTGAAAATCGCCGAAATCGCGCGCTGCCGGCGCCGTCCACAGCGCCTCGGCCAGCGCCGCGGCGCGCGGCCAGGTCATGTACTCGACCAGGTCCGCGGTGGGCAGGTACTCCGTCCAGACGTTGCCCTGGCCGCCCAGCACATGATCATGATGTTGCGGCGCGATGCCGGCAACAGGCTCGAATTCGTACACCCGTTCCAGCGGCAGATAGCCCCCGATGGCCGGTGGCTCGTTTTCTGTATCGGCGCGCTGGTAGTAATCGAAATAGCAATGCGTGTTGGGGGACATCACGACGTCGTGACCCGCGTTGGCCGCCGCGATGCCGCCCTCTGATCCACGCCAACTCATCACCGCCGCGCCCGGCGCCAGACCGCCCTCAAGGATTTCGTCCCAGCCAATGAGGCGTCGGCCGTAACGGTTAAGGGTACGCTCGATTCTGCGGATGAACCAGCTTTGCAGTTCATCCTCGTCGCGCAGCCCTTCCCGCCGCATGCGTTGCTGACACTGCGGGCAGGCCACCCAGCGCGTCTTCGGGCATTCGTCGCCGCCGACGTGGATGAATTCGCCAGGGAAGAGCGCCATGACCTCCAGCAGCACACTCTCCAGAAAGTCGAAGACTCCGTCGTTGCCGGCGCAAAACACCTCGTCGCTGATGCCCCAGTGGCAGCGGACCTGGTAGCCCTCGCCCAGGCAGCCCAGCCCGGGATAGCCGGCGAGCACCGCCTGACTGTGCCCCGGCATTTCGATTTCGGGGACGATGGTGATCTGGCGTTCACGGGCGTATTCGACCAGGGCGCGCACCTCGTCCTGCGTATAAAAGCCGCCGTAAGGCTCGCCATCCAGCGTCCGGCGATCGGCCGGCAGCGGCGTTTGAGCGCGCCAGGCGCCCACCTCCGTCAGACGCGGCCAGCCCCTGATCTCCAGGCGCCAGCCCTGGTCCTCGGTCAAATGCCAGTGGAAGCGATTCAGCTTGTGCAGCGCCATCAGGTCCAGCGTCTTGCGCAGGAAGTCGGGCGGAAACAGATGCCGGCCGACGTCCAGATGCAGACCACGCCAGCGATAGCGCGGCGCGTCTTCGATGCGCAGGCAGGGAAGCGCGGGCGCAGCATCTACCGGCAACAACTGCCGCAGCGTCTGCGCGCCGTACCACAGCCCCGTTTCGTCCGCCGCCTGCAGGGTGATCCCGGAGGGCGTCACCCGCAGCCGGTAGCCTTCTGCTTCTGTCGCGGAGTCCAGCGAAAGGTGAATGCCCGCCGTCGCTGTTTCACCCTGCGTCAGTCGCAGGGGCAGGCCCGTCACCTGGCGCAGCAAATCCGCGCTGCGTTGCGCTGCGGCAGAGATACCCGGGCTGACCGCGATGCCTGTCTTGTCCGTCAATACGAAGACGCCCGCCTCCCGCTGCAGCGAGCGCGGCTGCGGAACGAGGGCGGGCATATCCGCTGACATGGCTGCCGGCCGACTCAGGTCTGCTTGAGCAGCGGTTCGTCCGCGACGCGCTCACGATAACCGGCGACGATGAGACCGGGCCGGCCCATGCTCTGGCCATAGACCTGGCGGTTGTGCGGGTCGCGGTAGCCCATGCGCACCATGCGCCGCGGTTTGCGGGTGCTGTTGATATAGGAACCGTGCACCGTGTGGTAACAGAAGAGCACCACGTCTCCCCGTTTGGCCGGCACGGGCACCGTGTCCTCCAGGCGCCACTCGTCGGTGGGCAAATGCGGCGTACAGGGCCCGTCTTCGGTCATCGTGATGTGCTCCAGCGCGCCCGCCCTGTGCGAGCCCTTGAGGAAGCGAATCTCGCCATTTTCATGGCTCGTGTCGTCGAGATGTACCAGCACGTCGATGAAGCGGCCGTCTTCATGCGCGTAGAAGGGATGGTCCTGGTGCATCGGGAAGGGATGGCCGGTCTGCGGCGGCTTGATGTGCATGGTGGTGTGATGCAATTCGACGTTGGGGCCGATGAGCACCGCCAGCGCGGATGCCAGACCCGGGTTGGTCACTGCCTTCATCCAGGCGGCGGAATAGAGATGCAGGTCATGCATGGCGGTCAGCTTCGATTGCTTCTCAACCTCCGGGTCCATGTAGGCCTGACGCCAGGGGCCGGACCAGCCGGGGCTGGTGAAGGACCAGTCCTGCACCAGACGGTCCAGTTCATCGGCCAGTTCGTCCGTCTCTTCCTGCGAGAACAGCGCCGGGATACGAAGAAACCCGTTCTCGTGATAAAAGTCGATGTCCTGTTGCGAGATCATGTCCTGGTCCTTTGCCAGTTCAACCTGTTACCGGCGCAAGTATACCGCCTGTAGCCCGCTTTCAAGTGCCTTGCCAGAATTGACAGGAGTGGCGGGTTCGGCAGATTTCAGAAATTGTTTTAAAGCCGGGGCGGGCGATTTGATAAATCGCCCCTACGGGACACGAAATGGCGCCGTTGGCGCACGAAATGGCACCTCTGGTGTGCTTCGGGCTTACGCCCTCGCTACCCCTGCGGCGGATGCTGTAGGGGCGACATATCATGTCGCCCGCGGGCACACCATGTCGCCGGGAGTGGCGAGTTTGGTGGATCTCAGAAATTGCCCACGCCTGGAACCAGCGACAACTGTAGCGATGCAAATAATCGCACGATGACGCTCACCGCATCCAGTTCCTGTATCCAGTAAACTGGACACTCCCCGGAATTGCCGCACCGACGCTGTTGTATAGTAGGCGGCGTCACCATTCCCTGCCGCGGAGACGCCATGCAGCGCCTGCGTTTCTATCTTCACCTCACCTGGCGCAACCTGCGTCGCGACGGGCGCTGGACGAGCCTGGCCATCCTCGGCGTGGCCGCGGGCGTGGCCGCCATGGTCGCCCTGCGCAGTCTGGGTCTCGCCGTCAACGATGCCCTGCTGCTCAATTTGCGCGAGGTCAATCGCGGCGACATCAACGTCCGCAGCGTCCCGAGCGGGCCCTTCGCCTTCGCCATCAATCAGGGGGCCTGGGAACGCAACGTCTTTGACCCGGATGACCTGCAACGCATCGAAGCGGCCGTCGCCGGCCATGACGGGCACCTGACGGCCTACAGCGTCTGGCACAACGTGCAATTCGGTCGCCATGACGGGGCGGACGCGCGCCGTCCTGGCATCATCAGCAGCTTTTTCATCGACCCCGCCGGCTTCGCCATCAGCCACAAGGTCTCCGCGGAAGAGCCGCCCGGCGCTTCTCTCGACCGGTTGCTGGGCGGCGGCGCCGAGCTGGTCGTCAGTCGCCGTCTGGCCGCTTCCCTGTCGCTGCAGGTGGGCGATCCGGTCCGCGTCAGTGGCAGCGGGCAACCCTACAGGGTGACGGGCATCGTGCCCGACCACAGCGAGGCCAACCTGCGCGATCTGGCTTCATCCTTCTTCGGCTTCGCCTATTTCCATCGCGACCAGGCGTTGCAACTGCAGCTCAATCCCGCCCCCAACCAGATCAGCATCCGCCTGCCGCAGGGCAGTGCGCCGGAAACCATCCGTCAACTGGGGCTCGACCTGTGGGCGCTGGAGGCCGGCATCCACTCCATGACGACCACGCCCGACCTGCTGCTGCGCAACGTCGCCCTTGCCGAACTGATCGAGCGTTTCGTGGTCCTGACGGGCCTGGCCGCGCTGCTCATCGGCGCCGCCGGCATCGTCAATACCATGCTGGTGCTCACCAGGCGACGCCTGCTGGAAATCGCCGCCTTCAAGACCCTTGGGTTGGGGCGTCGGCAGATAGCCGTCATTTTTGGTCTGGAAGCGCTCATGCTGGGCGTGGCGGGCAGTCTGGCGGGCGTGCCGGCCGGCGTCGTACTCGGCCGTTTCGTCAGCGGCTTCGGTGAAACCCTGGTACAGCGGCCGGTCGTCTGGCAGCTCTACCCGCAGGCAATGCTCTTCGGCCTTGCCATGGGCCTGGTCATCACCCTGGTTTTCGGCACCCTGCCCGTCAGCATCGCCGCCCGTGTGCGACCGGCCATCATCCTGCGCCCCGCCCAGGCCCGGCTGCCGCGCGCCGGATTGCGGGAGATGGCGCTGGCGCTGCCGGCCCTGCTGCTGGTGACGGGCGCCATCGCCGGCGAAATCATGCGCCCCCTGCTGCAACGCGCGCTGCCAGGGGCCGCCGTCGATGCGACGGTCAGTGGCGTTCTGCTGGTCGCGCTGGTGCTGGCCCTGCTGGGCAGCCTGACGGCCGGGCTGTTGCTGATCGTCTGGCTGGTGAGCCGCCTGCCGGCCGGTGAAAGGGCGGAAACGCGGCTCGTCCTTGCCAACCTGGGGATGCAGCGCGTGCGCAACGCCTTCACCCTGCTCGCCCTGGGCGTCGGCGTTTTCGCGCTCAGCATCGTCAGTTTTCTGGGGCTTGGCGCCCGCCAGGTGCTGCACTTCCGCTTTACGGAAGCGCTGGGCGGCAACGTGCTGGTGGTTCCCCTGGTGCAGCGGGATACAGGACAGCTGCTCTTCAACCTGCTGCCAGGCCTGCGGCAGGAGCTGCGCTTCAGCACGCAATACGACCTCTGGACGGCGCAACTGATTGCCATTGATGGCGTGGCGGTCAATGACGACGTCGGCCTGCCGCTCATTGTGCGGGAGCCGCACAATCCCGACCTGCGCAGCGGCAATCTGGTCGCCGGCCGCGATCTCACAGTGGATGATGCCGGGCAACCCCTGCTCGTTCTCGCCCGCGGCTCGCCCGTCGAGGCGCTGCTGCGGGAGTCCGCCCCGGAGCGTCAGCACATCGGGCCGGGAACCCTGCTGGGCTTGCGCATAAATGGTCGTGAGATGTTACTGGAGGTGGCGGGAATCGTCAGCAGCAGCAGCAATGCCATCCTGCCCGGCGTCAGCGTTGCCTTTCTGCCGCCCGGGCTGCTTGACCCGCGCGCCAGCCTGGCCCGCTTCCACGTGCTGGACGTCGCACCCAGGCTGCTGGACGACGTGCTGTCCCGCCTGGGCGCCCTGCCCCTGCTGCTGGCAGTCGACGTGAACCTGCTGGACGGACTCATCGTAAACCTGTTGGGGCAACTTGGCGCGCTGCCCCTTGCCGTCGGCCTGCTCTCCCTGGCAGCGGCCGGCGTCATGATGGGCAATACCGTCATGCTCGCCACGCTGGAACGGCAGCGCCAGACCGGCGTGTTGCGGGCCCTGGGCCTGCGCCGCCGGCAGGTGCTGCGCGTCCTGTTGCTCGAAAACACCGTGCTGGGCCTGCTGGGCGCCCTGCCGGGCATTGCGCTCGGCGTCGCCGGGCAGTCGCTGGTCACGGCGCTGGGAACAGGAACGGCGCTGCCACCGCCGGCGGAAGCGCTTGCGCTCAGCGCGGCGCTGTTGCTGGCGACCCTGACACTCGCCTGGCTGGCGACCCTGGCGGGAGCGCGCAGCGCCATGCGTACGCCGGTGACCCAGGTCCTGCGCTACGAATAGCCATGCCCCGCGGCTACACTGAATCTGCCGGGCGCGAAGACAGGAGCCACCATGTTCTATCTGCAATACGCCATACGCAGCTTCTGGCGTAACCGGCGCTGGTCGCTCTTCGCCGTCTTTTCCATCGCCGCCGGCGTGGCGACCATCGTGGCCCTGCGCAGTCTCGGGCTCGCCATCGGCGATTCACTCACCAGCAACCTGCGCGCCACCAACCACGGCGACATCACCATCAGCCTGCCGGGCGAGGGCCTGGGCGTATCCTTCGGCTTCGCCGGCAACGATGGCGGCGAGGATGCCACACAACTGGACGCGGCTGCCCTTGCGCTCATCGATGACTGGGTGCTGCAGCGCGGTGGCGAATGGAGCGCCTGGACCTCCAGCCAGGCGTTGCAGATCGCCCTGCCGGGCAGCGTCACCAGCGGACGACCGCAGTTCGTCACCAGCATCTTCGTGGATACGGCCAGCTGGCCGGTGTCGCATGAGGTCGTGGCGCTGGACCCGCCCGAGGCGCCGCTGGCGTCCCTGTTTTCCGGGGGCGACGAGGTGGTGGTCAGCAGCAACCTGGCGGACACACTGGGAATCGCCGTGGGCGATCAGGTGCGCGTCAGCGGCACGGAGGACGAGTTCACGGTGCGCGGCATCGTCGCCAGCGACTACGAAGCCAGCCTGCGCAATCCCATGGCGGCCTTCTTCGGCTTCGCCTACTTCGACCTGGCCAGCGCCGAAAGGCTCTCGCTGGATACTGATCCCAATCGCGTCAGCATCGTGCTGCCACAGGACCAGGCGCCGGAAACGACAGACGAGGCGGAGATTCTGAATGATGAATTGCGCCGTCTCATTGGCCGGGACTTCCGCTTCTCGACCGTGCCCGAGCTGCGCGAGCAAAATCGCCTTATCGCGGACCTGACAGGACAGTTCATCGTGGTGATGGGTCTGGGGGCCATGCTGATCGGCGGCGTGGGCATCGTCAATACCATGCTGGTGATGGTACGCCGTCGCACGCTGGAGATCGCCTCACTCAAGACCTTTGGCATGAAAGGGCGGCGCATTGCCCTGCTCTTCATGGCCGAGGGCCTGCTGATGGGCCTGGCCGGCAGCCTGCCCGGCGCCATACTGGGCGTGTTTCTCAGTCGCCTGGCCAACAGCTATGGCGAGGCGCTCATCCAGCAACGGCTCGCCTGGCGCCTGCAACCCGAGGCCCTGCTCTTCGGCATTGTCGTCGGTCTCATCGTGGCCGCCGTCTTCGGCGTGTTGCCGGTGCTGACCGCCGTGCGCGTGCGGCCCGGTATCATCCTGCGCCCCAACGAGACGGTCATCCCGCGCACCGGCCTGCTGCATTCCCTGCTGGCCCTGCTGCTGGTCGTCCTGGCGCTGGGACTCATCGCCGGGCAGATCCTCGCCAACCCCCTGGCCGGCATCGTCGGCACCGCGCTGACCCTGCTGCTGCTGGGCGTCCTCGTCGGCCTGCTCTGGCTGCTGGTCTGGGTCGTCGGACGCCTGCCGTCCTTCGGCAACGTCGACCTGCGCCTGGCGCTGCGCAACCTGCGTTCCGGCCGCACCCGCACGGCGACCACCCTGCTGGCTCTCAGCGCCGGCATGTTCGCCCTCAGCAGCATCGCCTTTTTCGGCGCCGGCACGCGCCAGATTTTGCAGACCACGCTCAGCGATTCGCTGGGCGGCAACGTCATCATCTTCACGCCCCTGCCCGACGCCCTGGTCAATCCCCTCATCGCAGGACGTCTTGAGGGCCTGGAAGGCGTTAATTCGACGACCCGCATCCTCAACTACAATGGCGAGGTCGTCGCCATCAATGGCGCAGCGATCGACAGCGAGGCAGCCATTGCGGAGGCGCGCCGGCTGCGACGCGAGATGCGCGATGCCTCGCGCTCCGGCGACATCGGGCGCGTGGCCGAGCTGGGCGCCGAACTGGAGGCCATCCCGGACTACACGCTGGATATCTCGGTGCGCGATACCACCGGCGCAAACCTGAATGGCAACGCCCGCATCGTTGCCGGGCGGGCGCTTGAGGTTGACGACGTGGGCCGGCCGGTCCTGTTGCTGCCGGAGACCGACCATCTGGCCGCCGTGGGTGACCGGATCACCCTGCGCGTCGGCGAGCAGGAGACGGAATTCGAAATCGTTGGCGTGCAGGCCTCCAGCAACATCTTTCAGGGGCCGGACCAGATCATCGTGCCGCCTGGCGTCCTGCCGGCGGACGGCGACTCGGGTTTCCCCTTCACCCTGGTGGACGTCGCGGACGAGCACCTGGATGCCGCCCTGCTCAGCCTTTCCGCGCTGCCCCTGGTCTTCACCATCGACGTCAGTTTCATCGACGGCCTGATCGGTCGCTTCATAGACCAGTTCAGCGCGCTGCCCATCCTGGTCGGCCTGCTGTCGCTGGGGGCCGCCGGCGTCATCATGGCCAATACGGTGGCCCTCGCCACCCTGGAACGCCGGCGCCAGATCGGGATCCTGAAAGCGGTCGGGCTCAAGGGGCGCCGCGTACTGGGCGTCATGCTGCTGGAGAATCTGCTCATCAGCCTGCTGGGCGCCCTGCTGGGCCTTGGCCTGAGCGCGCTGGGCGTGGCCATCATGAGCCGTCTGGGCCTTGAGGCGACCATTCTCATCCCGGATGACGCCACGCCGGTCGCCATCGGGCTGGTCATCGCCGCCGTGAGCATCGGCATCGTGGCGACGGTGCTCAGCGCGCGGGTGGCCATTCGGGAACGGGCGCTCAACGTATTGCGCTACGAATGAGGCGCGCGCCGTGCTACAATGCCCGCCGGTTCAGGGCGAGGGCGCATGGACACCGTTGCTGCGGCGGAAAACCTGTCCATCGAAATGAAAGCCGACGCCTGGCGTCTGCTGTACAGCGATTTGCGCGGCTCGCTGGAACTGTTGAGCGTCGGGCCGGATGGCGTGCTGCGCTACCCGGCGGTCTTCGCCGATACGCGCCGCCTGCCGGCCGGCGGGACCCTGGCCGGCAGCCACGTGGACCATGTCCTGCTGGGCTGGTCGCCCGGTGACCAGGCCTGGCACCTGGGGCTGCTGCTGACACCGCCACTGGCGGCCCTGCGCGACAGCCGCTGGTGCGAACTGGCCCACTGGCCGGACCCCGACCAGGAGGACTTTCGTGATCTGGCCGAACGCAGCGGCCAGTCGCTGTCCGCGGTGACCGGCCGCCCTTTCCGACTCATCGAGCCGGACGCTCCTGAAAGCCCCGATGTAGAACGTGAACCCGTTTTCGAGGAAAGCGCGCCGGACCCCGAGGAGGTCCCGCTGCCGCGTCTGCCGCTGAATTTCAGCAACGACTGGGTGCTGGAAACCGGCACAGGCGGCATGTTGCAACTGGTACGCAGCCCGGCAGTCGCCCGCCGAACGGTCCGGCGCGTGCTGTGGTACGCATTCTGGGCGCTTGTCTTCGTCTTTCTCATCGTCGGCAACCACTTCGGCGGCATCGCCCAGCCGGCCAGACCGCTCAATCTTCCGCATCCGCTGACCCTGCCCCTGCTTGCCGGGCTGTCCACCCTTGTGCTGCTGGCGCTCATCGTACGTAACCTGATCGGCCATCGGAATTCCCCCGACATCCTGGTTTTCGACAGCTACCAGCGCCAGCTTCGCGCCCGCCATGGCGGTCGTGTGCTCTGGAGCAAACGCGCCGGGCAAATCCAGTCAATCTACGTGACGGAGCTGTTGCGCAAACAACGCAGGGCTGCCGCCGCCCCCTTCCATGCCGAACTGAATCTGCACCTGAGCAGCAACCGCTATCAACATCTGCTGCAAAGCAGGGAGCCGCGCCAGATCTCCAGGGAACCGGTGGCGACCGAAGCCGGCGTCAGCGAGTTGCGTTCATGGCACTGCAGCACCAACACCCAGGCCGTCGCCCTGCACGTCGCGCAGTCGCTGGAGTTGCCCGTCTGGCTGGACCGGCGCAAGGTCTGAGGCGCAGCCGGGCGACTGTGCGTCCTTTCCTTCGTTACCTGTTGCCGCTGTTCATAACCCTCTGCGCCGCCCACATACTGCCGGCGCAGCGCAACGTCACGCTGACGCCTGGCGCCGCGGTTGAAGGGACGCTCAACGACCGCCGGCCCCGCGCCAGCTGGATGTTTGAAGGGTTGCAGGGCCAGGTCATCAGCCTGCGTCTGGAGGTGACTGACGGCAACCTGGACCCCGTCTTGCTGCTGCTGGATACAGAAGGCCGCACGCTGGCCGCTGCGGACGACGGGGAGGGGGGCCTGGTGCCGCAGTTGGCACCGCTGAGCCTGCCCGCCAGCGGGCGCTACACGGTCGTCGTCATGCGCCTGGGCCAGTCGCTCGGGACCACCTCCGGCGACTACCGCCTGAGCCTGGACCAGGTCGGCGTCAGTTCCAACCCGGGCAGCGTGCTGCGCTATGGCGATCAGGTCATCAACCGCATCTCACAGGACAGGCCGGTCATCGCCTACCGCTTTCATGCGCGCCGGGGCGACGTCGTCAACCTGCGTCTGCGGCGCGCCTCCGGCGACCTCGACCCCTGGCTGCAATTGCAGAACAGTGAGGGGCGCGTGCTGGCCACCAACGACGACGCCCTCGACGGCCCGGCGCCGCGCGACAGTCGCATCAGCGACTACCTGATCGAGGCCGACGGCGAATATCGCATCCTGGCCTCGCGTTACGGTCAGGAAGCCGGCGCCAGCAGCGGCAACTTTGTGCTCTCCCTCAACGAGGCCGTCTTCAGCGGCCTGGGCACCACCGCCGCCACCGCCATCCCGATCAAGTCGGGCATCAGCGGCAGGGGCGAAGTCAACGATGCGCAGCAGCGCCGCTACTACCAGTTCGCGGGCCAGGCGGAGGAGCGGATCATCATTCGCCTGGAGCGCGTCGACGGCACGCTCGACCCCCTGTTGCTGCTTTACGACAATCAGGGACGCGAACTCGCGAGCGATGACGACAGCGGCGGCGGCAAGAACGCCCTCATCGCGGACTTCCGGTTGCCGGCGGACGGCCTCTACACCATCATCGCCACGCGCTTCGAGCAGGCTGAGGGGGACTCAGCCGGTCACTTCCGCCTCGAGTTGCTGCAGCCCGATCACATCCTGGCCGCCCTGCCCGCCGGGACGCGGCTCGTCGGCTGGGACCAGCCGCAACAGGCGCAGATTGACAACGACGCGCCCGCGCGTCTCTACGCCTTCCAGGGCGGCGCCGATGACGTCGTCACCATCACCATGGACCGCAGCGGCGGCAATCTCGACGCCGTGCTGAACCTGCTCGACGCCGACCGGCAGCCGCTGGTCAGTGACGACGACAGCGGGCCGGGCCGCAACGCGCGCATTGGCGAGTTCACCCTGCCGACGGACGGCATCTATCTGGTGCAGGCCACGCGTTACAGCGGCGACGAGGGCGCGACCGACACGCGGGGCGGCTTCACGCTCACCCTGACGAGGAAACTCAGCCCGTGACCCGTCTGCTCATCGCCACCGGCAACGCCGGCAAGCTGCAGGAATACCGCGAACTGCTGGCTGACCTGCCGCTGCGTCTGGTGAGCCCGGCGGAGCTCGGCCTGCAGGAACTGGAAGTCGACGAGGACGGCGACAGCCTGGAGGCCAACGCGACGCTCAAGGCGCGCGCCTGGTCCGCCGCCGGCGGTCTGCCCGCCCTCGCCGACGACACCGGCCTCTTCGTGGACGCGCTGGATGGCGCCCCCGGCATCTACCCGGCGCGCTGGGGCGGCCCGGGCCTGGGCATGGCGCAGCGGCGCCAGAAGCTGCTGGTGGCGCTGGGCGAGCGTCCGCCGGCGCAACGCCGCGCCCGCTTCGTCTGCGTCATCGCTGTGGCACTCGGTGAGCGCCTTGAACTGGCCAGGGGCGAGTACGAGGGCCGCATCGCCATGGCGGAGATGCCCGGGCCGGCCGGCTTTGGCTACGACTCAGTCTTCATTCCTCACGACGCCGATCGCTCCTGGGCGCAACTGCCGCCGGACGTGAAACAACGCCACAGTCACCGCAGCCTCGCCGCCGCGCGCATCATCCCTGCTCTTCGTCAGTTGCTGCCGGCGCTTCGTGCAAATTGAGGATGCGGGAAGGAGACCAATTTTAGCCATGCAGGAAAGTGACCCCAATCTTCCAACCATGCCCGATATTCCTGAACCCGATGGCAGTGACATTGCCCATGGTATTGGAAGAGCTGTCCTGTCTCTCATCCCTTTACCTGTTTCACCAATTGCGGAACTGATGATTCGTTCGCCAATGGACAAACGCGTTGACAACTGGCGAAGAGAATTGACCGCAGTTGTTCAAATACTTCACAGACGGCTTGACGAAGTTGAACTAGAGGCACTTAAACGGGACGATGAGTTCGCTACAACATTCCTTCACGTGACAAGAGCAGCCGTCTCAACCCATCGCAAGGAAAAGCACGAGATGCTGCGCAATGCACTTGTGAACTCTGCCTTGCCAGATGCTCCTGTGGACGATGAACGAACCGTGTTCCTCAACCTTCTCGATGAGTTTTCTGTTGCACACGTTCAAATTCTTAAGACCTTCAGGCTTCTCCCAGTCAATGAGTCTCACTTCTCTCTTTCTCTTGGAAGCGACAGTTGGAGACAGAATCTCGCTACAGGCCATCTTTACGATTTTGTCCGGAATGCGAATCCGCACGTGGGTTTGGACTTTCACCTCTTTCTTTCGATCCTTCCTGATCTTCACAACAGAGGTTTGATCTCAAATTCACATCCAGAACCACACAGGGCTTCAAGACTGACTCAGCTTCCTGAATTAACCACCTTTGGTCACAGATTCCTCAAGTTCATCGAATCCCCGCTCGACGACTGATTTGCCGGCGCTACACCCGCGCGGCTGAGCCGCCGCGACCGTTGTTCATGCGGAAGACCGGCGTCGGGCCGCCGTAGCTGTCGGGCTTGCGCATGGCGCTGCAGCGCCGCAGGGCGCCGTCGCCGAAGCGGTTGCGAATGTTGTCCGCCGCCGCCTGCAGCGCCAGTTCGCGCCGCGCCTCCCACAGGCCCAGTTGCCGCCCGTATTTGTCCGCTTCCAGGCCGCTGACGCGCACGCCGATCAGGCGCAACGGGCGGCCGCGCGGCCAGTAACTTTCGAAGAGGGCCTCCGCCGCCTGCCAGATCAGCAGATCGTCGTTGATGGCCATCGGCAGCGTGGTCTGGTGCATGATGGTCGTGAAATCCGACCAGCGCAGCGTCAGCGTCACCGTCTTGCCGCGCAGATGCTGCCGCCGCAGACGCAAGCCGACGCGCTCCACCAGGTCGCGCAGCTTGCGGCGGATGGTCAGGGCCTCGCGCTGGTCGCGCAGGAAGGTGCTGCTGTGGCCGACCGACTTCGTGACGAAAGTGGATGCGACGATGCGCTCGTCGATGCCGCGGGCGTGCTGGCCCAGTTCGTAACCGTACTTGCCGAAGCGCCGCATGAGGTCGCGCAAGGGCCGGCGCGCCAGCTCGCCGATGGTGGTCACGCCCATCTCGCGCAGCCGCTCCGTCGTCTTCGGGCCGCAGCCCCACAGGTCCTCCACCGCCAGCGGCGCGAGGAAGTCGGCCTCTCCGCCGGGCGGGATGACCTTGATGGCGCGCGGCGGGGCGTCGCCGCTGCCGCTGCGCTTGCCGGCGTTGGTGGCCATCTTGGCGATCAGCTTGCTGCTGCCGGCGCCGATCGAACAGGGCAGGTTCAGCCGCCGCCCGATGCGGGCCTGCAACGCCCGCGCGATCAGGCCGGGGTCGCCCGGCAGCCCGGTGATATCGAGGAAGGCCTCGTCGATCGAGACCGTCTCGACCATCGGCGTCAGTTCCTGCGCCAGCGCCATGACCCGCCCCGAGATCTCACTGTAATTGCCGAAGCTGTGCGAGATGACCAGCAGTTGCGGGCAGAGGCGCAGCGCCTCGCCCATGGGCATGCCGGAACGCACGCCGTAGCGGCGCGCGGGCCAGGAGCAGGAGGCCACCACGCCGCGCTTCCCCGGCTGGCCGCCGACGGCGAAGGCCTTGCCCGCCAGCGAGGGGTCGTTCAACTCCTCCACGGCGCAGAAGAAGGCGTCCAGATCGAGATGCAGAATGCTGCGGGTCATGCGGCTCATGACGTGAACCCCCGGTGACAGGCGTTACAGGCAGTATAGAACATATGTTCTTTTCCTGTCAAGCCCTGTGCAGCGCGGGGCCGGCGACGCTACAATCGCCGCGGCGTCCCCGCAGACCGGCAGCCCATGCCCCATGCGCATCGAGCATCTTTCGCTGACCAACTTCCGCAACTACGCCCGCCTGGAATGGAGCCCGCCGCCGGGCACCACCCTCATCCACGGCGCCAACGCCCAGGGCAAGACCAGCCTGCTGGAGGCCATCTGCTACCTCGCGCTCTCGCGCTCCCCCTGGAGCACTAGCGACCGCCAACTCATTCACTGGCGCGCGCAGGAGGAACCCATCCCCTTCGCCCGCCTCGCCGCCGACGTCACCTCGCGTCACAGCCCGCTGGAACGCCTGGAAGTCACCCTCGTACTGGAAGATACCGGCCTGGCGACGCCGCGCTTCAAAAAGGTGCTGCGCCTCAACGGCAATGACAAACGCGTGATGGACCTGGTCGGGCGCCTCAACGCCGTGCTCTTCCTGCCGCGCGACCTGGCGCTGGTCGAGGGCTCGCCGGCGGACCGGCGCCAGTTCATCGATGGCACCCTGGCGCAGGTGGACGCGGACTACCTGGCGGCGCTGACCAGCGTCGGCAAGCTCCTGCCCCAACGCAACGCGCTGCTGCGCCGCATCGAGGAGCAGCGCGCCGCGCCGCATGAACTGGACTTCTGGGACGCACAGCTGGTGCAGGCGGGCGCCGTGCTCATCGCCGCGCGGCAACGCTTCCTGCGCGAACTGGAGAGCACGGCCTGCCGCGCCCATCACGACCTGACCGGCGGCCGCGAGACGCTGTCCCTGCGTTACCAGCCCAGCTTCGCGCCGACCGCCGGCGGCGATGGCCAGCTTTCCTTCAACATGCATGGACTGGACCTGCATCGCGAACTGGACGCGGACGACGTCGCGCCGCAGTACGCCGCCCGTCTGGAAGAGGAGCGTGAACTGTCCATCAGCCGCGGCATCACCCTCAGCGGGCCGCACCGTGACGAACTGCGCATCGACATCAATGGCCATGACGCCGGCCTCTACGGCAGTCGCGGGCAGGCGCGCACGGCGGTCATGGCACTCAAACTGGCGGAGCTCGACTGGATGCAGACGAGGATCGGCGAGGCGCCCCTGCTCTTGCTGGACGAGGTCGTGGCGGAGCTGGATGCCGGGCGCCGCAACTGGTTGCTGGAACGGCTTCAGGGAACGGGCCAGACCCTGCTGACCACCACCGAACTGGAGATCTTCACGCCGGGCTTTCTGCAACACGCCTCGGTGCTGCAAATCGAGGCCGGCCAGATCGCCGGCCAGGCGCGGCAAAGCGGCCCGTGAATCGCTTGCGCGCCCTGCGTGGCAGCTACTACGGCTGGCGCATCGCGCTGGCGCTGCTGCTGCTGCTGCGCGGACCGGCTACCAGGGGCGCAGGTAGCTAAAGGCCGGCAATTCGTCGGGCGCTGCCGTTTTCCAGTGGAAGCTGCTGATCGAGGCGGTTTCCGGATAGTCGTCCGTGAGGCCGTACTGCGGCATGTTCTCCTTGCGCCAGACTTCGGGCGGGTAGCCCGCCGCGAGAACGATGGAGAAGGCGATCACGTCGCCGTGCGTGATGGCGGCCACTTCCCCGCCCGGCCAGGCCCGGCGTACGTCGGCGAAGAAGGCCTGACCGCGCTGCGCCACGTCCTCCGCCTGCTCGTATTCCGGCCCGCTGCCGGTGTACATGTCCCAGTTGCGCCGCAGCAGCTCCAGCAGCGGCCGCCCTTCCCAGGGGGTGTTCACCTCAATCAGGCGCCCGTCGACGTGCAGCGGCAGCCCGGCGATTTGCCCGGTGACGATATCGGCCGTTTCACGCGTGCGTTCCATGGGGCTGGTGTAGAGCGCGTCCAGCGGACGGGCCTTCAACCAGTGCGCGGCGGCCAGCGCCTGCTCCCGGCCCCGCTCGCTGAGGCGGAAGCCGGGCAGCCGCCCGTACATGACGTGCTGCGGGTTATGGACCTCCCCGTGACGCACCAGATGCACCGTACAATTCATGTCTTGCAACTCCGGTCTTTACGTACATTCAGCACAAAATAACTTCAGGTTAACTTTGACAGATAATGTCATGTTATGATACAATTTACATACGTTACCTTATCCGGTCAACCTCAGGCAGGGAGGCATCATGCTGAACGAAGCGATGCAGGAAGCGCTGAACAAACAGATCAACGCCGAACTGGGCGCCTACTACACCTATCTTTCGATGAGCGTCTGGTTTGAATACACCGACCTCCGCGGTTTTTCCGCCTGGATGCGGAATCACGCGAGCGAGGAAATGACCCATGCGATGAAGATCCTCGACTACGTCAACGAGCGCAACGGCCGGGTCCTGTTGCTGCCCCTGGCACAACCGAAGACCGAATGGGAGTCGCCGCTGGACGTGTTTCAGGATGCCCTGCAACACGAACAGCACGTGACCCATCTGATCAACGACCTGGTGCTAATGTCCACCCGGGAGAACGACCCGGCTACCTTCAGCTTCCTGCAGTGGTTCGTGGACGAACAGGTCGAAGAGGAAGCTCTCGTGGACGCGGCTGTCCAGGACCTGAAGCTGGTCGGCGAACATGGCCCGGGCCTCTTCCTGCTTGACCGTGAGCTTGGTTCCGCTCAGCCGGCTGACGCCTGAGCGCCATCCGCCGCCGCGGCGGACTCCGCGACAAAGTCGATCTCCAGCCTGACCTCCTCGGCCACGTCGGAAACGAAGGGGACGTCGGGGATGGTCAGGCCGAGGTCGGCATGCAGCAGCGGCACCAGGTTGCGGGCCGTGCCACTCAGGCGACTCTCGCTTTCCAGCGTGATGACGGTCTCAAAGGCGAGCGTCCGCGCCACGCCGGCGATGCGCAGTTCACCGACGACGAGCAGCCTGAAGGGCTCGCCAATCGTCACCTGCTCCGGCGTGAACTTCAGTTCCCGGGTCTCAAACTCGGCGAACTCGTATTCGTCTTCCGCCGACTTCAGGATGAAGGTGCGCAGCGCCCGGTTGCGATTGCCGTTGTCGGTGGCCAGCGTGCGCGCGTTGATGCGGATGAGACCGATGTCTGATGCAGCCGGGTCGGCCATGTTGACGCTGATGTCGCCGGCGACCTGGTCCGTGACGCCCACCACGGTGAAGTCCGCGCCGCGCAACACCTCGTCGATCAGGAAGCGCACCTCGGATTCGTCCTGCACGATGCTGAATACCGTGGACTCCGTTTCCACCTCAAGGGCGGGCGCCGTCACGGGGCCAGTGGCCTCTTCCTGATCATCCCGAATGTAGAGAACCAGGGCATTGAGGGCGCTGCCAAGTCCTTCGGGCCCTTCCCCCACGACGATCAGGGCTGCCATCAGAATGATGGCCACCAGGGCCACCAGCCCCAGGGCGTTGATGACCTGCAGCAGTCTGCGCATGTTTCGCTCCTCATTCGCTGCCGGGCATCATAGCGTCCGGCAGCAGGCCTGAACAGGCCCTGTGCTATCATGACGGCCATGCCTCAGGTTCTGCTCATCTCACGCTGCCCGCCCTGGCCGCTGCATCTGGGCGACCGCCTGATCATCTGGCACCTCGCGCGTGAACTGGCGCAGAAAGGCCACGTCATCGACCTGCTGGCCTTTGCCAACGACCCCCGGGACCACGACGACGTCGATCACTACCGCGCTCACTTCGGCACGGTGACCCTCATCGACGAGGCGCCGCGCAGTCAGTTCACCCTTCTGCAACGTCTTCTGCTGCCGCAGGCGCGCTTCCCGCGCCACGCCGGCGGCGCCGGCTCGCCGGCCATGTGGCAGGCCATCGAGCAGGCAGTGGACACACGGGACTACGTTTGCGCGCACTTTTTCGGCGGCATCCAGGTGTATGAGTACCGTCACGCCGTCGGCACCCTGCCGGCGCTCATCACCCCCTATGAGTCTTACAGCCTGTATCTGCGGCGGGAACTGGAGACCCGCAGCGGGTCCGCGCCAGTCCTGTCATTGCGGCACGTGCTGGCGCGCCGCTTTGAAGCATGGATGTTCACGCCGTTTGACCGTCGCGTGGTCGTCGCTGAACGCGATCGCACTGAACTGCGCGGCATCAACCCCGCGCTGGACTGGGAGGTCATCCCCAACGGCGTCGATGCAGACTGGTTCCAGCCAGGCCCGGAAGCGCGCGAAAGCGCGACCCTGCTCTTCACCGGCAATTTTGAGTACGAGCCCAACGTCGACGCCGCGCTCTGGCTCGCTGCCGACCTGTTGCCCGGGCTGAGGCAACGGGGGCTGAAGGCGCAACTGTGGCTGGTGGGCCACGCGCCGCCGCAGGCCCTGCGCGCCTTGGCCGGCGACCAGATATTGGTGACCGGGCGGGTGCCGGACCTGCGGCCCTGGTTGCAGCGCGCGACGCTGTACGTCTGCCCGTTGCGCAAGGGCGCGGGCATCAAGAACAAGGTGCTGGAAGCGCTGGCGGCGGGCTGCCCCCTGCTGGCGACGCCGCTCAGCGCTGACGGCATCGCCATTGAGGATGGCCGCCATGCGCTGCTGGCCGAACGCGACGCCTTTCCCGCGGCGGTCCGCCGGCTGCTGGACGACGCCGCCTTGCGAGACAGCCTGGCGCTGGCCGGGAGGCAACTGGTCGAGTCGCAATACAGCTGGCGGCAGGTCGCGACGCGCTATGCCGGCCTGTACCAGGCGCTGGCCTCCGGGCGGGCCTCTCCTTGAACTGGCCGCGCCTCGTTTCCATCCTGCTGAGCCCGCCGCCGGTCTGGGCGCTGATGGCCCTGCCGGTATCCCTGCGCGACGCGCAGTCGCCGGGCCAGGGCCTGGCCAACGCCGGCATCTACATATTGTTCGTCAGTCTGTTGCCGATGCTCTACGTGGCCCTGCTGGTGCGCCAGGGGCAGATCACCTCGCTGGACATGCCCTTGCGGGAGCAGCGTCGGCGCCCATTTCTCGTGTCCATTGGCTGCACGGCCGTCGCCTGGTGGCTGCTGCGCGGCACGGACACGAACGGCGTGATGCCCTTTCTGGCCCTTTGCAGCCTGGCGCTGATCACGTCGATCGCGCTCATCAGCCTGGTGTGGCAGATCAGCATGCACATGATGAGCATCACCGGGGTGATGGTGGCCGCCTGGGCCTTCTTCGGCCCCGTCTGGGCGCTGCTGGTATCGCCCCTGTGGCTGCTGGTAGCGGCTGCCCGCCTGAAGCTGGGGCGCCACAACCTGCTGCAACTGCTGGCCGGCGCACTGGTCGGCGTGCTGGTGCCCCTGCTGCTCTTCGCGCTGCAATAGACGCGCTCAGCCGCCGGCCAGCAAGGCCTCCACCTCTCCGCGTTGCGGCATGGCGGGCGCCGTACCGGGACGGGTGACGGAAAGCGCCGCGACGGCGTTGGCGAAGCGCAACGCCGCCCGCAGTTCCTGCCCTTCCGCCAGCGCCACCGCCAGGCCGCCGTTGAAGGCATCGCCGGCGCCGGTTGTGTCCACCACGTCCACCGCAAATGCGGGCACCTGACCGCCCTCCGTCTGCGTCGCCCAGCGCGCGCCGGCCGCGCCCATGGTCTGCACGAGGGTCTGCTCCCGGTTGACGACCAGGGGGCGCAGGTCCTGCGGCGCCTGACCGTAGAGCACGGCCAGTTCGGTCTCGTTGGGCGTGAGCATGTCGGCGCGCGCCAGCATGTCCGCCGCCAGCGGCACAGCCGGGGCGGGATTCAGGATGCTGCGCACGCCCAGTCGTTGCGCCACGCCCAGGGCGTGGGACACCGTATCCAGCGGGACTTCCAGTTGCAGCAGCAGCGCGTCGGCGGCGGCGATGACGGCAGTGGCATTGTCAATGTTCTCCCGCGACAGCGCCAGGTTGGCGCCTCCGGCGACCACGATGGCGTTCTCGCCGGCATCGTCCACCCAGATGGGCGCGACGCCCGTGGCCAGTTGCTCATCGCGCACCACGAAGTCGGTGTTGATGCCTTCGCCCTGCCAGAAGGCCAGCGCGTCGTCACCGGGAGAGTCCCGCCCGATGCGCCCGACGAAAACGACTTCGGCGCCAAGGCGCGCGGCGGCCACCGCCTGGTTGGAGCCCTTGCCGCCCGGCCCCGTGCTGAAGACCTTGCCATGAACGGTTTCACCGGGCAGCGGCAGCCGCTCCATGGTGGTGGTCATGTCCATGTTGAAGCTGCCGGCAACGACTATTTTCGCGCCCATGCGTCCTTTCCTGCGCTGACGTCTCTGCGGGAATGGATGGGAGTCGAACCCACCGCGGCCTGCTCTGCGCAACCCGCCACCGGTTTTGAAGACCGGGGCATCCACCGGGACACATCCATCCCCATCAGGTCAGTATAACAACCAGGCCGGACGACCGGTATGGCAGGCTGCGCCCGCCCCGCGCCGGTCATTTGCTATACTGGCGACCTTGCGGGAAGCGAGGTGATTTCTGGCGGCGGCGACCCGACTCTTGCACAGGCGCAGACGACGCCGGGCCACGCGCGGCGCGCGGCAGTTGCGCTTCAGTCTGGCGCTGGGGGTCCTGCTGCTGCTGCTGGCCCTGCTCGTCCTGCTGCCAGGCGCGGGCGCCTGGTGGATCTACCAGGACGTGCTGGATACAACGCCGCCCCTGCCGGCCGGCGGATTCGCAGCCACTTCCGCCGGCCCTTCACACTTTTATGATCGCAGCGGCGAGACCCTGCTCTTCAGCATTGCAGAAGTGACGGCCAACGAGCGCTCCTGGCGGACGCTGGGTGAACTGCCGCCGCCCCTGATTGAGGCCACCCTGCTGGCGGAAGACCCGGACTTTCTGACGCGGCCGCCCATTTCACCGGTCACCATCGCCATCAATCTCTGGCAACACGCGCTCGGCGCTGCACAGCCGGCTGCCCCGTCGCTGGGCGCGCGCCTCGTCCGAAGTCTCTACGCGCCTCCCGCTGCGCCGCCGGGCACGCTGACGGGCGAACGGGAAATCGTGCTGACCGCCGAGCTGGAACGTCTGCATACGCGCGCGGACCTGCTGGAATGGCATCTGAACACCAGCCACTACGGCAACGAGGCCTGGGGCATCGAGGCCGCCGCCCGGCTTTACCTGGGGAAGGCCGCGACTCAACTGACCCTGGACGAAGTCGCCCTGCTGGCGGCCATCCCGCCAGAGCCAGCCCTGAATCCGCTACAGGCCGAAACCGCAGCGCGGCAACGCCAGGACGAACTGCTGCGCGCCATGCTGCGGGCCGGCAGCATCGACGCCAGGAATGCGACGAAGGCCCTGGCGGCTGATACAGCGCTCCGCCCGCCTGACCGCCACGCCGCCCGCCTGGCGCCGGAATTCAGCCAACTCGCCTTGCGTCAGACCCGCGCCATACTCGAGTCCCTGGGGCTGGCAGCTGAAGGCATGCTGGCGCGGGGCGGTCTGCGCATTCACACCACGCTGGACCTGGCGCTGCAGGAAAGCGCGACCTGCCTGTCGCGGCTGCATTTGCAACAGCTGCGGTCGCCGGCGCAGGCGGCGCGGACCTGCGCCGCTGAAGAACTGCTGGCGCCGGCCCCGGCGATGGACGTCCCGCCCGACGCCGCTGCCATGGTCATCCTCGACGTGACCAGCGGCGAATTGCTGGCCCTGTCCGGTGAGGCGACGTTCCGGCAGTATCCGCCTGGCCCCCTGCTGCAACCCTTTGTCTACTTCGAGGCCTTCCGCACGGGCCGGACTGCCGCCGACATGCTGCTGGACGTCCCGCTGGAACTGCCCGGCGATTTCGAGGGACTGCTCTACACGCCGGTCAACAGCGACGGGCTGTTTCGCGGCCCCCTGTCACTGCGTGAGGCCATGAGCGCCGGGCTGTTGCCCCCGGCGGTGCAACTGGCCAGTGAATTGCGCCTGGACAGCATCCTCGCCCGCGCCGGCCGTCTGGGACTGGCGGGCCTGGAGGCCAACGCGACGGCCCAGCTTTCCCTGCTGGAACGCGGTGGCGCGGTCTCCCTGCTGGACGGCGCCTGGGCCTACGCCGGTTTCGCTGCACAGGGCGAGCGGCGCGGCCACAATGGTCGCGAGCCGCTCGCTGTATTGCGCATTGACGATGCCCAGGGTCAGTTGCTGTGGCAGGCGCCCCGCAGCGACGCTGCCGGCTGCGCCGCGGCGCCGGACTGCACGCCGCTCTTCGCCGGCGAACTGGGCTATCTGGTCAACGACGTGCTGGCGGACCAGGCCGCCCGCGCCCGCGTGCTGGGCGAGGCCGACGTGCGCCTGCTGGACGTCGGCCGGCCGGCGGCAGTGGTCAGCGGCATGACCGGGCAGCGTCGCAGCGCGTGGGCCCTCGGCTACACGCCGCGCTACCTGGTCGCCGTGCACCTGGGGCGCGCCGACGGCGGCTCCATGAGCAGCGATGCGACCACCACCGGCCCGGCGGCGCAGCTCTGGCGCGCGCTGATGCTTGCCCTGCACGAGGGGCTGGCGCCGGAAGCCTGGCAGCGACCCGGCCAGATCGTCGACCTTGAGGTGTGTGAGCGCTCCGGTCTGCTGCCCAACGGCATCTGCCCCATGCATCATGAAACGTTCATCGTGGGCGTGGAACCGCAGCGGACGGACAGCCACTGGCAACTCTTCGCCATCAATACCCGCAACGGCCGACTCGCCACCATCGACACGGCGCCGGAACTGCTGGGGCAGCGCGTCTATTTTGTCCCGCCGCCGGAAGCCCTGGACTGGTGGCAGGCGAGCGGCCTGCCGCTGCCACCGGTGCTGCTGGATGAGCCCGGTCAGTCCGCCACCGGGCTGCAGCAGCCCGAACCCTTCGCCTGGGTGGGCGGTGTGGTGCAGGTGCGCGGCACGCTCGACCCGGAAGGACTGAACTACTACCTGCTGGAACAGGGTGAAGGGCTGAACCCGCAACGCTGGCAGCGCATCAGCGCCGGGCAGGACGCGCCCCGGCCGCCCGGCCTGCTGGGCAGCTGGGATACCAGCGGGCTGAGCGGTCTGTACAGCCTGCGCCTCATCATCGTGCGCGATGACGGCAGTCGCGAAACGGAACGACGCCAGGTCACGGTGGACAACCAGGCGCCCGCGCTGCAACTCGAACCCGGTGACGGGGACCTGTTGTGGCCGGCCACGCGCGAAATTCGCATCAAGGCCGGCGTGCAGGACAATCTGGCGGTGGAGCGCGTCGAGTTTTACCGCAACGGCCATTTGCTGGGCACCGACCGCGTCTGGCCCTGGGGCCTTGACTGGCACATCCAGGGGCCGGGCCGGGAGACCTTTCGCGCCGTCGCCTACGACGAGGTCGGCAATCAGGCCAGCGATGAAATGACCCTGCGCATCGTAAGCGTCCAGCCACAGAACTGAGTTCAACCAGGAGCGCATTATGCACGTCGCGGAGATGCACGTAACCCCGGTCGCCATCAGTGACCCGCCCCTGCTGAACGCGGCCGGCCTGCACGCACCCTACGCCCTGCGCCTGATCGTCGAGCTGGTCAGCAACGACGGCATCAGCGGCCTGGGCGAAATCCCCGGCAGCGTGGAGGCCGAAGCGGCCCTCGGGTTGGCGCGCGAGGTCGTCATCGGGCGGGACCCCTTTCAACTGAACACCCTGGAGCCGGCCCTGCGCGCGCATCAGGGCCTGGCGCTGGACGAGCAGCGCGGTGACTACCCCTGGGACGACCGCCTGTTCATGCACGTGCACAGCGCGCTGGAGGTCGCCAGTCTGGACCTGCTGGGCAAGGCGCTCGGCCGGCCGGTATGCGACCTGCTGGGTGGCCGCGTGCGCGACGAGGTGCCCTTTTCGGCCTATCTGTTTTACAAGTACGAGGGCGCCGGCGGCGAGTTGGGCCTCGCCACTGACCCGCAGGCCGGCGGCTGGGCGGCAGCGCGTCAGGCGCCCGCGCTGGACCCGGCGGGCGTGGTGGCGCAGGCGCAGGCCATGTGCGCCGAATTCGGCTTCCGTTCCATCAAACTGAAGGGCGGTGCCTTCGAGCCGGACGCCGAGGTCGCGGCCATGCGCGCCCTGCATGCGGCATTCGGGCCGGAAGTGCCGCTGCGCCACGACCCCAACGCCATCTGGCGCGTGGCTACGGCCATCCGCGCCGGCAAGCAGATGGAAGGCATTCTGGAGTACTTCGAGGACCCGGTGCGCGGCCAGGAAAACATGGCGGCAGTCGCGCGGGCGCTGGACATCCCGCTGGCGACCAACATGTGCACCACCTCCTTCGCGGACCTGCCCGGCAGCCTGCGCCTGGGCTCCGAAGCCATCATCCTCAGCGACCATCACCTCTGGGGCGGGCTGCGCAATTCGGTGACGCTGGCGCGCATGTGCCAGACCTTCGGCCGCGGGCTGTCGATGCACTCCAACAGCCATCTCGGCATTTCGCTGGCGGCCATGGTGCAGCTGGGGGCGGCCGTGCCCAACCTGACCTACGCCTGCGATACGCACTATCCCTGGCAATACGAAGAGGTCATCGAAGGTGGCCGCATCGCCTTCGAGGACGGCTCCGTCCAGGTCTCACGCGAGCCAGGCCTGGGCATCTCGCTCGACCGGGCGCAACTGGCCCGGCTGCACGGGCAGTATCTGGCCTGCGGGCTGCAGCGCCGTGACGATGAAAGCGAGATGCAGAAGGTAAATCCCGGCTGGACCTTTATGGCGACGCGCTGGTAGCGAGGAAGTCCTGCACGCGCGCGCAGACCTCCGCCACGCCGATGCCATGCTGCTGCCAGTTCCAGCCTGGCGCGGCGCCGGCGCTGACCCCCGCTGCCGGCAGCGGCCCCGGCTTCCAGAGCACCGGCACACCGGGCGTGTAAGGCGCGTAGCGCCGCGGGTCGCTGGGGCCGAAGATGGCGACCGTGCGCGCGCCGCCGGCGGCGGCCAGATGCGTCAGGCCGCTGTCATTGCCGACGGTCACGTCGGCGCGCCGGGCCAGCAACGCGATCTCCGCGAAGGACAACTCGCCCGCCAGGCACAGGGCCGACCCGTCCAGCGCCCTGTTCACTTCCTCCAGCACCGCGGCATCCTCCGGCCCGCCGACGAGCACGACGTCGCGCGCCAGCGAGCGCGCCAGTTGCGCATAATGCTGTGGCGGCCAGCGCTTCTGCAACAGGTCCATGCCCGGGTTGCTGCCGCCGGCGGGCAACAGCAGTACGTAGCGCCCGGGATCGACGCCGCCCGCCCGCAGCCGCCGCTGCAATTCAGGCCACAGTCCGTCCTGCACGGGCATGCGCGCGCGACAGTCTGTGACGTCCAGCCCCAGGGCCCGGGCCACGTCGAGGTAGATTTCGGCCTCGTGGCGCGACTCCCTCGCATCCAGCGCAACGCGACGGTTGTAGCCCAGGCCGCGTCCGCCGCTGTCCAGACCGGCGCGCAGCGGGATGCCGCTCAGGCCGACGACCAGGCTGATCAGTGGTGAGCGCGTCAGTGACAGGACGAGATCGTGGCGACCGGCGCGCAACTGCCGCAGCAAACGCAGCAGGGACCCCGGCGAGCGTTGCGGCAGGGGATCGCACTCAAGAGTGCTGTCCACCTCATCATGATCGCGGATGACCGCGAGGGCGGCGCCACCCGCAATCCAGGTGATATGCGCATCCGGCCAGGCGCGGCGCAGGGCCATCAGCGTGGCCGTCGCCATCAGGGCGTCGCCGATGCAACAGGGCAGCAACAGGGCGACGCGCCGGGGTTTCAGGTCGTGAATCGCAGACATTCCTGGGTCAGCAGTAGCGGATTTCCTGCCTGAAGGGCCGAGTATAATCGCGCGGAGTAGCGCTCACAATCGCCCCCGGTGGCGGGGAGGAGGCCACATGAGCGCGCGCGACATCGGCATCCCGCTCATCGACATTGCCGGCGAGACGCAGCGTCAGGTCGTGGTTGACCGCGACCCGCAGCAGTATCTGGGCCACGTCACCACCGTGTTGCTGGAGGACGGGCGCACGATGTACGCGACCTACCCCACCGGGCATGGCGCGGGACGCATTCTGCTCAAGCGCAGCGACGACAGCGGCCTGACCTGGTCGGAGCGTCTGCCCGTGCCCGCCAACTGGTCGACCTCGCTCGAGGTGCCGACGCTCTTTCGCACGGTAGACAGGGCCGGCGCGCGGCGCCTGCTGCTCTTCTCGGGCATGTATCCCATCCGCATGGCCCTTTCGGAAGACGACGGCCGCAACTGGTCGCCGCTGGCAGCGATCGGCGACTACGGCGGCGTGGTCGCCATGGCCTGCATGGGCCGCCTGCGCAATGGCGATTACCTGGCCTTCTTCCACGACGATGAGCGCATGCGCCAACCCGGCGGCGCGCGGGCCAAAGATCTGCAGGTCCGCTGCGTCCGTTCCACTGACGGTGGCCTGACCTGGGGCGAACCGGTTTTCGTGACCGCGCATGAGCAGGCTGAACTTTGCGAGCCCTGCTGGCTGCGTTCGCCGGACGGCCGGCGCATTGCCGTCCTGCTGCGCGAAAACAGCCGCCGCTTCAATTCCTTCGTCATCTTCTCCGATGACGAGGGCGCCAGCTGGAGCGAGCCGCGCGAGTTACCGGCCGCCCTCACCGGCGACCGTCATGTCGGCCGTTATGCGCCGGACGGACGCCTCTTCCTCACCTTCCGCGATACAGCCCGGCGCAGTCCCTGCATCGCCGACTGGGTGGCCTGGGTCGGCAGCTTCGAGGACCTCGTCGCCGGCCGCGAAGGTCAGTATCGCATCCGCCTGATGCACAACCTGGAACACGGGCGCCGTCGCCAGGGCGACTTCATCTTCGGCGACTGCGCCTATCCGGGCCTCGAGTTGCTGCCGGACGGTACCTTCGTCACCACCACCTACGGTCACTGGGCCGAAGACCAGCCGCCCTACGTCGTCAGCGTCAGGCTGACGCTGGCGGAGATGGACGCCAGGCTGGCCGCGACCGGAATCTGAGCCGCTGCTCCCCGTGGTACACTGGCCGGAAGCGGTCGCACAGGGAGACCCATGCGGGACAGCTTCGAGCCAACCTACACGGTGCTCGACATCGCCACGCCACTGGAACAATTGACCTGCTGGCGCGCGGATGAGCCCCGTGACGCCGTGGTCGCGGCGGCCGACGCGCACAACCTGAGCTACGTCCCCGTGATGAACGATAACGGGGTATGCGGGATCATCAGCCAGGTAGATCTGGCCGCCGGCGCGGCGCCCCGGCCCCTGACGGCGGACTGGCTGCTGGCGACCGACACAGGGGTGCTTGAACTGATCGGACTTTTCGCGCAGCGGCCGCAACGGGTCTTTCTGGTGCTGCAGGCCAGCGCCGTCGTCGGCCTGGTGACGCCGGCCGACCTGAACAAGATTCCGGCGCGGGCCAGCGTCTACCTGCTGGTGGCGCATTTCGAAATGGAACTGGCGCGCCTGCTGCGCCTGGTGATCGATGGAGAGGGGGACTACCGCCCCTTCTTCACCGCCGCGCGCTGGCAGAAGCTGCAGGAAGATAAAAGGAGCCGGGCGCGCGGCGACGTCGAACTGGACCTGCTGCAGATGATGGAACTGGGCGACCTGGTCGATATCGCCCGCAAGCACGACGGCGTGCGCCGGCTACTGGGATTCGCGTCCAACAGCCAGTGCCGCAAGGCGATGGACCTGCAGGGCATTCGCAACCGCATCAGCCATCCCACGCGGCCACTGATCGAGCGGCGCGAGGACCTGGCGGACCTCAACGACGCCTGCGAGCGCCTGGGCGACTTGCATCGACGCATCGCAGGGGCCCTGGCTCAGGCGCAGAAAACCTGATGGCGCGCAAGCCCCGTATTCGCCCGGTGGCGCTCTGTCTCTTTCAGCACCAGGGACGCATCCTCGTCGCCAGGGGGCGCGACCGCAGCAACGGCGCGGCATTCTACCGGCCGTTGGGGGGCGGCATCCGCTTTGGCGAAACCGGCGTCCAGGCCCTGGAGCGCGAACTGGCCGAGGAGCTGGGCGAAGCGATCGCCGACCTGCGCTACCTGGGCGCGCTGGAAAGCATCTTTCGCTATCGCGACAAACCGCGGCATGAAATCCTGCTCATCCATGACGCCAGGTTCATCGATCCTGCCGTGTATGAAAGGGAGATCGTCGAGGCGCGCGAGGGCGAGCGGCGCATCGCCGCGCGCTGGCTGTCGCCGGCGGAGATGGACGATGCCCCACTGGTGCCGGAGGGGCTGGCGGCCATGCTGGAGCCAATTCCGTGCCCCTGAACAGCGCCTGGGACGACGAGGCCGCCGGCGTCCTGCGCCTGTTACCAACGCCACCCTGGAACTGGAACGACCTGCACAAGGGCATGCGTCGCAATGCCCTGCAACTGCCGCAAGAGGGCGCGCCGGTCGACCTGCTGCTCGATTTACGGCAGGCCGGAAAACTGCCGGCCGGCGCCTTCGGTCACATTCGCAGCCTGGGCCTGGCGCTGCATCCGCGCATGCACAACCGCCTGCTGGTCATCGGCCTCGAACCCACGCTGGCCGGCATGCTGGGCGGCAGGGCCGGCGTCTACGACGACGGGCGCCGGCTGCTGCGTTTTGTGGCGGACGACGCCGCGGCCCGCGCTGTCCTGGCGCAGTGGCGCGCTGACGGTCAGGGGCCGGGGTGACGGTCGCCGGGCCGGTCACCGCTGAGGAACGGCAGCGGGCAGTGCGCAATGCCGGCGCGTTGACGCTGGCCACCGTCATCTCGAAGGGCCTGCTCTTCCTGTGGCAACTGGTGCTGGCGCGTTTCCTCGGCGATTCAGGTTATGGCATCTACGGCACGATTGGCGCCTTCATCGCCATCGGCGCGGCCATCACCAGTTTCGGCACCGGCGCCATCGTGGTGCGCGAGGTGGCGCGCGCCCCCCGCCTGGCCGGCGACTATCTGGGCGCGACGCTGTGGTTGCGCAGCGGGCTGGCGCTGCTGGCCTGGCTGCTGCTGAACGCCGCCGCGCCACTGGCCGGCTACGACGTGGAAATCCGCAATCTGCTGGCCCTGGCCTCGCTCAGCCTGCTGGTCGATACCTGGGGCAACCTGTGTTACGAGCAGCTGCTGGCGCAGGAACGCATGCGCTCGACCTCGCTGGTGACGGTGCTGCACATGCTCCTGCTGCTGGCCGGCGTCGCGCTGGCCCTGGCGGTCGGCGGCGGGCTGGCGGGGCTCTACGTCGCGACCATCGCCGCCGGGCTGCTGCGCGCGGCCATGCTCTGGGCGCTGGTGCTGCGTGATGGCCTGCGGCCTGGACGCCTCCGTCCCGGCCTGCTGCGCAGCCTGCTGGTCGACAGCCTGCCGCTGGCCATCACCAGCCTGCTCTCCCTCGCCTGGATGCAGGCCGACAAGCTGATGACCACCCGCTGGCTGGGCACGCAACAGACCGGCTGGCTGACCGCCGCCTTCGTCATCGTGACCGGCATGATCGAGCTGCTGGGCACCACCGTGCTGATGTCGCTCTACCCCATGATGTCGCGCTACAGCGGCCCCGCCCTGCACGGCATCGTCAGCCGCCTGGCCTGGTTCACCCTGCTGGCCAGTCTGCCATTGACCCTGCTGCTGTCCATGTTCGCGCCCGAGATCACCGTGCCGCTCTTTGGCCCGGACTATTTCCCGGCGGCAAGTGTGTTGCGCATTCTGGTCTGGTACGCGCTGATCCGTCTGGTGGCCGACGTCTACATCCAGGCGCTGATCACCGGCGACCGGCAGCGCCGCATGATGGTCGTGCGCGCCGGCGGTTTGCTGCTGAACATCGCACTCAACGCCGTGCTGTTGCCGCGCATCGGCGTCAACGGCGCGGCCATCGCCTCGCTGGGGTCGGTCGTGCTGGTCCTGTTCATCCTGCTCGGCAGTACGCATCCCGACGCCTGGCGCCCCCTGCTGAAACGCTCCGTCCCGCTGCTGCTGCTGGCGCTGGCGATGCTCGCCCTCATGACGGGCATCGCGCAGGGCTGGAGCCCGCTGGCCGCCATGGTGGCGGGGGCCCTGCTTTACCTGGCCGGGCTGACGCGCATCCTCGACGACGGCGACCGCAATCTGTTGGGCACAATGCTGCAGGCCCTGCCCCGGCCCTGGCGGGCGCGCAGGGCGCCGCGCGCAGCAGCGGAAGACGCCGGATCAGACTGAATGGCCGGTACTCACTCCACGCCGCAAGAGGCCTTAAGGGAACGATAGACCTCCACCGTGGCTTGCGCGACGGCGGCGTGTGTGTAGTGCCGCAGCGCGCGTTCGCGGCCCACGCGCGCCAGCTGCCGGCGCAGGTCGGCATCCCGCTGCAGCCGCCGCAGGCGTTCCGTCAGCGCCGCCGCGTCGCCTTCCGGGAAAATCAGGCCGGCCTCGCCGATGACGCCCGGTATGGCGCCGCTGTCGGAGCCGATGACGGGCACGCCGCTGGCCATGGCCTCCACCAGCACGCGCCCGAACTGCTCCTTCCAGTTGCGCCTCGTCAGGGAAGGCAGCACCAGGGCGTCGATTTGATGATATTGCGCCGGCATGGCGGCCGAGGGTTGGGCCTCCAGCAGGGTCACGCGCTCGCCCAGGCCGCTGTCCCGTACGCTGGCCTCCAGGTCGGCGCGCAACGGCCCGGCCCCGACCAGGCGCAAATGCCAGTCGCCCTCCAGGCTGGCCACGGCCTGCAGCAGGTTGTGCAGGCCCTTTTCCGCAACCAGACGACCAAAGTAAGCGACCGTGAAGGGGCGCCGCGCTGTCTGTTCCGCAGGACGAAAAAGCCCGGGGTCGACGCCGAACTGCGGGATGACGCTCAGGGGGCCGCGGTAACCCCTGGCGCGCAGCACCGCCGCGGCGCCCTCCGTGCCGGCGATGGCGTGATCGCTGCCGCGCAGCACGTAGCGTTCGCCCAGGCTGAAGGGCGGCGGATAGCGACGCAGGATGTTTTGCCAGGCGAAGAACAGCGTCCGGCAGCCGGCGCGCTGCGCCAGCCACAGGGCATGCCAGGACGCCAGATTGTAGGGCTCCTCGTCGATGTGCAGAATATCCGGGCGAAAATCGCGCAGGGCCTTGCCCAGACGCGGGAAATAATGCAGATGGAAATGACCGTTGGCGCGGATTGCCGTGGTTTCCAGGCGATAGCCGCGGGTGTAAAGCCGTTCCAGCCGGGTCATTCCATTTGAGTCGCGCCAGAAGGGCGGCACCAGCGTCAGCAACTCCACGCCGCGGGCCGCGATCTCTTCCAGCTTGCGCTGATAAATGCCCGTCAGACAGGCCCTTGACAGCATCAGCACGCGCACGGGACACCCTCCGCTAACGCGGCCGTGGCGAGCGCAGCAGGCTGATGAGGATCGCCAGCGTCACCTTGATCATGTAGTACACGCCGTCCAGATGGCCGATGGACGAGCGGCCCTCAAGCCGGGGCTGCATGGTCACCGGCAACTCACTCAGGCGCAGGCCGGCGCGATGCGCCCGGACAAGTCCCTCCGGCTCCGGGTAATCGTGCGGGTACTCCTGCGCAAAGAGGTTGATGGCCCGCTGGTTGAAGGCCGCCTGCCCCGAGGTCGGGTCCGTGATCCGCCGGCCGGTGATGAGTGAAATGAGGCTTGCCAGCAGGACGATGCCGACGCGCCGGCCAGGCGAAACGCTCCTGCCGCCATGGTGCGCCCCGAAGCGCGTGCCGGTGACGATGTCGCTGTCTCCCCCTTGCAGGGCCAGGCGCAGGCGCTGCAGGTCGTCCGCCGCGTGTTGACCGTCGCCATCGCTGCGCAGCACCTGCTGATAGCCATGACGCCCGGCGAAGGCGAAGCCGGTCTGCACCGCCGCGCCGATGCCCAGATTGAAGGGCAGGGTCAGCACCATCGCGCCGGCCGCTTCCGCCAGCGCGGCGGTATCGTCGCCGGAGCCGTCGTCGATGACCAGCAGGTCGACGCCCGGCAAGTGGCGGCGGGCCCGTACCACGACGTCAGCAATGTTGGCTGCCTCGTTCAGGGCCGGAATGATCAACAGGGTCCTGGGACCCGTATTTTCGTCCATGCAACTCCGGGAATTCACAACGGCGATTTTGTCTGCATTGCCCGGGCGCGTCAACCGGAAGCGCAGACAGCCTGTGTCGCCGCCACGGTGTTTTCCGGGGAGTGGCGAATCATTGATGTACGATTTCAAACAACCGGGCGTCGTAATGGGGATGGTGCTGACGTTACAACTGGCGCCAGTTTCAGGCGCAAGCAAGGAGCCACACTGCCCGCTGAGGCGCAGCGGCGCAGCGGAAGAACAGCGGGAACGCCGTTGCAAACGGGATAAACGGCGCCGCCATTCGGCGTTCACCCCTTCTACCCCGCTATATCTCGCTTTTCACCGGCATCGGTATTTGTTTGCCCGGGTAAGGAGCCGGCCATGCAACTGCCGGCGCGCTCGCCCGACGCGATTACGCGCCATCTGTCTTTTTGCGCCCGGCAAAAGTATGCGTCGCATCCATCTCATGGTCAGGCTGCGGCTTCTGGCGCGGTGTCGGCGGCAGTTGACCGGTGTAAGCTTTCACCCAATTCATTATCGTCACGTGATGAACCCTGAAAAGACGGGCGATCTTGCGGTAACTCAAGCCATCGGCATAGTATTTGACGGCCAGTTGTCGCAGTTCCTTGCTATAGCGACGTGTTTGCGCCACATAGCGGCGACCGCAGGGCTTGCACTTGTACAGTTGGCTGCCGTAGCCAGTGCGGCCCGCCTTTACCTGTTGTCCTTCATCCTGGCAGTGCGGACATGTTTTCATAAGGTTCAGTATACCATATGATACCATATCAACAAATTCAGCGTTTCCTGTTATAATGCGCAGCGCACTGAACCCTGTACCTGATGAGGAGGTCCGTCTTGCGCCCTGTATATCTTTGTCTTGCGGTCATCTTATTGCTGCTCGTTTCCCCCTTGCAGGCGCAGGAAGCGCCTCTGAATATCGTCGCCAGCCACAGTATCGCCGCTGACGTCATCGCCCGCGTCGCCGGCGATGACGCTGAAGTCATCACCCTGATCCCGCGCGGCTCGGATCCCCACAGTTTTCGGCCCGCGCCCTCTGATTTGCGCGCGCTGGCCAACGCCGATCTGGTCTTCATCAACGGCGCCAACTACGAGGAAGGCCTGCTGCCCGTGATCGACGCCGCGGTCGAGGAAGCGGCGCTGTTCGTGCTTTCCCAATGCGTCCCCATGCTGGCCGGCGGTCACGCCCATGATGAACACGGCCACGACGAGCATGACGACCATCACGACGACGAAGGCGATGATCACGCCGATGAAGACCACATGGACGATGATCACGCTGATGACGAGCATCATGATGACGAGCATGACGACCACGCCGAAGACGACCACCATGACGACGAAGGCGATGAGCACGCTGATGAAGAAGATCACGCTGATGAAGAAGATCACGCCGACGAAGATCATGATGAGCACGCTGATGAAGATCATCATGAAGGCGAGGGTGACGACCACGACGAGGCCGACCACCATGACGATGAGGATGACGACCACGCCGACGAGGCCGGCCACCATGACGACGAGGACGACGACCACGCCCACGATGACCATGCAGACGAAATGGAAATGCACTTCGATGAAGGCACCGCCGCCCGCTGCGAGCAGCAGGAAGCGGAACTGGGCGACCGTTTTGTGACGCTGCAGGACGAAAACGCAGTCCACGGCCCGCTGTACGCCGTTGATTGCGCAGCAATCGACGGTTGCGACCCGCACGTCTGGCTGCAGCCGCGCGGCATCGCCCACTGGGCCCTGACCGCGCGCGACATCCTGTCGGCCCATGACGGCGCGCACGCCGAGGGCTATCACGCTCGCGCTGACGGCTTCCTTGATGAAATCGAGGCGCTGGAACAGGACGAGTTGCTGCCCCTGATCGCAACCCTGGCGCCGGAACAGCGCCTGCTGGTCACCCATCACTCCGCGCTGGGTTACCTTGCCGGGACTTACGGGTTCACGGAACTCGGTGGTGTGGTGCCGGGCTTCAGCACCATGGCCGAGCCGGGCGTGGCCGAGCTGGCAGAGCTCATCGACCTGATTCGGGAGCGCAATCTGCAGGCCATTTTCGGAGAGACCGTCACCAGCGATGCCCTGGTGCAACAGATCGCTGCCGAGACCGGCGCAAGCGTGGTGCCCCTGACCATTGAATCGCTGGGCGAGGAAGGCAGCCCGACTGGCACCTGGCCGGGCTTCATGCGTAACATGGTCGAGACGATCGTGAACGCACTGTCCGGCGAGACAGGTGGATGACAGACGACGGTAGTATGGCGCCGCAACCGCCGGCGCTGATGGTGCGTGCGCTCGGGGCCGGCTATCCCCGGGCGCCGCGCGCCATCGATGAACTGGGTTTTGTCATGCAGCCCGGCGATTGCGTGGCGCTGGTCGGCCCCAACGGCGCCGGCAAGAGCACCCTGCTACGGGCCATTGCCGGGTTGATCCCGATCGACACCGGCGAGGTGCTGGTGCATGGCATCGACTGCCGCGCAAGGGAAGTGCAGATCGGCCACATTCCCCAGCGCAACGCCATCGACTGGAATTTCCCGGTCACAGCGCACGACGTGGTCGTCATGGGATGCGCGCGCAGCAATCGCTGGTTTCCCTGGTGGGCGCGCCGGGACCGAGAGCGGGCGCAGGAATTGCTGGAGCTGTTTCAACTGGGCGAGGTCGCCGGGAGCGCCTTTGGCGAACTCAGCGTCGGACAGCAGCAGCGTATACTCATCGCCCGCGCTCTCGCCCAGGAGGCCGATATCCTGCTGCTGGACGAACCCTTCAACGGCGTGGACGTGGCCGCGGCGGCGGAGATCACTGCCGCGCTGGAACTGCTGCGCGAACAGGGCATCACCATGCTGATGGCCACCCATGACATGGCGCGCGCCGCCCGTGACTTTGAACGCCTCCTGCTGCTGAGCCGCACGCTCGTGGCGGATGGGCCGCCGGAAGAGGTGTTGCGCCCGGATCTGCTGCAGCGGGCCTACGGCGACTCGGCGGGGATCCTGCCGCTGAAAGACGGTATGTTACACGTGACGGGCATTCGGGAAGCGGTGGGTCTGCAGGATGACTGAAGTGATGGACGTCCTGCTCGAGCCGCTTTCCTACGGCTTTACGCAGCGCGCGCTGCTGGCGCTAATGCTGATCGGCAGCCTCAGCGCGCTGGTCGGCAGCTTCATGGTGGCGCGCGGCCTGGTCTTCTTCGGCGATGCCCTGACGCACGCCGTGCTGCCCGGTGTCGCGGTCGCCTACACGACCGGCGGCGGCGCCGTCGGCAGCAACCTGTTTTTCGGCGGCCTCGGCGCCGGCATCCTGACGGCGCTGCTGATCGTGCTGCTGCCCCGCGACCGGCGCGTGAAGGAGGACACGGCCATCGGCATCGCCTTCGTGACGATGTTTGCGCTGGGCATCGCCATCATCAGCACGCGCCCCAGTTACAGTGGCGACCTGACGCACATCCTCTTCGGCAGTATCAGCGGCATCAGCAACAGCGACCTGTCCTTCATGGCCGCGCTGGGCAGCATCGTGCTGCTGATCATCCTGGTGTTCTACAAACAGTTGCTCATCATCTGCTTTGACCCGGAACTGGGGCAGGTCCTGCGCTTTCCCGTCACCTTTCTGCGCGCGCTGCTGCTGGTGCTGGTCGCGGTGACCATCGTGCTCAGCCTGCAGGCGGTCGGCGTCGCGCTGATGCTGGCCCTGCTGCTGACGCCGGCCGCCACGGCGCGCCTGCTGACGAAGCGCATGGCGCCCATGATCCTGCTGGCCGGCGTGCTGGGCTGCACTGGCGGCATCATCGGTTTCTATCTGTCCTGGTGGCTGGATATTCCACCAGGCAGCGCCATCGTGCTGGAACTGAGCGCGGTCTTTGGCCTGGTCTACGGCTATCACACTCTGCGCCGGCGCATGCGGCGCACGAGTTCCGGCATGCCGGCGATCCCTGTCAGCCGGCAGCGCAGCGCCGACGGGGCCGGCGGGACCCTGCTCAGCTCCCGTTCGGCCGCACGAAGCGTCCGCTGCCACGAACGCCGACAATCTCGCCATCGGCAAAGACCGTCGCGCCGTTGACCAACGTGCGCGTCACCCGGCCGCGGAAGGTCATCCCCTCGTAGAGCCTGTCGCAGGCGCGCGCCTTCGTGAAGAGCATGTCCGGGTGGATGGTGGTGCTGGCCGCGGGGTCGTAGATCACCAGGTCGGCGTCGGCGCCGGGCGCAATGACGCCCTTGCGCGGATAAATGCCGAAGCGTTTCGCGCCGTTGGTGCTGATGAGCTTCACCGCCTCGCCCACGTCGAGCCGACCGGCCAGCGCGGCGTCCATCATCGACGGCAGCAGTTCCTCCACGCCCGGCGCGCCTGGCGGCACGCTCCAGATATCGGTGCTGGCCCGTTCCTTTTCCTCCACCATAAAGGGCGAGTGGTCGGTGGTGACGGCCATGAGCGTGCCGTCCGCCAGTGCCTGCCACAGCGCGTCCTGATCGGCCTGGCCCCGGATGGGCGGGTTGATGCGCGCCCAGGCGCCGACCCGCAAAAAATCATCCTCGGTGAAGAACAGGTAATTGGGACAGGTCTCGCCGCTGACGTCCGCGCCCTCCGCCTGATGGCGACGAATGACGGCCAGCGCCGCGCGCGAACTCACGTGGGCGATATGCAGTTTGACGCCGGCCACCGCGTTCAGCGTCAGCAGGCTGGCGATGGCCAGCGCCTCGACGTGCGGCGGGCGGGACTCGTTGTGCGCCTGCAAATCGTTGCGGCCGGCCGCCCGCAGCTGACCCATGTAGTGTTCCAGCAGCGCGTTGTCCTCGGCATGCGCCACCAGCACCCGGCCCGTCTCCGCCACCAGTTGCATGGCCGCCAGCTGCTCCGGCGCAGCCGTCAGACACAGCCCCTCAAACTCGTCATCGCGGCCCGCCGGCGCGGACGTCATGAAGATCTTGTAGGCGATGGCGCCCTCCGCCGCCATGGCCTGCACCTCGTCGCGCTGCAGCAGGCCCGGCGCCGCGTACAAGGCGAAATTGACCCAGGCGTCTGCATCCGCCAAAGCCCGGCGCTGCCGAAAGATCTCCGCCGTGGCGCAGCAGGGCTTCGAGACCGGCATCTCGAAGATGGTCGTCACGCCACCGGCGGCGGCGGCGCGCGTCTCGGTTGAGAAGTCGCCGCGCTGCGGCCAGGCCGGCGCGCGGCAGTGAAAGTGAATGTCGATGGCGCCGGGCAACAGCAGCTTGCCGGCGGCATCAATGGTCTCGCGGGCGTTGACGGCGCCGCCGCCCTGCAGCAGGGCCGCGATGCGCCCGTCTTCAAGGCCCACGTCGAGGCGGGCGATGCCGCTTTCCAGGACGACCTGGGCATTTCTGATGAGAGTATCCAGGGTCACACTCCTGTCCTTGCGTCTCTGCGGAGATCAATGCCCGGGGTAAAGCGTCCGGCGCAGGAAGTCGAGCAGGATCTTCGTCGTCGACTGATACTCCGACAGCCTGACGTGCTCGTCCGCGCCATGGGCGGCCTCATAACTGCCGGGGCCGAAGATGATCATGTCGCCACGCGCCAGGCCGGTCAAATGCTTGGCGTCACTGCCCGGCAGGTAACCGATCGGTCCGGCATCCTCCCCGATTTCGGCCCGCACGCAGGACAGAAAGGTCTGCCCCGCTGCGCTGTCCAGCGCGGAATCAAACCAGGGCGAATAGACGAAGCCGTCCATGCTGACCCCTGCCGGCGCGACGTCGACGGCGTTGATCACTTCATAAAGCTCCGATTGCACCGCCTGCGGCACCTCGCGCGGGATCATGCGTCGGTCCAGCATGACGTGGCAGGCATCGGGCACGGCGTTGGCGGTGCTGCCGCCCTCAATGACCCCGATATTGCAGGTGGGGCTGCCGACCACGGGATGCGTTCTTGCGGCCAGGCGCTGATGGTAGGCGTGCAGCGCCTCGACGACCCTTGCCATGGCGACGATGGCGTTGATGCCGCGATCGGGGTTGGTGGCATGCACCGCCCTGCCGCTGGTATGCACGGTGGCGCGCATGACGCCCTTGTGCGCGGTCGCCACCCGGTTGCCCGTCTGCTCGCCAACGACGATGAAGTCGCAGGCGGGCAGGTGACCATGGTCCGCCAGCCATTTCGTGCCAAGCTGGCCGCCAACTTCCTCTTCCGCCGCCGCCACCAGCACCAGCCTGCCGCGCAGGGCGTCCTGCCTGGCCGCGTCGGCCATCGCCAGCATCATCGACGCCAGCGGCGCCTTGTCATCGATGCTGCCCTTGCCATAGAGCGCGCCGTCCTGCACCACGCCCGCATAGGGCTCGACGCTCCACTTGTCAGCCTCGTTTCTGGCGATGGGCACGGTGTCAATGTGGGCGTGCAGCATGATGACGGGCTCGCCCTCGCCCAGGCTGGCGATGGCGTTCAGCGCCTCCGGCTTCTCCGCCGGCGCCACGGTATGCACCTCACAGCCGAGATTGCGCATTTGCCGGGCGACGAAATGCGCCATGGCCCGGGTATCGCCTGGCGGGTTGGGCGATGGAATCCGGACCAGTTGTCGCAGCAGTTCGACGCCGTCCGTTTCCTGGTCTTTCAGGTCCGTTGCATGCCGCTCCTGAAGGTCGATTGTGGTCGCCACTGCGGCCTAGATCCCCTGTACGGCCTTGTACTCTTCCAGCTCTTCCGGCGTATAGACCTGCATTAACTCCAGTTCTATGCCGCCGGGCTCCTCTTCCAGAAAGGCCACCCAGCCTTCCGGGTGCACGTGACTGCCCAGGATGTTGCAGGCCGGGCAGAGCTTCTGCGTGGCGCCTTTCGCCTCGGCCTCGGCCAGCGCCGCTTCGATATCCGGCACGGCGTAGCAGATGTGATGCAGGCCTTCCAGGCCGCGCTCGTTGATCCAGGCGTCGTAACGCCCGCCGGGGTCCATCGACTGGCACAACTGATACTCAACGCCACCAACCTCAAAGAGCACCACGATGTTGCGCGACTTTTCATATTCCTCAAGGCGTCCGTCATGGCCGATGCCAAGAAAATCCTTGTACTGCTGCCAGGCCGCCGCGGCGTCCCGCACCGCAAAGGCCATGTGCTTGATGTAGCGCCCTTCCGCCATGGTTTCCTCCTGTAACGATTGTGTGATGCGCTAATGCCCTGTACCCCGTCGGCGCAGTGTTTGACATCCCTGACGCGGCTGCCTATACTTTAGCCAGTCGTCAGTCGATTGTCGACAGAGAGCCCGGCATCGGGGAAGTACAGGATGACCAGGCAGCGCTGTCAAGATCCCTCCCATGCCTGAAACGCACCCGGCCCTCGGTCAGTTGCAGAACAAGTCGTTGCGGCAGCACGTCGTCGACGTGCTGCACGAAGCGATCCTCTGCGGGGACCTGCGCCCCGGCCAGCCGCTGGTGGAGACCGAACTGGCGGCGCAACTGGGGGTCAGCCGGGCGCCGCTGCGCGAGGCCATCCAGATTCTCAACAGCGAGGGCCTGGTCGAGACGATCCCCAGGCGCGGCACCCGGGTCTGCAGCCTGGACCGCAAGGACATCGTCGAACTCTACAGTCTGCGCGGCGCCCTGGAGGCGCTGGCCATCGCCTGCATCATCGACCAGAGCGACCCCTGCGATCTGCGGCGGCTGGACGCGCTCTGCGAGCGGATGTTACGCGCTGCCGGCGAGGGGCGCATCCGCAAGCTCAACGAGCTGGACCACAGCTTCCACGACACGCTGATCGCCATGAGCGGCCACAGCCTGCTGCAGACCACCTGGAACCTGGTGGCGCTGCGCGTGCGGCGCGTCATGACCCTGCGCAACATGCGCAACGATGACCTCCGCCTCGTCGCCTGGAGCCACCTGCCCATACTGGACGCCATCCGCGACCGGGACAGCCAACGCGCGACGCGCGCCATCCAGACGCACGTCGCCTCCGGCCGCGACCTGATCGACGACGACCAGGCGGCCGAATTGATGCCGGCTACCGCCCGGGGGATTTCTGAAGCATGACCCGCCGGCGCCACTTCCGGCCGGCCGGTCACAGCTAACCAGCCACAGGAGATACAGCATGACCATTCGCACGGCGATTATCGGCGCCAGTTTCGCCCGCGACGCCTACCTGCCCGCCCTCGCCAACATCGACGACGCGGAGGTGGTGGCTATCGCCAGCGCGCGCCTCACCAGCGCCCAGGCGACCGCGGACCAGTTCAGCATCCCCCAGGCCTACGACGACTGGCGCCGCATGCTGGAACGCCACGACGTCGACCTGGTCTGCATCGCCACGCCGCCTGTTTATCACGCGCCCATGACCCTGGCCGCGCTGGAGGCCGGCGCCCACGTGCTCTGTGAAAAGCCAACGGCCATGGACGCCGGCGAGGCGCGTTCAATGCTGGATGCCGCCCAAGCCGCCGGTAAATTGCACGTCATCGGCCACGAATTGCGCTTCAACCCCAATCGCCGTCGCATCAAGTCCCTGCTGGACAGCGGCGAGCTGGGCGACGTGCGGCACGTCAACATGACCAGCATCAACGCCGGCTGGGGCGACCCCGCCTCACGGCCGGCGGGCGACTGGTGGTCGCTGGCCGATATGGGCGGCGGTCGCCTGGGCGCGGCCGGCTCCCACGCGATCGATCTCGTGCGCTGGTGGCTTGGCGACGTCGGCGCGCTGAGCGGCCAGGTCGCCACCATGGTGTCGCAGCGCGTCGATGCAGCCACCGGCGAGGCCTGGCGCGCGACCGCCGACGATCAGTACAGCGTTCTGCTGGAAATGCAGAATGGCGCGCTGGTCTCGATCTTCATGAGCGGCGCCGCGCGGCACTCCGGCGGCAGCAGCCTGCAAATCTTCGGCAGCGAGGGCACGATCCAGCTGGGCGACAGCGACGAACGCCTGCTTTTCGCCCGCGCCGGGGGTGATTTCGAGGACCTGACTGTTGAAGACCCCAACGCCTCCCTGCCCATGGTCAACAGCGGCATCTGGAACGTTTCCTTCGTGGCCCTGATGCAGGAACTCTGCGCCGCCATCCGCGAGGGGCGCGCGCTGCAGGCCGGCGCCACCTTCGCCGACGGCCTGCAATGTCAACTGGCGCTGGACGCCCTGCGGCGTTCCTCGGTGGAGCGGCGCTGGATCAATCTCGCCTGACTCAGGCGTAAATCACGTACTGCTGCAGGAAGCGCAACACGCTGTCGTAGTGGGCCTCAATCGTCTCGGGGCGGCGCCAGCCGTGCCCCTCATTTTCATAGACGTGGTATTCATGCGGCACGTTGCGGGCCCGCAATGAGGCCACAATCGCGTCCGACTGGTTTTTCGGCACGACCTGGTCGCTGTCGCCCTGGAAGATGGCGATCGGATCGACGATGCGCTCGGCGTGAAACTCCGGTGAACGCTGGCGGTAGAGCGCCGCGGCGGCCGGCAGCGGACCCAGCAACATGTCGAGATAGCGCGCCTCAAACTTGTGGGTCTCCAGCGCCAGGCTGAACTGGTTGGCCACGCCGTAGAGGCAGATGCCGGCGCGGAAGAAGCCGGGATGGTCGACCAGCGCCTGATAGACGGTGAAGCCGCCGGCGCTGCCGCCCATGATGACCAGGCGTTCAGGGTCCGCCAGGCCGCGGCCCGCCAGGTGCTGCGCCCCGCTGATGGCGTCTTCCACGTCGCAGAGGCCCCAGTTGCCGTAGAGGCGCTGCATGTAGGCGCGCCCGTAGCCGGTGCTGCCGCGATAGTTCACGTCCAGCACGGCGATGCCGCGGGTGGCGAAGAATTGCGCGCGACCGTCGTAGGCAGCGCTTGACTGTGAGGTGGGGCCGCCATGCACCATCACGATCAGCGGCGGCTGGCCCTCCCCCTGGTATTGCTCGCTGTGCGGCGCGTAATACAGACCGTGCACGCTCTCCCCACCCTGCCCCTGCCAGGTCAGGGCCTCCACCGCCGCCAGTTGTTGCCCGATGGCGTTCTCGCTCATGGAACGACGGCGCACCTGAACTGCGCCCTGGCCGTCCACCGTGACGATGCGCGAAGGAATCTGCGCCGCGCTGGCCATCAGCGCCAGCGCCCCGTGCCGGGACGAGACGGCGGGCTGGCCCAGGCTGCTGTAATCGGACAGCGCGGACAAACGCGTTTCGGCGCCACTGGCCAGTTCATGGCGCCAGAGGCTGAAGAAACCCCGTTCGTTGCGCAGGAAGAACAGGGCGTCTCCGTCGCGCGACCAGGCGAAGACGCGCAGTCCCTGAGCCCAGGCCGGCGCGCCGTGATCGGCGTCCGCCGTGGTCACCTGGCGCTGCGTTCCGTTTTGCAGGTCGTGCAGCCAGAGCTGGCCGATGCCACTGACGTCGCTGACGAAGGCCAGCTGCCGCCCGTCCGGCGAAAACTCCGGCTGCAGGATGGCCGTGTTTTCATCGCCGGCCAGCACCTGCCGGTCGACGCAGTACGGCAGGTCCGCCCCACCCTGTTCGAGCCTGATCAGACGCAGGGTCGTGCCGTCCCAGGGCATCTGCGGCTGGTCCCAGGTGACGCAGGCGATGGCCGTCCCGTCCGGATGCCAGGCGGGTTGCATCACAAAGTCGCTGTCAGCGTACAGCTTGACCGGCCAGCGCACGCCGTCACAGTCCACCAGCGCCAGGCCGTCCTCGCCCTCATGGCTGTAGACGTAGGCCAGCCAGCGTCCGTCCGCGGACAGGCGGGGCGCGGCGACGGCGCCGAAACCCGGGGTAACGGGCCGCGCCTCGCCGCCGGACAGCGCCTGACGGTACAGCCGCCCGCCCGGACCGGCGAAAACCACCTGGCCGCCGGCAACGGTGAAATCTCCGCCGCCATAGCCAACCTGGGCGCGCACGGAGAGTTCGGCCGTCAGGTCACGCGGGGCGTCGTCGCCCTGCTGCGCCACCAGTACACCCTGCGCGCCACGGTTTTCCAGCCAGACCAGGGTATCGCCGGTCGTATCCCATTGCGCGTCCACCAGACGAATACCGGCGGCCAGTGAACGGGGTGACAGGGCGCCGGGCCATGTCCCCCAGGCGCGCGCCTCCTTGTGCATGTTGCGTCTCCTGTGTGTGCTCAGGCGAAAATCTCGGCCTCGGTGGCGGCGCGCGCCTGCCGCGCCAGTTCGCTTTTCGGCGTGTAATCCTCAGAGATGATCTCGACCAGCGTCCCCACCTCGGCCCAGTCGTAAAGCGAACGGGCGTTGTCATCGACCGACATGATGCAGCCATAGGTGGCCGGCACGCCGACGAGGCCGTGGTTCAGCAGGGAGCCGTTGGGCAAGGCCACGGCGCCATGGAAACCGTTCATCAGGCCGGGCCGGACCTCGTAGACGCCCATGAACCAGTTCATCTTCCACTGGCCGCAGCCCTGGGCGCCACAGAGATTGAAGCTGCTGCCATGCGCGACCTCGTCGTGGGTGAGGATCTGGTAAATGCCGGGCGTGGTGGGGTTGCCTTCAATGCCCGACGAAATGTTCCACCGGAATACCGGCTTGCCGTTTTCGTAGGCCGTCAGGCGCTGATAGGTCAGGTCGACGATGATGCGCTTGTTGAGCACCGGGTCCAGCGGCACGGCCACGTCGCGCGATGGCAGGTTGAGAATATCGCCGGGGTAGAGGAAGTCCATGTCATAGTCGCGGTTCACTTCCTCAATGAGAAAATAGGGAATGCCGGTCTTGCGCGAAATGAAGAAGCCGCGGTCGCCGCGCTCGACGGTATAGTGAGTCGGCCGGTAGCGCACCCGCAACTGGACCGAGTTGCTGTTGCCGGCGATCGCCCTGCGCATCTTTTGCAGCGTGTCCACCCGGTCCAGGTAGCGCGGGTCAGGCGTCCGCGGCGGATTGAGCGAGGCATTCTGCGCGTGGAAGAAGGGCAGGAAGGATTCCTCACGCAGGGTCAGACCGAATTCATCCACCTCAATCCATGAAACGAAGGTCTCCGTGGTGGTTTCCCAGACGACCGGTTCGTCAAGGTAGGGATCGTAACCGATCATGCGAAATGGGTGCCGGATGAGATCCCGTACCGCTTCCAGATGTGGCGCCGGGTCGATCACGTCGGGCACCAGCGGCCGGGTCACCAGATCAAGTTGGCGGCGCCTTACCACGCCGGCGCTGTCGCCGGTCAGGCTGGCCATGGTCCGGCCAACTTCCAGCACCTTGCCCTCACGCCCGCGCACGCCGACGAGGCGTTGGCCTTCCAGGCTGAACCTGGCGTTTGACGGAGCCACTTCCACTTCGGGCACCAGGTCCAGCAGGTAACTCTGGGCAGTGATGTAGTCCGTCTCGATGGTCGCTGCGACATCCCAGCCAAGGGGGATGCCGGCCATGCCCACGTGGCGCGCGGCGGCAATGGCCTGTTCACTGTTGAGAGTCATGCCGAGTTCCGCCGGCGTCGCCTCCCAGTAGCGATCACGCTCCACCAGACGCAGGACCACGTCCTGGTCCCAGCCCAGTTGCAGGACTTCAACGGCCTCCTGGCTGGTCATGCCCCCGACGTAGACGCCGGCGACCCAGACACCGGGAAAGATGCGCTCCTGCACGACGTGCCAGCCGGCGTAGACCAGCAGGGCCAGCGCGGTGATCAGGGTCAGCGTGGCGATGGCTATCCGTGTATGGCCCAGACGCCACAGCGCGTCCCGCAGGGGCAGCGTCATCTCCTGCAGGACTTGCAGAACCTGCAGCAGCGGGGGCTGTCCAGGATTCGCTGCCCTGTACTGTTCTCGCTGGCGACGACGACGTTGCCGGTCACGAACGCGGCTCACCGGGCGGCGCCGACGCGGCACCCAGGTATCGTCCATGTACACAGCCTCCTGCCCGTGTGCTGGACGTTACGACGTGAGCCAAGTATACATGAAGTTCAGCGCGCTTCGCTGCGATAGTCCACGCGCGGCGGCGAGAACACGTCGATGGCCAGCGAATCCACCAGGGCCGTGGCGCTGTGCTCCACGCCACCCGGTATGGCGTAGCTGTCCCCGGGTTGCAGCACGCGCGTCTCGCCGCCAACGGTTATCTTCAGCCGCCCGAAGACGAGATACCCCACCTGATCGTTGCGATGACTGTGGGGCGGGATCTCTGTGCCACGCTCGATCAGGAACTCACAGAGCATGGCCTCGTCCGTGGTAGCCATCGTGCGGCGGCGCGCGCCATTGTCCATCTCAATTTGCCCGACATCAGCGGGAGTCACAAAGTATCCCATGGCTCTCCGTCCTGACTCTGTCCGACACCTGCATTATGCCGCAAGTCCACCTGTCCGGCCATGCCCTGCTACAATGCGCCGGTCTGCACTCCAGGACCGTCATGAACCGGCCACAAAAGCCGCTAATCCTCGAACTCAACACCCGCGTCTGGTTACAGACGCTCGGGAAGCGCCGCGGCAAGGCGCTCACCCTGTCACAGGTCCCTGATGCGGCCCTGGACGACGTCGCCGCCCTGGGGACGGACTTCCTGTGGCTGATGGGCGTCTGGACGCGCAGCCCGCAGGGGCGTGAGCTCGCGCTGGAATACCTGCCGCAATATCGCGCGGCCCTGCCGGATATCCAGGCGACGGACGTGATCGGCTCGCCCTATGCCGTGCACGAATGGCAGGTGGCGCCGGAGCTGGGGGGGCGCATGGCCCTGGCGGGCTTGCGCCGGCGCCTGCGCGAACGCGGTATCGGCCTGATACTGGACTACGTGCCCAATCACGTCGCCCGCGATCACGCCTGGGTTTATCGCCATCCCGACTGGTTCATTCAGGGCGGGGAGGCGGACCTGGCGCAACGACCTGAGGACTTCTTCGCCACGGCGACCCAGGCGGGCCGGCGCATCATCGCTCACGGCCGCGACCCCTGGTTTCCGGGCTGGAGCGATACGGCCCAGGTGAACGCCGGCCACGCCGGCTACCGCCAGGCAGCGCTCCAGGTCCTCCATGACCTCGCCGGGCAATGCGACGGCCTGCGCTGCGACATGGCCATGCTGCTGTGCAACGCCGTCTTCGCCGCGACCTGGCGCGACCGGATTGACGAAACGGCCATGCCGGCGACGGAATTCTGGCAGGAACTGATCCCTGCCCTGCGCGAGCGCCACCCGCAGTTCCTCTTCATCGCCGAGGTCTACTGGGACATGGAAGAAGACCTGCTGCAACTCGGCTTCGACCTCTGTTATGACAAGGCCCTCTACGATGACCTGCTGCATTGCGACGTGCAGGGATTGCGCGCGCGCATCGCGGCGCCGGCAGCCCGACGGGGTCGGCTGCTGCGCTTCACCGAGAACCATGACGAACGACGGGCCGTCGCCGCCTTTGGCGAGGAGCGCTGCCGCGCCGCCTTCGCGTTGGCGGCGACGCTGCCCGGCGCCACCCTGCTGCACGGCGGACAGGTGGAAGGCCGCCGTGTCAAACTGCCCGTGCAGCTGGCCAGAGGGCCGGACGAGGCGCCCCTGCCGGAGCTGGAGACCTTCCATCGCGGTCTGCTGCAGGAAATGCGCGCCGCTCCCTTCCGGCATGGCGCCTGGCAACTGTTCGAAACCACGCCCCTGCCAGGCGTCGCCGCAAGGCAGGACCGCCTGATCGCGCATGGCTGGGCCAGCCCGAAGGACTGGCGCCTGGTCGTGGTCAACCTGGGCGCCGAACCCGCCGCGGGGCGTGTGCCGCTGCACGCCTGGCCAGCTATCGCTGGCGGCAACTGGCTGCTGGAGGACCTGCTGGACGGCTCCCGCTACCGGCGCGAGGGGGCGGTCATGGCCCGGATGGGTCTGGACATCCTGCTGCCCCCCTGGGGCGTCCATCTCTTTCGCTTCCAGCGCGCATGACGCCCTCCAGGTCAAACGCTCTTGTCCCGCGCCTGGCGCTCCTGGTGAACGGCGTTGGCGCGCTCTTCTGGCTGGCGCTGGAGGACCCGTCGCTGTGGCCGCCACTGAGCATTGGCGCGGCCTTCAGCGGCCTGCTGACCCTGCAGTTCATCGCCACGCGGCTGCGCGGACGTATTCCAGGACCCCGCCTGGCCCTGCTCCTGTACGCCGGCGCCGGCCTGCTGGCGGGCGCCGGCGCCTGTTTGCTGGCCGTCGGACTGATGGTCTTCAAGAACGTGCGCCACGCCCACAGCGTGCCCGACTTCCCCGCCGAACACCTGCTGCTCACCCTGCAACTGGCGCCCCAAATGGCCCTGTTTGGCGCGCTGGCCGGGCTGGCCCTCGGTATCTGCAGTCTGTGGTTGCAGGACCGGTCAGAATGACCTGCATCAGAGGGATTCATGGCAAGTGAAGGCGCCTGTGTTACTGTTGACCGGCGCGACCCCGAGCGCAGAACCGAAACGTCACGTCCGCGCCCCGGTAATGGCGGGCACAGGAGTCAAAGTCAACCATGAACGCATCCCTGCGCGACTGGCTCTGCCGGCAATTGCGACCGTTGGTGGACGTACGTTTCTGCGCGCCCACGCAGCCCGCGCACATGCAGGGACAGTCCGGCGCGCCGGCCCTGCGCATCGGCCTGTGGACGGGCGTCTTCATTCACGTCCACTACCTTGACCGCGCGCCCAGCCTGCGCCGGCTGCGCCGTATCCTGCAGCACGACGAAGAGGTCAGTTGCGCCTCGCTCTTCCTGCTGGACGCGGCCCTCGCGCCAGGGCCTGACGAGCGTCTGGCGCCGCCAGACTGGATGCTGGCCCTGCACAGCCTGGGCCATGAACGCCTGTACGTCAGCGCCGCGCCGGGCAGGAAACCCGGACTGCTTCCTGTGCATTTGCTGCAGCTTCAGGGCACAAGACAATTCAGGGCGCTTTACGGGCCGGCCCTGCAACCACAACGTCTGCACACGGGTCGGGTCAACATGCGCCGCCGCAGCGTACGCGGCTTCTGGAACATCGCGCACTTCGGTGCCGCGGCCTTCTGGCAGCGCGATGCGGCAGAGACCTTTGCGAGCGCCAGGCACTTCGGGGCGGGCCCGTCAGCCAACGGACCAGGCAGGGATACCTCACCCGCGGAGAGCAAGTTGTTTCGGAGTTATGCGCTGCTGGGCCTGCAGCCGGACGCCGCCCGGGAGCAGGCGCGCGAGGCCTTCCGGCGCCAGGCCCTTGACTTCCACCCGGACGTCAGCGCCCTGCCGGCCGGGATCGCGGAAGAGCGCTTTCGCGCCATCGCCGAAGCCTGGGAGACCATCCGCGTCGCGCGGGGCTGGAACTGAGCACCATCCAGGCGGGCCGCCGACGCTGCTATACTCCGGCGGGAAGCGCGATGAGACCCCGCCCCCATGAAAGCCCCGGGTGACGCAGAAAAGGTGTTGCAGCAGCGCGACTGGACGGACGCGGCCCTGCGCGCCGCCGGCTTTCGCTTCTGCCGGCCGCGCAAACGCCTGGTCATGGCGCGCGAACTGGGCGCGGCGCGGACGATCAGGACCGCCGACGGGCCGCTGCAGGCCCTGCCCGGCGACGTGCTCTGCTTCCGGCCGGACGGGCAGTCGCGGGCGCATCCCGACGCGCACGAACACTGGCCGGTGCGGCGGGAGCTCTTCAGGCGTAACTACCGGCCCTGGGACGAAAGGCTGCCGGACCTGCCGGACCTGCCGCTGTTCTTCCAGTCAGGTTGCGCGGCCTGGTACAAGCATCGGGGCGTCTGGGCGCAGCGTCTGAAGACCCGTCGGCGCATTCAGTCGCTGGAAAGTGCGCAGCCCGTGACGGTCAGGGCGGGCCAGTGGTTGTTGATCGGTTCGGCCGGCGAGCCCTGGCACATGGACGACGAGGCCTTCAGCAGTCGCTACTTCCTGCCGGCCGGGGACGCCGACTGATCAGCCGTCCTCGTCCGTGAGAAAGACGGACCAGACGCCGTGCATGCCGCTCTCGGCGACGCCGTAGTAGACGCGAATGTTGCCGTTGTTGCGCTGGGCCAGGTCGAAACGCGGCTTGCCATCGCGCTGGTAGCGCCGCACCAGACCGATGTCGCCCTGCCACTGCACCTTGCCGGCGCGCACCGGGTGGTTCTCGCGCCGCGTGATGGCATAGTGCCACAAGCGCCGCGCCGAGGAACGCGTCACGTTCTTGACGATGTTGCCATTGCGCAGGTCGCGCAGCACGTGATAGCGCGTGTCATTGCGCTGCTCGGTGCCGATGATCTCGACGCCGCCGCGCGGTGGTTCCGGCGCAGCGTCGCCCTTGCCCGCGGCTGATGCCACCGTCCCCGCCGCTGCTTCGTTCCTGCCGTCAGCAGTTGCTGCCTTCGCGCCGGCCCTGTTCGTTTCCGCCGCCGGCGCTTCGACGCCCGTTTGTTGCCGCACCAGATTGACGATCTCGTCGCGCACCGCCAGGCTGGTCTCGACTTCCGAGCGCACGTAGATCTTGTAGTCCTCGATGGCGTAGGGCTTGTCCTCGCCACGCGGGACGCGCAGGCGGACCACCTGCTTGCCCTGGCTTTCCAGCGCGTCGATGGTGACTTCCAGCGGCGGCGTCAGCATCTTGCTGATGGTCTCCGACAGGGTCCTGGTGCTCTCCGTCACCCGGCTTACGCCCACGGGCGCCTGCTTGCGGTCGGCGCTGACGCCCACCCAGATGGTGCCGCCATTGCCGTTGGCGAAGGCGCAGACGTCGGCGATGATGTTGTAAAGCCGACCGCCCCGACGCGTCATGGACGCGTGAAAGGACTGGATGAAGCTGTTGCCCTCCTCGCGCGCCAGGGCGACGTAATCGTAGTCCTGGCGACTGACGGTGTAGGGACGCGTCCGCGAGAAATCGTTGCTGCGGAACAGTTCCAGCAGCGCCGTGAAGGAGCGTTCCGGCAACTGCACTTCCGTCACCCGGTCGCCGACGCCCAGGTGGCGGTTGCGCTCCCTGCCGCCGGCGGCGCGCAGACGATGCGCGTCGGAGCCCTGGACGCAGCGCATGCGGCGCGGGTACTCCGGCTTGGTGCCGGAGAAAAAGCGCTGGGTGCTGTTGCGCGCCGTGCTGGTCAGGTCGGTCACCTCGAGCGCGTGCAGGTTGGCGTCCTGAGTGTAGGCGATGCGCGTCTGGCCGCCGAAATCCACGCCGCGCATGGCCACGCCATGGGTGCTGTTGGCGTGGGCCGCGATGCAAATGCCGCCGGCCTCGTTGATGAGGCGGTAGGCGGTCAGCACGTCGGCGGAGGCGCCCACCCGCGAGGAACCGGCTTCCAGCGTTTCCGGCGGCACGTTCAGGCTGAGCAGCACGTGCTCCAGTTGCCGCAGGGGCGTTTCGGGCGCGAAGATGCCGAGTACGTGAAAGCCGAGCGTGGCGGTGAATTCGAAGCCCGGCAACACGAGGATTTTTTCCAGCAGGCGACGATAGTCCTTCAGCCGGCGCTTTTCGGCGGCCTGGGCGCGACCCAGTTCTTCCAGCCAGGCGAGTTGCTCGATCTCCCGCTGCATGGCGGCGTATCCGCCGATGCTGTTGTGGTCGGTGAAGGCGATGATATCGAGGCCGCGGCTTTCGGCCTGGCGCAGGATGTCGAGGGGGGTAACGGCGGGCTCCTGATAATCATCAGAAGCGGGCGTGTGCAGGTGCAGGTCAGCGCGGTACCACTTCATGCGCGCCTTGCGTCTGGATGGCAAACGTTTCGTCTCTCTCGCTGCGGCCGGCCCTTAGCCCTGTCGCGGCGTTGCAGTGTTGGTCATTGGTACATGGTTGAGGGATGCGGATCGGGGCGACGATACGCGCTGCGGCGCGCGCATCCACCACGCCGGGCCGCGCAAGCAGAGTATAGCGCAATTGCGTCCAGGGGCTATATGTCCACTTCCGCCAGCGACGCCGCCAGCACGTCGTCCACGCGCTCGGCCAGCACAAACTCCAGCGCCTCGCGCACCTCGTCCGGCAGGTCATCGAGGTCATTTTCGTTCTTGTGCGGAATGATCACGGTAGCCACGCCGAGGCGATGGGCCGCCAGCACCTTGTCCTTGATGCCGCCCACCGGCAGCACGCGCCCGCGCAGCGTGATTTCGCCCGTCATGGCGACGTCGCCGCGCACCGGTCGCGCGGTCAGCAATGAGGCCAGCGCCACGGCCATGGTCACGCCGGCGGAGGGGCCATCCTTGCGCACCGCCCCGGCGGGCACGTGCAGGTGAATGTCGTTGTTCTCGAATACCGCCGGGTCGATCTCCAGCGTTTGCGCCTGGGAGCGGACGTAGCTGAGCGCCGTCATGGCGCTTTCCTGCATCACCTCGCCCAGTTGGCCGGTGTACTGGAAGCCCTTGCCGCCGTCCATGCGTGCCGCCTCGACGAAGAGCACTTCACCGCCCACCGGCGTCCAGGCCAGGCCGGTCGCCACGCCGGGTTTGTCCGTGCGTTCGGCGATCTCCTCACGCCAGCCGTGACGCGGCTTGCCCAGCAACTCGCGCAGCAGTTCCGTATCGATGGCCACGCTGTCCTGCTCGCCCGCGGCGATGCGCGTGACCACCTTGCGCGCCGCGCGCCCGATTTCGCGCTCCAGGCTGCGCACGCCGGCCTCGCGCGTGTAATCGCGGATGAGCAGCAGCAGCGACTCATCGTCGAAGGCAATTTCGGCGGGACGCAGGCCGTTCTCGCGGGTCTGGCGCGGCACCAGGTATTGCTTCGCGATCTCCAGCTTTTCCAGTTCGGTATAGCCGCTGAGCTGGATGATTTCCATGCGATCGCGCAGCGGCCCGGGGATGGGTTCCAGTTCGTTGGCGGTGGTGATGAAGAGCACCTCGCTCAGGTCCAGCGCCACGTCCAGATAATGATCGCGAAACTCGAAGTTTTGCTCCGGGTCCAGCACTTCCAGCAGCGCGCTGGCGGGGTCGCCGCGAAAATCACGGCCCAGCTTGTCGACCTCGTCCATCATGATGACCGGATTGATCGACTCGACGCGACGCAGGGTCTGGATCAGGCGGCCGGGCATGGCGCCGACGTAAGTACGGCGGAAGCCGCGAATTTCGGCCTCGTCGCGCACCCCGCCGAGGCTCATGCGCACGAATTCGCGCTCCATGGCGCGCGCGATGGACGCGCCCAGCGAGGTCTTGCCCACGCCCGGCGGCCCGACAAAGGCCAGAATGGCGCCCTTGCGGTCGCGCCGGATGCGGTCCGCCGGCGCCTCGTCCTCACCCTGCTCTTCGGCGCGCTCGGCGCGCAACTTGCGCACGGCGAGGTACTCAAGGATGCGTTCCTTGATGTCCTTCAGGCCATAGTGGTCCTCGTCCAGCACATGGCGGGCGTGGTTGATATCCAGCTTGTCCTCGCTGCGCTTCGACCAGGGCAGGCTGGTGAGCCAGTCCAGCCAGGTGCGGATGACGCCGTATTCGGCGGCAGCGGTCGGCAGACGCGAGAGGCGCTCCAGTTCGCGCAGGCCCTCCTTTTGCGCCTCCTCCGTCATGCCGGCATTCATGATTCGCTTGCGAAATTCCTCCACCTCGGCCGTCTGCTCGTCGCTTTCGCCCAGTTCACGCTGAATGGCCTTCAGCTGCTCGCGCAGGAAGTACTCGCGCTGCACCTTTTCCATGCCGGACTGGGCCTCGGTCTGGATCTTGCGCCCCAGCTCCAGCACTTCCAGTTCCTTGCCCAGCAGGGCCATGAGATGGTGCAGTTTGGCCTCGAGCGAATCGATTTCCAGCAGATTCTGGGCCTCGCCTGGTTCGATGCGCACGTAGGTGGCGATGGCGTAGACCAGTTGCAGCGGGTCTTCCATGTTCAGCGCGGAGGAGATGAGTTCGCCGGGTATGCTGGGCACCAGCTCCGCCATGCGCGTGAACTGGTCGACGACGTTGCGCGTCAGGGCCTCGAGTTCCAGCGCCTCGGCCTCCAGGTCCTCCGGTATTTCACTCACCCTGGCCTTGAGCCAGGGCTCCTCTGTCACGAATTCCTCAATGCGCAGGCGCGTCAGACCCTGCACCAGCAGGCGCAGGGTGCCGTCCGGCGCGCGCGACAGGCGATGGATGGAGGCGCGGGTGCCAACGCGATACACCTCCTCCGGGCCAGGCGTCTCGTTGTCCGGGTCTTTTGAAGCGACCAGGCAGATCACCCGGTCGCCATTGACCACGTCATCGACCAGTTTCATGCTGCGCGGCTGACCCACGGAGAGCGGCACCGCCGTCTGCGGATAAACGACCAGGCCGCGCAGCGGCAGCACCGGCAGTTCAGGCGCTTGCGGCGCCTCCTCGTCGATGGTTTCGGCGTGTACCGGCTCGGCGCCGTTGTCCTGCGGGTCGCCGGTCGTTTCTGTAACGTCGTCGCGTTCGGCGATTGGGTCGTTCATAATATCGTCCAGGTCATCAACAGACATGATGGTCAGGGTACCTGAACATGTAAGCACAGTGGAGTTAACGCCGCGTTGGAATCCGGGATTCCTGGATGTTTCCTGGATGCCGGCATACGGCCATTCTACCAGTCGCCGGCGTAGGCGACGCTCCAGGGCTGCAACTGGCGCTGCGTCCAGGCGTAGTGCAGTTCGGTCAACTGGCGCAGATGCAGCAGATCGTGGGCGACCCAGGCCGCGAGCATGTCACCGGCGCGAATGGAGCCGCCCCAGGGCGCCCGGGCCGACGCATTCAGGTCCGGCTCGCCCAACGAATGCAGCCACTCAAGCGAGTCGCGGCGGGCTGCGCCGAAGCGCTCCAGCGATTCCGCCAGGTCGCGGCCGTTGTAGTTTCGTTCCGTCACCCAGGCTCCCGGGTCGATGGGCGGCCAGGGCATTGCCGGCCGGTGCAGGATGTAGTCCAGACGCACGCGGAAGTCCGCGCTCTCCTCGTCGGCCAGATGGTTGATCACCTCCAGCAGCGACCAGGAGTCCGCGTCCGGGCGCCAGCGCGCCTGCTCATGCCCCACGCCGGCGCACAACTGACGGATGCTCTCCGCCTGTGCCGCCAGCTGCGCGATACGGAGAGAATCAGCCATCCCGGCGCCGCAGTTTGCGCAGCCACGTCTGAAGCGCCTTGTTCAGGGGTTGCCGGTTCGCCCGACGCCGCTCTTCCGCCTCCTGGCGGGCGGTCAACATCGCTTCCTCGGCATGCAGCGAGGCGCGGACCTGATCGGCGGCCAGGGCCAGGCGCGCGTCAAAGGCTTCGCGGCCGCCACGGCGACGATAGAGTAGCAACCCGACGGCCAGCAGGAACAGCAGACCCACAATCGTCTGGTTGACGTTGAGCGTGTTGATCAGCACGACCTCGACGCGGATGAATTCCAGCAGGAAGCGGCCGGCGGAGTAGAACGCGACGTAGCCGATGAACAGTTCGCCCGGCAGACGCCGTTGCCAGCGCCGGTGCAGGTTGAGCAGGACGAAGAAGGTCAGCAGGCTCCAGAGCGATTCGTAGAGAAAGAGCGGGTGAAAGCCGGTCTCCAGCGGATAATCGACCAGACTGCGGTAGGGCGCGATGCGGTTGGGGTAGTCGATGGTGATGCCCCAGGGGAGATCGGTGGGCGTCCCGTAGAGCTCCTGGTTGACGAAGTTGGCCCAGCGACCGATGGCCTGGCCCACCGGCAGCGCCACCGCGGCGATATCCAGCCAGGGGCCGGGCAGCAGCCGGTTGCGACGGAAGTAGGCCAGCACGCCCAGCAGGCCGCCGCCGACCGCGCCAAATATGCCCAGGCCGCCGCTCCAGATGGCGATGGCGCCGCTCTGCATGTCGAAGAAGTTCTGCAACATCCAGAGGGTGGTGATGCCTTCATCGACCAGGGCGGCCGGCGGGAAGAAGACGAACCACAGCCGCGCGCCAACGATGGCCGGGACGATGCCCCAGGTCAGCGCGCCCCAGACGTGTTCGGAGTCGCGCCCGTTGCGGCGCGCCAGACGCGCGGCCACGTTGGCCGCCACCAGCATCGCCAGCACAAGAATGATGCCGTAGTAGCGCAGCTGAACGCGGTCAAACAGGACGATCAGCTCTCGCTCGAATTCCATCTGCCCACTCCCTCAACGTTCGCGTCGGTAGACCAGCCACAGGCGTTGCAGCGCCGTCAGGTTGCTGCCCAGCGCCAGCAGCCACAGGCCCGGCAGCAGCAGGGCCGGCACCAGCAGCGCCGGCAACAGCACGACCACCCGCTCCAGGCGCGTGAACAGCCCTTCCCGCAGCGACAGGCCCGCCTCGCCGGCGCGGGCGCGCACGTAGCTGACGCCGAAACTGCCGACCAGCGCCAGCAGGGCCAACGCCAGATGGTCCAGCTGCCCCTGACTGGCAAAATAATACACCAGCGCCGCGAACATTACAGCGTCGGCGTAGCGGTCCAGCGTGGAATCGAGCACAGCGCCAAAGCGACTGCTGCGCTGCGCCGCCCGGGCGACCGCGCCGTCCAGCGCGTCCAGCGGCAGGCTGAGCAGCAGCAGCAGTCCGCCGCGCTGCAACTGTCCCTGCGCAATGAACAGCGCCGCCAGCGCGGTCAGCAAGAAGCCCGCGATGGTCACGGCGTCCGCCGACACGCCGAGGCGATGCAGCGTCCGGCCCAGCTGCGCCAGCGGTGGCCCGGTCAGACGTCGCAACCGACCCGTCAGGGTGCGCGCAGGGCCGCTCACAACACGCTCTTGCCTTTCATACCCCGCCTCGCTACACTCCCCGCACTCGGGGCGTGGCGCAGCCCGGTAGCGCGCACCGTTCGGGTCGGTGAGGTCATGGGTTCAAATCCCGTCGCCCCGACAGGAAATCCCGCACTTCAGTTGCGGGATTTGTCTTTCCCGCCATGGTAACGACGACGGGCCGCCGCGAACAGGCCCTGTCCGGCGCCGCTAACCCGCCAGGGCCGCCCGCAGGGAGGCGCGCCGGCCGGCGACGTCGAAGCAGGCGTACTGGTTGCCCTGCATCAACTGCGTGGCCAGCGCCATGGCCTGCCCCTCGTTCATCGCGCCCGCGTCCACCTCGGCCTGCAGGGCGCGCGTCAGCCCCTGGCGCGCCTGTTGCGCGTAGGCCACCACCATGTTGGGCCAGGCCGTGTCACCGCCATAGGCGAAGATCTTGTTGAGCGGCACGCTGTGGATCATACGCCGCAGGAAGTCGACGTTGCCGTGCGGATCGATGCTCCAGGCCCAGCACATGTCCACCCACACGTTGGCGTAGTGCTTGGCCAGCGCCGCCAGTTCCGCATCATAGGGCCAGGCGCTGTGCATCAGCACGAAGCGCGTGTCCAGGTGCTCGGCGAGCAACGCGCAGAGGTGGCCGGGCTTGATGAAGTCCACCGGCATGCGGTTGTTGCCGGCGTAATAGCCGGTGTGAATCTTGAGCGGCAGGTTGTGTTCCCGCGCCAGCGCCGCGCCGCGATCCAGGCACCAGTCGCCCAGACAGAGGCGCTCCGCAACGTCCAGCGCGTCGCCGCGCACATGCCTGGCCAGCACCGGCGCCACTTCCTCCGGCGCGCGTTTGCGCCAGCGCAGGGTGCGGTCGTAGGCATGCTGCGTCTTGACCGCGATGGCCAGCGGGCCGTACTTCGCATACAGCGCCGCCAGGCCCGCGTCCAGGCTGGCGACGTCGCGCACCTTGATGCCCGTCTCTTGCGCCAGGGCCTGCAGGTCAGGATTGCCGATGGCGAAATCGCGCAGCGAGAAGTCGTAGAGGAAAAATTCGGGGCCGGACTCATCCGCCGCGCAGAGCCACTGCATGTCGTCGATCTGCACGTGATCGAGTCGCCCGCGCTCGCGCAGGATACGGAGGCGCTCGCCGGGCCGGCGCAGGCGTCGGTTGACGTCCGCCGCCGCCTCAATGCCCGCCACCGTGATGTCCTCCATGCCGTAGACCTCGCGCGCGGCGTGGCGCACCGCCTCGCCGTAGCCGGTGAAACGGCAATGCGACCAGGCCTCGCTGACGCCCTGCCAGCGCCGCTCGACGTCGGTATTGCCGTTGTCGAGCAACAGGTCCACGGCCTCCTGACTGGCGCCGGCGGAGATCAGGTCCGCGGCCACGTAATTGCCGAAGAGATCGACGAGGACGTCCGGTCCCCCGTCGACCCAGGCGCTTTCCGGCTGCAGGTGTTCATGGGTATCGACCAGCCAGGTTCGCTGGATGTGTTCCGCCAGGGCGGTCATGTGCGGGCTCCTTCTTCCATTTTGTTCTGCATCTTCCCTAAAGCATTGTCGAGCGGCGGCGCAACCGGCCCGTGGCGAGATAGTCGCGCAGGGTCGCTGTGCGCTGCGCCAGCAACTGCTCCATTTGCGCGCGCACCTGCGGCACCTCCCGGTTGGCCGCCAGCCAGCGACAGGAGGCGACCAGACGCGCGGCGACAAAAGTCTCGAGACCGTCGCGCCACTGCGACGCCATTGGCCGCCGCGCCGTGTAACCCGTCCACAGCGCCTCCGCCAGCGCCTCCCGCGCCGGCAGCGCGCTGAACTGCAGCATGGCCGGCGCCAGGTCGTAGAGATAGTAACCCCAGGCGCAATGGTCGAAATCCAGCGCGCAGACCCCGTGCTCGACGAAGAGGCAGTTCTTCGCGATCAGGTCGGCGTGGACGAGGCCAAATGCGCCCGCCTCCGCGTCCAGGCATTGCATCAGGGCGCGCGTGCGTTCTGCCACCGCGGCCATCGTCTGGCGCAGTTCGGCGCTGAAGAATTCAGCGGCAGAGTCCGATGCGTAGGGCGAACCCTGTCCAAAGAGGCCCCCTGCGTCGAGGCGCGGCCTCACGAAACCGGCTGGAGGCTGCCAGTTGGCCGCGCAGTCATGCATCCGCGCCAGCAACCCACCCATGGACCGGGCGTGACCTGGCGTCAGTTGCTCCGGCTTCAGTGACTCGCCGGGCAGCCAGGTCAGCAGGCTGCAGCGCTGCCTCCCCGGCAGACCCGCCACCGCGACTTCAGCCAGGGGGCGGCCATCCTCCATGGTCAGTGGGCGCGGCACACACAGCCCCGCCGTCGTCAGCGCCTGCAACCAGCGCAGCAGCGATTCCAGCTGGTCGCTGCGCTCGTCCGCCGCATGCATGCGCAGGACGTAACGGCCCGCCGCGCAGTCCAGCGCGAAGACGGCGCGGGTCAGCGAAGGCAGGCGACTGACCCGCTGCACCTCGATGCCGAAGAGCCCGCCGGCCCGGAATGCGGCGGCTTCCAGCAGCGCCAGCCGTCTGTCATGTTCGTTGGCAACGCCCATGGGGCCAGCATAGCGGGTCGGTATTGCGCTGTCAGCCATGTGGATGCATGCTGGGGCCTGCCGCCAGTGCCGATAGCATTTCAGGACCCGCCGCCCGTCATGGCCAGTCGAAGACCTCCCAACCGAACGCAGGGCCGCGCTCGCCGGCGCGTCACGCCGCAACACGAGCGGCGCCTTTGCGAAGCCGAGGTGGTCGCCGGGCTGAAGGCGCAGGCCATCAGCGAATTGCGCAACCGCTTCGGCGCGGACGCGCAGATACTGCGCAAGGGGCGACCCGACGAACTGCCCTTTCATTTCAGCGGCGACCTGGCGGCGCTGGGCGCCGTTGGCAAGTGCAACGCCATCTATCTGGTGCAACACTTCGCCATTCCCCGCCCCGCCGCCCTGCTGGGCCATCAGCACCTGGGACAGCTGCGACGACAGATCGACACGGTCCGCAGCCTGCACGGTGCCGGCAGTTTCCGCAGCTTCCGCATCAGCGCCGCGGGGCGCGACTCCGGCGTGATGCAGCGCCTGCGCGAGGCCATCGCCGACCAGACCCACCTGGTGTACGACGAGCGGGAAGGCGACCTGCTGCTGCGCATCCGCCGGGCCGACCTCCACGAGAGTGGCTGGGAGGTGCTGGGTCGCCTCACGCCGCGGCCGCTTTCCGCCCGCGCCTGGCGCGTCAGCAACCTGCCTGGCGCGCTCAACGCCACCATCGCGGCCGCCATGATCGAACTGACCCACCCGCTGCCCGGGGACCGCTTCTTCAATCTGATGTGCGGCAGTGGCACGTTGCTCATCGAGCGCCTGTTGCGCGCGCCGCTGCAGGCCGCCGCCGGTTGCGACAGCGATCCGCAGGCGCTGCGCTGCGCCGCGGACAACCTGCGCGCCGCCGGCATGGAGGCGTACGGCCAGCTCTTCCCGATGGACGCGACGCAACTGCAGTTGCCGGATGGCAGCCTCGACGTGCTCTGCGCCGACCTGCCCTGGGGACAGTTGATGGGCTCGCACGAGCACAACGCGACGCTCTATCCGCAGGTGCTGGCCGAGGCCGGTCGCGTGGCATTGCCAGGCGCGCGCGCCGTCTTCATCACGCACGAGATCCGGCTGATGGAGCGCGTCCTGCGGGAGCTGGCGTCCGTCTGGTCACTGCAGCAGGAGATCAGGGTCTTTCAGGGCGGCCTGCACCCGCGCATCTACCTGCTGACGCGCAACAATTAGGCATCAGCTACAGGCCATCCTGTTTGGCCTCGTTCCACAGCGCATCCAGTTGTGCCAGGCTGTGCGCCGCCAGCGGCCGACCGGACTGGCGGGCGCGCTCCTCAATGTAACGAAAGCGCTGACGGAACCTCAGGTTGGCAGCGCGCAACGCGCCTTCCGGCTCCAGCTTCAGCCAGCGCGCCAGATTGACCAGCGTGAAGAGCAGGTCGCCCAGTTCACCCTCACGCTCCGCCTCCGTCTGCGCGGCCAGCAATTCATCCAGTTCCTCGCGCAGCTTTTCCAGCACCTGCGCCTGGTGCGACCAGTCGAAGTTGACCTTCGCGGCGCGTTCCTGTATGCGCAGGGCCTCCAGCAGGGCCGGCATGCCGCGCGGCAGGCCGTCCAGCAGGAATTCCTCCTCCTTGCCGATGGCGGCCTTCTCGGCGCGCTTGAGCTCCTCCCAGTTGCGCAGCACGGCCTCGGGGTCGCCCTGGACGTCGGTATCGCCCCAGACGTGCGGGTGGCGGTGGATCATCTTGCGGATGATGCGCTGCAGTACGTCGCCCATGCGGAAGCGGCCCTCTTCCGTCGCGATCTGCGCGTGCAACACGATTTGCAGCAGAAGATCGCCCAGTTCCTCGGCCAGCGCCGCCGCGTCGCCCTCCTCTATGGCTTCCAGCACTTCCCAGGCTTCCTCAATGAGGAAGCGGCGCAGCGATTCATGGGTCTGTTCGCGGTCCCAGGGGCAGCCTTCCGGCGCGCGCAAATGGGCGATGATCTCCTGCGCCGCCTCGAAACTGCTGTGCCCGCCCAGAGCGGGCACCCAGAGCGCCGTCATCGCGCCGATCCGCTCACTGCGGTCGAGCGCGTAAAGCGGCAGCGCTTCCACCTGCGCCTCCACTGTGCCGGCATGGTGCACCAGTTGCACTTCAAAGTCGTCAGGATACTGGTTCATCAGGGTCAGCTTGACGTCGGAGGCGACCGCCGTGCTGTAGACCTGGGCCAGCACCGCCGGGTGTGCCGGATTGACCGGCGGATGATGCATGGCGGCCACCTGCAGGCCATCCAGCACTTGCAGGCCGTCCAGCGCGTCCACGCCCAGCAGCGCCAGCAGGGGCTCCACGAAGCTGACGCCGTTGACGATCTCGACCGGGATGCCCTCCGCGCGCGCCGCCGCCAGCAGGCCGGTCGTCGTGGCCTCGCCCACCAGCGGGTCGCCCGGCACGGCGTAGACCACGTCGCCGCTGGCGGCTGCCTCCAGCAACGCCGCGATGATGGCCGCGTACACCTCCCCGAACTGCTCGTGCTCCTCGTAGAGTGCATCGAAGCTCGTGTATTGCAGCGTCGCCGGCAGGTCCGCCACGCAGGCGTGCTGCGCCGTGCGCAGGTAGAGACGCCTGGCATTGGTCAACTCCTGCCAGGCGCGCCGCGTCAGATCTCCCGCCGCGCCAGGCCCCAGCCCCACAATCGTTATGCCCATCCGCGATCTGCCCCGCAGTTGTTGAGCGCGAACACCTGTGCTATGCTAGCCGCCCCTGACCTTCCGCGCAAGCCAGGAGACGACCGTGCCCGAAATCCCGCTGAGTCCGATCCCCCTGCGCGCCGGCCGCGCGCTGACGCTGCACGCCCAGCGGCTGGCGGCGCCGCCACCTGGCCCGGTCGCTGCGGACGCCGTTTACGACGTCGTACTGGCGCTGGGCAGCATCCAGATCGACACCTTGCAGGTGGTCGCGCGCAGCCAGTACCTGGCGCTGTGGAGCCGCCTCGGCAATTACGACCCGGCATTGCTGGACGAACTACTTTTCCACCCGGAGAGGAAGCGCTGTTTCGAATACTGGAAGAAGGCCGCCTCGATCATCCCTTTCGAGCACTTTCGCTTCAGTCTGCCACGCATGCAGCAGCGCCTCAATGAGCCCCGCCCCAACTGGCAGCTCTGGCTGAAACGCGAGACATCCATCCTGGCGCTGGACCTGGTGCGCCGGCGGATAGCGAGCGAAGGCGCCCTGCGCGCCGCCGATTTCGAAGGCGGCGACCGACGCGGCGCCTGGTGGGACTGGAAGCCGGCCAAGGCCGCCCTCGAATATCTCTATGGCGTCGGCGAGCTGATGATCAGCGACCGCGTCAACTTCCAGCGCGTCTACGATTTGCCGCAACGCGCGCTGCCTGAATGGGTCAACACCTGCGCCGCCACCCCGGAAGAGGCCGACCGCCACGACGTCGAACTGGCGCTGCGCGCGCTGGGCATCTGTCAGACCGCTTCCCTGAAGGACTACACCTATCTGCACCTGCGGCGTATCCGGCCCGTGCTGGAAGCGCTGCGGGCGGAAGGCCGGCTGATCACCGTGACGGGCGAGACCTGCGCCGGCGGCACGCGTGAGTTGCTGCTGCACCGCGACCGGCTGGAGGACCTGCAGCGCGCGCTGGACGGCGAGTTGCAGCCGCGCCACACAACCCTGCTCAGCCCCTTCGACAGCCTGCTCTGGTCCAAGCCGCATGGCCACGTCTTCTGGAGCTATCAGCACGACATTGAACTCTACGTGCCGCAGCCGAAACGCAAATGGGGCTACTTCACCCTGCCGATCCTGCACCGTGACCGCCTGATCGGCCGGCTGGACCCCAAGCTGGAACGCGACACGGGCACGCTGCGCATCCATGCCCTCTATCTGGAGCCGGGCGTGGGTGCGGACGAGCGCCTCGTCGCCGAACTCGCGGCGGCCCTGCGCGACTTCATGGCCTTCCACGGCGCGACGCAACTGAAGTTCGGCCGCAGGGGTCACGTACAGTTTCGGGTGAAACTGCGGCAGGAACTGGGCGTCTAGCAGGAACCGGGCGTCTAGTGGAGTCGGCGCCGCCGTGGACTGTTCTCAAGCGCCATGGTCAGAAAGCGCACGGCCTCGCCCACCCCGTCCTCGGTGCGGATCTTTTCGCCGAGTGAGGCGGCCCGCTCGCGCAGCGCCGCATCCCCTGTCAATTGCTGCAACGCCCGCGCCAGCCGCGCCGCGGTCAGCCGCCGGTGCGGGATCGGCGGCGGGCTGACCCCCAGGGCCTGCAGACGCCGCGCCCACATGGGTTGATCCGCGAAGCGGGGAATCATCAGCGTCGGCCGGCCGGCGCGCAGACCGGCCCCCACCGTGCCCATGCCGCCGTGATGGACCACGGCCGCCATACGCGGGAAGAGCCACTCGTGCGGCGCATACTCCAGTTGCAGCACGCTGTCCGGCAAGGTTGCGCCACCCAGCCCCGCCCAGCCACCCAGCAGCACGGCGCGCAGCCCGGTCTGTTGCAGGGCCGAGAGAATGGCCTGCGTGCTGCGCCCGGCATCGCGTTCCGGCATGCTGCCAAAGCCGACGTAGACGGGCGGCGGCCCTGCCCGCAGGAAGGCCGTCAGGCTGGCGGGCGGACGCCATTCCTCATCCCGCAGGAACCAGTAGCCGCTGACCTCCGTAATGGCGTCCCAGTCACGCGGCTTTGGTATGACCTGCCGGCTGAAGCCGTAGACGACCGGGTCCGGCCGCAGGTGCTGGTTGCCATAGGGGCGACGCAGCGGCGGCAACCCCAGCAGCCTGCCGCGCATCGCATTGTAATCATGGCGAATGATGTGCCACGACATGCGCCGCTGCAGGTCGTAGGCGAGCCGGTTGTAGCGGCCGCGCAGCGGCATGGCCGGCGGCAGGGCCGGCAGGAGAAAGGGTGGAAACTCGCGCGTGGGATGAAGGGGCTGCAACCAGGCGCCGGCGGCCGGGACTCCCAGTTGTTCGGCGATGGGCGCGACCACCAGCATGGTCGTCACCGCATGGATCACAGCCTCCGTGTCAGCGCAGAGCTGCAGGACGGCGCGCACCTGTTCGTCCAGCAAGCCCCGGGAGAGATCGCGCATGGCCCGCAGATTGGCAATCGGATTGCTGCCGGTCTCCAGCCAGCGCATGCCGCTTTCCGAACGCAGCACGTCCCGGGGGTTGGCGGCCGTCAGCGGAAAATAGTCCAGACCGTGGCGCCGCACCAGCGACTCGTGAAAGCGGCTGGTGGCAATGCGGACCGCGTGCCCCGCGTCTTGCAGGCCGAGCCCCAGGGCCAGGTAGGGCTGAACGTCACCGCGCGACCCGAAGCTGCACAGGGTCAGATGCATGCCGGCTGCCAGCGTTCCCTCAGGGCGGCGGGGCGATGCAGACCAGCAGCGTCAGTCGTTCGTCGCTTTCGTTGCGCACGCCGTGGGGGACGCCCGCCGGCGCCCAGACGACGGTGCCGGCGCCGGCGCGGCGCTCCTCCGCGCCAACGGTGAAGACGCCGGCGCCGTCCAGCACCTGGTAGACCTTGTCCTGGTCGGCATGATCGTGCACCGGCTGCTGCTGGCCGGGCTCAAGGCAGTTCAGGCCGACCATCAACTGGTCGCCGCTGAACAGGGTTGTCTTGTAATGTTTGTCCGCCCTTGCGCCGACGTGTTCGCTGTATGGCGTGAACGCGCTCATGATTTCCCCCCTAAGCAAAAGGCAGGCCCGCCGGCCTGCCCTGATGCACTGTTGCTGCGTAGCGCGCCTCTTTAGCGCTTGGTATAGGTGGGCGCCTTGCGCGCGCGACGCAGGCCGGGCTTCTTGCGCTCCTTGACGCGCGGATCGCGCGTGAGCAGGTCCCGCGCCTTCAGTTCCGGCTTCAGGTCCGGGTCGATCTTCAGCAGCGCGCGGGCGATACCGAGGCGGATGGCGTCACGCTGGCCGGAGATGCCGCCCCCCTTCACGTGTACGCTGATGTTGTACTGTCGCTCCTGACCGACGGCGCGCAGCGGCTCGGCGATGTTGTCCAGATCGCCGTGACGCGGCAGGTAGTCGCCGGCTTCACGATCGTTGATGATGATGTTGCCGGTGCCGCCAGGGAAGAGACGCACGCGCGCGGAAGAGGACTTGCGGCGGCCGATGCCTTCGTAATACTGTGCCGACATGTTTAGCTGGTCTCCTGAATGGCCAGGGGGCGGGGCTTCTGCGAACCGTGCGGGTGTGACTCGCCGGCGTAAACGCGCAACTTCTTCATCGTGCGCCGCCCCAGCGCGTTCTTCGGCAACATACCCCGCACGGCGGACTCAATGACGCGCTCCGGGAAGCGCTCCAGTTGCCGCCGCAGGGAAATGCTCTTGAGGCCGCCGTTGTAGCCCGAATGGCGATAGTACAGTTTCTGGTCCAGCTTTTTGCCGGTCACGGCGACCTTGTCGCAATTGATGACGATGACGAAGTCGCCGACGTCGGCATTGGGCGTAAAGGAGGGCTTGTGTTTGCCGCGCAGCACGGGAGCGATGCGCGATGCCAGGCGCCCGAGCGTCTGCCCGCTGGCGTCCACCACCCACCAGTCGCGCTCGATGTCTCTCTCCCGGGCCACCCAGGTCCTGTATTTCGGCACGTCGTCCTCCGGCAGGCGCCCCTGCCCATGCTGAACCGCGCCATTGTACGGGCGCCGGGGCCGGGTTTCAAGGCGCAATCAGTCCGGGGAGTGGCGAGTGGACTTCAGAAATTGTTTTAAGGCCGGGGCGGGCGATTTGATAAATCGCCCCTGCCGTGTTTTGTGGGGGCGGGCGATTTGATAAATCGCCCCTACGGCAGATGAGGTAGGGGTAGCGAGGGCGTAAGCCCGAAGCACGCCAACGGCGCCATTTCGTGTCCCGTAGGGGCGACATATCATGTCGCCCGCAGGCACACCATAATGAAATGCCGCCCGCGGGTACACCATGTCGCCGGGCGTGGCGCGTTTGGTGGATTTCAGAAATTACCCGCGCCTGGAACCAGCCACAACGGTAGTGACGCAAATATCCGCACGATGACGCTCACCGCACCCAGTGCCTGTATCCAGTAAACTGGACAACTCCCTCAGTCCGCATGGCGCACCTCGAGCAGCACCAGGCCGCCGGGCGGCGCCAGGCTCCCCGCCTGCGCCAGGTCCGCCGCGCGAAAGATGGCTTCGAATTGCGCCAGTTCCAGGCGTCCCCGGGCCACGTCCACCTGCATCCCCACCATGCGCCGCACCATGTGATAGAGAAAGGCATTGCCTTCGACACGGTAGCGCAGCAGGCGGCCGCGGGGCAACTCACGCTGCGACCACTGCGAGCGGGTGATCTCACGCACCGTGTTGCGCCCCTGGGGGGCGTGGCCGAAGGCGCCGAAATCATGCACGCCGACCAGCAACGCCGCCGTCCTGTGCAGCAGTTCGGCGTCCAGCGCGCCATACACGTGCCAGGCGCGTTGGCGCCACAGCGGCTGGCGCGCCTCCGCATGCAGCAGGGTGTATTCGTACACCCGCGCGCGGGCATCAAAGCGCGGGTGAAAGTCCGGTCGCGTTGTCCGCAGGGACTGGATGGCGATATCGGCCGGCAGCAGGGCATTGAGCGCCCGCAGCAGTTGCAGTTCGCTGTGACGCCAGTCCAGGTCGAAGGCGATCACCTGGCCGGCGGCATGCACGCCGCTGTCCGTGCGGCCGCTGCCATAAACCGTTACGTGTTTACCGCTGAGTTGCTGCAGGGCCGCCTCGACATTGCCCTGGATGGTTGGCGTGCCGCTGCGCTGGCGCTGAAAACCGGCGTAGGCGCTGCCGTCGTAGGCCAGCGCTGCCCGGTAGCGCAGCCTCAGTCCTCCTCGCGGTCGACCAGTTCGAGCATGACCATGGGCGCGTTGTCGCCCTTGCGCGGCCCGAGGCGATAGATGCGCGTGTAGCCGCCCGGCCGGTCCTCATAGCGCGGCGCCAGCTCGTCGAAGACCTTGCCGACCAGCACCCGGTCATTGTTCAGCCGGCTGGCCACGATGCGGCGGGCGTGTACGGCGCGCTGCGGGTCCTCGTGCGCCAGGCCCCGCCGGGCGATGGTGATCATGCGCTCGACCTTGCCGCGCACGAAGTCGGCCTTGGCGCGCGTGGTGCGGATGCGCCCGTGCGTAATCAGTTCGCGGGAGAGGTTTAACGCCAGCGCCTTGCGATGCGCGCCGTCGCGATTGAGTTTCTTGCCCTTGACTCGATGTCTCATGCCTGTTCACCTGGTTCCGGGAGCTCGTCGCCAACATCCGGGATCGCGGTCTCGGGCTGCGGCAGGTAGCCCTTGTCCTGCAGCTTCTCCACCAGTTCGTCCAGCGACTTTTCGCCAAAGTTGCGGATGGCCAGCATGGCGTCGGGCCCGCGGTCAAGGATATCCAGCACGCTGCCGATGGAGGTGATGCCGGTGCGCTTGAGCGAGTTGAAAACGCGCACGCTCAGGTCCAGTTCCTCGATCTGTCGCTCGTAGAGTTCGCTCTTCTTGCGCTGTTCCTCGTCATCGACGCCGATGGGCAACATGTAGCTGTCGTCGGCGTCGATGGCCAGCATGGGTTCGACGCCGGCGATGGGCGTGAGATGACGCATCAGGATTTGCGCGGCCTTGCCCAGCGCATCCTCCGGCCGCACCGTGCCATCCGTCCAGATTTCGAGGACCAGCTTGTCGTAGTTGGTGCGCTGGCCGACGCGGGCGCGCTCCACGTCAAAGTTGACGCGGCGCACCGGGCTGAAGATGGCGTCCACCGGCAACTCGCCGATGGGCAGGCGGCCGCGCTCTTCGGCGGGACTGTAGCCGCGTCCGGGCCGCGCCTCAAATTCGATTTCCAGGGCGGTATCCGGCGCGTCCACGGTGAAGAGATACAGGTCGCTGTTGATGATCTCCACGTCCGCCGGGCACATGATGTCCGCCGCCGTCACGGTGCCCTCGCCCTGATGCTCCAGCCGCAGGCGCGCTGACTCCGCCGAATCAAGGAGTTGCAGCCGCAGTTGCTTGACCTGCAGCATCAGTTGCGTCATGTCCTCGCGCACACCGGGGATGGCCGAGAACTCGTGATGCACGTCGGAGACGCGGACGCTGGTAATGGCGGCGCCCGGCAGTGAGGAAAGCAGCACACGGCGCAGGGCCGTGCCCAGCGTCAGGCCGTAACCGCTCTCCAGCGGGCTGATGACAAAACGGCCAAAATTGCGCGACGTTGCTTCCCCCTGCACGTTATGGGGGAGCACAAAGTTCCAGGTGGCGACCAAGACCGATCCTCCTGCTTCACACGCGTTACATGCGGCGTTTCTTGGGCGGGCGCACCCCGTTGTGCGGGATCGGCGTCACATCCGTGATGGAACGTACCTTCAGCCCACTGGCCTGGATGGCGCGGACGGCGGCTTCGCGGCCGGGTCCGGGACCCTTGACGAAGACGTCGACCTCCTGCATGCCATGACTCTGCGCGGCTTCGGAGGCGTTCTGTGCGGCCAGCCGGGCGGCATAGGGCGTACTCTTGCGGCTGCCCTTGAAGCCTGAAGTGCCGGCGCTCGCCCATGTCACCACGTTGCCGGACTGGTCGGTGAGGGTGACGATGGTGTTATTAAAGGTCGCAAAAATATGCGCCTGGCCGTAAGGGATATTTCGCGTTGCCCGACGCGCCGTGCGGCGGGCGCCACTCCTGCCTTGCTGACGTGCCATGCATGCTCTCCTGACGGGAATCGTCCGGTCCGGCCCAACTCACCAGGTGTCAATCAAAACAAGACCCGCTGCCGGCCTATTTCTTGGTCGCGCCACGGCGTCGCCCGCGCCCGGGCACGGTCTTCTTGGGGCCGCGCAGGGTGCGCGCGTTGGTGCGCGTGCGCTGGCCGCGCACCGGCAGGTTGCGCCGGTGGCGCAGACCGCGGTAACTGCCGATTTCCTGCAGCCGTTTGATGTTCAGTTGCACCTCGCGCCGCAGGTCGCCTTCAACCGTCATTTGCGACAGTTGTTCGCGTATCCGCTGCAGCTCGACCTCGCTCAGGTCCTTGACGCGCGTGTCGCGGTTCACACCGGCCGTGGCCAGGATTTTGTTGCTGGTTGGCTTGCCTATGCCGTAGATATAGGTCAGCGCAATCTCGACGCGCTTGTCGCGCGGCAGGTCAACGCCTTCAATACGTGCCATGACGTCGCTCCCCTGGCCCTAACCCTGACGCTGTTTGTGGCGCGGATTCTCGCATATCACCCGCACGCGCCCGTGGCGCTTGATAATGCGACACTTGGGACAGCGGCGCTTTACCGAAGCCGAAACAATCATAAACGCTTTCCCTGCTGACCGCGCAAGGGCGGCACTATAGCATCCCCGCGCCCGGCTGTCCAGTGTGGAGTCATGGCAGGGTCAGGACCAGCGGCCCGTCTTCCGTGATGGCGATGCTGTGTTCAAAGTGCGTGCAGAGCGAGCCGTCGCGCGTCACCACGGTCCACTGGTCCGCCAGCTCTTCAGTCTCCGCCAGGCCGCTGATGATCATCGGTTCCAGCGCGATGGTCATGCCTGGCCGCAGCTCCGCGCTGACCCACTGTTGTTGTTGGCGTCGCCCGCGCGGCCACCAGTTGGGCACCTGCGGCTCCTCATGCATCGCGCGTCCCACGCCATGACCCGTGTAATCGCGCGCCACGCTGTAGCCCTGACGCTCCACAAAGCGCTGGATGGCCCGCGCCACGTCCCGCGTTGCCGCCGGCATGACAGCGGCGCGTATCCCGACCCACAGGGCCTCTTCCGAGACCTCAAGCAGGCGCTGCACCGCCGGGGCCACCTCGCCAACGGCGTAGGTCCAGGCACAATCGCCGACGAAGCCCCGGTAGCGCGCGCCGATGTCCACGCTGATGATGTCGCCACCCTGCAGCGCGCGCGGGCCAGGGATGCCGTGCACCAGTTCCTCGTTGATTGACGCGCAGATTGAGGCGGGAAAGTCCGGCGCGCCCTCCTTCGGATAGCCGAGGAACACCGGTGCCGCGCCGTGATCGCGCAGGACGGCATCCACCAGATCGTTGAGTTCGGCCGTGGTGACTCCGGGTCGCAGGGCCGCCCGCAGCTGCCGATGCGCAACGGCGACGATGCGCCCGGCCTCGCGCATGCGGGCGATTTCTTCAGTTGACTTGTAGTGAATGCCGCCCGACACCTCAGGCCTGGCGCTCCTCGATGATCGCCCTGATGTCAGCGCTGACCGCCTCGATGGACTGTTCGGCGTTGACGCAGTGCAACAGACCGCGCTCGCGGTACCAGTCCACGAGGGGCATGGAGGTCTCCATGTAGGTATCGATGCGCCGGATGACCACGTCGGCGCTGGCGTCATCCGGGCGGCGCAGCAGCGGGATGCCGCTGTCACGCTCGTGGCCGGTCACGCGCGGCGGCCAGGCCCGCTCCGGGTGCTCTTCCAGCTGCCAGTCGATGTTGTCGTTCTGGTAGTAGAGGTTGTAAATGCGCGCGCCGTCTTCCGTGGAAATGCGGCCGTAGGCCCGCTTGAAAGCGACGTAGAGGTCGATTTCCATCAACAGGACGGCGTTGACGGCCTCGCCCTTTTCGGCCAGGTGTTGCGCCAGCCATGCCGACTGCACCTCGTTGCGCGGGAAGCCATCAAGGATGGCGCCCCTGGCCGCGTCGGCCTGCGCCAGCCGGTCGCGCACCACTTCATTGGTGATCTCGTCGGAGATGAGCTGGCCGGAAGCCATGATCGCCTGGATGCGTTGCGCCAGTTCATCCTGGCGCGTGCGCATGGCGCGGAACAGGTCGCCGGTGGAGACGTGCGGAATGCCGTAGTTTTGCTGGATCCAGGCGGCCTGTACGCCCTTGCCGGCGCCCTGGACGCCCAGCAAAATCAGATAAAGTCCCATTGCAACTGGTTTCTCCCGCTTTAGCGCATGAAGCCTTCGTAGTTGCGCATGACCAGTTGGGCTTCCAGCTGGCGCATGGTGTCGATGACCACGCCGACCACGATGATCAGGCCGGAGCCGGTGATGACGCTGGCGGCATTCAGCGAACTGGCGCCGGCGACGAACTCGGTCGGGAACAGCAGGCTGTTCAGCAGGTCCACCAGGCCGGGCACCACGGCGATGGTCCCCAGGAAAAGCGCGCCGACCAGGGTGATGCGCCGCGACACGCGCAGGATGAACTCCTGGGTGCGCTTGCCCGGACGAATGCCGGGAATGTAACCGCCCTGGCGCTGCAGATTCTCCGCCAGATTCTGGTTGGAGATCATGGTCTCGGCGTAAAAGAAGGTGAAGCCGGCGGTCAGCAGGAAGAAGCTGCCCCAGTACCAGAGACCCTGCTGGTTGCCAAAGGTCTGGTTGATCGACTGGCCCACCGGCCCGTCCGGGAAGAGATTGACCAGAATGGCCGGGAAGGTGATGATCGACTGCGCGAAGATCAGCGGGATCATGCCCACCGGATTGACGCGCAGGGGGACGTGTGTGCTGGCACCGCCGTACTGCTTGCGGCCGCGAACGCGCTTGCCATATTGCACCGGCACGCGGCGGATGCCCTCCTGGATGAAGACAATCACCACGATCGTCACCAGCACGATGAGGACGAAGAGCACGGCGTTGTAGATCGGCTGGGTCGAGGTCGTCAGCAGGTTGCCCAGGTTGGAGGGCGCCGAGGCGACGATGCCGGCGAAGATGATGATCGAGATACCGTTGCCGATGCCCTGCTCGGTGATCAGGTCACCCAGCCAGACGGCGAACATGGTGCCGGCCGTCATGGTCGAGATGACCGTCACCGTCACCAGCGGGTTCTGGCCGAACTCCGGGATGATCGGCGCGCCGCCCAGATTGCCAAAGATGGCGATTTGTCCCACCGCCTGCAGGATGGCCATCGGTATCGCCAGGTAGTAGGTGTAGCGCTGGATTTTCTCCTGGCCGCCCGGCTCGCGCTGGATCGCTTCCAGCTGCGGAATGACCGGCACCAGCAACTGGAAGATGATCGAGGCGGTGATGTAGGGGTAGACGCCCATGGCGATCACGCTGAAGTTGGAGACCGCCCCGCCGGACAGCAGGTTAAGCACGCCCACCAGACCGCCGGCGTTGCTGTCCAGCACGGCCTGCAGGGCGCTGCGGTCGACGCCGATGACCGGCACGTGCGCGGCGAACTGGTATACCACCAGAATGAGACCGGTGAACAGCAGCTTGCTGCGCACGTCCGGCAGGCGCCAGGCATTCCTGAGCGCATCAATTGCCTGCATGGTTCTCCTCCACCGCCTGTGTCGGCCTCCTCAACTCAGCGCCGCTCAGCCCTGACCGTCGTCCGCCGCCATCAGCCGGGCCAGTTCATCCTTTTTCGGCAGCTTGACGGTGGCACGGGCGCCCTTCACTTTCAGTTCCAGCCGGGTAACCGAGCCGCCGGCATCGCTGATTTTTTGTTGCGCGCTCTTCGTGAAGCGGTGCGCGCTGACCTGCAGGCGCTTGCCCAGATCGCCGTCGCCCAGGATGACGACCGGGTCGGTCGCGTCGCGAATGATGCCCAGTTGCGCCAGCGAGGCCGGCGTCACAACAGCGCCGTCGGCAACGCCTTCATGCTCGTTGAGCAGGCCGACGTTCACTTCCTCATACTCGATGCGGAAGATGTTGGTGAAACCGCGCTTGAAGGGCATGCGGCGCACCAGCGGCAACTGGCCGCCCTCGAAGTAGGGGCCCTTGCCGCCACCGGCGCGGGCGCCCTGTCCCTTGTGTCCCCGGCCGGCGGTCTTGCCCCGTCCGGCAGCGATGCCGCGACCCGCGCGCCGGCGCTTTTTGCGCGAGCCCGGGTCCGGCTTCAGGTCATGCAGTCTCATGCTCGTCAACCTCTTCTACCGTCACCAGGTGACGGACCGTGTAGATCATGCCGCGTATCGACGGCGTATCGTCGCGCAGGACGCTGGCGCGCAACTTGCGCAGACCCAGCGCCTTCACCGTCGCCCTCTGGTTCGGCGCGCGCCGCGTGGCGCTGCGCACCAGGGTGATCTTAAGTCTGGCAGGCATTTAGTTCCCGCCCCCGGCCTCTTCGCCGCTGCCAAAGGGCATCAGCCGCGCCGCCGGCACGCCGCGCATGGCCGCCACCTGGTGCGGGGTGCGCAGGGACTGCAGCGCGTCCAGCGTCGCCATGGTCACGTTAAGCAGGTTGGCGCTGCCCTGACTCTTGGTGAGGATGTCGCGCACGCCGGCCGCTTCCAGCACGGCGCGCACGCCGCCGCCGGCGATCACACCCGTGCCGGGCGAAGCCGGCTTGAGCAGCACGCGCGCGCCGCCGTGCCGCCCGACAATCTGGTGCGGGATGGTCGCTCCGGCCAGCGAAACGCGTTCCATGTTGCGCCGGGCCCGCTCCGATCCCTTGCGGATGCTGTCCGGCACGCCGCGCGCCTTGCCCACGCCAACGCCGATGCGGCCGCGGTTGTCGCCCACGATGACCACGGTGCGGAAAGCGAAGCGCCGCCCGCCGCTGATCACCTTGGCAACGCGCTTGATATCGACGACGCGCTCGTCAAGTTCCTCGCGATCGTCGTCACGACGCGGATTGCGCCGTTCCCGTCGTCTGTCTGCCATGTTCAGCTCCCGAACCCTGGAAGTCTAAAAGTCAAGCCCGGCTGCGCGCGCGCCATCGGCGAGAGCAGCGACGCGCCCGTGATACAGGTAACCGCCGCGGTCGAAGACCACCTGTTTGACGCCGGCCTGCTGCGCCCGTTCACCCACCAGTTGCCCGACCATGCGGGCCGCCTCAATGGGGCTTTTGCCATTGATCTGCCCACGCAGGTCGCGATCGATGGTGGAGGCGGAAGCGAGGGTATGGCCCCGGTCGTCGTCGATCAACTGCGCGTAGATGTTGGTCAGGCTGCGATAAACGCAGAGACGCGGCCGCGCGCTGTTGCCCTGCACGCGGGCGCGCACCCGGCGGTGGCGCCGCTGTCGCGCCTTGTGCTTCTTCTTGCTGGCATCCATTGCCCTGTCCTAAACCTTGCCGGCCTTGCCGGCCTTCTGGCGCACGTATTCGCCGACGTAGCGCACGCCCTTGCCCTTGTAGGGTTCCGGCGGACGCTTGCTGCGCACGTTGGCCGCCACCTGGCCGACCAGCTGCTTGTCAATGCCGTCAACGTGAATGATATAGCGATTGCCGGAGGCGCGTTCGGTAGTGAAGCTGATGCCTTGCGGCGCCTCCATCTCTACGTCATGCGAAAAGCCGAGGCGCATCACCAGCGTCGTCCCGCGCACCTCCGCGCTGTAACCCACGCCCCGGGTCTCCAGCGACTTGCGAAAGCCCTGGTCGACACCGGCAACCATGTTGGCCACCAGCGCCCGCGTCAGCCCGTGCAGCGAGCGATGCTGGCGATGATCGCTCGGACGGGTCACCAGCAGGACGCCATTTTCCTGCTTCACGCTGATGGCCGGATGGACTTCGTGCGCCAGTTCGCCCTTCGGCCCCGTCACCGTGACCAGTTGTCCCGCTATGGAAGCGCTGACCCTGTCAGGCAGCGGGACAGGCTGTTTGCCAATACGTGACATCCTGTTCCTCCCTACCAGACGTAGCACAGCACTTCGCCGCCAACCCGGCGACGTCGTGCCTGCTGATCGGTCATGACGCCCTCGGGCGTCGTGACAATGGCGATGCCGATGCCGCTCATCACCCGCGGCATGTCGCGCGTGCCGCGGTAGACGCGGCGGCCCGGCTTGCTCACGCGTTGCAGCTTCGAGATAACCGGCTTGCGGTCCCGCCGCGAGCCGAAGTACTTGAGCTGAATGGTGATGATGTTCGCCGGCTTTTCATCGCTGACGCTGAAGTCATCGATGTAACCCTCGGCCTTGAGGATGCGCGCGATTTCCACCTTGATGCGGGACGAGGGGATGCGAACCTCGGGCTTGCCGATCATCAACGCATTGCGGATGCGCGTCAGCATGTCTGCTATCGGGTCAGTCATCATGGCTGCATCTCCTACCAGCTCGATTTGACCACGCCGGGAATCTGCCCCTGCAGCGCAAGCTCGCGGAAATGAATGCGGCACAGGCCGTAGCGCCGCATGTAACCGCGCGGCCGGCCGCAAATCTTGCCCGAGTTGGGGTCCACGAACTGGCAGCGGTTGCGCACGCGCACCGCGTACTTGCGCTTCTTTTCCCTGGCGGTCACGGATTTCTTCGCCATCTTCAGGCTCCCTGGTTATCCTGGAAAGGCATGCCCAGCAGACGCAGCAGGCGCCGACCCTCCTCGTCGCTGCGCGCCGTGGTCACGATCGTGATCTCCATGCCACGCACCTTGTCGATGCGGTCGTAATGAATTTCCGGAAAGATCAACTGCTCCCGCAGGCCGATGGTGTAGTTGCCGCGACCATCGAAGTGGTCCGGCGACACGCCGCGGAAATCGCGCACGCGCGGCAACGCGACGTTGATGAAACGGTCCAGAAAGGCCCACATGCGCTCACCGCGCAAGGTCACCTTGACGCCAATGGCCCGGCCTTCGCGCAGCTTGAAGTTGGCGATGCTCTTGCGCGCGCGGGTGACCACGGGCTGCTGCCCGGTGATGGTGCGGATGTCCTGCAGCGCGCCGTCCAGCGCCTTCGGATTATCCAGCGCCTCGCCCACGCCTACGTTGACCACCACCTTCTGGATCGCGGGAACCTGCATGCGGTTACCGTAGCGGAATTCGTCGATCAACTGCGGGATGGCGTCTTCCCGGTAACGTTGTTGCAACACTGGCATGGCGCTCATCACTTACGCTCCGCTCAATCGAAATCTGCGTCACACTTCTTGCAGTAACGGGTTTTGAAGCCGTCACTTGCGCGCACGCGGCGGCCGACGCGCGTGCGCTCGTTGCATTCCGGGCAGACCAGCATGACGTTCGAGACGTGGATGGGCCCCTCGAATTCGAGGATCTGGGCCTGCACCTGCTGCCGACCGGCCTGCTGTGCCTTCTGGTGCTTCTTGAGGATGTTGACGCCCTCGACGATCACCCGGCTCTTCTTTTTGTAGACGGCGATGACGCTGCCGCGCTCGCCGATGTCCCGGCCCGCGATCACCTCAACCTGATCGCCTGTCCTGATTCGTTGCATCCCTGCCTCTCAGTCCAGCGGCGCCGGGCGCTAAAGGGTCTCCGGCGCCAGCGACACGATTTTCATGTAGCCCTTGTCGCGCAACTCCCTGGCCACCGGGCCAAAGACGCGCGTGCCGCGCGGGTTGGTCTGGTCTTCCGCCAGCACCACCGCGGCATTTTCGTCAAAGCGAATGGTGGAACCGTCGCTGCGACCATATTCCTTGGCCGTGCGCACGATGACCGCGCGCACCACCTCGCTCTTCCTGACGTTGCCATCGCTGGTGGCGGCCTTAACCGTCGCCACCACCACGTCGCCGACGCGACCGTAACGCTTGCGTGAGCCGCCCAGCACGCGGATCACCAGCAGTTCGCGCGCGCCGCTGTTATCCGCGACTTTCAGCCGCGATTCGGTCTGGATCATCAGTCGCCCGCTCCCTGGCTTACCGGCTGTCCGGCGCTGTCCAGCACCTCATCGACGACCCAGCGCTTCAGCTTGCTCAGCGGCCGACTCTCGACGACGCGCACCAGCGTCCCCTCGCGGATGGCGTCGCTCTCGTCGTGGGCGTACACCTTTTTGGTGGTGCGCACGACCTTGCCGTAGACCGGGTGCCGGCGACGCAGGTCGACGGCGACCACGACGGTCTTCTGCATCCTGTCGCTGACCACGCGCCCGGTCAGCCTTCTGCGTCTGTCAGCCATTGCCATTGTCCTCACCTGCCATTTCAGCAGCCAGTTCGCGCTCGCGCAACACGGTCAGGCAACGGGCGATGTCGCGCTTCGTCTCCCGAATCACGTTTGGATTGGCCAGCTGGCCGGAGGCCTTCTCCAGGCGCAGGCGAAAATGCGTGGCCTTGAGGTCCTCGATGGTGTCGAGGATGGCCTCGTTGTCCATGTCGCGAATTTCATTGATGTACATCAGTTCAGCTCCTGCCCCGAGATCGGGTCGATGCGCTTGATGATGCGCGTCTTGCAGGGCAACTTGTAGGATGCCAGACGCAGGGCCTCGCGCGCCTCTTCCTCGCTGATGCCGCCCATCTCGAAGAGCACGCGCCCCGGACGAATGACGGCGACCCACTTTTCGACCGAGCCCTTGCCCTTGCCCATGCGCGTCTCGGCCGCCTTCTGCGTCACCGGTTTGTCCGGGAACACGCGAATCCACACCTTGCCGCGCCGGCGCACGTAACGCACCATCGTGCGCCGCGCCGCCTCGATCTGGCGACTGGTCATCCACACCGGCTCGGTGGCCTGCAGACCGTATTCGCCAAACTGCACGCGGTTGCCGCGCTGCGCCTTGCCGCGCATGCGGCCGCGGCTTTGCTTGCGCCACTTGACTCGCTTGGGCATCAACATCGTCGTGTCTCCTGCTCAGCCGGGCCCGCCGGCGCGCCCGCGCCCGCTTTCACCGACGTCGAGCACCTCGCCGTTATAGACCCAGACCTTCACCCCGATGCGGCCAAAGGTCGTCAGGGCTTCGGCGGTGCCATAGTCCACGTCCGCGCGCAGGGTGTTGCGCGGGATGCGGCCCTCGGTCTGCCATTCGCGGCGGGCCATGTCGGATCCGCCCAGGCGCCCGCTGACCTCAATGCGGATGCCCTGGGCACCCTGGCGCATGGCCTGGCCGATGGCGCGCTTGATGGCGCGGCTGTGACCGATGCGCCGTTCCAGCTGGCCGGAGATGTTCTCGGCCACCAGTTTGGCGTCGGTATCCGGCTTGTCGATCTCGCTGACCTCAACCTTGACCTTCTTGCCGTCGGTCAGTTTTTCCAGGGCGCCGCGCAACTGCTTGACGGCCTCGCCCTTGCGGCCGATGACGATGCCTGGGCGCGCCGTGTGAATGTTGACCAGCAACTGGTTGGGGTAGCGCTCGATCTCCACGCGTGAGATGGCCGCGCGCGAGCCCTGCTTGCCGATGTGGCGGCGAATGGCGAAGTCTTCCTGCAGCAGATCGCGATAACGCTGCCGCTCGGCGTACCAGCGCGCGTCCCAGTCACGGATGATCTTCAGCCGGAAGCCAACGGGATGAACCTTGCGACCCATGGTCAGTTCTCCTCTCGCTCGGACAGGATGACCGTGAGGTGCGAGGTGCGGCGCAAGCGCGGTTTGTAACGCCCGCGCGCGCCGGCCTTCATGCGCTTCAGGGTCACGCCCTCATCGGCGTAAATGGTGGAGATGAACATTTCGTTCCGGTTCAGGTCGAAGTTGTTTTCGGCGTTGGCCAGGGCCGAGGACAGCGTCTTGCCGGCGAAGGTCGCGCCCTTCTGCGGCATGAATTTGAGCACGGTCAGCGCCTCCTCGGCCTCCATGCCGCGCACCTGGTCAATGACCAGGCGCAGCTTGCGCGCCGAAATGGGCAAATGTCTGGTGGTAGCGCGTACGTCCATGATTACACCGGGCGCCTTTTGCGTTCGACCAGATGGCCGCGATAGGTGCGGGTGGGCGCAAACTCGCCCAGTTTGTGGCCGACCATGTTCTCGGTGATGTAGATCGGCACGTGGCGCCGGCCATCGTGCACGGCGATGGTGTGCCCCACCATCTGCGGGAAGATGGTGCTGGCGCGGCTCCAGGTGCGCACCACCGATTTCTGGTTGTTCTGGTTGAGCCGCTCAATCTTGCGCATCAGCTTGTGGCTGACAAAGGGCCCTTTCTTCAGTGAACGTGACATGCGCGCATTCCCCCTCTGCTAGCGCCGCCGACCGCGCCGACGAATGATGTAGCGGTTGGTCCGCTTGTTGCGGCGCGTGCGCTTGCCCAGCGCCGGCTTGCCCCAGGGCGTCTTGGGCCCCGGCATGCCGATCGGTGAGCGCCCCTCGCCGCCGCCGTGCGGATGACTGGCCGGATCCATGGCCGAGCCGCGCACGGTGGGCCGCCAGCCCAGCCAGCGCTTGCGCCCCGCCTTGCCGATCTTGATGTTGCCGTGGTCGGTGTTGCCGACCTGGCCGATGGTGGCCATGCAGCGCCCGTGAATCATGCGCACCTCGCCGCTGGGCAAACGCACCTGCGTCCAGTCGCCCTCGCGCGCCATCAACTGGGCGGAGGTGCCCGCCGCGCGCGCCAGCTGGCCGCCGCGGCCCGGCTGCAACTCGATGTTGTGGATCATGGTCCCCAGCGGAATATCGCTCAGCGGCAGGGCGTCGCCGGTGCGCAGGTTGGTGTTGTCGCTGCCGTTGCCGATGCGGTCCCCCACCCGCAGCCCCAGCGGGGCGATGATGTAACGCTTCTCGCCGTCCTCATATTGCACCAGCGCGATGCGCGCCGAGCGGTTGGGGTCGTATTCGATGGCCAGCACCGCGGCCTGGGCGTCCATGCGGTTGCGTTTGAAATCAATGAGGCGGTAGCGCCGTTTGTGACCGCCGCCGCGGTGGCGCACCGTGATGCGCCCCGTGTTGTTGCGCCCGCCCTTGCGCCGCAGCGGCTCGGTCAACGAACGTTCCGGGCGCTTCTTCGTGATTTCCTCGAAGGTGTGGCCCGTCATTCCCCGGCGCCCGGCCGAGGTGGGTTTGTAGACCTTAACCGGCATCGTTTCCCTCGCCTCCGCCGCTATGCGTTGAACAGGTCAATTTCGTCACCGGGCGCCAGCGTCACGATGGCCTTCTTCCATTCCTTCGTGCGCATCGTCCAGTCCCGCCCGCGGCGGCCGCGCTTGGCCGGTTGCACCATGGTGCGCACCTTCGTCACACTGACCTCGAAGATGACCTCAACCGCCTCGCGGATCTGGATCTTGTTGGCCCGGCGGTCGACCTCAAAAACATACTGATTGAGTTCGTCAGCCTGAATGGTCGCCTTCTCGGTGATGACCGGGCGCCGGATGACGTCGTAAATGTGCAGTTCGGGCATGTCCCTTACTCCTGGCCCCAGATGAGCTGGATGGTGTCCAGCGCGTCCAGCGGGATGATGACCCGGTCATGCCCCAGCAGGTCACGAATGTTGAGCAGGTTGGCCCGCAGCCAGCGCACCTGCGGCAGGTTGCGGATGCCACGCTGCACGTTCTCGTTGCGTTCCGCCAGCAGCACCAGGGTCTTGCCATCGCCCGCCAGCGTGCGGATGGTCTCGCGCAGTTCGCTGGTTTTCGGGCGCTCGGCCTGCAGGCGATCGACGAATATCAGCTGGTCGTCGCGCGCCAGCGCGCTTAACGCCGAGCGAATGGCGCCGCGCCGCATCTTGCGCGGCATGGCCTGCGTGTACTTGCGCGCCTTCGGGCCATGGGCCACGCCACCTCCGACAAAAATGGGCGCGCTGCGGGCGCCGTGACGGGCGCGACCGGTGCCCTTCTGCCGGTACCACTTGGCCTTGGTCAGGCGCACTTCACTGCGCGTTTTCGTCTTGTGGCTGGTCTGGCGGGCGTTGGCCATTTGCCGCACGTAGGCCTGATGCATCAGGCCGACGTTGATTTCCACGCCGAAGATGTCCGCCGGCAACTCAATCTGTTGCACTTCATTGCCGCTCTGGTCCAGCACCGGAACCTGCATGGCCGTCAACTCCTCTCGCGCCGCGTACGATGCCGCTCGCGCGCGGGCTTCAACATGACGATGCCGCCCCGGGTGCCGGGAATCGACCCCTTGACGGCGATCATGTTCTTCTCGGCATCCACCACGACCACTTCCAGGTTCTGCATGGTGATGCGATCGTTGCCCATCCGGCCGGCCATGCGCATGCCCTTGATGACGCGGCCGGGCGTGGAGCCGGCGCCAATCGAGCCCGGCGCGCGCTCGCGGTCGGACTGACCGTGCGTCTTCGGCTGACGGCGGAAACCGTGGCGCTTGATCGTTCCCTGGAAGCCACGCCCCTTGCTCTTGCCGATGACGTCAACGCGATCTCCCACTTCAAAGACGTCGGCGCGAATCTGCTGCCCTTCCTCGACGCCCGGCTCGCCATCGCGCATGCGAAACTCGCGCAGGTAGCGCAGGGCCGGCAGGTTGTTGCGCTGCAGATGCCCCAGTTGCCCGCGCGTCAGGCGGCGCGGCTTCGTCTCGCCAAAGCCCAGTTGTACGGCGGTGTAGCCGTCGCGCTTTTCACTACGTACCTGGGTGACATAGCAGGGGCCGGCCTCAATGACCGTGACCGGGATGACGTCGCCCCGCTCGTCAAACACCTGGGTCATGCCGACCTTCTTGCCGATAATGCCCTTCATCGTGTCCTCCGGCGGGGAACCCTTCCCCGCGCCTCATCATCGCAGTGGCAGGCCGGGCGGGCCTGCGTGCGGCCTAGATCCTGATCTCGATGTCCACGCCGGCCGGCAGGTTCAGACGCATCAGCGTGTCGATGGTGCGGCTGTCCGGGTCCAGCACGTCGATCAGACGCTTGTGGGTGCGAATCTCGAAGTGTTCCTGCGACGTCTTGTCGATGAAAGGCGAACGACGCACGGTGAAACGTTCGATACGCGTGGGCAGGGGCACCGGCCCCACCACGCTGGCGCCGGTGCGCTCGGCCGTTTCCACGATACGGCGCGCGGACTGGTCCAGCACGCGGTGGTCGTAAGCCTTCAGTCGGATCCGGATCCTGCTTTTTGCGGCCATATGCCTCGTCTCACTCACAGGGGGCGGCCATGCCGCCCCGGCAATCTCGTCTCAAGCGTCCAGCTGCGGCAAATCAGTCCAGAATCTCGGTGATGGAACCGGCGCCGACCGTCAGGCCACCCTCACGGATGGCGAACTTCGAGCCCTGCTCCAGCGCAACCGGGGTGATGAGTTCAACTTCCAGTTCGACGTTGTCGCCCGGCATGACCATTTCCACGCCTTCCGGCAGGTTGATGGTGCCGGTCACGTCCATGGTGCGGATGTAGAACTGCGGCCGGTAACCGGGGAAGAAGGCCTTGTGACGGCCACCCTCGTCGCGGCGCAGCACGTAGACCTGGCTCTTGAAGCGCTTGTGCGGCTCGATGCTGCCGGTGCGCGCCAGCACCTGGCCGCGCTCGACCTCGTCGCGCGTCTTGCCGCGCAGCAGGATGCCGGCGTTGTCGCCGGCCACCGCCGCGTCCAGTTCCTTGTAGAACATCTCGATGCCGGTGACGACGGTCTTGTCGATCGCGTCGCGCAGGCCGACGATGTCGATTTCCTCACCCCTGGTCAGGCGGCCGCGCTCCACGCGCCCGGTGACCACCGTGCCGCGGCCCTTGATCGAGAAGACGTCCTCGATGGGCATCAGGAAGGGGCGGTCCTCCTCGCGCACCGGCGTCGGGATCCAATCGTCCACCGTGCTCATCAGGTCGATGATGGATGCGTACTCGGGCGCGGCGGGGTCGCTGCTGTCGCTCTCCATGGCCGCCAGCGCCGATCCGCGCACGATGGGCGTGTCCTCGGGGAAGCCGTAGCTGTCGAGCAGTTCGGCCAGTTCCAGCTCCACCAGTTCCAGCAGTTCCTCGTCGTCCATCTGGTCGATCTTGTTGAGGTAGACGACCATGGCCGGCACTTCCACCTGACGGGCCAGCAGGACGTGCTCGCGCGTTTGCGGCATGGGGCCGTCGGGCGCGCTGACCACGAGGATGGCGCCATCCATCTGGGCCGCGCCGGTGATCATGTTCTTGATGTAGTCGCGGTGGCCGGGGCAGTCCACGTGGGCGTAGTGCCGGTTTTCGGTCTCGTATTCCACGTGGCGGATGTTGATGGTGATGCCGCGGGCCTTTTCTTCCGGCGCGCTGTCGATCTCCTCATAGGCCATCAGTTTGGCGCGGCCGGCCATGTTCAGCACCTTGGTGATGGCGGCCGTTAACGTGGTCTTGCCGTGGTCCACGTGGCCGATGGTGCCGATATTGACGTGCGGTTTGCTGCGGTCGAATTTCTGCTTGCCCATGGTTTGTCCTCTTGCATGCTGCAAACGTTGTGGCGCCGCTGCGCCTGACGAACGAACTCTGCTCTAGCGGCCGCCCTGCATCACCTCGTCGGCGACGGCGGGCGGCGCGATCGCATACCTGTCAAATTCCATCGTAAAGTTGCCGCGGCCCTGGGTCAGGTTGCGCAGGGACGTGGCATAACCAAACATCTCGCCCAGCGGCACACTGGCGCGCATGGAGGAGGTACCGTCGCCGCGGGGCTCCATCCCCTGCACCACCCCGCGCCGCGAGGCCAGATCGCCGACAACCGCGCCGGTGTAGTCATCCGGCGCCACCACCTCGACGCGCATGGTCGGCTCCAGCAATACCGGCCTGGCCTTGCGCACGCCCTCCTTCAGGCTCATCGAACCCGCGATCTTGAAGGCGATTTCGCTGGAGTCCACCTCGTGATGGTTGCCGTCCACCAGAATGGCCTTGAGGTCCACCACCGGATAGCCGGCCAGCACACCTCCCTGCATCGCCTCACGAATGCCTTTCTCGGTCGGGCGGATGAACTCCTGCGGGATGGCGCCGCCGCGGATTCTGTTCTCGAAGAGCAGGCCGTCCTGCGCCAGCGCCCTTTCCTCCTCGGCCAGCGGCTCAAACTCCACCGTGACCCGCGCAAACTGGCCCGACCCGCCGGTCTGGCGCCGGAAGGTGGTGTCGCTGCGGGCCGGCCGCGTGATGGCCTCGCGGTAGGCCACCCGCGGGCGCCCCACCCTGGCCTCGACGCCGAATTCGCGCATCATGCGGTCAACCAGCACCTCCAGGTGCAGTTCGCCCATGCCACGGATGCGCGTCTGGCCCAGCTTGTCATCGACCTCGACCTTGAAGGTCGGGTCTTCCTCGGCCAGGCGCTGCAGGGCGATGCCCATCCTGTCCTGGTCACCGCGGGTGTTGGGCTCGATGGCGACTTCGATCACCGGCTCCGGAAAGCTGATCTGTTCCAGCACGACCTGATGATTGCGGTCGCAGAGCGTATCGCCGGTGAAGGTGGTCTTCAGGCCGGGTATGGCGGCGATGTCACCGGCATGCACGGCATCGACGTCCTCGCGCCGGTCGGCAAACATACGCACGATGCGGCCGATGCGCTCGCGGCGGCCATTGCTCGCGTTCAGCAGCATGGTCCCCGTGCGCAGCACACCGGAATAAACGCGGAAGAAGGCCAGGCGTCCCACAAAGGGGTCGGTGACGATCTTGAAGACCAGCGCGGACAGCGGCTCGTCATCGGAGGGCGCGCGCAGCACGGGCTTGTCGTTCCCGGGATTGACGCCTTCTACCGGCGGCACGTCCAGCGGTGAAGGCAGAAGATCAACCACGCGGTCCAGCAGGTTCTGTACGCCGCGGTTCTTCAGCGCGGACCCGCAGAGCACGGGCTGCAGGCTGTTGCTGATGGTGCCGGCGCGCAGGGCGCCCAGCAATTCCTCGTCCGTGATGGCTTCCTCAAGCAGGTACTTTTCGGTGAGGTAATCGTCGACCTCGACGACCTTTTCGATCATCTCGGCGCGCATGGTCTCGGCCTGCTCGCGGTGACTTTCGGGGATCGGATAATGCTCCAGGGCGCTGCCCAACTCATCGCCCGAGGTCACCAGTTCCATGGTGAGCAGGTCGATGATGCCGGCGAAGGCCTCGCCCTCGCCGTAGGGCATCTGCACCGGCACCGGGTTGGCCCCCAGGCGCTCGGTGATCATCTGCACGCAGCGGTCGAAATCGGCGCCGGTGCGGTCCATCTTGTTGATGAAACAAATGCGCGGCACGCGATAGTCATCGGCCTGGCGCCAGACCGTCTCGGACTGCGGCTCGACGCCGGCGACGCCGTCAAAGACGACCACGCCGCCATCCAGCACGCGCAGGCTGCGCTGCACCTCGGCCGTGAAGTCCACGTGACCGGGCGTATCAATAATGTTGATCTGGTGCTCGTTCCAACTGGCAGTGACCGCCGCCGAGGTGATGGTGATGCCGCGCTCGCGCTCCTGCGCCATGTAGTCGGTCGTGGCGGCGCCGTCATGCACCTCACCCATGCGGTGCACCATACCGGTGTAGTACAGCACCCGCTCGGTGGTGGTCGTCTTGCCGGCATCAATGTGGGCGATGATGCCGATGTTGCGCACCCGGTTCAGATCGGGGGTGCCATTCGCCCTGGTGTTCATGCGATTGCCTGCGTGCTCCTGCGTGGCCCTGCGTCTAGCGGAAATGGGCGAAGGCGCGGTTGGCCTCCGCCATGCGATGGGTATCGTCACGCCGCTTGATGGCGTTGCCCTGGCTGTTGGCCGCATCCATCAACTCGCCGGCCAGCTTCTCGGGCATGCCGCGCCCGCCGCGCGAGCGGGCGAATTCCAGCAGCCAGCGCATCGCCAGGGTCAGCGAGCGGTCGCCGGCCACCTCGATCGGTACCTGATAGGTGGAGCCGCCGACGCGCTTGGGCTTGACTTCAACCGTGGGCTGCACGTTGCGCAGCGCCTGCTCGAAGACCTCGACCGGGTCGCGCCGGGTGCGTTCCTCAACGAGGTCCAGCGCCTGATACATGACGCGGGCCGCGGTGCTCTTCTTGCCGCCGTGCATCATGCGGTTGATGAACATGGCGACGTGCACGTTGCTGTACCTTGTATCCGGCGCCACCACGCGTTTGGGCGGACGGTTTCTTCTCGGCATCCCTGGTCCCCTTCGCTCAGCTACGCGGCTGCTTGCTGCCGTACTTGCTGCGCGCCTGATTGCGATTCTGCACGCCCTCGGCGTCCAGCGTGCCGCGCACGATGTGATAGCGCACGCCCGGCAGGTCCTTGACGCGCCCGCCGCGCACCAGCACCACGCTGTGTTCCTGCAACTGATGCCCCTCGCCCGGAATATAGGCCGTGACCTCAATGCCGTTGGTCAGGCGCACCCGGGCCACCTTGCGCAGCGCCGAGTTGGGCTTCTTGGGCGTCATGGTCTTCACCTGGGTGCAGACCCCGCGCTTCTGGGGCGCGCCGCGCGCCTGGCGCGTCCGCCGCTGGTTGTTGGCGTTGAAGGTGTATTGCAGCGCCGGCGAACTGGATTTCGCCTTGCGGCTCTTGCGCCCCCTGCGTACCAGCTGGTTGATGGTGGGCATCGATCGCTCCCGTTGCTGCCTGTCCCTGCATGAAAAAGGCGGTCCGCACAGAACGCCCTGGTTGTCCCCGCCATGACGAGCCACCCCCCGCAGGGGCACTTTCGTCACATGTGTACGGTTCCCGGTAACCCATTGCCTGCCGCCAGGGTGTGCTGCCGGGGCATGGCGCGCCATGGTATCAGTGGCGGAATCCACTGTCAAGGGCGACCATCCGCTTGACAGGCGGCGTGACGCAGGGCCATGCTACAGGCCGCCGACCGGCTGTGACAGGGTTATCGAGGCAGATGATCATCACCTCCTTGCGCAACCCCCGCATCGTGGCGCTGCGCAAGCTGGACCAGCGACGACAGCGTCGCCGGCAGGGGCGCTTCGCCGCCGAGGGCCTGCAGGCGCTGCGCATGGCGCTGGAGGCCGGCTGGCAGGCGCAGGAGATCTACCATTGCCCGGCCTGCTTCAGCGGCGCCACGGCGGAGGACCTGCTGCAGCAGTTCGTCGCCGGCGGCGCCAGGCCCATTGAGGTCAACGAACACGTGATGCAGGCGCTGTCGGAGCGTGAGGCGCCCCAGGGCCTGGTGGCGACCCTGGCGCTGCCCCGCAGCGGGCTGGCGGACCTGCAACTGCCGCAGCATCCGCTGGTGCTGGTGCTCGACCGTCTGCGCGACCCCGGCAACATGGGCACCCTGCTGCGCACGGCGGACGCCGTCGGCGCCGGCGCCGTTCTCCTGCTGCCACCCTGCGTCGACCCCTTCGACCCCAAGGTGCTGCGCGCCAGCATGGGTTCGCTCTTCAGCCTGCCGGTCATCACGCTCGACTCACTGGCGCCCCTGGCCCCCTGGCTGCAGCAGCGGGGCCTGCCACTGCTCGGCGCGGATGCGGCGCGCGGCCGGCCCTGGACGGCACTGGACTGGCAGGGTGGTCTCGCCATGGCGCTGGGCAATGAGGCCGAGGGGCTGGAGGAGTCACTGATGACGCTGTGTGAGAGGCTGGTGGCCCTGCCCGTCCAGGGGCGCGCGGAGTCGCTCAACGTCGCCGTGGCGGGCGGTGTGCTGATGTACGCCTGGCGCGCGGCGAATCCCTGAAGTCGCTCGCTCTTAACCGCCGCTTACTTTCGCCATGCTGCAATCCGCTACACTTGTCCGCCAGTGGGCATGAACAGGTCTCTGGAAAACATGATCGGGGAACGCAGGATCATCATCGCAATCGCCGGCCTGACCGCTGTCATCGTGCTGGCGCTGTTACTTGCGCTCTTCCAGCAGCGGGAACAGCCCTTCAACCTGGCCGAAATCCCGGACGAGAGCCGGCCCTACCCGATCGTGGGGCGCGAGCACATCCCCATCGGCGCGGCGCCCGTTTCGCGCTACAACTCCAACCCGCCGACCTCCGGCGACCACTATCCGGCGACGGCGCCCGCCGACCTGTACGAGGAGCGCGTGCCGGACGCCTTCCTCATCCACAACCTGGAGCACGGCCACGTGTGGCTCTCCTGGCGCGACGACGGTGACGACGAGGTCATCGAGCTCTTTCGTCAGTTGCGCGAGCAGTTTCCCGAATGGGTCGTGGCCAGCTACCGCCCGGAGAACGAAGAGCGACTGGTCGCCGCGGCCTGGGGCCGGCTGTTGCCGTTGGCTGCGCCGGACCGCGACGCGCTGACCGCCTTCATCATGCGCTACCGCGACAAGGCGCCGGAGAGCGTGCCCGGCTGAGCGCCGGCCCTATTCCAGATTGGCGTGACGGGCGAACATCAGGCCGGGGTCGGTGCCCAGTTCTTCCATTAGCAGGGCGATGAGCACGTCGCAGAGGATGCCCAGCGACTGTTCGTAGAGCGAGCCCAGCGGCTGCACCGAGGCGCGCGCCTCCTCGGCGTCCTGCAACTTGGGGCTGGTGGCCTGGATGTGCAGGATATGGTCGGCGTACTGGCTCACCGGCGACTGGTCGGTGATGGTGATCAGCGCCACCAGCGCGTTGAGTTCGCTGGCGCGGCGGGCCTGGGCGATGATGGAGTCCGTGCGGCCGGAGCCGGAGCCGATGATCAGCAGGTCGCCGGCGCCGATGGCGGGCGTGGTGACGGACCCGACGACGTGCACGTCCAGGTCCAGATGCATCAAACGCATGGCGAAGGCCTGCATCTGCAGCCCGGAGCGGCCCCGTCCGGCGACGAAGATACGACGCGCCTGCAGGATATCGCGGCGCAGGTCGGCGACGGCCTCCGGGTCGATGCCGGCCAGGGCCGTGCCCAACTCCTGCAATACCTCCTTAAGCAGCGCACGGTATTCAGGCATGGGCCAACATTTTCTCCATAATCCGCCGCGCCGCAAGTCCCGGCTGTGCCGCGCCCGTAATGGCGCCGCCCACGATCACCGTATCCGGTCGCCAGGGCAGCAGTTCATCGATCGTCGCTTCGCTGATGCCGCCGGCCACGGCCAGATGGACCTCCGGCAAGGCCTCGCGCAATTCACGCAGCGCCGCGACCGGGTCGCCGTCAGCGTCGTGGGCGCGGTGCAGGCAGAAGCGTGTGCAGCCCAGGGCCAGCAACTGCCGCGCGCGACGCAGGGGTTGCGGCGCGGCGATCAGGTCCACCAGCAGTTCGCCGCCACAGTCCCGCGCTGCCTGCAGGGCCGCCGTAATGGTGGCGTCAGCGGCGACGCCCAGCGCGGTCACCTGATGCGCGCCGGCCGCAAAGGCGAGGCGCGCCTCCCCGTCGCCGGCGTCCATGATCTTGAAGTCGGCCAGCAGCGCCTTGTCGGGGTACAGCGCGCGCAGGTGCGCAATGGCGCCCACGCCCTCGCGCAGCGCCAGCGGCGTACCGACTTCAATGACGTCCACGTGGCTGTGCGCCGCCCGCAGCACCTGCAGGCCGGCCGCCAGCGTCCCGTCGAGCGCCAGTTGCAGCTTCATCGCTCCCCCACGACGGCAGACCGCCCGCTTCCGAGTCTACAGGCAGCCGCAGTCCGGCTCAACCGACCAGTCCCCGCCGGACGCGCCGTTGACAGCGCCCGCGCGGCGCAGCAGGATAACGGCATCATGGCTCTCGATTACGTCATCGATTACGACTGCGCGCCGAAGCAGGCCCTCGGCACGGAGGGCATTCTTGAGCGGCTCAAGGCCGGCGAGCGCGCCGCCACCATCATCCGCCTCTACCGCCGCCATGGCGACCGGCGCTCGCCGCGCGAGATGGGCTTCGAGATGGTGCGCACGGCCGCCGACGGCAGCGAGGAGACCCAGGTCGTCATCGTGCAGCATTTGCTGGACAGCGCCGCCGAGCTGGACCCGCTGGCATCGCACTGCGCCGGCTGCCCGGCCAACCGGACCGGCGCGCCCTTCGGCTGCTTCGGACAGGTCGGCTACCCGATCTCACCCAAAGCCGAGGCCTTCCTGCTCGATCGCCTGCCCGACCCGCCCTCGGCGCCGCTGGTCTGGCTGCTGCTGAAGCAGGGCATCCGCGACTTCAACTACGACGGCGGCACCGTGCGGCCGTTGCGCGCCGAAGACCGCAACATCTTCGTCGCGCAGTATGCGCTGCGCCGCGACCTGGGCGAGCTGCCGGTCGATTCCGACCAGGTCTTCGAGATGGTTTTCCTGACCGGGCACGTCCGGCCCAACCACGCCGCCATCCTGCTGCTCTTCTTCGACGCCCTCGCGCGCGAGGCGCTGGAGGCCCCGCAGATCACGGCGCTCGGCGCGCTGCCGCCGGAGGAGCGCGCGGGCTTCGACTTCCTCATCCCGGCCGGCGACGACGCGGACGACGACTCCACCGCCGACCTGCGCGCTTTCCTGCACGCCCTCTACCTCGCCTGGCGCCTGGACGTGCCGCTGCTGCTGGATGTGTGATTTGAATACTGGACAAGGAGATAGCGATGCCGATTTACAAACGCATTGATGAAATCAACAAGGCGTATCTGCAGAGCCTGGTCGACGAGAAAGTAATGGAAGACCAAAGTCTGGAATATAAGCGAGATTTAAACATCCTAAGTGTTTTGCCAAAGGACGTTCCGCAGAAGATAAAGGACAAGGAAAAGCGAGAGTTTTGTGCAGATGTTTCGGCATTTGCAAACACCGACGGAGGCTTCCTCGTATATGGAATCGACCAGGATGCCGAAGGAAGAGCGAATGAGTTGAGCGGTATTCCCAGACCTGACAACTTTGACAAATTGAGAAATTCATTGTTTCAAATCATTGGCTCAGGTATAGAGCCTCAATTGTACGGCGTTGACATCGAGAAAGTCGAACTTGATGAAGAGAGAATTATCATTTTGGTTCAGGTTCCACCCAGTTGGATCAAGCCACACTGGGTAGGTGAAAAGGGTTGCAGAACTTTCTTAACAAGGACTTCAAGTGGTAAGGATCATCTCGACATACGCAATGTGAGGGAATTGTTTGTGTTGTCAGAGACAATGGTCGAACGAATTCGAGATTTCCGCAATGATCGTATCAATGCAATCATTGAAGAAGAGCCTTACCTCCCCCAAAATTTCGGCGACATCCCAAAGACTGTATTGCATGTTGTACCATTTGGCTCTGCGGCTTCTCTTCAAACATTTGACATCTTATCTCTGGACAACCAATTCAGAGATTCCTTTGCAAAGTATGGATACAACTTGGAAGGTATCTACGGAATCGATCGAAATAATACTCGTGCATACAGCTATTTTCAGGTTTTCCGGAACGGCATAATTGAATTTGTAGATGGTGATCTTGTTGACGGTGATGGGGTACTTTCAGCATTATATTTTGAAAGGCAACTATTCAACGAAATTCTGCCACGTATTGCGACATTTCAGAAAGGTCTGGGAGTTAATCCTCCCTATTATGTGATGCTTACATTACTGGGAATTGGCAATCTCAAACTGTCTTTAACCAGATCGCAAAAAGAACGACTAGGGAAAACAGTCGGTGATTCAATGTATCACAGACATGAACATGTCCAGTTTGACAGACCCTCATGTATGTTCCCGGAGATCGCTATTGAATCTCTTGAGTCAGAAAATATACATTCACAGATGCGTTCCGTGCTCGACATGGTTTGGCAGGCAGCAGGCCTGCCACGATCCTTTAGTTACACAGAGGACGGAACCTGGGATGGAGAGAAGTGAAGGGGGCAGGCCGCACTTGTCCCTGATTACCACTAAACTTTAAATTCCTGCACCTCACGCCACACTCTCTACCCCAGCAGCTTCAGTGCCTCGCGCACCATCTGGTTGGTGTAGCCCCACTCGTTGTCGTACCAGGTGAGGACCTTCACCAGGTCGCCGTCGACCACCTGCGTCAGTTCCAGGTCGACGATCGAGGCGCGCGCGTCGCCGATGATGTCCGCCGACACGATCGGGTCCTCCGAGACGCCCAGGATGCCGTCGTAACGCGCGGTCGCGGCCTCCTCGCGGAAGATGTCGTTGACCTCGTCGACCGAGGTGGCGCGCGCCGCCAGGAAGACCACGTCGGCGATTGAGCCCACCGCCACCGGCACGCGCAGCGCCAGGCCGTCGAAGACGCCCTCAATGGCCGGCAGCGCCTTCGTCGTGGCGATGGCCGCGCCCGTCGAGGAGGGCACGATGTTGTCGGCGGCGCCGCGGCCGCGACGCATGTCCTTCGCACCGCCCGGGAAATCGACCAGCGCCTGGGTCGAGGTGTAGGCGTGCACCGTGGTCATGATGGCCTTCTTCACCCCGATGCGACGGTTCATCACTTCCATCACCGGCGTGATGTTGTTGGTGGTGCAACTGGCGCAGGAGACCACGTGGGCGCCATTGGCGCTGTTGACGCCGTGCACGACCATCGGCACGTCGGCGCTCTTCGTCGGCCCGGAGATGATGACCTTGTCCGCGCCGGCCGTGACGTGCTTGCCGGCGTCCTCAATCTCGGTGAAGAAGCCGGTGCACTCAAACACCAGATCGACGTCCAGCTCGCCCCAGGGCAACTGCGCCGGGTCGCGCTCGCTCAGGTAGCGGATGCGCCGGCCGTCGATGACCAGGTCGCCGTCGTCGGCGCAGACCTCGCGGTCGTAGCGGCCGTAGACCGTATCGTAACGAATGAGGTAGGCGAAATTCTCGGCCGAGCCGAGGTCGTTGACCGCCACCAGTTCCAGTTCGGGCGTGTCCATGACGACCTTGAGCGCCGCGCGCCCGATTCGCCCCAGCCCGTTAATCGCTACCCGCGCCATCCTGTCCTCCCGCCTGTTCAGCCTTGCCGCAGTCACGGCACTATAGCGCAGCGCAGGCGCACAATACAGGGCGGGCCGGGCGCCTTAAGCGAAACATAAACATCGGGCGCGGGTCAGAAGAGGCGCTGCCTGGGGGCCGCCCTCACCCTAAATCCCTTGTCCCGTCCTGGGCGACGGGAGCCCTTCTCAGGGAGAGGGACTTTAAAACAGTTGGTGTGCGAACCAGGTATTTCACATTGCCCGGTACAAGATGTTTCTCGCACGCAAATAAATGGATCACCTGCCCCACGCCCAAAATGCACTCCCCCTCTCCCTTGGGGAGAGGGGGTTGGGGGGTGAGGGCCGCCCATCCTAAAACAGCCGTTGCTGCTGCAGGGGCCGCTGACCGTCCAGCAGGACGAAGGGCGCCAGTCGCTCCGGCGCGCGGATGCCGAGGGCGCGCAACTGCGACAGATCGCGCAGCGTCGTCTGATGCCTGGCGCGCAGCAGCGCCAGGGCGCCTTTCGGGCCAATGCCCGGCACGCGCAGCAACTGCGTGCGTTCGGCTTTCATCAGGTCCAGCGGCTGGTGGCGCAGGTTCTCCTCCGCCCAGGCGAGCTTGGGGTCGATATCGAGGCGCAGGTTGCCCTCGTCAATGAAAGGCATGTCCTCCAGTTCCCACTCGTAGTCGCGCAGCAGGAAGCTGGACTGGTAGAGGCGGAATTCGCGGATGGCCGGCGTGGGCGGCAGGTTCTCGAAGGGCGTGCCGGGCACCGGGCCGAAGGCCGAGAAGTAGGTGCGCGCCAGGCCCAACTGGTTGTAGAGGCGGTCGCCCAGCGCCAGCAACTCAAGGTCCGTGTCACCGACCGCGCCCACCACAAACTGCGTCGCCAGGCTGGCCAGGCGTTCGCGCCGTTCGCGGCGAAACTGCGACGCGGCCCGCAGCAGGCTCAGCAACTCGCGGTCAAAGTCCTTCTTCGGCGCCAGGGCGTTCAGCCGCTGCGGCGTCGGCCCTTCCAGATTGATTGAGACGCGGTCCGCGATCTGCATGGCGCGCAGCAACTGGTCCTGCTCGGCGCCGGGCATCACCTTGAGATGGACGTAGCCGCGATAGCCGTACTTGCGCCGCACGATCTCAACCGTATCCAGCAACTTGTCCTGGGTGGTGACGCTGCCCTTGATGATGCCGGAGGACAGAAAGAGGCCGTCCACCAGCCGGGCGCGCGCCATCTCGTCGAAGGTCTTCGCCAGCTCATCCGGGCGAAAAGTGTAGCGCGGCGCCTTACTGCGGCCGGCGCGGAAGGGACAGTAGTTGCAGTTGCGCTCGCAGGCGCTGGTCAGCAGCGTCTTGAGCACCGGCATGGGCCCCTTCGGCGTCTGCACCTCGGAGACGCAGTCATGGAGGTTGCCGCGCTGTCGCGGGATGCGTTTCTCCTTCGTGCCGGGCTCGCCGGCGGGCTCGAAGAAAGTCACGTTGCCCATGCGCGCCAGCTTCTGCGCGGCATTCGGCTGACGGCGGACGTGCATTACAAACGACCGTAGCGCCGCAGCGCGACCAGCACGTTGATGGTGGTGATCGGCTGCCACCAGGCCAGGTCGTGCTCGTCGACCCAGCCGCCGTCCTCGCGCTGCGTCGTCGCCAGGTGGTCGAGGCAGCGCGCCAGCGTCGCCGCCGGCAGCGCCCGCGCCACCTCGGACTCCGGGTCGGGCGCGAAGAAGAAGAGCGTGTAGTAACGCTCGGGCGCCAGCGTCTCGGCCAGCGCCAGGGTGTGCTCCAGCGTCGCCTGACGGAACTCGGCCAGGCGCGGGAAGTCGTCGATGTTCATGAAGTAATCGAAGGCGTGGTAGGTCATGAAGAGCCAGTCGTTGGCCCGAATGCTCTCAATGCTGTGCTTCTGCTCCGCCCAATGGCGCGTCACGTTGAGCAGCGCGGGCGTGGCCAGGCCGAGGGCGTGCAGGTTGCCGACGATGGAATCCGGCTCCTTCTGCCCGCCCCAGTCGCGCCACCAGTAGGCCAGCGGCCACTTGCCCAGGTTTTCGGGGTTGCGCAACGTGCCGTCGGGCCGCTGCTGCCGTTCCAGCCAGGCGACCGTGCCGTCCAGCAGGTTACCGACGGGGATGTCGTGGTAGTGCATCATGCCCAGCAGGTACTCCAGCGCGGCGGGATGCGAGACCGGCGCCTTGAGGTCGAACTCGAGGCCATGACCCCAGCCGCCGTCGGGGTTCCTGTAGCAGAGCAGGCAGCGATGCACGTGCTCCAGCGGGCCGTCATCGAAATGCCAGCTGAAGAGCGCCTGCTCCCAGGGCATGCCGTGGGTGAAGACGTAGTCCCGCGCCCGGTCAAGTGAGATGGTCATGTCAGTTCTCCGCATTCGGGGGCATGTTCAGGCCGCCCTGCGCCATTTCGTCCTCGGCGACGCGAGGGGTATTGCGCATCAGCGGCATTTGCACCTCGGCGCCGTCCAGCAATTGCTCGACGGTCAGGATTTGCAATCGCGGGAAACGGCCAGTCCAGGATTCGGGCTCGAAGAAACCCGCGCTGACCGCCTCGCGTTCCATCGGTCCCGTCGGTTTTTCCAGCGTGATGAACACACCGATGGCCGCGTCCTCGCGCTCGACCGTGCCGCGCAGGTCGCGGATGTCGCGACTGCCGACCCCGCCGCTCTTGACCTGCACCAGCACCCGACGGCGCCGCTGCCGACGGCCGCTGCCATCGACGAAACCGAGCACGCCGTCGATGCCGCGGTCGGCGCCCTTCTTGCGTTCGTTGTTGAGCGGTTGCGCCTGCACCAGCGAGAGCGCCCAGAACTGGAACTGGTAGCGGTCGTCGAGCGCCAGTTGCCGGGCGTCCTGCAGGGTGGTTGGCTCGCCGTACACCTCGTAGTCAACGCCGGCCCGCAGCCCGTTGCACTCGTCGTGCAAACGCGCCTTCATCATGGCGACGCTCAGGTGGGTGATGTCGATGCCGATCCACTGGCGGCCCAGTTGCTGCGCCGCGACCACCGCCGTGCCGCAGCCGCAGAAGGGATCGAGAACCACGCCACCCGGAGGACAGGAGACCTTAATGAACTTTTCCAGCAGGGCCAGCGGCTTTTGCGTGGGATAGTCCAGATACTCGCCGCGCTGGGCGCTGAAATTGGTGAAGCCGATGGGGTCCAGAATGATGTCCTGGGGCGGAATCCCCCGGTCAGCGTCGGCGTAGCGTTTCAGGCCGGGCCACTTGCCGCGCTTTGGATGGTAAATCAGGCCGGCGGCGTCCAGCGCCTCCAGACGATCGTGGATGCCTTCGATACTGCGATAGCCGGGGATGAATTCGCGCTCAATGTATTCAGCGTAGCGGCCGGTCTTCGGCACGGACCAGCAGCGGCCCATGGCGAAGACATCGTAGCCGCGCCAGGGTGTTGTGCTTGGTGAGCCAGGGCCCGATCCATGAAGTGGCCCGGTCAGGTCAGACGAACGAAATCGCCCGCGCTCGTCCTGTGATGGATAGTTCTGTTCCAGTTCAGCTTCAGTTTTGGGCGTTCCGTTGGTTTCGCCTTCCCAGTAGAAATCGTCTGAACGTGTGTAGAAAAGAATGTGGTCCTGGATGCGCCCGTAGCGCTTCGGGTCGTTGTGCGCCGTCGCGCGGCGCCATGTGATGTGGTTGCGGAAGTTCTGCGCGCCGAAAATCACGTCCAGCATCATCTTCAAATAATGCGATGCCGCGTCGTCACAATGCAGATAGAGGCTGCCGGTCGGCTTCAGCACCCGCCGCAATTCGACCAGACGGGCGCACATCATCACCAGGTAGGCCATCATCTGGTTTTCGCCCAGCAACTGCCGCAGCGCGCTCATCAGCGTGCCCACGTTGTCGTTGCCGAGCACCAGGTCGTGCCAGGTCGCCTCGGCCGTCGGCCCCCAGTGCCAGCTGTCGCCGAAGGCCAGGATCTGCGCGTCGCTGTCCAGGCCGCTTTCGTCGCGGAAGAGCACGTTGTAATCGCGGTTGCTGTTGAAGGGCGGGTCGAGGTAGATGAGATCGACGCTCGCGTCGTCGATGTATTCGCGCAGGATGGGCAGGTTGTCGCCGTAGTAGAGTTTGTTCATCGAACATGCTTCCGTTTCATCATCGCACGCAAGTTTAGCATACGAACATATGTTCCATTTGTCAACCCCTTCCCCACCATGAATCTTGAGACTCCCCCCTGCGCCAGTTACACTCCGCCGCATGTCCGAACTGCTGCCCATGCCCTCCGGTGGCCGCCGCAACCTGCGCCTCCTGCTCTTCGTCATCATCCTGGCGACGGCGCCGCTCTATTGCATCGGCTTCATCCTCTGGGGCGTGGCGCCGGGCGCGCGTCCGCCGGCGACGGCCACGGCCACCGCCAGCCCGACGCTGCGGCCGGCCACCCTCACCCCGACGCGCACCAGCGCGCCCTTCCGCAGCGTGATCGTCACCGCCACGCGCCCCCTGCCGCCCACGCCGCGCCAGTTCCGGCCGCCGGTACAACAGCAGCCGGTGCAACAGCCGGTCCAACAACCACCGCCACAACCGGTCCCGCAGCCGGGGCAGGACGGCGCGCCGCAGCCGCTGCCGGTGCCCGTCGGCCCGGCAGACGCTGAGCCCGACACCACCCCTGTGGTGACGCCAACGGTGGTGCCCATACAGCAGTTTGACGATGACGAATGACAGCCTGGGGGAGGGCCTGTGTTTGACCTGAACGCCCATCTGCGCAATATGGTGGAGGCCCACGCGCCTTCCGGCCACGAGGGGCCGCTGCGCGACTACCTGCGCGGCGTCTGGGAGCCACTCGGCGATTCGCTGGCTACCGACGGCCTCGGCAGCCTGATCGCCACGAAGCGGCCGACGCGCGCCGGGCAGCCGGCGCTGCGCATCATGCTGGCGGCGCACATGGACGAGATCGGCCTGATGGTGCGCGAGGTGGTGGACGGCTTCATCAGCGTGCACCGCATCAGCGGCGTGGACAACCGCGTCATGCCGGCCCAGAACGTGCTGGTGCACGGACGCCGCCCCCTGCCCGGCGTGGTGGCCGCCAAACCGCCGCACATGCTGCCCATGGCGGAGCGCGCGAACTACGCGCCGCTGGACGAACTGCTGGTCGACGTCGGTCTGACGCCGCCGGAGGTGGAGGCCCTGGTGCAGCCCGGCGACCTGATCACCCAGGACGCGCCCATGATCGAACTGCAGAACGGACGTCTGGCGGGCAAGGCCATGGACGACCGCGCCTCGGTCGCCGCGCTGACCGTCTGTCTGCAGCAGTTGCAGACCCTGCAGCACAGCCACGAGGTCTGCGCCGTGGCGACCGCGCAGGAGGAGACCGGGCTGCTGGGCGCGCGCACGGCCGCCTGGCGCGTGCAGCCGGACGTCGCCATCGCGCTGGACGTCGATTTCGCCGTGCAGCCGGGCGTGGAGGCGGACAATTACGTCGAACTGGGCAAGGGGCCCGCCCTGCCGGTCGGCCCCAACTTCCACCCCGCGCTCGGCGAGCAGTTGCGCAATACGGCCAGACGTCACGAAATCCCGCTGCAGCATGTCGTGGCCCCGGGCGCCACTGGCACCGACGCCTGGGCCATCCAGGTCGCCCGCGATGGCGTGCCGACGGCGCTGCTGGGCATCCCCCTGCGCAACATGCACTCGCCGGTGGAGACGCTGGACCCGCGCGACGTCGAACGCGCCGGGCGCCTGCTGGCGCATTTCATCGCCGACGTTGAGGGCGACTTTCTACAGGCCGCCCTCGCGGAAAGCGTCGCCCCATGAACCTGGAACTGATGCAACAATTATCGGACGCGCGCGGCGTCTCCGGCCAGGAAGCGGAGGCGCGCCGGATCATCCTGCAGGCCATCGACGGCCACGTGGAAGACGTCCGCGTGGACGCGCTGGGCAACGTGCTGGCGCTGAAGCCGGGCCGCGCGCCCGCCGGACTGCCGCGGGTCATGGTCACGGCGCACGTGGACGAAATCGGCTTCGTCGTGCGCAGCGTCGACGGCGAGGGCTTGCTGCGCTTCTACAGCGTGGGCGGTGTGGACGCGCGCATCCTGCCTGGCCTGCGCGTCTGCGTCGGCGCGGACGCCGCGCCGGGCGTGATCATGTGGAAGCCGATTCACCTGGGGCGCGAGCAAAGGACCGTGCCGCTGGACAACCTGCGCATCGATGTCGGCGCCCGCGACAGGGCGGAGGCCGGCCGTCTGGCCAAACCCGGTGACATGATCACCTTCCCTGGTGAATTCACGCCAGTGGGTGACGGGGCCGTGCGCGGCAAGGCGCTGGACAATCGCGCCGGCTGCGCCCTGCTGGTGGAGCTGCTGCAGGGGGAGCCCCTGCCCTGCGACCTGCTGGCGGCCTTCACCTGCCAGGAGGAGATCGGGCTGCGCGGCGCCCAGGTGGCGGGTCAGGCGCTGCAGCCGGACGTCGCCATCGCGCTGGACGTCGATTTCGCCGTGCAGCCCGGCGTGGAGGCGGACAATTACGTCGAACTGGGCAAGGGGCCCGCCCTGCCCGTTGGCCCCAACTTCCACCCCGCGCTCGGCGAGCAGTTGCGCAATACGGCCAGACGTCACGAAATCCCGCTGCAGCATGTCGTGGCCCCGGGCGCCACCGGCACCGACGCCTGGGCCATCCAGGTCGCCCGTGACGGCGTGCCGACGGCGCTGCTGGGCATCCCCCTGCGCAACATGCACTCGCCGGTGGAGACGCTGGACCCGCGCGACGTCGAACGCGCCGGACGCCTGCTGGCGCATTTCATCGCCGACGTTGAGGGCGACTTCCTGCAGGTCGCCCTCGCAGAAAGCGTCGCCCCATGAACCTGGAACTGATGCAACAATTATCGGACGCGCGCGGCGTCTCCGGCCAGGAAGCGGAGGCGCGCCGGGTCATCCTGCAGGCCATTGAGGGCCACGTCGAGGACGTCCGCGTGGACGCGCTGGGCAACCTGCTGGCGCTGAAGCCGGGCCGCGCGCCCGCCGGACTGCCGCGGGTCATGGTCACGGCGCACGTGGACGAGATCGGCTTCGTCGTGCGCAGCGTCGACGGCGAGGGCCTGCTGCGCTTCTACGCCGTGGGCGGTGTGGACGCGCGCATCCTGCCCGGCCTGCGCGTCTGCGTCGGCGCGGAAGCTGCGCCGGGCGTGATCATGTGGAAGCCGATTCACCTGGGGCGCGAGCAAAGGACCGTGCCGCTGGACAACCTGCGCATCGACGTCGGCGCCCGCGACAGGGCGGAGGCCGGCCGTCTGGCCAGACCCGGCGACATGATCACCTTCCCTGGTGAATTCACGCCAGTGGGCGACGGGGCCGTGCGCGGCAAGGCGCTGGACAATCGCGCCGGCTGCGCCCTGCTGGTGGAGCTGCTGCAGGGGGAGCCCCTGCCCTGCGACCTGCTGGTGGCCTTCACCTGCCAGGAGGAGATCGGGCTGCGCGGCGCCCAGGTGGCGGGTCAGGCGCTGCAGCCGGACATGGCGATCGTGCTGGAGAGCACGCCGGCGCATGACCTGCCGGACCTCAACGCCGACCCCGACGAGGGCATCGCCTTCAACCCGGCCACGCGTCAGGGGGCGGGCCCGGTGTTGACGGTGATGGATGCGCGCACCATCGTGGACCCACGCCTGCTGAACTGGCTGCGCCATACGGCGACGGCGCAGGACATCCCCTGTCAACTGAAGAGCATGAGCGGCGGCGGCAACGACGCCGGCGCCATCCATATATCCGGCAGCGGCGTGCCGACGGCCGCGATCTCGATGCCCGCGCGCTACGTCCACGGGCCGGCCGCCCTGCTGCGCATCAGCGATTTCGACCACACGCTGACCCTGTTGCGCGCCGCGCTGCAGGACGTAACGCCGGAGTTGCTGCGCCATGACTGACCTGTTCGAGCCGCATCACAGGGAGTGAAAACCGTGAACGCACTCATCCGCAAACTGGTCGAGGCCTGGGGGCCATCGGGCTACGAACATCAGGTGCGCCGCCTGATTCAGGAGGAGGTGGCCGATCTGGTGGACGACGTGCGCGTTGACCCGCTCGGCAACCTCATTTGCCGTGTGGGCAGCGGCGAGCAGCGCGTGATGGTCTCCGCGCACATGGATGAAATCGGCGTCATGGCCATGTTCGCCGAGCCGGAAAGCGGCTATCTGCGCTTCGACCCCATCGGCGGCCTGCTGAACAGCAGCCTGGCCGGCAACCGGGTGCGCTTCGAGGACGGCACCACGGGCGTCATCGGCGTTTATGACAGCTTCGGGAAAGGGCGCACCAGCGTCCCGGCGCTGACGGACTTCTACATCGACGTCAGCGATGGCGCGGGCGCGGCGGTGCCGGCGGGCAGTCCGGCCGGTTTCTGGCGCGAGTTTGAGACGCGCGGCACGCGCATCATCGCCAAGTCGCTGGACGACCGCATCGGCTGTGTGGTGGCCATCGAGACGCTGCGCCGGCTGGGTCGTCAGGCGCCCAACGAACTCCATTTCGTCTTCAGCGTGCAGGAAGAGGTCGGCCTGCGCGGCGCGCGCACGGCGGCCTACGGCATCGACCCCGACCTGGGCATCGCGCTGGACGTGACCGCCACCGGTGACGAACTGCGCAACCGCAAGATGGCGGTGACCCTGGGCGGCGGCGCGGCCATCAAGGTGCACGACAGCGGCCTGGTCGTGCCGCCGGCCATCGTGGAGTGGATGGAGGCCGGCGCGCGGGAAAACGGGATTCCGGTGCAGCGTGAGTTGCTCGGCGGCGGCACCACCGATGCCGCGGTGATCCAGAGCGCGCGCGCCGGCGTGCCCAGCGGCTGCATCTCCATCCCCACCCGCTTCCTGCACACGACCAGCGAGACGGCCGACATGCGCGACGTGCAGGCCTGCATCGACCTGCTGCACGCCCTGTTGACCAAACCGGTTGTGTTGTGAGGCGGGACGAAGTTCAGGTCAGGCGGACGGGGGTGGCACGGGCAGGTCCGCGACGGGCGTGTCCTTCCACTTCGCGCCCTCGTCCACCAGCATGACCGGGATGCCGTCCCGTATCGGGTACTTGTAGCCGGAATCGGCGCAGACCAGCCAGGCATCCTGCACCAGCTCCAGCCGGCCCGGGTCGTCGCCACAGTCATCGAAGTGCACGGCCACCGGGCAGCGCAGGATCTCCAGCAACTCGGGGTCGAGCTTCACGTCGGACACAGGTACACCCCCGTCAGTCTTGCGCGCCAGGCGAGTATAGACAGGGCCAGGGGCGGGGTCAATCCGGTCGGCAGCAAGGGAGTGGCGAGTCGGGGCGGGCGATTTGGTAAATCGCCCCTACATCATCTGCTGTAGGGGTAGCGAGGGCGTAAGCCCGAAGCACGCCAACGGCGCCATACCGTGTCCCGTAGGGGCGACATATCATGTCGCCCGCGGGCACTCCATGTCACCAGGAGTGGCAAGTTTGGATGCAGGGGCGACATAACACTCCCGGCAGCGACCCTGGGGACGAAAATTTGCAAAAGTTTTAAAAACCATGTTAAAGTACGGTTGTATGGTTGCAGGCAAGGGAAAGGAGTGCAGTAACATTCTGTCGCAGGTTTCCTGATCCAACGGGAGGAGAGGAGAACCGCTATGATTATTGACCCGCTATCGTTCATTTCCGCACTGTTGTTTGCCTTTCTGCTGGCCGGCGCCATCGTCGCCCTGCTGGTCTACGCCACGCTCAGAACACCGGAAAGCGATGAGAGCCAGGTGTGTACCAGCCTCATCAGCACGCGTTACGAGCTGCGGCGTAACCTGGCGCATGCGCAGGTACAGGAAAGCGAGATGTTCGACTGGCATCAGCGCGTCTGAGAGTTTTTTCGGGCCTGTTGCTGATTCTGCTGGCCGCGCAGGGCGCAATCCGGGCGCAGGACAGTCTGCCCTTCAGCCACAGGCCCGTTCAGGTCTGGATGCAACATGACATTGACGCAGCCGGCAGGGACCGGCTGCGTTTTGTTGACCGGCGCAGCGGCGCGGAAACTGACGTCGACCTGCCGGGCGAGCGCTATACCGCCCTCGGCAGCCACGTGCTCTACTTCGATCTGGATGAGCGGCGCGTCCGCCTGGTGAACGCCGCCGGAGAAGTCAGCGACCACCCCTTCATCCAGTTGCCTGGCGCCACCCGGCGGGTTGACTGGATCGTCAGCGCGGACGGCGCCCGCATCGCCTGGACCTTTACGGAACAGGCCGCCGACGGCCGCCTGCGCAGCTTTACCAGCGTCGCCAACAGCGATGGCAGCGAACAGCGCGACGTGCTGGTCGACGGGCCGCGCCCCGGACGTCACGCGGTCCCGGTGGCCTTCAGCCGGAACGGCGCCACGCTCTACATGGACTATCAGCCGCTCATGGCGGAGGGAGCGGCACCGCGCCATGGCTACGCCGAACTCTTCGCGCTGAACCTGGCGGAAGGCTTCACCCGCCCCCTGCCGGGCGAGCCGGGCTGTCTTTGCGGGGCGGCCTTCGCCGACGACCGCACGCTGCGGCTGCAACTGGCCGAAGACCCTGGCGGCCATGAACTGGTGCTGCGGGACGCGAACGGGGTCCTGTTGCAACGCATCGCCGCGCCGACGCTGCCCGGCTTCACGGAAGCCACCCATCTGCTGCCGGCGCCGGATGGCGCGCGGGCGCTTTACACGCTCTCCCAGGTGCGCGGCGGCAGCGCCGACAGGGCCGTGCGCAGCGTCTTCGTGCTGGTGGACATGCCCGGCGGCAGCAACCGCATCCTCGGCGCGCCCCTGTCCGGCTTGCTGCGCCCGGTCGCCTGGAGCGACGGCGACAACAGCGTCCTCGTCACCAGCGCGGACCCGCGGCATGACGGCAGCTGGAAACTGCAACTGGAAGATGGCGCGCTGCTGCCGGTCACCCGGGCCAGCTGGCTGGGCGCGCTGGCAGGCTGAAGCGCGCGCAGTACAATGGCCGTATGAGCGTCAACATGCCGGCAGAGGAGTTCGAGCGGCGTCGGGCGAAGGTGGCGCCGGTGGCCGAGATTCTCGGCAGGCGTCACGGTCATCCCGTATGGCGTCCCGGCGTCGACCCGCTGGACGAGCTGGTCAACTGCATCCTCAGCCAGAGCACCAACGACACCAACCGCGATCGCGCCTTTGACGCGCTCAAAAGGCGCTGGCCGGACTGGCAGGACGTCGTCGAGGCCGCGACGGACGAGGTGATCGCGACCATTCGCGTGGCCGGGCTGGCCAACCAGAAGGGGCCCCGCATCCAGGCCCTGTTGCGCGAGATCCATGAACAGCAGGGCGCCTTCAACATCGATTTTCTCGCCGACCTGCCGCTGGACGAGGCCGCTGCCTGGTTGACCTCGTTGCGCGGCGTCGGCCCCAAGACCGCCGCCATCGTGCTTTGCTTCGCCTTCGGCCGGCCCGCGCTGCCGGTTGACACCCACGTGCATCGCGTCGGCAAGCGTCTCGGCCTGATCCCGGAGAAAATGAGCGCGGAGCGGGCCCACCCGCTGATGGCCGCCCTGGTGCCGCCGGAGCAGCACTACAGCTTTCACATTCAACTGATCATGCACGGCCGCGAACTCTGCCAGGCGCGCCGGCCGGACTGCGCCCGCTGCCCCCTGACCGCCTGTTGCGACTGGTTCATCGGCGAGCAGGCCGCTACCCAGGGCGACTGACGGCAAATTCTCTTTACAGCCGGCGTCTTTCATGCTACATTGCTGCCAGGAACGTTAAACTGTCCACCGCGGCACAGCGCGCGCTGTGTTTTTTAATCCCCGGTGCCGGGGGACCGGGAATTGTTCAGGGAGTAGCGCCATGGTCGACCAGCCGCAATACCTCACGCCGGAAGGCTTCGCTGAACTGGAGAAAAGACTGGGCTTTCTGACGCAGGTGCGACGCGCCGAAGTTGCCGAACGCCTGCACCAGGCCCTGGCGGAAGGTGGCGACCTGACCGAAAACGCCGAATACGAGGACGCCAAGAACGAGCAGGCCTTCATCGAGGGTGAAATCCAGCGCCTCGAGATGATCCTCAACCACGCCGTGGTCATTGAGGACAGCGGCAATCACGACGTCGTCGCGCTCGGCTCGCGCGTCACGGTGACGGAAAAGGGCTCGCGCGAGACCGAAGTCTACCAGATCGTCGGCTCGGCCGAGGCCCGCCCGGGCGAGGGCCGCATCTCCGCCGGCAGCCCGCTGGGCAAGGCGCTGCTGGGCGCGAAGGTGCGGCAGAAAGTCACCGTGCAGGCGCCCGACGGCGACATCATCTTCACCATCAGGAAGATCGACTGACCCCGCGGCGGCGCCCGCCATGGAGGCCCTGCGCGACGCGCTCTCCGCTCTGACGCCGCAGTTCTTTGACGGCCTGGTCGTGGCCATCATTGCGCTTGGTCTGCTGCTGGCCGCGCGCCGCCTGCGCGCCGACCTGCGCCGCCGCCCGCGTGGCGCAGACACCCGACCCCTGCAGGAGTGAGGCATGCTCGATATCGCGCTGATCCGCAAGCAGCCGGAGGAGGTGAAGCAGCGCCTCGCCCGCCTGCACGACCCGGAGGCCGTCGACCGCGTCGACCGCGTCCTCGAACTGGACGCGCGACGCCGCGAGTTACTGACTGACGCGGAGAGCCTGCAGGCGCAGCGTAACCGCCTCAACCGGGCCATGGGTCCGCTGCGCGGCAACCGGCAACTGGATGACGGGGAAAAGAGCGCGCGCATGCTGGCGGCGGCGCAGCTTGTGGAGCAGCAGTCCTACGACGAGGCGTTGACGTTGTTGCAGCCCGCTGCGGACGCCGCATTGTCGCCAACGGCAGGCGATCTGAACGCTTCCATGCAGGCCCTGGTGAGCGCGCTGCGCGGCATGAGCGAGCAGTACGGCGCGCGCCAGACGGAGATCCGCGCGACGGAAGCGGAACTGCGCGACGAAATGCTGTGGCTGCCCAACCTGCCACACGCGAGCGTCCCGGTCGCCGCCGGCGAGGACGACAACCGCCCCTGGACGCCGCAAGGCGACTTCCGCGAGTTCGACGCGCCGCCCCTGCCGCACTGGGAGCTGGGCCCGGCGCTGGGGCTGATCGACCTGGAACGTGGCGTGAAAATCGCCGGCAGCCGCGGCTACGTGCTGCGCGGTGACGGCGCGCGCCTGCAGCAGGCGCTGATCAACTACTTTCTGGACCGGGCCCGTGAGGACGGTTACGAGCAGTTCTATATCCCGCTGATGGTGCCGCCGGAGATGCTGGAAGGCTCGGCGCAACTGCCGAAGTTCGCCGACACCGTCTATCAGGACGCTGACGCCGGCCGCTACCTGCTGCCCACCGCCGAGGTCTCGTTGACCAACCTGCACCGCGACGAAATTCTGGACGAAAGCGACCTGCCGCTGAAGTACGTGGCGCACTCGCCCTGCTTCCGCCGCGAGCACATGAGCGCCGGCCGCGATACGCGCGGCATCAAGCGCGTGCACCAGTTCGAGAAGGTGGAACGCTACCTCTTCACCGCGCCTGAAGACAGCTACGCGGCGCTTGAGACCCTGACCGAAGCCGCGGAGGGCCTCTGCCGTGCGCTGGAACTGCCCTTCCGCCGCCTCGAGATCGTGACTGGCGACCTCGGCTTCAGCGCCAGCAAGAAATACGACATAGAGGTCTACGCCCCCGGCTGCGACGAATGGCTGGAGGTCAGCTCCTGCAGCAACACCGAGGCCTTTCAGGCGCGCCGCGCCAACATCCGCTTCCGCCGCGCGGGCGTCAGGCGACCGCTGCACGTCCACACCCTCAACGGCAGCGGCCTGGCCCTGCCGCGCGTCATCATCGCCATCCTGGAAAACAACCAGAACGCCGACGGCAGCGTAGTACTGCCTGAAGTCCTCGTGGACTACATGGGCGGGCAACGCGTCATCGGCGGGCAGCGGGATTGACATGAAGCGGGTGCGCAACGACCGGCTGTCGGGCGGCATCTTTCTCATCGGCCTCGCCGCGCTGGCGCTGACCGGCTACTGGTGGCCCGGCATTCTTGTGGTCATCGGCGTCACCACCATCATCAGGGGGCTGCTGCAGGGACTGTGGTGGAAGACCGTCGGCGGCGGCCTGTGGCTGATCGCGCTCGTACTGGTCTTTCACTTCGGCTACCCATGGCCGCTGCTGCTGTTGCCGGCGGTCGTCGGGATCGTCGTCGGCGCCCGCCATGCCCGCAGCAACGGCGAGGAAATGCCCAGGTGGGCGCAGCGCGTTATTCAGGGCAGGCAGGTGTGACAATGGACAAGAAACGCAGGGACATGATGACCGGCGGCATTTTCCTCATCGGCCTCGCCGCGCTGGGCATCAGCGGCATGTGGTGGCCGGGCATCCTGGTGGTGCTGGGCGTCACCTCCATCGCCAGCGGCCTGCTGGAGGGGCGCGCCTGGAAGACGGCCGGCGGCGGTTTCTGGCTGATCGGCCTGGCGCTGATCTTCTACTTCAGCTGGCCCTGGTGGATGCTGATCGCGCTGGCCGGCGTCGGCCTCATCGTCGGCGCCCACCTGGACCGCGGCAGTGGCCAGGACGTGCCCGGCTGGGCGCAGCGCCTGACCGCCTGGGGCGAGCGCATGCAGGAGCATGGCGAAAAGGCCAAGCGCAAGAACGACGGGGACTGACGGCAACCCCGTGCGCGCGCGCCGGCTCGCCCTGTACTGCGTCGCGCTCGCGCTGCTGCTGACGGGCGTCGCGCAGGCCCAGGGGGAACCGGCTGCAGTCGTCGGCGACTTCCTGACGCACTGGGCCCTGCGCGATTACGAGAGCATGTACGACCTGCTCAGCGCGCGCAGCCGCGAACTGACCCGCCGCGATGCCTTCCGCTCGCGTTACGAAAGCGTCGACCAGACCCTCGCCGCCGGGGCGCTGGAGTACCGCGTCACCGACACGCGGCTGCAGGGCCATTCAGCCGCCGTGGACTATGACCTCAGCCTCTTCGACACCCTCTACGGGGACATCCAGGACACCGGCCGCGTGATGCGTCTACTGCGCGAGGCGGGGGGCTGGCGTATCGCCTGGTCGTCAATGGACATCTTCGAGGGCCTCGGTATGAGCGGCGGGCTGCGCGCCACGGGGCGCCGCGCGCCGCGCGCCAACATCTACGACCGCAACAACCTGTCGCTGGTGTCCCAGGGCGGCATTCTGTTTTCGCTCTACCTCCAGCTGGACGCCATGCCCAATGAGGCGCGCTGCCTCGACGTGCTGGCCGCGACCCTGCTGCGCCAGCGCGAGGACCTGGCGGCGCTCTTCCTGCGCTACAACCCCGACACCATCTTCTACGCCGGCGAGGCCGACGAGGCCGCCTTCAACGCCAACGCCGACGGCCTGCGCCGCTTCTGCGCCGTGCGCGCCCAGGAGCGGCGGTCGCGCCGTTACTGGCACGGCGCGGCCATCTCCCACGTGACCGGCAGCATCGGCCAGATCTCCGTCGACGAGCTGGCCAGGCGCCAGGCGCAGGGCTACCAGGCCGGCGACCTCGTCGGGCTCAGCGGCGTTGAGGCGGCTTTTGAGGCCCAGCTGGCCGGCCAGCCCTCGCGCACCCTGCAGCTGATCGAGCCCGGCGGCATCGTCCTGCGCGAACTGGGCGCCAGCGCCGGCAGCCCGCCCCTGCCCGTCACCCTGACCATCGACCGCGAGTTGCAGCTGATCGCCAGCCGGGCGCTGGCCGAGGCCTTCAACGTGGCCGGCGGCAACTGGGGCGCGCGCGGCATCTCCAGCGGTGGCGCCGCCGTCGTGCTGGACGCGGCGGACGGCGCGATCCTGGCGCTGGCCAGCTACCCCGGCTTCGAGCCCGACATCTTCAACCCCGACACGCTCTGCTGCGGCTTCCTCTCCGCCGGCGCGCGCATCGGCCAGCTGGTCAACGACGCGCGGCGGCCCCTGCGCCACCGCGCCGTCCAGGAGCAGTACGCCCCCGGCTCGGTCTACAAGATCGTGACCGCCGCCGCCTTCGCCGAGGCCGGTTTCATGGCGCCCGGCGAGAAGTTCAACTGCACGCTCACCTGGGACGGGACGCCCTTCGGCGATACGGTGGCCCGGCGCGTGGACTGGCGCCACACCGCCGGCTATGAAGCCACCGGCCCCGTCACCATCGCCGAGGCGCTGACCTCCTCCTGCGATCCCTTCTTCTACGAGGCCGGCGCGCGCCTCTACAACGATCGCGGCACGGAGGCGCTGGTCGCGCACTCGCGGGAGTTCGGCCTGGGCGAGGCCATCGGCCTGGGTATCTTCGGCGCGGAGGCGGAGGGCGACCTGGCCCCGCCCGGCTCCGCGGCCACGGCCATCAACAACGCCATCGGCCAGGGCAACGTGCTGGTCAGCCCGCTGCAGATGGCACAGTTGCTGACCGCCGTCACCAGCCGCGGCAGCCTGCGCCCGCCCTGGCTGATCCGCCAGATCGGCGGCGTGGGCGATACGCCGCTGCTGGAACGCTTCAGCGCGCCGCCGCCGCGCGAGGTCGCGCTGGACGCGGCGACCTGGGACATCCTGCACGAGGGCCTCTGCGCCGTCACCCGCGACGAGCGCCTGGGCACCGCCGAGGAGGTCTTCCGCAGCGCGCCCTGGCAGGCCTGCGGCAAGACCGGCACGGCCCAGGCCAGCGGCCCGCCGCACGCCTGGTTCGTCGCCTGGGCGCCGGCCGACGCGCCGGCGTACATCGTCGTGGTGCTGGTGGAGCACAGCCGCGAGGGCAGCGAGGTGGCCGCGCCGATCGTGCGCCGCATCCTCGACGACGCTTTCGGCACCGTCCGCGAGCCCTGGCCGGAGTGGTGGCACGAGCAGCCCTATATCCCGGTCGACATCCCGGAGGGCAGCACCGGTGGCTGAGCCCGGCCAGGACCCCGCGCCGCGCCTGGCGCCCTGCCCCTCCTGCGAGGGCTACGGCTGGTTCGAGGACGAGCTGGATGGCAGCGTCGGCGATTGCGACTGGTGCCGGGGCTGCGGCTACGTCTACCGCGACGCGCGCGGCGTCGACCGCCCCATCCCGCCGGCGGACTACGGCCGCATCGCCGCCGAACTGGAACGCCTCGAGGCCGAGCGCCTGCGCAAGCTGGGCTATACGGGGTCAGCGAAACGGCCGGGGGAAGGCTCCCGTGACTGAGGGAGAGGTGGAGTTGAAATTTGTGACCGGGAGTGTTCCCGGGAGGACAAACGGCACAGGCACAAGGCCGCAGAGGTTTATCAGGACAAGGATTTCAATCGGGATACCCCGGAAATCCATTGCGCAGTCATGTCCCTATCCTGCAATCCTGGAGAATATCAGTGCGGCAGCGGCAATCTGGACGCCTACCACAAGGCTGGCCAGCAGCCTCACCTCGCCGCGCAGCCCGTTCATCTCACCACGCAACCCTTCTACGTCGGCTTTCGTGGCCAGGTGCTCATACGCGCCTTCCAGTCTGGCCACCCGTTCTTCAGTGTCTGCCGTCATCTCGTTCACCTGACGCTGCGTTGTCCGGGGCGCAAGACGCGCCACTCTTCTACTCACATGGTCGCATACACTTTGCAGGTTGTCAAATCGGACGGGAATTGGCGCGTCGAGGCCGAGCGCCTGCGCAAGCTGGGCTATACGGGGTCGGCGAAGCGTCCGGGGGATGGGTAGAGGGACAGTCCTGGCCGCCCTCACCCCCCGGCCCCCTTTTCCCGTCTTGGGGAACGGGAGCCCTTCTCAGGGAGAGGGGGAGAGTCATTCGCAAGATTCTGTGTGTGTGAATACTGCCTTGGCGAGCAATTTGCAGCCAGCCGTAAGGGAGCACAAAAGTCCCTCTCCCTGAGGGAAGGGCTCCCGCGACTGAGCGGGAAAGGATTTAGGGTGAGGGCGGCCTACCCCGCCAGCAACGGCAACCTCGCCAGACCGTCCACAATCGCCACCGTCTCCACGCTGACCGCGACCACGCGCCCCACCAGGTCGGCGTGGCTGTGGTCGTGACTGTGTGCCATCGGCGTCGATCTACACAGGCCTGGCGAGATTTGGGCAATGTGGCGCGCTTATTCGCAGCCGTAACAGTCACCGCCTACGTTGTCGCTGAAGGTATTGCCGCTTTGTTCCACCGTGCCCCTGAAGACGACGATCGCCCCGCCATTACGCGCTGCTACATTGCCAGTGAACGTTGAATCAGTGACATGCGCCGTGCTGCTAAACACCTGCAGCGCGCCGCCGTCGTCCCTCACACGGTTGCCTTCGAAAGTGCTGTTGCTGATGGTGACCACGCTGAGGGCCGAAGCTATCGCGCCGCCGTCCTCCGCCTTGTTTTCAATGAAAACGCTGTCGCTGACAACAACTTCGCTGTCCCAGGCATCCAGCACGCCGCCAAAGTCCGCCGCCGCATTGTCGGTGAAACGACTGTTAATCAGTTCCAGCCGGCTGCCGCGGTTGACCAGGATGGCGCCGCCGCTCTTGCTATAGTCGGTCGAGCCCCAGACGCTGATGAAGCTGACCTCGTTGTGGGCCCGCGCCTCCGTCAGATGGATGTTTTCCAGCGTAAGCGAGCCGCCCATATCGACATAAAAGACGCGCCACTCGCCGTCCCCGCTGATGGTATGGCCCGCGCCGTCGATGGTGATGTCGGAGATGACACGCGGCAGTTCTCCGGTCAGGGTGATGTCGGCGGTAAGCGTGATGGTGTCGTCGCCTTCGCCGGCCGGGCAGGCGCCGCGCTCCATGTCGGCATTGGCGGCTCTCAGGGCATCGGTGAGGGTACAGTCTTCATCCAGCGTGTAGTCGGTCGCCAGTGCCGGCACGGTGCACAGGAGCAAGACAAGGGTAAATATGATGTATCGCATGGCTAACTCTCCTTAAATATGACTATTTGTTCAGTGTAGCGCATTATTGCCAGTCAGGTAGAGAATCGAAGTCGCTTGAAACAGTAATGACGTGAAAACCGGTTCATGCCAGTTATCCTGGCAAGGCAGAACAATTGGAGTCACGTCATGTATTCCAGGGTAAAGCATCAGGGCCGGTCCTGGTCGATGCCCCACTCCAGCGCCGAGCGCCTGCCGAGGCGGTAGCGGAAGGCCTCCGCCGGGATGCCGCGGCCCGTCCGCGTGTCGTTACATTCCAGTCGGTCGAACATGCGATGGTCGCCGACCGACCACCGTGCCTGAAAGAAGCGCCGGTCTGCAAGCTGCAGAATACGGGTTTGGCCAAGCGACCTAATCGGTAATCACCAGAAGCACTTTCGTAAACATTTGGTGCATATGAAGGTGGTAAGACAAATCCTTGTCAGTTATAATTGGCGACAGTCTCAGTTGAGTTTTCTACTATGACCCATTTGATCGTTAGGGCCTTCAGACAATTCCTACACATTTATCACTGGTTTTGCCTTTCCTTGCCTAATACTTTATCATATAGGCTGTCCTTTTGTTCTGTTGTTTCACTTTATCCCTATTGACATCATGCAATAGAATGTTACTCTTTACCAAGTGATATTGTATTGGAGCATAGCAGACATAACATGTCCGACTACCCATATGTTGCCGTAACAAACAAGTTGAAGACCTTTTTGGGAGACATCCAGCGCCTGGGCGTTCCAGAGAGGGTCAACCGCACCTGGTTGAAAACCATCGGATATACGTCTTCAAACGACCAGTCCATACCGAGAGTGCTCGAATTCATCGAGTTGGTCGACACGTCCCGAAAACCAACAGAAAAATGGATGCAATTCCGGAACAGAGACCTTTCGGGAACAGTTCTCGCTGCTGCGATAAGGGAAGCGTATTCGGCCCTGTATCAAATCCACCCGGATGCTCATCTGCTAGATGATGATGACCTGAAAAACTTCTTCAGGACACAAACCGAAGCAGGGGACCAGGCCGTCAGGCGCACTGCCAATACGTTCAAGACATTGTGTTCGGTGGCAGACTTCGGGGAGATTCAAGAAGGTGGAGCCGCAACCCAAGTCAGGCCTGCGACAGTGGCCACTGTGGATTCACCGCAGCCCCCACTTCTTGCCGGCCAAGCTTTCACGCCATCTCTAAGAATTGACCTGCAGATCAACGTGTCTTCCGACACAAGCCCTGAGCAAATCGACCGGATATTCGAGAGCATGGCGAAGCATCTGTACCAATGGACGGATAAATCATGACCCGGCCGGTCCACAAACATACATGACGCCCTTCTGCCTTGAAGTATGGGGGTTGACAAATCGGGAGCATTTGTTCTATACTTAGGACGATGCCGCGACTGGTCAGAGCCGCGGCATCATTCGGGCGCGAAGGCAAATGGCTAGCCACTCGACTTTGCAGGTCTTGGATAGCGGGTTCGATTCCCGCCGCGCCCTTTCAGGGCAGGCGAAAAATGATCCAGAGTTACACGCTTGCCCTTACATTCCTAACAGTAGGCCAATCGTATCGGGTATGCAAGACTTTTGTGATATATGTACATAGAACATTAATCTAGTTGCACAACACATCAATTTCTGTGCTGCCGGAAGAACCAAATTTACCCGGAAAGTTACTCACATTTGCGTTTCGCGGGAGGTTTCTCCCGAATGGTGGAACGGGAACAACTCTCCAGATCTGTCAACTAGGACATCAACAACGGCAGCGTTTCCAACCTGTCCACGATCTTGACCGTCGCCATGCTGACCGTGATGACGCGGCCCACCAGGTTGACGATGTACTGCGGGTCCTCGCTCCAGGCGTTGGGGTCGCTGACGATGCCCGAGCGCTTGTCCGTCTTGACGCGGTACTGGTCGATGACCCACTCCAGCGCCGAGCGCGTGCCAAGGCGGTAGCGGAAGGCCGCCGCCGGGATGCCCTGCAGCGTCAGCGTGTCGTTGTACTTCAGCGAATCGAAGATTTTGAAGTCGCCGTCTTCTGACGGGACGCGCTTGCCCGGGCGCATCTTCTCGACGCGATAGTCGATCGGCCGCTCCGGCGCGGCGACCTCCCAGTCCAGCGGCCAGGGCCGCTCGCGCTCATAGTTGAGGTGCAGACGCGCCAGTTCGCGGCCGGCGTCGCGGAAACTGGCGAAGTCTGGCGCCAGCGGGACGCGCGGCAATTCGCGCCGCAGCGAGTCCGCGTGGCGTTCGCGGTAGCCCGAATGATGCAGCAGACCGTAGACGTAGTGGAAGATGTCCAGCTTCTCGATGGACGGGTCGCCGTAGTTGTCGCGGAAAGTGGCCAGCGCCCAGTCGGTGACGTTCTCGCGCCGGTTCGTCCCGTCCGCGTCGTAGGTGTAGAGCGGGAAGCATTGGGAGCCACCTTGAGGAAGCAAATCAACAATCGAATCAGCCATTAATGCAAACATGGGCCAATCCGAGCCAATCTTCACCCATATCGCTTTATTTTCTCGTTCATATTCTGCCGTTGGGAACAAGAGATGTTGAAGATAAACGCGATTTATCAAGATTTTTTCAAAGTACAAATGTCGTTTGGTAAAGGGTCGATACAGTGAGTTTCTTATCTGCTGCTCATTGAGCAACACATCACGCAGATTGCACAAATGAATCTTTAGTGACCCGTCCCATTTGATGCTCGAGTAATCTACAAAGTTATCTACATCTTCAGGTTTGCCCTCTCTCAAATACAAGTCAACCTGCGCATTATATTGCCTGATAAAGGTCGCCATTCGTAACTTGAGATTACGACGATCAAAATCATAGACTACTGAATCTCGGTTGGTCTTTACGCCATTCGAAAAGGTTTTAAATATCGTTTCAATGTTTGTGGTTACGTCTGTCTTAACTGCCTTGGCTTCCCTTGTTCCTAGAGCGATAAAGAATTTGAACTCATCTTCATGTTCTGCACGTATCCAATTATGCTGGTCATCGGGTTTAAGTTGCTTCCATTCAATGGTGTCTATTCCTTCCTGATAGCTTGCTGTTATCTGGCCCAGCAAACCTAGCTTTTCTGCTAACTGCAAGTCATCTGGTACACGTTTGTATTGCAAATCTACTATTGCGTGTTCGGGATTGTTTGCTGCCAATGTGATGCCAACACCAACGCTTGTCGCACTACCAAAAACATTTTCGCCTTCACCTTTTCCTTTGCGAAAGTTGCCTGCTAAATCAATGTGGTAGATCCTAGTAAAGTCGCCTAGGAGCTCTCGCCGAAAACCGTCAAAGGCTTTACCAGTTACAAAACTGTTGTTGCTGATGAAACACACCACACCATCGCGACCTTCTAATCTATCACTCGCCCAGCGGAAAAACTTTACGTAGGCATCATAAAGTTGCATTTTCAGCGTTGCTTGTGAGTCTGCCGCGTAAGTCTCCCTAATCCGCCGGTCCACCACCTCATACTTCCGGTTCTTGTTGTTGTCGTTCTCGTTCAGTTGACCCACGTTGTAGGGCGGGTTGCCGATGACCACGTTGATCTTCGCCGCCTTCTGCCGCTCCACGCGGGCGCTGTTGCGCTGGCTGAACTCCGGGAACATCTCCGGCATGTCGCCCTCGGCCAGGTCCAGCGTGTCCACGAAGCAGATGCCCTCAAAAGGTTCGTAGCTGTTCGTCAGCCGGTAGAACTCGTGCTCGATGTTCAGGCTGGCGATGTAGTAGGGCATCAGCATCACTTCGTTGGCGAAGAGCCGCTCGCGGTAGAAGCGCTCCAGTTCGGGCCGGTTCTCGCGCGCCACGTGGCCCAGCATGTTGACCACGAAGTTGCCGGTGCCGGTGCAGGGGTCGATGACGCAGATGCCCTCGTCGCCCAGGCGTTTGCCGAATTCGCGCTGCAGCAGTTCGTCGGTGGCCGCCACCATGAAGTCGACCACCTCCTGCGGCGTGTAGACGATGCCGTGCGTATCGGCCACGCGCACGCTGAAGCCCTGGAAGAAGCGTTCGTAGACCGTGTTGATGAAGCCCTGCTTGTCGCGGAAGTCCTGCAGGCGCCCGGCGGCCTTCTCGATCGCCAGGTAGAAGCGGTCCAGCGAGCCGAGGAACTCGCGCCGGTTGAAGTGTTGGCTGGTCAGCGCGTCGATGACCTTCTCGACCTCGGCGGCGATGACGTTGCGCCGCACGAAATCCTCCTGGCTGAAGACCCTGCGAATCAGGCGCTCGGTCAGCAAATGCTGGATCAGCATCTCCTCGACGGCCTCGCGGCTGATGTTGGGGTTCAGCGCCTCGCGGCAGAGCGCCATGAAGTCGGCGAAGGCGCGCTGGAAGGCCGGGTTGCTGACGCGCGCCGCGTCGATGTGCCCCTGCAGGCCCCTGGCGATGTCCGGCACCTTGTCGGCGAAGTCCGCCACCGCCTGCTCGAAGCTGCTGAAGTCCTCCATCTCATGGCTGTAGAACTGCGTCAGCAGTTCGGCCACTTCTTTACGCACGCCACAGTCGGCCCGCAGCACGCGGCGCTCGTTCTGGTAGAGCACGGCGTAACGCGTGTCCTCGAAGATGATGTTGCTGAAGGGGTAGCCGCGCTCGCGCTTGCGCCGGATCTCGACCTCGAGGTCGTCGCGGCCGTCCTTGGCCTCCCAGTAGCCGTGGGGCAATTGCCAGCGGTCGCGCAGGGTGCCGTCCGGGCGCACGCGGCCGCCGCTGACGCGCAGCTCCTCGATCAGCGTCCAGTCACATTTGCGGGAGGTCTCGCGCAGCAGCGCTCCGAAGGCGCGGCGCAGCCCGCCCTCATGCGTGACGTTTTGCCGGCGCAGGCGCTCCAGCGTCTCCTGGTAGCGCGAGATGGCGCGGTCCGACGGCTTGATGGTTACGGCGGGCATTTCATCCCTTTCGCGGGTCAGTTTCGGGTCGGGCCCTCACCCTGAATCCCTTGTCCCGTCCTGGTGACGGGAGCCCTTCTGAAGGCGAAGGACTTTGGCCCTCACCCCCGACCCCTCTCCCTCAGGGAGAGGGGAGAATACTATTGCAGATTAATATGTTCAAAGTCTGGCAATTACACCATTTGGGAAAGCAAACAAAGTACCGCGCATTTTAAAGTCCCTCTCCCTTGGGGAGAGGGATTTAGGGTGAGGGCGGCCCAACTGCACAGGACGCCTCCCGCGAGACGCCCTGCTGAATGTGCAACTCGCCGCGGCAGGTGGCCGCGACCCCCTAGTACATGTACGCCGCCTCGCCGTGCTCGGTGGCGTCCAGGCCCAGGTCCTCTTCCTGCGGCGTGGGGCGCAGGCCCATGGCCGCCTCAATGATGCGGAAGACGACCCAGGTAGCGACGAAGGCGAAGATCGACAGCAGGACAGAGCCCACCACCTGCGCCAGGAAGAAATCGCCGTTGCCGCTGAAGAGGCCGCCGTTGGCCAGCGTGGTGCTGGCGAAGAGCCCCAGCGCGATGCTGCCCCAGGTGCCGGACATGCCGTGAATGGCCCAGACGTCCAGCGCGTCGTCGACCATGGCGTTGATGCGGCTCTCGGCGGCCAGGTAGGAGACGATGGAGGCGCCGATGCCGATGATCAGCGCCGGGATGGGCTCGACGAAGCCGGCGGCGGGCGTGATGGCCACCAGGCCGGCGATCGCGCCGGAGGCCGCGCCCAGCACGCTGGGCCTTTGGATGCGCTGCCAGGTCAGTATCATCCAGGTCAGGGCGCCGGCGGCCGCCGCCACGTTGGTGTTGACCAGCGCGATCACGGCGATGCCGTCCGCCGCCAGCGCGCTGCCGCCGTTGAAGCCGAACCAGCCGAACCACAGCAGCCCGGCGCCCAGCAGCACGATCATCAGGCTGTGCGGCGGCAGGGCGCCCTCGCCTTCCGTGAGGTGCCGGCGTTTGCCCAGGATGTGCGCCGCGGCCAGCGCCGCCACGCCGGAGGACATGTGCACGGCGAAGCCGCCGGCGAAATCCAGCGCGCCAATGCCGTGCAGCCAGCCGTCACCCCAGACCCAGTGCGCGATCGGGCAGTAGACGAAGGTCACCCAGAGCACGACGAAGACGGCGAAGGCGCGGAACTTGACGCGCTCCGCCAGCGCGCCCGCCAGCAGCGCCGGCGTGATCACGGCGAACATGCCCTGGAAGAGCATGAAGAGCAGCTCCGGGATCTCCTGGCCGGGGCGCGGCTCCAGGCCGACGCCGTTGAGGGCGACGTGGTCCAGGTTGCCGATGATGCCGCCAACGCTGGGCCCGAAGGCCAGCGAATAGCCCCACAGCACCCAGACGACCAGCACGATGCCCAGGCAGATGAAACTGTGCATGGCCGTCGCCAGGGCGTTTTTGCCGCGCACCAGCCCGCTGTAAAAGAGGCTGAGGCCCGGCAGCATGAGCATGACGAGGGCGGCCGAAATCATCACCCAGGCCACGCTTGACATATTCAGCGCATCCATAACGCGTCGCTCCACTTTGTGCGTAATGACAGGTGTTATTACGAATTGTCATGCATTCTAACGAATAGCGCCGCGTCGCGCGACATGGGGTTTTTGGGGGGTGTTTCCTGTCATCTCCCAATTGTGTTGCAGTTGGTGACGGGGAGTGCCCTCACCCTAAATCCCTCTCCCTCAGGGAGAGGGACTTTAACTCTGTTAGAGGGGATGCTTACTCCCCCTCTCCCTGAGGGAGAGGGGGCCGGGGGGTGAGGGCTTGCAAGTCCAGACTTCCTAATGGAAGGAAGGCCGCCGTGAGCAACAGCAAATGGGATTTAGGGTGAGGGCCGCCCTACCAAAACGTCCCGGGCCGCAGCAGGGCGTGGACGCCGCGCGTGTGGTTGACGATCTGCGTCACGCGCAGGTCGACGGCCAGGCTGGCCAGGGCCAGCGCCTCGTTGCGGCTGACGTCCAGGCGCGCCGCCAGCAGCGTCACCATGGCGGAGAGCGCGTCGCTGGCCGCCCGCTGCAGGTCGCGGTCAAAGCCCATGGTCAGCGTGCCGGCGGGCGTCTCGGCCCAGGGCGTGGCAATCGGCGAGTCCTCGTGCAGCGTGAAGCGCAGCAGCGCGCGTTCCATGCCGCATTCGATGGCAGTGCTGGAGACCTCGCCGTCGCCCTGGCAGGCGTGCCCGTCGCCGGTGGAGAACAGGCCGCCCTCCACCGCGACCGGCAGGTAGAGCGTGCTGCCGGTCACCAGTTCGCGGCAATCGATGTTGCCGCCATTGACGCGCGGCGGACGGGTGCTGTGCGCGCCTGGCTCGGCCGATGGCATGCCCAGCACGCCGGGGAAGGGCCGCATCGGCACGCTGACGCCGCTCTGGTTGCGCGCGACCAGGCGCGTCATGTCCAGTTGCCACAGGTTCCAGTGCATTTCGCCCAGGTCGCCGAGCGGCTGGCCGTCCTCCTCCAGCCAGTCGCCGCCGCCGCCGTTCCAGCCCCAGTTGGCGGTCACAATTTCCTCGACGTGAATGCCCAGCATCATGCCCGGCTGCGCGCCGCGGATGGCGACCGGCCCGGTCAACGCGTGCCCGTTGTCCAGTTCGGGGTCCCATGGCTCAAACTGGACCCGCGGCCGCCCCGGGGCCTCGGGCATTTTGACGCTCCAGGCGGCGTCCAGCGTGACGAAGTCGACCGCGTCGCCGGGGTCGATGGTCAGCACGGGCGGCAGGTCCTTCGACCAGTGGCCGTGCAGGGTCTGGCGTTCGGCTTCAAGCCGGTGCAGGGTCATGTCGGCTCCCCTTCCATCTCCAGGTCGTAGACGCCCGCATGATGCACGAAATCGCCGCGGCGCAGGATGAAGAGCGGCAGGCGCCCCCCGTAGAGGTGCACGCGCCCCCGCGGCTGCAGCCCCAGTTGACGCCAGAGCCGGCGCGTGTGGCGTTGACCAGGCAGCACGACGGCCATCACCTCCGGCAGACCCGCGACCTCAAGGCCGTGACGCAGGACGGCCCGCGCGGCCTCCAGCGGCAGCTCGCTGCGGCCATGCGGCGGACAGAGCGCGACGCTCAATTCGACGCGCGGGCCGCTGTCCACGCGCTGCAGGCCGGCCTGGCCGATGAGCGTAGCGCTCGCGCGCAGTTCTACCGCCCACTGGCCGTGACCGTGCTGCTGCCAGTGCTCAATATAGTCGGCGAGGATGCCGGCGGCGCGTTCGCGCGGGGCCGGCCGTCCGGCGGGCAGCGCGCGCATGGTGACCGGGTTGGTCAGCACGGCGCGGGCCCAGGCGGCCTCGTCGGCGGGCGTGAAGTGACGCAGCAGCAGATGCTCCGTGCGGAGGCGCGGCATCAGGGCGACTTGCGGTTGAGCATGCGCGCGTAGGGGACGCTCTCGCGGATGTGCGGCAGGCCGCAGATCCAGGCGACCGTGCGCTCCAGGCCGATACCGAAACCGGAGTGCGGCACGCTGCCGTACTTGCGCAACTCCAGGTACCAGTCGTAGACCTCGCGCGGCAGCCCGATGTTGGCCACGCGCTCCTCGATCAGCGCCAGGTCGTGGATGCGCTCGCTGCCGCCGGTGATTTCGCCGTAGCCCTCCGGCGCCAGCAAATCGACGCTGCGGCACAGCTCGGGCCGCTCCGCCAGGGGTTCCATGTAGAAGGCCTTGACCGCCGTGGGATAGTGATAGACGAAGACCGGGCGGTCGAACTGTTCCGCGATGGCCGTCTCGTGCGGCGCGCCGAAGTCCGCGCCATGGTCGAGCGCCAGCAGTTCGCGCTGTTCGGCGTCGTCGAGGGTCGCCGTGAGCGCGTGCAGGCGCGCGACGGCCTCGTCGTAGCTGATGCGCGGGAAGGGCGGCCGGATGCGCTCCAGCGCCGACGTGTCGCGCCCGATCAGCGCCAGTTCCTGCGCGTGCCGCTCCAGCACCGTGCCGACGACGTGGCTGATGAAGCGTTCCTGCAGCTCCATCAGCTCTTCCAGCGAGCAGAAGGCGATCTCCGGCTCCAGCATCCAGAATTCGAGCAGGTGTCGCCGCGTGCGCGATTTCTCGGCGCGGAAGGTCGGACCGAAGCAATAGACCTTGCCGAAGGCGGCGATGTTGGCCTCGTTGTAAAGCTGGCCGGTCTGGGCGAGGAAGGCCGGCTCGCCGAAGTAGTCGATGTCGAAGAGGGTCGTGGTCTCTTCGCCGGCGGCGGGCGTGATAATGGGCGTATCGACCAGCAGGAAGCCCTCGTCATCGAGCCAGTTGCGCATGGCGCTGACGATGGTGGCGCGGATGCGCAGGATGGCCCACTGGCGGCTGGAGCGCACCCAGAGGTGGCGCCGGTCCATGAGGAACTCGGTACCGTGTTCCTTGGGCGTGATCGGGAAGTCCTCGGCCGCGCCGACCAGCTCCAGGCGCTGCACGCCGAGCTCGTAGCCGCCGGGCAGGCCGGGCGCGCGTTCGTCGCGGCGCACCTCACCCGTGACGCGCACAGCGGCCTCCTGCGTCAGCGACCGCGCCAGGGCGAATTCGTCCTCGTCCATTTCGTGGCGGAAGGCGACGCACTGGACGATGCCGCTGCCGTCGCGCAGGCGGATGAAGTGCAGGCGGCCCTTGCCGGTGCGCGCCTGCACCCAGCCCTGCAGCAGCACGCACTCGCCTTCGTGTGCGGCGATGTCAGCGATGCGGATGAGGGTCGGGCTGGCCACGGGCTACGCTCCTGTGCCGGTCGTCGGGTGAGGAGTATAGCAAGGGCGCAAGCCCGCAGCATCCCGCAGGGGTAGCGAGGACGCGTGGACGAAGCACGCCAGTGGCGCCATTATAGCGAGGGCGCCAGCCCGAAGCATCCCGTGGGGTAGCAAGGGCGCAAGCCCGCAGCACACCAGTGGCGCCATGCTAGCGAGGGCGCCAGCCCGAAGCATCCCGTGGGATAGCGAGGACGCAAGGACGAAGCACACCAGCGATGCCATTATAGCGAGGACGCAAGGACGAAGCATCCCGATGGATAGCACGGGCGCCGGCAACTTGCAGAAAAACCCGGCAGGGATATGGTTAACCTGTGGGACTGGCCGGCAGCGTGTGCGGATCTGTTGCGGCCCTCGCACCCGAGCCTGCCATCCACACACTGACGCAGGGCGCGCCGACTGCCGCGCGTCAGCCCGGACGCAAGTGAAGCTTGCGCATTGAGACTTGTTTAGAGGTTTTTGGAAATGAGAAACCATATTCGAGCAATCAGGTTCGCGCCGGTGCTGGCGCTCGTTCTCACCGCCCTGCTGACGCCTGCCGCGTCGGCGCAGGAAGTCATCTTCGTCCGCTGCGTGAGCGGTCCCGAAAGCGGGTATGGCGACGACGAATGGATTGACGAACAAGGCAGCTGCCAGCTGGACGACGCCATGGGCATGCCCATCTTCACCCTCGCTGACGAGGCGGAGCTGGAGCCAGAGCCGGAGCCGGAGGCCGAAAGCAGCCCGGAAACCCGCTCCACCCTGCTCGCCCGCATGACCTGGACGACGCGTGTCCGCAGCGGCCCCGGTCTGGATCACGAGCAGGTCGGCGTTTGCTGGGCCGGCAAGCGGATCAAGGTCATGGGCGCGGCGCCCGGCACGTACTGGAACGAGGTGCTGCTCGGCTGCAGTGAGCCAGGCTGGATCCACGGCGGTTTCGAGGTGCTGGAGCAACTGGCGCCGCCGCAGGCGCCCGACCCGGCGCCCGCAGCAATGGACGACGGGATGTCCGGCCCCACGCCCTGAAACCCGCCGCCAGAGTGAATTGCCTCGCGTTCAGTCGCGCAGCCTGAAGCGCGCGGCTGTTGCCCCGCCACGCCTGCGCCCTGCCCTGCAGTAGCATCTGCTCGCCTTCGCGCGCGGCACTGTCAGCGCTGCGGATGAGGGTCGGGCCGGCCACGGGCTGCGCTCTCCTGCGACGGTCGGTCAGCCGGGGAGTCTAGCGGAGGACGCAAGGACGAAGCATCCCGAGGAATAGCAAGGGCCAGTGGTTGCATTTCCTTGTGCTTCGATTAGAATTGCCTTTGGATTTATTTTCACAAGGAGTCATGCATTGAGTGCAGGCTTGTACTTCATCCCAAGCGGGGGAGGTCATTACACGTCTCCGACAGCATGTGTCGACAAATACGAAGATACAGGTCACGAAACAATTGTGCGTGAATTGACTCAGAATGCGCTAGACGCTGCCACGAGAGAGGCAGTGCCCAAGCGTCCCTGTAAACTTGTGTTTGAGATTCGGAACGTTTCCACAAGTCTGATTCCCGGAGCAACTGAGTGCCTTGAACACCTCAGCTACATGCGTGACTGGGAACAGCCGAATCGGCAAGATTACAACGACGTACTTAGAAATCTGCGACAGCAATATGGTTCGACTGAAGTAACGTGTTTATTCGTTCGTGATAACGGAGTCGGGCTAGATGCGGACAGGATGGAGAAGCTGTTTGGTGAAGGCGCGTCCGGTAAATCCGAATCAGACGGTGCTAGCGGTGGAACACATGGAGTAGGTCACAAGACTGCTTTCGCAGCCGGTGACATGAACTATGTCCTTTACGGTGGTGTCAGTATTGACAAACTAGGAAAAGTGCGCCGGACTGCGTCAGGCCATGTCGCTTTTCCGTCTCATGGCAAGCAAGATGGGATCGACGACTTCAAGCGTTGGACGGGGCATGCATTTCTGGCACGTGACATCATTCAGCCCACTCTCATTGGAGTCGAAGTAATCACCAATCAGCGAGAGATCCCGTCTATTATCGACATGGAACTTGATCGCATCTGGCGGGAACATGGCAGTGGATCCGTCGTCATTATTCCTGCCTTCAATTACTTCTTCGATGAAGGAAAGGTCGTTGACCTGATTTGCGAAGATATCGCCAAACACTTTTTTGCAGCCATAGATCAGGGACGTCTTTGTGTCACTGTGTGCGACCACACAGAAGCAAATTCTGATAAAAGCCTAATGCATACACTTCAATGCCGAAAAGATGTTGATGAAATTTTGTCGCGCCCTTCGATTCTCAAAGATTTGAGAAGGAAAAGTAAAACCCAGATCGTTACTGGTTTTAGAATCAGTGAAGCATGGAAGACATGGAAATTCGGCAAGACGCACCAACTCCAAACTTCATTCGGCAAGATTAAGGCATTTGTTCGCTATACCGATAGTGGCCCTCGTCGAATTTGTGTTTTAAGAGCGGGAATGTACATTACAGACGATGATGCAGACATGCCCGCGAGTTTAAAACGATCACAATTCACAAGTCGAAAACCCTTTCACGCAATCCTGCATTTTGCAGACAACATAGAAATTGATGAGGTCAAGGCTGACCAGATTTTGCGTGACGCCGAGAATCATGGACATACAGGCATCCGCAGCAATAAACGTGATGGCATGGGCAAGAGTTGGCAGCCACTTTGCAAAGAAATCAAGGAAAGACTATTGGTAGTCCTTGAGGAAAATCCGCGAAACGATTCATTCACGCCAGAAATCTTGCCGATTGTCGTGAGAGGAGCCGACGGCTGGCGGCAACCTATTCCCGTTTCTCCTCTCCCGGTAGTGCCCTATGATGAAGACAACGAAAACGAACCGGATCCAGACCCCGATCCGAACCCTGACCCAAGCCCGAATCCGGATCCTGACCCCAATCCAGATCCCAGACCCCCTCGAAAGGTGGGACGTCCTATAGAAATCGCTTCCACTGCAAGGCCCGGTGGCCCAGATCAACTTGAGGTGGAAATAATCGTGCCAAAGCAACCTGTCAAGGACGCTCTAATTCAGCTGCAGACCCGAACCGGCTCTGATGGTACTTGTGAGCAGCCCTTGCGGGGCCGCAGCATCGAATTTGATCTGGCACGCAGTCTGCATAATGGCAAGGTGCTTGGAAAGTTCACAAGTTCCGAGGTTCCAATTGGCAAGGTTGAGGCAGGCAGTCGCATTCGATTGTCACTGCAACTGGTCAATGGCGAAGACGCGGATCTTCAATTGCAGGCTGTCATGTACAGACGCAGGAGAAAACGGTGAATATAGACGTTTATCCTCGAATGGCCCCTGACTCGGCTGACTATCTGCGTTCAGACATTTATAAGGTAAGAATGGAGCAACGAGATCAAAAACTTGAGGTCATTCATTGTCTGGAGGACGCAAATACGTTGCCGGCTCAATGGCTGCGAGACGGCTATGCCCATCTGTGCTGCGAGGTGCGTGTGCCATCAATGCTCTACAGTGACCGGTACCGCTCCAATTATTCGCAAGTAAAGAATCCTGACCAAGGTCCGCTGGAATTCCATCAGTTGCTTGATGTTCCCCTTGCCAGCGAAAAGCGAATGTACTTTCTACCAACAATTGTATTGAGCGAAGCTCGCGAAGAGGAACTCAACAGTGCCCATCATGGCGTATCTGCACTTTGGGACAGGCAGTATGTGTGTTTTCCGAAAGGGGCAATCCTAGCTGGCGGAATTGTTTTCAATGATCCGAATACTACTCTGTATCCGCTAGATTTCGTAAGGGACGACACGCTGCAAGCAGGCACAATTAGTGCCAGTCCAAATCAGGAAGATGAATCATGGAAATATGTGGTCAAAGTGCCAAACGATCTGCTGCTGGCACTTCGGGATCCACAAAATCGCATTTGGCTCCAGTCAGTGTACATTGGTTGCCTAGCACAGATGCTGATAGCGGTGCAAAGGGATTTCAGCGACCCAGAGATCCCGCGACCCCCGGCTGTGGAAGAATTGGGCAAGATGATACGAAACTTGTCAATGCATGCCCCGCCGTGGGAGACAGAAGAAAGCGAATGGGATGACACGCTGCGCTTAGCAACGCTTCTAATGAAGGAGACCGGCGGCCTAATTGCCCCACAACCCGGAGAAAATGAGAGCTGAAGTAGACACTGACTTCGTCAAGACGGCACGACTGGCGCTGAATCCAGAGCGAAAGAACCCAGACCCGTTGAGTGCGTTGCGCAATCGATTGGTATTCAAAGGGTCCCAGAGACATATTCATCCGGGTGACCCACTCTTTCCTGAGTACATTGCATTTCTAGAGTCCATTCGCGACAATCGATTCCTTCAGTACTTGCACGACAAAGAGATGCATTTTGACTTTGCGACGCTAGAATCGACTCCCTTAAGCGTAACTTTGCCGGACAGATTGACGGAGTCCCAGTTTGTTGGCGCACCGGTATCTACAACTCGAACAGTCCGCGAGTGCTATCGTGATTTGTCACCACAGGCCGCTTCTAGTGTTGCCGTGTGGAACGCCATCACCTTGCACAACATTGCTGAAGGCCGCCTGAAAGAGTCATTTTTGGCTGCTGATTCTGGAAAAGAACCAGGGCATGTGCGCATTCAGAATGCATTGAAAGGCGTTCGAAGGAATAGGAAACGTGAGTCTGCAAAGGAGCGTGAGAAGAAAAGGAGGGCTGCTGACGGCTGCGTTAGAACTGCCTTCCGTAGCATGGGTGGTCTTCACACCAGCATTCGCGGCAGCGCAAGTGTCATAAGTGACTGCACGTTGTCTCGTCTCTGGTGGATGGGGAAGATAGTAGAAGAAACAAGCTCAGACTTAGAACTTGGAATTGATGAGATGGATGCATGGTACGCCTTAAATCCCAAATGGCCAATCATCGCTGAATGGGCCGTAAAAAAACTTACAATCCTCGCCAACCCCTCTCTGATGCGGGGATTAGTTGCACATTTGAGCGAATGTCCTCTTCAAACGCAGAAGCAATTGAGATACTTGCTCCGCCACATCGGCCAGGAATTCAGCACCGTCGACCTGCACGCCTGGACGGCGGCTGAAGTTCGTGATCACTTGCGCACAGTCAGAGACCGCGCGGCGTGAAGTCCGTCCCGGCGCTGACCCTTTCCTACCGCGAGCCGGAGCACCGGAACTATCCTCACGTCGTCAAGTTTTCAGGCGGTCGTTCCAGTGCCTTGCTGCTATTCGCTTTGTTGGAAAACGGTCAACTGGACGCACAGCGCGGCGACGTCATCATTTTCAACAACACTTCCGCCGAGCATCGACGCACCTATGACTTCGTGATCCGCTGCAAGCGCGAAGCCGAGCAAATCGCTGACATCCCCTTCCTGCTCACCGAATTCCAGACTATAGAAACAGCCCGCGATGGATACTGGCGCAGGGTCGGCAGCTGGCGTCTGGCCAAGCCTTACCTGTGGCAACGTGACCGGCAAAAGGGACTGCGCCACAGAGGTGAAATCTTCGAGGAAAACGTATCGCTGGATACACGCCTGCCCAACCGCTTCCAGCGCCTGTGCACCGACCACCTGAAAGTTCAGGTGACGCGCCAGGCCTTGGCGGAATGGTTCAGCGGCGAGCCGGTTACGCAACGTCTGGGCCACTGGCATGAGCAGTCTCAACTAGACGACAGGGAGTTACTCAGCGCCTTCCGCGGCCGCTCCCTGTCACCCGAGGAATTACTACGGTACACGGCATATGCGCGTAGCCGACCCTTTGTGCGCCCGTCACAGAAATATAAGGACTACATCTCCGTGCCCCGCGCCATTGTCCCTGAACTTGCGGAACGGGCGATCAACGGTGTGGTGCCGATGATCGGTAGTCAGGCCATCCCCTATATTGGCATCCTTGGTTTGCGCGCCGACGAGCCGCAACGGGTGCGCAGCATGCTCGGTCGCTGTCAGGGGGATGGCGCCCTGCCCTACGCGCCCCTGTTTGACGCGGGCGTATCCGGTGATGACGTAAGCAAATTCTGGCAGGCGCAGGACTGGGATCTCGGCATTGACAGTCGCTACTCAAATTGTGTGTTCTGCTTCATGAAGGGGAAACGTAACCTGAGCCAGATAGCGCAGAAACCGGGGTCTCGCGTCAACGGTCCCGGTCAACTGGACTGGTGGGTTGATCTGGAGCAACGCTATACTCGCACAGCGCCGGAAGTAGTGGATGGCGTGACGACCGGTCGCCAGTCACGCTTTGGCTTTTTCGGCAAGAACGCAAAACTCTCGTTCGCTTCCCTTATGGCGCCGGAGGCGGGGGAAGCGTCATCACACAATGAGCTTCCCTGCTACTGTACGGATTGAATATCTGGCCACAAGGCGATAGTTGGTTCCCTCACCACTGCCCTTCCCTGAGCGGCAGGGGATCGACCGTCCAGGCCATGCGGTCGCAGAGGCGCTGCAGCAGGTCCATGCGTACCCCGGCGTACGCCGGGTCCTGCCAGCGGTTGTGCGTCTCATTCGGATCGGCCTCCAGGTCGTAGAGCTCGCCGGCCGCCAGGCCATGCGCCACCACCAGCTTGTGCGTCTCCGTGCGCAGCATGGTCAGTTGCGGCTGCGGCGCTTCGTGCCAGGGCATGGCGTTGTAGTACTCGCAGTAGACGTCCGCCCGCGGCGCGGCGGGCTCGCCCTGCCCCGTCAGCAGCGGCCACAGCGACTGGCCCTGCATGCCCGGCCAGACCGGCTCGCTGGCGGCCTGCAGCAGCGTCGGCGCCAGGTCGACCAGTTCCACCAGGTCCCCGCAGACGCCGGCCGCGATCCTGCCCGGCTGCGAGATGATCAGCGGCACGTGAATCGCCGGCTCGTAGAAGTAGGGGCCCTTGAGGTAGATGCCGTGGTCGCCCAGCATCTCGCCGTGGTCGGACATGAAAATGACGACCGTGTCCTCCAGTTGACCCGTGCGCTCCAGCGCCGCCAGCATACGTCCCACCTGTTCGTCGATCAGGTCGACCATGGCCCAGTACGCCGCCGTCAGCAGACGATGGTCGCGTTCGGACATGTCGGGGAAGGGGAAGTAACCGGGCGTGTTGTAGGCGGCGACGTGATCGATGCGCTGCCAGGGCGGCTTGTTCGCCAGTTCGCCGGTCTGCCAGCTGGGCAGCGGAAGCTCGTCGAGGACCTCCAGGTAACGCTGCAGGTACTCCGGCGGCGGGTCAAAGGCATGGTGCGGGTCGAAGATGTTGACGGAGAAGAGCCAGGGCCGGTCGCCGGCTTCGTGGGCCTCGATGAAGTTGATCGCCTTTTGCGCGCACCAGGTCGTCTGGTGATGCGCCGCCGGCACGCCGCTCTCAATGTGCCGCGACAGGGGCGAGTCGCTCACCTCGCCCGTCTGGCCGCGCTCGCGCAGCCAGTGGAAGTATTCGTTGGTGGGCCAGTCGTCCGGGCGCGGATGATGCGACCAGTGAAACTCGTCGTAGCCGTCGTCGATGCGCCGCTCCGTGCCGGGACTGGCCTGCGGGTGACAGGGGGAAAGATGCAGCTTGCCGGCCAGGCCGCAGGTGTAGCCGGCGTCGGCCAGCAGCCGCGTGACCAGCATCTCGTCGGCCGGGATTGACTGGCCGTTCTGGCGGCAGCGCGTCGTGCGCGGATAGCGCCCGGTCAGGAAGGAGGCGCGGCTGGGCGTGCAGACCGGGCTCTGGCAGAAGGCGCGCGTAAAGCGCATGCCGCCGGCCGCCAGGCGGTCCAGCTGCGGCGTGCGCACGAAGTCGTTGCCGTAACTGCCGAGGGTATCGAAGCGTTGCTGGTCGCTGCAGATCCAGAGGATGTTGGGTCGTCCTGCGCTCATGATCGCTCCTGCCTGCCAGTGGGAACCGGCCTTACTTTTACCGCGGGAGCGCTGCCTGCCAAAATGAACGCCGGCCGGCGCCGGCGATTAAGGGAGCAGGTCGCTGCGATTTAAGATTCTGCAAACCGGGTCGCTTCTGTCGCAATTTCTACAAAATCCTCGCAATGGTTTCGGCAAATTGGCCCTGACCGACCCTGCCCGCTCTGCTACACTGGCCTTATGGTTACCTTCGATTCGGCCAACGCTCACTTTGATTATCCCGCCGTGACGCGTCACTGGTCGCCGCACTCCGGTCAGCTGGCCGGCGGCGATTCACTCGTCACCCTGTTCAACCAGGGCTGGCAACTGTCTGACGAGATTTGCCATGAGGAAATATGGCTCAGCGGCTCGCGCCCGGTCAGCGTCTATCACATGACCCTGACGCGCGACCATGAGACCTTGAAGGTGCCGGTCTTCGCCAACCCCTTCGTGCGCAGCCTGCTGCGCCGCAGCGAGTTCACAGCGCGCGCCGTGGAGGACTGCGTCGAGGCCTGAGTCCGATTCAGATCAGGGCGCGCAGCCGCGCCGGCAATAGCGGCTGCAGCGTGCGGCGTTCCGGCGCCGACAGGGGCCGCAAACGCCACAGGACCAGGACGTAGAGCGCGCAGCCGGCCACCAGCGCCAGCGCCGGCGACAATGGCCACAACCCCGCCAGCACCAGCAGCAGCAACAGCGTCGCCAGCAGTGGACGCCACAGCATGTCGCGCCAGGGCAAGGCGCCCAGTTCCCGTTGCAGCAGCCAGACGAAGGGCAGCAGCAGGATGACTTCCGAGGCGATGGTGGTCAACGCCGCGGCCCGGTAGCCATATTGCGGCACCAGCAGCAGGTTGGCCACGATGTTGAAGCCCACCGCCAGCAGGAAGGCGCGGGTGATGCGGCGCTGCAGGTCCAGCGCGACCAGCGCATATTGCAGGAAACTGTTGACCCAGCCCACCGGAATGCTCCAGATCATCAGTTGGGTGGCGATGGCGCCGTCCGGCAGGTACTGCGCGCCGCCCAGCAGGCTCGTCAGCGCCCAGGCCAGGGCGGTGAACAGCGCCGCCAGCGGCAGGGCCGGCAGCAGCAGCAGCTTGATGCCCAGCACACAGGTACGCCTGAACGTCTCGCGGTCTTCCTGCGCCTGGCGCGAGAGCACCGGCAGCAACGCCTGGGTGAAGAAGGCCGGAATGATGTTCAGCGCCGCCACCCACTTGTAGGCCACGCTGTAAAGGCCGAGCATGCGCGCGCCGTGGATGGCCTCAATGATGAGCACGTCCACCTGAAAGAAGATGGTCGCCAGAAAGTGATTGGCCAGCAGCGGCCAGCTGGCGCCGGTCATGCGCCGCATCAGCGCCGGCTCCGGCCGCGCCATGGTCATGCCCCGCAGCAGCGGTCGGGCGCCCAGCGCCAGCAGGACCAGGGTCAGAACGTTGGTGAAGATGCTGGCCGCCGCGAGACCCACCACACCCGTGCCCGCCAGCAGCGCGAAGAGCCCCAGCACCGTCTTGCTGAGCGTGGCCATGGTGGCGACGGCCGCCGGGAATTCGGCGCGCTGGAAGCCGTAGAAAAGTGAGTTCAGGCCCTTGGCGAGGCTGCCCGGGAACAGTCCCAGGTACAGCAGCACAATGGCCAGCATTCCCTCCTCAGCCAGCGGCGGCGCGATGAGCTGCTGCCGCGCCAGCAGGAAGAGCGCCAGCAGCAGCAGGCCCGCCAGGGTCATGCCAAGGCGCAGGGCGCCGCTCGTCAGCAGCAGACGCATCGCCCGCGACGGTTCGCGCGCCACCTCGCGCGTCAGCCAGACGTCGAGGCCGAAATTGGTGAGGATATCGAACCACAGGAAGATGAAGCCCGCGTAGAAATAGACGCCGGCGTCCGTCGGCCCCAGGATGCGCAACATCACCAGGGCGAAGGCGAAGTCGATGCCGCGATTGAAGAGGTTCAGCAGAATCGGCGCCACGCTGTTGCGCGCCACGCGGGAGACGGGGCTCTCCGCATGGCGGGTGTACGCCCGCCAGAACCAGCCGCCGAAGCACAGCAGTATCAGCGCCGCGCCGACGATTGAGGCGAAGAAGCCGACCTGAAAACTGGCCGGACTGTAGTTCAGGCGAACGACCAGGAATGTGTCCGGCGCCAGTTCCTGACCCAGGCGGGCTTCCAGTTCTGCCCGGTTGAGCGTTACCCCCTGGAAGCTTTCCAGCACGAGATTGACCGGCAATGACAGCTCTTCGCTGCCTGGAGAGTCCGCCAGGCGCAGCCAGGCGCGCCAGCCGGGCATCCAGGTCTCGCTGACCACCAGCTGGCCTTGCGGCCCATCCGGCAGGGCAAATTGCAACCGGACCTCGCGGCCGCTCGCCCGCGTCATGGCCACCGGCAGCGGCTCCGGCAGATCGTCCGCGTCCAGCGGCCCGGGTTCCGTCGTCAGCCAGGCCAGGGGTGCGGTCGGCAGTTCATAAATGCGCAGCGCCGCATCCGCCCACGCCAGCGTCGCCCCTGCCGGCAGCAAATCCATAACCTCCAGATCGGCGGACGCCAGCAGCCAGCGCGTCCCGGTCAGCGCCAGCCGGCCCCAGTCGACCTGCGGCAACTGGTCCGCGTACAGCGGCGCCACCTTGCTGTAGAGCAGTTGTCGTTGCGGCGCGACGCGTTGCATGAAGTCGACGTAGTGGCGCGGGATGATGCTGTCGTAGCCCCGGATGTCGCGCAGGCCGTGAGACCAGCCGCTTATCGTGGGCAGGATGGAACGGTTGGTCTCCAGGGTCGTGAAGCGCCAGTTGCCCGGCTGTCCCTTCAGCCAGGCGATGGCGGGCGGCGTGTGTTCCAGCCAGGCCGGGTCGGCCGCGGGATAAAAGCCGCCGGAGGCCAGCATCAGGTCCAGCGCCAGCACGCAGACCGCAGTCAGTTGCCAGGCGCGCGCGCGCAGGTTGCGCCCGGCCCACAGCAACACGAGCCCGGCAGCGAGCGCCACCAGAGCGAAGTTCAGCAGGTTGCCGACCTGGTAACTGGTGAACAGGCGCGCATCGGGAAATACCCGGTCCGCCAGCGCCAGGCTGTGAAATGCGCGCGTCAGCAGCGGTTCCAGCTGCGTGTAGAAGATGCGTATGGCCAGCAGGGCGGCGAGAGTCGCCAGGCCCACGCCGCTGAGCGCAAGCCCGCACACACGTCGCCAGCGTCCGGCAGCGCCCTGCGCCAGCCGGTCGGCGCCGAAGCCGGCCAGGGCGGCCAGACCGATGTTCACGGCGAAGATCCAGCGAAAGGGCGAATGCACCTGATCGATGCCGGGCAGCAGGTAGAGCAGGCGGTAGGTCGGCAGGCCGAACATGAAGCTCAGGCCGGCCAGTACCAGCAGCAGGAAGCACAGGGTCAGCGAACGCGCCTGCCCCCCCTTCCCGGCCCGCCCGAGCTGGCCCAGCCCGATGAAGGCCAGCGGCAGCGTAAGAATGCCGCTGTAGAAAGCGGCCTCGACGTAATTCTTGATGCCCCATTCGGTGGAACGGACGGGCAGCGTCGCGCCACTGAAGATGTCAGTGATGCCGTGGTGGGTCGGGTTGCCGAAGAAGTTCGGCAGCAGGAACTTGAGGGCCTCGCGCGGCGGCGTGGCATAGCCGACGACCTCTTCGTAACTGGACCAGCCGATGCGGAAATTCAGGCCGCCAAATTCGAGGAGCGGGATGAGCTGCAGCGCCGCCACGGCCAGGCCGATGGCGGCCATTGCCACCAGCCAGGGCAGCGCCGGCAGCATCGCGCGCAGGCCCTGCGCCTGCCAGCGCTGCAGCAGACGCAGCACAGACCAGAAGGCGGTAATGAGCAGGGTGTAGTAGGCGATCTCGGCGTGGCCGGCGAGCAGCATGCAGCCCAGCGCCGTCGCTCCCAGCGCCATCCAGACCGGGCGCGCCCGTCGGCCGGCCAGGGGCTGCGCCCGCACAATGAGTTCGACCAGTAGCAGAATCAGGGGCAACCAGGCCGCCGACGCCAGGATCATGGGGAAGACGGGATTGAGGACGAGGAAGGCCGAGAGTTGCCAGATGATGGCGGCGATGACGCTGCCGAAGCGCCCGACCTGCAAGCCGCGCATGAAGGCGTACATGCCGGCGCCGGCCAGCCACAGCTGGACCACGGTGAACCAGCCAAAGGCCAGCCACAGGGGCAGGATGTAGAAGACCAGATTGAAGAGATACAGGCCCGAATGCTGACCGGCCGCAAGGAAGGGGGTGCCGCTCAACTGGTGCGGGTTCCAGAGCGGTGCCTCGCCCGCTTCGAGGCTGTCGCGCAGGAACTGCTTCCAGTGATAATTCTGCAGCACGAGGTCGGAGACCAGCAGGTTGTGCGGCACGTCGGGCGCGCCGACTGCCTCGCGCGACGAGGCCCAGGGCTCGTACTGGTAGAGGTTGTCGGCCGGGATCAGCGTGCGTCCGCCCACGGTCTGCTGCCAGAAGAGCAGCAGCGGCGGCAGCGCGAGCAGGAGCAGAATGCGCAGGTCAGGAGCGTAACGTCGCAGCATGGGGGACTTTCGGGCCGGCCGGACAGAAGCGCCGCGGGCCCCATTTTACATGTCCCGCGCGCCCCTGTCGCCCGTGGGAGTGAAGTCGTTACAATCGCAAAGCTATCTTGTTGTCGTTGGTACTGAAGGGAGATTCTCGTTTGCCACACACTGCCGGTCAATGATTTCTACAACCTGTTTCGCGTTTTCAAAATGAATTTTCAGAACATTCAAGGAGAGATCAACATCCTTTCCGTGGGCAATGGCATTCCTCATTCTCACAATTTCACTCAGGGATTTCGCTAACTCATCCCCTATTTCATTGTCCAGGTTGTCACGCCAACTCCTGTCAAATTCGCCTGTCAGCGAAGTAATCGTGCTTTTCCTGGGAGCTGGAATGCGCGTAAGTCGAGAATCAACGAAGCTTATAAGGCGATGTTCACTTGTCGCGGCATTCACATATTCGCCCAAAATGATTATCAGTGATGATTCGACATATCCGGCAGTTCTCACACAAAGGTAGGATGTGAAGTGAGAAACAACTTCGCTATCGATATCCTCATTCTTTATTAAATCATCTGCGTGCCCGAACAATCTTTCGAGCTTGTCTCGATACTGGACAATTTCCCGGTGCATGACCAGCGCTACTCTGCATCTGCAAAGGCATTGATGGCCAAATTAATCCGCTGGCGAACCTTGTCTCCTTGCGACGTACCCTCTGAAATGGAAGAGATGAATTCGGGATCGCCCATTAGGCTCGCGTATTGTGTCTTGAGCGACTTGTGAATTTCGCCTCTTTGCAAGCGCGTCGCGACACCAACCATGACGGCGTCCAGCATTGCCGCGTTCACAGCAGCCTGCCGCTTGAACGCCCTCTCACCAATTTTGTCCAGAATCGTACTTGCTGTTTGGTCAAAGACGAACTCCATTTCCCGCTGCTCATTGCAATCCAGATAACGATATTTCTTCATAAACTCGTTCAGGAATTTCGCCATTGGACGAAAATAATTGTCGGCCTCAAAGAACAAGGCCAGGAAACGCAGGATCAACTCTTCATCACGCTGCCGCCTGTGGGGGTTGCCAAACAAGCTGCGCCACGACTTTTCCTTGTTTAGCCTGGTTAACAATTCGCAAAACGGGCCGTTGTAAATCGCCGAGCGAATTTCCTGGGGGGCAAGCCGGGTGCCTCCGGTGTTCAGTCGTTCAAAGATCGAGTATTTGCTGCTGCCGTCATCCTCCGGTTTTTCCTGGCGGATTATCGTCGCGTGAATGATGGAGTCGTCCAGTTTGCGGCGATCTTTGGGTTCGAGATCCTTGTAATACTTTCCTTCAAACCTCGACGCCAGGCCACTCAAAAAGAACAGCTTGCCGTCTCCAAGAACGCCATCATAGAAATATTTCAACGTGAGAATCCGCTGCTGACCATCAATGACCGTCAGCTTCCGTGTATCGTCCTCGCGGTACAGAAAAATCCCGGGAACTGGTAACCCCAATAGCAGCGATTCCACAAACCGACTGGCCTGTGGCTTCGTCCAGACATATCTGCGCTGAAACTCCGGAATCTCTATGTCATCGCGTTTGTACCGGCGCACGATGCCTTCAACGTCGAAATCGGCTCCGTAACTGGAGATAAAGTATTCATCGAAACCGACAGACTCATCTGCACTGTCATCCACTATCTCGACTTCGTCGGTGTCCCGATGTGAAAGGGCTACCTGCTCGACCGTCTCAAACATTCCTGTTGCTCCGGAGCAATTCACCGATTCTTGCCAGGATTGTACTTGACCTCCGATGATATGTCAGTTCCTGCTTCTTTCATCGTTCTCTACTGTCAACCGGGAGAGGCCTAACCACGCCTTGAGCGCACGCCCCTGCCCCGTTACACTGGGATCACTTGAAGCGGGGACAGGCTCATGCAGGAAATCCGGACCGTTAACGACGACGCGCTTGAGCAACTGCTGCTGGGTGACCGGCCGGTGATGCTCCTGCTATCCGGTGGCGGCGGCCTGCGCGGCGATTTCGTCACCGCCTTCCGCAAGGCCGTCAGCGAGCAGCCGGACATGCACTTTGTGCAGATCGATCCGGACAGCAACCCGCGCGCGGCGGCCCGCTTCAACGCAGCCGGCAGCCCGCTGCTCATCGGCTGGTACTGCGGCGAGACCGTGCTGCGGCGCGCGAAGCCCTGGGGCAGCGACATGCCCCTCGCCCTGGAGCAGATGCACGCCCGCGTCGCCGAACTGAACCCTGCGCCGCCCCCGCTGCCGGAAGATGAGCCGAAGCAGACCATCGTCGAGGCCGAGCCCGTGGCCGTGGGCGACGCCGACTTCCAGCAGGAGGTGATCGACTGGCCCCTGCCGGTGCTGGTCGACTTCTGGGCGGAGTGGTGCGGACCCTGTCGCATGGTGGCGCCGATACTGGACAAGCTGGCGGCGGAATTCGCCGGTCAGATCCGCATCGCCAAGGTGGACGTTGACGAGAACCCCGGCCTGTCGGCGCAATTCGGCATCCAGAGCATCCCGACCCTCATGCTCTTCAAGAACCGCAACATCGTCTTCAGCCAGCCTGGCGCCCTGCCCGAACCCACCCTGCGCGATCTGGTGCAGCAACTCATCGCGCTGGAGATCCCCGCCGGCGGCTCCGCCCAGGCGCCCGTCTGATTGTGCAACTCGTCCTCTTCGACATCGACGGCACCCTGATCGACGGTCACGGCATCGGCCGGGCTGCCATGCGCCGCGTTCTGCTGGAGGAGTTCGGCACGCTCGGCCGGCTGGATACACACAATTTCAGCGGCAAGACGGACTGGCGTTCGCTGTGCGAAATCCTGGATGTCGACGAGACGGAGATCGGGCGCCACATGCCGGCTTATGAGGCCAGTATCGAACGACACATGCGCGACCTGATAGCGGAGTTTGATCCGATGCCCCTGCCGGGCGCGCTGGAAACGGTCCACACCCTGCGCCGGCGGCCGGACTTCATCATCGGCATCGTCACCGGCAACACAGCCGCCACCACACCCCTCAAGCTGACAGCCGCCGGCTTCGACCCGGCCTGGTTCACCGCAAACGCCTACGGCAGCGAGGCCGCCGACCGCAACGACCTGCCGGCCCTGGCCCTGCAGCGCGCCATCACCTGCAGCGATCAGCCCATCGCGCCGCAGGACGTCACCGTGGTCGGCGATACCCCGCTGGACGTCGCCTGCGCGCGGGCCCTTGGCGCCCGGGCGGTGGCCGTGACCACCGGCTTCAGCAGTCGTGAGGCCCTGCTGGCCGCACAGCCCGACCATTTGCTGGACGAGTTAACAGCCTTGCTTGCCCTGCCTGAACTGAGCGTCAGCGCCTGAGCGGCGCCTTTCAGCCCCCGGAACGCAGCACGATCACCTGCAGCACACCCGGTCCGTGCACGCCCAGCACCAGATTCTTCTCAATGTCCGCGGTACGACTGGGGCCGGTGATGATGCACCAGTTGCTGCGCGCGCCCAGTTGCGCCAGGCCGTCGGCACGTTGCTGCGCCACCCAGGCTTCCATGTCGGGCAGCATCTGTTCCTGCCGCAGCAGGGCGACGTGCAGCGGCGGCAACAGGGTCGCCAGTCGGCCCCTGCCCGGCCCCGTGCTGACCACCAGCGAGCCGGTGGACGCAATCGCCGCGTCCACGCCGCTGATGCCGGCCTCCGCGGCTTCACAGGCCTCGCGGTTATCGGGCGTTGGCCGCAGCGTCGTGATGCCGGCCCCGGCCAGGGCCGCTGCCAGACCCGGCAAGGGGATGTGCTGCCAGTCCCAGGCCAGCACGCTGCGCGCGTCGTGCTCCGCCAGCAGGCTCAGCACACAATCCAGGGCGGCTGCCTCGTCATCAACGACGGAGACAGTGCCTTTCAGCGCACCCAGTTCCGCGCTGAAGCGCGCCAGCAGGGCCTCCGGCGCGTCGTCGTCAAGGGGCATGACCGGCTGGTAGTGCAGCGGTCGCGGCGGCGCGGGCGGCAGACCGTCTCTGGCGCCGCGCAGGCGGGCGAGGATCTGTTCGCGCGCCTCGCTCACGTGGCGTCGTCCTGTGCCGACCGGTCCGCCCGCTCCCTGCGCCACCAGTCGCGGAAGGACTCCGCCGGGAACGACGGGAAGTCGCGATACTCGGTCCAGGCGGCGAGCGGCCCGGGCAGATTGCGGTGCCCGCCGTCCTGCGGCGCGAAGGCCTTGCTGAGCGCGGCGCTGACCTTGCGCCCGGTCTCGTAGAGCAACGGGTGGCTGAAGCTCCAGCTCCAGGCTTGCATGCCCAGGTTCCACAGGGGGCCCTGCTCCTGCTGCAGGTCGTGCCGCAGCTCCAGCAGCATGTCCGGGATGTTGATGTCCACCGGGCAGGCGGACTTGCAGGCGCCGCACAGACTGCTGGCGAAGGGCAGCGGCGTCGCGTTTTCGGGGCCGGTGAGCAGCGGTGTGATCACCGAGCCGATGGGCCCGGGGTAGACCGCGCCGTAGGCATGGCCGCCCACGTTCTGGTAGACGGGGCAGGTATTCAGGCAGGCGCCGCAACGGATACAGGCCAGCGCCTCGGAGTAGGTCGTGCCGTAGATGGCGCTGCGGCCGTTGTCCACCAGGATGAGGTAGTAGTGTTGCGGGCCATCGCCTTCTTCCGGCAGCGCCGGCCCGTTGTAAAGCGTGCTGTAGACGGAGAGTTGCTGGCCGGTCGCGCTGCGCGCCAGGGTCTGGGCCAGGGTGGCGTAGTCCTCCCAGGTCGGGATGACCTTTTCGATGCCGACGATGGCGACGTGCACCGGTTGCAGCGCCGTGCCCAGGCGCGCGTTGCCCTCGTTGGTGGTGATGGCGACCGTGCCGGTCTCGGCGATGATGAAGTTGCCACCGGTGATGCCGAAGTCGGCCTCGAAGTATTTGGCACGCAGATGACGGCGGGCGAAGCGCGTCATGGCCTGGGGATCGATCTCGCCCTCCGTGGCCGCCATGCCCAGCTTCTCGACGAACAGCTCGTAAATTTTTTCCTTGGTCATGTGCATGATGGGCGCGACGATGTGGCTGGGGCGGCTTTCGTCGATTTGCACCACAAACTCGCCAAGGTCGGTTTCCAGCATGTGGATGCCGTGCCGCTCCAGCAGCGGCACGAGGTGTAACTCCTCGGTCACCATGCTCTTGCTCTTCACGCCAAACTTCAGCGCGTGACGCTCGCAAATGTCGAGCACGTGGCGGTTGGCCTCGTCGGCGTCCCGCGCCCAGAGCACCTGCCCGCCGCGCGCCGTGATTTGCTCCTCAACCTGTTCCAGCAGTTCCGGCAGTTGGGCCAGACCGCGCAGCCGTGCGCCCCGCCCCTGCTGCCGCAACGCCTCCGCGCCGGTGGTGGCGCCCATGCTCTTGACGCGCGTCGCATCGGCGAGGCGCGCGTTGTGATCGAGCGCGGCCTTCAGTTGTTTGTCCTGCAGGGCGCGGCTGGCGGCCTGGGGGAAGCGGTTGGCCTCAAGTTCCACAAGGGACCTTTCAGATGCTCACGACGCGCTGGATGCTAACCCGCCGGGCGGGCAAACGCCAGTGGCGGGATGCTACAATGGGATCAACTCATACATTGAGGTGTTGAGCGATGCGCTTCTCGCGAATCAGGCTGGAGAACTGGCGCAACTTCGGTGAAGTGGACGTGCCGGTGGCCACGCGCGTCTTTCTGGTCGGCGCCAACGCCAGCGGCAAGTCGAATTTCCTGGACGCTCTACGCTTTTTGCGGGACCTCGTGAAGACCGGCGGCGGCTTTCAAAAAGCGGTGCAGGATCGGGGTGGTGTGTCGACGATTCGGAATCTTGCCGCGCGCCGTGAATCTGATATCGCCATCGAAGTTGAGATTGGTGAGGACAATTGTTGCCTGTGGCGCTACCGCATTGTCTTCAATCAGGATGGAAAGCACCCTCCCGTCGTCAAGGAAGAAAAGGTTTGGGGCGCTGACGACAGGCTAATGTTGCACAGACCCGACGAAGCAGATCGGAAAGACAAGGAGCTACTTGGCCAGACGCATTTGGAGCAAAACATCGCCAACCAGAAATTCCGCCATGTAAAGGAATTCTTCGAGACGATCCTTTATTTCCACATCGTCCCCCAACTGGTGCGTGAACCGGAGCGAATGGCGCTGGCTGTCAGAAAGGATCCTTTCGGCAGCGATTTTCTCGACAGGGTTTCGGATACACATGCAAGCACAAGGAAAGCACGTCTGGGCAGAATCCAGAAGGTGATGCAAACTGTCGTGCCGCAGTTGAGCGGCATCGAACCCTGGAAAGACAGACGTGGCGTCCCTCACTTGCGCGGCAAATATGAACACTGGCGAAAACAGGGTGCCTGGCAAACTGAAAGGGATTTCTCGGACGGAACCCTTCGTCTCATCGGGCTGTTGTGGGCGCTTCAGGATGGCGAGGGCCCACTTTTGCTGGAAGAGCCCGAGATTTCCCTGCACTACGGTGTGGTCCAGTTGTTACCTCAATTGATGTACGCCATTCAACGCTCTCATCAGGGCAAACCGTTCCGCCAGACTTTTGTCAGCACGCACAGTCCTGAACTGCTGGAAGACGAAGGTATTGGGGCACACGAGACGCTACTGTTGCATCAATCCGAAAAGGGAACGGAAGTTCATTTGTGCGCAGAAAATGAGACAATCATTCGGGAACTGAAAGCCGGATTGTCGATTGCTGACGTCGCGCTGGCTCGTACCCGCCCCGCCGACCTGGTTCATGTGGCACTTTTTTAGGCATCACATACATGCCTGATTATGTGTCACCGCTCCGGATCGTCGTTGAAGGAATAATGGACGAAGCGATTGTTACGAGACTCCTGCAAGCCAGCGGAATCTACCAATACAACATCAAGGTAGCCGGCGGCAAGCATAAAATCCTGAAAAAACTCGATGGCTATGATCAGGCCGCCAGGTTCGGCGGGAGTTGGCTGGTCGTCATGGATCTGGACCACGATGCAGGGTGCGCACCGCAGTATGCAGGGCAACTCTTGCGAAAACCTTCAGACAGAATGGCCTTGCGCTTCGCGGTACGAGCCGGCGAGGCCTGGCTCATGGCAGACAGCGAACGCATGGAGGTATTTACTGGTATCAGGTCAACTCTCTTTCCACGCAAGCCTGATGAAGAATGGGACCCCAAGCATTCTCTCGTCAACCTGATTTCCGCCAGGTGCAAAAGACGTGCCCTTAAAAGGGATTTGGTTCCTGCTCACGGCAGCGGTCGCAAGGAAGGTCCCAACTACGTGTACCTTCTTCGACAATTCGCACTTGAACACTGGCGGCCCGACGTCGCCGCCGGGCGCTCCGACAGCCTGGCGCGCTGTATCCGTGCCCTGGAAGACCTGAAACGCCAGACCGCTCAGTGAGACTTGCGCTTGTCACCGGCGCCGACGACGCGGCCCAGCCACACCAGCACCACCGCGCCGACCACACCGACGGCGATGTGCTCGATCCAGCCGGTGCCGACCTCAATGCCCAGCAGGTTCAGCAAGATGTTGCCGACGATGCCGCCACCCAGGCCCAGCAGCACGTTGGCGACCGGGCCGTAGCCCCCGCCGCTCATGATGTGTCCGGCCAGGTAGCCGGCAAGCGCAGTCGGCAGCAGCGCAATGATGAGCCCAAGGGTCAGGCCCAGCACTGCCACCAGCGCCTGAAACCCCAGAAGTATCAACACCAGAAGTACGATGAGTCCGAGAACGCTCATTGCCCGCTCCCCTGCTTTCTGCAATCTCCACCTATTCTACGTTTGCCGGCGCCGGTCGTCACAAAGTTCGCCACATCAACGCTCAGGCCAGGCCGGCCACCAGCATTTCCAGCGCCAGACCGGCGCGCAGACGGCCGGTCTTCATCGCCAGGTCCTGGGCCTGCAGCCGGCGGTGAATGGCCTCCAGGTCCGCCAGGGAAAAGCTGCGCGCCTGCTGTTGCAGCTTGCCCAGGTAACGCCCGGGCCGCACGCCCAGCGCCTGCGCCAGGTCCTGCGCTGAACCCTGCAACAACAGATGCTCGCGCGTCAACAGCAGACGCCGGAAGTGGGTCACCACGGTGGCGAAAAGGATGAGGCCGTCGCTGCTGGTATCCTCGGCCAGCATCTGCTGCAACAGGCGCTGCGCCTGATCCGTGCGCCGCTCCGCAATGGCGTCGGTGAGGTCGAAGGTGCGGGCCTCGGCGACCCAGGGGGTCAGCAGGGCCACGTCCTCCTCGTTGATCGCGCGCGCGCCATCCACGTAGCTCGCCAGCTTGAGCAACTCATTGTCCACGCGGCGCAGGTCCTCGCGCGTCAATTCGGCGAGCGCCATGGCCGCGCCGCGTTCGATGTCGGCGGCATGGCGCTCCTGCGCCCGTCGCTGGATCCAGGTCGCGATGTTCTGCGGACGCCGGAACGCGCGCGTGAAACCGCCGGCCTCGTTTTGCGCCAGTTGCACGAAACGGTTGCGACGCGGCCGGCCGCGCCCCTGCGGCTCCAGGTCCTTATGTTCGACCAGGGCCAGACGGGCCGATGGCGGCAGGGCGGGCAGCCCTTCGTAGAGGGCATCGGCCTCGCGCCGGCCGCTCTTCCCCGCCCCCGGTCGTGACAGCCAGCTGATCAGACCGCGCACGATCACCAGGCGCTGTTCAGCGAGGAAGGGGCTGGTGCCGGCGATGTTGAGCACCTCGGCCACGCGGACGCTCGTCCCGTCCAGTTCGGTGATGTTCAAATCAGCGATTTCCGCCGGCATCCGGGCGCGCAGTTTCTGCAGCTCTTCTTCCAGCAGCAACTCCTGCGTCCCGTGCAGCACGTAAAACGTCGTGGCCATGTGTCAGCATACCCGAACTGTCGCTGAAGCACAGTCTGACGGAAAGCGTGAGACCTGACAAGCGGCCTTCCGGCTGCTAAACTGGCATGGGTTGCAGACGTGAAACAGGAAACATCCAGATGCGTAAAACCATCGCCCTGATGTTGTGCCTTGTCCTCTTCGCTGCATGTCGCCAGGAGAGCAAGCCGGCCGCAGAGGCTGATTTGACGATCAGCCTGAGACTCCTGCCGGCCGAGGCCAGCGTCGGCGAGGCGGAATTGCTCATCGACATTGCCGACGCGGATGGCAGGGCCGTGAGCCCCGGGCGGGTGGACGTCCGGGGCGATATGGACCACGCGGGCATGACGCCGGTGCTGCGCGATGACGTGCAGGGTTCCGCCGGCCAGTATCGCGTGCCCTTCGAATGGACCATGGCCGGCGACTGGACGGTTGAGGTCACACTGACTTTCGCCGATGAAAGCAGCACCGGCAAGTCCTTTGACGTCAGTGTCAGCGCCGCCATGGAGGAGCCGACGCCGACGCCGGAGCCGGAAGCGCAGGATGGCCCCACAGCGATCCCGACCCTGCGTGGCATGGGCGGCATCAGCCGCGGCGGTGCGGCGGCCCGGACCCCCTTCGGCGCCTGGCAGGGCACGCCCGACCGTACGCAACAGGCCATGACGCAGGAGGCCGAGGCGGAGGCAGAGGCCGAAGCGGAGCCCACCGCCATCCCCACCCTGCGCGGCATGGGTGGCATCAGCCGCGGCGGCGCGGCGGCGGAGACGCCCTTCGGCGCCTGGCAGAACCGCTCCGATGAGGAATCCGGGGAAGATTCGGACCAGGATTCCGAAGGCTGAGACTTCGGTAAAACGTTGTCAGGAGGCGACCGTGAGCAGCCTGTATCGTCCCGCAAGTGCCGTGGACGTCCTGCAATGGCCGCTCATCGGGCGCTTCCTGCGCCGGCGTCGCGGCCGGCTGGCCCTGCAGGCGCTGCTGCTGCTGGTAGCTGCCCTGCTGGTCATCGACGGCCTGACCGGCCCGCAGGCCGCCGCGCGTAACCTCGCCACGGTCGCCCCCTGGGTGCACTACCGCGGCCTCGTCGTGCTCATTCTGCTGCTGGCCGGCAACCTCTTCTGCATGGCCTGCCCCTTCGCCCTGCCGCGCACCCTGGGCAAGCGCTTCAGCCGCGGCCGCAACTTCCCGCGCGTCCTGCGCAACAAGTGGCTGGCCATCGCCAGTCTGTTTACGCTCTTCCTGCTCTATGAATGGCTCGATCTCTGGTCCAGCCCCTGGCTGACGGCCTGGCTGATCATCGCCTACTTCGTCGCCTCCTTCCTGCTGGAAGTCGCCTTTCGCGAATCCGCCTTCTGCAAGTACGTCTGCCCGTTGGGAAGCTTCAACTTCGTCTATGCCACCAGCGCGCCGACGCAGATCGCAGTGAAAGACGCGGAGATTTGTCGCCATTGCGTCGGTCACGAATGCGTCAACGGCAGTTACGCCGCCGCGCCCGTGCTGCGCCTGGACGACATCCCGGGCGGCGCGCAGGTCGAGGTGCGCCACGGCCCACAGGGCACGCCGGGCTGCGGCACCTCGCTCTTCGCGCCGCAGATCCGCGGCAACCTTGACTGCACGCTTTGCCTGGACTGCGTGCGCGCCTGCCCGCATGAAAACATCGGGCTGATGGCGCGCCGACCTGGCCGCGAACTGTGGCAGCCGGGCGCCTGGCCGCAGCGCCTCGACGTATCGCTGCTGGTCATTCTGCTGGCTGCGATGGGCCTGACCAACGCCTTTGGCATGGTGCCGCCGGTCTACGCCCTGCAACAGTCCCTCGCGGAGACGCTCAACCTGCGTAGTGAACTGTTGGTTTTGCTACTGGTCTTCGGCACGACCAGTCTGGTGGTGCCGGTCCTGCTCACGCTGCTGGCAGCGCAACTCGGCAGATTGTTGAGCGGCTCGTTGCGCAAGCACAACCTGCGCGCCACGGTGGCCGCCTTCGCGCCGGCCTTCGTGCCGGTGGGGCTGGGCGTGTGGATCGCCCACTACACCTTTCATCTGCTTATCGCGCCCGCCAGCATCTTCCCCGTGTTGCAGGAATTCTTCGGCCAGACCGGCGACTGGGCGCGCTTCGGCGTCAGCCTTGACATATCGTTGATCGGCCTGGTGCAACTTGCGGCCATCGCCGGCGGTCTGGTCTGGAGCCTGCTCATCGCGCAGCGGGCGGCCACCCGCATGTACCGCCGCGACGCCGTGCCGGGTATGCTCCCCTGGGCGCTGCTGCTGCTGGCCATCGCCTTCATCGCCGTCTGGATCTTCGGCCAGCCAATGGAGATGCGCGGCTCAATCCTGTTTTCCTGAAGAGTACAGAAATGTATCCCTTCGAATAGTAAAGACTTGTGCCTCCACGGCACTTCCAGCAATAGTTGTGACCCGCTTTCCAGCATCGAACAGCACTGCTCGTGTCAAAAAGAGACCGGAACAAGGGGATTTTACTGTGCAGGCGCGCAATCCTGCACTTCTTGATAATAATTGGCCTATTGTATTTTTATGAAAGTGTGCTTTACTTAAATTAACTGTACATTATGTGAGGTGTTTTGTCATGAGGAAGTCTGCCATACATTCTGTTGATGATGACGCTTCTGCTAATATCGGCGCCAGTCTTCGGCTATAGTGCAAACAACGATCCTGTATGTGATACACCAACAAATCCCGACACAAACCCGGTGCCGATGGATCAAGGCGGGGCGGCATGAAGTTATGCAAAAAAGTCAAATGCTGGATGATCAGTTGGCTTCCGCCTGTTGAAAAGTGCTGCGAATACTGGGGGCTGACAATAATCGGTGACATTCATTGTCAAAGTGTCAAAACATGGGCGAATGGGCCTTGTCAAACATGCAACTGGTCATGTTGACGGTAAAATGTCCACGAGAAAAGTGATCGCCCTGCTTCTGGGTATCCTGTTGTTGTTCGCCTTGGCTGCTTTTCTCGCCAGCAGGTTCAAACCTTTCGGGGTCATGGGAATTGGTATAGGGTAGTGTGCAACATGAAGCGGGCTGCATGACCAGGGCAGCCTGCTTCATAATGAATTGAACTCTCTGGTTACTAGCGTGTGAGCCTATGAACGTCATCACCGTGTTGCTCGACAGCCTGAACTTTCACGCCCTGCAGGCGTACCGGGACACCCACGTCCAGACGCCCAACATCAGCCGTTTCGCCGCGCGGGCGGCCATCTTCGACAACCACTTCATCAGTTCCGCGCCCTGCATGCCGGCCCGGCGCGAGCTCTTCACCGGCCGCCAGGAGTTTCTCTGGCGCGGCTGGGGCCACGTCGAGCCCTGGGACCGCCACCTGGCCGCCGAGGCCGGCGCCGGCGGCTGCGTCACCCAGATGGTCACCGACCACTATCACTACTGGGAGGACAAGGCGCACGGTTACTTTGAGCCTTTCCACGGCGTGGAATTTGTGCGCGGCTCGGAAAACGATATGTGGGACACGGCGCCGGTGCATGACGAGCCCGGCTGGGCCCTGGCCATCAATCGCGGACGCAGTTCGCGCAGCCGACATTATGACGGCCGCGGCACCCAGTACTACGCCAACGCGCGCAACTGGGAGATCGAGGAGGAGTTCCCGGCGGCCCAGGTCATGTGCCGCGCGGCGGACTGGCTCGAAGCCAACCGCGAGCACGAACGCTTCCTGCTTTGGGTCGAGTCCTTCGATCCCCACGAGCCCTTCCACGTGCCGGAGCCCTATCGCAGCCTGTACACCGGCGGCATCGACAGCCCGGACTTCAACCCCTGGCCGCCCTATCAGGAGCTGGAGGAAACCAGGCGCTTCGTGCGCAATGCCTCCGCCGACGAACTGGCCTGGATCCGCGCGCAGTACGAGGGCAACGTCACCATGGTCGACGCCTGGCTGGGGCGCCTGTGGCATCGCATGGACGAGCTGGGCCTCTGGGACAACACGGCCGTCATCCTCACCACGGACCACGGCCATGACCTTTGCTACAACGGCCTGAACAACCCCACCATCTGGGCCAAGGACTTCCCGCACCCGGAATCGCACGCGCGCATCCCGCTGATGATCTGGCATCCGCAACATCCTGGCAACGGGCGTCGCGTGAGTGCGCTGACCAACGCGCTGGACGTCAATGCCACCATGCGCGACCTGCTGGACGTCGACGACATTGACGGACCGCACGGCCGCTCGCTGCTGCCCCTGCTGCGCGGCGAGACCGACCGGCACCGCGACCTGCTGCTCTACGGTCGCTTCGGCGATGGCGTGGTGGTCAGCGACGAGCGCTGGACCCTGGCGCAGGGTTCGCGGCCCGACGGCCCGCTCTTCTGGTACTCGACCACCGGCCTGAATGCATCGCCGGATATGAGCAGCGGCCACTTTATCCCCGGCGTCGACCTGCCCCAGTGGCGCGTCCCGGCGCAGCCACAGACCTGCCCGGACTACCTCTGGAGTCGCGAGGAATTCACCCTGACGCCGCGCAACCTGTACGCGCAGGAACCGGCGCAGGTGCGGCGCATGCAGGAGTTGCTGCGCGCCGGTCTGGCGGAATGTGAGGCGCCGCCCGAAACCCTGGCGCGTCTGGGGCTGGCCTGACGCCGGCGTGAGCGACGCAAGAGTCCCCTACAGCGCGATCGCGCGCGCCTTCCTGCGCCTGAGCGTCACGGCCTTTGGCGGGCCGGTGGCGCACATCGCCCTGGCCGAGGATGAACTGGTGGCAAGACGCCGCTGGCTGACGCGCGATCACTATCTGGACCTGATCGCCGCCGCCAACCTGATCCCTGGCCCGAACTCCACCGAAGTCATGATCCACGTCGGCCACAGCCTGCGCGGCATCCCGGGCGCGCTGATCAGCGGCCTGTGTTTCATCGGCCCGGCCTTCCTGATCACCCTGGCGCTCGGCGTCCTCTACGTCAACAGCGGGGAACTGCCGGAAGTCGCGGCCCTGTTCCGCGGCATCCAGCCGGTGATCGTGGCCGTGATCGCCGGCGCCGGTCTGCGGCTGCTGCGCAGCGCCCTGCGGGGCCGCCGGTTATGGGCGCTGTTCGTCATCAGCGCGGCGCTGATGGCCGCCACGGACCTGCCGGAAGTCGTCATCATGCTGCTGGCCGGTCTGCTGCACGTGGCCTGGCAGTCCGGCGCCGGCGAGGGTCTGTCGGGCTTCCTGCTGCTGGGCGGCATGGCCATGCTGCCGGGCGAGGTCGCACAAATGCTGGCATCGCCGACGCCGGTCGAGGTGTTGCTCTATTTTCTGCGTATCGGCGCCATCCTCTTCGGCAGCGGCTATCTGCTGGTGGCCTACATTCAGCAGGACCTGGTGCTCGGTTTCGGCTGGCTGGGGGCGCAGCAGTTGCTGGATGCCATCGCCATCGGCCAGACGACACCCGGCCCGGTCCTCACCACCTCCACCGCCATCGGCCTGATCGTGGCCGGGTTACCGGGCGCCCTGCTCGCCACGCTGGGTATCTTTTTGCCTTCCTTCGTCTTCGTCATGCTCAGCGCGCCCTTCATCCCGCGCCTGCGCCAGAGCCGGCCGGTGCGCCACTTTCTGGGCGGCGTGCATGCCGCCGTGGTCGCGGCCATCCTGGTAACCCTGTCGGGACTCGCCCGCACCGCCATGACCGACAGCGCCGACCAGCCCTGGCTGCCAGGCGTCGCGCTCTGCGCCCTGGCGCTGTTCGCGCTGATTCGCCTGCAGATCAACGCCACCTGGCTGATTCTCGGCGGCGCAATAGCGGGACTGGTGCTGGCGGCCGCTGGTCTGTAGGGAATATCAGGCGCCGCCGAAAAAATCCGCGCCCATGGGAACGTGGTAGCCGGTCAGCTCGACGTAGCCGTAGCCCTGCACGTCGCCAGCGATGCGCACGGCGCCTTCCCAGTAGACGACGTCGCTGTCGTGCAATTCCTGGTCCTGCAGCAGGGGTTGCAACGTGAATTCCAGTGACTCGTCGACAATACGCACTTTCCAGCCGGAGGGATAGACGGCGCCGTTGTGCGGGCTGGTCCAGTTACCGGTTGCCTGTATGTGGACACCATCCGGCGCAATCTGCCGGGTGCTGCCGTCCGCCTCAACCAGAAAGGCGGCCGACCCACCCCCGCCATAATGGCGTTGACCGCCATCGCCCAGGCGCAGCCAGCCCAGTGACATTTCGCGGCCGTCGTCAAATATCAGCGCGAACCAGTCCCAGCCGACGACGTCCCCGGGCAGGTACTGCGTGAAGAACTCGTGGTCCATCCAGGACTCGCCCTGCACGGCGATGCGTTCGTCGCCGAGGGTGAGCGTGCCGCGCGTCGCCAGGCGCGGAATGGAGTAATAGTAACTGGCGTGATGGGGCTCGACGCCCTTCTGACTGTAGCCATCAACCCCGCGCAACCGCGGCGGCTTGCTGTGCTCCAGCGTGAAATCGATGGCCGCGCCCTCCATGGCGGCGCGCAGCCGTACGCGGCTGGCGTCATCATTGAGCGCCTGCAGCTCCAGTGCTTCCAGCCACACGTGCAGGCGCGGCTCACTGCTCGCCCCGGCCAGGCCGGCGCCGTCACGGCTGTAGCGCTGGTCGTGCAGAAAGCGGCCGGCGGCGACGTCGGTGACGGTGAAGTGGCCCATGTAGACCTGATTGCCGCGCCATTCGGACTCACCAACGTCAGCCGTCGGGGCCAGCGAGCGACGGAAGATGGTGAACTGGTAGCCGAAGTGACGGCCATCGGCACTGTCGAGATTGCCGGTGTAGTACCACCATTCGGTGCCGAAGTCCGGGTGCGGCCCGAAGTCCGCCGGGAAGCTCCACTCGCGCGGGCCGTCTGCGCTGCGGAACCCCGCCAGGCTCGCCTCGTCGAACTCCAGCATCAGGGTGGCGGCCAGCTCGTCGCTGTCGCCCGCGACGCCCACGTCGATCAGGCTCACGCCGTAGACCAGGATGGCGAGGATGACGATGACGACGGCGACCATGCGTCTCATGGCTGTTTCCCGCAGTCCGCCTGCGTTGACGCTCACTATAGCACGCCCCGGGCCGGCGCCGGGCACCATTGACAGAACGCTCCCCCGCCGCTAACCTGATCGGCGCCAGGGCCTGTAGCTCAGTTGGGAGAGCGCGTCAATGGCATTGACGAGGTCAAGGGTTCGAGTCCCTTCAGGTCCACTCCCCGCAGGATCATGAATCTTTTGCTGCGCGCCACCTGGGCTGCATTGCTGACCCTGCTGGCGGCCGCCTGCACCATGCCCGCGGCGCTGGACACCTTGCTCTCCAACGCGGAGACCATTGTTGACGACGGGTCGGTCACAGCCCCCACCGCCCTGCCCTTCGTCGCCGACCTGCCGGTCATTGGCATTGCGCCGGAGCTGCACGACGGCGCCTGGCTGAACACCTCCACCCCGCTGGGCATGGCCGGTCTGCGCGGCAAGGTTGTGGCCCTGGAGATGTGGACCTTCGGCTGAATTAACTGCATCCGGGTGATCCCCTCGTTGAGGGGATGGCATCAGCAGTTCAGCGACCAGGGCCTGGTGATCATCGGCAATCACTACCCCGAATTCCACTTCGAGCGCGACATCAACGCGGTGAAGGAGTCCCTCGTTCGCCTCGACATTCCCTACGCCGTGCTGCAGGACAACGGTCGCGAGACCTGGGACGCCTGGAACAACCGTTACTGGCCCGCGCTCTACCTGATCGACAGGCAGGGTCGCGTCCGCTACCGCCACTTCGGCGAGGGGCGCTACGAGCAGACCGAACAGGCCATCCGCGACCTGCTGCGTGAGGACTACGATGCAGCAATCAGCCCCATGGCGCCGCTGCCGCCCGGCCTGACGCCCACGGAGGCCCTCAACGTGCGCAGTGGCCCGGGCGTCACGCACGAGGTCATCGGCCTCATCGCGCCCGGCGAGGTCTACCGGCGTCATGGCGAACAGGACGGCTGGCACCGCATCCGCTTCCAGGGCCGCGAGGGCTACGTCTCGGGGGACTATGTCACCCTCAGCGGCTGACCCGCGGGCGATCCAGGACTTCTACACACGAGGAGATACATGACCGAACGAGACTATGCTCTTGGACTGCTTCGCGCCGCCACTGGCGACCCTAGCGTTGACTTCAGGCAGGGACAGTGGGAAGCAATTGACGCCATAGTCAACCAACAAAAGCGTCTGCTTCTTGTTCAACGTACGGGATGGGGCAAGAGTCAGGTCTACTTCATCGCAACACGCATACTTCGTGATCGCGGCCGCGGGCCAGCGTTGATTATCAGTCCACTTTTGGCACTGATGAGAAATCAGATTGACGCCGCAGGGCCTATCGGCATCAGGGCAGGAACGTGGAATTCAACCAATCGTGATGATTGGGCAACGATAAGAAAGCAGATGCTGAGTGGAGAGATCGACGTTTTGCTTATCTCCCCTGAGCAGCTTGCCAGCGAAGACTTCATTGAAACCGTGCTCCTGCCCATCACCGGTAACATTAGCATGCTGGTGGTTGACGAGGCGCATTGCATTTCCGACTGGGGGCATGACTTTCGGCCGGATTACCGACGTCTGCTCAACCTGCTGCAATACATGCCTGTCAACGTTCCCATTTTGGCAGCAACGGCCACAGCCAACAATCGTGTAATCAATGATGTTCGTGAGCAACTGGGAAACCTGGACGTCCGGCGTGGCCCCTTGATGCGGGAAACACTCGCTTTGCAAACGGCGCGACGGCCTCAACCGGCTTCCATTCGATTGGCGTGGCTGGCAGAACACCTTGGGAAACTTCCGGGTACCGGAATTGTGTATACACTTACAAAACGGGACGCTGACCTGGTTGCCAGGTGGCTCAGGCAACACAACATCGACGCTCATGCATATTACAATGGTGTCATGGCAGATGGTTTTGACAACTCCAATGACAGTCGTCAACACCTCGAAGCAATGTTGCTAAACAACGAACTGAAAGCGCTGGTCGCCACTACTGCCCTGGGGATGGGTTACGACAAGCCGGATCTTGGCTTCGTCATCCACTACCAGGCCCCCGGTTCCATCGTCGCCTATTACCAACAGATCGGGCGTGCAGGACGGAGTATAAATCATGCCACAGTTGTCCTGCTTTCTGGCGAGAAAGATGCAGAAATCCATGAGTATTTCAGACGTTCAGCATTCCCGGAAGAGAATAGGGTCCGGGAGATACTGGAAGCTCTTGAAACTAATGATGGATTAACGACCGGGGAAATGGAGACATTATTAAATCTCCGCATGGACCAGATTAAAAAGGACCTTAAATTTCTTTCGGTAGAGAATCCTGCCCCGGTGGTCAAGGTTGAAAACAAGTGGCGCCGGACGCCAATTCGGTACAGACTGAATTCCGAAGCGATTCGCCGTCTGACCGAACAACGCGAAATCGAGTGGCAGGAAGTTCAGGATTACATCAGGGAGCAAGGCTGTCTGATGGGATTCCTGGCCAAGGCACTGGATGATCCTGACCCACAGCCATGCGGAAAGTGTGCCACCTGTCTCGGTCGACCTGTTGTCGGGGGATCGTTCAGCCCTGAACTGAAAATCCAGGCTGAAGAACTCCTGGGCAAGTCAGAGACGACCATAGTTCCCCGGAAACAGTTTCCATCCAACGCCTTTTCTACCTGGCCGTTCTCAACAAGACAATCTTCAAGAATTCCAGCTACACTTCAGGCTCAACCCGGCCGTGCCCTCTCACGATATCGCCTGGGCTGGGGAAAGCTCGTGGCGCAGGGCAAGGTAAGCGGGCATTTCTGCGACGAACTGGCTGTGGCATTGGCAGATATGATCGTGAATCGCTGGAGCCCTGACCCTTTCCCTACCTGGGTAACCTGCGTGCCCTCTCACAACAACCCCGAACTTGTTCCTGAATTTGCCCGGAAGCTGGCTGAAAGAATAAATTTGCTGTTCTGCCCAGTAATTCTTAAAGCGAGGAACAACCGGCCGCAGAAGGAGCAACAAAACAGTTTCCATCAGTGCAAGAACCTGGATGGAGCATTCGAAATTCGTGGATATGTGTCCGATGGCCCGGTGCTGCTCGTGGACGACATTGTTGATTCGCGCTGGACACTGACTGTCATTGCAGCACTTTTGCTTGATGCGGGTAGTGGGCCTGTATTTCCCGTTGCACTGGCCAACGCCATGCCTGCTTGAGACCAGGAATCGATCCAATGAGCCACAACAATCAGGATGACGCAATACTATTGCTGACAGTATCATTCGGCAAAAGTACCGAAAACGCACACAAGCCGTTGTCAAATGCAGAGTGGTACAGGCTCGTCCACTGGCTCATGGAGAGCGGCTTTCAGCCGGAAGACCTGCTTGAAGACACGAAACATCATCTGCTGCCCGACTGGTTGGATCGAGAACGCGTGGCGAGGCTGCTGGGCAGAGGAGTGGCGTTGGGTCTGCTGAAGGAAAAACTGTCGCGAACAGGAATGTGGGCGCTGACGAGGCGCTCAGCAGCATACCCCTCGCTTGTAAAGCAACGGCTTGGGTGGAGGTCCCCACCTGTATTTTTCGGCTGCGGCGATCAGTCACTGCTGGAGCGCAAGGGCATAGCAATTGTCGGTTCCCGTAACGCGGATAAAGCAAGCCTTCAGGCAACTGTCAAACTGGCCGCCAGGGCTGCAGCCCAGGAGATTATGGTGATTTCCGGCGGCGCCCGCGGAGTTGATCAAAGTGCGATGCTTGAGGCATTGCAGCATGGAGGAACGGCCGCGGGCGTACTGGCGGACGGTTTGTTGCGTGCCACGACTTCGGCCAGGTATCGCGATCACATTTCAGCCGGCAGCCTGGTCCTGATTTCGCCTTTCCATCCTGAAGCATCGTTTAACGTCGGCAACGCCATGGACCGAAACAAATACATCTACTGCCTCTCGCGGGCAGCCGTTGTCATCAGTTGCACCCACGGCAAGGGAGGGACCTGGCAGGGCGCGCAGCAAAATTTGAAGGAACGTTGGGGTGTGCCACTGTGGTTCAACCGAATCGAGGATTACGAAGCGAACAACCCCGGTCCTGGGGGATTCCCATTGCCGGACGACCTGAACGATCTGTCTCTTCTTTCCAATCCGGCAGAGTTCGCAAACGAGGGAATGTATTGGAACTTCCTGGGAATAATGGAGCGGTTTACAAGCAGGGATAGCCTGAGATCAGCCGACATTTACTGTAAAAACGGGCTTCGCAAGGGGCAGGTTGACACGTGGTTGAAGCGTGGTGTTGAAGAAGGACGCATTGAAAAACTGAAAAGGCCAGTCCGCTTCAAATTCAGGAGCTACGAACCAGATAAATCTGACAAGCAAACGGAGTTTCAATCTCAAACTGCCCGTGTTTCAGGCCATCAGCCGCGTGTTACCACACAGTCGGAAAGGCAACTTGCCTTACCTGGAAACTAGGTGTCCGCAATGCATAACATTTACGCCATTCAGGATTTCTGCAATTACGCCGGGCCTTCGCGTAATCCGATGATGGAGACGACATGCCTGTGAAAGCGACTGGAAGATGAGGCGCGCTACTGCCAGCCGGCATGAACCCGGTCACGAGGGCGCGTCTGACCTGGCCCTGCGCGATTTCGTCGCCTTGCTCCGCTGTCCCGTTACCGGTAGCGGGCTCGAGCCGGCCCGGTTGCGCGCGGGCGAAGGTCTGGTTCCGGTGCCGCGCCAGGGACGCGACGCCAGCCCCGTCGGAGTCACCGACCGGTTGCTGCGCCTCAGTGATGGCTCTGCCGCTTACCCGGTGGTGGACGGCATTCCCGTGCTGCTGGGTCCCGAGCGTCTCGTGCCGGCCGACAGTCCTGCCGCCCGCCATCCGGTCTTTGACCTGCGCGATCCGCTCTACGCCGAAGCCTGGGAAGAGAGGGATCATTACAATGCAGTTTCCCGGATCAATCTGGCCAACCTGACGCGTCATGGCGTCAGCGAGGCGGAGTTCATGGAGGGCCTCGCCACAGCCGGCGACGTCAGCGCCGCCGCCCGCAGCTTTCCTGAACCCGCCACGATCTGGGTAGAGGCGGGCTATGTTTCGCGGCCCATCCTTGAGGCATACCGTCACATGGCGCCGGTCCGCGACCGGACCTTTCTGCAAATCGGCGGTTCCGGCAGGCACGCGGTCAAGCTGTTGCTGGCCGGCGCCGGGCAGGGCTTCCTCGTCACGCCGATGCTGGAGGAAGCGCGTTACGCCCTGCGCCTGGCGCATCTCTTCGGCGTGCGCGAGCGTTTCGCTGCGGTCCTCGGCCTCGGCGAGCAGATTCCCTTCAGGGCCGCTACCTTCGATTTGGCCATTTCCATCGGCTGCTTTCATCACATGCGCCTGGAATTCGTGGCCGACGAATTGCACCGCTTGCTCAAGCCAGGCGGGCGTTTCGCCGGACTCGATCCCTACCGCACCATGCTGCACAGTGTCGGCACGACAGTGCTCGGCAAGAGTGACCCGTCGGTGCATTGTCAACCGCTCACGGAGGCCAGGCTGGCGCCGCTGCGGCAACGCTTCCCGCATATGACAGCCAGCCGGCACGGGCCGCTGCTCAGATACCTGTGCCTGGGGCTGGAAAAAATCGTGGGCGGAAGTCTCCCCATGGCAAACTCTGTGCCGGCCATGCTGTCCCTGGCGCGCGCCGACGAACGCCTGGGGCGATTGCTGCGCCTGGAAGGCGGCGTCATGGTGTTGAACGGCATGAAAGCTGCGCGTCAGCCTGCAAGCGATGCAGGTTACTGACTCCGGGCACCGACAGGATCAGGGACCCGTCCCTCCCTGCACCCGGCCTGGCAAGTGGCAGGCGACAGGACTGACAGATGACCGTTGAGCGCGCCATCCAGGACTTCTACCACGAAGATATCGCCATTTGCCTGGGCTGTGGCCGCAACAACCCGCAGGGCCTGGGCGTGCGCACGTACTGGAACGGTTCGGAGGGCGTGTGCCACTTCACGCCGGCGCCGCATCACACGGCTTTCCCCGGCGTGGTCTATGGCGGCCTGCTGGCCAGCCTGATTGACTGCCACAGCATCGGCACGGCCATCTCTGCCATGTACGATGCCGAAGGGCGCGCGCCAGGGACGGAGCCCGAGATCACCTGCGTCACCGCCAGCCTGCAGGTCGATTACCTGAAACCGACGCCCATGGGCGTGGCGCTGGAGCTGCGCGCGCGGATCGAGGAACTGGGCGGGCGCAAGGCCATCGTGCGTTGCAGCCTGCGCGCCGGCGCCGAGGAGACCGTGCGCGGCCGCGTGGTGGCCGTGCGCGTCAGGTCGCGGATGGGCGCGGGCCAGTCGGCCAGTTGACAGTTGCCATGCCGGTGTTACAATTTGAGTGAACATATGTTCAGGCTGGAAGTTGGAATGAGACGATGACAGTCTCAAAAGCATTTACCTACGAGTTCCCGGAAATGGCACCCAGGGAACGCTTGAAGGAACTCATCCTCTACATTGCCGAAAAACTGAAGGACGATCCCAACTTCGGCCGCACGAAGCTCGCAAAAATTATCTATTTTGCCGACATGGATTCCTTCCGGCTGCACAGACGACCGGTGACCGGCTCCGCCTGGATCCGCATGCCATACGGGCCGCTCCCCGAAGATTATTTGCCAATCCTGGATGAACTGAAAGCCGGGGGAAGAATCATCGAAAGCGAGCGGGAATACTTCGACTACACGCAAAAGCGGATTGAGGCGCTTTCGAAAACGACTGCCGGCTTGTTTGACGAGACTGAACTGGGCATCGTGGACGGCGTCATCCAGAAGTTTGCTGACTGGAACGCCGTCGGTTTGAGTGAGCGCTCGCACGGCGTGGCCTGGCGGCTCACAAAGGAAGGACAGCGCATCCCTTACGAATATTCCCTGTATTCTGACGAGCCGCTCACGGAAGAAGAGCTTCGACACGCACGGAAGCTGGCTCTGAAGTACAGGGACCGTGACTTTGCCTGATTATCGGGTCGACTTCACAGAGTCATGCAGACGTAAGCTGGAGCGCCTGGCCCCACCGGAGGCGCTGCAGGAAGTACTTGCGACAGTAATCAATGATTTGGGCGAAAATCCTTATGTCTTCAGACCTGTTGAGTTGGTGGATGAACGAGGCAGACGCACTGAAATCAGGGTAGTCAGGGTTGACCTCTACGTGAGCGAACTCGGGGTAGTTCAGCCTCTGTCTCTCTTTTTCGTCATTATTGAAAGTCGCTCTCAGGTCCTGGTGCTGGACGTCTTGCCGAGGCCGGGCTTCGGTCTGGATCCGATCTCACCCTAACTGAAGAAGCGCTGCGGCGGGCCGGTATCGACGGCGAAGGCCAGGGCGTCGAAGCTGCGCTGCAGCAGGTCCAGACGGACTGCCGCATACGCCGGATCGTGCCACAGGTTGTCAAACTCGCCCGGGTCTTCCTGCAGGTCAAACAGCTCGCCCAGGTCGTGGCCGTGATAGCGCACCAGCTTGTGGCGCCGGTCGCGGTACATGGTCGCATAACTGCCCTCGAAGCCCCGACCCCTGTCCAGCAAGGTCCGGTAGTACTCGCAGCGCACGAAGTCGCGGTGCTGCTGCGCGCCGACCGCGCCAGTCAAAATGGGCCACAGCGAGCGCCCCTGCGTCCCTTCCGGCGCTTCCAGCCCGCACAACTCCAGCAGCGTGGGGAAGATGTCCGTCAGTTCGGTCAGCGCGCTGCTGCGCAGACCGGCCTCAATCCGGCCGGGCCAGGCCCAGATCAGCGGCACGCGCACCAGCCCTTCGTAGAAGCGGCAGCCCTTTTGCAGCAGACCGTGGTCGCCCATCATCTCGCCATGATCGCTCATGAAGAGGATCAGCGTGTTCTCGCGCTGACCGCTGCGCTCCAGCGACTCCAGCAGACGTCCCAGCTGATCGTCCAGTTGCTCGATCATGCCATGGTAGGCCGCCTGCACCCTGCGCGCGTCAAACTCCTCCGGCCGGCGCACGTCCGTCTGAAAGTCGATCGCTGACAGCGCCCGCTGAGCTTCAAGGTCGCTTTCGCGAAAGAGGGGGCCGGGCATGTCGGCGGGGTCGTAACGCTCCAGATACTCCCGCGGCGGCGTGAAGGGCGGATGCGGGTAGTAGTAGTTGATGCTCAACAGCCAGGGCTGCCCGGCCGGACGTTCCGTCTCGATGAAGTCGATGGCGCGCGTGGTGCACCAGGTCTCGCGGTGCAACTCGACCGGGAAGGCCGTCATGTTCCGGCAGAGTTCGCCCAGGTCCTCGCCATGCGCTGCGACCCAGTCGCGCCAGGCGTGACCGACGGGCCAGTCGTCGCGGGGCGCGTGGCTCCACTCAAAGACGCGGTAGCCGTCATTGACCGGCCGCGGCTCCAGCCGTTTGAAGCCGCCGGCCAGATGAAACTTGCCCACCAGGCCGCAGTCGTAACCGGCCTCCGCCAGCAGCGTACTGATCAGCACTGCGCCCTCGCCCCAGACAGTGTTGCCGTTGCAGGTGCCGTGCACCGTGGAGGGATAGCGACCGGTCAGAAAGCTGGCGCGGCTGGGCGTGCAGATCGGGCTCTGGCAGAAGGCGTGGTCGAAGGCCGTGCCCTCGCGCACCAGGCGGTCGATGTTGGGCGTGCGGATGTGCGGGTTGCCCAGCGCGGCGATACTGTCCCAGCGCTGCTGATCGGTGCAGATCCAGAGAATGTTCGGCCGCATGTCCCTGCCTTCTGTCCTGGAATGCTAATGGATTCGTGATTTTTCAGCCTGCTGCGCGACATGCGCAATTGCATCCAGCTTTTCGGTGATTTCCGGGTCGATTTCGTCATCGGGGACGTACTTGACCAGTTCGTAAAAACTCTTCTTGGCCATCAGGTTTGGCAAGCCTAACCTTTTGTAAAATGACCTGAATATCGGGTCCAGCACTTTGTCACTTGCCTTGATGTTCGCACTCCACGGAGAGCCTTCGTTAAAGGTGGCAAGTGCAGAAGCAATTTCATCAATTGCAGCATGCATGGCGCTCAGCCGTCGGGATACCTCAATGCTGGTAAACAAGGGCTCAGGAACAGCATCCACGGCAGTCTCCCTCGCGTAGGCTTCCAGTGTGGCAAGTGAACAGAAATAATTTTCTATCTCTCTTCGCTTCCACATCAATCTGGTGACCGGCGTTATGTTCAGCGGTTCTCTTTCAAGCTTGTCAAAAAGGGCAACCCCCAGAAGTTCAGGACATGCCACCCGTAATCCGTAGAAATGATCCGGAACGGCAGGAGCATGATCTCCAACATATTTCACAAACGGCCGTTCCAGTATGCGTTCCGCCTCGGTATGTCTCAGGCGCGCGGCATATTCCTTTAGTATCTCCAGGTCCGTAGTGCCCTCAAGATAGAGCACCCAGCCATTTTGTTCTGCGAGGTAATATTGGTCAAACCCGATGCTAGCCAGTGCCTTGCGGTCCTGGCTGCCGCGATCTTGAATACGGTGTGGCGTGCCAACGAACGAGATGGCCATGTCCCGGCCTGCTGCCTCGTTGAGTACCACTTCGGAATGACTGGCCGCGATGATTTGACTGTCACTTTCACGCGCCGCCATGGTCAGCAAACTATAGATTTGCCGCTGGCGCAGAATCTCCAGGTGCGCATCGGGCTCGTCTAGAAGCAAGACTGAATTAGGGTTCGCGTACATGTACGCGAACAAAAGCAGTGTCTGTTGCAATCCGCGTCCGGCTGATGACAGATCAAGCTGAATACCGCGTTCCACGTACTTCATGGTTATTTCATCGCGCTCAGGATCAAGGCCTGGAGAACGAATCTCAGCCCCGAACAGTTTTTGAATCTGTGAAACTAGTTTCTCCCACAGCAAAGGTTGTTCCTCATAAACCCGGTAACACAGATTGCGCAGCACTTCCGCGGTACGCCCTTCGCCAATGCGTACGTTCACTGCGCCAGGGCCTAACCTCGTTTCTGTTGCAGTCAGTCCTGACATCGGCGGCAGGAAAGCAATCTGTTGCGACCCAATGACTTCTCGTGCCGGCACCGGCATACGTTCAGGCGGTTTATCACCTGTAAGTCGTAACGGACGGCAGTAAAACGATTCCTCGTTGGCAAAGTCGAACTCCAGGCCGCAGGTCCAGAGGCGACCATTGGTTACCCCCTCAACAATGACGTCGATCCGAATGTTGTCAGTACCTTGCTTGCCGTCTCCCTTCCTGTAGACATTTCTCACGTGCCTGGCATTCCACAGAAGTCGTGCCTCTGGAACCGGAATGGAAACCAGATCCCGTCGATTGACCGTCACGCCAGGCCGATTTTCAGGCGCGGTTTTGCCGGAATGTTTGTCATTCCACCTCCTTAGCCCAATGTCCCAAAGGGCCAGCGCCTGCATCGCCGTGGTCTTGCCGGAGTTGTTCGGCCCGATGAACACGACGGGATTGCCAAGCTCAATTTCAACTTCCTCGCCGAAACACTTGAAGTTGCGTACCCTCAGTTTGGTGAGCATCCGCCTCGCTTCCTCGCAGCAGGCACATACAGGAACAAGGATAACAGGCAATCGGGCAACTGACCTGGCCGGACAGTTCCCTGGCAGGCGGCCTACATCTCCCCGCTGTCGAGAATCAGGGTGACCGGGCCGTCGTTGTGAATGACGACCTGCATGTCCGCGCCGAAGATGCCGCAGGCCACCGGTTCGATGCCGGCCTCGCGCAGTTTCATGGCGTATCGCTCGACCAGCGGCCCGGCCAGGTCCGGCTTGCCGGCGCGGGTGAAGCCGGGGCGGCGGCCGCGTTTCATGTCCGCGTAGAGCGTGAACTGCGAGATGACCAGCACGCCATGGCCGAGATCCAGCGCCGAGCGGTTCATGCGATGCTGCTCATCGCGGAAGATGCGCAACTGCGCCGTCTTCTGCGCCAGGCGGTCGACTTCGGCGGGGCCGTCGTCCTGCGCGACGCCCACCAGCGCCACCAGGCCGGTGTCGATGGCGCCCACCAGTTCGCCCGCCACGTGCACCTCGCCGCGGGTCACCCGCTGCAAAACGACGCGCATCAGTTCAGCGGGTCTCGCCGGGGGTTGGGTGCAACCCTTCGGCAATGCGCAGGGCGCGCAAATGGTCCTGCCAGTAGAAGAGCAGGAATTCCTGTACCGCCTGCTCGACGGTCAGGATCTGACCCGTGGGGGCGTAGGTCAGGCGTTTGCTGAAGTCAGCGACGGATAGCTGCAGAATGAAGTGTTCCTGGTCCGGCAGGGCAAGGCGAATGCCTTCGGCGCTGCTGTCCAGCAGGCGACGTTTGAAGAGGCGCTGCTGCCAGCCGGAGACGCGCTCCCAGGTGCGCGCCGAAAAGGGGAAAGGCAGGTTCCAGATGGCCAGCTGGACCTGCAGCAAATGCAGGCGGTCCATCCATTGCAGATGCCCGAGAATGGCCGCCAGCGACCAGCCGTCGTGACGCGCCTCGTACCAGCGCGGCTCCGGCACGACCGAACGCATGGCGATGAAGGCCTCGCGCACCTCACGCATGCGATCGATGAGTTGCCGGCGATCGACTTCGTCATCCAGAAAGCGGTAGTCGCGCCTGACCATGATTGCTGACCCGGGCTCTCCTGACTTCATCTTACGCCCGGCCCGGGGGCGCGTCAACAACTTGCGCACGGGCCTTCGCGGCGTACAATGGACGCGTTGCCGCAAGGAGGCTGCATGGCGGACAGCCTGTTCGACAACCGCTATCGCTACGACCACATTTACCCGCGTGGCCGCTCCGGCGAGACCCTGCGCGCCGTCGATACCCAGGCGAACGACCGACCGGTCATCATCAAGCGACCGGCACCCAACGATGCCCCGCCCATCCGCGCCGGCCAGGAAGTCAGCATCCTGAACGAGCGGGTGGCCCTGCAGCGCCTGGCCGGCCATCCCGTGCTCACCGGGTTGCTGGGCTTCGGTCAGTTCCCGGTTGGCGGCCTGCCCCACCAGTACATCGTGATGGAACGCGCCCGGGGCGAGATCGTCGCCGACATGGTGCTGGCGCTCAGGGCCGGCGGTCACTACCTGCCGGAACTGGAGTTGCTGGTCATCGTGGACAGCCTGCTCGACCTGCTGCAGCAGGCCCATGCGCGCGACATTGTCTACAACGACGTGGACGCCTGGCACCTCTTCTGGGACCGCGACGCCTGGCAACTCAAGGTCATTGACTGGGGCAACGCCGTTTTTCTGGAGGGCGATGAAAGCACGCCCCAGGGAGTCAGCCGCCAGAGCGACGTCGGCCAGGTGGGCGAACTGCTGTACTTCCTGCTGACCGGCGGGCGGCGGATCGACCTGCCGCGCGATGCCGGCGACAGTTTCCGCGCCGACTTCGGCCCGGAAGCGGACCGTGTGTCCGCCAGACTGCAGTCCATCGTCAGCCGCGCGGCCCACCCGCGGGCGCGTCTGCGCTATCCGGCTATCGCCGACCTGCGCAAGGACCTTGAGGAGTACCGCGCGCCGCTGCAGCGTGAACGCGATCTGGTGCTCAACCGCGTCAGCGCCCGCCTGCGCCATGATCGCAGCCGTGACGAACTGCACGGTCTGATGCAGACCCTGGCGCCGGCGCTGGCCGGCGATCCAGGCTATCCCCCGGCGCGTGAACTGCAGCAGACCCTTGAGGCGCGCCTGCACGACATCGCCATCGCCGCCGATCTCGATGCGATCCGCATCTACATGGAGAACGGCAACTGGCAGCGCAGCGCGGAACTGCTGGCCGAATTGCGGCCGCGCGCCGACGGCGACATTTCCCGCCTGGTGCGTCTGCTGGCTGACATGTCGCAACTGCTGCAGGAAACGCAGAGCGGGGAAATCCCCGCGCTGGTGCAGGACAGCATCTCGCTGCTCTTCGATGGCAAGGTGCTGGAGGCCGCCCACGAACTGGTCACGCGGCATGTCAGCGAGCGTGAATTCGAGCTCCAGCACCTGCTTGCCGAGCGCATCTCCGCGCACTACCCGGACATCCTGCTGTTGCAGCCCGGCCTGTTGCGCGTGCGTTTGTCCCTGGCGGACCTCGCCTTCAGCGGCCTGCCCGTCAGTGAGCCGCAGGTCGTGCTCGATGAAGTGCTGGCCCTGCTGAAGGGCATCAATGCCAATCCGCGTCTGGCGCCAGGCGTCCTGCATGAGCGCTACAACCAGGTGTGCGAGGGGCTGGAGGCCCTGCAGACCCTGCTCGATTCCATCGGCAGCGATGAGCAGATCCCGGGCGGCGAGGGGCTGGCAAGCGCCCTGCAACGCTCGCTGGCGGCCAGCCGCAGTCTGGCGCGGCAACTGCAGATCATCGGCAGCCGCGCCGCCACCAGCCCGCGCGAGGCCGGCGCGGCGCTCGCCACCTGCCAGGCCATCGATCCGGTCAACAGCGCCTGGGCCCTGCTGCAGCGCCGCCTGGATGCGCTTTACGAGCTGCTCGGCGCCTGCCAGACCTGGGTGCCGCTGGCCGATGGCTCCGGCCTCGACACCTGGTTGCGCGATACGCGTTCCGACCTGGGGCCTTTCGTCGAGTTTCTCTTTGACGACACCCTGACGGACGTGGTGAACGGCCTGGAAGTCGCCACCAGGGCCTGGGAAGGCTTCGCCATGGCCACCATCCAGGGCAACCGCGCCAACGCGCTGGATGCGCTGACCCAGGCCTCTGGCGCCGTCAACGTGCTCAGCCCGACGCTGTCCGCCTGGTTCACGCAACTGCGCAGCGTGGTTGCCGGCGCGCGCTACGTGGAGCGGCACGCCCTTTTCGGCGGTCTGGGACGGGCGCTGGCGGATGGTTGGCAAACCTGGGACCGCGGCCAGCTGGCCGAAGCCGCGCGTCTGGCGCAGCGCGCGAAGGAAATCGCCCGCAACAATCCGCAGCGCCTGGCGGCGGACCGGCTGCTGCAACTGGCCGGGGTCTCGCGCGCCTGGGTGGAACGCAACGGCGTGGCCAGCGAGGACGCGACGCGCAGCGCCCTCGCCTCGGTTGAGAGGTTGTTTGCGGAGGATGAGCTGGCGCGGCGCGACGAATTCACGCAGCAAATGCCGAACAATGATGCCTACCTCAAGGCCATGAACCGGGGCCTGGTTGACGTCCTTGATCGCAACAGCACCGCCGCCCTGCGGGTGCTCTTTCTGTACTATGTCCTGCGTGGCGCCCAGGAGGCGCAGGCCAACGCCCTTGAGGACGCGTCATTCTGGCACGAGGCGGCCTTGCGCACCCTCGGCGACGACGGGGCGCAACACGTCGCCGCGCGCGCCCTGGAAGGGTTCATCAGTCGTCGTCAGGACCTGCTGGAGGCGGCCAGACGCGTCAACGAGATCAACGGGCCGGAAATCCTGCCGCGCCTGGCCGCGATCGTGGACCAGCTGGAAGCCAACCCGCAGGCGCGGTTGCTGGCACCGGTGTTGCTCAGCCTGGCGGAGTTTCAGGCGGCCCTGCGCGACTGGACGGATGGAGAATTTCGGCCGGCCGGCGCAAAGCTCGAAAACGCGATGAACGCCATTGATGACGCCGAGCAAAGCGCCGCCATCACCCTGACCGGCTACCGCACCTGGCTGGTATCCCTGCAGGCCGGCGCCGCCGAGTTGCACACCCGGCTGCGCCGCATGCTCAAGGTCATTGAGGAAAAGCCCGATACCCCCGACAATGCCCTGCTGGAAGCCCATCGCTGGCTGGTCAGCCACACGGAGTCCCTGCTCGGCCCCGAACAGGGCAAGACCCTGCGCCAGTGGCAGGAGACCTACGAACGCTTCCTCGCCGCCCACATCGACCCGGACCTGCGGCGCAGCGCGCGCATGGCCCGCTTCAACGAACTGTTTCGCGCCATGTTTATCGACCGCCATCCGGCCTGGCCGCTTTACCGGCACTGGTTTGAACTGGCGGAACAACAACCTGAATTCCCGACTGCGGCGGCAGAGGACGGGCCGGCAGCTGCCGAGGCGGCCCCATCCCCTGCGCCGGCCCGCGAGCGCAGCGTACCCCGGAGCGGCCTGCCGGCGCTCGATCGGCCGCTCGTCCCCTTTGCCGGTGAAGACGAATTTCCGGAATTGCCGGACAGCGCGCCGGCGCCACGACGCATTTCGCGCCGGGTTACCGCCCTGGCCCTGGTCATCGTTGTCCTGGTGATCCTGGCGCTGGTGTTTGTCTATGTCCCGGGGCGGGACCTGGGTCTGGACCTGATCAGCCCGACCGATGCCCCGACCGCCGTCGCAGCCACCGGGGAAATCACCGAACTGCCCGCTGCCGTCGCGGTCCCGGCCAGTGCAACCCCGACCCCCGGCGCCACCGGGCCGCCTCCAACGGCCACGTCAAGACCATCGCCGACCGTCACCGCTACCGCAACGCCGGTCCTGACCGCCACGCCACTGCCCAGCGCCACCCTGCCGCCACAGGGTCTGCAGGGACGGCAAAACCTGCTGTCCCTGCTGGCAAGTCAGGCGTCAGCGGGCGCCCTGCCCTGGCCGGCGGAGGTCTTCGCGCCTGACGCGGTGGATGGCACCTGGAAACTGGGCCTCGGCGGAGTCGGCGATGGCAGCCGCCTTGAGGTGGGGTTCTCGCCGGAGATGCTGGACGCGGCCTATGGCAACCAGGCGGCCGCCCGCATCCGGCGCATGGAAGTCACCCTTGTATTGAGCGACTACAACCCGCCCCTGCTGCTGGAAGATGCCGTCTGGTTCGGCGCCATCCTGCAGGCGGCCGGGGACCCTGATGCGGCGGCGGGAGTCCGGCTGCGCCTGGTAGAACCGGGAGTGATCAACCTGTCCCGGCACCGGGGCGCGGAACTGCGCCCCGTCGGCCAGCGCACGCTCAACGCCGTGGTGGCGCAACTGCGACTGGAACGCGACGTGGATACCGGCACCGTGCGCGTTTTCTTCAATGACGAGGCCCTGGGGGAGCCCGTCCCCATGCTGCCGGGCCAGGCCCTGCAACCCCTGCTCTACGTGCGTGGTGGCGGCGTGATCGTCAGCGTGACCGCCTGGCAACTCACCCTGCACCCGGGCCAGGCGCCGTCACCCTGAGTAGCTCCACCCGATATCTTCCAGCGTCAGGGTCGCGTCCGCCTTGCCGGCGCGGTTGACGCCGGCGTTGATGACGTCCCCGACGACCACGTCATGGTCACCGCCACTGTCCACGCAGGACACCACACGACACTCCAGCCAGGCCGCTGCCCCGGTGATGAGCGGGCAGCCGGTCTCCGGCCCCGGGGTGGTCGTCGCGTCCTTCACCTTGTCGGGATATCTGGCGCGGCTTTTCGTCAGGTTCCTGATGAGTTCGTCGTCGGCCTTGTCGAGGATGTTCACGGAGAACACCTTGCCGGCGGCCACGATGCCGTGGGTGACGGCCGTTTTGGACAGGCCGAAAGCCACCTGACGCGGCGTGAAGGAACACTGGGTCAACCAGTTCACCACCATCAGGTTGACGTCGTCGCCGCTTCTGGAACCCACGGCGTAGAAGCCGTAGGGAATCATGTTCAACGCGTCGCGAATGCTGTCTTCGGCCATAATGCCTGTCTCCGTTGCCCGTCATACCGGTTCCAGTGTAGCAGATGTGCCGACGCAAGTCGCGCGGCGCCGCAGCCGCCGTGGCAGAACCGCCCGTGAAGGGTACCGGCCCGTCATGGCAGTTGTTCGCCATCGGCTTTCTCGGCTTCATCGCCGTGGGCGTCCCGGGCGCCGCGCTGGGCGTCGCCTGGGCGCAGATGCAACGCAGCTTCCAGGTGTCGCTGGAGGCGCTGGGCCTTGTCATGGGCGCCCTGCTGCTGGGACGCACTGTGACCAGCATCTACAGCGGTCGCCTGGTCGCCTGGCTGGGCGCGGGCAACTACATGCTGGCCGGCTGCCTGCTCATATTGACCGGCCTGGCCGGCGTCGCCCTTGCGCCCGGGCTGACGGCGATGGTGCTGCTGCATGCCCTGCTCAGCGTGGGCGTGTCGGCGCTCAACACGGGGATCAACATCCACGCGGCCGCTCACTATTCCGGCAGCCGCATGAACTGGTTGCACACCGGCTTCGGCCTTGGCTCGGCGCTGGGCCCGCTGATCGTGACCCTCGTCGTATTCCGGCTGCAACTGGACTGGCGCTGGAGCTATCTGGTGTTCATCGTCCTGCAGCTGGCCCTCACGCTGCTCTTCCTCCGCACGCGCCGCGCCTGGAGCGTCGGCCCCGCCACGCCTGCCGCTGCCGCGCAGCCCCTGGGCGCCAGCCTGCGCCTGGTGCCCGCATGGTACGGCATCGCGTTGTTCTTCCTGCATGGCGGCCTTCAGTTTGGCACCGGCGCCCTGGGCAACAGCCTGATGGTCGACGGCCGCGGCATCGCCCCGGACCTGGCCGGCCTGTGGGTCAGCATCTTCTGGGCCGGCCTGACCGTTGGCCGGGTGCTGACCGGCATCGTGGTGCCGCGCGTTGGCAATGACCGCTTCATGCGCGTCAGCATGCTGCTGACCGTGGCAGGGACCCTGATGCTCTGGTTCGGCCCGGGGGATGCATTGACCTTCGCCGGCGTTGCGCTCATCGGCTTCACGCTGGCGCCGGTGTTGCCCCTGTTGCTCGCGGACACGCCGGCGCGCGTGGGGGCGGCGCATTCCCCCAACGTGATCGGGCTGCAAATTGGCAGCTCCGGCATCGGCGTCGCGCTCCTGCCTGGCCTGATGGCTGTGCTGGCCGATCGCGTCGGTCTGGAGACCATCGGCGCCAGTCTCTTCCTCATCGCCCTGCTCAGCTTCCTGGCGCATGAAGGCCTGCTGGCGTCGGGCAGACGCTCCCGGGCAGCAGCGCGGCTCAGCCCTGCTCGTTGAAGACCAGTACCATCAGGTTCTGGTTGCACTGGTCACTGGTCACGATCTGCGAGACGTCGGAGAGCGGCGCCCCGGCCGCGCTGCGCAGCTGGACCTCCCAGGGGCTCAGCAGGGGCAACTCGCCCAGACGCAGTTCAAAGTTGCCGCGGGCGTCGCTGATGACGCTTGCCTCCTGCCCGCTGCTGACGTTGCGCAAATGAACCTGCAGACCGGCCGCTCCATCGCCGTTGCGACGCAGGACGCGCCCGGCGACGCCGGACCAGTTGCAGCGGCCGGCGCGCGGCAGGTATTCAATCGTCGCCGGGTCCAGGGTGAAGCGCAGGCCCGGTGGCAAGGGAGTCGCCGTCGCCGGGGCGCGCGCCACGATTGTGGCGGGTGGCGCTCTGGTGGCGCTTGGCGCCGGGCGGATGGTGGCGGTGGCGCCTGGCTCCTCACGGACAAGCAGGGCCGGCAACTGCTCAGGCCCCAGGGACAGCAGGATGAGCGTGCCAAACAACCCGGCCAGCACGGCGACCAGCAGCAGCGCCAGCCACCAGGGAGAGCGACCGGGACTGTCCTGGTCTGTCAAGCGCGGCTCTCCGCCCGCCGTTGAACGTCGGGCTTCCCCCGCGCCCTGTGCGTCGTCCGCAGGTCCCATGCCTCAAGTATGCAAGGCCGGCCGCCCGACGCAAGCCGCTGACCCGGACTTGAGACTCGCCCGGCGAGTCCTGTAGGATAGCCGCTGCAGGGTTCCTGGCGGACGGGAGCGAACCATGGCGAGAGGCAGATATCGCGCGCCGGCGGGCAGCCGGCGCAGAAGTGGCTGCGCCTGGCAATGGCTGGTCATCGGCCTTGCGCTGGGCTTCGCCTGCGCCGTGTCATTGCTGCTGGGAGGCATGGCCTTCGGTCAGGTAACGCTTGATCTGGGCCTGCAACCCACGGCAACGCCGGTCGTGGTCGTCATCACCGCCACGCCCATGCCCGCCACGCCTACGCTGCCCCCCACCAACACACCCCAACCCACGCCGACCCTGGTGCAGGTCGAGGAACCTGACACGCCCACACCCACGCCATTGCCGCCCACATTGACGCCCACGCCGGCACCTGGCAGCGGCAATCCCGCCGTGCTGGCCGCGCTGGAGGGCCTCCTGACCGAATTGCTGCCGGTGGCCGGCGGCACGTTCATCATGGGCACCACGCCAGGCGAAGTGCTCGCAGCCGTGCAGGACTGCGTCGCGGACGGCGGCAATTGCGAACTCGCCTTCGGCGAAGACTCCTCGCCGCCCCACAGCGTCACGCTGAACGCCTTCCGCATGGAGCGCACCGAAGTCACCTATGCCCGCTATCTGGCCTTTCTGAACGCGCTGGGGCCGCGCAGCCACCTTGACGGCTGCGATGGCCAGGCCTGTCTCGCCACACTCAATGAAACGGACCTGAGCAACGTCACCTTTGACAGCGTCACCTATCGCATACCGGGCGTGCTGGCCAATCGCCCGGTGGCGGGCGTCACCTGGTTCGGCGCGCGCGCCTATTGCGAGGCCATCGGCCGGCGCCTGCCCAGCGAGGCGGAATGGGAACGCGCGGCGCGCAGCAACGATGACCGCATCTTCCCCTGGGGCAACCTGCGCGACGTCGCCCTGGCCAACACCAGCAGCCGCGTGGACCGCACGGCGCAACAGCGCGGCGCGGACCCGGTGGGCAGCTACCCCGCCGGCGCCTATGGCCTGCAGGACATGGCCGGCAACGTCGCCGAATGGGTAGCTGACTGGTATTCGCCGGTCTACTACCGCCAGGCCGAAGCCGGTGGCCTCAACCCGACCGGCCCGTCGGTCGGCAGCGAGAAGGTGCTGCGCGGCGGCTCCTGGGATGCGCGCATCTTCTTCGCCCGCAGCCCGCATCGCCAGAGTCTGGCGCCGGACCAGCAGGCATTTTACGTCGGCTTCCGCTGCGCGGCGGACGTCGCGGGGCCGGAAGGCGCTGTCGCCTCGGGCATCGCGGTCATCGGGGACGGCGTTGCCCTGCCGGAACCGGAGAGTGAAGTCGTCGGCAGCCAGCCGACCCTGCAACCGCTGCCACCCGCCGCCGTCGCCGCGTCGCAGGGCGACCAGGAGCCCGAGCCCACGCTGGAGCCAGGCTGATCAGGCCGGGAAAGCCGGCACAGCGCCGCCAACGGCGATGCGTACCCCTTCGCCCACCTCATGGCGCCGGCTGTTGTCCGCATGCGCAATGAGGACGCTGTCGTCCCGCAACCTCAGCTTCAACCGCTGATAAGGGCCGTAAAACTCGACTTCCTCGATTCGTTCCGGGCCGTCGCCGGTCAAACCCAGCGCTTCCGGCCGCAGCAACAGGGTCACCGGACCGTTGGCCGGGTGCATCAGGCGCAGTTCGCCGAGCGCACAACTGGCCACGTGGCCGCGCGCCTCGCCCGGCAAAAAGTTGCCGTCTCCGACAAACCCGGCCACCTCGCGGCTGGCCGGTTCGTGATAGAGACGCCAGGGCTCCGCCATTTGCAGGATTTCGCCGCCCGACATCACGGCGACGATGTCCGCCAGGCAGAAGGCTTCTTCCTGGTCGTGGGTGACGAAGACGGCCGTTGTGTCGGTAGCGCGCAATATGGCGCGCACCTCGGCGCGCAGCCGGGCGCGCAAATGCGTATCCAGATTGGAGAAGGGCTCGTCCAGCAGCACCAGCGTCGGTTCCGGCGCCAGCGCCCGCGCCAGGGCCACCCGCTGCTGCTGGCCGCCTGACAGACCCTGCAGGGAGCGCGCGCCAAAGCCTTCCAGACCGACCAGCGCCAGCATGTCCTGCGTCCGGCGCCGCCGCTCTGCGCGGTCACCCTCCAGACCAAAGGCAATGTTGCCGGCGACGTCCAGGTGCGGGAAGAGCGCGTAGTCCTGAAAGACCATGCCCACGCGGCGACGCTCCGGCGGAACGAAGCCCTGCGACCCGGCCACCGGGCGACCGTCAATGCGAATGTCGCCGCCGTCGGGGCTTTCAAAGCCGGCGATGAGCCGCAGCGTGGTCGTCTTGCCACAGCCGCTGGGCCCCAGCAGGGCCAGCAACTGACCGGCCGGCAGTTCAAGGCTGAGGTCCTTCACCGCCTGGACAGCGTCAAAACGCTTGTTTAGTTGCCGGCAGGCCAGGGCGATGGTCATGCGCTGTTCAACGCTGCTGCACCAGGATGGCCAGCGCCGTCGCGCGCGCCCGCCGCGGCAGGTCCCGCAACAGGGCGACGCCGGTGCCTGGCGCGGCGGCCGGTTGCCGGTCGCGTACCAGAATGGCGACGAGGCCAAGCGCCGAGACCGCCAGCATCAGCAAACCGGGACCGCCAACCAGCGACAACATGGCCTCGCTGTAGGCGGCCCAGATATGGGTGGCGAAGGTGCGCGTCCCGATCGGCGCCAGCACCAGCGTGGTCGGCAGTTCCTTCATGACGCTGAGAAAGACCAGCGCAACGCCCGCCAGAATGCCGGCCCGGGCCAGTGGCACGTGAATGCGCAGCACGACCTGCCAGGGCCGCATGCCCAGGCCGCGGGCGGCCTCTTCCAGCCGCGGGCTGATCTGCTGCAGCGCGCTGCGGCTGGCGCTGATCGAAAGCGGCAAAAAGCGCGTGACGTAGCCCAGCAGAAGCAGCGGCAGGGTCTGGTACCAGGCGGGCAGATAGCGCGCGGCGAAGAACACCAGCGCCAGCGCGACGACGAGGCCCGGCAGCACGTTGCCGCAACCGGTCAGGGCCACCAGCCAGCGACTCAGGCGGCTGTGGCGCCGGCTCGTGAGCAGGGCCGGCGGCAGGGCCAGCAGTCCCGCCGCCAGCGCCGCCAGGGCGCTGACAACTGCGGTCGTCAACGTCAACTGGCCCATGTCGGGCGGCTGCACGTTCAGCATGAGGCGGCCCGTCACCCATGAACCCAGGACGCCCAGCGGCAGCAGGACGCCCAGACCCACCAGCGTGGCGCAAAACACCAGGGCCGGCGCGCGCCAGCGACCCAAAGGCAGGGAAAGTGGGCTACGCTGTGCCCCGGCACCGAGCCGGGCGCCGGACCTGTCATTGGCCAGACGCTTCTCGAGCCACAGCAGGAAAAGGGTCAGCAAAATGAGCATTAGCGCCAGGATGGCGGCGCGTTCGCGATTGAATGAACTGGTGTATTGCAAATAGATGGCGCGGGTGAAGGCGTTGTAGCGCATGACCGCCACCGCGCCGAAGTCGCTGAGCGCGTAGAGCGCAACCAGCAGGCCGCCCCCGGTCAGCGCCGGCCGCAGCAGCGGCAGGGTCACGCGCCGGAAGACCTGCCGGCGGTTCAGGCCCAGACCCCGGGCGGCTTCCTCCAGCGAGGGATCGCTGCCCAGCAGCACGGCGCGCGCCGGCAGGGCGATGAAGGGCCAGGTGATCAGGGTGATCGACAGCCAGGCGCCGAACCAGCCGCGCATGTCCGGCAGACGTTCCAGTTCCATAAACGTCGCCAGCAGATCGTATAGCAGGCCGCGCGGGCCAAAGGCCGCCAGCAGGGTCACGGCGCCCAGGTAGGACGGCACGACCATCGTCAGCAGCCCGGCGATGAGCCAGAAGCGTCGCAGCGGCAGATCGCAGCGCGCGGTCAGCCAGGCGAAGGGCAGGCCGATCGCCAGCGAGCCCAGCACCACGCTAACAGTCAACACGATGCTGTTGCCCAGGATCGTCAGCGTGCGCGGACGCAGCGCCCAGGCCAGCCCTTCCGCGCCCGCGCCGGTCGCGCGCAACACCAGCCAGGCCAGCGGCAGCAGCACGACCAGCGCGGTGATGGCCGCGATGAGTTGCAACACCTGATGCCGGTCCAGGCGTGGCAATTGCGGCAGACGCGGCCGGGCAGACATCATGGTGTCAGCCAGCCGCGCTGCCGCAAAACGGGTGAGTCCCCGGGTGAGATCAGCGACCATCCCCGTCCATTTCCGGCGGATGGTCGCCGATCACGCACTGCCTACTGATCAAGCGCTCCACTCTCCTCGATCAGGTCCAGCGTGCCCGCCAGGTCGTCGAGATCGCTGAGGTCCAGTTCGGGCGTCTCGATCTCGTCCAGCGGCAGCAGGTCCTCCGACGGCTCGACACCGTCGACGACCGGATACTCGTAGGTCTTTGTCGTGAACCAGGTCTGGCCGACCGTGCCCAGCATAAAGTTGATCAGCGCGTGGGCCTCGTCGACGTTGTCGCTGGTGAGCGGCACGGCCGCGCCGGCGATGTTGACCAGCGCGCCGGCGTCGCCGCCGGGGAACCAGTGCAACTGCGCCGTGATCGAGGGGTCCTCGGCCAGGAAGCGGAAGAGATAGTAGTGGTTGACCAGGCCGGCCGCGATTTCACCATCGATGACGGCCGCCACGATCGGCGTGTTCTTGGGGTAGACCTGCACGTCATTGGCGATCATGTCCTGCATCCAGGCGAGCGTGGCCTCGTCGCCCAGCAACTGGCGCATGGCGGTGATGTTGGCCTGGAAGGAGCCGTTGGTCGGCGCCCATCCCACCAGCCCGCGCCATTCCTCGCCAGTCAGGTCAAGGATGGAAGCGGGAAGTTCAAGGCCGGCCATTTCCAGCGCTTCCGGCCCGTAGACCAGCACGCGCGCGCGCCCGCTGAGGGCCAGCCACAGGCCATCGGGCGACACAAAGGCCGGGTTGCTCACCTGACTGAGCAGGTCTTCCGGCAGTTCGGCCAGCAGGCCTTCCTTCGCCAGCGCGCCGAGGGCGCCGGCGTCCTGGGCGATGAAGATGTCAGCCGGGCTGTTTTCGCCTTCCTCGATAATTTGCGAGGCGAGCGAGGCGGTGCCGCCATAGAGCACGGCGATTTCGATGCCGCTGATTTCGCTGAAGCTCTCCAGCAGCGGGCCGACGAGACTTTCGTTACGACCGGAATAGATGGTCAGGACATCATCCTGGGCCAGGGTGGGCGACACTGTCAGCAACAGGGCGGACAGCACGACAAACAGTACGACAAACCTGCGCATGACTGCTCCTTTCAAATGGCGGGTGGTTGCGCTACCATTCCGCCTGCACGGACTGTTCAGCGCTGGCCCGGATCCCCCGATCGCAGAGCTGGCGCTGAACATTTCGCGAGTATCGGGGCGCCGCGCGCGCCTGTCCACGCCGGCAGTCAACCCAACGGCTTCTCCCGCAACCACGACGGTCTTAATCGCGCAACGCGCGGTCCTTACCCGTGGTTAATTTCACAATAAACGCCGCTCAACCTCCCGCCTGGCTGGGGCGTGGTAAAATGCGGACAGATTTGGCGGGAGCAACGTATGCCGGCGTGGTGGGGAACGCGCGCAAAAGTGTCCGCGCGGTTGCAACTGGAAGTGGCGGCCATGCGCGATACCTTCAACGATACCTTTCGCCTGGTCGTGCCCGGCAGGGAAAACCTGTACTGGGAGGGCGAGGTCGAGTTGAACCTGAGCGGCATCCCGCAGCGCCGCCACCTGCTGCACATCGTCTACCCCGCCAACTATCCCTCCCGCGCCGCCGAAGCCTACGTCAGAAGACCGAAAATCGTCAGCCGCAAGCACCAGTTTGAAGACGGCCAACTCTGCCTCTTCAACCCGCGCGACGGCCGGCGCTACGGCTGGAACCCGGGCCGATCGACGGCCGTCACGGTGGCCGGCTGGGCCGTGCAGTGGCTCTACGCCTTCTACACCTGGAAGGCCACCGGCGCCTGGCCGGGCCTGGAAGAGCGCGTGTCCAACAGGAACGCGCGGCAGTCCTGATGGCCGACCTGGCGCCGCAGGGACAGCCGCTCTTGCCCAACCTCGTGGTCGCGCAACGCGTGCTGGACAAGATGGCCGCCGCCGCCCGCGCCTGGCAGGAGGACGAGACCGGCGAGGCGCTGATCGGCCTGGTGGAGCCGGGCCATTACACCAACGGCGTCCCCGGTATCTGCCTGCTGGATACCATCGCGCCGGACGAGAGCGCGCTGCGCATGGCCCACAGTTTTCAGCAGGGCGACCAGTTGCAGGACGAACTCCTCTGGTGGCTGCAGGAGAACTGGCGCGCGCGCCGTCTGCGCGGCGACCTGACGCCCAGGGAGGACGTGCCCCTGCGCTATCTGGGAGACTGGCACAAACAGCCTGACGGCATGACCCGGCCCAGCCATGGCGACCTGCGCACGGCCCGCGACTGGCTACGGGACCCGGACAACGACATGGACTTTCTGCTGGCGCCCATCGTTACCCTGAATACTGCGGCCGCCGGCGCTGCCCGCAATCGCATCCGCATCGATGGGCGCACCTGCGTCGATTTCTGGTATTTGCAACGCCAGGACCGCGATTTCAGAAGCATCACGCCGGTCGTGTATCAGGACCGTCACTTGCCGCGCCTGGTCGCTGCTCCCTGGCATCTGCAGCACCCGCAGCGGCTGGATGACGAGATCGACCGCCTGCAGCAACGCGGTCTGTCGCTGGCGCCGCTGGTTTTCCTGGATTTGCTCGGCAACTGCGCGCTGGACGTCTGTTTCATGCTCGCTCGTCCGGGCGCCGCCCGGTCGTTCCTGGTCGCCACGCCGCCGGACTACCCCGCGCAGCCACCGCAGCTGCGGCTCACAGACAATGCGGCCCTGGACGAAGAAACACGGTTGCACGAACGCTTCGCGCATTGCTGGCGGGCAGCCCGGCCGCTGTCAGCGCCGGCGGGCCATGCCTGGAGCGCGGAGTGCCACCTCGCCGATTGGGTCGCTATTCTGGAGTCCGTATCAGACCTGGGCACGATCCCGACCGACACGGGAGCCGCCGGCGTCACCCATACACAGCGGAGCGCCCCATGAGCGACTGGTCGCGCGTCACCGGGGTACTGGGCGAGGAAGGCATGGCGCTCCTCGCCCGGCGCCGCGTTGCCATCGTCGGCCTTGGCTCCGGCGGCGGCGCCGTCACGCTCAACCTGGCCATGAGCGGCGCCAGACATTTCGTGCTGGTGGACGCCGAATGCCTGGAGGAGGGCAACGTGTTGCGCCACGTCGCGGACAGACGCTACCTGGGCCGGCCCAAGGTCAGGGCCGTCGCCGACCTTGTGCTGCAACGCAACCCGCAGGCGCAGGTCGAGGCTCGCGTCGGGCGCATCGAGCAGCACCTGGACGCACTGGATGGCATTGACCTGCTGGTGGCGGCGGTGGACACCGAACCATCGCGGCATTTGCTCAACGAGGCCGCGCTGGAACGCCGCCTGCCTGCCGTCTACGCCGGCGTCTACGAGCGCGGCGTGGGCGGCGACGTGGCCCTGTTGCGCGCCGGCGAGGGCCCCTGCTACGCCTGCTGGGCCGCCGAACTGCGCGACCAGCAGGGGCCGGACGACCAGCCGGACTATGGCCTGCCGGGGCCTGACGGCACGCTGGCGGCGGAACCGGGCCTGTGGCTGCACGTGACGCGCATCGCCGCCGTGCAGGCCCAACTGGCCCTGAACGAACTGCTGCGCGGCTGCCCGGCATACGAGGAACTGCCCGGCAACACGGTCGTCCTCGCCAATCGCGCGCTGGAGATCGTTGCAGGGCACACGACGCTGCCGCAGGGCGCCGTCTGGGTGACGATCGAACGCAAGCCGGACTGCCTGGTGTGCGGCGCCGCCTTCAGGCGTCAGGCGCTGCTGCAGGCCGGGGCCGGGCAGCAGGACTGGTCCCTGGACGAATTGCTGGCAGCGAGCCGGACGTCGCAGCGGGGAGAGAGGGAGACATGAGCGAAATGGATGAGAGACCCGCCGCCGGTCATGACGACCTGCAGGAGCGTCGGGAGCGATTGAGCGACCCGCCGCCGGAGGAAAGCGAACAGGAGCGCAATCTTGGCGGCGAGCCGGCCCCGGCCGTCACGCCGGAGGAATTCGCGCGTTTGCAGGATGCCGGTGAGGTGCACATCGATGCGCGCGGCCGCGTGCGCAGCGCCCGCCGCCATGACGCCGAAGCCGGCGTTTCACTGCGCAAGCGACGCGCCTGGTATGCGCGCTGAGCCGGCGCTCGCAGCAGTGTTGACGTTTGCGACTGTCAGCGAGGCCTTGCGCCTGCCCCACTTCGACGCGCAGGCCGCCCGCATTCCGATGCTGCCCGAAACGCGACGGCTGCATCCGCCCGCCGCCGGCGACGACGCGCGCCAGGCGGCCGTGCTGCTGTTGCTCTGGCCGCAGGATGACGCCCTGCACTTCGTGCTGACGCGCCGCGCCAGCGACTTGCGCGGCCACAGCGGGCAGATCAGCCTGCCCGGCGGCCGCTGCGACCCGGCCGACCGCGACCACGTGGCGACGGCGTTGCGCGAAACCGGGGAAGAGCTCGGCATTCCCGCCGGCGACGTGCGCCCGCTGGGATGCCTGGACAGCATTTACATCCCGCCGTCCAACTATCTGGTGTACCCCGTGGTCGGCGCGCTGGACGCCCCACCCCGTTTCCGTCCCCGCGCCGCGGAAGTCGCCGAGGTCCTGCAGGTCCCGCTGGCGCAACTCTTCGATCCGCAACTCAAGCGTGAATCCTGGCATCGTCATGCGGGCCATAACCTGCGCATCCCCTGGTACGATTTCGCCGGGCAGATGGTGTGGGGCGCCACCGCCATGTTGCTCAGCGAATTCGAGGGGCGGCTGCGCGCCGCGCCGGCCCTGGCAACCCGCTAACACGGCTCCAACGCGATTCTGACAGCCCGTTTACGTCTCGCCTGGATGATTCTTGCATACGGCGACGATACTGCGGTCATCGACGATGAAACGCAACCAGGAGAGACGTCATGTTGGTCCGCCAGAGTTTTCCTTTCGTCCGTTTCGCCCGTCCGCTGCCTTACCACAGCGAGGACGCACCCGCGCTGCGCCTGCCCGTCGACGCCTGGGTCACGGAGGACGCGCTCTTCCTGACGGCCTCCGTCGCCGGCCTCGGCGCCGAGGACATCGAGATCACGCTCAACGACGACGTGCTCACCATCCGCGGCGAAATGCCGGCCCCGGCAGAGGACATCGATTTCGTCCTGCACGAGCGCTTTCACGGCCGCTTTGAGCGCCGCCTGACCCTGAACGTCCCGGTCGACATTGCGGCGGCCGAAGCCAGTTGCGAAGAGGGCGTGTTGCGCCTGCGCCTGCCGAAGGCCGCAGCGGTCCGCCCGCAGCGCATCGCCGTAACCGCCGGCGCCGCGCAGTAAGGGGCGTCCGGCAACATTCCGGCCCCGACTCCGGTGGAGTCGGGGCCTGGCCGTTAAGCAGGGACCTTGCCCGGCTCACGTCTGCGCCGTGTATACTGGTAACAGGCGCTGCGGGAGTGTCATGCGTTCACTGATCGTCCTGTTGTCTGTCATTCTGCTGATCCCGGCTGCCCTGCCCCTGGCCGCCCAGGAGCAGGGACCGGACGATGATCCGCCCCTGACGTCCCTGGTGACGCTGCCGCAGTTGCTGGAACGTGCCACGCTGGCCGGGCAGGCCGGAGATTTCAGCCAGGCGATCCTCGATTACTCGCTCTTTCTGGTCTTCAACCCTACCGTCGGCCAGGCCTGGCACGGCCGCGGCCTCAGCCACATGCAGAACGGCGACTTCTTCCGCGCCCTGCTGGACCTGGAGCGCGCGCTGGATTTCAGCGACCAGCCGCAAGACCAGGCGTCGGTACTCATTGACCGCGCCGAGGTCTACCGGCGCCAGAATCGTATCGGCGACGCCCTCGAAGCCCTGGACCGGGCCCTCATGGTCTGGCCGGAGCAGGTGTACGGTCGTATGTTGCGCGCGCGCCTGCGGGAGATTGAAGGCCGGCCCGAAGCCGCCCTGAACGATTGGGACGCGTTGCTGCGCATGATGCCTGGCGAGGCCGACATCCTGCTGGAGCGCGGCATGTTCCACGCGCGCCGCGGCGACAGCGCCGCCGCTGCCCTGGATTTCAATGACGCCGTCGCGCTCGATCCGCAAAACCCGATGGCGCGGGTCGAGCGCGCGGCCCTGCTGACCGGTCAGGGAGATTTTGCCGCGGCCCTCGTTGACGTCGAGGAAGCCATCGCTCTGGATTCAGGGAACATCGCGCTCATCCTGTTTCGCGCTTCCCTGCTGCAGGAAGCCGGTGAAGTCCAGGCTTCCGCCGGCAGTTACCTGCAGTGGCTTTACAAGATACGCCGCGAGACCATCCGGGATGATGACCTGCTGGAACAGGGCGACGTCACGGTCAACATGGTGCCCGGGCGCAGCTTCATCTTCTCTTTCGAGGGACGCGCGGGCGATACGCTGGTGGCCGGCGCGGTCAGCCTGGCCGCCGAAGAAGTCGATCCCCTGATCGTACTGACCGATGCCGCCGGCAACGCGCTCGTCGCCGACGACGATGGCGGCAGCGCGATGAATGCGCGGATCGCGGGTTACGTGCTGCCGGAGGATGGCGACTATCGCCTGGTTGTGGGGCATGCGGGCGGCCCCTCCGCCGGGCCGCTGCGCGTCACCCTCGAACTGGAGCGGGCGTGAGGTTCAGGCCTCTTCCTGATCGCCGCGAATGACGCCCTGCCGTTCCTGCTGGCGCCGGAAGCGCTGGTCAGCCAGTTGACGCAGGTCTGCGACCAGGTCGGATTCGTCGGTGATTTCGACGCCGATCAGCGATTCGATGGCGTCTTCCATCGTCACCAGGCCCTCGGTGCCGCCATATTCGTCAAAGACCAGAAACACGTGCTCGCCGCGCGTCATGAATTCGTTCAGCACGGTGGCCACGCTCATGCTTTCGGGCACCGGATGCAGTGGCTGCGCCATCTCTTTCAGCCGACGCCCATGCTCGTCGCGGGCCGCCGCCAGCAACACCTCGTTGCGCAGGACAAAGCTGCGCGCGTCGTCGGCGGACTGGCTGTAAAGCGGTATGCGTGAATAGGGCAACACGCGCTGGCGGCGCAACACCTCGGCGACTGTCATGTCCTCCTGCAGGGCGAACATCACGGTGCGCGGCGTCATGATGTCACTCACCTGGGCCTCCCCCAGGCGCAAAAGATTGCTCAGAATCGCATGTTCGCGCTGCTCCAGCACTCCCTCACCGCGGCTGATGCCGGCCAGCGCTTCCAGCTCCGGGCGGGTCACGGTGGGTACCTTGCGGCGCGGTGTCAAGAGGCCCGTCAGGCGCTCGAAGGCGGCGACGAAGGGGTAGAAGACGATGATCATGCCCTGAATGACCCAGGCGACGGGCAGCGCCAGCGGCTTCCAGTAGACCGCGCCGATGGTCTTGGGGATGATCTCCGACAGCACCAGGATCAACAGGGTCAGCAGGACAATCACCACGCCGTAGAGTTCGTCACCCAGCAGCAGGGTCGCCTCGGCGCCGGCGCCGGCGGCGCCCACGGTATGGGCGATGGTGTTCAGCGTCAGGATGGCCGTGATGGGCCGGTCAACGTTTTCTTTCTGCTGTTGCAGCAGGCGGCCGGCGCGCCGTCCCGCCTGCACCTGGACCGCGATGTGTGTCCGCGTGGTGGAAAAGAGCACCGCCTCGCACAGCGAGCAGATGAACGAGACGCCCAGCGCGAGCAGGATGTAGAGCAGCAACGCTGCCGGCGACCCCTCTCCTGCGACCCCGGGCGGGGCCGTCGCGGCGAAAATCTCACTTGTCGGGGCCGCTAACACATTGGTCCCAGGCTGACCGGCGGAATGGGCACAAGATAACAGCCAGGCGCCGTGCCCGCAAGCGGCTCAGAGCGGTTTGCGCGTGGGCGTTCCCGGCTGACGCGGCCAGGCGGCGGGAGTCGCCGTCACCTTGTCCAGAATGACAAGGTGATGGGCCTGACTGACGCCTGGCAACTGAATGGTCTCGATGCGATTCAGACGCCCGCCCAGCAGACCGATGGCGCGCCTGGCATCGCTCAGTTCCTGACGCGCTCCCGCTCCCTTCATGGCGACGCACTGCCCGCCCACCCGCGCCAGGGGCAACAGGTACTCCGCCAGCGCCGGCATGCGTGCGACGGTGCGCGCCAGCACCAGGTCGTATTGCTCGCGCTCGCCTGACATCTGGCCGGCCTGCTCGGCGCGGGCGTGCAGCGTGCGAACGCCTTCCAGTTCCAGCAGGGCGATGAGGTGATCCAGGAAGCGCAATTTCTTCGCCGTGGCATCCAGCAGCGTCAGACGGATGCCCGGGCAGAGAATGTGCAGCGGCAGGCCCGGGAAGCCGGCGCCGGTGCCCACGTCGATCAGACGCATGCCGTCGCGCAGGGAAATGCAGGCCGCTACCGACAGCGAATCAAGAAAATGCCGCACGCGCACCTGCTGCGGGTCGGTGATGGCCGTGAGGTTGACGCGCCGGTTCCAGTTGGCCAACTCGTCGGCGTGACACTGCATCTGCGCCAGCTGCCGCGCAGACAGGTGAATCCCGAACAGTGACGCGGCCTCGTCGGCGAGGGTTTGCATGGTGTCCGCGCTCAGGGAACGAAATCCAGTGTCGGGGCAATCAGGTTTACCTGACCAAAACGCCTGAAATGACGTTCGTTGCGCGTCACCAGCGTGCTGATTTCATTGACCCGCATGGTCGCAACGATATTCGCGTCATGTAGTGGTTTGCCAATAATTCTGTGGTCACGCATCAACTGGTGGAACGTCGTGCGGACACTGGTGTCTTCATCCGCAATGCTGAACTGAACGGGCAGCAAGGCGACGACGTTCAGTACCTGATCATAATGGGGCTTGGGCGCATTCTCTCTGGCGAAAGTATTGTCGAGCGTAGCATTTACGCAAAACTCGCGAATGACCTGATGACTGATCCAGAGTTCGTAGCCTGCTTCAATTAGCCTGTCCAGCGTAGACTGACATGCTTCATGATCATTCATTCCTGTGAATATGGCGCGCAACAGGACATTGGAATCCACAAAGGCCCTGTCAGCCATCGTTGTCGTACCAGTCCTCACGAGAGTCCGATGGGTCCTTAATCACCGGGGTGTGGATGACGGAAGCGTGCAACATCTGAATTCTCTCTGTCCTGGACAGCGGCCGTCGCTTGCCAAGTTCACCCAATACCTTCATTGACATCATCCTGTCTTGCCAATGTTGTTCCAGGATCTGGATACGTTTCTGTCCATTTCTCCAGCGCGATGCGTATTCCCTCAGGCGAACAATCAGACGTCGAAATGCTGCCTTGTCAGTTTTTTCCATTTGCTCGGCGAGCTTCTCCATTTGAGCAGCAAGTTCGGACATTCTGCCAACGCCCTGAGCTGCCCTGTCCACTGGCAGATTGCCATCTGCCAGCATCCCGGCAAGTCTTTCCAGTTGAGTCAGTGACAATTTGCCCGGTTGATCGACCAAAGCGACAAAGTTCTCGAGATCCTGTATGCCCTTCTCGACCTCCTGGAGATTTGCCCCGGTACGCCGGGCTTCCCTTTCCATACGCAGCAGAGAAGCAGCTTTGCCAGGAGCGTCTTCCACTTTTGACCAAGTATCATTGAGCTCTCGCTGCAGTTCGGACATGGTTGCATAAACCATGGTTTCTACAGATGGTTGATACTGGATTGCTACCACGTGTCACTCTCCCCCGCAGCGAGAGACTTGTGTTCCAACACCAGTGTAGCACAGCCCGGACTCCGTGCGGCGCGGGCGGCGTTTTGCTACACTGAATGGATGGCTGATCTTGAGCAGGACGTCTCCACTTTCTGGACGCTGCTGTTTGGCATTATCACCGACGCCGAAAAGCGTCTGGCCGGGCACGTCACGCGCCACGATCTGACCCCGCCGCAATTCTTCGTGCTCAAGACGCTCATTGAACGCGGGGGCAGTTGCGCCATCGGCCAGATCGCGCGCGAGCACCACCTCAGCCGCGCCACCATGACCGGCCTGGTGCAGCGCCTCGAAAGTGTCGAACTGGTCCGGCGCCGGCGCAATCCGGATGACGGCCGCTCCGTCAGCGTCGAACTGACGCCCGCCGGCCGGCAGCGCTTCGAGGCGGTGCGCGACGACGCCTTCGAGCAATTGCAGGCGCTGCTGGGAATGGTCAGCGACGGCGAACGTCAGGCGCTGATGTTCTTTCTGACGCGCTATCTGGAACTGGTCAGCCAGTTGTCACCCGGCGCAGAAGCTGCCGACGCGCCGGCGCAGGGTGGATGACGTGACCGATAGCGCCGTCCTGCAACACATTCGCAGCGCCGACCTGTTCGCGTCCCTGAGCCCCGGGCAACAGGGGGCCGTCGCGGCGGCCATGCAGGCCCTGCATTGCCGGCCAGGCGACCAGCTGGTGCAGCAGGGTCAGCCGCTGCCGGGCCTGCTGTTGCTGGCCAGCGGCAGCGCGCGGACGCAATGGCAGGCAGAAGATGGCAGCCGGCGCAGCGGCCAGGAACTTCAGGCCGGCGCGTACTGCGGCGCGGAGGCGCTCTTCCAGGACCTGCCGGCGCCGGAAAGTCTGATCGTCAGCGCGCCGGATACCTGGCTGCTCCTGCTGACGCGGGAGGCGCTGCAGCAGCTGGGGACCCGCGACCCAGGCCTGGCGGCGGCGCTGCAACGCGCTGCCCTGCCGGCCACGTCCCCTGAAGTGGCGCTCTTTCGCGGTCAGCGCCGCGGCGAGCGCGTGCTCACCTGGCGCCGGCGGCACCCATGGGCCTGGGGCTACAAGGCCTTTCTGCCCGTCCTGCTGGCGCTGCTGCTGCTCGTCGCGGCCTTCGCGGCTGACCGCCTGGCGCTCACGCTTGGGCTGGCGGGCGCCGGTCTCACCCTGCCCGCCCTGTGGCTGCTGTACCTGATGGCCGAGTGGCACAACGACTACCTCATCATCACCGACCAGCGCGTCATCCGGCGCGAGAAGACGATCCTCGCCTTTGAGGAGTCACTGCTTGAACTGCCACTGGAGAGCGTGCACGAGGTGAGCTTTGACATCCCGCAGCGCGATACCTTTGCCCGCGTCTTTGGCTACGGCACGCTCTTCATTCGCACCGCCGGTGAGTCCGGCAACATGACCCTGCCCATGATGACCGGACCCGACGAATTGCAGAAGTTGCTCCTGCGCAACCGGCAGGACTTTCAGCGCCGACTGGAAGAACGGGCGCAGTCCAGGGTCGAGCAGGATTTCGCGACGCTGGCGTCTGGCTCGCCGCTGTCACCGCTGCCGGCCCCGCCGGGCTTCGCCGGCCACGCCGCGCCGGGCCTCTTCAGCACGCGTTTCAGTGACCCCGAGGGCAACATCGTCTACCGCAAGCATCTTTCGGTCTGGCTGGCGCATATCTTCCTGCCCCTGGTGCTGCTGATCGGCGCCGGCGCGCTCTTGCTGGTGCAGTTGATGCCGGACGTGGCGCCAGGTCCCGGCGTTATTGGCCTGCTGGCCGGCGGCGCGGCCGTCATCGCCGGCATTGTGTGGCTCTACTGGTCGGACTGGGACTGGCGCAACGACATGCTCTTCATTGGTCAAACGACCCTGCGCATCATCCACCGGCGGCCGATGTGGTTGCAGGACCACAACGAACAGTTTCTGCTGACCCAGGTGGACAGCGTCACCATCAATCGCAGCGGGCCGCTCAACATGCTCATGAATCGCGGCGACCTGCTCATATCGCTGATCGGCGATGACCATGGGGCGGAGCGCATCTTCAGCAAGGTCGGCCGGCCGCTGCGGGTGCAGGACGAGATCTCCGGCCAGCGCGCAGCGGTGCTGGCGCGGCGCGAGGAGAGCGAGGCCCTGCGTCGGCGCGAGGAGTTCGCCACCTGGATCGACGCCTGGCAGACGCGCCGGCAGCATCAGGCCCCGCTGGCATAGCCTGGCGCGCATTCATGGCCCGGCGCGACATCATTCAACTGGACAACCCGCTGCTGCGGCGCAGGGCGAAACGCGTCTCCAGCTTCGACCGGCGTTTCCAGCAACTGGTCGACGACATGATCGAGACGATGCAGGACGCGAAGGGCATCGGCCTGGCGGCGCCCCAGGTCGGCATCAGCCAGCGCGTGTTCGTCGCGCGTCTGCCGGACGATACGGAGGAGGCGCGCGAGGAATTCGGCGCTGACGCCGGTGTGCTCCACGTCATCGTCAATCCGAAGCTGGTGCGCGTCAGCAAGGAGAAGGAAGAGGGCGTTGAAGGTTGCCTGTCCATCCCCGGCTACGTCGGCGACGTGGAACGTCCGGTAACCGTCACCATCAAGGGCCTGGACCGGCAGGGCAGGGCCCTGCGTCTGCGCGCCGGGGGCTGGCTGGCGCGCGTCTTCCAGCACGAGCTTGACCACCTGAACGGCGTCCTCTTCATCGATATCGCCAGCGACGTCCGGTTGCTGGAGGACGAGGGTGAAAACGGGGGCGAGGTCGACGGGGCCTGAAAGCCCGGCGCGTCACAGCGCGTACTGCGCCTCCAGTTCGTCATACAGTTGCCGGAAGCTGCGCCAGCGGCGCTCACTGAGTTCACCGCCGGCCACGGCCCGCCGCACGGCGCAGCCGGGTTCGTCACGATGGGCGCAGTCGCCGAAGCGACAGTCCTCCACCAGTGGCGCGATGTCCACGTACCAGGCGTCCAGCTCCTCCGGCTCAATGTCCCACAGGTTGAGCGAGCGGATGCCAGGGGTGTCGGCCAGCCAGGTGTCGGGGCCCAGGCGCACCAGTTCGCTGTCACGGGTGGTGTGGATGCCCTCTTCCCGACGCCGGCTGATCGCCTTGACCATGCGCCCCAGGCCGGGTTGCAGGACGTTGAGCAGGCTGGTCTTGCCCACGCCCGAGGGACCGGTGAAGACGGACAGACGCCCTTCAAGCGCCTGGCGCAGTTCCTCCAGGCCCCTGCCATCCAGCGCGCTGGTGAGCAGCAAGGGATAGCCCATGCGCTCGTAGTCGCCAAATCGTTGCTGTACCTGCTCCACCGTCACCAGATCGAGTTTGTTGACGACGATGCGTATCGTCTCGATGCCGGCGCTTTCGCCGGCGACGAGAAAGCGGTCCAGCAGGGGCAGGCCCGGTTCCGGGCTGGCGGCGGCAAACACGAAGAGCGCCTGGTCGGCGTTGGCGACGATGACCTGCTCGCGCGTGGCCTCGCCGGCGCCGCGGTTGCCGCTGGTGCGCGCGGCGCGGGCCAGCACGCTGCGGCGTTCGGCCACGGCGAGGATGGCGCCCTCCTGCCCGTCAACCGGCTCGAAGCTGACGCGGTCGCCGATAGCGGCCACGTCCGTATCGCTGGCCACCTCGAGCAAACGTCCCCGCAGGCGACAGCGAAACAACTCGCCGGCGTCGCTTTCCACGTCGAAAAAGCCGCTGCGGGCCCGGATGACCAACCCCTCGCGCCTTGACGTCATGCTGTTCCGCTCACTGCCGTCCACCTCCGGGCGGCAATGGTATACTGTTCACGGCGGCCCTGCACCCGAAGCGTCGCCGCTTCCGCTGCCAATTCAACCGGAAAGGCCGGCAATGAGCGACGAGCCCGTCACCGAGCGGCCCGCAGCCGATGCGTCTGCGGCGCCCGCGCCGACTCCGGCGCGCCACTACCCGGGGGCCGGCCTTGTGGTCGTCGCGGCCCTGTTCCTGCTGCTGGGCATCTTCATCGGTCGCTGGAGCGGCGAAGCGGGGCAGGAAGAGACCCGCGTCTGGCTCGCTGAAACGCTGCAACAGCGCTTCGCCGAACAGGAAACCCGCCTGCAGGCGATGATCGACGCCGCCCGCCCGCCCGATCTGGCCGACAGCAGCAGCCGCTTCAAGGTGAGCGCCGGCGACACCGTGGCGCTGGGGCCCGCGACTGCCAGCGTGGAGATCGTTGAATTTGGCGATTTCAACTGTGGTTTCTGCGCGCGCTTTCACCAGGATACCCTGCCGCAGATACGCGAGACCTACGGCGAGCAGGTGCGGATCGTCTATCGCGATTTCCCCATCCTCGGCGATTCTTCCACCAGGGCGGCCATCGCCGCCCGCTGCGCCGGGGCACAGGACAGCTTCTGGCCCTATCACGACCTGCTTTACGAGAATCAGGGGACCTTCGCCGAAGTCGGGATGTTCCTGAACTTCGCCCTGACGCTGGACCTCGACCCCGTGGCTTTCGAGACCTGCCTCAATGAACAGCACCCGCTCGAGAGCATCGCAACGGACTTCCGCGATGCCCAGGACCTGGGCATTCGTGGCACGCCGGCCTTTTTCATCAATGGTCGGCCCCTGCTGGGCGCGCGCGGATTCGAGGCCTTTGCGCAGATCATTGACGAGGAACTGGCGGCCGCCGGCCAGGCCGTGGACGGGGTCGCCGGGTGATGGTAGCATGGGGGCTGCGGGGTGTAGCGCAGTCCGGCCAGCGCGCGCGCTTTGGGTGCGCGAGGTCACCGGTTCGAATCCGGTCACCCCGACAGGCGGGTATGGTGTAATGGTAGCACATGACCCTTCCAAGGTCCTGGCACGGGTTCGAGTCCCGTTACCCGCTCTGCCCGCCGGCAGGGGACCATAGCTCAATGGCAGAGCAGTCGGCTCATAACTGATCGGTTCCTGGTTCGAATCCAGGTGGTCCCACAAATGGCTGCCGGCCCGTCAGTCGCCGCTGTGTCCGGCGCTGAAGGCTGCCAGCCACTCCTCGATTTCCTCGGGCGAGCTCTGCGCATGCGGGTCCTCGCCGGGGTCCCGCGCGACGGCCTGCGGTCGCTCCAGCAGGGCCGCGAACTGTGAACTGCTCAGGGTCTGCAACTGCCGCCGACGGGCGAAGCCCAGCACTTCCGCATCCGAACTGACCACCGTCCAGCCGCGTGGGTCGGGCAGCTTCTTGATGCGTTCACGCAGCACGCGGTCGGCGCTGGAACGCATTGAGGCGAACACAACCTGCACACTGCGATTGGAAAGCGCCGAGCGGCCGCCCGGCAAACCATGATCGAAAATGACGGTGCAGCCCCGGCCCGTGCGCGCGGCGAAACTGCGCAGCCTTTGCACCAGTTTCGCCTCGTCATCGGGGTCGTCCAGCGCGAGATCCGGCAACGCGCCAATCAGATTGTGACCGTCGATGATGTAACGCATCCTGCCCTCCCGCTGCAGCCAGTATAGCGGCGCGCCGGCGACGGCTCAACGGCTCATGCGCGTTTTGCCCCGTGCCACCTGCTGTGCTACACTCGCTGCGTTTAATCGCCCAATGTATGAGGCAGGCCATGAGCCGGTTTGCGATTTCTGTAACCCTGAGCGCGCTGTCTCTCCTGCTGATTGGCTTCGCACTGGGTCTGTTGCTGGCGCCCTCGGTACCGCTGGGACCCGCCGGCAGCGGCAATGTCTCACAGCAACTGGCGCCGGAGATCATCACGGTGCCCGTGCTGATCACCGCCACGGTCGACCCCGATGCTTCCTTCGTGGTCGTGGTGACCGCAGCGCCCGAAGAACAGGGGGCGGGCTCCGGGCCCGTCCAGGGCCTGGTGAACACGGCCGGCGATGGCGTCGTCGTCACCACTGAAGGCACCGAGGAAGTCATCGTCGTGCCCTACCCGGTCGAGGCCTTCACCGAAGGTCTGCCGCCCGGCTGCATCATGCATGAATTGCGTTCCGGCGATACGCCCTACGAACTGGCGCTGATCTACGGCGCCGAACCTGCCGTGTTGCTGGAGATCAACGGCCTGACCGAGGACACGGCGCGTTTCCTGCGCGTGGGCGACAGGCTGGTGGTGCCCCTGCCCGGTTGCCAGATGACGCAGGACCAGGTCGAGGGCTATCTCGCCGGCGAGTGGACCATCGATGACCTGGCGACCCCCACGCCCCAGGTGACCATCACCCTGCCGCCCACGGCGGAAGCCGTCCAGCTGGAAATTTCGCGCATCGTTGGCGCCGGCGATATCACGGCCGAGGGCGTCGAAATCCGCAACACCGGCGACGGCGTTGATCTGCAGGGCTGGACGCTGGAGGATGGCGCCGGCAACGTCTTTACCTTCCCGCAACAACGGCTCTTCGCCGGCGGCCAGGTGATGGTGTTCTCGCGCAGCGGCAACAACACGCCCAACGCCCTCTTCCAGGGCCTAGACGCGGCGCTGTGGCGCGAGGACAGCGGAGTCGCCATGTTGCGCGACGAAAACGGGGAAGTGCAGGCCACCTTCTCGCTGGCTGAATCCCCAGGCGGCAATTGACGGGTGCCGTTATCTCCCGATGAAGCGCTGGACCTCTCTGGTCGAGCAGCGCCTGCAACGCGCAATGGCCGCCGGCAGCTTTGACGGCCTGCCCGGCCAGGGCAAGCCCCTGCCGCCCCTGGACGAGGGGCGCACACCGCCAGAACTGCGTCTGGCGCACAGCCTGCTGCGCGCCCACGATCTGGCGCCGGAATGGGTCATGCTGGGTCAGGACGTGGAGGCCAGAATTGCGCGTCTGCGACGGCAGGACGCTCTGCGCGACAGTGACGCGCTGGCGCGGCTGAACCGCGATATCCTGCGCTACAACCTCATGGCGCCCGCCGCCGTCCCGCGCAAGCCCCTGCTTCCGCCGGAACGCTGACGGACGACAGGGGCCGGCGCCCGATCAGGCCTCTTCGGCCTTCTTCTCTGCGGCAGCTTCCTCGCTGGCTGCGGCAGCGGCACCCTCCTTGGCGCCCTGGTCGAGGCCCCTGCGGAAGTTGGCCACCGCGCTGCCCAACTCGCCGCCGATGCGCGAGACGCGCCCCACGCCGAAGAGCAGCAGCACAATCACGAGAATGATGATGAGTTCGGTCGGTCCCAGGCTCATTCGGCCCTGTCCTTTCTGAATCATCCGTGGCCAGTATACCCTTGCGGCGGGCATCGCGCCATGCAGATTCCTGCAGGTAGCGGCGGGCCGCGCCGTTCTGCTTGACAAGCGCTTCCCGCCTGTTCTATTCTTTGGGCAGCGACCCGCGGCGGTCGCTGCCATGCGCAGGGGGAGCAGGCCAGGTGGATTTGCCATGATCGCCAGTCACGTCTGGATCGAAAAGTCGGAACCGGCTGTGGACGACGTCTGTGACGTCATCGTTCGCCTGGAGGACGGCAGCCATTACACGGCCTCCTTCATCACCATGGCCTGGCTGCGACGACAGCTGGAACTGGGTTTTCACGGCGCCTGCGATCACCCCCACTGTCACCCCGTGCGTTACGTGGCCCTCGACACGCCCCACGTCCTCGTCGACGACCTGGAGTGCGACACCCTGCTCGACGTCATCGAATGCATGATCGATCTCGGCACCTTCGAGGGCCGTTTCACCCGCGTTAACGGCGATGAGGTGATCAGCAGGGGTGGCGTGCGAACTCCCTGCGTGACCCACGAGATGGTCACCTTCGTCATCAGCGACGTACTGAGCGTCACCGGCGTCGCCTGATTTCTCTCACTCTCCCCACGCCCGTCGCGCCGGCCAATGCCTGCCCGGCCAGTGTTTCCACGCAATCAAAGGTAGCCCATGTCCAGCCAGGATGACCACTTGTATCGCATCCGCCACTCCGCGGCGCACATCATGGCCGAGGCCGTGCTGGAGCGTTTTCCGCTGGCGAAAATCGCCATCGGCCCGCCCATCGAGGACGGCTTCTACTACGATTTCGACCTGCCGCGGCCCGTCACCGACCAGGACCTGAAGTGGGTCGAGCGGCGCATGAAAAAAATCATCCGCGGCCGGCACGCATTCACCTGCCGCGAGATCAGCGCCGACGAGGCGCGCGAACTGTTTCGGGACCAACCCTACAAACTGGAACTGATCGATGACCTGGTCAATGGCCGCGTCGATGAAAACGGCGAGCATATCGCCGCCCCGGCCGACACGCTGACCATCTATACCCAGAACCGCTTCACCGACCTCTGCCGCGGCCCGCACGTCGCGAACAGCGCTGAAATCGATCCGAAGGCCCTGCGCATCGCCTTCCGCCCGCCCGCCGGCGCCTACTGGCGCGGTGACGAAAACAGGCCGCAACTGACGCGCATCTACGGCACGGCGTGGCACAACGCCGATGAATTGCAGGACTATCTGGAGCGCCTGGAGGAAGCGCGGCGCCGCGACCATCGCGTCCTGGGCGAGCGTCTGGGCCTCTTCACCATCAGCCCGCTGGTCGGCAGGGGCCTGCCGCTGTGGAAACCCAAAGGCACGGTCCTGCGCGATACGCTTGAACGCTGGCTGCGCGACGTGCAGGTTGACAACGGCTATGACCCGGTGATCACGCCGCACATCGGCCGGCTGGACCTCTACCGCACTTCCGGCCACTATCCCTACTACGCCGACAGCCAGTACAACCCGCTCGACGTCGACGACGAGCAGTTTCTGCTGCGGCCGATGAACTGTCCGCACCACTGCGCCATCTACCAGAGCGAGTTGCGCTCCTGGCGCGACCTGCCGGTGCGCCTGGCGGAATTCGGCACCGTCTATCGCTACGAACAGTCCGGCGAACTGCACGGCCTGACGCGCGTGCGCGGCTTCACCGTCGATGACGCCCATCTCTTCGTGCGGCCGGACCAGCTGGTGGCGGAGTTTCAGGCGGTGGTGCGCCTGATTCAACAGGTCTTCGGCACGCTGGGCATGACCGATTTCGAGGCCCGCGTCGGTATCCGCGACCCGCAGAGCGACAAGTACAGCGGCAGCGACGACCTGTGGCAGAAGGCCACCGAAGCGATCCTGCTGGCCTGCCAGGAACTGGGCCTGCAGCACCGCATTGAGGAAGGCGAGGCGGCCTTTTACGGCCCCAAGCTGGATTTCATCTTCCGCGACGGCCTGCGCCGCGAATGGCAACTGGGCACCGTGCAGGTGGACTACAACCTGCCCGAGCGCTTCGAACTGGAATACGTCGCCAGCGACGACACGCGCCGGCGCCCGGTCATGATCCACCGCGCGCCCTTCGGCAGCATGGAACGCTTCATCGGCATTCTCATCGAGCATTTCGCCGGCGCCTTCCCGGTCTGGCTGGCGCCGCTGCAGGCGGTCCTGATTCCCATCGCCGACCGTCACAACGAGCCGGCGCGGCAACTGGCCGCGCAGCTGCGTGCGGCCGGCATCCGCGCGGACGTTGACGAGAGCCGCAACCGCATGGGCAACAAGATTCGCCTGGCGCGCGGGCAGCACGTCCCCTACATGCTGGTGCTCGGCGACCGCGACCTTGAGAACGGCACGGTCAGCGTGCGTCTGCGCGACGACGAGAGCCTGGGCGCCATGTCACTCGCGGACTTCACCGCCCTGGCGACCCGGGTGATCGACGGGAAGCTGCTAACCCTGCAGTAGAATTTACTCGCGGCAGATACGCAGCAGCTCGTCCGTCTGCGAGACCATGCGCTCGAAGCTGAAACGCTCCAGGCCATCGTGGACGTTGCGCGCCAGCGCGACGCGCAAGTCCGGCTGCAGGGCCCGTTGCAGGGCGGCGACCAGCGCCGCTTCATCCGGCCAGGACACCAGCAGACCGTTGTGTTCGTGGGTGACGACCTCGGGGTTGCCGCAGCGGTCGCTGGCGATGACCGGCGTGCCGGCGCGCAGACTCTCCAGCAGGGCGTGCGACAGGCCCTCGTAGCCGGAATAGAGCACGAACCAGTCCGCCGCCTGCATGTAAGCCGCCAGTTGCTGCCGGGCTATCTGCCCCATGAAGCGCACCCGCGGCTCGAGTTTCAGTTGCTCCACCTGGCGTTCCAGCGCAGCGCGCTGCGGGCCGTCGCCGGCGATGATCAACTGAAAGTGCGGCACCTGCGCCAGGGCCGTCAGCAACCGGTCAACGCCCTTCCACGGCACCAGACGCGCGGCCGTCAGGAGCAGCGGCCTTTTATCCAGGCCCAGTTGCGCGCGCGCCGCGGCCTGGTCCCGCGCGAGTTCCGCGCCCAGGGGCGGCAACGCATTGGGGATGACCTGAATCCGCGTCGGCGCCACGCCCCAGCCGGTCACCAGACGGCGCAACCAGTCGCCCGGCACGATGACCCGTTTGGCGCGCCGCAATTCCCGCGAACGGATGGCCTTCTGCAGGTCGGCCAGCCCGCCATGGCGCTGTCGCTGGAAGCGCTCAATGTCCTCGTCCGGCGGAATCCAGCCGCGGCGGATGCTGCGCTCCCAGGCCTGGTCGCCGACGATGCGGTAAACGCGCGGCGGGCCGCCGCCGGGCAGCGGCAGGCCGAGGGTGGTCAACAGCACCAGGTCGGCGCGGCGCAGGCGCGGCCAGGCGCTGGCGGCGTAGTGGGCCAGGCGCAGCGGCAGGGCCCGTCTTGGTATGCGTTGCAGCGGCCAGGCCTGGTCGGCGCCACCGGAGCCGCCGTAGCTGATGACCTCCAGTTCCCAGCCGCGCGCCTGCAGGGCCGGCAGCAATTCCTGCAACCAGGTGGAGGGGCCGCCCGCTTCCGGCGGCGCGATGCCGGTGGCGACCAGCAAGCGACCGGCGCGCCGCGCGTGACCGCGCCTCCCGGCGTCAGACATTGAAGCGGATGCGAAGCACGTCGCCGTCCTGCACCTCGTAGTCGCGGCCTTCCAGGCGCAATTTGCCGCTGCCGCGCAGGGCCGCCTCGCTGCCCCCGGCGGCCAACAGGTCTTCGCTGCCCATCACCTCGGCGCGGATGAACCCGCGTTGCATGTCGCTGTGCACGGCGCCGGCGGCCTCGGCCGCGCTCGATCCGGCCGCAAGGCTCCAGGCGCGCAATTCGTTCTCATTGATGGTGAAAAAGGAGCGCAGGGCCAGCAGCTGGAAGGACAGACGAATGACCTTGTCCGCGCTGCGCTCCTGAATGTCAAATTCTTCCATGAAGAGCGCGGCATCCTCTGGCTCCAGCCGCGCGATCTCGGCCTCCAGACTGCCCTTCAGGGCGGTGACCAGGATGCCGGGCCCGGCTTCCGGCGGCGTGACCTCCGCCTCATCCTGAAATTCGCCCAGGTTGAGCACGACCAGCGCCGGTTTAAGGGTCAGGAAGCCGTGACCCCGCAGCAACTTGCGCTGCGCCGGCGTCAGCGGGCCGGCGCGCAGCGGACGTTCGAGTTCGAGCTGCTGCTGCAGGGAAGCCAGCAACTCGCCCTCATCCCGCACCGCCTTGTCGACCCGGCGCCCCTTGAGGCGGATCTCGTTTTCGATGCGCTCCAGGCGCGTCTCCAGCGCCACCATGTCGTGCAGCAATAGCTCGGCTTCCAGCACTTCGAAATCGCGCCCCGGGTCGACGCTCTCATACGGATGCGGGACATTGTCGTCGCTGAAGGCCCGCAGCACGTGCACGAAGCCATCCACCTGCTCCATTTCCTGGCGGAAACGCCCCTCGATGCCGCCCGCGCCGGCCCCCTTGTCCAGGCCGGCCATGTCGACGTAGGTCACCTGGATGCGGGTGGTTTTGGGCGGACGATACAGGGCGCCGAGGCGGTCCACCCGTTCGTCCGGCACGTTGACGACGGCGGTATGCAACTCGAAGCGGCCGCTGGCGGCGTCCGTCGCGATGTCTTGTCCGGTCAGGGCATTGAAGATGGTGGTCTTGCCGCTGTTGGGCAGGCCGATGATGCCAAGGCGCACGGCTGCGCTTTCCTGTCTTTCAGCTGAGGGACCGGGCACGCCGGTCAACACATGGGGTTGGCGGGATTCGAACCCGCACGCCGGTTAGGGCAGGAGATTTTAAGTCACCCATGTCTGCCATTCCATCACAACCCCGCGATTCAGTCTACCTGTCCGGTGTCGTGAGGTCAATCGGAGTGGAATCGAGCAGATGACGATTGAACTGGTACTCCGGCGCGAGATAGCGCCACAGGCAGCCGCCATTCAGGAATTCGTTCAGCAGCTCCATGGTCCACTCCGCTGCCGGATGCCGTTCCCGCATCCAGCGTCTGAAGGACACGAACAGCGGCCGGGCGTGTCGAAATTGTTCAACGACGATGTGCCCGCGCAGGCCGAAGCGTTCGACGTATTGCAGACGCTGCATCTCCTCGTACAACCTTGCGTAATCCACCGGCACGCGCCGGTGTTCGACGCGCCAGCCGGCCTCGTCTCCTTCCAGGATGGCATAACTGGCGTCGAGCCGGCCGTCGTGGGGCGTACCCACCGGCCCGGGGTTGATGATCTGCCAGTCGCCCAGTTGACGTTCAAAGGCCATGTGGTAGTGGCCGGCCACGACGCTGCCTTCGGCGACGCCGGTCAGCAAGGCCTGCGCCTCCGCTTCGCTGGATACGCGCGTGATCGTCCGGTAGGGATTGCCGGGCGCGGCATGCACCACCCGCAGCGGCGCTGCGTCGGCGAAGCGCAGGGTCAACTCGTCGGGCATGACGGCGAGGCGCGCCAGCCAGGCCGCGCCGAGTTGCGCTGCCATGAAATCCAGAAAGGCCCAGTCGCGCCGTTCCCTGACCGGGCACAGGGCCACCGCGTCCAGCAAATAGTGTTCGTGGTTGCCGCGGATGGCGACCCAGCCATGATCGAAGACCGTCTCCAGCACTTCCCTGGAAAAGGGGCCGATGTTGATCAAATCGCCGGCGACGATGACCTGGTCGAATGTCTCGTCCGCCATGTCGGCGATGACGGCCTCCAGCGCGGGCAGGTTGCCGTGAATGTCCGCCAGGACGGCCAGGCGGGTCATGCGCGCAGACCGCCCGGATTGTTTTCACGAATGCGTGCTGGCTGCGGCGCTTCGAGGAGATGGCGATTGACCTGGTGACGGGGTGAGATGTAGTGCCACAACTGGCCGCCGGCGAGGAACTCGCGCGCCAGCGCCAACGTCGCCTCCTCCCCCGGACGAAGCGCCGCCAGCCAGCGTCTGAAGGGCGAAAACAGCGTGCGCGCCTGGCGAAACTGCTCGACGATCAGAAAGCCTTCCACGCCGCAACGTCGTACGAACTCCTGACGCTCGAATTCCGCGAAAAGCGCTGTGTAGTCCACGGCGACGCGCCGGTGCTCGACGCGCCAGCCCCTTTCGTCCCCCTCAAGCAGGGCGTAGCAGGCGTCGCGACGGCCATCCATCGGCGTGCCGACCGGGCCGGGATTGACGATTTGCATGTCCTCCAGTTGACGCAGGAAGGGAATGTGATAGTGGCCGGAGACCACGCAACGCTCCCTGACGCCCGCCAGCATCTCACTGACCTCCGCGTCGCTGGTCAGCCGCGTGACACTGCGGAAAGGATTGCCGGGCGACCCGTGCAGCACGCGCAGGGGCGGCGCATCGGCGAAGCGCAGCGTCAATTCGTCAGGCATAACCGCGATACGGGCGCACCAGCGCTCGCCCAGTTGTTCCTGCAGCAGCGCAACGGAGCAGAAAAGCGTGCGCCGCGCCCCTGCGCCGCACGCCGGGCGCACATGCTCCAGCAGATACATCTCGTGGTTGCCGCGAATGGCGACCCAGCCATGATCGAAGACCGTCTCCAGCACCTGGCGCGAAAAGGGGCCGCCGTTGATCAGGTCGCCGGCGACGATCACCTGGTCGATGGTCTCATGCGCCATGTCGGCGATGACGGCTTCGAGCGCCGGCAGGTTGCCGTGAATGTCCGCCAGAACGGCCAGCCGGGTCATGCCCGCAGCCGGGCCAGTTGCCACTGGTCGCGCAGGCTCAAACCGGCCACCGACGTGAAGGCCATGCAATACAGCGCCAGCCAGGGCGCCAGCGCCGGATACTGCGCCAGCGCGATCAGCGTGGCGATCAGGGCATAGGCGGCCAGCAGCAATTCACCGGCCAGGGTGCGGTCGATGCGTAGGGCATAGCGACTGGCGACCCAGGACTGCGCGAACTTGGGCGTGCGGCGAAACTCCGCCGCGCCCGGCCACAGACCGGCCAGCACGGCGAGGGTGGCGTTGAAGGTCATGCCCGTCCCCAGCAGCAGCAGCAGCGGGAAGGCGCGCAGGCGACGGCGCCAGTCCGGGTAGAGCGCGTATTGACTGAGGACGTAGAGCAGCGCCGGTACCAGCGCCGCCAGACCCAGCGGGCCGGGCAACCACGCGCTGAAACGCCCCCCCAGCAGCAGCAGCGGCGTCAGCAACAACATCAGCAGCATCAGGGGGTGCGGCAGATACTGGCACAGGTGCAGCGTGGCCATGATGCGCTGACCCGGCCGCAGCGGCGCGCGCCACAGCGGCAGCAACAGGCCCAGCAGCGTGCGCGTGCTGCCCCGCGCCCAGCGCGCCTGCTGTTGCTTCCAGGCGGCCATCTGCGGCGGCACTTCCGCCGGCACGACCACGTCCGGCAGATAGAGGAAGCGCCAGCCGGCCAGTTGCGCGCGGTAACTCAGGTCGAGGTCCTCGGTGAGGGTCAGCGCGCTCCAGCCGCCGGCCTCGCGAATGCAGTCGCGGCGCCACACGCCGCCGGAGCCGCTGAAATTCATGAACCAGCCGGCGCGGTTGCGCGCCGTCTGCTCGACGATGAAATGACCGTCCAGCGCCAGCGCCTGGCCGCGCGTGAGCGCGTTGTCGGGCCAGTTGAGGTGACCCCAGCGCGTCTGCACCATGCCGATGCGTTCGTCGGCCACCAGGTGCGGCACCGTCCGGCGCAGGAAGTCCGGCGGCGGCACGAAGTCGGCGTCCAGCACCGCCACCAGATCGCAGTCCAGCTGTTCCAGCCCCGCGGCCAGCGCGCCGGCCTTGAAGCCGGTTCGCTCACGGCGCCGCAAATGACGAATGTCCAGCCCCTGCGCGCGCAACTGCGGCAGCCGGCGCTGAATGAGCGCGCTGGTCTCATCGACCGAGTCGTCCAGCACCTGCACGGTCAGCTTCTCACGCGGGTAGTCCAGCGCGGCGATGGCGGCCAGCAGACGATCGATGACGTGGCGTTCGTTATAGACCGGCAACTGCACGGCGACGCGCGGCCACTCACTCACCGGCGGCGGCGTCAGGGTCTGGTGCCGCGTGCGCCAGAAGACCAGCAGCAAGGTCGCCGTCCCCAGGGCGTGCAGGGTCAGCAGCAGCGCGCAAAGCAGGTAAACCAGGCTGAGAAAGGTCAGGGCCATCGGGCCGAGTCTGGCATATATCGGGCGGGAGTCAAGGGTGCTATACTCCGCGCCTGACCGACGCAGCAGTGGAGCGTGCGACATGGACATGCAGACGGCGCTGACGGCCTGCGGCGTGTGCCCGGATTCCCTCAGCGAGGCGGAGAAGGAGCAACTCTCGCGCGACGGTTACCTGCCCCTGCCCGACATCCTGACCATGGAGCAGGTCCACCAGCTGGGCGCCCGCGCCGATGAACTGGTGGCCGAAGAGGGCGCGGCGGCCGGGCTGGAGGTGCATCAGGAGACCGGCGCGGACCGCCTGTCCGACCTCATCAACAAGGACCCGCGCTACGACGTCTGCTTCACCCATCCGCGCGTGCTGGCCGCCATCTGGCACGTACTGGGCGCGGACTTCCGCCTCTCCTCGCTCAACTTCCGCGCCGCCCTGCCCGGCAGCGGCCTGCAGGCCCTGCACCAGGACTGGCGCGAACCGGTGGCGCCTGGCGACTACCAGGTGTGCAACTCCATCTGGCTGCTGGATGACTTCAGCGCGGAGAACGGCGCCACGCGCGTCGTGCCCGGCTCCCAGCGCAGCGGTGTGATGCCGCAGGATGCGCTGGCGGACCCCATGGCGCCCCATCCGGACCAGCGTCTGCTGGAAGCGCCGGCGGGCACCGTCGTCATCTTCAACTCCCACACCTGGCACGGCGGCACCTTCAACAATTCGGACAAACGGCGCCGCGCCCTGCATTCCTGCTTCTGCCGCCGCGAACAGCCGCAGCAACTGGACCAGCAACGCTATCTGCGGAAGAGCACCTGGCAGCGGCTCAGTCCGGCGGCGCGCTATATCCTCGACGTGCAACTGTAACGATGACAAAGCGCTGGGACGTCCTGGGGCTGGGCTGCGCGGCGGTCGATGACGCCCTTTACGTTAAACGTTACCCGGCCGGCGACACCAAGATGCGGGTCCGGCACCGCCAGCGTCGGGTCGGCGGCCTGACAGCGGCAGCGCTGCTGGCCGGAGCCCGTATGGGCGGCCGCTGCGCCTACGCCGGTAAACTGGGTCCGGACGAACTCTCGCTCTTCATTGAGGATGAGTTGCAACGCACGGGCGTGGACGTCTCGGCCGTGGTCCGCGTGGAGGGTGGCAGCCCCATCCACGCCATCGTCGTTCTGGGCGACGAGGACCACACCCGCACCATCTTTGCCTACAGCGACGGCACGCTGGGCGCGCATGAGACGCTGCCGACGGCCGAGGTAATCGAGGCGGCGCGGGTGCTCTTTGTCGATACCTACAACGTCCCGGGCCAGTTGCGCGCCGCCCGCGTGGCGCGGGCCGCCGGCATCCCGATCGTGGCCGACTTCGAGCGCGGCGGGGGGCCGCTCTTCGAGGAACTGCAGGCGCTGGTCGATCATCTGATCCTTTCGCAGGACTTCGCCCTCAGCTGGACCGGTTGCGATACGCCCCGGGAAGCGTTGCACCGGCTCTGGACGCCACAGCGGACCGTCGTGGCGGCCACCGCCGGAGAACGGGGCTGCTGGTTGCTGGATGCCGACGGCCTGCATCACCAGCCGGCTTTCCCGGTGGAGGTGGTGGATACCAATGGCTGTGGCGACGTCTTTCACGGCGCCTGGGCGCTGGCGCTGGCGCAGGGTAACCCCGTGCGGGAATGCGCGCGCATCGCCGCCGCCGCCGCCGCGCTCAAGGCCACGCAGCCCGGCCTGACCGGCGTTCCGCCCTTGCCAGAAATACTGGCTTTCATCGAGCGCGCCGGCCAAAGCGCATCTTTCCGCTAAAGGAGCCGCATCACATGGGACTGGGCAAGCAAATTCGTCTGAACCGCATTTTCGCCAACCCCTCCGGCAACCTCTGTTCGGTGGCCATCGACCATTTCATCGGCTACCAGGCCGGCATCCCGGCCGGCCTGCTGAATCTGCGCAGCACGCTGGAGGCCGTCATGGCCGGGCCGCCGGATGCGGTGACCATGCACAAGGGCACCGCCGCCGCCCTCTGGGGACAGTACGCGGGTCAGGTGCCGCTCATCCTGCAGTCCAGCTTCGTGCGCACTGACGACACGGCCATCGAGCAAATCGTCAGCGTTGAGGAAGCCCTGCGCCTCGGCGCGGACGCCATCGCCGTCGTCGTCTTCGTGCGCGGTGACAGCGAGATAAGGTTCCTGCGCATCCTGTCGGACACGGTGCGCGCGGGCGCGCGTCACGACCTGCCCGTCATCTGCCACGTCTATCCACGTGGCGCGAACAACGAAATCGTCTACAACCCGGAGGACATCGCCTGGGGTGTGCGTTGCGCGGCCGAACTCGGCGCGGACGTCATCAAGACGCCCTGGAGCGGCGACCTGGCCGCGCACACGCAGATCGTGGAGCGTTGCCCCGTGCCGCTGGTGGCCGCCGGCGGCCCGCAGAGCGCCACGCTGGACGATGCGTTGGCGATGTTCCGCGATCTGCTGCGGGCCGGCGTGCGCGGCGGCGTCATCGGGCGCAATATCTGGGGCCACCAGGACATCACCGGCGCGCTGCGCGCCTTCCGCCAGGTCATCCACGGCGAGTAACGCCTACAGCAGTCGCTCCGCGCCGAGGGCGCCGGGGTGACGGTCCTGTAGCAGCAGATCGACGGCGCGCTCGGCCGTGCCGGCGCCCAGCGCCAGGCCGTGGCCGTTGAAACCGACGGCGTAACCTGCGCGCGGAATGCCGGGCAGCCTGCCCACCAGTGGCAGGCCGTCGGCGCTGAAGCCCATGATGCCCGCCCAGCGCCTTTCAACGGGCGCGTCCACGTCGGGGAAGCGCCGCCGCAGCCAGGCCTCCAGCGTGCGCTGCACCGGATCGCTGATGCGTTCGTCGAGGCGGTTGTGTTCCAGCCAGCGATTCTGCCGGCGGCCGCCGCCCAGCAACAGGCGGCCGTCAAAGGTGTCGCGATAGTACATGTAGCCGTAGTCGCTGTAGCCGCAGGTGTTGAGCAGCGGGCCCTGCTTCAGGGGCGCGGTCACCAGCACCTGGCCGCGCACGGGGACGATGCAGTTTGCCAGCTGCGGCAACAGCGTCCCCGACCAGGCGTTGGTACAGACCAGCGCGTGCCGCGCCTCGAAACGATAGCGCCGGCTGTAGACGCGCACGCTGTCAGCAGCGCCGGCTGCAATGCGCCAGACTTCGTTACCGGCGACCAGTTCCGCGCCGCTCTGCTGAAAGAGCGCCTGCACCAGTTCGTATGGCTGGACGGCGGCGTCACGCGCCTGCTCGATGGCGGCATGGAAACCGCGGCGCAGTGGATCGCGCGCGTGGAATTGTACGTCGATGCCGTCCTTGTCCATGGCCCGCGCCGCCTGCTCCAGGTCGCGCGCCTCAATCTCGCTCTCGGCCAGCAGCAGGGAGCCGCAGCATTGCCGCTGCACGGCGCCGTCCGCCGCGTCGATGACATGATGCAAATGGCGATGCGTCGTCCCGGACAGGCCCCACATTTCGCGCACGACCGCGCGCTCGTAGCGTTCGATGGCGCGGTGATAGTAGCTGTCCAGCCCGGTGATCATGAAGCCGGCGTTGCGGCTGCTGGCGCCCAGCCCCAGGTCGCGCGCGTCGGTGATGGTCACGTGGCGGCCGGCGCCGGCGGCGAAGAGCGCTGCCGCGCAGCCCACCAGTCCCGCGCCAATAACCAGAAAGTCGACCTCGCGGACGGCTTGCCCGCCATCCGCCTGCCAGTAGGAAACACTCACCGTTCTGTGGCTGACCTACCCGCTTTCGGCATTGACGACCAGCGTGCCGACGGCCTTGTCATGCCAGGTCTGGTTGCGGCTGTCGGCGAAGGCCCACAGGTAGCCAAGCAGAAAAACAATGCCGCTGACCCAGGCCACCAGTTCGCGCACGATCGCGTCACCATCGCCCAACGGCATGCCGTCGCTGCGGACGACGCGCACCTTCATCATCCGTTTGCCCGGCGTCTGGCCCTCGTTGCGCGTCAGAAAATACCAGCTGTAGCCGAGGGACAACACAATCTGGAACACGCCGCTGCTTTCCGTGCCCCCGCCTGTGATGCCCCCTGCCGCGAAACTGATGATTGCCAACACCAGGCCATCAATTAACCGCGCCGCAAAACGCGGGCCCGTCCCCGCCAGTTCGACTTCATCGCGTTTGGATTTCATGGTTCTCCCTCGCCTGACTTGTGCCGGGCAACCCCGCGCTCAGGACGATGAAGCCTCCCGCACCAGGGCCACGGTGTTGCCCGTCCCTCATGCCCGAACATGCTACGACAATGGCATCGGTCCGGTTCAGCGCCAGGGCTCGCCTTCCGTCATTTTCTGACGCGGGATCAGGCGCGCCGGTTCGTCGCTGGTGACGACGAGGCTGTGGGCCAGCTTGTCGTGCCAGCCCTGCTGCTGCCGGTTGAACGCCGCCCAGACGAAACCCAGGCCGATGCTCAACTGCCCGAGATAGTAGCCAAGCACGCGCAACAGGGCCTCCCGGTCGTTCAGGTCACGGCCCTCCTCGCTGATGACGCGGATGCGCAACAGGCTCTTGCCCGGCGTCTGACCGCCGGTGCGCGTCCAGAAGTACCAGTAATAGGGGACGGTCGTGCCGATGTCGAGCACCAGCGCCAGCATCAGTTCCTGCGCCAGCGTTTGCGGTGCCATGAGAATCATGAGGAAGAGGCGCAGCACGGCGAGAATGATGGTATCGATGATGAGGGACAGAAAGCGGGCGCCGATGCCGGCCAGCTGCAATGCGCCGTTGTGACTGACCTTCTGCAACGTGTTCCTCCTGCGCGCGGGACCCGGCCGGAGTGTAGCGCAGGCGCGTCAGTCTGTCGCGGATTGGCGGGAACGCCCTTCAGCCGGCCTGCAGGGCCTCCAGCGCCTCACGCGCCGCCGCGAAGTTGCGGTTCACTTCCAGCGCGCGGCGGTAGTTCTCCAGCGCGTGTTGCGTCTGGCCCAGGCCCTCGCGCGCCTGGCCGACGTGATACCAGATCTCCTCGACGAAATGGCCGCCGCCGTCGTTGAGGTTGACGCCGGCCAGCGTCAGCGTGTCCTGATAGCGCCCGACCGCGTTGTAGGCCGCCAGCGGGCCGAACTGGTACCAGAGCATGCGAAAGGGCAGGCCGTGGCGACGCGCCTCGTCGAAGGCCGCGGCCGCGTATTCCCAGGCCTGGCGCCCGTAGACCGGCGCCAGCGCCACGTAGTTGCTGCCGATATTGAACCAGAGAAAGGGGTTCTCCGGCTCCAGCGTCACGGCCTGGCGCTGCTCCTCCAGGGTGGTCAGGAAGTTTTGTTGCGGATCGGCGTCCCCGCCCAGCAACTCCTGCATGTCCTGCTCGTTCACGCTCTCGTAAAGCACGATGTAGCTGTGATTGAAATGCTGCCAGTACTCGTTGATCTGATCGTAACTGTAGGCCTTCTGCGGGCCGCGGAAGCTGTCATGGGTCATGAATTCGCGTTTGTCGTCGTCATAGCCGATCAGCAGCAGATAGTGGCCCATCCAGCCCAGGTCGCCGGGCGGCGGTTCGTAGCCCTTCTCAATGATGACGGGATGGCCGGCGGCGATGAACTGACGCAGCAGTTGCAGGTCGCCGCCCGTGCGCGTCAACGCGCGCACCGGCAGTTCGGGCACTTCGTGGTTGACGAAGTCCACCATCTCCTGCGGCGTGACGTTCTTGTCCTCGCCGTTTGGCTTGAGCCAGTTGGCGGCGCGCGTCTGGTCGTTGCGATAGCCAAAGTGCGTCAGCGCATTGGTCAGCGTGGCCGGGCCGCAGTTGTTCCAGCGCTGATATTCAAACTGGAAGTCCGTCATCATGGCGGCGACGGGCGTGCTGACCGCCGCTTCCTGCGCCATGGTCGGCAGGGCGCAGAGCAACGCCAGCGCCGGCAGCACAGCCGCCCGCAGCCACGGGAACCGCCAGGGTCGTTTCAACCTCTTGCACAGCATCTCAATTGCCATTGTACACCGGCAGACCGGACCTTGTCTCAGGGTACCGGCTCCACACAAACCAGCCCGGCCAGGCTGTGCCCGACGATGCGGTACTCGCGACCGGTGCGCAATTGCAGCGGGCCATCGAAGGGCGCCGCATGGATGACTTCCAGTTCCGTGTCCGGCCGCAGCCCCAGCGCCGCCAGATACTCCAGCCGGTCGGGCTCGCGCGTCAGCACGCGCGTGATGCGCAGCAGCCCGCTGCCAGGCGTCACCTGCGAGAGCGGTTGGTCGCTCGCCGGCGCCAGACTGCCATCGGCAGCGGGAATGAGCTCGCCATGCGGGCAACGCAGCGGGTTGCCGCTCATTTGCGCCATGCGTTCCGTCAGTTGTTCGCCCAAGCCGCTGCACAGCCGGGTGGCCTCGCCGTACACCTCGTGCCAGCCGAAGCCCATCACGCGCTCCAGAAACACCTCGGCGATGCGCTGGCGTCGCAGTTCCAGCAGGGCCAGCCGCTCGCCCGCCGCCGTCAGGCGGACGCCCTGATAGGGTTCATGCTGCAACAATTCTGCGCGGCGCAGGCGGGTGATCATGCGATTGACGACCGGCGGGCTGGCGTCCATCGCCTCACCCAGTTCAGCGGTCCCGACCCAGCATTTGTCCGCGTGCCGCAAGCGCTCCCCCAGGCGCCAGATCTGCGCCAGCCAGGCGCTCATGACCGGGCCAGGCCCGTCGGCGGCGCTGGCGGCCTTACCAGCCATACTCCAGGCGCCGCACCAGCCGCTCCGGCAGATCGTGGCGACGCATGCGCTCCTGTACGACAGCGACGTCGTAGGCGACGCGGCGATATTCCCAGACACCGTCCGGCAGGTCCAGCAGGGCGTAGGCGGCGCGCGGGTCCTGGTCCCGCGGCTGGCCCACGCTGCCGGGGTTAATGATCTGGCGCATGCCGTTCAGGTGACGCCGGCGCCGCTGGCCGGGAAGAATCATCTCGACTGACCCCGCCCCGTTTCGCTGTTCATAAATCACCGGCTGGTGCGTATGCCCCACCAGACAGAAAGGCGTTTCGAAGTGCGCGAAGTTCAGCGAGGCCACGCCCGGTTCGAGGATGTACTCCCAGACGGGTTCGCGCGGGCTGCCGTGCGCCAGGGTGAATTCGCCGACCACGAAAGTGGTGGGCAGGGCTTCCAGCCACACGCGACTGGCCTTCGTCAGCGCCTTGCTCGTCCAGTCGACGGCGCGGCGCGCATCAAGGTTGAAGCTGTTCAGGTCCAGGCGGCCCAGGGCCGCCCAGTCATGATTGCCGGCCAGGCAAAGATGGGGCAATTCGCGCAGACGGTCCACGCATTCGTTGGGGTCGGGGCCGTAACCCACCACGTCTCCCAGGCACCACACATAGTCCCATTGCCCGTTGGCGTCTTGCAGCACGGCGTCGAAGGCGTCAAGATTCGCGTGAATATCCGAGATGACCAGTATACGCATGCATGCTCCTGTGCAATGGGGTGAGGGCTGAATGTGGCGCCATGCTACCACGTCAGTCCGAATCCCGCGATGGATTCCGCAGCTTTTTCTCATGTTGCTGACCGGCTGCAATCTCATCGCCGGGCTGTCGGAATCCCTGATCGTGCAGGACGTCCCGGTGCCCACGCCGGCGCAGCCCCGGCCGGACGCCAACGGCGTGATGAATGGCATCTGCTTCGCCTCCGCCCAGGATGCCGCCGGGCGACTCTTCGTGCTGCGCAGCCAGCAGGAACTGTCGCATTTCTTCGACCTTGCCGACAACAGTCAACTGTGCCGCGAGCCGGTGGAGCGTCACGCCTTTGACTTCAGCGGCGGCCGCGTGCTGGCCGGACTGTGGAGCGCAGGGCGTGGCTGCACGGCGCGGCATGAGGTTGTCCACTGGCGCCGCGTGAACGACGGCGACGCGCCACGCTTCCAGCTGCAACTGCGCCTGATCACCGCAGGCGACTGTGACTATGAACTGGTGCAGCCCTGGTGGATGGCGCTTGAAGATGCCCAAAACCTGGACGTCGACGTCCAGGTGCTGCCCTGAAGCCCTTCAGCGGGCGGCGAGAATCGCGTCGACGGCGCTGCCCAGTTCACGCAAGGTGCGCACCGGGTAGACGCCGTCGGCGCAGCGGGCGTAGTCCGGCATGTCGCTGTCGCCGCTGCCCCAGTGCTCGCGCGGTTCAGGATTGAACCAGAAGAGACGGTGGCTGCGGCGTTGCAGTTGCTGCGCCAGATCGAGGCGCGGGTCGTTGTAATTGTTGCGGCCATCGCCAAGGATGATGAGCGTCGTGCGCGGGTCCACGCAGTCGCCATGCCGTTCGCATAGCGTCTGCAGGCTGCGGCCGAGATCGGTGTTGTAATACCCGGGCGGGTTTTCGCGCAGCACCTGCAGCAGGGCATCGCGCGGCTGGTGACTGGCAAAGCGGTCGCTGATTTCGACCAGGTCGTCGATGAATACAAAGCTGCTGGTGCGGGCGACCTGGTCCTGCAACTGGTAGACGAGCATCAGCAGGAAGCCCGCGCAGTGACGCATCGAGGTGCTCAGGTCGCAGAGCAGCACCAGGGCCGGTTTCTTGCGGCGCGCGCGCTGACGGAGCTCCAGCGGCAGGCCGCCGTAGCGCAGGCTGGCGCGCAGCGTGCGCCGCGGGTCCGGGTTGCCGTCGCGGGCGCGTTGCTGGCGCAGGGCGGCCCGCGTGCGCAGCCGCGCGGCCAGGCGCTGCAATTCCTCGCGCAGCGCCTCCAGGTCATTGTGGCGCAACTGGTTGAAGGGCAGGTCCTGCAACTCGCGCGCGGGTTCCGGTCCGCGCGCCGCCATTTGCCGGGCCAGGCTGCCGCCCACGTGCTGCGCAACCTGCTCGTTCAGGGCGCCGGCGTTCTGCTGCAGTTGCCGCCGCAGTTGCTCGCGCGCCGCCGCGCTCATGCCCAGTTCCTGCAGCATCTGCATGAGTTGCCGCAGCAGTTCTTCCAGTGCCGTCAGACCGGCCGCGCGCCGCATGCGCCGCTCGTACCAGCGTCGCTGCGTCAGCGACTCGCCCTCGGGCAGACCGCTGTGCTCGCCCAGTTGATCCAGTCGGGACTGCTCGAAGGGCCGGCCCTGCAGCAGCTGCCGCAGCAGGTCTTGCAGGGCTTCCACGTCGCCGGCCAGGGCGGCCAGCGCCTCCCGCAGCGTATCGCGCGCTTCCTCCGACATTCCGCCAGGGATATCGGCCATGGGCGGCTGGCCGCTGCCGAAGAACAGCGGAAAAAAGTAGTCAAACAGCCCCTGGTCGCGCGCTTCCTTGACGAGCGTGGCGCTGAGGGCGGCGCGAAAGCGTTGCCGCTGCGCCACGCCGACCGCATCCAGCGCCTGGCCGGCGTCCTGACTTTCCGCCAGCGATATGCGCACGCCCGCGGCCCGCAGGGCGCGGATGAATTCAATCAGGCGGGCATCCATGGCGCGCGCGGCTCAGGGCCCTGCGCTTCAGGGCGCGGGCCCGGCCTGCGGGCGCTCGTCACCGCCTGACAGGCGGGGGAAGATGTGGAATTCCTCACCGTCGCGGATAATGGTGGGTTCGGGCGTGTAAAGGCCGTAGCTGTCGAAGAAGTCGCGCACCTCGTCCGTGAGCAGTTCCTCCTTCTCCAGCAACAGTTCCACGAGTTCGTGAATCAGTTCACCATGCTGGCGCAGGGCGACGCGCGTCTCGCGCAACACTTCCTGATAGGCTTCCTCAATGGCGCGCGCCTGTTCCGGCGTCCACTTGTTGCGCATGCCGCTCATGGGATCATAGATGATGGTGCTGGTGGCGCCCATGGTGCCGAGCATGCCGGCGTTGGCCATGGCGGCCAGCAGGGCGTAGGCGCGATTGAGGTCGCGGTAGACCAGCGTGCTCTGGTTGTCGGCGCCGCAATACTCGATCTCGGCGGCCTTGCCGGCGACGGTCACCTTGACGCGCTCCATCAGCTCGGGCTTGATTTGCAGCCCCTGGTAGGATTCCTGCGCCGGATAGTGCCAGACGTGCCCGTAATACGTTCCCTGGCGCAGGATGGTGATGCGGCTGATGCGATGCGAGGGCATGAACAGGCGCACGGCCAGCGCCACACCGGCCTGGTAGGTCGCCAGACGGCGCCGCGCCTCCGGTTCCATGTGCTTCAGCTGCGAGCGCAGGCCCATTTCATGCTCCGGCTTGGCCCGCATGAAGTCCTGATAGCTGATGAGCCGGCGGCCGTCGAAGAAAGCGTAACGCAGCGATTCGTTAAGCAGGTACTTGATGTCCGCCGGCGTGTAGCCGGGCGTTTCGGAGGCGAGGATGGCCGACTCCATGTCCGGGTCGTGGGCGTAGCTGTCCAGATAGTAATCAAAGATTTCGCGGCGGCCCTCCATGTCAGGCGCGTCGACGCGCAGCTTCTTGTCGAAGCGGCCCGGCCGCAGCAGGGCCGGGTCCAGCGCCGAAATGCGGTTGGTCGCGCCGATGACCAGCACGCGCCGGTCCGGTTTGGGCGGCTTGCGACGGCGAATGGTCTTCCACCACCAGGCGCGCCAGCGCGCCCGCCGGCCGTGTTCCTGGCTGAAGCCGTCCATTTCGATCAGCATGGTGCTCAACACGCCCATGCCGCCGGAGGCGCCGCCCCCGAACATGCCGCGCAGTCCCGTGCCGCCGGCGCCGCCTTCCTCACCCACCGAGGCCACACCCCCGCGCGAGCCGACGGCGTCGATTTCGTCGAGGAAGATCACGGCGGCGCCATAGCGCTTCGCCAGCTTGCGCGCCTTGCGGAACAGCCCCATCACCTTCATCGGCCCCACGCCGATGAACATGGCCTGCAGGCCGGAGGCGTCCATGTACAGGAAGGGCACCCGGGCCTCGGTGCTGATGGCCTGCGCCAGCCAGGTCTTGCCCGTGCCGGGCGGGCCCTCCAGCAACAGGCCGGTCAGCGGCTCGCCGCCGGCCCGCTCGAAGACCCGGACGCCGCGCAACAGGGTGACGATCTGGTGCGCCTGTTCCAGTATTTCGGGCTGGCCGCGATAGTCCCTGAAGCTGATCCCGTCGCCGCCCGAGTCGGGCATGATGGTGTAGCTGCGCGTGCGCGCCAGAAACCAGAAAAGCAGGATGAACTGCGACAGGAAAATAAGCATGAAGAACAGGATCTGTATCACCTGTGCCGCGAAGGGGATGACCGTGCGCGTGAATTCCGCATCGCGCAAAACCAGGACCGGCACCCCCACCAGCACCAGCGGCAGCAGCATGCGCTTGATGAAGCGGCGGATGCGCCAGGGCAGGCGCCGGCGACGCTCGACCCAGGATTCTTCCTCTTCCCAGGTAAAGCGCTCGCGCCGCGGTTCGATCTCCATGGAGGTCATGCCGATAGCCCTTTCATGCCTCTTCGCATGAAAGCGCGCCATGACAATGGCAGCCCTTCAGCAGTGAGACCACGCCTGGCGTTGCTGTGTTGCGCCGGAGCTTTCATATCCTGTAATCCAGACTTAATGAGGAAGCTGCTGCGGCTCCCTGCCGTTTTCGTTCAGACCAATTTGCGGTTTGGGCGTATACAGCCCGTAATGATCGAAGAAGGCCTCGGCGTCGGTGGCGAAGAGTTCTTCCTTTTCCAGCAGCAACTGAATCAGGGCCTCGCCCATGTCGCGGTGCAAACGCAGGTCGGTGCGCACCTCGTCCAGCGCCTGCAGGAAGGTCTCCTCCATCAGCTTGCGCACCTCGCGCACGGTCTCCGGCTCATCGGCGATGCCCAGCGGACCGAACATGCCGGCCGCGGCCATCTGCCGCAGCACGAAGCGCACGTTGAGGAAGTCCCCGCCGACGCCCAGGGTCTGCTCCTGCTCGCCGCCGTATTCCATCTCGCCGGCCTTGCCGGCCACCGCGATGCGCAGGCGGTTGAGCAGCGATGCTTCCGTATTGATGTACTCGTAATTCTCGGTCGCCGGCATGGGCAGGACGTGGCCCAGTGCTCCACCCTGCCGAATGATGGTGATGCGCGCGATGCGCCAGTCCGGCCGATAGAGACGCACGGCAATGGCGTGGGCCGCTTCATGGGCCGCCAGACGACGCCGGGCCGCCTTCGTCATGTTCTTGACCGGTTCGCGCAGCCCCATCTCGTGCTCGGGCTGGGCGCGGGCGAAGTCCCGGTAACTCATTTCCGTGCGGCCGTCGAAGAGCGCGTGGCGCAGGGCCTCGTTGAGCAAATACTTGATGTCCGCCGGCGTGTAGCGCTGTGTTTCGACGGCCAGGGTCAGCGGGTCCATGGTCTCGTCATGGGTCATCCCTGACAGATAGTACTCGAAGATTTCGCGGCGGCCTTCAAGGTCCGGGACGTCGACGCGCACCTTCTTGTCGAAGCGGCCGGGCCGCAAGAGCGCATCGTCCAGGGCCTGGAGGCGGTTGGTCGCGCCGATGGTCAGGACCCGTTTCGGCGGCCGCGGGAAGGGTTTGCGCAAAACATTGCGGTACCACCACTTGCGCTTGCGCGCCCACCAGCCATGTTCCTGGCTGAAGCCGCTCATTTCCACCAGCAGCGTGCTGAGCAGGCCGACGTTGGCGCCGTTCATGCCGCCGAACATGATGGGCAGACGGGTGAAGGCCTCGCCCTCGCGATACTCGTTGCGCTTGCGCGCCACGCCGCCGCGCGAGCCGACGGCGTCGACCTCGTCGATGAAAATGATCGAGGCACCATAGTCCTTCGCCGCCTTGCGCGCCTTGCGGTACAGGTTCATCACCTTGAGCGGGGCGATGCCGAAAAACATGGACTGCATGCCCGAACCGTCGATGTAGAAGAAGGGGACGCCGGCCTCGGTGCTGATGGCCTTGGCCAGCCAGGTCTTGCCCGTGCCGGGCGGCCCTTCCAGCAGCAGGCCGTTGAGCGGCTCGCCGCCCGCTTCCTCGAAGGCGCGCACGCCGCGCAACAGGGTCACGATCTGGCGCGCCTGGGCCAGCAACTCCGGCTGGCCGCGATAGTCGGCGAAGCTGATCCCCTGCGCCTCGGAGCCGGGCCAGATGGTGTAGGCCCGCGCGCGGCCCAGGAACCAGAACATCAGGGCGAACTGGCCGATGATAAAGCCGCCCAGCAACAGGAAGCGCCCGAGAAAGGGAATGGAGTATTCAAGAAAGCCCAGCAGGCCGCGCATGAATTGGGCATCCAGCAGGGCGATGATGACGAGCAGCAGAAACAGGTTGCGCACGATGTGCTCGGTAAAGAAGTTGCGCACGCGGTTGCGCAGCCGGCGGCGCTCGTCGACCAGCGTCGCTTCACTTTCCCAGGAGTAGCGCCGGCGCTGTACGGCCAGTCGTTCGCGCGCAGGTTCGTAACGTCGGACTTCAGTCATCGGACCCTCCTCACGAGGCGCCCTGGCCGGCGGCGTTCAGCAGAAACAGGGGGTGGTTGGGCTCACCGTTGTACAGCAGGCCGCCTTCAGGACTTTCATAGAGCAGCGTGCCTTCGGCGACGAGGTCAAAAAAGTCGACCAGGTCGCGCGGGCCCCGCAGATAGGTCAGCGCGTCCCTGCGCTCGATTTCAGACTGCAGGAATACCACGCCGGCGAAGCCCTGACCGCTGTCGAGCGTGGAGATGTTCCAGGGCGTGATCAGATTGACCTGCAGCAGACCGCTGCCCTCACTTTCGCTCACCGTCCCGCGCCAGGTCAGTTCGATGGCGCGCTTGATGGAGGTGTAGAAATCCACCTGCCCGGCGGACGATTGCATGTCCGGCTCACCGGAAGGCATAAAGAGCAGATTGACGACGAAGGCGTCCTCGCTCAGGCTGCGGCGAATCTCGATGATGTCCACGCCATTGCTGGCCGCCTCAATGCGGTCGGCGGCGGCGATCAGCGAAGGATCGGTCGCGCCGGTCTTGTCGGCCATGACAAAATCGATGGCCTCCAGCGCGCGCAGGGCCTCGCCCTCGCCACTTTCCTGGCCAGTCAGGACGCCGAGACCGGGCAGCGCGCTGCAACCGGTCACCAGGACCAGCGACAGCGTCATGAGGCGGACAAGGCTTGCCGGAGTCATACGCTCTCCGCTCCCGGCGCAGTTTTCAGCGACGCCGGCAGACCGCTTGCAAACATGGCATGTACAATGGCATTGTAGCGTCATTCGGAGGTTTCGTGCAGCGTCCGGCCGGATATTCAGCAAATCCTAAGCTTGTCCTGCGCTGCCTGCTCCTGTTGCCGGCCATACTGCTGCTGCCGGCCGTCTCTGCCAGGGCCGCTGAAAATCCGCTGCCGCCCTGTCACGATCGCCCGACCTTTCGCGATCCCCCCTGGGTGGATACCAGCCGCTTTTGCCCGGAACTGGTGTTTCAGACGGCGCGGAACGAGGCGCTGGCCCTGGTGGCCCTCACCGTCGCGCCCGATGGCACGCTCTACGCCGCCAGCCCCCAGCGGGGTGAGATACGGGCCTTGCGCGACAGCGATGGCGACGGCCTGCCGGATGCGGCGCAAATGCTGCTGACGGGACTGGTCCGACCTTCGGCCCTGGCCTGGCACGACGACGCCCTGTTCATCAGCGCCGCCGATGGCATCTGGCGGCTGCGGGCCGACGAGCGGGAGCCTGAATTGTTGGTCGCGGATTTGCCGCGCCTGGCCGGTCAGGCGGACGGCGATCTGGTCATTGACGGGCAGGGCAACATGTACCTGTCGCTGGCCGCCCCGTGCAGCGCCTGCGACGCGGGCGACGCGCCCTCTGTGCTCGTCATCGCGCCGGATGGCCGCCGGCGCACGCTTGCCCGCGGTCTGCGCCAGCCGGCCGGGCTCGCCCTGCGCCATGGTGAATTGTGGGCGACGGACGTCGTCGGGCGCGCCGCCGCCGGGCGGGGTGACGCGCTTGACGAAATCAACCGGATCGAGCCGGGCGCCCATTACGGCTGGCCCTGGTGCGTCGGCGCGCAGCGGCTGCCGGCGCAGCCAGGTACGGTTGACTGTGAAACGACCGCGGCGCCGGCGCTGGCCCTGCCGACCGGCAGCTACCCGCTCGGCCTGGCCTGGTACGATCATGCGGCGCTGCCCGGCCTGCAGGACAGTCTGCTGGTCACCCTGCACGGTTCGCGCCACCGGATCACGTTGCGCGGTTACGCCCTGGCGGTCATTCGCCTTGACGAAAATGGGCAGCCGCTGGCGCCTGAAGTCATCTTGCCGCAGGAGACGGCTGGCCTGAACTTCAGCGTCAGCAAGATGAACTACCGCGGCAGCGGTTTCTGGCCGGAGCGCCCGCTCGACGTCGCCGTCAGCCCGGAGGGCTGGATTTACGTCAGCGTGACGGGCGGCCGTATCCTGGCCCTGCGCCCCGCATAACGTTCAGGCAGCTGCAATGCCAAACAATCGCGAATAACTGGTTCGACCCAGCAGCGGCAAGCGCCCGTCAGTTTCGCTGCCGTCGTACAGCGGCCACAGGGCAGGGCGCGCTGCCGGCATCAGAATGAAGTCGGCGCCATAACGGCGCGCCACGTCGATGATGGTGTCGCGATCATCGCTCGGGATCATGATCGCCCGGTAACCCAGCCAGTTCAGGAAGAAGGGGCCGTCCGTCATCACAATGACTTGTCCGTCACCGTTTTGATCGCCCAGCGATTCCATCACGTCAGTGACCCGGCCCATCTCCTCCAGACGGCCGGCAACCAGCGTGTATTCCGATCGCACCAGTTCAATGGCCTGCATCAACATAAAGCCGGCCACAAGGGCAGCGGCAATGTAACCCACTGCCCGCGGCCTTACACAGGTTTCCAGCGTCCAGGCGCCGGCCACCGCCAGAAAGGGAATGAGCGCCAGCCAACTCTTCTTGAAGGCGCCGCCCATGGCGTTAAAGGGCAGCAACACAGTGTAAATGCCATAGAGCGCGATCAGAAACAGCGTGGGCGCCAGCAACAGCAGCAGGCGTTCGCGCCGGCGACCATGCAGCCAGCCACCCAGACCGAGCAAGGCCAGCAGCGGCAGGGCAAACCCCTGGGTCGTGACCATCACCTTCAGATTGGCAAGGGCGTGAAAAACGATGTTGTGCAGAATGTTGTTCCAGCCCCAGGCGAGGAAAGTCTCCAGGTTGAATATCCGGGTGTAGGAGAACAGGTCGTCATGCTCTGTCTGGAAAGGTGCGTTGCCGGTTCCGGACGGCCAGGGCGCGCCAAAGGCTTGCTGGTTGCGCCACAGCCAGGGAGCCAGCACCAGCGTCCAGGCGAACACCATGGCCAGCAGCCAGCCCCAATGCATCCTGCGCCCGCCAAAACGCCAGAGCAACAGGGCCCCGCCCAGCAACGCCGGCAGCAACAAGATCCCGTCCAGTCTGGTCAGTTGCGCCAGACCGCCGCAGACGCCGGCCAGCGCCAGCAGTCGGGGCTGACCACTCATACCCTGATACAGAAACACCAGCGCCAGACCGCAAAACAGGGCGTAGCTGACGGTCGTGTCGCTGCGTACGGCGCCGAGCACGAAGTCCGGCAGGAAAAGGACCAGCGCCATGGCCATGAGTTGGGTGGTGCGGGACAGGCGCGCGACCCTGGCGATCCAGCCGGTCAGGGCCACCAGCGCCATACTGAACAGAATGTTGGGCAGCAGGGCCGCCGGCAGGTTCACACCCAGAAGCCGCATACTGACTGCCGGCCATACCGCCGCCAGCGGCATCCAGTAGTCAATGGGATGGGTGACGTCCGCCGGCTTCTGGTGGTACTGCCAGATGTAGTCGATGACGAAGCCGCGCCCGCCGGCGAGGTTGCGCGCAAGGTTATAATAATGGTTCGGGTCAAAAAGGCCGGGATGTTCCGCCAACAGCGCCAGGCCCAGTCTCACCAGCAAGCCCGCAACGAGCAGGAGGACGTACCAGCGCATGCGCCTGGAATCTCCGGGTGAGAGAGCGACAGCGCGCGATACTAGCAGGCCAGGGCGCCTGCTGCCATCGCTCATCCTGCTCGCCCTGCTGCTGCGTCTGGCGGCCGGGCTCGGCCTGGATCATGCGCTCGGCTACCGCAGCGACGGCAGCGACGCCCCCTGGTACCTGGCGCACGGGCTCGCCCTGGTCACCGGCTTCGACGAGGGCCACCTGCCGGGTTTCCTGCTGGATGTAAATCCGGACGGCCAGTACATCAACATGAAGGGTATTCAGCCCGCGCCGCTGTATCTGATCTTCATCGGCATTCCCCAGGCGCTGTTTCCGCGCGAAACGGCAGTCCTGCTTGTCCGCATCGGCCAGGCCCTGCTGGGCGCGGCCAGCGTCTGGCTGGTCTGGCGTCTGGCCCGCGCCGCCTGCGGCGATGAACGCGTCGGCTTTTGCGCCGCCGCGGCGCTCGCCATTTCACCCGCCTTCATCCTGGAAGCCACCCGCGTCAGCACCGAGACGCTCTACGTATTCCTGCTGCTGGCCGCCCTGACCCTGTACAGCGTGAGACGCGATCGCGTCATGCTCGCCGGTCTGCTGCTTGGCCTGGCGACGTTGACGCGCGCCGTCCTCTTGCTCTTCCCTCTCGGCCTCGTGCTGCACCTGCTGCTGGTTGACGGTGGGCGGCGGGGGCTGCAGCGGGCGCTGTTGTTGCTGCTGGTCTACGGGCTCGTCGTCGGCAGCTGGACGCTGTATAACCTGGCCCGCTGGGACCGCCTCGTGATCGCCGGCGAAGGCCTGGCCGCCTTCCTCTACATAGGCGCGCTGGACGGTGGCTGGCAGGGCCCCGCCGAAACCGACAGGCAACTGATTGAGGACATCGGGGCCTTGCCGGAAGACCCTGCCGCGCGCCAGGCCACCTACCTGCAGGGGGCGCAACAACACGTCAGCGCCGATCCCGCCGGGCACGTCGTCCGCCGTTTGCGTGAACTGGCGGCGGCGCTGCTGCAACCCCATGGCACCGGGCACGTCGATGGCCCGCCACTGCGCAACATGGTGCTGGACTGGTTGCGGGAAGGACGGTCTCCCCCTGCCCTGCAATGGGCCACGACGGAGGGCTTCTGGCCGCGTCTGCTGATCTATTTTCAGCACTTCGTCGGCTTGCTGGCCGGCCTGGCCGGGCTGTGGCTCACGCGGAGCCGCTGGCGTCAGACCCTGCCGCCGGCCGCTTTCATCGCCTACACCCTGTTGCTGCATTTCGTCCTGCACGCCATACCGCGTTACCTCTTCCCGACCCTGCCCTTCTGGTGGGTCTTCGCCGCGGCAACCCTGGTGTGGCTTTGGCAGGGAATGCAGGCGCGGCGCGCATGAGCGGGCATGGCATCAGTGAACAGGACCAGGCGCTGCGCCTGCATCTTTACCGCTTCTGGTGCGAGCGCGGGCGTCCGCCCACGCTGGCCGAGAGCGCCGCAGCCGGCGGCCTCAGCGAAACGGAGGCGCTGGCCGGCCGGCGGCGCCTGCATGCGGCGCATCTCATCCTGCTGGAGCGGGATGGCCGACGCATCCGCATGGCCAATCCCCTGTCGGCCGTGGCGACGAACTTTCGCGTGCGGGTCAATGGGCGTTGGCTGTATGCCAACTGCGCCTGGGACGCGCCGGGCATCCCCGCCATGCTGGGGCAGGACGCCGACGTGGAGGCGCGCTGCAGCCCGCGCGGCGAGCCAATGCGTTTCAGCGTCCGCGCCGGCGAACTGCAGGCTGAAGACGCGCTGGTCCACTTCGCGCTGCCCTTCCGCCGCTGGTACGACGACCTCGTCGAGACCTGAGCGACCATCCTGCTCTTCCGGTCGGAGGAGGACGTCGACGCCTGGTGCGCGCAGGAAGGCCGGCCGCGCGGCGCGACCCTGACGCTGCAACAGACCTGGGCGCTGGCGCTGGCCTGGTACCGGGAGCGCCTGTCGCCGGCGTATCGCGGCCGCAGCCCGCGGCAGGCGCAGCAGCTCTTCGCCTCACTGGGCCTGGCGGGCCCCTTCTGGGAACTGCCATGACCATTTCCCTCGACGCCGCGCAGCTGCGTCAGCTACGCCGGCGCGCCCAGGGCCTCAGCGCCCCCTTCAGCGCCCTGCCGCCCCTGCTGGCCGCGGCCGGCAGCCTGCAGGCGCAGGACTACAACGCGGCCGTACTGGGCGTGCGCGCGCGCAGTCAGGGACTGGTGGCGGAAGATGTCCGCGCCGCGCTGAACGGCGGGCAACTCTGCTGGACCTGGCTGATGCGCGGCACGCTGCACCTGGTCGCCATGGAGGACCTGCCCTGGCTGCTGCCGCTCTTCGGCCCGGAATTCATCCGTCAGACGGAACGACGCTACACCGAACTGGGACTCGACCCTGCCATCCGCGCCCGCGCCACGGCGCTGCTGCGCCAGGCCCTCGGCGACGGGCCGCAAACCCGCGCGGAACTCAGGGCCCGCCTCGAGGCGGAGGGCATCCCGGCTGAAGGTCAGGCCTGTCCGCATCTGCTGCGCCATGCGGCGCTGGAAGGCGCGCTGGTCTGCGTGCCCCTGCGCACAAGTCGCCCGGACTATCGTCTGCTGCCGCCGCTACCGGCAGACGACTGGCCTGGCGTGGCGGCTGCAATCACCCGGCTGGCGCGACGCTATCTGCGCGCCTTCGGCCCGGCCGCCGCCGCGGACCTGGCGCGCTGGTCCGGCCTGTCCGCGCGTCTTGTGCGTCCGGGATTCGAATCACTGGCTGGCGAGGTGACGGCGGTGCAGGCCGTGGGGCAGCCCGCTGTCCTGCTCAACGAGCAACTGCCCTGGCTGGACGAGGAACCCCAACGTGACCTGCATCTGCTGCCGGCCTTCGACGCCCTGCTGCTGAGCCACGTGGATCGCGCCCTCATCCTGCCTGGGGAACACAGCCGCCGCATTCATCCCGGCGGCGGCATCATCCGGCCCTCACTGCTGCTCGACGGCGTGGTGCGCGGCGGCTGGCAACTCAAACGCGGTCGCCGCCAGGTGACGGTCATCGTGACTCCCTTCGACGAATTGCCGCCGGAGCGACTGCCGCAACTGGAAGCCGAAGTGGCGGACGTCGCTCGCTACCTGGGCCAGTCCGGCGCCCTGCAGCTGGAGCCGGTGGCCTGATGGGCCTCATACTGGGTATCGAGACCTCCTGCGACGAGACCGCCGCAGCGGTCGTCCGCGCCGGCCGCGAGATCCTGAGCAACGTCGTCGCCTCGCAGGTCGACCTGCACGCCCGCTACGGCGGCGTCTTCCCGGAACTCGCCTCGCGCGCCCACGTGGAGGCCATCGGGCCGGTCGTGGACGAGGCGCTGGCGCGGGCCGGGTTGTCGCTGTCACAAATGGACGCCATCGCCGTCACGCGCGGGCCGGGCCTGGTCGGCTCGCTGCTGGTCGGCGTGAACTACGCGAAAGGGCTGGCCCTCGGCGCCGGTCTGCCGCTGCTGGGCATCAATCACCTGGAGGGGCACGTTTACTCCCTGTGGCCGGGCATGCAGGCCGAACCGACTTTCCCCCTGCTGGTGCTGATCGTCTCCGGCGGCCATACAGAGTTGCTGCTGATGCAGGGCCACGGCCGCTGGCAGCGCCTGGGCGGCACCCGTGACGACGCCGCCGGCGAGGCCTTCGACAAGGTCGGGCGCCTGCTGGGCCTGCCCTTCCCCGGCGGGCCGCACGTCGAGCGCGCGGCAGCGGAAGGCGATCCGGCCAGCTGGAACTTCCCGCGCGCCTGGTTGCCTGGCAGCGACGATTTCAGTTTCTCCGGCCTTAAGACGGCCGTATTGCGGGTTGCCGCCGCAGACCCCAATGCGCGGCAGCCGCGTCTGCGCGCGGGCGTCTCCGTCGCCGATCTGGCGGCCGGCTTTCAGGCGGCATTGGTGGAGGTGCTGGCGCAGAAGACAGCGCGCGCGGCGCAGCGCCATGACGTCAGCGCCATTCTGGTGGCGGGCGGCGTGAGCGCCAACCAGGCCCTGCGCGCGGCCTTGCGCGCCGCTGCGCCACTGCCCCTGCATTTCCCGCCGCTGTCCCTCTGCACGGACAACGGCGCCATGATCGCGGCAGCGGCGCACTGGCGCCGGCCGGCCGGTCAGCGCGACGGACTGGAACTGGAGGTGCTGCCCGTGTGGCCGCTGGGCGCGCCTCACTCTTTTTGATATGGCATGGCGCAGGCCGCCGGCGCCTCACTCTTTTTAAACAGGGCGTGTCAAAGGCCGCCGGCGCCTCACTCCTTTTCGTAGGGCGTCCCGATGGCCGCGGGCGCGCGCGCCCGGCCCACCAGACCGGCCAGCACGACGATGGTCACGATGTAGGGCGTCATCTGCAGAAACTGCGGCGGCAGGGTCACGCCCAGAATCTGGAAGCGGGTCTCCAGCGCGCTGGAAAAACCGAAGAGCAGCCCGCCGCCAAAGGCGCCAAAGGGCAGCCATTTGCCGAAAATCATGGCCGCCAGCGCGATGAAGCCGCGACCGGCGCTCATGTTGTCGTCGAAGGTGCCCGTCGTCTCCAGCGAGAGCCAGGCGCCCGCCAGGCCCGCGATGAAGCCGGCGATGATGACGTTGATCCAGCGTGTGCGCTGGACGTTGATGCCGAGGGTGTCGGCGGCGCGCGGGTTTTCGCCGACGGCGCGCGTGCGCAGCCCCCAGCGCGTGTAGAAGAGAACGACGTGCGTCAGTATTAACAGCACGAACATCATGTAGAAGATCGGCTTGCCGCTGAAGAACACCTCTTCCAGCACCGGGAAGAGAAAATCGCCGAGGACGGGCAGCGTGGCCAGCTGGTCCAGCAGGCTGCGCAGGGGCGGGATGGCCGCGACCTGCTCGAAAGGCACGGCCTGCAGCGTCTCCCGGCCGGCGTCCTGGGCGCCCAGCAGGATCTCGCGGCGCATGAAACTGGTCAGTCCCACCGCCAGAATGTTGATGACCGTGCCGCTGACGATCTGGTCGGTGCGGAAGGTAATCGAGAGCCAGGCGTGCAGCACAGCCATCATGCCCCCGGCCAGCATGGAGATGATGACGCCGATGAACAGCGCCGTGCTGTTTTCCATGAACGGGGCGATCTGCGAGAAGGCCACGAAACCGAAGGCCGCCCCGGTCAGCATCATGCCCTCAATGGCGATGTTGATGACGCCCGTGCGTTCGCACCAGATGCCGGCCATCGAGCCGATGACGATCGGCGTGGCGAGGCGCAGGCTGGAGGCCAGCATGCTGACGGCGTTGGTGCTGCGTCCGGCCGCCGCCAGAATCAGGATGGTCGGGAAGAGCAGCAGGGCGGCCAGCAACATGGCGCGGAAGTGGAAGCGACGCAGTCGCCCGCCCGGCAGCAGGCCCGGCGCCCCGGCGATGACGTACCAGACGCCCACCGCCAGCAGCCAGGGCTGAACGGCGATCTCCAGGCCGGCCTGACGCCCGGCGGTCAGGCGGGTGATGGTCTCCGGCGCCACCTGCGGCGCGGAAAGCAGCAGCCACAGCCCCAGCAGCACAAACACCAGCGAGAAGATGCCGCTGCGCGTGACGCGAATTCGCTCGCGCCAGCCGGCGGCCTGGGGTGCATGCTCCATGGTCGCCACGCTCAGCCTCCCCAGCCTTTCGAGAACATCGCCGCTTCCAGTTCCTCGACGCTGGCCCGCGGTACGCGCCACAGGTAGCGGATGATGGCGTCCGCGGCGACGAACATGATGATCAGCGCCTGAATGATGATGACGAGGTCGATGGAAATGTTGGCGTTCACCTGCATCAGCGGCGCGCCGGTCAGCAGCGCGCCCCAGAGAATGCCGGCGGGGACCATGCTGCGCGGGTTGGTGCGCGCCAGCAGGGCCACGGCGATGGCGTCAAAGCCGAGGCCGGCGAAATACTCCGGCTGCATGTTGAACTGTACGCCGGTCACCTGAATCGTGCCGGCGATGCCCGCCAGCGTGCCGCTGAGCGCCATGGCCAGCACGATGTTGAGGCGCACGTTCATGCCGGCGTAACGCGCCGCGTCCGGGTTGGCGCCGACCGTGCGCAATTCGAATCCGGGCGTGGTGCGCATCAGGAACCAGTCCGTGCACAGGGCGCAGAGCACCATGATCACCAGGCCCAGATGCAGGTGGTCGCGCACCGTCAGCCAGGACAGGAACAGGCCGACCGGCAGGACCGCGACGCCGGCCAGCAGCGTGCGCAGCAGCAGACGCGGGTTGCCAGGCAGGGCCGCGCGCCGCCGCCAGAGCAGCCAGAGCAGCACCAGGATGGCGGCCAGCAGGAACCATGGCGGGTCAATCTGGCTGAAGACCGGTAGCCGCGCCGAGTCGACGATGTAGGGCGTGCGCGGCACGCTGGCCGCGGGATCGCGCAGCAGGCCGGGCGTCTTGATCAGCCAGTCCACGCCGAGAATGGCGACGAAGTTGAGCATGATGGTCGTGATGACTTCGTGCGCGCCCGTCCAGGCGCGCAACACGCCGGGAATCGCGCCCCAGAGAAAGCCGCCCAGCATGCCGCCGGCCAGCACCAGCAGCAGGTGCAGGGGGCCGGGCAACTCCGTGAAGGGCGGCATGAAGCCCAGCACGACGGCGATGATGGCGCCGGCGTATAGCTGGCCTTCCGCGCCGATATTGAAAAGCCCGGCCTTGAAACCCAGCGCCACCGCCAGGCCGGCGATGACGAAAGGCACCGAACGCACCAGCATGCTCTCCAGGTTGGGGATGATGAGCATCAATACGCGTTCGCCCAGGCGCAGCCAGGCCACCTCGGGCCGGTCGTCGGAGGGGTCGTCGGGCGTGAGCGCGCTGTCCTCCAGAATCAGGCCCGACTGACCCTGCGGCGCGCGGTCCAGCAGCAGGCGGTTGCCCGGCCGCCGGATGACCAGGTTGCTCGTCAGCGCGGCGGGCAACTCCTCTTCAAGGGCGCTGCGCGCGCTGTCGCTGTTCAGCAGAACTTCTTCATCGAAGAGACGCCGCAGCAGGGTGAGTTGCTCGCTGGCCGCGGCAATGTCGTCGATGCCGGCTTCATCCAGCGTCCGCAGGGTCTCCAGCTGCCCGCGCACGTCGGCCGTTGAAATCTCCGCCATGCGGATGATCAGTTCCGCCTCTCCGCCGGCCGGGTCGATGCCCAGTTCGCTCGCAACCTCCAGTTGCGCCAGCGTGCGCAACAGCGCGACCAGCCCCTCACTGTCGACGAGGCGCATCTGCGCCGCCAGGTCCCCGTCACTGATGTCGGCAGCGACGGGCGCCAGGGCTTCCAGTTGCGCGCGCAGGGCCGGCAGGTCGGCGTCGGCGTCGGCCCAGTCTTCGGCGAGGCGGCGCACGTCGCCGCGCGCGAGTTCGTCCAGCGCCAGCAGCAGGGGACGCATGGCGCGCAGCGCGTCCGCGCCGATGTCGCGCATGGCGGGCAAACGCGCGCCGAGTTCATCGAAGGCCTCGTCCTCCAGCCCGTGGCGCTGCAGCAACTCGGCCATGGCGCGCAATTCGTCAGTATCGACCTGCGTCAAACGCGAGCTGGCGCGCGCGAGGCGTCCCAGGTCGCGCTCGCCCATGTCCTGCTGCGCCAGCAATTGCCGCGCCAGCTCCAGGTCATCCAGTTGGACCAGTTCGTTGACGACGACGCCGGTGGCGCCCTCAATGAGCGAACTGTAGGCCACGCCGGCCAGGCGCAGGCCTTCCGGCAGGCTGCCGCCGGCGCCGGTGAAAATGATGAAGGGAATGCCGATGATGAAGGCCGTGACGACGGCCATCACCGGCACCAGGCCTGGCGAGATGCGGGCCCAGGCGCGCAGTGGCGCCGGTCGCCGGCGCCTGGGCAGCGCCTCAGCCATCGGGCGCTTCGCCCTGACGCACGCCGGCCATCAACAGGCCGACCTGCTCGCGTTCGGCCGCCGCCGCCGGCAGGGTATCGATGATGCGGCCGTTGTAGATGACGGTGACCCGGTCCGAAAGTGACAGCACCTCGTCCAGTTCGGCGGAGACCAGCAGCACGGCCGTGCCCTCGTCGCGCATGCGCACGATCTGGCGGTGAATGAATTCGATCGAGCCGACGTCGAGGCCGCGCGTGGGCTGGGCCACGATGAGCAGACGGCTGGGCCGCGAGAATTCGCGCGCCACGATGGTCTTCTGCTGGTTGCCGCCGGAGAGGCTGCCGAGCCGGGTGTGAATGCCCGGCGTGCGCACGTCGAAGCGCTCCACCAGGCGCCGGGCATAGTCGTCGCGCGCCGCCTCGTCGATGACGATGCCGCGCGCAAAGGGCCGTTGCCAGTAGGTCTGCAACACCAGGTTGTCGTTGACCGGGAAGCTGATGACCATGCCGTCCTTCTGGCGGTCCTCCGGCACGTGGGCCACGCCCTCCGCGGTGATCTGGCGCGGGGTGTCGTCGGTGACCTCGCGCCCCTCCAGCAGAATGCGCCCCCCGGCGACCGCGCGCAGCCCGCTGATGGCCTCCACCAGCTCGGTCTGGCCGTTGCCCTGCACGCCGGCCACGCCCAGGATCTCGCCGGCGCGCACCTCCAGCGACAGCCCGTTCACCGCCGGCAGGCCGCGGTCGTCCAGCACACCCAGTTGCTCAATGGCCAGTACCACCTCGCCCGGTTGCGCATCCTCCTTTTCCACCTGCAGGATGACGTCGCGACCGACCATCATGGAGGCCAGCGATTGCTGCGTGGAACTCCCCGGGTCGGCGTGCCCGGCGACGCGGCCGTCGCGCAGCACCGCAATGTGATCGCAGATTTCCAGCACTTCCTTCAGTTTGTGCGAGATGAAGATGATGCTGACGCCGCGCTCCGTCAGCGTGCGCATGATGGCGAAGAGGCCCTCGGCCTCCTGCGGCGTCAGCACGGAGGTCGGCTCGTCGAGAATCAGGATGTCGGCGTGGCGGTAGAGCGCCTTGATGATCTCGACGCGCTGCTGCACGCCCACCGGCAGGTCCTCGACCAGGGCGTCGGGGTCGACGGCCAGGCCGTACTGCCCGGAAATCTCGAGGATGCGCGCACGCGCTGCATTGCGGTCCAGAAAGGGGCCGCGCAGGCTCTCGTTACCCAGCATGATGTTCTCGGTGACCGTGAGCACCGGCACCAGCTGGAAGTGCTGGTGCACCATGCCGATGCCGCGGGCGATGGCGTCGTTGGGGTTGCGAATCTCGACCGTCTCGCCGTTGACGAGGATCTCGCCCTCGTCCGGGCTGTAGAGGCCGTAGATGATGTTCATCAGGGTGGACTTGCCGGCGCCGTTCTCGCCCAGCAGGCCGAGCACCTGTCCCTTGTGCAGCGCAAGGTCGATGTGGTCGTTGGCCAGCACGCCGGGGAAGCGGCGCGTCAGCCCGCGCACCTCCAGTACTGGCGTCGCCTCGTCCATGGCGTCCGGCTCCGATGCCTGCAACCCGCGCGAGTATAGCGGGTTGCGGCTTGCCAGGACAAAGCGCCCCCGCGGGCGACATGATATGTCGCCCCTACGACGGATGTTGTAGGGGTAGCGAGGACGCAAGTCCGAAGCATCCCTGGAAAGGGGTAGCGAGGGCGAAAGCCCGAAGCACACCAACGGTGCCATATCGTGTCCCGTAGGGGCGATTTATCAAATCGCCCGCCCCCACAAAACGCGGCAGGGGTAGCGAGGGCGAAAGCCCGATGCATCCCTGGAAAGGGGTAGCGAGGGCGTAAGCCCGAAGCATCCCGTAGGGGCGATTTATCAAATCGCCCGCCCCGGCTCTAAAACAATTTCTGAAATCCACCAAACTCGCCACTCCCGGCGACATGGTGTGCCCGCCGGCGACATGATATGTCGCCCCTACGACGGATGTTGTAGGGGTAGCAAGGGCGCAAGCCCGCAGCATCCCGCAGGGACGATTTATCAAATCGCCCGCCCCGGCAGGATTGACGGTGTCCAGCAGGGCGACTAGGATGCAGCGCCATTCACACAGGGAGACGGCCAATGAACCCGCACGAGCGCGAGCAGTGCATTGAACGAATTGCCCGCCTGCCAGGGCAGTTGCGAGACCTGGTCGCCGACCTGGACGAGGTGCAACTCTCCGCCCACACGCTTCCCGGCGAATGGAGCGTCGCGCAGAACGTCCATCACCTGGCCGATTCGCACATGTACGCCTGTCTGCAAGTCAGGTCGGGGCTGACCGCTGACAACCCTCTCATCGGCAATTACGAGCAGGACCGCTTCGCCGCGCTGACGGACGCCTGCGGGCCGCCCGTGTCCGCTTCGCTGGACCTGCTGGAGGCCCTGCACGCCCGCTGGGTCGTCCTGTGGCGCTCGCTGGACGACTCACAGTTTGCGCGCACGACGCGCCTGTTGCCGGACGCGCAGTCTGCCGCGGCCGGCGGACAAATCCGCACGCGGACACTGGACGAGATCCTGGCGTCCTACGCGCAGCACGGCGAAGACCACCTCGACCAGATCTTAAGAACATTGGCAGCAGGTTGAGCAGCAGACTCAACCCTTTCGCTTTTCGCCGGGCCACGTGACAGGAGAACATCATGGAACTCACGCCCATCGTACGCATGCAGGTGACGGTCAACGCCACGCCGGGTCGCGCCTGGGCCGCCCTGACCGACAGTTCAGCGCTGGCGGCCTGGTACGCCGAACACGCGGACGTCGACCTGGCTGCCGGCCGTTACGACTTCTGGGGCCAGTACACAGTCGGTACGCCGGATCGTGAGGCGGGCCGCCACCAGCTGCTGGAGTGCGACCCTGGACGCTGTTTCAGCTACGCCTGGCGTCGCGGCCAACACGACACGGTGGTGCGCGTCGAGCTGCACCCGCGCGGCGAGCGCTGCATCGTCGCGCTGGAGCACAGCGCCGGCGGCAACCGGCAAGACGACGACATCGCGCCCTACACCTGCGCCGACGAATGGTTCGTCGCCCTGGAGAACCTGCGGCGCTGGCTGGATGGCCGCCCGGCGGACATCCGCATCCCCTGGTCCGCCGACCTGCGCGGCAACATCGAGGTTGACTGCCTGGTGGACGCCCCCGCCGGCCGCGTCTGGGCCGTGCTCTGCGACGAGCGCGAACTGGAACGCTGGATGGCGACGGCGGCGCGCATCGAGCCGCGCGTCGGCGGCGACTACGACCTCGGCTGGCCCGGTATGCAACCCATGCGCATCATCGAACTGGAGCCGGAGCGCGCGCTGACCTACAGCATGAGCGACGAGGGCGGGTCGGACAACCGCGTGCGCTGGACCCTGCAGCCGGAAGCCGGCGGCACGCGCCTCTCCATGCTCAACAGCGGCTACACGCCCGACGACGACACCGCCGGCCTGCACGTCGGCTGGCGCAACTTCCTCGGCTGGGCGCGCTCGGCGGCCGAATACGGCGCCGACTGGCAGCCGCCGCTGCTGCAACTTTCGCCCGACGCCATCGCCTTCCCGCGTCTGATGCTGGACTTACAGGGCGAACTCGTCTGGCAGGACTGAAGCGTTCAGCAAAGGTAACGGAAACAGCCGGCCACGTGGTCGTTGACCAGGCCGCAGGACTGCATGTAGGCGTAGCAGATGGTCGGTCCGACGAAGCGGAAGCCGCGCCGCTTCAGGTCCGCCGCCAGCCGGCGTGATTCTTCCGTCTCGGCCGGAAGATCTTCCATGCGCTGGAAGCAGTTCAAACGCGGCTGACCGTCGACGAAGGCCCAGAGATAGCGGTCGAAGCTGCCGAATTCCTGCTGCACGCGCAGGAAGGCCCGGGCGTTGCCGACCACGCTGCGAATCTTGGCGCGGTTGCGGATGATGCGCGCGTCATTCAGCAGGGCCCCGATCCGCGCCTCGTCGTAGCGCGCCACGACTTCCGGCTCGAAGTTGTCGAAGAGTTCCTGATAGGCCGCGCGCCGCTGCAGGATACTGCGCCAGCTCAGGCCGGCCTGGGCGCCTTCCAGCGACAGCATCTCAAAGAGCATGCGCTCGTCATGCACCGGCACGCCCCACTGCTCGTCGTGGTAGACCTGCATCAGGGGGTCGCTGCCGGCCCAGGCGCAGCGCTGCACGCTCATTCGTCCGCTTCACCCGTCAGCGCAGCCAGCACTGCCTCCAGCTCGGGTTGCTCTCCTGCATCCTTGAAGGCCGCCAGACGCCGGTAGACTCCGGCCGCGCCCTGGTGAAAGTCGCCGGGCAGACCGGCGCCGGCGAAGGTCGCGCTGATCTCTTCCATCTCGCCGACGAAGCGCCAGGCCTTGCCCGTCACGGCGCGCGTGCGGCCCGGCGCCTCCTCCGCCAGGGCCATGCCGCTGCGCGCCCATTGCCGCGTCAGTTCCTCGCGCACGCCCAGCGCCTCGGCCGTGCCCAGCACCGCGGCCAGCAGCGCCGAGCTGCCCTTGGTCCAGCCGGCGAAGACCATCTTCAGCGCCGAGGCGCGCCCCACCCCGCCCTCCAGGATACGCGTCTCCAGCGGCCCGGCCGCGAAGAGCGCCGCGGCCTGGTCGGACGCTGCGCCACTGAGAATCATCCAGGTCTTGCCCGGCTGCCAGGCCGGGCCGCCGATGATGCTGCCATCGACGAAGGTGACGCCACCCGCCTCCATGGCCGCCGCCATGCGCTGCGCGCGCTGCGGCGCGATGGCGTTGGCGTCCAGGTACAGGCCGCGGAAACCCAGCCCCAGTACCTCCATGGCGACGTCTTCAGCGGCCGCCGGCGGGCAGACGCTGACCAGCGCATCGGCTTCGGCGCAGACCGTCGCCAGCTCCGGCACGGCGCGCAGAGCGTGTTCGGCGGCGCGCCCGCGCGTGGCTTTGCTGCGCCCTTCTGTTACCCAGCTGACCGCATGGCCGCTGTTCTTCATGGTGGCGGCGATGGAAATGCCCATCTCGCCCGGATGCAGAATGCCCGTTTTCACTTCCCTGGCTCCATGTGTTTTCCTGACGCCAGTATACCCGCGCGCCGGCTGACGGGTCGCGCCCGGTCGATCAGCCGGCGCCCTGCGCGTGGCTGCCCAGCGCATACTCGCCTTCGTGTGGCCGGATGTGCACGCCTCCGCTCCCGGGGCAGTTGGTCAGTTCACCGACCTTGATGCCCTTGTCTGTGACGTACATGTCCACCCTGATGAAGTCGAAGGGGGCGGAAAGCCGCCTGGCGATCTCCAGCATCTCGTCCAGGCGTTCCGGGCGCGGGTCGTCTTCCACTCTGGCCGGCAAATGGATGGTCCAGGGGAGGCGCTTCCAGGACGTATCGTAAAGGTTGCGGGTCGGCTGCGTAAAGCGACCCGAGTCGACGTGAATGAAACCAGGCACCCCGTTGAAACAGAAGACCTTGATGTCGTCCGGCACGGACACGCCGTCATCAGAAACAAACTCCTCAACAATGATCCCTGGTCTCAGGTACTTGTAGTGCTGTTCCCGGGATTCCAGATAATAGTTCCGCCGCATCCATTCCATGACCAGATTTTTGTTCTCCGCTTCGAGTGGGCCATGACAAATGAGGACCTGTCCGCTCATGTGCACCGGCTTCACGACACAGGGGAAGCGCGTCAGTTTCATTCGCTCCACTTCCTGCAAGCTGCGCAACAGCTGGTACGCTTCCACGTTGTATTGCTCACCAACGATGGCGGTGATGAAATGCCTGGCATACTCCTTGTCCGAAACAAACTGACACAGCGGGTTCAGCAACGTACCGTCAAACTTGTTCCAGAAAATGAGGTCGCTAAGTCGGCCGGAACCCTTGCGCCCCGGAAAGCGTCGCTGCTTCCAGCTGTAATGCAGCCAGGCATAGATGGCGTCACCCAGGGCATTGCGGGGCAGTAAACGCCTCAGGAGGCGCGGGACTGATGACTTGCCGGGTCCCCGACGCGACACGACCTGGTTCACGGGCAGCCTCGCCGCAGTAACCGGATTTCACCCCCCCCCGTAGAACATATATTCTACAGGTTGCAACGGGGACGGGAACGTCAGCGCGCTCGCCACAATACTTGCTCCCTGTTCACCTCTGTCTCCAGGGGATATTGTAACTTCAGTTTATCTGGACCCGTAGTTCCCTGCAGCGGCGACCGTTCGGAGAATATCTGGCATGCGCATCATCGTTCACAGTGGCAAGGGCGGCACCGGCAAGACCAGCATCTCCGCCGCCACGGCGCTGCGCTGCGCCGACGCCGGCCTGAAGACCCTGGTGATCAGCACGGATACCGCCCACAGCCTGGCCGATTCGCTTGAGCGCGACGTCGGGCCGGAGCCGGTCGCCCTGCGCGACAATCTCTGGGCCCAGGAAGTCGACGTCCGCCACTCGATCGACCGTTACTGGGGCGATATCCAGCGGCGCCTGCTGCGCATGTTTCACCATCCGGAGCTGGAGGAACTGGTCGCCGGTGAGGTAACCCTGCTGCCGGGACTGGAAGAGGGCGCGCATTTGCTGTGGATCAATCACTATTTCGAGCAGGGCGAGTACGACGTGCTGATCGTCGACGCCGCCCCCACCGCCGAAACGCTGCGCCTGCTCAGCCTGCCGGACGTCACGCGCTGGTGGTATTCGCGCATCCTGTCGCTGGCGCGCGGCGCCAACCGCGTGCTGGGCCCGCTGCAACGCGCCATGGGGCGGGACGACGACGCGGGTGACGCTCTCGGGCAACTGGAACTGCTCCTCGGCACGCTGGACCGCGTGCGGCAGTTGCTGGCCGACCCGCAGATCAGCAGCATGCGGCTGGTCGTCAACCCGGAGCGCATGGTCATCCGTGAGACGCAGCGCACCTGGACCTGTCTCAACCTCTACGGTCACGCCGTCGACGCCATCCTCTGCAACCGCGTCCTGCCGCAGGAACTGCGCGACCCCTGGTTTGCCGCCGCAAAGCAGCGTCAGGCGGAAAACCTGACCCTGATCCGCGAGTCCTTCGGCGACCTGCCCCTGTTGACGGCGCCGCTGCTGCCGGTCGAGGCGAGCGGCCTTGAGGCGCTGCGACAACTCGGCGACGCCCTCTACGGCGAGCGCAATCCGGCTGAACGCTTTCATTCCGGGACGACGCATCGCATCAGCAGCGCGCCCGACGGCGGTTACCTGCTGAGCGTGCCCCTGCCCTTCACGCGCCGCGACGAGCTGGACCTGTACCGCGAGCGGGACGAACTGACCCTGCAGGTGGGCCGCTGGCGGCGCAACTTCGTACTGCCGCATGCGCTGGCAGGTCTGGACATTGCGGACGCGCGCTTCGAGGACTCCTGCCTCAGGATTCGCTTTCGCGCGGCGTCTCAGGGGCCGGCGGCGCGCTGAGTTCGCTTGCCGGCGCCGGCCTCGCCACAGAGGCCGGCTTCCTCGCATTCGGCAGCCATCTCCGCAAGGTTCCTGACCAGTATACGAAAGCCCGCCAGACTGGTCGCGCCGGCAACCCTGAGATGACTGGCCCGCTCTTTCGGGCCCGGCGCCTCACAGGCCCTGCCGGCGGCTGTCAGTGCCCGTTGCTGGTGGTCGAGAAAGTCGGCCAGGGTCGCCTTCGCCTCCGCCTTCAGTGCCTCTTCCAGTTCACTGCGTTGCGTTTCATTCATGACTGCGCCCCGTTTCTTCATGGTTGGCATGGACGGCCAAATGCTGCAATGTGCAGGAACTACGCGCCACGGCACCCGGCGGTTCAATATCCCAGCTGGCGATCGTAAAGATTGAGCAGCGTCTCGTTGTTCAGATAACGCCGCAGGTTTTCGCTGAAGAGCGCGACCGCCTTTTCATGATAGCGACGCGTGTTGCCGGCGATGTGCGGCGTGATGATCACGTTGTCCAGCCCCCAGAGCGGGCTGGACGCGGGTAGCGGCTCCTTCTCAAAAACGTCCAGCGCGGCACCGGCGATGCGCTCCGCCGCCAGGGCGGAGATCAGCGCCGCCTCGTCCACCACCGCCCCGCGCGACACGTTGACCAGCACCGCGTTGGGCTTCATGGCTTCCAGCATGGCGCCGTCCAGAATATGGTGCGTCCCCCCGGTGAGCGGCAGGGTGAGCGCGACGAAATCACAGACGGCCAGCATGGAAGCCAGCGCCTCCGGCGGATAGAGCCGCGTCGGAATCTCCGCCCGCGGGTCGCCGACGCCCGGCTCCATGTAGCGACCGCTTTCCAGCGGCCGGCGCAGGTCCCGGCGCGTCGCCACGACCGTCATGCCGAGGCTGTCCGCCAGACGCGCCAGTTCGCGGCCGATGCTGCCATAACCGACGATGCCCAGGGTCTGGCCGCGCAGCGTGTCCGATTCGCGGCCCGCGCGGTCCCAGTCAGCGCTTGCCTGCTGCCTGAAGAAATGCGGCAGGCGGCAGGCGAAGGCCAGCATCATCGCCAGGCAGTGCTCGGCGATGGGCGTGGCGTGAATGCCGCTGGTGGTGGTGATGGCGACGTCTTCTGCGTCGAGGATCGGCAGTCCCCTGAGGTGATTGGTGCCGGCGCTGTGCAACTGGATCCAGCGCAGGCGCGGCGCCTCCTCGGGCTGCGGGATATGGCGCGAGGCATAGAGGACTTCCACGTCGGCCCAGGCGCCGGCGGGCACCTGCGGGAAGTGGCGCTCCACCTGCAGGCGCGGCGCGATGGCAGCCAGCTCCTCCATGAGGCCGTCCGCGAAGTCCATCGCCACGACGACCCTGATGCGCTCCCCGGCCATCCCTGTCCCTCACTGCTTCCCCAGGCACCTCGCCATGCTATAGTAGGCGGCCAGGTGCCTCCAGGCAAGCGTCCGGCCCGCTGACGCAAGGTCCCGCCCGTGTCCCAACCCGCTCCCGCGAGCGCATTGAGCAACCGTCAGATCCTTCGCGCGGCCCTGGTCGTGCTGCTGGGTTTCGTGGCCAGCGGCGTGCTGGGCGTCCTGCGCACGGCCATCATCGCTTCCAGTTTTGGCACGGGCGCGGCGCTGGACGCCTTCGTTCGCGCGCAACGTCTGCCGGAACTGATATTCGTGCTGGTGGCGGGCGGCGCGCTGGGCTCCTCCTTCATCCCGGTTTATGCGCGATTGCGCGCCCGCGATGAGGACGCCGCCTGGCGCCTGGCCAGCGCCACCATGACCCTTACGGCGCTGGCGGCGGGGGCGCTGGGCGCCCTGGTCTTCCTGCTGGCGCCGCTCATCACGGCCCACTTGCTGGCCCCGGGAGTCGGGCCGGAGTTGCAGACGCTGACCGGCGACCTGATGCGCGCCATGATGCTGACGCCGCTGGTCTTCAGCGTCAGCGGCCTGCTGATGGGCCTGCTGCACGCCCACCAACGCTTCCTGCTCCCCTCGCTGGCCATCAGCATGAACCACGTCGGCCTGATCATCGGCGCCGTCCTGATCGCCCCGGCCCTGCCCCCGGACGCGGGCGCGGCGCAGGTGGGCGCGGCCAACGTCCATGGCCTGGCCTGGGGCGCCGTGCTCAGCGCGCTGCTGCATCTGCTGGTGCAATTGCCCGGTCTGCGCGGCCTGGGCGCGCGGCTGCGGCCGCTGGCGGACTGGCGCAACCCGGCCCTGCGCGACGTGCTGCGCCTGATGGGGCCGCGCGTATTGGGGCTGGCCGTGGTCCAGGTCAACTTTCTCGTTAACGCGGCCTTCAGTTCCAGGATGGTGGATGGCAGTGCGGCCGCCCTGATAACCGCCTTCAGCCTGGTCTTCTTCGCGCTCGGCGTCATCGGCCAGAGCCTGGGCTCGGCGCTCTTCCCGACGCTCTCGGCCCTGGCTGCCGAAAACGACCTGACAGGTTTTCGCAAGCGCCTGGTCAGCGCCTTGCGCGGCGCGCTCTTCCTCACCTTCCCCGCCATGATGCTGCTGCTGCTCCTCGGCGAGCCGCTGGTGAAGACGCTCTTTGAGCGCGGGCAGTGGAGCGCGCAGAGCAGCGCGGCGACGGCCTGGGCGCTGGCCTTTTACGCTGCCGGTATGGCCGGCTTCGTGCTGCTGGAGTTGCTCTCGCGCGCCTTCTACGCGCTGGAGGACAGCCGCACGCCGGTGCTGGTGGGCGTGGCGACGATGCTGGCCAACATCCTGCTCAGCCTGGTCTTCATCCGCCTCATCGGTGAGCCGGGTGTCCTGGCCCGCGGCCCCTTCGCCGGCCTGGCGCTGGCCAACGCCCTGACCACCAATGTGGAGGCACTGGTCCTGTGGTGGCTGCTGCGCCGGCGCCTGGGTGACCTCGATGAACGGGGCTTTCTGCGCAGCGCGCCGGCCCTGCTGCTGGCCACCGTCGGGTCGGGCATCGCGGTCTGGCTGTGGACGGCTCAGGCCATGACGCCGCTGTGGCAGCTGGTCGGCGGCGGCCTCGTCGGCGTGGCGCTCTTCCTCGCCCTGGGGCTCCTGCTGCGCCTGCAGGAGGCCCGGGCGCTGCCGCGGCTGCTGCTCGCGCATTTGCGCCGCTGAGCGCTCACTCCGGCGGCAGGGAGTCTTCGTCGTCGGTCACTTCGCCGGAGAGCTGCCGTACCCGCAGTTCCGCCTTGTCCAGCAGCGTCTGACAGTGCGCCGCCAGGCGGCGCCCGCGCTCAAAAAGCTCGACCGAATCGTCCAGCGACAGGTCGCCGCCCTCGAGGCGCTCAAGGACCGCCTCAAGCTCGGCCCAGGCCTCCTCAAAAGAGCGTTCTGCGATATCGCTCATGGCTCTCCCTGTCCTCCACCCGTAGTGGCAGTTCACCGTCGCGCAGTCGCGCCAGCAGCGCGTCACCGACCTGCGCCTCATTGACGGCGGTCACGCGCGCGCCATTTTGCGCCCGCGTCAATATGGCGTAGCCGCGCTGCAGAATGACCTGCGGGTCAGCCGCGCCGAGCGCCGCCGTGGCCGCCGCCAGCCGCGCCGCCAGCCGCCCCTGCGCGCCCTGCCAGGCGCGTTGCAGCCGCAGTTCCCGGTCGTCCAGCCGTTGCCGCTGCGTCGCCAGCTCGCGCAGCGGCGACAGCAGCGTCAGACCGCGGCGGCTGGCCTCCAGCCGGTCCTGCAACAGGGCCAGTCGGCCGCGCTGCAGTTCCTCCAGGCGGGCGCGGGCGACGTCGACCGCCTGACCGATTTCAGCGACGTCCGGCGCGACCAGCTCGGCGGCGGCCGAGGGCGTCGGCGCGCGCAGGTCGGCCACGAAGTCCGCGATGCTGAAGTCCGTCTCGTGCCCCACGCCGCTGACCACCGGCAGCCGGCTGGCGACGATGGCCCGCGCCAGGGCCTCGTCGTTGAAGGCCCACAGGTCCTCAATGCTGCCGCCGCCGCGAATCAGCAGGATGACGTCGACCGCCGCCAGGGCGTTCAGCCGCTGCAGCGCGTGCCGCAGCTGGCCCGGCGCCTCCATGCCCTGCACGGCCGCCGGACTCAACCAGACCTGCGCCAGCGGGAAGCGGCGGCGCAACACGTTGCAGACGTCCTGCAAGGCGGCGGCCTGGGGCGAGGTCACCACGCCGATGACGCGCGGGAAGGCCGGCAGGGGGCGCTTGCGGCCGTCGTCAAACAGGCCTTCCGCTGCCAGCCTGCGCTTCAGCGCCTCAAACTGCGCGTAAAGGTCGCCCACGCCCATGGGCTGCAGCCGCGTGACGTAGAGCTGGTATTCGCCGCGCGGCTCGTAGACGCCGACGTGGCCCAGGGCCTGCACGGCGTCGCCCTCCTGCGGCGCGAAGCGCTGACGGCCGGCGGCCGAGCGCCACATGACGCAGCGCAGGCTGGCCTGCGCGTCCTTGAGCGTGAAGTACCAGTGGCCGGAGCGCGCGCGCGTCAGGTTCGAAATCTCGCCGCTGACGGCCACGTCCTGCAACTCCGCGTCACCCTCCAGCAGCAGGCGGATGCGGGCCGTGATTTTGGCGACGGTCCAGGCGCTGGTCATGGCCTCCCCTTCCACGTCGGAGCGCTTTCGATGATACCATCGGACAGGGACTTGCGTGGCGCCGCCGGCCGGCCCGCGCCGGTTCCACGCCGGCGCCCGACGTGCCGGACAGCGCCAGCGGGCGTGCGACTGCTTCCCTCCCGGCCGGCGCACTTTTCGCCGGCGCTTTTGGTTTATAATCGTCACCATGATCACGCCGTGCCTGTCATTCGTCCGATTCAGCCTGAAGCGGGCAGCCGTCACCAGGGAGAGTCCGTGATCGCGTTCCATCTGAATACCCCTGTCCGCGACAAATTGCTGTTGCTCGGAGCCTTGCTGACCATTTTTGCCGTCCCCGCCTCCGTCGCCGCCGCCGAAGCGCAAGCCTGCGCCGATGATGTTCTCAACGTGGGTTTCTATGCCTTCTTTGCGCCGGTCAGTTACAGCGCCGCTGAAGACCCGGAGGCGGAGGAATTCAACATTCACCTCGGCTATGAAGCCGATTTGCTGAGCGCGCTGGAGGCCATGGAAAATGCGGGTCTGTCCTTCAACCGCCGCGCCATCGCCGTCTGGGATGACATCTGGCTGCAATCCGCCGGCCCGCAATACGACCTTGTCGGCGGCGGCATCACCATCCTTGACTCGCGCACCCGCGACGCGGCGGGTGAAGCACTGGTCACCTTCACCTCGGGCCACATCGCCTTTCGCCAGTCGCTGCTCGTGCGCAGCGACGACGCGGCACGCCTAGACGGCTACGACAAACTGACCAGCGACCTGCGCGTTGGCGCGCAGGCCAACACCACCGGCGAATTTCGTCTGCTGCAACTGACGGGGCTCGTCGATGCCGCCGGCGTTCTGAGGGCCGGCGCGCGCATCGACACGCCGCAGGGCACGCTGGTCGCCGACGGCAGCGCGGATTATGTCATCACCGCCGCCGGCGCCTCACCGGACCTTGCCGCGCGGCAGCAGCTGCGCCCGCCCGTGGCGAGCATGCCCCGGATCATCTACCTCGCTGACGATGCAAAACTGCTCGCGGCCCTTGCCGCCGGCGAGATCGACGCCATCGCCAGGGGGGAGATCGGCAACCGCGATGCCGGCAAGTCCTCCGAAGACGCTTTTGTGGTGGCCGTCCTCGATGAGGCGGTCGAATACGGCGGCTTCAGCCTCGCTGTCGGTGACGCTCTGGCCGCCTGCCTTGACGAGAAGCTCAACTGGCTGACCGACGACCGGACTATCAGCTATGCCGACTGGGTGGAGGACCCGGCGGTCTTCATGCAACGCGCCCGGCTGTGGAACAGCCGCGCGGAACGGGAACGATAGCCGGCGCTCGTAATGGAAGCGGTGAAGTTCAATGACAGGCAAAATTCACAGGATTGCGCAGCGTATCCTGCGGCCCTATAATCCATCGGCCTGCAGGGCGGGTAGCGGAGTGTGATGCAATGGCCTATCTGACCGCCGGCCAGCGGGACGAACTGCAACGGGAACTGGAGCAACTGAGTTTCCGCCGCGCCAACGGCCGCCTCAAGCGCATGGACCCCATGGGCCGCATGGCCTGGTACCGCAACGCGCAGAACACCGGTCAGTGGACGACGAAGCACGTGCTGGCCGGCCTCGGCACCCAGGTGACGCTGGTCGAGGTCAACCTCTTTAAGGAGACCGACAAGGCCGCGCGCGTGCGCAACGAATACGTTCTCGCGGAAGTCATCGTGGAGCCCACGCCCGACAACCGCAACTGACCGCCATCGCGGCGCAGGAGGTTTCATGCTCCACGCACTGCCCCGCAGGAGCGAACTGACGCTGACGCAGCGCCTGCTGGCCATCCTCGCCCTGACGGCCCTGACCGCCGTCGCGGCCCGCATCACCATCCCGCTGGAGCCGGTGCCCTTCACCTTCCAGGTGCTGGCCGTGCTGCTGGCCGGCATGCTGCTGGGCGCGCGCGACGGGGCGCTCAGCCAACTGGCCTACGTCGGCCTGATCGCCCTGAACCTGCCGCTGGATGCCCGCGCGCTGGGCGCGGCCGCCCTGGTCGGGCCCACCGCCGGCTATCTCTACGGCTTCATCCCCATGGCCTTCGTCACCGGCCGGCTCGTCGAGCGCTTCGCGGAGGACGCCTGGCAGCGCTGGCTGGCCGGCGCAGCGGGCGTGGTCGTACTTTACGTCTGTGGCGTGGCCGGTCTGATGGTCAGCACGGGCATGGACCTTGAGGCCGCCTGGGCGGCGGGCGTGGCGCCCTTCATCGTCTTCGACCTGGTCAAGGCCGCGCTGGCGGCCTCCCTGCTCTACGCCGGTCGACGCCTGCTGCTGCCCGACTGAGCCGACGCTACAGGTTCGCCAGGTCCTCTTCCGTCAAGGTCAACCCGAGGATGTTGTAGCCGGCGTCGACGTGCACCACCTCGCCGGTGACCGCGCTGCCCAGGTCCGAGGCCAGCCACAGCGCCGTGTTGCCGACGTCCTCCGCGCTGACCGTGCGCCGCAGCGGCGCGGCCTGCTCCGAATAGCGCAGCATCGTGCGGAAGCCGGGCACGCCGGCGGCCGCCAGGGTCTTGATCGGGCCGGCGCTGATGGCGTTGACGCGGATGCCCTGCGGCCCAAGGTCGTTGGCCAGGTAGCGCGTGATGTTCTCCAGCGCCGCCTTGGCGACGGCCATCACGTGGTAGCGCGGCATCACCTTCTCGGAGGCGAAATAGGTCATGCTAAGGATGCTGCCGCCATCCGTCATCAGCGGCGCGGCGCGGCGGGCCATGGCGATCAGGCTGTAGGCGCTGATGTCCAGCGCCATGCTGAAGCCCGCGCGCGAGATGTCGATGAAGCGGCCGCCCAGGTCCTCACGGTTCGCGTAGGCTACCGAATGCACCAGGGTATCGACGCGGCCGTATCGCTCGCGCACCTTGTCGAAGACCTCATCCAGCTGTTCGTCGCTGGTGACGTCGCAGATCTCCACGAAGTCGCAGTCGACCTGCTGCGCCAGCGGCCGCACGCGCTTCTCCAGCGCCGCCCCGGCGTAGCTGAGCAGGATGGTCGCGCCCTCCTCGTGCAGGCGGCGCGCGATGCCCCAGCCGATCGAGTTGCGGTTGGCCACGCCGAAGACCAGCGCGACCTTGCCGTCCATCAGACCCATGTGTCTGCTCCGTTTCGCTGTGTGTGGCCCCGCGGGCAGGGTCATCATACCCGCTTTTGCCCGCCCTGTCGCCGCGCGCCTCTCCCCGTACATTTGCAATTCCTGGCGGGACGCTACATTGTGCCCCGCGTGCCCCGCTTCACATTTACGGCGGGTTGCGGATGCCGCTACACTGCGTTCGAAATCACCGGATGGTTTTTAAGGAGAGAAACGACGACAGACCTGACCCCTGTTGGTATCACATGACAGAGCTGGAGAGAAGAATGCGCAATGTACTTTCTGTAATTCTGCTCACGCCGGTCGTCTTTCAGGGCTGGGACGCCCTGCGCCTGGATAACGGCCTGGTCACGGCCCACCTGGTGCCGGAGATCGGCGGGCGACTGCTGCAATTCGCCCTGGGCGAGCACCCCTTCCTCTTCAGCAACCGCGCTCTGGATGGCAAACGCTTCACCCCGGCAGAGCACCAGGGCGACGGCAGCCTGCTCAGCTGGAAAAACTACGGCGGCGACAAGACCTGGCCCGCGCCCCAGGGCTGGGACGGCGCCGGCCAGTGGCCCGGCCCGCCCGATAACGTGCTCGACAGCGGCCCCTACGACGCAGGCAGTGATAAGACGGACGGACGCACCAGCGTCACCATGCGCAGCGCTGACGACGCGCGCACGGGCCTCTGCATTGAACGCTGCTTGAGCATGACTGCCGGCACTTCGCGTTTGCAACTCGACCTGGCCTTCGAGAACATCGCGCAGCGCGACCTCCGCTGGTCCATCTGGGACGTCGCCCAGCTGGACTGCGAGCGCTCCGGCAGCGACTGCTGGCTTTACGTGCCGGTCGACCCGGCCGACTCCCGCCCCTGGCACCTCCTCTTCGGCGAGGAGAACAGTCAGCTCCAGCCGGACTTCCGCCCCGGCCTTTTCGCGCTCAACTACCAGGGCGTCGTCGGCAAGATCGGCCTGCGCAGCCCCGGCGGCTGGCTGGCCTTCGCCGACCAGCGGACGGAACACGTGCTCTGCATGCAGTTCCCGCACGAGCCGGATGCGGTGTACCCCGACGGCGGCGCGACGGTCGAATGCTGGACCGAGATGCCCAATGTGCCCACGCCCGTCCCCATCGACTCGCCCGGCCACATCCTGGAGGCCGAGGTGCTGGGCCCCCTGCGCGACCTGCGGCCCGGCGAGCGCACGGAACTGCGCATCACCTGGTCGGCGGCGCGCTGCCCCGGCCCCGTGCTGGCGGTCAGCGACGCCGGCTGCGTCCAGCAGCATCTGACTGCCGGGCAGGCGGGCGAGCAACTGCACATTTCCGGTACCTTCGGCGTCTTCCACCAGGCCCGCGCCGAACTGGCCTGGCTTGACGGCGACGGCGTGACCCTGGCGCTGCAGGACCTCGGCGCCGTGAGTCCCCTGGCGCCACTGCGCATCGACTGCCTGACCGCGGCGCCGGATGACGCACAATCGCTGCGCCTGCAATTGCGCCGCGGCGACGACGATTTGCTCGAACTCGACCGCTGCACCATACCTGCCACGGAAGGATGACATGAGCGAGATCTGGAGCCCGCAACAGGCCAGCGACTGGTACGCCCGTATCAGCCCCATCGTCGGCTGCAACTATTTACCGCGCACGGCGGTCAACTCCACCGACATGTGGCAGGCGCAGACTTTCGACCCCGCCACCATCGACGGGGAACTGGGCTGGGCGGCGGGCGGCGGCTACAACAGCCTGCGCGTCTTCCTGCAGTACATCGTCTGGCGCGACGACCCCGACGGCCTGCTGGCGCGCATCGATCGCTTCCTGGCCATCGCCGCGGGCCACGGCATCACAGCGACCTTCATCCTCTTCGACGACTGCGCCTTCGCCGGCCGCGAGCCCTGCCTGGGCGCGCAGGACGACCCCAGGCCCGGCGTCCACAACAGCGGCTGGACGCCCAGTCCCGGCCTCAAACTGGTGGAGGACCGGGGCGTCTGGCCGCAACTGGAAGCCTACGCGCGCCATATCGTCGGCGCCTTCGGCCAGGACGAGCGCGTGCTCTGCTGGGACCTCTACAACGAGCCGGGCAACAGCGACCTGGGCGAGCGCAGCACCCCGCTGGTGGAGGCGGCCTTCGCCTGGGCGCGCATGGAAAGCCCGCGGCAGCCATTGACGATCTCCGTGTGGCGCGGCAACCGCGAGGCCGGCTACCAGGACCCCATGTCGCAGGTGCTGTTCAACAGCTCGGACATCGTGTCCTTTCACTGCTACGAACCGCGGCTGCTGGACGTGGCGATTCGGCAGTGCAAGTCATACGGCCGGCCGGTGATCTGCACCGAGTGGCTGCACCGCCCCTTTGGCCAGACGGTGCCGACTACCCTGCCCGTCTTCGCGCGCGAGCATATCGGCTGGTACCAGTGGGGCCTCGTCGCCGGGCGCACCCAGACCTACCTCGACTGGCGGCCGGCGCGCAACACGACGCCGCTCGGTCGCTGGCAGCACGACGTCTTCCACCCCGACGGACGGCCCTGGGACGAGGCCGAGATCGAGTTAATCAGGAACTTCACTTTCGCCTGAGCGGCGGAAATCAGTCGAGCGAGCCGGCCTCGGCCAGCACCTGGGCGGGCGCGTGCCGCAGGTCGCGCGCGCCGACGCGTGACAGCGCGTACAACGCCAGCCCCAGCCCGCCCACCTCAATGAGGAAGACGACGGCGTAGGCCAGCGGCTCGCCGGCGCCGGACAGCAGCGCCAGGTCGCGCAGCACGCCCCCGCCCGTCACGCCCGCGCCGCGCGCCAGGGTCACGACCAGGGTCCAGAAGCCGAGGAAAGTGCCGGCGCGCCCTTCCGGGCTGAGGTCCATCATCAGGCCCAGGGTGCCGATGTTCCATAACCCGAGGCCCAGACCCATCAGCAGCAGGCCGGGTGTGACCAGCTGGCGCAGACCGGCCGCCGAGGCGACGGCCAGCAAGGTGAAGGTGAGGGCCAGCAGCAGGATGCCGGCGCCCGACATACGCGTGTTGTCGAAGAGGCGCAGGCGACGCAGGAGGACCAGCGCCAGCAGCGAGCCGACGATCGACGTGCCGCCCCACCAGGCGGCGAAGCGGGTCGTTGCCTCGACGCTCATGTCAAAGACCTCGGCGCCGAAGGGCTCCAGCACCAGGTCCTGCAGGAAGGCGAAAACCATGGACAGAATCAGGTAGAAGAGGAACCAGCGCGTTTGTCGCTGCTTCCAGGCGAGTTGCAGGTCCAGACGCAGCGAGCCTTGCGCCGCGGCCGATGACCTGCCGGAACCGCGATGGCGCCTTTCCTCCCCCAGCAGGGCGAAGAACCACAGTCCGCCCAGCAGCAGCGCCGCCACCACGTAAAGCTGCGCCAGACGGTCGGGGTCCAGGCCGCCGCCCCCTTCCTCCGCCGGCATCATCACCGAAAACAGCACCCCGCCGATGGTGAAGCCGAGCAGCAGGAAGGTCCACACCAGCCCGACGGCGCGGCCGCGCTGGGCGGCGCTGGCGCGGTCGTGAATCAGCGCCAGGAAGGTGCTGCCGGAGACGGAGATGCCGAAGCTGAAGAGCAGCAGCGACAACACGATGGCCAGCCACAGCAGCGTGGTCTGCGTGGAGCCGCGCGCCAGCGAGGCCGTCGCCAGGCCCAGGCCGAAAAGACTGAGCGCCATCAGCATGCGGCCCAGCCAGATCCAGGTCAGACGCCGGTAGCCGCCCAGCAAATGCGCGTCCGACATGCGCCCGGCCCAGAGGCCCAGCGGCGCCAGAAAGTAGCGCAGACCCAGCAGCAGCCCGATCGGCGTGGCGCTGTAGCCCAGGTCGCTGATCATGACGCGATTCCACAGCCCGGTGGTCAGGATATCGGCCATGCCCGAGCCCAGGTGGAAAAGGCCGTATTTCAGGTTGCGCAGTACAGAAAGGCCCATGGACGCTTCAAGGGGTGAACTTGTGCAAAATGGTACAAAAGACGGCGGCCGCTGTCAAGCGCTGCGGGCAGCCCGCAGCTCGTCAAAGGGCGCGCGTCCCGCCGCCACCGCCGCGCGGATCTCCGCGACGGCCTGCCGGGCGGCTGCCCTCTCCCCCCCGGGCAGGGACAGCGCCGCGAACTCGTCCTCGTCCAGCAGCTGCAGCGCGCCCGTCGGCCCGACAAAGACGTCCAGCGCCAGGTCGTCGGCGCTGACGATGTCGTGCCCGATCTGCGCCGGCCGCGTGACGTTGCAGTACCAGCCCTTCAGCGCGCCGCTCCTGCCATCCTCGATACGAAAGACGTTGTACCAGCGGTCGCTGTAAAACCACTCGGTGAAGACGTCGCCGCGGCTGAAGGTGACGAAACCGAAATCGACGTCGCCATACTGAAAGACGGCGCGCAGGCAGACACAATGCGCCTCACGCCACAGTACCTGGCCCTCGTAACGAAAGACCTCGCGCCCCTCATGGTCCAGTTTGCGCACCGTGATGTCGTTCATGCGCGCCCCCGCGTGTGAACGACCAGCAACAGGCCGCCGGTGAAGCGCAGCGTGACCGCCGTCGACTCCAGCAGGTTGCTGATGCCGCGCGCCGGGCCCGGCCAGAGCGTCTCGTCCCGCAGTTCCCAGCGCAAGCCATGACTGACGATGCCCTGCGCCGGGCCCTGCAGGGGCAGCAGCGACAGCGTATCGCCCGCCGCGCCACAGATTTGATGCTCACCCGGACGTGTCAGCCAGGCGCGCTGCGCGCCGTCAATCAACTGGGCGTCACAATCGATCAGCTGCGGCAGGGCCAGCAGCGCGACGTTCGCCAGGGTCTGGTCAATGCGGCCGCCCAGGGCGCCCAGGATGCGCAGACAGCTGATTCCCTGCGCGGCGGCCCACTTCAGCGCCAGTTCCAGGTCGGTCTCGTCCTTGTCAACGGGATGGCGCAGGACCCGCGTTCCCCCGTCCTGCAGCCGGGCCAGCTCCCCCGGCTCGATCGAATCCATGTCGCCGATGAGCGCGTCGACCCTCAGGCCGCAGGCGCGCGCCGGCCGCGCGCCGCCATCCGCGGCAATCACCATGGCCCCGGACAGCGCGGTCAGCGTCTCGCGCAGCAGCGGCCCGTCAGTCAGGCTGCCATTGGCGAAAATCAGGGCTGCGTCAGGGCCGGGCATGGGCATCCTGTCAGGCAGGGATGAGCCGGGCTACGGTACACTGGCGCGGCATCACCTGCAAGGAAGGGATGAATGCGCCAACGCCCCGCCGTCATGCTGACACTGGCCCTGCTGCTGCTGGTGTTGCCCGGCGCCTTCACCGGCGCGCAGGTCGCCGGGCAGGCCGACGCCGTCAATCCCCTGACCGGGCTGGCGGTCGCGGACCCCTTCCTGCTGCGCCTCAATCCGGTCATCGCCAAGGTGTCCAACGCCCCGGCCGAAGTCCGGCCGCAGGCCGGCCTGGGGGCCGCCGACCTCGTCTTCGAGCATTACGCCGAGGGTGGCCTGACGCGTTTCTCGGCCGTCTACTACGGGCAGCGTCCGCGGCGCGTCGGTTCGATTCGCAGCGCGCGCCTCATCGACCTTGAGTTGCTGCCGATGCTGCAGGGGCTGCTGGCCTGGTCCGGCGCCAGCGACGGCGTCCTGGCGCTGCTGAACGCGAGCGCGCATCCCGGGCGCCTCCTGCAGGACGCGCTCTACCGCTCGCCCTGGTACTGGCGCGATCCCGCCCTGCCGACGCCGCACAATCTCTTTGTTAACGTGGCCGCGCTCTCAGAACTGGCCCTCAACGAAGGCGTCAACAGCGAACCCGTGCTGAAGGGGCCGCTCTTCCTGGCGGAGGCGCCGGCCAACGACGATGGAGAGGCCCTGCTCATCGAGTTGCGCTACCTGGCGACGACGGTGCACTGGGTCTGGCACGCCGGCAGCGGCAGCTACGTTCGCTACACGGACGGCCAGCCGCATCTCGACGCGACCAGCGGCAAACCCCTGCGGGCCGCCAACGTGATCGCGCTCCAGGCCGACCATCGCTTCACCGACATCGTCGAAAGCGTGTGGCAGGGCATCATCGACTTCAGCATCGAAATCGACCTCGGCGCCGGTGGCGCAGGGACGCTGTTTCGCGATGGCCGGCGTTACGCCCTGCGCTGGCGCCGGCCCGCCGCTGCATCCCTGCTGCAATTCCGCAGCCCGGATGGCGTGCAACTGGCGCTGAAACCCGGGCCCACCTGGTTCCAGGTCATGCGGCCGCCGGCGCAACAGAATGGCGTGGAAGGCCTGACGGTGCTGGGCGCCGGCGCGTGAGCCGGCGGTGAGAATCGCTGGCGCCCCTGCGCTGCCGCCATTACACTGGCGCGGAAAGCGGCGACGGGGAGCCCGATGACTTCTGCCCGACAAACGCTGTGTACTGTCATCGTCCTGTTGCTGCTGGCCGCCTGGCCGGCCGGCGCGCAGGAGGACGGTATGCGCGATCCCCTGCAACTGGCCCGCCGCTACGGCGCTTTCGCGGGCGAGCCTGACCTGGCGCCGCTGACGCCGCTGTACCAGGTGGGCGCGCGCGAAAGCTTTTTCGTCAGCCGCCCCGATGGCACGGCGCCACAACGCATCCAGGCCACCCTGGCCGCCGCCACGCCCTGGACCTACCTCTGGGTGGAAGAAGGTCTCAATTACAACGCCGGCGAACTGGCCGGGACCTTCGAGGACCTGCAATACATCACGATCCTGCAGCGCATGCGGGGCGTTCATGGCGACGTGACCCTGTTGCCTGGTTTGGGCCCCGTCGCGGAGCGCAGCAGCCTGCTGCGCCTGCCCGACGTGGACGACGACCCGCACCTCTTCCTGCTCTTCGCCAACGGCACGGGCCTGGAGCCGGCCGCCATCAGTCAGGCCGATCTGCTGCCGGCGGCGCTGGCGCCAGGCGGTTACAGCAACCAGCGCGAACTCATGTTGCTGGATGCCACGGCCCTCGGCAACGAGCCGCTGGCCTCCCAGGCCTGGCTGACCCTGGCCACCGCCGCGCACTTCGAATTTCTCTCGCAGTCGCACGCCCCGCAGCAGTCACTCTGGTTGCGCCGGGCGCTCGCGCACTACGTCACGTCCCGGCTGATGGGATTGCGGCCCGTGCTGGATACCGAACCGGAAACCTGGCTTGACGCGCGCGCCGTCCCGCTCACACAGCCCGCCGATCTGAACGCCCCCGAGGTCAGCAGCGGCCAGTACCTGTTCCTGGAGTACCTGCTGCAGCGTTTCGGCGTCGACCTGTTACAGCAACTGTTTCTGCAGGCGGAACCGGGGCTGGGCGCGCTGGACGGCGCGCTGGCGGCGTTGGGGCACGTCGACGCCCTGAGCGGTCGCCCGCTCACGGGCCTGGACCTGTTCGCCGACTTCACCGTCGCCGCCGCCGGGGACCTGTTTCCGCCCGGACCGCTCGCCGACGGACGTTACACCCTGCTCGGCGACGTCCTGCCCGAGGAAGGCCTGCCCGCCGGCGTCGTCCTCGAAAACCGCCTCGACGCGGCCATCCAGGACGTCCCCCTGGACCAGTTCGCGACGCAGTACTTCTACCTTTATCATGACCGGCCGGCCAGCTTCCGGCTGCACTTCCACGGCGCGGACGAAAGCGCCCTGCTGCCACTGCCGCCGACGGACGACCCTGGCAACCGCTTTTACTGGAGCGGTGCGGGCAGCAACCGCGACTACACCCTGACGCGCCGCCTGGACCTGCGCCATGTCCAGCGGGCGACCCTGCATTTTGACAGCTGGCACCTGCTGGCCGACCAGCGCAGTTACCTTTACGTCGCCGTGTCGGCAGACGATGGCGACAGCTGGCAGATCCTGGATGGCGCGTTTGCCGGCGGCAATCGGCACGGACTCGCCTGGGGGCCGGGGCTCACCGGCGTCAGCAACAACGAGCCGCCGCGGCCCTTCCCCTACATCGGGGTCATGCTCGGCGGTCAGGGACAGACGATCACCGAAGTCACCGGCGGCGGACCGGCGCAGGAAAGTGGTCTGCGGGCCGGCGACGTCATCATCGGCCTGGACGGTTTCGACTGGGCGCGGGAGGATGGCATCTTCCCGATGCTGGACCGTCACGAGCCTGGCGACACGGTCAACCTCACCATCCAGCGCGGCGCCCAACGCCTTGTCGTCCCCCTGACCCTCGACGAACATCCGGCGCGGCAACGGGCGCGTCCGCCGCTGTGGCTGCCGCATGAACTGGAGCTGGACGCCTGGGCCGGCGGGGAGGTCCTGTTGCGCTTCGAATACGTCAGTCCGCCGGACGTCGAGGATGAGGGGGTCGCCATCGACAACATCCGCATCCCCGAAACCGGTTTCCACGATGACGCCAGTGACGAGTCCGGCTGGACGCTGCTCGGTTGGCAGCGACGCGACAACTTCGTGCCGCAGCGTTTCCTGCTGCAATACATCTCCAGCGGCCATTCCGGCGGCCCGCCGCGGGTGCGCCGCCTCATCGGCCCGGCGGACAGCGCGCGCAGCGTCGACCTGAACTTTCGCATCATGCCGGACGAACTGGTCGTCTTCGCCGTGTCCGCCATCAGCGAGCAGACGCAGCAGCCGGGTTTCTACGACCTGCGCCTGGAGACCCTGGAAGCCGGCATCTGAGCCGCTCACACATGTGACGACTTGCGCCACCCGCACCCCCATTTCCCTATAATGAATGCGTTAAGGGAGGCGGGAATGGCCCAATTGTTCATCAGCTACAGCCATGCTGACAGCGCCATGGCGCGACGCCTGGCGACCGGCCTGCGGCAACAGGGACATGCGCTGTGGTACGACCGCGGCCTGCGTCCGGGCGAACGCTGGTTGCAGCGCCTGACGCGGGCGGCGCGGGACTGCGCGGCGCTGCTGGTGCTGATGTCGCCGGCGTCGGAGCAGTCGCCCTGGGTGGAGATGGAACTGGCCATCGCCCTGCGCTACGGGCGGCCCGTGCTGCCGCTGGCGCTGGACGGGCATCACTTCGACGCCCTGGCGCACGTGCAGCACGTCGCTTTTGACGGCGCCGTCACGCCGGAACTGCTGGCGAGTCTGCCCGACAGTTCGCGCCGGCCGGAGCCTGCGCCGGCGGGCGACCTGCAACCCTCACTGCTCAGCCCCGAGGAGCAGATGATCTGCATGGAAGTGGCCGCGGGCCACAGCTACCGCGATATCGGCGCGGCGCTGGATATCAGCGCGCGCACGGTGAGCCGCCGTGTGCGCGCCCTGCGCGAGCGCCTGATTTAAGGCCCCGCCTGGTAAGCGACGGCGTCCAGTCCCTTCAGACCCAGGAAAGCGCGCACCTCGGCCGGCGTGGCCAGTTCACGCTCGAACTCTTCGGCGATCTGGCGCATGCGCGTCACCAGTTCCGCGTTTGTCGCCAGTTGCCGCCGCCTGACGAACAGGTTGTCCTCCAGGCCCACGCGCACGTGGCCGCCGAGGAACATGGCCGTGGTGGCGATCTCGAATTCCTGCGGATAGCCGACGCCAATCACGGACCAGTTGTAGTTCTCGCGGCCGATGACGCGGTCGGCCGTGTTGAGCATGTGCACCAGGTCGTAGATCGTGGCGCGGATGCCGCCGGTCACGCCCAGCACGAACTGCAGCCAGATGGGCGTGCGCACGATGCCCTGGCGGATGAAGTGCTCCAGATTGTAAATGTGGCCGACGTCGTAGAGTTCGAATTCCGGGCGCGTGTCGTTGGCGTTCATGGTCTCGATAAAGGTACGGATGCCGCCGAAGGTGTTGGGGAAGATGTGGTTCTCCGTGCCTTTCACGTAGGCTTCTTCCCAGTCGTACTTCCAGTCCTCGCTGCGGTAACGCCGCGCCACCCGGTGAATCGAGAAGTTGATCGAGCCCATGTTGCAGGTGGCCATCTCGGGCCGCCAGCTGGAGACGACCTGCAGCCGCTGCTCCGGCGTCATGAGGACGCCGCCGCCGGTGGTGGGCACGACCACCGCGTCACAGCGTTCGCGGATGCCGCGCAACACCTCGCCGAAGACCTCCTGGTCGTGCGTGGGCGCCGCGTTGTGCCGGTCGCGCGCGTGGATGTGAATGGAGGCCGCGCCGGCTTCGGCGCAGGCGACGGCGTCATCAATGATTTGCTGTGGCGTCAGCGGCAAATGCGGCGTCTGCGTTGGCATGGTCATGGCGCCGGTGACGGCCGCGGTAAGAATTAGCTTGTCCATACTGTCGCTGCTCTCCTGTGTGCGGGATTCCGTCAGGACCCCTGAGGCTGACCGCTTTCCGCCGCGCCCCAGCCGCCGCCGCCCGGCGTTTCCACCGTGACGATATCCCCGGCCAGCAGCTCGCCCACGTACTTGCCGCCAAGCATGCGCTCCTGCCCGTCGCGCAACAGCCGGTTGCTGCCGCAGGCGCCGGGTTCGCCGCTCGCCAGCCCCCAGGGAGGATAGATGCGCCGTTCGCTGTTGATGGCCAGCGTGGTCGGGTTCAGGAATTCGTAGCGGCGCCGGATCCCCTCGCCGCCCGGGTGAAGGCCCGCGCCGCCGGAGCCCTCGCGCAGGCAATACTCCAGCACCCGGATGGGCAACTCCTGTTCGAGCGCCTCGACGGGCGTGTTGAGCGTGTTGGTCATGTGCGCGTGACGGCCGCTGATGCCCGGCCCCTGCGGCCCGCCGCCATGGCCGCCGCCGATGGTCTCGTAATAGACGTACTGCCGGCCGTCCTGCAGCCCGCCGCAGACGAAATTGCTCATCGTGCCGCAACTGGCCGCCGGGATGCGCCCGGGCAGGGCCTGCGCCAGCGCGCCCAGCACCGTATCGGCGATGCGCTGGCTGGTCTCGGTGTTGCCCACGGCCACGCCCGCCGGGAAGTCCGGGTCCAGCAGGCTGTGCGGCGGGGTGGTCACTGCCACCGGTCTGAAACAACCGTAATTGACCGGCACGTCCTCTTCCGCCAGCAGCCGGATGCAGTACCAGGTCGCGCTGCGCACGATGGCGCTGACGGCGTTCAGGTTGCCCTGCACCTGGGGCGCGCTGCCGGCAAAGTCGACCGTCATCCTGCGCCCCCGGACGCGCAGGGTCGCGCAGATCGGGATGCGGTACTCGCGCTGGCCGTCACCCTCCAGCGCGTCCTCATGGCGATACTCGCCGTCGGGGATCGCCTCAATGACGGCCTCGGTCATGCGCTGCGAATAGGCCATCAGGGCGTCGGCGTGTTCGCGCACGCGCTGCAGGCCGTGCCTGATCATCAGGTCCTTCATGCGCTCCATGCCGACGCGGTGCGAGGCCAGCTGGGCCTCCAGGTCGCCGATGCGCTCTTCGGGGTTGCGGCTGTTGGCGGTGATGAGCGCCAGCAGGCCCTCGCTGAGCCAGCCGTTGTACATCAGCTTGACCGGCGGAATGATGATGCCTTCCTGGTAAATCTCGGTGCTCAGCGGCAGCGAGCCGGGGGTCATGCCGCCGACGTCGGCGTGATGGGCGCGGCTGGCGACGAAGTACTCCAGGCGGCTGCCGGCGAAGACCGGTGAGACCATGGTGATGTCCGGCAGATGGGTGCCGCCGCCCCAGGGGTCGTTGAGCACGACGACGTCGCCCTCGTGAAAGTCCTCGAAGGCGCGCACGGCCGTCTCCACCGAGGCGGGCATGCTCCCCAGGTGCACGGGGATGTGCGCCGCCTGGGCCACCATGCGGGCCTGCGCGTCGAAGACGGCGCAGCTGAAATCGAGCCGCTCCTTGATGTTGGGGCTGAAGCTGGCGCGGCGCAGCGTTTCGCCCATCTCGTCGGCGATGGAGGTGAAGAGGCTGCGGAAGACCTCCAGCGAGATGGCGTCGACGCTCACCCGCCCGCCCCCGTGACCTCGTCCAGTTTGCGCGCGCTGGCTGCCAGACCGCTGCGCAGCAGCCCGGTGTCCACGCCCCACAGCAACAGGCGCGCGCCCATGTCATGAAACAATTGCAACTCCTTCGCGCTGGCCGGATTGGAGCCCCAGACCAGGCCATGCCGTCGGCAGGCGTTGTTGAGCAGGCGCAGGGTCTCGAAGTAGCCGACGCGACGATGCTCCGGTTCATGGCGCATGCGCAGCGCCAGGTCCGTCGGCCCGACGAAAAAGCCCTCGAAGCCCGGCACCGCCGCCATTTCGTCGAGGTTGGCGAGGCCGGCCGGCGTCTCCAGCTGCACCAGCAGGAAGGTCTCGCGCAGGGCGTGCGACGCCAGATTCCCGTGGTCGCCGCTCGCGTCCAGGCCGTAGCGCGATTGCAGGTTCGGCGAGCCCATGCCGCGCTCGCCCAGTGGCGGAAACTTGACCTTCTCGACCAGGTCGCGCACCTCGTCGGCGGTGGAGACCTGCGGGATGGCCAGACCGGCGGCGCCGTCCTCAAGGTAGCGACCGAGGCGCATCTTCTCGCGCGTGTTGGGCCGCAGGACAACGTCAATGTCGAAAAGTTGCGCGAAGGCCAGCATGCTGCGCACCTCGCCCTCGTCCAGCGGGTGGTGCTCCATGTCGAGCCAGATGCAGTCATAGCCGTTGTGGGCGGCGTAGGCGAGGAAGGGCGGCAGGACGTGCCCCGTCATGGCGATGCGCACCGCTTCGCCCGCGCGCAGCTTTTCCATCACCCGACTTCTGCGCATGGTGTCCTCCCTTTGCCCCGTCGACGAAAGTATAGCGAGGGCGCCAGCCCGAAGCATCCCTTTGGGATAGCGAGGACGCCAGTCCGAAGCATCCCCGCGGGATAGCGAGGGCGCCAGCCCGCCGCACACCAACGGTGCCATACCGTGTCCCGCAGGGGTAGCGAGGGCGGATGATGTAGGGGCGACATATCATGTCGCCCGCAGACACACCATGTCGCCGGGAGTGGCGCGAAGGGCGCAAGCCCGAAGCACCCCGCAGGGGTAGCGCAGCCCTGCTCAGCCGCGTCCGAAATGATACTCCGGCGGCGTGTACTGCAGGATATCCGCCGCCCGGAAGCGCGCCAGCGTGGCGGCATTCAGCGGTGCCCGCGGGCAGCAGGACTGGCGCCAGACGTTGAAGGGATGCACCTGCAGGGTGGCCGTGCGGAACTCTTCAATGACCAGTTGCGCCGTGATCCCGTATTGCTCCGCAAAGCCCTGGCGCGCGAATTCGGCGAAGAGCGGCGTCAGGTCATAACTGACGCATTGCTGCCGGACGCTCCAGCCCGCCGGCCGGCCCTCCAGCAGCGCATAGCGGGCGATGCCCGGTCGGCCGTCCAGCGGCACGCCCACCGAGCCCGGATTGATGAGGTGCCGGCCACCCGCCTGACGGTCCAGCGGCAGATGTGAATGCGCGGCGACGACGGTCGGCTCGGCCACGTCCGCCAGCCGGGCAGTCAGCGTCGCCTCATCCAGCAGGGGATGCAGGCTGAACAAATGGTCGCCCGGCGCGCCATGCACCACGCGCAGCGGCATTGCGTCGGCGAAGCGCAGCGACAGCTCGTCCGGCCAGCAGGCGATCTCGCGGCGCCAATGGTCATCCAGTTGGCCGTGCAACCAGGGCAGCAGTTCGTAATCGCGCCAGTGCGCGGGCATGCGCGCCGTGCCGTATTCCAGCAGATAGTATTCGTTGTTGCCGCGGATGATGGCGTGGCCCTGGCCGCACACCCGCTCAAGCACCGCCGCCGAAAAGGGGCCCCAGTTGATGACGTCGCCGGCGATCACGACCTGATCGACCGCCTGCGCGGCCAGTCGCGCCAGCACCGCCTCCAGCGCCGGCAGGTTGCCGTGAATGTCGGCCAGCAGGGCGAGTCGCGTCACGCTGTGACCGGGTCCGCGGGTGTGAGGCCGGCGTCACGCACCAGCTCCGCGAGGCACTGTGCCCTGGTTTCAGCGTCGAGGTCGGCGGCGAGGATGTCCTGCAGGCGCCCCAGAGCGCGTCCCAGGGCGTCGCGTTGCTGCAGCAAATGATTGAAGTGCGCGTCACAGGCGGGGATGGCCGGCGGATGCGCCCTGATTTCCGCCAGCACCCCCTCACGCCGCGCCAGCAATGCGGCGCGCGCTTGCCCGGCGCTCATTGTCACGCTTGCTTCAGCGCCCATCGTCGTCAGCTTCGTGTTCCAGCAAAAGATTGCGCCAGGGATCGACCGTCGCCGACCAGCCGGGCGCCACCCACACGGTGCTGTCCAGTTGCAGCGCCAGCGCCGGCCCGTCGATGCGCATGCCCGGCAGCAGGCGCTCCCGTTCGTAATGCGCGATGCCATCGCGTCGCTGCAGCGGGAACGCCTCCCGCCCCTCGACCAGGGGTTCCGGCTCAAGCAGCGGCTTTTCCACCAGGCCGATGGCCTGCAGCCGCAGGTTAACCACCTCGACCCCGCGCTGCGGCAAGGCATGACCGTATTTGCGCCTGTGCGCGGCGTGGAAGGCCGCCCTGGGATCGTCGCTGAAGGGCAGCGTCAGTTCGTATGACTGACCCGCGTAGCGCAGGTCCAGCAGGGCGTTGAAGCGCATGGCGTCGTCCGCAATGCCTTCGCGGGCCAGTTGATCGCGGGCGCGGGCCGTCATCTCCACCAGGCCGTCGCGCATTTGCTGCACGGTTTCCGCCGAGGCCAGCGCCAGGATGGAGCGACTGCTTTCGCGCAGCACGTCCGCCACCAGCAGGCCGAAGGCGCAGAGCACGCCCGGCCAGCGCGGCACGAGCACGCGGCGCATCTCCAGGCGTTCGGCGACGTCGCAGGCGTGCAGCGGCCCGGCCCCGCCAAAGGCCATCAGGACGAAGTCGCGCGGGTCGTGGCCGCGGGCGACGGACACGCGCCGCAGCGCCCGGTCGATGTTGGCGGCCGCCACGTCGATCACGCCGCGGGCGGCGGCCGTCGCTGAGAGTTGCATGGCCGCCGCCAGCTCCGCCATCGCGGCGCGCGCCGCCGCCAGCTCCAGGCGCATGCCGCCGCCGAGGAAATGCTCCGGGTCCAGGCGGCCCAGCAGGGCCCAGGCGTCGCTGACGGTGAGTTGCTGCCCGCCGCGGTTGTAGATGATGGGGCCGGGGTCCGCGCCTGCGCTGTTGGGCCCCACGCGCAGCGCGCCGCCGCTGTCCAGACGCACCAGCGAACCGCCGCCGGCGCCGATGGTCTCGATATCCAGCACGCGGATGCGCAGCGGCATGCCGTCGATTTCGGCGTCCGCGCGGCGGGCCGGCCCGCCGGGACACAGCGCCACGTCGGTTGAGGTGCCGCCCATGTCCAGCGTGATGATGTCGTCATACCCCGCCAGGGCCGCGATGTACGAGGCGCCGAGCACGCCGGCCGCCGGCCCGCTCAGCGCCGTCTGCAGGGCCTGCTCCCGCGCTTCGGCGGCATGGCTGACGCCGCCGTCCGATTTCATCACCAGCAGACGCGACTCCGGCGGCAGGGCCGCTTCCAGCCGGCCCAGGTAGCGGCTGATCACCGGGCGCAGCCAGGCCTCCAGCGTGACCGTGCTGGCGCGTTCGTATTCGCGAAACTCCGGCAGCACCTCGCAGGAGAGCGATACTTGTTGCGGCTGCAGCAGGCCGCGCTGCAGGATGCGCGCGCGGATGGCCTGCTCATGCACCGGATTGACGAAACTGTAGAGCAGGCACACCGCCACCGATTCAACGTCCTGCGCCACCAGCGCGTCGAGGACGGCGTCGAGGGCCTCCATGTCCAGTGCCTGCAGCACTTCCCCGCGATAATCAAGGCGTTCGGGCACCTCGTAACAGCGTTCACGCGGGACCGGTGGCGGCGGCAACTGCGGCTGCAGGGCGTAGAGCACGGGCCGGTTCTGTCGGCCGATGTGCAGCAGGTCGCGGAAGCCGCGGGTGGTGATCAGGGCCGTGCGGGCGCCCTTGCGTTCCAGAATGGCGTTGGTGGCGATTGTCGTGCCATGGGAGATGCGCGCATCCGGCGCGACGCCCAAAGCCTTCAGACCGGCCAGCATGGCCGCGGCAGGATTTGCCGGCGTGCTGGGCAGCTTGTGAATGTGCAGACGACCGGCCTCGCCCAGTATGAGGTCGGTGAAGGTGCCGCCGATATCGACGCCGGCGAGCATTGACCGCTGTTTGGCTGTCGCGGGAGAATTCACACCAGGGCGAACTCGTCTTCAGCGCAGACGCGCAGCACGCCGGCCAGTTCCGGGCCAATGAAGCAGTCCCGTTGACCCAGGCGCAGATGCAGCGGCCCGCTGAAGGGCGCGCGCGACACCAGTTCCAGGCGCGCGCCCGGCCTCAGCCCCAGGCTGTCCAGGTATTGCAGCAAATGTCCGTCGTGGCTGTTGACGCGGCTCAGACGAAGATCGCGCCCGACTTCCACGTCGTTGAGCGCCTCGTCCCTGACGCGCGGCATGCGCCCGTCGCGCGTCGGAATCGGCTCGCCATGGGGACAGCGGCGCGGGTGACCGGCCAGTTCGTTCATGCGTTCCAGCACGACGTCGCTGACCACGGCGCCCAGTTCGTCCGCGGCGTCGTGCACTTCGTGCCAGCCCAGCTCCATGACGTCGACCAGGAAGACTTCCACCAGTCGGTGACGACGGATATTCTGCAGCGCCACCCGCTCACCGGCGGCGGTCAGCATGATGCCGCGGCCGGGTTGCAGGTAGCCGGCCTTCTTCAGGCGCTGCACCATGCGCGTCACGGCCGGCGCCGACACCTGCAACACCTCGGCCAGCGCCGCGCCCGACACACTGGGGTCATCCTGCTGGTAGTGCGCAAGACGCCAAGCTTCCGCCAGATAGTCCTGCATGGTATCGCTGAGGGTCATGCCTGCCCCACCCCGCCCCCTGTCGCAGGGGCGCACTGACTCACGGGCGGATGTCTATCATAGCCTGAAGTGGCCAACATCGCCGCTTCCCGGGCGGATTGTATCAGAATCGAGTCCCAGCTGCCGCAGCAATCCCTCCAGCGCGGCGGTCAGGTCGGCGGGGGAGCCGTCATTGGGCAAGGTATGGTCGGCGATGGCGATCGGTCCGCCCTTCTCCAGCATGGTGATCTCGCGCAGGTCGCGCGCCTCGGCCGCCGCCGCGTCCAGCGGACGTTGTGAACGCGCCCGCAGCCGCTCGTAACGCTGCTGCCGTGAACTGACGATGGCGATCACGAGCAGGGTCGCGTCCAGTTCGCGCTGCAGCAGACGGTATTCCTCAAAACTGTAGAGACCGTCAATGAAAATGACGGGCTGCTGCTGCAACATCGAGCGCAAGACGGGCAGGGCGAGACGGGCGATGGCGCCCATCCCCTCCTGCGCGCGCAGGTCCTCGCGCACGATTCGCTCGCTTTCCTGGCTGCGGGGCAGGCCGCGCCGCGCGACTTCGTCGACGACAATCTGCCCGAAGCGAACGCCCGCATAGCCAAGCCGGCGCAAATGGTCCGCGCAAAGGGTCTTGCCCGCGCCCGGCATCCCCACCAGGGCCAGGGCGCAGGGTCGCGCAATTGCTTCCATGCCTGTACCCACGGTCATAACTGCGCGCCAGTATACGCAGCGGATTCAGCGTTGTACAACGGCCGCCTCCTGCCCCGGCCCCGCGCTCCAGGCCTGCTCTGCCCCGGGGTGGGCCCTGTCGCCTTGTCTGGCGCGAAAGCAAAAGTGAGCGTTTTGCCGGTTTGCGCGCGGCGCGCCTGGCCGGCTTGCTGTGCCCGCCTCATCCCGCACACAGCGCCGGCAGGGGGACATCGACCGCGTATTGCCAGGGACGGCCCAGCTCGTCCAGGGCATTTACGGGCGCCAGCGAAGGGTATTCGTACACCCCCACGCGCCAGCTCTGGCCAGGCAAATCGTAAAGCGAAAGACCGAAATCCACCGTCGAAAGGATGACGTCGCCGGCGCGCCATTGCGACGGGTCCCAGGCCGGAATATCGTGCTGGGCCAGCGCGTTCCCGTCCGCATCCAACAGGTGGTTGAAGAAATGGAAACGGGTGTCGCCGGCCGGCCCGGGTGTCCAGTGCAGGCGTATACGGCCGGCGTCGCAGTCCGGCGCATCATGGCCGAGCAGGCGCAGGTCATTGGCGAAGCCCGGCTGGCCGGGCAGGGGAAATTGCGGCTCTGGCGCTGCGCCGCCCGGCAGCCGGTAAAGACGGTAACGGGTATGGCGCGCCCACTCCGGCGCCGCCGCATAGCCCTGGGGCAGGGTTGTTTGTCTGGCGTCCAGGAGCCAGAGGCTCGCCTGGGCCGGGTAGACGAGATGTGGCGCGCGAGTGTCCAGGATGCGGGTCGGCGCGCTGCGGGCAAGGAAGGGCATGGCGTGCGCCATTTGCTCGTACTTCACTTCGTGGACGGGGCGCAACGCCACAAACAATTCGGCCGCGACGCCTTCAGCGAGGGCCTCGCGCGCCGCCGTGGCGATTGCCAGTTGCGTCGCCAGCGGCGCGCCGCCGCCGACCGCCCAGATCTCCGCGTCATCCCGCGCCAGACCCGCGCGAATAAATTGCGCACTCTGCCAGATGGCGTTGGCGTTCAGCGCACAATAGATAACCAGGATGGCGGCGGCCGGCCCGCGCCAGCGGCGGCGCAGCGCAGACCAGCCCGCTGCCAGCGCGACGAAAGGCGCCGGCAACAAGGGCAGATAATAGATGATGGCGTAGGAAGCGTATGACACGGCCGGAAATGCCAGGGGCAGCAGCAACCAGGGCGCCAGCACACGCCAGGGCGCCCGTCCTGGCGCGCGTATGGCCTGCCAGAGCACCTGGGCGCCGGCCAGGGCGTAAGTCAGCATCGCGACGGGCGCCACCAGATCCAGCGCTGCAAATTGCGCGCGCAGCCCGGCCAGGCCATCGCCATGGAACCAGCGCCCCAGTTGGCTCGCTGTCAGAAAGTCCATGAGCGGTTGCAGGTTGTAGATCAACTCGCGCTTGCCCTCGCCAAAAAAGGGGAGGCGCTCATGGTCTATCGCGGTCGTTCCGCCCAGGTGCGCAGCCAGCCAGGGCGTGGCCGGCAACAGGCCCGGCGCCAGACCCAGGGCGGCCGCCCGCCAGGAAAAGGCCCCGGCCCGAATGCCGGCGCCGCTCAACAGGCCACTGGCGATGATGAAGATGGCGCCACTGGGGTGCAACTGAAAGAGCCAGCAGGCCGACGCCCAACTCAATGCCCACCAGCGCCGCCGCCGCTCGTGAAAGGCCAGCGCAGTGCCCCAGGCCCAGGTCATCACAAGGACGGGCATTTGCGTGTTGCTCCAGATGCGGCTGGCGTAAAAGACGTCCCAGGGAGCCGTGGCCAGCAGCAACGTGGCGCTGGCCGCCGCCGGCCAGCCCCAGTAGCGGCGCGTAAATTGCCAGCACAGCGCCAGCGCCACCAGATTCAGGCCGATATTCCAGAGCAGCAAGGCATGGACGTGCGAGAAAAGCAGAAAGGGCGGCGCATGGAGATAGATGGAGAGCGGAAAGTTGTCGTATCCGCCGGTCAACGCGAAGAAATGTGTGCGGAAAACGCCCTCGCGCGCCAGTTCCCAGGCATAACGGGCGATGCGCGCCTGGTCGAGCTGGAAGTGGGCGATTTCCAGCTGACTCAGGCGGAGGAGGGCCGCCAGCAGGAGGATGCCGCCAAAAAGCAGCGTCGGCCAGGGCCGGCCGCGACGGCCAGGCGCATCAGGGACGATCCGGCCAGGGCGAAAGCGGGAATAGCCAGCTAGGCGCATGTGATCAGCGCAGGGCATCTTGCCGGCGCCCGGCACAGCGCCGGGGCCAGGACGCAGCGAGGCGCAATGGCCGCCATGCCTGCATCCATGCCTGCAACTGCGCGCCAGTATACGCCGCTGATTCAGCAATGTACAATGCGGAGCCCTCGCCCGGCCCTGAAGCGAGGTCCTGCGAAGCGGACAAACCTGAAGGCATGGGCCGGGTTCCGGTTGCCGGGTTTGATCCGGGGCTCGTCCTGCCTCTTCATCCGCATCAGCATCACCGGCAGCGGACTGTTTGGCAACGTCCCTGCGGGCAGCGGGATACTCCCCCGCACAGGCTCCCGGAATTCCTGCAAGAGGCAGGGCGCAGGGGCGTGTGACCGCGGGCATGGCTCCCCGGAAGTCAGGGAGCGGCCTGGCTGTGCGTGACGATGAAGGAATAACTTTCGTCCGCCACCCGCAACGTATACTCTCCGTCTGGATAATGCGGATGAATATCGAACGCCAGCAATTGCCATGAGTCGGCGCTCATGGTTGCGATGGTCTCCCCCGCGTAAACAAGGTCGACCGGCGTGCCGCCAGGAACGCCGATCCGCACCTGGTCCTGCGGCCGCGCTTCGCGGATCACGGGCGGAACGAGCGTCTGGATGTCGGGCAGCGCCTCATTTTCATCCCTGCTGTAATAGCTGATGCCGTTGTGCCCGACAGGGATGTGGTGAATCCGGTGGTAGTTCCCGTCAATCCAGTTGATGCGGGCGCCCGGCGGGGTATCCAGATGGGACTCGATCTCGATCAGCCAGAAGCGGGGAAAGCCGGCGAAGACCCATTCCATCATGGCGGGCACGTCGTCGGCGTGCCTGGGAATCCCCGTCACGTTCAGCGGCTCGGCCCAGGCATCCTTCGGCCCCTCGTAGCCGACCCGGTCCAGATTGTAGTAGACGTCGGGTTTTCGGCCGCCAGAGGTGAAGAAGACCTTGTCGTCCGCAGTGGTCAGGGTAGTGACTGCCGCCATCATGCTCCGGTACTCATCCCTGAAATAACGCCTGTCGCGTCGTTCCAGCGTCTGGATACCGCTCAGGACGAGCAGCCCGGCGCATGCAAGCAGCCCCGCCAGACGCAGCCGACGCCGGCGCACAATGGCCGCCAGACTCATGCCGAAGCCTGCGAATATGAAAGGGGCAAAGACGATGAAGTGTCGTTCCTGCAGGTCGCTGATGTAGAAGGGAACAAAGGGCAGGCCCAGGGAGGTGATGAACAGGGGATGCAACACGGTGCCGAGGACAATCAGGGAGGTGGCGCGGCGATTGTCACGCCAGTTCAGCGCCAGTCCGAGGGTGAAGACCGCGCTGATGAGCAATACCGGCAGGATCCAGTCGTCGATGTTGATGGAAACACCCACGGCGAACAGCGTTGCCATGAGTTGCCAGGCAAACAGCGGGTCAAAGGTGGCGGGCCCCGGGTCCCTTCTGATCGTGCCGATGGTGAATGCGGCCCAAAGCAGTAGCACCGCGCCAGTGACCACATTTGCCATGATCCATTGTCGGCGACCGCGGCGAAACTCACGCCAGTGAATGACCCGGTGCAGCAAGAGGATGGCGATGACGAATACGCCAATAGGGATGGCTTAGCGACGCCCCGATGCCACTGAATATCTGCAGTCGCGTCCATCCCCTGCAGTAAGCGTAAATCAGCAGGGCCGAGAACAGCGTCACAAGGGGGTACATGCGCGCGTCCTGCGACCAGGGGATGTGAAAGGGGGACAACGTGATGAGCAATACGGCGAGCGCCGCGGCAAGTCCGCGCCGGCTCAATCGCAGGGTCAATGACCAGACGGCCGCGACAGTCATCAGTCCCAGGAAAACCGACAGGGCGCGGATGGCAAACTCACTGATGCCGGCCAGACGCACCCATACGTGAAGTATCCAGAAGTAGAGCGGGGGGTGAATGTCCTCCGCAGTCTTGATGGTGCCTTCAGCAAGGCCCATTTGGGCGAACCACACGGAAAACGACTCGTCCCAGCGCAGGGACCAGTCGCCAACAGCGTCTATACGCAGCCAGAACGCCAGCAACAGCGCCGGCACGATAAATTTTTTCACTTTGTGAGGATGGTGTTGAACCGTCTTTTGTGGATCAGCAGGTACATTCCGCGAGTCTAGCACGGGCCAGGCGGAAACAAAAACCTGCCCCGCAGGGCAGGTCCCCTTCTCCGCTCACAGCGCGCCAGGGTTGGCAGCGGCGTACTCTCCCACCCCGTCGCCA
>DAOUJM010000014.1:0-482498 GCA_034422695.1 Anaerolineae bacterium
GCCCCTACGGGATGCTTCGGGCTTACGCCCTCGCTACCCCTTTCCAGGGATGCTTCGGGCTTGCGCCCTCGCTACCCCTTTCCAGGGATGCTTCGGGCTTGCGCCCTCGCTACCCCTACATCCGAACTCGCCACTCCCGGCGACATGGCGTGCCCGCGGGCGACATTACATTACGGTGTGCCCGCGGGCGACATAATATGTCGCCCCTACGGGATGCTTCGGGCTTACGCCCTCGCTACCCCTACATCATGCGCCGTAGGGGCGATTTACCAAATCGCCCGCCCCGGCATTAAAACAATTTCTGAAATCCACCAAATTCGCCGCTGTCCTGAACGGCGACAATTACAGCCCTTGCATGGTAAAATGGCGGCAGTGTGGAAGTGTGGTGTCATGGTGAGGAGTGGTCATGCTTACCGAGTTTCGTAACGAACCTGTCAAGGACTACAGCGACCCGCAGGACGTGGCGTGTTTCCGCGCCGCGCTGGAGAAAGTGCGGGCAGAGGTGGGTCAGACCCTGCCCCTGATCATCGGCGGTGAGAAAATCTATCTTGACGAGACCTTTCCCTCGGTGTGTCCGGCGCGCCCGGACGAGGTGCTGGCGCACTTCGCCGATGGCCGCGCGGAACACGTGGACCTGGCCGTCGCTGCGGCGGAGGAGGCCTTTGAGGGCTGGCGCAACACCCCGGTCGAGGAGCGCGCCCGTCTGCTGCTGCGGGTGGCGGCCCTGATGCGCGAGCGGCGCCATGAGTTAAACGCCCTGATGTCGCTGGAAATCGGCAAGGCCTGGGCCGAGGCCGACGGCGAAACCTCCGAAGCCATCGATTTCCTGGAGTATTACGCCCGCCAGATGATTGAGATTTCCGATTCCAGCGAGAAGCTGACGGAATGGCCCGGTGAGCAGCAGACCCTGCGTTACATTCCGCTGGGCGTGGGCGCGGTCATTCCGCCCTGGAATTTCCCGCTGGCAATCGGCAGCGGACTGCTGTCGGCCACGCTGGTGGCGGGCAACACGGCCGTCTACAAGCCGGCCGAGCAGAGCCCGCTGCTGGGCTGGAAGGTGGCGGCGTATTTCCTGGAGTGCGGCCTGCCGCCGGGCGTGGTGAACTTTGTGACGGGGCCGGGCGAAATCGTCGGCGCGCGCATGGTGGAACACCCGCGCACGCGATTCATTTGCTTCACCGGCTCGCGCGACGTGGGCGTCGAAATCTACGAGAAGGCCGGCAGGGTGCTGCCGGGCCAGTCATGGCTCAAGCGTTCCATCCTTGAAATGGGCGGCAAGGACGCGGTGCTGGTCGACGAGACGGCGCGGCTGGACCAGGCGGCGGAAGGCATCGTTACCAGCGGCTTCGGTTACCAGGGCCAGAAGTGTTCGGCGGGCTCGCGCGTGATCATCGTCGACGAGGTATACGATGAACTGGTGCCGAAGATTCTGGAGCGGGCCAGGGCGCTGAGCGTCGGCGCGCCGGACGAGGGGCCGGACGTTATGGTCGGGCCGGTCATCGACACGAACCAGTACGACAAGGTCCGGAGCTACCTGGAAATCGGCGCCGGCGAGGGCGAGGTGCTGCTGGGCGGCAAGCCCATGGAAAACGAGAGCGGCGGCTGGTTCATCGAACCGACCGTGATCGGCAACGTGCCCGAGACGGCGCGCATCGCGCAGGAAGAGATATTCGGCCCGGTGGTGGCGCTGGTGCGGGCGCGCGATTTCGACGACGCCCTGCGCATCGCCAACAGCACGGAATACGGCCTGACCGGCGCGGTCTACAGCGAGGACTCGCGCCGCCTGACGCGGGTGCGCAACGAGTTCCACGTCGGCAACCTGTACCTGAACCGCAAGTGCACGGGCGCGATGGTGGGCGTGCAACCCTTCGGCGGCTTCAACATGAGCGGCACGGACAGCAAGGCCGGCGGCCCGGACTATCTGTTGCTGTTCACGCAGGCGAAGGCCATCGCGCAGCGGCTGTGACGGGCATTCAGGGGGAGCGGGGCGGCGCGTGAACGGAGACCTGCGCAAGGAACTGGTATCCTGGGAGGACGTGGACCGGCTCATCGACACCCTGATCCCCCAGATTCGTTCCGTCGGCACCTTTGACGCGATGCTGATGGTGACGCGCGGCGGGCTGATCCCCGGCGGCCTGCTCTCGGAAAGCCTTAACATCCGCCACGTACTGACGGCGGCGGTCGATTTCCCGGCGACGGAAACGGCCGGGCTGATGGCCTGGCCCCGTTTCCTGCAGTTCCCCGGCAACAATCTGCTCGACGGCCGGCGCACGCTGATCGTGGACGACGTGTGGGGCAGCGGCCGCACCAGCGCGACCGTGCGCGGCCGCGCCGAGAGCGCCGGCGCCAACCCCTGGACCTGCGTGTTGCATTACAATCCGCAGCGTTCGCTGTTTAGCAGGGCGGAGCCGGATTTTTACGGGGCAATCACTGACGCCTGGGTGGTCTATCCCTGGGAGCTGGACCGCGGTTTGCGCGGTATTGGTATGGCCGAACCGGAGATTTGAGCATTGCCGCCGGGCTTTCGGGTATACTAAAGACCGCGGCTGCGGGTGATGCCGCCGTCGCAAGGCAGTGTGACTGACGATCAGGATGACAGATTTCAATGAACTCGACTGAGTCAACCGTGGACGGGACGGATTACGGCGCTGAATTCCAGGAATTGCTGGAAGCCTCACTGTCCTACGCGCCGCCGCGCCGGGGCGAAATACGCAACGCGATCATCCTCGAGATCGACGACCGTGAAATAATCGTCGACATGGGGACCAAGCGGGACGGAATCGTGCCGCATCAGGATATCGAGCGCCTCGACCCGGACTTTCACGCCAGCCTGCAGGTCGGCCAGGAGGTCCCGGTCTACGTGATGAATCCGCGCGATCAGGACGAAAACCTGATCGTTTCCATCAACATGGGCCTGCAACAGTATGACTGGGAGAAGGCGCGGGAACTGTTGAAAGACGAGACGGCCGTCGACGTGACCGTCATCGGTCACAATCGTGGCGGCATCCTGGTGCGCTGGAATCGCCTTGAGGGCTTCGTTCCCAGTTCGCACCTGGTGTCCGTGAGCTATTCCGGCGACCGGCGCGAGGCCTGGGAGGGCCTGCGCGACAAGCAACTGGGCGTCAAGGTTATTGAGGTCGACCAGGACCGCCGCCGCCTGATCTTCAGTGAGCGCGAAGCCCAGCGCGAATGGCGCGCGCGGCAAAAGGCGCGTCTGCTGGCGGAACTGAAGGAAGGCGATCGCGTACCGGGTCAGGTTACCGGATTGCGCGATTTCGGCGCCTTCGTCAATCTGGGCGGCGCCGATGGACTCATTCACGTGAGCGAGCTGGCCTGGCACCGTGTGGATCATCCGCGCGACGTCCTGCGCATCGGCCAGCAAATCGAAGTCTACGTGCTGAGCCTGGACCATGAACGCAATCGCATCGCGCTCAGCCGCAAGCGTCTGTTGAGCGACCCCTGGGACGATGCCACCGAGCGCTACCACGAGGGCCAGCTGGTCGATGGCATGGTGACCAACGTCGTCGACTTTGGCGCTTTCGTCGCCCTGAATGACGGTCTTGAAGGTCTGCTGCACCTGAGCGAAATGGGAGACGGCACCCTGAGCGAACCCCATTCCTACATCAAGAAGGGCGACCGTCTCAGCCTGCGCATCAGCCATCTGGAACCGGAAAAGCGGCGGGTGGGTTTCACCCAGCGTTGGGGCACGGAACTGGAGAGCAGGGAAGGCGCGTCTGACGCTGCCGGGGCGGCCGGCCCGGATGCGAGCGGCGCCGGCGGGAATTAACCGGGCAGCTTCGTCAGCCGGTTGTTGCGCCGGATTGACAGCCGGCAGAGGCATCGTTATACTGCGCCGCGGTCAGGCGGGGCGCGTGGGACCGGGACAGGTTACCCGATCGCTCCGCGGGAGGACCAGCGCGTGCGCGGCCCCCGGCAGGCCGCGTTTTGTGCATCAGGACGTCAGCCGGAAGCGACGATTGGGGGATTGTACGAGGTATATGCAGGTTAGCGAGCAGGTAAACGCAGGAGCAGCAGAAACGGATTTCGCCGCCTTGCTGGAGGAATCTTTCGCGCGGGAAGAACCGCAGCGGGGCGATATCCTTCAGGGCACCATACTGGCAATAGACAACCTGGGCATGATCGTCGACGTGGGTCTGGGACGCGACGGCGTGGTGGAGCGGCGTGATCTGGACCGCATCGACGGCGGACTGGACTGTCAGGTCGGCGAAGCGCTGGACGTGATGGTGCTGCGCCCGGAAGATGAAAGCGGCAATTTGCTGCTTTCCGCCTCACAGGCGCGCCAGTCTGAAGACTGGCGGCGGGCGGAACAGTTGAAGCAGGATGACGAGATATACATGGGGCAGGTGGCCGAGGCCAACCGCGGCGGTCTGATCATGCCCTTTGGCAATCTGCGCGGCTTCATCCCGGCCAGCCACACCGTCGGCCTGGCGCGCGGGCTGAGCGAGGAAGAACGTCGCGACCAGTTGCGTTCGATGATCGGCAAGACGATTCCGGTCAAGGTGCTTGAGGTGGACTGGAAGCGGCGCCGGCTGGTCTTCAGCCAGCGGGACGCGCGCCGTGAACAGCGGGAGGCGCAGAAGGGGAATCTGCTCTCCAGTCTGCGTGAGGGCGAGGTGCACAGTGGCGTCGTCAGCGGCCTGCGCGATTTCGGCGCCTTTGTCGACCTGGGCGGCGCGGACGGCCTGGTGCATATTTCCGAGTTGGCCTGGCACCGCGTCCGTCACCCGGGCGAAATTCTGCAGGTTGGCCAGCAGGTAAAGGTCTTCATTCTGCGTCTGGACGAAAAGGGCCGGCGCATCGGCCTGAGCCTGAAGCGGCTGCAACAAAACCCCTGGGAGCGCATCACCGAGTATTATCACGTGGGCCAGCTGGTTGAGGGCAAGGTATCGCGTCTGACTGATTTCGGCGCCTTCATTCGCATGGAGCCGGGGATTGAGGCCCTGCTGCACGTCAGCCAGATGGGCGAGCCGCAGCCCGAACATCCCTCGCTGGTGGTGCACGAGGGCCAGGAACTGCTGATGCGCGTGGTCAACATCGAACCGGAACGACAGCGCCTGGGGCTAAGCCTGAAAGCCGTCATGCCGGCGGAACTTGGGGCCTGGCAGGAGCAACGGCGCCTGGCTGCCGAAGCCGAAGCCGCGCGCCTGGCGGCCGAGGCCGAGGCAGGGGAAAATGAAGCGGACCCGGTGACGGAGCCCGGGCAACACGCCGTCGCCGAAGTCAGCGTCTGAATTCGTATCAGGCGGGAAGCGAAGGGAGGGAAACAGGTCTGTGGCAACCGTTCGACTGAAACCCGGGGAATCCCAGGAATCCTTGTTGCGCCGCTTTCGCAAGCGCGTGACCAATGCCGGTATTCTGAGCACCGTACGCCGCAAACGCTGGCATATTTCGCGTAGCGAACTGCGGCGTATCGAGAAGAAGAAGGCGATCCGCCGCGCGCGGCGCCGTCAGCGCAAGCAGACCATCGCCAGGTAAGAGGGCGCTCGCCGGCATTTGGCAGGCAGGCCCGCAGACAGGGGACAGCCCGCGGGAGGGACATGGCGAAAAAGAACCCGAGCAACAAGCAGGAAGACAAGATTGAGGTGGAGGGCGTTGTCGTCGAAGCCTTGCCCAACACCCAGTTTATGGTGGAACTGGATAACGGACACCGCATCCTCTCCTATCTGTCGGGGCGGATGCGCCGAAACTACATCCGAATTTTGCTAAGTGATCGCGTCCGGGTGGAGATGAGCATGTATGACCCCACCCGCGGTCGCATCACCTACCGTTTCCGCGATAACCGACGCAGCAGCTGAACATTCTGGCTGCAACTGATCAGGCGGGGGGCTTGACGCCCTCGTGGATGGCCATGGTGCCGAACATGAAGCGGCGCCAGGAGACGTCACGCAGTCCGGCGGCGCGCATCAGCCGCGCCAGTTCCTGCGGGCTGTGAAAGGTCTGGGTCGTGCGCGGCAGGTAACGATAGGCGTCGGCGCCGGCGGGGCCGGCGACCAGACGGCCCAGCAGGGGAATGACCAGGCGCAGGTGCAGCTGGATGAAGGGCAGCAACAGCGACGGCGGCGGCGGCGAGCTTTCCAGGATGATCAGCCGCCCGCCTGGACGCAGCACCCGCAATTGCTCAGCCAGGGTCCGCGCAATATCGGCGACGTTGCGTACCAGATAGCCGGACGTGACGGCATCCACGCTGGCGTCGGGGAAGGGCAGTTGCAGCGCGTCCGCGGCCACCCAGTGCATGTCCCTGCCCCGCGGCAGTTGCCGGCCCACCCGCATCATGCCCGTTGAAAAGTCGGCCCCGATGACCTGCAGGTCAGGACGCCGGCGCAGGGCTTCCTGGGCGATGTCGCCGGTGCCGGTGGCCAGGTCCAGCAGGCGCCCTCCGCGGGGCAGGGCGGCCCCGTTCACCACCTGTCGGCGCCAGCGACGGTCCTGACCGGCTGTCATCAGGGTGTTCATCAGGCGATAGCGACGCGCGATGCGGTCAAACATGCGCTGCACGCCGGCGCCGCGTCCGTCGCTGATCATGCGCGCCGGCCTTCAGCCAGGCGGGCTGCGCCGCGCCACCAGCGCGACCCAGTCGTCCTGTTGCAGTCGCCCGGCGGGAACGAGCCCGCAACGGCGCAGCGCCGCTTCCACCGCGCCAACCTGGTCGCCAATGATGCCGCTGAAGATGCCGCAGCCACCCGGCCGCAGGAGCTCTGCCAGGCCGCTGTCGCAGAAGTCGACAATCACGCGTGCGAGGATATTCACCACGATGAGATCGAAGCAGTGTTCACTGCCATGCAGGGTTGCAAGGCTGCCTTCCTGCACGCAGACCCCGCCGACGGAGGGATTGAGGGCGAGATTGTTGCGGGCAGCCGTCACGGCCACCGGGTCGTTGTCCAGCGCCAGCACCCTGGCCGCGCCGAGTCTGGCGGCGGCGATGGCCAGGATGCCGGAACCGCAGCCCAGGTCCAGCACCTCGTCGCCAGGGCGCAGATGACGTTCCATGGCCTGCAGGCAAAGTTGCGTGCTGGGGTGGGTGCCGGTGCCGAAGGCCATGCCGGGATCGAGCACGATCTCCAGCGTGTCTGACGCCGGCTGCGCGTCAATCCATGCCGGACGTACCAGCAGGCGGCGCCCGATCCGCAGGGGACGGTAATGGGCTTTCCAGGCGTTGGCCCAGTCCTGATCATCCACGATTTTCCATGCGGGCCGGGGCAGGGGCAGCAGCAGGCTCATGTGTCCCAGCGCCCTTTCGACCTCGTCGCGCAGGGCCAGGTCCGGGCCGTCAACTGGAAACCAGGCGCGCAGGGTCAGGCTTTGCGGCGGCTCCGCCGCGCCGTCATCCCAGGCGTCCGGCGGAATGCCGTTTTGTTCGATGACGACGCCCTGGTGGCCGTAACGTCCCAGCAGGCCCGCGACGGCCTCGGCAGCTTCACCGGCCACGCAAAGCGACAGTTCGAGCCAGCGCACTGCTAGCCCTGGTCGCCTGCGAAGAAGTCCGCCACCCGGTCGAAGAAGCCGCGACCGTGTTCCTGGGGGGTGATGTCGCTGCCGAGGGTGTGCCCCAGCTGTTCGAAGAGTTGACGTTGCTCGTCGCTAAGGCGGTCGGGGATGGCGACCTGGACGTAGACCAGCTGGTCACCGCGCCCGCTGGTGCTGCCATCACTGCGCAGACGGGGGACGCCCCTGCCGCGCAGGCGGAAGGCCTTGCCGGTCTGTGTGCCGGCCGGGATGGACAGTTCGACCTCGCCATCCACGGTTGGCACGCGCACGGCGTCGCCGAGAGCCGCCTGGGCCACGTTGATGTCGATATCCAGAATGATGTCGTCCTTGCGGCGCTTGAACCAGGGATGGGGTTCGACCCGGATGGCGACGAAGAGGTTGCCGGCGGGCGCGCCGGGGTCGCCGGCGTCGCCCTCGCCGTGGACCTGGACCTGCAGGCCCTCGCGCACGCCGGCCGGGATGTCGACGTTGATGGTGGCGCGCTGCTGCGTGCGCCCGGCGCCGCGACAGGCGCTGCAGGGCGAACTGATGACCTGACCCTGGCCGCGGCAGCGCGTGCATACGGTCTCGGTCACCATCGAACCCAGGAAAGTCTGCTGTACCCGGCGTTGCTTGCCCTGACCGCGGCAATCCGGACACTGCATCGGCCGGGAGCCGGGTTCGGCGCCGCTGCCGGAGCAATTGCCGCAAGCGGTCAGGCGATCAATTTCAATATCCTTGCTGACGCCAAAAATTGATTCTTCAAAGCTGACGGTAACGGCCACCTTGCGGTCGGCGCCGGGGCGGGGGCCGCGGCGGCCCGACGCGCGGGCGCCACCAAAGCCGGTGAAGAATTCCTCGAAGATTTCGTCAAAACCGGCGAAGCCCTGGGCGCCAAAACCGCCAAAGCCCGGCCCACCGGCGCCGTTGTTCTGCACGCCGGCATGGCCGTAGCGATCGTAGCGGGCGCGCTGCTGCTCGTCCGAAAGGACTTCGTAGGCGGTGTTGATTTCCTGGAAGCGTTCTTCGGCGTCGCCGTGGGAACTGACGTCGGGATGGTACTCACGGGCCAGACGCCGGAAGGCACGCTTGATTTCAGCCTGGTCCGCGCTGCGCCTGATGCCGAGCACTTCGTAGTAGTCGCGAGGCATGGTCTACCCTGGGGTCCGGCGCCCGGAGCGGATCGCTCAACCCGCCCCGGGCGCGCTTTGCGGTCAGGCTTCGGTGAACTCGGCGTCCACCACGTCTTCGTCATCGCGACTGGTTTTGCCCTGTGCGGCAGGATCGGGCTCCGCGCTGCCCTGTTGCTGATGCATCCGGGCGCCAAGGGCCTGGATGAACTGCGCGAGGTCATCGGTGAGCGCGCGCAGATTGTCGTTGTCGTCACCCTCCATCGCCTGGCGCAGGGCGTCGATTTTCTCACGCGTCTGCTTCTTCGTGTCCTCAGGCAACTGCTCGTCGAAGTCTTCCAGCAGCTTTTCGGCGGTGAAGATGGTGTTGTCGGCGGTGTTGCGCAACTCCGCCGTCTCCCTGCGCCGGGCGTCCTCGTCTGCGTGCTGCCGGGCTTCCTCGACCATGCGCTCGATTTCGTCCTCGCTGAGGCCGCTGCCGGCGGTGATGGTGATTTGCTGTTCGCGGCCGCTGGCCTTGTCCTGGGCGGTGACCTCAAGGATGCCATTGGCGTCGATGTTGAAGGTCACCTCGATCTGCGGCATGCCGCGCGGCGCCGGCGGGATGCCGTCCAGGATGAACTTGCCCAGCGACTTGTTGTCGAGCGCCATCGGGCGCTCGCCCTGCACGACGTGGATTTCGACCTGGGTCTGGTTGTTGGCGGCCGTCGAGTAGATCTGGCTCTTGCGCGTCGGGATGGTCGTGTTGCGCTCGATCATGTTGGTCGCCACCCCGCCCAGGGTCTCCACGCTGAGCGACAGGGGCGTCACGTCCAGCAGGAGGATGTCCTTGACGTCGCCGCCGAGCACACCCGCCTGGATGGCGGCGCCCATCGCCACCACCTCGTCGGGGTTAACGCCGCGGCCGGGCTCCTTGCCAAAGAACTTGCGCACCGCCTCCTGCACGGCGGGCATGCGCGTCATGCCGCCCACCAGAATGATGGCGTCAATGTCGCGCACACTCAGGTCGGCATCCTTCAGGGCCTGCTGGCAGGGCGCGATGGAGCGTTCGATCAGATTGTTGACCAACTCCTCCAGCCGGGCGCGCGACAGGTCCAGATTCAAATGCCGCGGGCCACTGGCGTCAGCGGTGATGAAGGGCAGGTTGATTTCGGTGTTGACGGCGCTGGAAAGCTCGATCTTGGCCTTTTCGGCGGCCTCTTTCAGGCGCTGCAGGGCCTGACGGTCCACGCGCAGGTCAATGCCGTTCTCGCGCTCGAACTCGCCGGCGATCCAGTCGATGATGGCCTCGTCGAAGTCATCGCCGCCGAGGTAGGTGTCGCCGTTGGTGCTCTTGACCTCGAAGACGCCGTCGGCGACCTCAAGGATCGAGATATCGAAGGTGCCGCCACCCAGATCATAGACGGCGATCGTCTCGTTTTTGTCGGCGTCGATACCGTAGGCCAGGCTTGAGGCCGTCGGCTCGTTGATGATGCGCAACACCTCCAGCCCGGCGATGCGGCCGGCATCCTTGGTGGCGTTGCGCTGGCTGTCGTTGAAGTAGGCCGGGACCGTGATGACGGCCTGGTCGACCGCGCCACCCAGCCAGGCCTCGGCATCGGCCTTGAGCTTCTGCAGCACCATGGCCGAGATCTCCGGCGGGCTGTATTCGCGCCCGCCCATGTGCACGCGCACGTCACCGTTGGCGGCGGCGCTGACCTTGTAGGGTACGCGACCGAGGGCGGACTGCACCTCGCGGTCGCTGAACTTGCGCCCCATAAAGCGCTTGACCGAGAAGACGGTGTTGTCGGGGTTGATGACGGCCTGGTTGCGCGCCACCTTGCCGACGAGACGTTCGTCGGTCCTGGTGTTGACGGCCACGACCGAGGGCACCAGTTCGCCGCCTTCAGCCGAGGGGATCACGGTGGGCTTGCCACCTTCCATCACGGCCACGACCGAGTTGGTCGTGCCGAGGTCAATTCCGATAATGCGACCCATGTACGCCTCCTTGTCTGCTGTCGTCACTCAGCGACCCGTACCTGCGCCGGGCGCAACACCCGGTCGCCGCATACGTAGCCCTTCTGCAGGGTCGCGGTGACGAGTCCGCTTTCCATGTCCGTGTCACTGTCCCGGAGCAAGGCTTCGTGCAGCTTGGGGTCGAAGGGTTCGCCCACCGGATCAAGCGGCTGGACACCGGCGTCGGCCAGGGTCTTGAGCAGCTTGCGCCGGATGGCCTGGACGCCTTCCAGCCATGCCCGCAGCTCTTCACTGTCATCCGGGACAGCGGGCAGATTATCTGTAGCGCGTTCGAAGTCATCGAGAACCGGCAGCAGCGACTTCAGGGTGTCGACCTTCGCATCGGAGCGCGAGGTCAATTGAATGCGCTCGGCGCGTTTGCGATAGTTGATGAAGTCGGCCCGCTCGCGTTGCAGGGCGAGTGTGCCGGCGGCCGCGCGTTTGCGTTCGGCCTCCAGTTCGGCCTGCAGCGCGGTCAGCGGCTCTTCGGCCGCCGGCGCCGCGGGCGTCTCCTGCCCGGCAAGCGCAGCGTCGTCTGCTGCTGCGGCTCCTTCGGGCCCGCGGGTGGCCGGCGCGGCGTCTTCGTCGCGCGGCTGCTCCTGGCTCACGGTGGCTGCCTCACTCCAGATATCCAACCCGGACAATATACTGAAAAGTATGGCCGGCCCGTCATAGAAATATGTAAAAAAGTGAGAGGATCGACACAAGAATCAGTTGTCGCCGGCGCCCGCCGCGTTTTCCGTGCTGCCGCCGTTGGCCTCCAGCAGCCCGGCCAGCACGTCCGTCATGACGTTGGACAAATGCCGGACGGCGCTGACCGCGCGCCCGTAGTTGATGTGGGTCGGGCCGACCACGCCGAGGGCGCCGCTCACCTGGCCAGGGATGCCGTAACGGCTGAGCACCATCGAGAGGTGGTTGAGTTCTTCCCAGCGGCCGTCGCCGGCGATGAAGACCTGCACCTCGTTGCGCGCCAGCACCTCCTCCAGCAGCAGGTTGAGCACCGCGCGCTCCTCAAAGACGCGCACGGCCTGCTCCGCGCCCTCGCTGACCTGAAAGGTGCTGAGAATGCCGCTGAGGCCGTCGCGGTAAATGACGCGCACCTGGTTGGTATCGGCGCGCTCCATCACGTCCGCGGCCAGTTCCGCGATCTCGCGCTCAAAGAGCCCCAGTTGCGCGCTCTTCATGCGCACTTCGTTGGCCCCCTGGTCGAGGCAAACGGCGTTGAGGCGCTGCGCCGCCTCCGCCAGGGCGGCCTGACCCGGCGACTCGACCAGGTTCAGCATTTGCTGGTGGACGTTGCCGCTGTGCAGCACCAGCACCATGAGCACCAGGCGCCCCTGGATGGAGATGAGCTCGAGATGCTTGAAGCGGCTGGCTTCCGAGATGGGCGCCGTCACCAGCGCGGCGGACTGGGCCGTGCGCGCCAGCAGGGTGGCCGCCAGCCGCATCCACTGCTCGGTGGCCGCCGGCGGCGTGCGCATGCTTTCGGTGATGCGGGTCTCCTCGACGGGCGTCAGGGCGCCCCGCTTCATCAGGCGCCGCACGAAGTAGCGAAAGCCGTTCTCGGTGGGGACGCGACCGGCGGAGGTGTGCGGCGCGCGGATCAATCCCCTTTCTTCCAGCACCGCCATCTCGTTGCGGATGGTGGCGGAACTGACGCCCAGTTCGCAGACGTCCTGCAGATAACGCGAACTGACCGGCTCGGGGCTGGCCGTGTAGCTTTCGACGATGAGCGACAGGATTTCTTCCTGGCGGCGGGTAAGGGGGTGCAGCGCAATGTCGTCTGTATTCATGGTAGCGGCACCCAAACCGGTCTGGCGGATGCTTGTCAGTGAGGGTGAAATCATGCTACCATTCAGTTATCGACCTGTAAAGTTGGGACAGAGAGGAAGCGGCAATGGGTGGAAAGACCTTTGATGCCACAACGGACAACTTCACCAGCGAGGTGCTGGAGGCGGAGACGCCGGTGCTGATCGATTTCTGGGCGGAATGGTGCGGCCCCTGCAAGATGATCGCGCCCATCGTGGAGCAACTGGCGGATGACTTTGACGGCCGCCTGAAGGTGGGCAAGCTGGACGCGGACGCCAACCCCGACATCATCATCAAGTACGGTGTGATGGGCATTCCGACCCTGATACTCTTCAACAATGGCGAAGTCGTCAGCAGGGTGACCGGCTTCAAGCCCAGGGAACGTCTGATTGACGAACTCGGCCTGGCCGGGCAACTGGCCTGAGCCCCCTGTGTACCGTGAAACGACGCGCGCCCGCTGGCAACAGCGGGCGTGTTCATTTCACCCACCCGGCCTGATATACTGCCCGACGCGGCAAGCAGCAGGAGAGCATGTCTGTGATTCGCAAGGTTGAAAAAGTCCCTGGCACCCGCTATCTGCGTGAATCCGGCCCGCACGCGCCCCGGCCGGCCAGCTACAACCTGACCGGCGCCCTGTCGCTCTTCTGTGGCTCGGCCTCACAGGAGCTGGGGCGTGAGATCGCTGATTACATGAACGTGCGCAGCGGCGAATACACGCGCACGGTGTTTTCCAACGAGAACATTCTCATCCAGCTGAACGAGAGCGTACGCGGCCGCGACGTCTACCTGGTGCAGACCATGGCCTCACCGGTGCATGACAACCTGATGGAACTGCTGCTGATGATCGATACGCTCAAGCGCGACTCGGCCATGCGCATCAACGTCGTCGTGCCTTACCTCTCCTACAGCCGCTCGGACAAGAAGGACCAGCCCCGCGTCGGCATTGCGGCGCGCCTGGTCGCCAACCTCATCGAGGCCGCCGGCGCGGACCGCTACATGACCATCGACCTGCACGCCGGCCAGTTGCAGGGCTTCTTCAATATCCCTGGCGACGCGTTGACCGCCTTCTATCTGCTCAGTGACTATGTTTACGAACTGGCCATTCCCAATCTGGTGGTCGTTTCGGCGGACCTCGGCTTCTCCAAGAAGGGGCGCAACTGGGCCGAACGCCTGGGCACGCTGCACGCCATCGTCGAAAAGCGGCGCGTCGACAACGAGGAGAACCCGGACGTGCTGTCCATCATCGGCGACGTGCGCGGCCGCAACGTGTTGCTGGTGGATGACGAGGTGCTCACCGCCGGCAGCGCCTGCCAGGCCGTCAGCGCCATCCGGGAGCATGGCGCGCGCGACGTCTATTTCGCCTTCACCCATCCGCTGATGCCGGCGGAAGGTTTCGAGCGCCTCGCCCAACTGGAACTGAAACACATCTTCTGCACCAATACACTGCCGATCCCGGAAGCGCGCCGTCTGCCCAACATGACCATACTGTCGGTGGCGCCGCTGCTGGGCGAGGTCATTTTGCGCGCGCACGCCGGCCGCAGCGTGGGCGAACTCTTCGACGAGTGAGCGTGAAGCCGGCGCAGAACGCGTCTCCTGCCGAACGCGCCAGCGAGGTTCCGCAGGGGGTCAAACGCGACATCCCGGCGCGCCGTCTGTTGCTGGCTGCCATACCCGTCTTGCTGATTACCGGACTGATGGTCCTCTTTCTCGAGCAGATGGGCATTGATGAAATGCGCCGGCACATTGAGGACGCCGGTCCGCTGGCGCCGCTGTTCTACATCCTGGTAAAGGCCCTGACCTACGTCTTCGCGCCGCTGAGCAGCGGGCCCATCCAGCTTTTTTCCGGAGCGCTCTTCGGCGTCATTCCAGGCACGGTCTACACGGTCATTGGCGAGGTGGCTGGCGGCACCGTCAGTTTCCTCATCGCGCGGCACCTGGGCCGGCCGGCCGTGCGTCGTCTGGTCGGCGACGAAGGCATCCGGCGGGTCGACAGTTTCGTCGAGCAACTGGGCAGCTGGCGCGCGCTGATATATGCCCGGCTGCTGCTCTTCGGCTTTTACGACTTCATCAGCTACGCAGCCGGCTTCGCAGGCCCGGTGACGCTGCGCCAGTACGTGCTTGTTTCGGCCATATTTGGCACGGTGCCCTCTTTCCTGTTCGTCTGGGCCGGCGATTATTTCTCCCAGCTGGACAGTCGCCTGTTGCTGATGCTTTGGGCCCTGGTCGCCGCGCTTTCAGCGCTACCCTTCCTCATCCGGCGCGCCCTGCAGGCGCGACGTCGGCGCAGGGCAGAGGGCTGAAGCCAGAGATACGGTCGCCAGCGCGGTTCGCTGGATTGAACCGCCGTTGCTGTCCCGCATTTATCAGAAAGTTTCGGATTCCGCGCTACCCCTTGCGGGGTGCTGCGGGCTTGCGCCCTCGCTATCCCACAGGGATGCTGCGGGCTTGCGCCCTTGCTATACTTGCACGGCGATTCAAGTCATACAGGGGCGACCATGTTCAGCAGTCTCAACACCGGCGCGATCGGCATCCGTGACCACAGCCTGGAACAGACCCTGGCGCTGGCGCAGCGCTGCGGCTACGGCGGCGTGGACTTCAACATCAGCGAGGCGGCGCAACTGGCCGGGGAGCACGGCATCGACTGGCTGCGCGATCTCTTCGCCCGGCACAATGCCAGGCCGGGCAACTGGGGCCTGCCGGTCAACTGGCAGGGCGATGACTGGGAAGAGGATGTCGAGCGTCTACCGGCGCTGGCGCAGGTGGCGCGGGAACTGGGCGCGCTGCGCACCACGACCGTGTGCTGGCCGCATTCGGAGACGCGAGCCTTCGACGAGAATTTCGAGTGGCACCGGGAGCGCTACGGCCGCATCGCCGAAACGCTGTTGCCCTTCGGGATTCGCGTGGGCTTCGAGTTCATCGGGCCGAAGACCTTTTCGCCGCCCGACACCATCCCCTTCATCAATGACATGCCGGGCATGTTGCGCCTCTGCGACGCCATCGGCACAGTGAACGCCGGTATCTTGCTGGACGCCTACCATCTGCACACTTCAGGCGGTAGCGTGAGCGATCTCGCCTCGCTCAGCGAGGTGCAGGTCGTGGCGGTGCACGTCAACGACGCGCCCCTGGGCCTGACGCTGGAGACCTACATGGACCGCGACCGGCGCCTGCCGACGGAGACCGGCGTCATCGACCTGGCGGGCTTCATGCAACGCCTGGACAATATGGGCTACGACGGCCCGGTCACCTGCGAGCCCTTCAGCGCGCGCGTCAACGCCATTGAGGACCCCTTCGAGGCCGCGCAACTGGTGGCTGAGCACATGCAGCGCATGTGGCAGCAGGCTGGTCTGGAGTGGTCGTAGCTAAAAGCCGTCCGTCGCCGCGTTGAGGCGCGCGATCTCCTCTTCAGCCAGCGTGACCTCCGTCGCGCCGACGACGTCCAGCAGCTGGTCCACGCGGCGCGCGCCGATGATGGGGGCCGTGATGACTGGCTGCGCCAGTTGCCATGCCAGCGCAATCTGCGCCGGATGCGCGTCGTGCGCGGCGGCGATCTCGCGCAGCAGGTCCAGCGCCTGAAAGGCCCGCTCGTCAGCCAGCAGGCGGCGGATCAGCCCGCCGTCGCTGCGGGTGCTGTCGGGAGACTTGTTGGCGCGGGTGAACTTGCCGGTCAGGAAGCCGGCGGCCAGCGGGCTGTAGGGGATGACGCCGACGCCCTGATCGAGGCAGGCAGCGGCCAGTTCGCGCTCGAATTCGCTGCGGTGCAGCAGACTGTAATGCGGCTGCAGACAGTCGAAGCGGGCCAGATTGTTTGCGTCGCTGACCCAGAGCGACTTCAGCAGCAGCCAGGCGGGGTAGTTGCTGCAGCCGACGTAGCGCACCAGCCCGCGCTGCACCAGACTGTCGAGCGCGGCGAGCGTCTCGTCGAGCGGCGTGTCCTCGTCGGGCCAGTGGGTCTGGTAGAGGTCGATGTAGTCCGTGCCCAGACGGCGCAGGCTGTCCTCCACGGCCTGCAGGATGTGCAGGCGGCTGAGGCCGGCGCCATTGGGGCCATCCCACATGGGGCCCTGCACCTTGGTGGCGATGACGACGTCGCGCCGCACGCGTCCGCGCAGCCAGGAACCGATGACGGTCTCGGATTCGCCGCCCACGTGGCCTGGCCCCCAGCGTGAGTAGATGTCGGCGGTATCGAGGAAATTGATGCCGGCGTCGAGGGCGGCGTCGAGGATGCGATGAGAGGTCGCCTCGTCGGCCGTCAGGCCGAAGGTCATGGTGCCGAGGCACAGGCGACTGACCTTGAGGCCGGTGCGGCCCAGTCTGGTGTATTGCATGGCTGCTCCAGTGTGCGTGGTCGACAGACATTAATTGTACCATCAGCCGGGGTCAGGCCGCCCTGTGCTATACTTGACGGGTATCGGGCAGTCACAAGAGGGGCCATGTTCAGACGAGTCGTCAGGACCGTACTGGGCGACCCGGAAAAGCGGGCGCTGGCGCGCTACCAGGACGCCGTCAACCGCATCAACGCGCTGGAGCCGGAGATGCAGGCGCTGGACGACGCCGGTCTGCGCGCGCGGGCGGACGCCCTGCGGCAGCGTTTGCGGGACGGCGGCGACGTTGACGCGGCGCTGGTGGAAACCTGGGCGCTGGTGCGCGAGGCCGCGCAGCGCACGATTGGCCTGCGTCACTACGACGTGCAGCTGATCGGCGGCATCGTGCTGCACCAGGGCCGCATCGCCGAGATGAAGACCGGCGAGGGCAAGACCCTGGTGGCGACGCTGCCGCTGGTGCTCAACGCCCTGGCGGGCAGCCGGGCGCACCTGGTCACGCCCAACGACTATCTGAGCAAGGTCGGCCTGCAGCAGATGGGGCCGATTTACCATCTGCTGGGCCTCAGCGCCGGCGTCATTCAGAACGCCGCCGGCAGCCCGGACGACGGTTCCTTCCGCCATGACCCGGACTTCCATTCCGACGACGACCGCTTCCAGTCCCTGCGACCGGTGACGCGGCGTGAGGCCTACGCCTGCGATATCGTCTACGGCACCAACAACGAGTTCGGCTTCGATTACCTGCGCGACAACATGGTCATGCAGGAAGACCAGATGGTGCAGCGCGACCTGAACTTCGCCATCGTCGACGAGGTCGACAACATCCTGATCGACGAGGCGCGCACGCCGCTCATCATCTCCGGGCCGGCGGACCCGCCCTCGGAGTACTATCGCACTTTCGCCCAGATCGTGCGCAACCTGCGGCCCTCCAGCGCCGACAGCGTCGAGGCCGAACAGCCCGACGGCGACTACATCGTCGACATCAAGGACCGCGTCGCCTGGCTGACGGAAGCCGGCGTCGAAAAGGTGGAGAAGCGCCTCGGCGTGGGGCAACTGTTCCACCCCGACAACGCCGAAATGATCCCCTACCTGGACAATTCCCTGCGGGCGCATGCCCTGTACCAGAAGGACAAGGAGTACATCGTCGAGCGCGGTCAGGTCGTCATCGTGGACGAATTCACCGGGCGGCTGATGCACGGCCGGCGCTTCGCGGAGGGTCTGCACCAGGCCATCGAGGCGCGCGAGGGCGTGCAGATCCGCCGCGAAAACATGACGATGGCGACGATCACCTTCCAGAACTTCTTCCGCATGTACGACAAGCTGGCCGGCATGACCGGCACGGCGCTGACCGAGGCCGAGGAATTCGAAAAGATCTACCATCTCGAGGTCGTCTCCATCCCGACCAATCTGCCGGTGATCCGCGATGACCAGGAAGACCTCATCTACGTCAACGAGGCGGCCAAGTTCAACGCGGTGGTCGGCGACATTCAGCAGCGCCAGGCGGCGGGTCAGCCGATTCTGGTCGGCACGGTGTCCATCGAGACCTCGGAACGCCTGAGCCGGCAGTTGACGAAAGCCGGCGTGCGCCACGAGGTGCTCAACGCGCGCAAGCATGAACGCGAGGCCATCATCATCGCCCAGGCGGGGCGTTCCGGCGCCGTCACCATCGCGACCAACATGGCCGGGCGCGGCGTGGACATCCTGCTGGGCGGCAACCCGGAGGGCATCGCGCGCGAGAACCTGCGGAAAAAGGGCGTTGAGATCGCGTCGGCGACGGAGCGGCAATGGCAGAGCGCCCTGCAGGAGGCGGAAGCGACCTGCGCGGCGGAGCGCGAACAGGTGCTGGCCAGCGGCGGTCTCTACGTGGTGGGCACCGAACGCCACGAGGCGCGCCGTATCGACAACCAGCTGCGCGGCCGGTCAGGGCGTCAGGGCGATCCGGGCCGCTCGCGTTTCTACCTCAGCCTGGAAGACGAACTGATGCAGCGTTTCCAGGGCGACCGCGTCAAGGGCTTCATGCAGCGCTTCAACATGCCCGAGGACGAGCCCATCGAGCACGGCATCATCAGCAAGTCGATCGCCCAGGCGCAGGTGCGCGTGGAAGGTCACAACTTCGACGTGCGCAAGCGCGTGCTGGAGTATGACGACGTCGTCAACAAGCAGCGCGAACGCATCTACGCCCAGCGGGCGGAGCTGTTGCGCGCCGACAAGCTGCGCGACGTGTACCTCGAAAACCTTGAGAATGCCGTGCTGGCGCTGCTGGACGAGTTCGTCGACGAGGACGCGGCGCCCGGGCACTTCGATGCCGAAGCGCTGCACCGCCAGCTCTTCACCGTCTTCCCGGTTCCCGAGCACATCACGCCCGACAGCCTGCGCGAACTGGAGCCGGAAGCGCTTGAAGAGGTCCTGACGGCCGCCTGCGCGGAGGCCTACGATCACAAGAGCGCTGAACTGGGCGCGGAGTTGATGCCCCGCGCCGAGCGGCTGGTGATGCTCAACACGATGGACCAGTTCTGGCGCCGGCATCTGACCGACCTCGACGAGTTGCGCGAGGGCATCGGACTGATGGCCATCGCGCAGCGGGACCCGCTGGTGGAGTATCAGCGCGAGGCGTTTGCGAAGTGGGAAGTGATGCAGGACCAGATTCGCGATCGCGCTTCCTATGACTTGCTCAACATCCGCGTGCAGACGGCGCAGCAGCAGCCGGTACGGCGCGACTTCCGCGCCTGGCGGCCCGGCGTCGAAAACGGCGCCGCGGCCTCGCGGCCGGCGCCGGTGCGCAAGACCGCGAAACAAAAACTGGGGCGGAACGCGCCTTGCTGGTGCGGCAGCGGCCGCAAGTACAAGCAGTGCCACATGAAGCAGGACCGCCAGGTGCAACGCGCCCGCAGCCGGGCCGGTTAGTCCCCTGGCGATGTTGCGCGTCGGCGCCATCAAGGTCCATCTCATTCAGGAAAGCCACTATCTGGTCGACCCCGGCGGCGCCTTCGGCCTGGTGCCGCGCGCGCTCTGGTCGCGCCACATGTCGCCCACGGCGGACCTGCTGGTGCCGATGACCAGCAACTGTCTGCTGCTGCAGACGGCCGGCCGCAACATCGTGGTGGACTGCGGCTACGGCCACAAACTGCCGCCGAAATCGCAGCGTCAAATTCATCTGACGCGGCCGTATGGCGATTTGTGCGCGGGTCTCGCCAGTCTGGGCCTGGCGCCGGGCGATATCGAGCTGGTGATCAACACCCATTTGCACGCGGACCATTGCGCCGGCAACACGCAACTTGACGGCGAAGGGGAGCCTGTTGCGGTCTTCCCGAATGCAGAATACGTCGTGCAGCGGCGCGAATACGAGGACGCGAGCCGGCCCAACGAGCGCACCCGGGCGACCTACGTGGCGGAAAACTTCGAGCCCCTGCGCGCCGGCGGCCAGTTGCGCTTGCTGGATGGCGACAGCGACCTGGCGCCGGGCGTGCGCACTGTGGTCACGCCGGGCCATACGCCGGGTCATATGAGCGTGCTGCTGGAGAGTGAGGGAAAGACCGGCATCCAGCTGGCGGACCTGGCGACCTACGCCGTGCATTTCGAGCGCCTGGGCTGGATGACCGCCTATGACGTGGAGCCGCTGGTCACGCTCGAGACCAAGCGCCGCTGGCAGGCCTGGGCGCTGGAGAACGACGCGCTGCTCTTCTTCCCGCACGATCCGCAGCGTCCGGCGGGCCGGCTGCGACGCGATGAAGCCGGACGTATGCGGGTGGACGCGGTGCCTCTCGCTCCGGTTCAGGGCGCCGGCTGACAGCTGGGGCAGTAGTGCGTGCCCCGCTGCGCCACCACGGTCTTCACCACTGACGCGCCGCAACGCGGGCAGGGCTGGCCGGCGCGGCCATAGACGCGGAAGTGGCGCTGCGACCCACCTTTTGAACCATCCGGTTTGCGATACCAGTTGATGCTGGCGCCCTCGTGCGCAATGCCCGCGCGCAGGGCGGCGCGCAGGGCGCGGTGCAGGGCGGCAGTCTCGCCCTCGCCCAGGCTGTTGGCCGGGCGCAGGGGATGGATACGGGCGCGGTTGAGGGCCTCGTCGGCGTAAATGTTGCCCACGCCGGCGATGAAGCCCTGGTCGAGCAGGAGCGGCTTGATGGCGCGGCTGCGGCCCCGCAGCCCTGCGGCCAGCCGCTGCGCCGTGAACCGGCGCGAAAGCGGCTCCGGCCCCAGCGCGCCGGTGACCGTGGCCGGGTCTGCCGTCAGCCAGATGCGGCCGAACTTGCGCGCGTCCGAGAAGCGCAGTTGCCGCCCGCCGTCCAGTTGCAGCCGGAAGTGCAGCCAGCGGTCCGCGGTGAACCGTTCGTCGTCGTCGGCCACGTAGAGTCGCCCGGTCATGCGCAGATGCACGATGAGCGTCTCGCTCTCCAGCGCGCAGAGCAGGAACTTGCCGCGGCGGTCGATGGAACGGAAGACCTGGCCGTGGATGCGGGCGGCGAACTCCTCCGGTTGCGGGCTGTGAATGATGCGGGGCCAGTCGGTCCAGAGGCCAAGGGCGCGGCGGCCCAGCAAAGGCTCGCGCAGGCCACGGGCGACCATTTCGACTTCCGGCAATTCGGGCATGAGCGGGCAGTTCATCGGATGCGACTGGCCGACTCTGCCGAAAGCGCGACACTGAGTCAAGCCGCCCGGGGCCGCATGGTATACTCGCGCGCGAACAGGCACCCGGGAGTTCCATGACTGGCAGAGACTTTGTCCATCTGCACGTCCACAGCCAGTTCTCGCTGCTGGACGGGCTGGGACGTATCGACGATCTGGTGGCGCGCGCCGCCGAACTGGGCATGAAGTCGCTGGGCATCAGCGATCACGGCACCATGTTCGGCGTGATCGATTTCTACCGCGCCTGCATGGCGCGCGATATTCACCCGGTCATCGGCATGGAAGCCTACGTGTCGCCGCGGGGCATGGGCGATCGCGATCCGACGCTGGACCGCAAGGCGGCCCATCTGCTGCTGCTGGCGCGCGACGAACGGGGCTATCGCAACCTGCTGCAAATCGCCTCCGCCGCGCAACTGCAGGGCTTTTACTACCATCCGCGCGTCGATCATGAATTTCTCGCCGCGCATGCGGAGGGGCTGATCGCCACCACCGGCTGCCTGGCCGGAGAGATACCGGCGTTGCTCATGGAGGAGCGGGAGGCGGAGGCGCGCAAGCTCATCGGCTGGCATCAGGACGTCTTCGGGCGCGAAAACTTCTTCCTGGAACTGCAACAGCATGCCATCCCCGAACTGGAGCGAGTCAACAAGTGGCTGATCGAGAATCGCGGCCGGCTCGGCGCGCCGCTGCTGGCCACCAACGACGTCCACTACGTCAGGCAGGGTGACCACGACTCGCACGACACCCTGCTCTGCATCCAGACCAGCTCGCTAAAGGCGGAGCAAAACCGGCTGCGCATGTCCGACCCCAGCTACCATTTGCGCGCGCAGGATGAGATGTGGCGGGTCTTTGGCGACGTCAACGACGGCGAGGCGCTGAAGAACACCCTGCTGGTCGCGGAGATGTGCCAGCTGGACCTGGGCATGAAGGGCTACCAGTTGCCGGCCTTTCCGGTGCCGGCGGGCCACGACGCGCAGAGCTGGTTGCGGCATTTGTGCGAGAAGGGGCTGCGCTGGCGCCTGGGCGACAGGGCGCTGGATGACCCCGGCCTGCTGGCGCGGCTGAACCATGAACTGGCCCTGATCCACGACATGGGCTTCGACACCTACTTCCTCATCGTCTGGGACCTCTGCGAATACGCGCGCGAGGCGGACATCTGGTGGAACGTGCGCGGCTCCGGCGCCGGCAGCCTGGCGGCCTGGTGCCTGGGCATCACGGAAATCAACCCGATCCGCGATGGCCTGATATTTGAGCGCTTTCTCAATCCCGGCCGCATCAGCATGCCGGACATCGACCTGGACTACCCGGACGACCGTCGCGCCGAGATGATCAACTATGCGGCGCGCAAGTACGGCGAGGACCGGGTCGCGGCCATCATCACCTTCGGGACGCTGGGCCCGCGGGCGGCGGTGCGCGACGTCGGCCGGGCGTTGCAGATGCCGCCGGACCTGGTCAATCACGTCGCCCGCCTCATCCCGCAGGAGCCGCGGCCCAAACCCCTGCCAGAGTACGTGGCAGCGACGCCCGAGCTCAAGGACCTGGCCGGCCGCGACGAGGACGTGAAGCGCATCCTTGACACGGCGGAGTCCTTGCAGGGCATCAGCCGGCACGTTTCGACGCACGCCGCCGGAATCATCATCGGCGACCGGCCGCTGGTGGAGACCATTCCGCTGCACCGGCCCACGCGCGGCAGCGACAGCGGCTCGGTGCGCGCCGTGACGCAGTTCACGATGGAGACCTGCGAATCGATCGGTCTGCTCAAGATCGACTTCCTGGGTCTCTCCACCCTGACCATCATGCGGCGCGCCTGCGATCTGATTCGCCGGCATCACGGCATCGGCTACACGATGGAGAACATCCCCTGTCGCCACGAGATGGTGGCGGGCGACGGGCGGGCCACGGCCATGCTGGACGAGACCTTCGCCATGCTGGGGCGGGGCGAGACCGCCGGCATGTTTCAGGTGGAGAGCGAAGGCATGCAGCAGATGCTGCGCGACATGCGGCCGCGACGCTTCGAGAACATCGTGGCCGGCATCGCGCTGTACCGGCCCGGCCCGATGGACTACATCGCGACCTACAACCGCCGTCTGCGCGGCGAAGAGGAGATCACCTATCACCATGAACTGCTGAAGCCCATCCTTGAGGAGACCTGCGGCATCATCGTCTATCAGGAACAGATCATGGAGATCGCCTCGCAGCTCTTTGGCTACGAGCTGGCGGAGAGCGACACCATGCGCAAGGCCGTTTCCTACAAGCGCGAGGAAGACCTCGTGAAACACCGCGAGCTATTCCTGGAGCGGGGGCCAGGCAACGGCATCGACGAGGCGGTGGCCGGCAAGATCTTCGACGACATCGCCTTCTTCGCCAACTACGGCTTCAACAAGGCGCACGCCACCGATTACGCCGTCATCACCCTGCAGACGGCCTTTCTGAAATGTCACTACCCGGCGGAATACATGTGCGCGCTGCTCAGCGTGCACCGCGACGACGGCGGTCGCGTGTCCAGCTACATGGAAGAATGCCGGCGCCTCGGCATTCCGGTGCTGCCGCCGGACGTCAATCACAGCCGCCTCGATTTCGACATCCAGCCCGACGCAAGCGGCCGGCGCGGTATCCGCTTCGGCCTGGCCGCCATCCGCAAGGCCGGCGCCGGCGCCCTGCAGCAGGTCATTGAGGCCCGGGAGCGGGACGGCGCCTTCAGGGACATTGAGGACTTCTGCAAGCGCGTGGACCTGCGCCGCATGGGCAAACGCGCGCTGGAGAGTCTGGCCCTGGTGGGCGCCATGCGCGATTTCGGCGAGCGGGGCCGCCTGCTGGCCGCCAGCGAGCGCCTGCTGGGTTTCAGCGCGCGCTGGCAGCGCGACCAGGAAGTCGGGCAGATGAACATGTTCGGCGAACAGGCCGGCATGGCGCAGGAGATACTGGGCAATCTGCCGGAGCACAGCGTCCTGAGCGAGCGCGAGTTGCTGGAGCAGGAGAAGGAGTTGCTGGGCATCTACGTCAGCGGGCGACCGGCGGACCGCTACCGCGACCAGTTGCAGCAGGCCAACACGCGGGACATCAGCGAACTCAAGGTTGAGGGACTCGGTCTGCACGACCGTCCGGTAAGGGTCGCCGGCGAAGTGGTCGGCATGCGCACCCTGCTGACCAAACGGGGCGACCGCATGTGCATTGCGCAACTGGAGGACTGGCGCGATTCAGCGGCCACGATTGACGTGACCATTTTCCCGCGCACCTGGCAGCAATGTCAGGCGCTGGTTGAAGAGGGCCGCGTGCTTCACGTTCGCGGCAAACTGGACAGCAGCCGCGGTGAGCCGCAGGTCATCGCCGACGAGGTATCGCAGAACTTCACCCTGCTGGAAGTCGATCCGGTCGACGACGCAGCAAGCGTCGCCAGTCCGTCACCGGCCCCGCATGAGTTTGCGCCACCTCCGGCCCCTGACTTTCCGGCGCCGGAAGCTGTCGCCGGTCCGTCGGGGTCGGCTGCGGCAGACGACTTTCAGCCGCCACCGTTTGAGGGCTCCGGGCAACCCCAGGAAGAAGCTCCTGCACCTGCGGAGGCTGCGATATCCCGAACACAGGTGGCGCCGGAGCCGAAGTCCGACCCGGGGCCGGCTGTCGAGGAATCCCCGGTGGCGCCGGAGGCGGATGAACGGGACCCCGCGCAGCCACAACGACTGGTGGTGCGTCTGGAGCGCAGCGGCGACGAAGAGCGCGATCAACGACGACTTGAGCGACTGGTACGGACCATCACCTCCTGGCCGGGCGAGGATGAATTCTGCATCATCCTTGAATCGGGCGGTCAGCAGGTGCAACTGGACTTCAACGCCGGCATCGGCATTTGCGATGAGATGCTGGAAAGTCTGCGCGGCATCGGGGGCACAAAAGCCCTGACTGCTGACAGGGCCGGTTAGCTGCGGCGCTCCTGAATTAAGGTCGCGTGGTTGCCAACAAGACACTGGAAGGGATGCAGGCAGGATGAAGCGCGTCGCGGTGCTGACCAGCGGTGGGGATGCCCCGGGAATGAACGCGGCCATCCGCGCGGTGGTGCGCGCGGCCCTGGAACATGACATTGAGGTCCATGGTGTGCGCCAGGCATTCAGCGGCCTGCTCGGCGGCGACTTTCAGCCGCTGGGCAGCCAGCAGGTCAGCGGCATCCTGCAGCGCGGCGGCACGGTATTGCAAACGGCGCGCGAGGAAGCGTTTCGCACCCTGCGCGGGCAGCGCCGGGCCCTGCGCCGCCTGAACGAGGCCGGCATTGAAGGCCTGGTGGTCATCGGCGGCGATGGCAGCATGGCGGGCGCCCTGGCCCTGCACGAGCTGGGCTTCCCGGTCGTCGGCGTGCCGGGCAGCATCGACAACGACATCTGGGGCACGGACATGAGCATCGGCGTCGACACGGCGCTGAACACGATCATCGAGGCCCTGGACCGCATTCGGGATACCGCCACCTCGCACCAGCGCGCCTTCCTCGTCGAGGTCATGGGCCGCAACACCGGCTATCTGGCGCTGATGAGCAGCATTCTGGGCGGCGCCGAAATCGTGGTCACGCCGGAGCGCGAGGTCACCATGGAGGAGATCGCTGAGTCGCTGATCGACTCCTACACCCGCGGCAAGTCACACGCCATCGCCGTGATCGCCGAAGGCGCATCCGTGTCGACCACCATGCTGGCCGACTATCTGGAAACGCATCCGCACGTGGGCTTTGAGATCCGCCTGTCGATTCTGGGGCACATGCAGCGCGGCGGACGTCCCTCGGCCTTTGACCGCCGCCTGGCCTCCATGCTGGGGATGAGGGCCCTGGAGGCCCTGCGCGCGGGGCAGAGCGGCGTGATGTTGGGCATGCAGGGCCGTGAAATTCACCAGGTGCCGCTGGGCGAGGTGATCGTCAATCGCCGCCATACAAGCGACTGGTACTACGACCTGGCGCGCATTCTCTCGCGCTAAAGCGCTTCATCCGTCTTGCCGGCTGATGGGGGCCAGGCGCGCCCGCGTCAGCTTCATCAGTGCCTCAGTGGGAAGCCGTATCTGCCGGCCGCGGACGCCGGCGCTGACGTGCAGTTCCCGCTGTTCGCGGGCGGCCTCATCCAGCCAGACGGGCCAGTTGCGATGCACCAGGGCCAGGGCGCTGATACCGCCGGGCTGCATGCCGGTCAACTGCTCTGCACGATCGCGCGCCACCAGACGCAACTTGCGCTGACCGGCCAGCAGGGCCAGGCGCTTCAGGTCCAGTTCGCGGTCCGCGGCGATCAGGGCCAGCAGGGGCCTGCTACCCGCGGCGGCTTCCAGCACGAGGGTCTTGTAGACGACTTCCGCGGGCACGTTCAGCAACTGCGCCACCGCCGCGGCATCGTGAAACTGGCCGGCGTCGTATTCAAACAGCGTGAAGGGGACGCGCCGTTGCTGCAACAGACGCACGGCGTTCAGCTTCGTGGCCACGGGCAAATGCCTAGCGATACTGGCGACGGGCCATGCGACCCAGCAGGTCCGGCGCCAGGCGGCCGGCCAGCAGGATCAACCGATCGAAGAGACGCAGGGTCAGCGAGCGACGCGGGCGGCGAATGGCTTGCAAAACGCCCGCGGCGACGTCTTCCGCGCGCATGACGGGCAGGCTGCTGCCCGCGCGCGCGCCGGCGCCCAGGCGACGGGTGTCGAATTCGGTGGCGGTGCGCCCCACCAGCATGTCCGTCACCAGGATGCCATCGTCCTCAAGCTCGAGGCGCAGGGAATGTGCCATGCTGCTGACGAACGCCTTGCTGGCAGCGTAGGCCGCGCTGTAGGGCACGACCAGCGGCGCAGCCACCGAGGAGATCGTGATGATGTGTCCGCCACCACTGCTGCGCATGGCCGGCACGGCGGCGCGCACACTGTGCAGCACGCCATCGATATTGGTGCGCAACAGACTTTCCAGCGCCGTCCATTCGACGCCGACGAGGTCGCCGCGCAGGCCGATGCCGGCGTTGGCGACGAGGAGGTCCAGGCGACCGAAGCGCTGCAGGCCCTGTTGCACAGCCCGGCTGACGTCGTCGGCGCGGGTGACGTCGCCCGGGCACGCCAGAAAGTCGCCCGGCAGTTCGCGGGCGGAAGCTTCAAGTTCTGCCAGACGTTCCCGGTTGCGCGCCATGCCGACGACGTGGACGCCGGCCCGGAGCAGGGCAAGGGCCGTCGCGCGTCCGATGCCGCTGGAGGCGCCGGTCACCAGGGCGACCTGTCGTTTCCCGCTGGCCGTTTCCATCGATTCCCTTCAGACTCGCCACGCCCGGCGACATGGTGTGCCGGCGGGCAATATTACATTATGGTGTGCCGGCGGGCGACATGATATGTCGCCCCTACGGGATGCTTCGGACTTGCGTCCTTGCTAAATGGCGCCACTGGCGTGCTTCGGGCTTGCGCCCTTGCTAAATGGCGCCGTTGGTGTGCTTCGGGCTGACGCCCTTGCTATGCTTCGGGCTTGCGCCCTTGCTACCCCTACATCATCCGCCGCAGGGGCGATTTATCAAATCGCCCACCCGGCTCGCCACTCCCCGGGAAGGGCTATACTGGACTCATGAGAGAGATTGCAGGTACGGGATCGGACGTGCATCAGGGACAGGAACTGCGCGTGGAACTGCAGCGACGGCTGGAAGACGCTGCCTGTGAACTGCATCCGGCGGACAGTATGGCCGAGGCCAGTCGCAAGGTCCTGCTGACGGAATTTCGCAAGGTGCTGGCGCATGAGGCGGGCAGTCGCAGCGGCGCGGACAGCGAGGACCTGCACCAGTTGCGCGTCGCCATGCGCAAGTCGCGCAGCATCATGCGGATGTTACGCCCCTGGTATCGGCGCCGGGTCCTGCGGCGGCACGCAGGGACATTGCGCGCGGTGATGCGCGCCTCCGGCCCGGTGCGCGACCTCGACGTGCTGCGCGAAAACCTGGTCGAATTCGACCCCGGGCAGTCGGAAGCGCTCGCGCACAGTGTTGCAGCGCTCGACCGGCAACGGGCAAACGCCCGGGGCAAGTTGCTCTTTGCGCTCTACAGCGATGCCTGGGAGCGCTTCCTGCCCGCCTACACGGACTTTCTGACCACCGCGGGCGCCGGCACGGCCCGGAGGCGGCCGCGCCGGATGAATGCGATCCAGGTCCGTCACGTGTTGCCGCTGCTGGTGCAGCAACATCTGACGTGGGCGCTGGCCCTTGCGCCGGCCCCGGGCGACGCCGACGCGGAGACGCTGCACGCGCTGCGCATTGAATGCAAGCGTTTGCGCTATGCCATCTCCACCTTTGCCACTGTGTTGGGGCCGGAGACGGAGGGATACATCATTGCGCTGAAGCAGATGCAGGACCTGCTGGGCCGCCTGAACGACATCGCGGTCGCCGGGGCCCTGTTGCCCGGACTGATGCCCGGGCTGGATTTCGCCGCCTGCGAGTTTCTGAATGCCTACCGGCAGGCGCTGGCGGAAGAGCGGGTGCAGTTACTGGAAAACCTGGCCGGTGAATGGCAGCATTTTGTCAGCCGTGAGGTGCGGCTGCAACTGGCGCTCGCCCTGCTGGCCCTGTAGACGGGCGACACATCAATCCGGTTCCCTGGTGAGCAGGGTGATGTCTTCACTGAGGCGATAACTGTCTCCGGCCGGCCGGCCATCGACCGTGACCGGCAGCCGCTCGCCGCTGCGCCAGTCGTAAATGCCGATCCACAATTCCGGGCCGGAGACTGAGTCGGGTTCCAGGTCTTCGGGCACATGCAGCACGCGTTCGTCACGGATGAATTCGCCGGGCTCCCACAACAGGGTGGAGTAAAAGCGGCGGGCCTCGTCGAGACCGACCGGGCCGTCGCGATTGGCGAGCAGGTTGCCGTCGGCGTCGCGCAGGTGTACGAAGATTGAGAGATCGCGTTCAGCCACGTTCAGGACTTCCCAGTACAGGGTGATGATGACCTGGCGACCCGGCCAGAGCGTGGCGGCTTCCAGAGCGTGGCCGCGGTAGCGCGCCAGATTGCCAAAGGCGACCGGCCGCGTCGGGTCATGGGCGTTTACCGGTCTTTCAAGGCGCAGACCATGATTCAGGGCGTAGAGCGTGTAGCTGAAAATGCCGTCGTCGCGCGCGCCGACACGTCGCACGACGTTGTCCGCGCTGGAGCCGGCCAGCGCCAGGGCGCCCGTCACCTGGTTGCTGCCGGGTGAGCGTTCGTCCCATGTCAGCGGATTCTCCGGGATGCCGTCTACGTAGAAGTCCAGCTCCTGCAGTTCCTGCAGACGCGTCGGATTGTCAGTCACGCGAATGTTCGCCTGGGGGAAGAAAAAGGGCAGCCGCCGGACACCGGGGGCCGCCACGGCCAGCGCACGGTCCGGCCGGAGTTCCCGCTGCTGTTTCAGTTCGTCGACCAGCCACAGCAGGGCCTGGTTACCGGAGCCATAACGCGCCTCGTCATCAGGATAGCGACCGGGTTGCAGCCAGTCGCTGCCAATGGCCGGGTCGACGAGCGCGCCGGCAAGGCCGGGCAGGGCGGCCAGACAAAGTGCCAGCGAAGCCAGCGCCCTGGTGCGCAGGGGCCAGTGAAACGGCCGGGCCCCGTTCAACCAGTGATCCAGGGCGGAGGCGCAGGGCAGGACCAGCAGCGGCACGATGGCGAAAGACAGACGGTAATGATAGCTGTAGGACCAGAGCCAGGTGACGAACCAGGGCAGGGCCAGGATCAGGGCCCAGGCGTTAAGGGCGATGGCGCGCCGCGACCCGGACGCCGGCAACAGGGGCCTGAGGGCGCGCCACAGCAACAGGGCGCCGGCGGCCAGTGCCGCCCATTCAAAGACCTGCAGCCGCCGGCGCGGGAAGAGACTTTCCAGCTGCGGCACTTGCCATTGTCCGATCATCGTTGGCAGCAGCGCGGCCGCCACCAGCGCCAGTCCGGCGATCACGTGGCGCGCCCGGGCGCGAGGCGTAAAGGCTGCCCGTCCGGCTGCCAACAGCAGACAGAGCAGGGCCAGCAGCGGCCAGCCGAATTCCGCGCCGCTGCGCGCCGCCCGTTCCAGCCAGACGGCATCCGGCAACTCGATGACGTTGTGCCCCAGCGCCAGGTTGCGCAGGTACCAGATACTGCCGTGCGGCAGACAGGCGAGCCCCGTCAACAGGGCGACCTCGAAACGCGGCCGGAAGGCGCGCCAGTCACCCCGGACGCGCCACAGCTCGATGGCCAGCATCAATGCCACGCCGACGATGAAGGCTCCGGCGGTGGGCTTGGTCCACAGGGCTGCGCCCAGCAACGCACCGGCGATGAGGGCATGGCGCCGGCGCTGCTGTTCCTGCGTCCAGGCCAGCAGAAAGAAAGTCGCCGCCAGGGTGAAGAGCATGGTGAGCACGATTTCGAGATCGCCGAAGCGCGCCCATTCGCCGGTGTGCGGATAGAGCACCCAGACGGCGGCGGCGATGATGCCAACGCGGCGCCGGAACAATTGCGCGCCGGCCAGATACACTGCCAGGGCGCAGCCGGCGTGCGTGAAGAAAAGCACCGCCCGCGCTGCGTGATCGTTTACCCCGCCGGCCAGCAACTGGGCGAAGGTGAACTGCAGGGGCAGATACTGCGGGTAATAGCCGATGGAGGCCGGTATGGCGCCGGTCAGGGTGTAGAGACGCGCCTGATGGCCGTAAACCCACAGCGCGTCGTAGGCGGTGAAGGGCCACCAGGCGATGCTGTACAGGCGTGGCAACAGGGCCAGGGCGATGAGGACCAGCAGCAGTTTTTCCAGGCCGGTCAATGGAGGCGGGGCGGCGCTGTCCGGCGCGGGCTGACGGCCCTTGCGCCAGGCGAGCAGCCATCCGGCGACCAGCATGACGATCACGCCGCCGGCCACCGGCTCCAGCTGCAGCGCGCCAGTCATGCCGAGCGGCAGCATCCAGAGGGTGAGCAGCAGGGGGCCGAAGGCGAAGGCGAGTGCGGCGACGCCGGCGCGCGATGACCAGGCGCTACGTGGCAGGACGACCAGGGCCCAGGGGACGCCGAGCCCGAGGTACACCAGCAGCAGGCCGGGCAGCGGGACCAGACTGTCGCTTAACCAGTAGGGCAGGGTCATGGCCTGGCGGAGATGGAAGCCGGGCTCAGCCGTCCGGCGGGCGCACGACGATCAGCAGTTCGCCCTTGTCGACCGTCTGACCATCGCTGCAGTTAATGCTCTCGACCGTACCGCTTACCGGCGCCTGCAACTCGTTTTGCATCTTCATCGATTCCAGGATGACGAGGGTGTCGCCCGCCGCCACGGTCTGGCCGACTGCCACCGGCACCTGCACGATCAGGCCGGGCATGGGGGCGCTGACGTCGCCGGAGCGGTTCAGCAGACCACCGCCGCGCCGGGCCAGCATCATGGCCTGTTCGTCCAGCACCGTGGTCTCGTACAAATGGCCATGCATGAGCACGTCGTAGCGGCCGCGCTCGCCGTCTATCACCACCTGCAGCGACTGGTTGTTCATGATGATCGAGTAGAGCGAGGGGCCCAGTGAAAGAAAATCGACCTGGCGCTCCTCGCCGTTGACCAGCAGCTGGCCCTCGTTGCCGACCTCGATTTCGTAGCGCTGGCCGTTGACCTCGGTGACGTACTTCATCGCTGCATGCGTTCCCAGCGCCCGACCCACTTCCAGTTGCTGGTGTCGCGCGTCGGCGCGGTGACGACCTGGGCGGCCAGCTGGCGGCGGCGATGGGCGAAGAGCGTGGCGGCGATGGCGGCGGTCTCGGTCTCGATTTCGGTAGGGTCGCGGTCGTAGGTCTTCATGTTGAAGCGGTCGTCAACGAAGGCGGTGTCGATCTTGCCGGCGATGAAGCTGAAACTGTTCAGCAGGTTGAGGTGGAAGGGAATATTGTGCTTGAGGCCCATGATGGTGTATTCGCCGAGGGCGCGGCGCATGCGCAACATGGCCTCGGCGCGGTCCTCGCCCCAGCAGATCAGCTTGGCAAGCATGCTGTCGTACCAGGGGGTGATCTCAAAGCCGGCGTAGACGCCGCTGTCGACCCGCACGCCCGGGCCGGTGGGCGTTATCAGCGTGGTGATGCGCCCGGTCGAGGGGATGAAATTCACGTAGGGGTCTTCGGCGTTGATGCGGCACTCAATGGCGTGCCCGTAGGGGGCGTAAAGGTTTTCGGCGCGCGTCATGGGGCGGCCGCGGGCGATGCGAAGCTGTTCGCGCACCAGGTCGATGCCGGTGATCAGCTCCGTCACCGGATGCTCGACCTGCAAGCGGGTGTTCATCTCCAGAAAGTAGAAGTTGCGCTCGCGATCGACCATGCACTCGATGGTGCCGGCGTTGACGTAGCCGACCGAGCGCGCTGCGGCGATGGCCATGGCGCCCATGCGCTCGCGCAGATCGGCGTCCATGAAGACCGAGGGCGCCTCCTCGACCAGCTTCTGGTGGCGGCGCTGGATCGAGCATTCGCGTTCGCCCAGGTGGATGGTGTTGCCATGCATGTCGGCCAGTATCTGGAACTCGATGTGGCGCGCGCCGGTCAGCAGTTTTTCGAGATAGACGTCGCCGTTGCCGAAGGCACTGCCGGCCTCGCGCCGCGCCGCCGCCAGAGAGGCCTCAAGGTCTTCCGCTGCCAACACCTTGCGCATGCCCTTGCCGCCGCCGCCGGCCACGGCCTTGACCAGCAGGGGATAGCCGATTCGCTCCGCCTCGGCGACCAGATCCTGATCGCGCAGGCCGGCCTCGCTACCCGGAATGAGCGGCACGCCGTGGCGGGTCACGGTGCTGCGCGCGGCCTGCTTGTCGCCCATGGTGGCGATGGCGGAGGGCGGCGGCCCGATCCAGACCAGGCCCTCGTCCTGCACCTGTTGCGCGAAGTCCGGGTTTTCGGCCAGAAAGCCATAGCCAGGGTGGATGGCATCGGCGCCGGTGCGGCGCGCCGCCTCGATCAGCCGGTCCATGCGCAGGTAGCTGTCGGCCGGGGCCGGCGCGCCAATGTGCACGGCCTCGTCAGCGAAACGCACGTGCAGGGCCGTGCGGTCGGCATCGGACCAGACCGCCACGGTGGGGATGCCCAGATCGCGACAGGTACGAATGATGCGCACGGCAATTTCGCCGCGATTGGCGATGAGCACCTTGTTGATGTTGGTCAGTTCGGCCATGACATTTCTGCCTGACTACAGCGGGATGTTGCCGTGCTTGCGCGCCGGGTTGGCGTCGCGCTTGTTCTGCAGCACCTGGAGGGCGTTGATGAGCCGTGGCCGGGTCTGGCCGGGCTCGATGATGTCATCGATGAAACCGCGGGCGGCCGCGACGTAGGGGCTGGCAAAGCGATCGCGATAGTCCGCCGCCAGGCTGGCCTTGCGCCCGGCCGGGTCTGCGGCGGCGTCCAGTTCGCGCCGGTGAATGATTTCGACGGCGCCTTCCGGGCCCATGACGGCGATTTCGGCGCTGGGCCAGGCGAGGTTGAGGTCACCGCGCAAGTGTTTGCTGCTCATCACCAGGTAGGCGCCGCCATAGGCCTTGCGCGTGGTGACGGCCAGTTTGGGCACGGTGGCCTCGCAATAGGCGAAGAGCAATTTGGCGCCGGCGCTGATGATGCCGTTGTGTTCCTGGTCGGTGCCGGGCAGATAGCCGGGCACGTCAACGAAGGTCACCAGCGGGATGTTGAAGGCATCGCAGGTGCGCACGAAGCGGGCGGCCTTTTCGCTGGCATTGATGTCCAGCACGCCGGCCAGCACCATGGGCTGGTTGGCGACGATGCCGACGCTGAAGCCGCCGAGGCGCGCAAGGCCGCAGATGATGTTGGCGGCGAACTCCTGCTGTGTTTCGAAGAACAGGCCGTCATCCACCACGCGATGGATGATCTCCTTCATGTCGTAGGGGCGGTTGGCATCCACCGGCACGATTGTGTCCAGCACGGAATCGGCGCGCAGGGGGTCGTCGCTGCTGGCGACGTAGGGCGAATCTTCCATGTTGTTTTGCGGCAGGTAGCCCAGCAGTTCGCGCACCATCAGCAGCGCCTGGGTCTCGTCGTTGCCGACCAGATGACAGACCCCGCTGCGCGAGGCGTGCACGGCGGCGCCGCCCAGTTCGTCAAAGGTGACGCTTTCGTTCAGCACCTGTTTGACCACGTCGGGCCCGGTGATGAACATGTAGCTGGTATCGCGCACCATGATGGTGAAGTCCGTCAGCGCGGGACTGTAGACCGCGCCGCCGGCGCAGGGCCCCATGATGACGCTGATCTGCGGGATGACGCCGCTGGCGAGCGTGTTGCGCAGGAAAATCTCGCCGTAGCCGCCGAGGCTGTCCACGCCTTCCTGGATGCGGGCGCCGCCGCTGTCGTTGAGGCCGATCACCGGCGCGCCGACCTTCATCGCCATGTCCATGATCTTGACGATTTTGGCCGCGTGGGCCTCGCTCAGCGTGCCGCCGATGACCGTGAAATCCTGGGAGAAGACATAGACCAGACGCCCGTCGATGGTGCCCCAGCCGGTGACCACGCTGTCGCCCGGCGTGCGCCGCCGCTGCATGCCGAAATCGTTGCTGCGGTGCTCCGCGAAGGCGTCCAGCTCGCGAAAGCTGCCGGGATCGAGCAGGATATCGAGCCGTTCGCGCGCGGTCTGGCGGCCGGATTCATGCTGGCGCCGGATGCGTTCCTCGCCGCCGCCCAGCTGGCCGCGCGCGCGCCGCCGCCGCAGCTTGTCGATGCCTGGGTTGCCTGGGTTGCCTGGCGGATTTGCAGTCATGTCCCCGGCTTTCGTCGCCCCCTGGGCCGGCGCTGAAGCAGGAGCAGCGCAAGCGGCAGCAGGGCGAAGAACAGGATGGGCAGTCGACCGCGGTCATAGTCAGCGCGCGCGAAAAGCAGCAGACGCGCAAGGCCGATGGCGGCGTAAACCAGCGTTGCCCGCCACAGCCAGCGGGCCGGCGACCCGCGCCACAGATTAACGGCCAGCCAGGCGAAAATCAATGCCCACGCCAGCGTTAAGGCGTGCTCCAGCGGCAGGCTGAGACTGAGTTGCGCGGCGACGTCGGGCGGGAGTTGCGTCAGGTGCTGCAGGGCGCCGAGTTGCACCAGCAGCATTAGCAGCGCCAGCAGGGCATGGCGAGGGTTGCGCCTAACCATCGCCGCCGGCCTGAAAGGCCAGGTCCGCGTAGAAGTTGGGCGGCAGGGCGATGTTGCCGAAGGCGAAGAAGGTGAGCTCGTGCAGCGGCAGGCCCAGGTAGCGCTGGATGGCCTCGAAAATCGCGGCGTAGCTCATGGGCAGGCGCGGCGCCCCTTCCAGCGCCAGCGCCCGCACGGCATGCTCAATCTGTTCCGTCGCGCCCTCGATTTCGACGAAGTTGCCGCAGGGGAGTTCGTCCAGCGCGACTTCCGTCCCGCCCAGCGCCCAGGTGCTGCGGTACTTCTCGTAGAGCAGTTGCACCTGGTAGCCGAGCTTCTCCAGGATCAGGGCGGCAGTGTCGAAGTCGCTGACCTCGATCTCGGCCTCGAAACGCCGCAGGATGGCATCCCTGCCGGGCGCGGAGGCGTCAGGCAGCTTGAGCGTCAGACGCGCGCGGCTGTCCTGACGCAGGCGCAGCAGGATGCCCTGCGCCGTCAGGCTGTGGGCAGCGTCTTCGTAGCGCAGGTTGCGTTCCAGTACGCGCGGCGCCAGGGGTTGCGCGCGCATGCTCCGCAGTCGCTGTTGCACCTCAACGAGGTTGGGGCAGTACAACTTGAGTTCGACTTCGCGGTGAGCGCTTTCCATAGGGGGCTGCCTCCCGACGTCAAATGTTTAGCACGACCTTGCCGGGCACGACGTATTCTTCCATGAGGCGCATGCCTTCGCGCGCGTCGGACAGCGGCAACTCCGCGCCGATGAGCGGGGTCAATGCGCCGCTGAAGACCAGCTCCATCACCTGGCAGTAGTCCTGGTGCGGCCCCATGGTGCTGCCGATGATGCTCAGGTGTTTGATGTACAGCAGGGGCAGGTCCAGCGTGGCGCGCGGGCCGCTGGTGTTGCCCACGACCAGAATGCGCCCGCCGGCGCGGGTGGCGCGCAGACTGTCGCCCAGGGTGGCGCTGCCGACGTTGTCGACCGTGACGTCCGCGCCGCGGCGACCGGTCAGGCGCCAGACCTCGCGCGACCAGTCCGGCGTGTCCTCGCGGACAATCACCTGATGCGCGCCGAGCGAGCGCGCCACGTCGCAGCGCTCCGCCGTGCTGCCGACGACGATCACCTGCGCGCCGGCCAGCCTCGCGATCTGGATACTGGCGCTGTTGACGCCGCCGGCAGCGCCGACGATGAGCACCGTCTCACCCGGCAACAGGCACCCCCGCGTCACCAGCGAGTGCCAGGCGGTGACGTAGACCAGGCCGCCCGCCGCCGCGTCCTCGTAACGCACGTGATCAGGCAACTGCAGCAGGTTGCGCGCCGGCACGATGGCGAACTGCGCCGCCGTTCCCGCGCGCTGTTCGCCGAGAATGTGGAGGCGGCCCTGGTTTTCCAGACCGCTGCGTATGGCGGGATCGTCTTCAGCGATGACAGCCGGATCGACGCAGACGCGCATGCCCGGCTGCAGAGCGGTGACGCCCGGCCCGCAGCGATCGACCTCGCCGGCGCCGTCGGCGGCGATGACGTGCGGGAAGTCCAGGTTGAGCCCCGGCCAGCCGGCCCGCACCCACAGGTCGAGGCGGTTCAGGGCGGCGGCGCGCATGCGCAGACGCACTTCACCCGGCCCGGGCTCCGGCAGCGGAAGATCATCGACGACGGCCAGGACTTCCGGTCCGCCGTGTCCCTGCAAAACGGCTGCTCGCATCAGCGCACCCCCAGTACGTTGCGGGCGATTACCAGACGTTGAATCTCGCTACTGCCTTCGTAGATGCGGGTGATGCGCGCATCGCGCCAGTAGCGTTCCAGCGGCAGTTCGCGGCTGTAGCCCATGCCGCCATGAATTTGCAGCGCCTCGTCGGTGACGTAAGCCGCCGTCTCGCTGGCGTGGAGCTTGGCCATGCTGGCCGGCAGTGTGTAGCGCTCGCCCGACGCCAGGCTGCGTTGCTTCGCGGCGACGGCGCTGTGCAGCAGCAGGCGACTGGCCTCGATGCGCACTTTCATGTCCGCGATCTTCTGCTGGATCAACTGGAAGCGGGCGATGGGGCCGCCGAAGGCTTCGCGTTGCCGGGCCCAGTCCACGCTGGCCGCAAAGGCGGCTTCGGCGATGCCCAGCGCCTGGGCCGCGATGCCGATGCGGCCGGCGTCCAGCACGCTCATGGCGATGCGAAAGCCGCTGCCGGGTTCGCCCAGCACGTTTTCGACCGGGCAGGCGTAGTCCTCGAAGTGCAGTTCACAGGTGGCGCTGGCGCGAATGCCCAGCTTGGGTTCGACCCGCCCGCGGCTCAGGCCCGGCTGTGAGCAATCGATCAGGAAGGCCGTGATGCCGCGTTTGCCGGCAGCCGGGTCGCTCAGGGCGAAGAGCACCAGGCGATCGGCGACCGGCCCGTTGGTCACCCAGCTCTTGCGGCCGGTGATGCGCCAGTGCCGGCCGTCCGCATCAAGTTCGGCGCGGCAGGCCATGGTGCCGGCGTCGCTGCCCGACGTGGGTTCGCTCAGGCTGTAGGCGCCGGTTTCTGCACCACTGGCGACGGGCATCAGGAATTCGCGCTTCTGTCGCTCGTTGCCGCAGGCGAGGAGGGCGCCGCAGTACAGGGAATTGTTGACGCTGACGATGGTGCTGTGGCTGGCATCGACGCGCGCCAGTTCCTCAATCGTCAGGGCGCAGGCCATGGCGTCCATGCCGGCGCCGCCGTAGCGCTGCGGCACTTCAATGCCCATCAGCCCCATGGCGCCCATGCGTTTCACCGTCGCTGCGGGAAAGTCGCCGCTCTCGTCCAGGGCGGCGGCCAGGGGCGCGATCTCGCGCTGCGCGAAGTCGCGCACCGTATCGCGCAACATGCGCTGTTCGGCGGTCAGCGCGGGGAAGGTCATGTCCCGTGCGGCATTCATGCGGTTTCTCTGACACCATTCATGCGTTGCGGGTGTTAGTATAACAACAGGCAGTCGCATTTCGGGACGGGAGCCGCCATGGCCCGCATCGCCATCGACCACGTCGCCATCGTCGTCAGTGACATGGAGGCTGCGCTGGGCTTCTGGCAGCGGGCGCTGGGGCTGGAACTGCAGCGCGTCGAGTCAATTCCCGCCGAGGCCGTCGACGTCGCCTTTCTGGAGACGGAAAACGCCCACGTCGAGTTGCTGTTGCCGACAGACGAGGGCAGCGGCATCGCGCGCTACCTGGCGGCGAAAGGCGGCGGGATGCACCACATTTGCCTGGCCGTGCCGGACATCGAGGTCGCCATGCAGGGGCTGGTTGAGGCCGGCATCGAACTCATCAACGAAAGTCCGCGGCGACGCGAGGACGGCACCCGCTACGCTTTTGTTCACCCGAAGAGCAGCGGCGGCGTGCTGGTTGAGCTGTACGAAAAAGTGTGATGCGGCAGCGAGTGAAGCAGGACGCATAGTGAGAGCCAGACGGCCATGAGCGCGAATGAAATCGTACTACCCGTGACGGGCATGACCTGCGCCGCCTGCGTGCGCAACGTCGAGCGGGCGCTGAAACGCCAGCCGGGCGTGGTTGAGGTCAGCGTCAACCTGGCGACCGAGCGCGCCAGCATCCTGCCGGGTCCGGCGGGCGTCGAACGGGAGCAACTGGTCAGCGCCGTCGAAAACGCCGGCTACGGCGTGCTTGAAGTGCAGGATGAACCCGCCCCGGAAGACGCCGAACGGGCGGCGCGTGAAGCCGCGATTCAGAAGCAGACCCGGCTCCTGCGCGTCGGTCTGGTCTTCACCGTGCCGCTGGCCGCGCTCAGCATGGCGCGTCACGTGTCACAGGCCGCGCCCGGGCTGGCCCAGGCGCTGCCGTGGCTGGTATGGCGCGGCTGGCCGCCGGTGTTCTGGCTGCTGGCGACCGTCGTCGTCGTGGTGCTCGGTCGGCAGTATCTGGCCGGGGCCCTGCGCGCGGCGCGCAACGGCAGCGCCAACATGGACACCCTGGTCGCGCTGGGCAGCGCGGCGGCCTATTTCTACAGCGTGGCCGCGCTGGCCGGCTGGCTGCCGGAGACCGGCGAGTACTTCGAGACGGCGGCGGTGATTCTGACGCTGATCACCCTGGGCAAGCTGCTGGAGGCGCGGGCCCGCGGTCGCAGCAGCGAGGCCATCCGCCGCCTGATGCAACTGGCGCCGCAGACGGCGACCCTGGTGCAGGATGATGTGGAACGCTCCGTGCCGGTCAGCGCGCTCACTGTCGGCGACATGGTGCTGGTGCGGCCCGGCGGGCGCATTCCGGTTGACGGCGTGGTGCGCGAAGGCGCTTCGGCGGTGGATGAGTCGCTGCTGACCGGCGAGAGCATGCCGGTTGACAAGGTTGCAGGGGACGAGGTCGTTGGCGCCACCCTGAACCATCAGGGCCGCCTGGTGATTGAGGCCAGGCGTCTCGGCGCGGACAGCGCGCTGGCGCAGATCATCCGCATGGTGGAGCAGGCCCAGGCCTCACGCGCGCCGATCCAGCGCGTGGCGGACCGCGTGTCGGCTGTTTTCGTGCCGATCGTGCTGCTGCTGGCCCTGCTGACCTTCGTCGGCTGGCTGGCTATCGGCCAGGTCAGCCTGGCGCAGGCATTGACGCATGCCGTGGCGGTGCTGGTCATCGCCTGTCCCTGCGCGCTGGGGCTGGCGACGCCGACGGCCATCATGGTGGGCACGGGCCTGGGCGCGGAAAACGGCATCCTGTTTCGCAACAGCGCCGCGCTGGAGCACACGCGTCAGCTGCAGGTCATTGCGCTGGACAAGACCGGCACGCTCACCCTGGGCGAAACGCAATTGATGGCCCTGCTGTCGCAGCCGGGCTGGACCGAGGCGGGACTGCTGCGCCTGGCCGCGGGCGCCGAGCGCGGCAGCGAGCACCCCCTGGCGCGGGCCCTGGTGCAGGCGGCGCAGCAGCGCGGGATAAAGCCGGGAGCGCCGGACCAATTCACAGCCGAGGCGGGCATGGGCGTGCGGGCCACCGTTGAGGGCCGCGACGTGCTGGTGGGAAGTCTACCCTGGCTGGAGGCGGAAGGTATCGCACTGGACGACGGGGTGAAGCAGAAGGCCCGGTCCCTGCAGGAACAGGGACAGACTGCGGTGGCGGTTGCGGTCGATGGCCAGGTTGCCGGTGTGCTCGGCATCGCCGACGCCCTGCGACCGGAATCGCGCGCGGCGGTGCGCGCGCTGGGCGCGGCCGGGCTGGACGTGGTCATGCTCACCGGTGACAACCGGCGCACGGCGCAGGCCATCGCGGACCAGCTGGGCATAGAGGAAGTGCGCGCCGGGGTGTTGCCCGACGACAAGGCCGCGGTCATCGCGCAGTTACAGGAAGGCGGCAGACCGGTTGCGATGGTAGGCGATGGCATCAACGACGCGCCCGCGCTGGCGCAGGCCGACGTGGGCATGGCCATCGGCGGCGGGGCGGACATCGCCATGGAAGCGGCGGACCTGACCCTGCCGGGCGCGGACCCGCTGGCCGTGGCGCGCGCCATTCAGCTGGGCCGCGCGACCATGCGCACCATCTACCAGAATCTCTTCTGGGCCTTCATCTACAACATCATCCTCATCCCGGTCGCCATGCTGGGCGCGCTGGTGCCCATGCTGGCGGCGGCGGCGATGGCCTTCTCCAGCGTGTTCGTGGTCAGCAACTCGCTGCGGCTGCGGCGGCTGCGGCTGCGCGTGTAAAGTCAGGCCGGCGCCGGCGCGTACTCGATTTCCTTCAGCAACGCCACAATGGCGGTTTCGCTGGCGGGCGCACTCCAGGCGACGGTGACGTTGCGCGCGTCCGCATCTGCGGCCAGCACCTGAACGCCATCCAGCTGATCAAGTTCGCTGCGAATGGCGCGGACGCAGCCATCGCAACTGATGGCGGGGATGTGATAAGTCCTGTTTTCCATGGCGCATCTCCCTTGGGAGTGTCTGGTTTACTGAATACGGTGAGCGTCAGTGCGCGGTTATTTGCGTCGCTACAGTTGTGGCTGGTTCCAGGCGCGGGCGACATAATATGTCGCCCCTACAGCACGCCCGGCGACATGGTGTGCCCGCGGGCGACATGATATGTCGCCCCTACGGGATGCTGCGGGCTTACGCCCTTGCTACCCCTGCATCATCCGCCGTAGGGGCGATTTACCAAATCGCCCGTCCCGGTTCAGAATAATTTCTGAGATCCACCAAACTCGCCACTCCCTCTTCCTGAACAGTTGCAGTGTAGCAGGGTGCAGCGCGAATGTCAGGCGCCGGCCAGGGCCAGTTCGAGTTCACGCCGCGCCTCGTCATCGTCTTCGCGCTTGTGGCGGGCCCGTAGCGCCGGACGCGCCACGTCGGCATCCAGCCGCGCCAGGGCCCAGGCGGCGTGACCGCGCAGCAGGGGGCTGGCGGCATCCAGCAGGCGCAGCAGCGCCGGAATGGCGGCTGTGACCATGCCGTTGGCCGCCGCCAGACAGGCGTTGCGCAGCAAGAGTTCGTGACCCGTGCGCTGCAGCGGCGTGCCGCGCCAACGACGCCGGAACGCCTGCCCGTCCATCTCCAGCAGGTCCGTGAGCCTGGGAGCGATGCGCTCCAGGTCGCTCTGCTGCAGCGCCGGCTCACGCGTGGGAAGGGCGAAACGCTGGAAAGGGCAGACGTCCTGGCACAGGTCGCAACCGAAGACCCAGTTGCCGGTCAGCGGGCGCAGGTCGCGCGCGATCCAGCCCCGGTGCTCAATGGTGAGGTAGCTGATGCAGCGGCGCGCATCCAGCACGAAGGGTCGCGGGAAGGCGTCGGTGGGGCATACGTCCAGACAGCGCGTACAGCTGCCACAGTTGACGCCCTGCTGCGGCCGGTCGTGCTCGTCAAATTCAAGGCTGGTCAGCACGACGCCAAGGAAGAAGTGACTGCCGCGGCGGGGGTGAATGAGCATGGTGTTCTTGCCGAAGAAGCCGAGACCGGCCTGCTCTGCGTGACTGCGTTCCAGGATGGCGCCGGTATCGACGTAGACGCGTTCCGCGCTGCGCCGGCCGCTTTCACGCTGCAGCCAGGCGGTCAGTCGCTCCAGACGGGAAGCCATGACCTCGTGATAGTCCAGGCCCCAGGCGTAGGCGGCGATGCGACCGCGGGCCGGGTCTGCGAGGAACGACGTAAAAACCTGCGCCTGGGAATAGTCAAGGCCGACGACCAGCAGCGTGCGGACGCCCGGCAGGATGACGTTCAGGTCGCGGCGGCGCGCCTGCCGGTCCGGGCGCGCCATCCAGCCCATCGTGCCGTGCATGCCGCGTTCGATCCAGCTTTGATAGGCGTTCAGCGTCGGGGATGGCCGGGCGGCGGCGATACCGACCAGGTTGAAGCCGAGTTCCAGCGCGCGTTGCCGCAGCAGGGCAGCGGAGAAGGCCATTTCAGCCGCCCGTCGCCGGCCCGCTCACTGTGACCGGCTGCGGGCCAGCGCATCCAGCAGCAGGCTGGCGGCGCGCGCCGGGCCGCCGGCTGCGGTCATTTCCGCGGCCAGATCGCGCGCGCGTTGCTGCACCAGGTCATCATTCAGCAGGGCGCGAGCGCCGGTGAAGAGGGCGCCGTTGCGAACGTCGTGCGCGCTCAGGTGCAGGCCGACCTTCGCCTGGGCGACGCGGCGCGCCTGGGCGCGCTGGTCGGCGGCGTGCGGCACGACCAGCTGGGGCACGCCATGCACGATGACGGCGTGGGTGGTGCCCATGCCGCCATGATGAATGGCCAGTCGCGCCCGGGGCAGCACGTGGTGAAAATCGACCCAGTTGACCAGACGCGTCTTGCGGGGCAGGGCCGCGATCAGTTCGTCCTTGTGCTCCAGCGGGTGCCAGCCGATGACGACAATCGGGACGAGGTCGAGGCGCGCCGCGGCCTGGGCCGCCCAGCTGAAGAAGCCGGGATCGCCGGTGAAGGTCGTGCCCAGCGTGATGAGCGCCAGGGGCGATTCCGCCGGGATGGCCTGCAACCAGTCGGGCGGGTCAGTGGGCGGCACTGATGGCGCGCCACCGACGCAGGCATTTTGCGGCAGCAGGTTGCCGCGCTCCTCCGCGTACCAGTCTTCGGTAAAGAAGCAGAGGTGCAGCAGCGGGCTGGTGACGGAAGGCGTCGCGCCACGCGAGAAATTGCGGCCGCGCAAGGCGAAACGCTCCAGCAGCTGATTCAGGCGCGAACGGCTGTCCGCGCCCAGTTCGCGCTGCACTCCCAACAGGCGGTTCTCGTCCAGCGCCGCGGTCGCCGGCCAGCCGCCCACCGCGAGCGGCACGTCAAGCGCTTCCGCGGCCAGGGCGGCAGCGCTGAGAAAGGGGTCGGTGACGATCAGGTCCGGCGCGCCATTTTTACGCCCGCAGGCGATGAGTTCGGCGGTGGCCGCGGCCACCCGGTCAACGCTCAACCAGGTGTCCAGCGCGCGCCGGTAGCGCAACATGACCGCTTCCTGCGGCGGCAGCCGGCTGACGTCGGGCAGTGGCGGCGGCGGCCAGAGCCAGCCGGTCTCGTCGAGCGGAATGAAATTCAGGCCGGCCCGGACAAGCGCGCGCCCGACCTGCGGCCCGCTCAACCAGGACACGCTGTGGCCCGCTGCCCGGAGCGTCCGGGCCGTGCGCAACAGGCCACCCCAGTCGAGGTGGCCCGGCAAGGGCGCCGAGACGAACCAGAAGTCAGCCAGGATGGCCTCGCGGCGTCAGCCCTGGGCGGGCCAGTCCGGGATGGGCACGCAGCACAGCATCAGTTGACGCGCGGCGCGCACCTCATCCAGGCGCGATACATCCAGCGTGTGCGGCGCGCTGAGCAGCAGGCCGGGATCGTCGCGCGCCTCCTGCGCAATGCGGCGCATGGCCTCGATGAAGGCGTCCAGCGTGGCCAGGTCCTCGGTCTCGGTGGGCTCGATCAACAGGGCCTCCGGCACGATGAGCGGGAAGTAATTGGTGGGAGGATGAATGCCGTAGTCCATGAGGCGCTTGGAGATATCGAGCGCGTGCACCTCCTCGACGCCGTCGAAGCGGCCCTCGATCACAAACTCGTGGGCACAGATGCGCGGGTAGGGGATCCTGTAACTGTCCTGCAGCGACGCCCGCACGTAATTGGCGTTGAGCACGGCATGGCGCGAAATGTCGCGAATGCCGCGGGCGCCATGGAAGCGGATGTAGGCGTAGGCGCGCACGTGCATGCCGAAGTTGCCGTGGAAGGCCTTGAGCCGGCCGATGGAGCGGGGCGGCATACGCAGGCTGTAGCGCGCCGGCGCTTCCTCGGTGGCCTCGGCAATTTGCTCCACGTTGGGGCCGGGCAGGAAGGGCGCCAGCCGCTCGTTGACCGCGACGGCGCCGCAGCCCGGGCCGCCACCGCCATGCGGCGTGGAGAAGGTCTTGTGCAGGTTGTAGTGCATGACGTCGAAGCCCAGTTCGCCGGGCTTGACGACGCCCATCAGCGCGTTCATGTTGGCGCCGTCCATGTACATCAGGCCGCCGCAATCGTGCACGGCGTCGATGACCTCCTGGATGTTGACGTCGAACAGGCCGAGCGTGCTGGGCACCGTGATCATCATGCCGGCCACGGTCTCGTCGCAGGCGGCGCGCAGCGCTTCCAGGTCGACGTTGCCGTTGCGGTCCGAGGGCAGTTCCACGGCCTGGTAACCGGCCATGGTGACGGTGGCCGGGTTGGTGCCGTGCGCGCTGTCGGGGACCAGAATGCGCGTCCGGCGGCTGTCCCCGCGCCGTTCGTGATAGCGGCGAATCATGAGGATGCCGGCCAGTTCGCCCTGGGCGCCGGCCGCCGGCATCAGGGTCACGCGGGCGAAGCCGCTGATCTCCGCCAGCCAGCCCTGCAGGCGGTACATCAGTTCAAGCGCGCCCTGGGCGCTCTCCTCGTCGCTGCGCGGGTGCAGGGCGGCCAGGCCGGGCAGGCGCGCCACGTCCTCGTTGAGGCGCGGGTTGTATTTCATGGTGCAGGAGCCGAGCGGGTAGAAACCCGTATCAATGGCGAAGTTGCGGCGGCTCAGGCGGGTGAAGTGCCGCACAACCTGCAGTTCGCTCACTTCGGGCAGGTCCAGCTCCGCGCGACGCAAGGCCTCGGGCACGGGAGTTGGCGGGACGTCACAGGCCGGCAGTCGTACCGCCGCGCGGCCGGCAGAACTCTTCTCGTAAATGGTCGCTTCACTCATGAGGTCTGCAGCTCCCGCAAACTGGCGACGAGGGCATCGATTTCCGCGCGACTGTTCAACTCGGTGAAGGCCAGCAACATGCAGTCGCGCAGGCGCGGGTCCTCCACACCAAGGTCGTGGCCGCCGATGATGCCGCGTTCCCGCAGGCCGGCGTTGATCTGCGCGACCGGACGCGGACAACGCAGTGCAAATTCATGGAAGAAGGGCCCGGCAGTCACGATCTGGTAGCCCTCAAGCTGCGTCATCTGCGCGGCGGCGTAGTGGGCCTTGTGCCAGCAGAGCTCCGCCACCTGGCGCAGGCCCTGTTTGCCCATCAGCGCCAGGTAGACGGCGGCCGCCAGCGCCATCAGTCCCTGGTTGGTGCAGATGTTGCTGCTTGCCTTCTCGCGGCGGATGTCCTGTTCACGCGGGCGCAGGGTCATGACCCAGGCGCGGCGGCCGTCCTCGTCCACGGTCTCGCCGACGACGCGGCCGGCGATCTTGCGCACGTAGCGCGTGCGCGTGGCGAAGAAGCCCAGGTAAGGGCCGCCGTAGGAGAGCGGGATGCCCAGTGGCTGCCCCTCACCGACGACGACGTCGGCGCCCAGTTCGCCCGGGCTTTTGAGCAGGCCGAGGGCCAGGGGATTGACGACGAAGACCAGCAGGGCGCCGGCCGCATGCACCCTTTCGGCCAGGCCGCGGAAATCGGCCACGTGGCCGAGAAAATCCGGGTAGGCCACTGCCAGCATGGCGGTGTTGTCGTCCAGTTGGTCCGCCAGTTCATCCAGGGACGAGGCGCTTTCGTCACCGCGGAAGAGCAGGTCACGGCCCTGGTGATAGCTGCGGGCGACGTCCCGGTACTGGGGATTGATGAAGGGACTGCAAAGGATTTTCCTGCGGCGGCCGCGGCCAACGTCGACGGCCATGGAGACCGCCTCCGCGAAACTGGTGGCGCCGTCGTAATGGCTGGCATTGGCCGCATCCATGCCGGTCAGGGCGCAGATCATGCTCTGGTATTCGAAGATCGCCTGCAGGGTGCCCTGGCTGAGTTCGGGCTGGTAGGGCGTGTAGGCGGTCAGAAACTCGCCCCGCAGCAGGATATGGCCCAGAGCCGAGGGGATGAAGTGGTGCCAGGCGCCGCCGCCGCGGAAGATGGCGAAATCCTGGCCGTGGTCATTGGCTTCGGCAAGGGACAGCAACTCCGCCTGCACTTCCTGTTCGCTGAGCGGATCCGGCAGATTCAGGAAGGGAAAGCGATGGCGCGCCGGCACCGCGCCGAAGAGGTCCTCAATGGCGCTGACGCCCACGGTTGCCAGCATCTGCTGGCGTTCGGTCTCGGTGTGCGGGACGTAGCTCATGGCAGGCTAGCGCGCGTCACAGTGGGCGTCATAGGCGGCGGCATCCATCAGACCGGCCAGTTCACCGGCATCGTCGAGACGTATCCTGACCAGCCAGGCGGCGCCATAGGGATCGGCGTTGGCCAGTTCCGGTTCGTCCTCAACAGCGTCGTTCACGGCGGTCACCGTGCCGCCGGCCGGCAAATGCAGGTCCGAAGCCGCCTTGACCGACTCCACCACGCCGAAGGAATCGCCCTGGGCGAAAGTGTCACCGACGGCGGGCAGTTCGAGGAAGACGATGTCGTTCAGCTGGTCCTGCGCGTAATCGGTGATGCCAACGGTGGCCTCCTCGCCTTCCAGCCGAATCCATTCGTCCGTGGCCTGGTACTTCAGCTCCGCCGGCGTCTTCCACTTCCCCATGGTTGCAGCCTCCTGCACAAACAAAAGGGGCGCACGTCGCTGTGCGCCCCTGTCAGCCGAAATCGCTTCCAGAGTCTTGCGGCCGGTTGCTCCCCTGGACCTGAGAGTTTCGTGGTCGGCCCAGCCTGCGGACCACTTGCCCCTTCGGTGACGCCTTGCGGCGTGCTCTCGCAACAGGCCGTTAACGGGTTGCAGTCTAGCCGATGCCGCAGGCCCTTGCAAGCGGCCGGATGCAGGCGTAGGCTGGAGTGACGGGACAGGCTTAAAACGGGAGCGGTGCATGACGGAAAAGGGCAGCGCCCGCAGACGCACACGACCGGCGCTGCTGGCGGCGCTGGTGGTCAGTCTTTCCATCACGCTCGGTTCGCTGCTGTTCGTCGTCTGGCGCCTGGCCCAGCCGACGCCGGCCGCCGGGCCGGCCGCGCTGGTTGATGCCGAATCCTTTTTCGATGGCGCCAGCGTCGTGGAGCCGCCGCGCCAACTGGCGGACTTCACCCTGGCCGGCGTGGACGGGCGACCGTTGTCACTGCAGGACCTGGCGGGCCGACCCGTGCTGCTGGTCTTCGGCTACACGCGCTGCCCGGACTACTGCCCGCAGACCCTGGCGGACTTCACGCGCGTAAAGTCCGCTCTGGGCGGGGGCGCCGACGACGTCCACTATCTCATGATCAGCGTCGACGGCGAGGTCGACCAGCCGCTGCGTCTGCGCGACTGGCTGGCGACATTTGACCCGGACTTTCTGGGCATGACCGGCGCCCGCGAGGAGGTCCGTCGCATCGGCAGGGACTTCGGACTTTACCTGGGCGACAGCGATCAACCCGGTCTGCTGGACCACACCACGTCCAGTTTCCTGCTCGACGGCGACGGGCGGCTGCGCACGATTTTCACCGTGGGCACGGAGCCGGAGATCATCGCCGGCTACGTCACTGAACTGTTGAGCTGAAGCCGCGGCAGGCGCGCCGACAGCCCGCTGACGACCTCGTAGTTGTTGCTGCCGAAGCGCGCTGCCAGCATTTCGGCGCTGATACGGGCGTCGCCCTGGGGGCCCAGCAGCACGACTTCATCGCCGACAGCAGGCGTCGACAGGTGCGACACGTCTATCGCCGTTTTCTCCATGCTGATGCGCCCGATGACCGGCGCCGGCCGGCCGCGCAGGAGCACGCTGCCGGGCTCGTGCGGCGCGCGCCGGAAGCCATGCGAATAGCCGACGGGCAGGACGGCGATGCGCGTCGGTTCACTGGCGACCCAGGTCCGCCCGTAACCCACGCTGTGGCCGGCGGGCAGGGTCTTGATCTGCGCGACGATCGTTTTCCAGCACAGCGCGGGCCGGAAGTCCGGTGGCAGCGGCACGCTGTCTGAAGGCGACAAGCCGTAGAGGGCGAGGCCGGGCCGCACCATGTCCAGCCGGCTGGCGGGCAGCGACAGGATCGCCGCGGAGTTGGCGACGTGCAGCAGCGGGAAGCGCGCGCCCTGGCGGCGCATGGCTGCTACCGCCGCCAGAAAGCGCTGCAACTGTTCCCGCGTCCAGGCCCCGTCTTCGTCGGCCACCGGAAAATGGGTATAGCAGGCTTCTATCTGCAGCCATTTCAGTTCTGCCAGACAATCCTGCAGGGCGGGGGCGTTAGCGACCAGGGTGCCCATGCGGCCAAAGCCGCTGTCCAGTTTGACGTGCGCCTTCAAGCGTACCCCGGCCTCGCCGGCGGCAACATTGCAGGCCCGCGCCTGGTCAGAGTCGAAGATCGTGAGGGCAAGGTCCTGCGCGATCGCTTCGGCGACGGCGGCGGGCGAGACGAAGCCCAGCACCAGCACCGGCGCGTCGATGCCGGCCGCGCGCAGTTCCAGCGCCTCCGCCAGGCTGGCGACGCCGAGGGCGTCCGCGCCGGCGGCAAGGACGTTGCGGGCCGTGGTCAGGGCGCCGTGGCCGTAGGCATTGGCCTTGACGACGGCCATGAGACGAGTGCGGGGCCCGATCATGCCGCGCAACAGGCGTACGTTGTGGCGGATGGCGCTCTGGTCGATTTCCAGCCAGGTGGTGGTTCCGGCGTGAAGCGGTGCGGGCATGGCGGCAGTGTAACGATGCCGGTTGGGCGCTGCCAGCGGGCCGCATGAGGGAGCGGGCCCAACTGCTATAATGGCGCCCCGGTTCAACGTTTGTGGAATGGCAATGCGCTTCGAGATCCACGCCACAGAGGGGCGGGCCCGGTGCGGGCTGCTGCACACCAGCCACGGGCCGGCGCCCACGCCCGTTTTCGCGCCCGTGGGAACGGCCGGGACCGTCAAGGCGGTGTTCCCGCGCGACCTGAAGACGGCGGGCGCCAGTCTGGTGCTGGCCAATGCCTATCATTTGCATTTGCGCCCGGGCGACGAGATCGTGCGCGACCTGGGCGGCATCCAGCGCTTCATGAACTGGTCGGGGCCGCTGCTGACCGACTCCGGCGGCTACCAGGTCTTCAGCCTGCAACACATCAACCGCATCGATGACGACGGCGTCAGTTTCCGCAACCACATCGATGGCGGTCACCTGCGTTTCACGCCGGAAAGGGTCATGCAAATCCAGCAAAACCTGGGCGCGGACATCATGATGTGCTTCGACGAATGCCCGCCGCCGGATGACCGCGCGCGGGTTGAAGACGCCGTGCGCCGCACGACGGCCTGGGCGCGACGCTGCCGCGCGGCCCACGCCGATGACGATCGTCAAACGCTGTTCGGCATCGTCCAGGGCGGAATGTTCGGCGACCTGCGCGAGCGTTCCGCGCGGGAGATTCAGGATATCGGCTTCGGCGGCCATGCGCTGGGCGGCCTCTCCGTCGGCGAGTCGCGCGGGGACATGCTGGCCGCGCTGGAAATGTCCGCGCCCATGCTGCCGGAGGACCGGCCGCGTTACCTGATGGGCGTGGGCGAGCCGGACGACCTGGTTGAAGGCGTCTGGAACGGCATCGATATCTTCGATTGCGTCATTCCGACGCGTCTGGCGCGGCATGGCGCCGTCTTCACCTCGACCGGGCGCATCAACGTGGGTCGGCTCGACTTTGCGCGTGACGGGCGCCCGCTGGAGGCGGACTGCGACTGCCCGGCCTGCCGCGACTATACGCGCGCCAGTCTGCGCCATTTGATCAAGGCGCGCGAACTGCTCGGCTACATGTTGCTGAGCCTGCACAACATCCACTTTCTGACCGGGCTGATGACGGCCATGCGGCAGGCCATCCTGGCGGGAGAGCTGGCCGCCTGGCGCGACGCCTTCCACAGACGCTGGTCCCGCGCGGGGCGGGGTCAGCCAGTGCGGGCCTGAGCGGGGTCAGCGGCGGACTGTCCAGGAGTGACTCTCTTATCCGACCAGTCTGGTCGTCTGCGCCCGTTTCGCTCCTCTGCGTAACGAAGCTGTAGAGGGCGCTGCTATACAGATCGGTAGCAACGACGTGGAACGTCAGGGTGAAGCGTCGCTTAGGGTGACGTTGTCGAAGAGGTCACGTTCGTCGATGCGATTGTGCGCCGGCGGCGGCTGAACGCGGGTGTAGCTCACGTGCGACTGGAAGAAGCGACGCATCCAGCGCGGCGTGCGCGAGCGCCGTCCACCGAGCTGGCTGGCATGGCACTGGCTGGCCTCGTCCCAGATATCCATCCAGGGGCGCACGTCAATGCGTGCGTGCGGCGGCTCGATGTTTTCCAGCGTGGCGACCATGTCGATGTCCTGGTTGCGCCCCATGGCGCGCGGGTTCTTGCCCCGCAGGCGGGTCATGAGGATGCCATAACGCAGCATCAGGGTATGGGAGGAACTGTAGTAGAGCTTCTGCGGTTGCCATGCCGGGTAATCTTGCGTGACGTAGCTGGCGTCTCCGGCGAGGTCAAAGGCATCGGTGGTGGCCCGCTGGATGGCGATGTGGTCCGGGTGACCGTAACCGCCGTAGCGATTGTGGGTCAGGATGACCTGCGGGCGCGTTTCGCGGATGACCTCGACGACGCGTCGGGCCAGTTCCTCGCGTGGCGCCTGCCAGGAACAATCGGGGTGCTCGCTGGTTTCCGAGCCCATCATGCCGCTGTCGCGATAGCCAAAGAGAAAGACCTTGCGGAAGCCCAGCATACGGGTGGCGCACTCCAGTTCCGCCAGGCGCACGGCCTTGACGGAGCCGTGCCTTTCGACGAAGGAGTCGTCCATGGTGCCGACGTCGCCATTGGTGGAGACGATGGCGTAGACCTCCGCCCCTTCCGACACATATCTGGCGACAAGGCCGCCGTAGCCAAAGGTCTCGTCATCGGGGTGGGCAACGGAAATCAGCAGTCGCCGGTCAGACATGGCGCTCCTCCCAGTTACAGGGCGGCAAGTATAGCGCGTTCGCCGCCGCAGGGGCGATTTATCAAATCGCCCACCCCGACTAATTTACCGGATACAGGAACCGGATGCGGGGAGCGTCATCGCGCGGACATTTGCGTCGGCAATTTCTGGAATCCACCAAACGCGCCACGCCCGGCGCCATGGTATGCCTGCGGGCGACATGATATGTCGCCCCTACGGGATGCTTCGGACTTGCGTCCTTGCTACCCCTACGGGATGCTTCGGGCCGGAGCCCTCGCTACCCCTACAGCATCCGCATCTACAAAACGCAGCGCCCCTGCAGGGGCGATTTATCAAATCGCCCGCCCCGGCTTTAAACAATTTCTGAAATTTACCAAACTCGCCACTCCCCACGACAACAATCCCTGTGCAAGTTTGTCCGGCGCGCCTATACTGCCGCCGGAAACTTTCGGGAAGTGGAGGCCCCTGCATGCCGTCGGCACGTCTTGCCATCCTGATTCTGCTCCTGCTGGTCCCGGTTGCTGTCACGGGGGCCGTGCCGATCGCGCAAGTCGGGAGCAGTGCCGACCCCGAGCCCAGCGGCCCCGAACAATATCCCCTGAACTACAACTCCCTGACGGGCCTGCCTTACCCGGACGAGGCGGCCATGAATCGCCGCAACCTGATCGTCAAGATCTCCAACTTCCCGCCGCTCGTGCGGCCCCAGTCCGGCCTCAATCAGGCGGACCTGGTGTTTGAACTGGAATCCGAAAGCGGCATCACCCGTTTTGCGGCGTTGTATCGCAGTGTGGCGCCGCCGCACGTGGGGTCGGTGCGCAGCGCAAGGCTGCTGGACCTGGAACTCATGACGATGTACAGCGCCTTTCTGGCCTACTCCGGCACGAGCAATCCCATCCAGCGGATCATCTGGAATTCCGGGCTGGGCGGGCATGTCTTTTCACCCCTGACGGGCGACAACTGCCTTCAGGCGGGTTTTTGCCGCTTCGACCGACCGGGTCTGGGCTACGAACACACGCTGTATCTGGATACCGAGCAGCTTTACCGGCTGGCCACGGCCCGCGGCGTCAATTACGGTTACAAGGCGCGCGGCTTCGCCTTCGACGTGCAACGGGACAGCGGCGGTCAACGCCTTGTCGAGGTCGGCGTGAACTGGTGGGGGGAGGGCAACGCGCTCTGGCAGTACGACGCCGAGTCAGGCCGCTGGCTGCGCTTTACGGATGGCGCGCACCACTTTGACGCCCTGGACGGGGAGCAGCTGTGGGCGGACAACCTGATCGCCCTGCAGGTGCCGCACGTCCGGCGACCGGATCTCTTTGTCGCGGGCGCAGATGACGAATCGCTTGAACTGCAGCTGTGGGACAGGGGCCCGGCGCTGGTGATGCGCGACGGGCGCTGGTACAGCGGCTACTGGCGCCGCATCAACCGGGCGGAGACCGTGGCCCTGCAACTCAATCACGCCGGCAGCGACAAGCCGATCCGCCTCAAACCGGGCCGCAGCTGGATTTCGATCGTGCGCAGCCTTGCCAACGTGACGCTGTCGGAGCATCTGACTGAATTCGGCAACATGCCGGAAGCGGCCCCGCCCATAAGTCACGCCGGCTGATCCCGTTCAGTGTCCGGCGTGCCTGACTTCCGCGCCGGAGCCGCCGCGCAGAAAGTCGAAGTCCACGCCACTGTCCGCCTGCTGCACGTGTTCCACGTAAAGTTTGGTATAGCCGCGCTGCGCACCCAGGGGACGCGGCCGCCACGCCGCCCGCCGGCGCTGTAGCTCCGCTTCGCCGACCAGCAACTGCAGCCGCCGTTCCGGCACGTTGAGTTCAATTTCATCACCACTGCATACCAGCGCCAGGTTGCTGCCCAGCGCGGACTCCGGCGCGACGTGCAACACCACGGCGCCAAAGGCCGTTCCACTCATGCGCCCGTCCGAGATGCGCACCATGTCGTTGACGCCCTGCAGCAGCAGTTTCTTCGGCAGGTTGAAATTGCCGACTTCGGGCATGCCGGGAAAGCCTTTCGGTCCGACCTGCTTGAGCACCAGCACGCTGTCCGCCGTGACCTCAAGTTCCGGGTCGTCGATGCGTTCGTGGTAGTCGTCGACGTCCTCGAAGACGACGGCGCGCCCGCGGTGGCGCAGCAGAGCGGGCGCGGCGGCCGAAGGCTTGATGACGGCGCCAGCCGGACACAGGTTGCCGCGCAGGACGCTGATGCCGGCCTCCCGCTGGAAGGGCGCGTTGAAGTCGGCAATAACCTCGCGGTTGAAGTTTTCCGCGCCGGCCGTGTTGTCGGCCAGTGTGCCACCGTTGACCGTCAGGGCGTCCCCGTGCAGCAGGTCCTTCAATTGCCGTATCACCGCCGGCAGGCCGCCGGCGTAGTAAAAGTCTTCCATCAGATACTCGCCGGAAGGCATCAGATTGACCAGCAGGGGCAACTCGCTGCCCAGCCGGTCGAAGTCGTCGAGTTCCAGCGGCAGGCCCAGGCGCCCGGCCAGCGCCAGCAGATGCAGCACGAAGTTGGTGGACCCGCCAACCGCCGCGTTGACGCGAATGGCGTTCTCCAGCGCCGGACGCGTCAGAATCTGCGACATGCGCAGGTCCTCGCGCACCATGGCCACGATGCGCCGGCCGGAGAGATGCGCCAGGCGCCGGCGGCGCGAATCGGCGGCCGGGATGGCGGCGGCGCCGGGCAGGGTCAGGCCCAGCGCCTCGACCATGCAGGCCATGGTGGAGGCCGTGCCCATCGTCATGCAGTGGCCGTCGCTGCGCGACATGCAGCTTTCCGCCTCCTGGTAGTCCGCTTCGGTGATGCGGCCCAGGCGCAGATCGTCGCTCAGACGCCAGACGTCGGTGCCGGAGCCGATGTCGCGGCCGCGAAACTTGCCGTTGAGCATGGGGCCGCCGTTGACGACGATTGTCGGCAGGTCAACGCTGGCGGCGCCCATCAGACAGGCCGGCGTGGTCTTGTCGCAGCCCGTCAGCAGGACGACGCCGTCCAGCGGGTTGGCGCGGATGGTCTCCTCGATTTCCATGCTGGCCAGGTTGCGGTAGAGCATGGTGGTGGGGCGCATCAGCGGTTCGCCCAGCGACATGGCCGGGAACTCCAGCGGCAGGCCGCCGGCCTCGTAGACGCCGCGCCGGACGAATTCCGCCAGCACGCGGAAATGGCCGTTGCAGGGCGTCAGTTCCGACCAGGTGTTGCAGATGCCGATGACCGGTCGTCCGTCGAAGACGTGGTCGGGCAGTCCCTGGTTCTTGAGCCAGCTGCGCGCGACGAAGCCGGGCTTGTCCTCGTCGCCGAACCAGCGTTGGCTGCGCAATTCGGTCACAGTATTCCCTCCCCCTGTGCAGAAGCCAGGCTTCAGTCGTCCGCCGCCAGGATATGGGTGACGACCGTGGCGCCGGTACCGCCAATGTTTTGCGCCATGCCGATGGCCGCGCCGGGCACCTGGGCCGCGCCGGCCGCGCCGCGCAACTGGGTGACGAGATCGACCATTTCGTAGACGCCGGTCGCGCCGACCGGGTGGCCGCGACCCTTCAGGCCGCCGAGGGAACAGATCGGGATACGCCCCTGCCGGCCGATTTCGCCAGCGGCAGCCAGCTGCGGTGCGCGGCCGGGAGCGGCGAAACCGGCCGCCTCGAGGCTCAACGCCGCCATGATGGAGAAGGCGTCGTGCAGTTCGAAGACGTCGATATCCTGCGGCGTCAAGCCGGCCTGGTCGTAGGCCCGCTGCGCGCTGAGGCGGGCGGCGAAGAGGTCGATCGGGTTTTCACGGCCGGCCAGATCAACGCTGTCGGTGGCGCAGGCGCTGGCCAGCAGGCGCAGGGGCGGCTGGCCCGAGGCGCGTGCCATTTCGGCCGAACCGAGGATGAGCGCCGCCGCGCCATCGGCGACGGGAGAACTGTCGAAGAGGTTGACGGGGTCGGAAATGACGGGGGCGCGGCGCCAGGTATCCAGCGTGATGGCGCGGCGAAACATGGCATTGGGGTTGTGCACGGCGTTGGCATGGGCGTTCAGGCTGAAGGGCGCGAAGGCTTCATGGGCGACCTGGTGTTCGTGCATGTAGCGGCGCATGATGAGCGCGTTGAGCGCCACGAAGGAGGCGCCGTGGGCGCTTTCGTAGTCGGCGTCGGCGGCGGTCGCCAGCGCCGTGGTCACCGGGCCGCTGGTGGCGTCGGTCATCTTCTCCACGCCACAGACGGCGACCAGGTCCGTCATACCGCTGGCGATGGCGCGCACGCCGGCCTGCAGCGCCACGCCGCCGGAAGCGCAGGCCGCCTCCACCGTGGTGGCCTCCAGACCGCGCCAGCCAACGTGGCCGGCGATCAAGGCGCCAAGTTGCGTCTGGTTGCTGATGCGCGCCGCCAGCATGTTGGCGACGAAGAGGGCCTGCGGCAGGTCAACGTCCGCGTCCGAGACGGCCGCCTGCAGGGCCTCCGCGGCCAGATCGCGCAGACTGCGCTCCCACCATTCGCCGACCGCGGTCTGGCCGGCACCGATGACGTACACGTCGCGCATGCAGCGGGCTCCTGAACGCGAATGAACAGCGGCAATATAGCATGGCGACACTCTCAATTCCTGTCGAAAGGGATGCCCTCAGCCCAATTCCACTTTCCATTTCGTGGCAACCTTTCTTCGGGATGAGGACTCCAACAGATTTGCAGGAAAGAAACCATCAACACTTTTGCAAGTCACAGGGTGCTTCTGCCTGAAGTTGTTCTCTGCCGAAGGGATAGTCAAACAGATATTGCTGTATTCCAGTCAGGAGGTTGCTCCCCTCTCCCTGAGGGAGAGGGGTCGGGGGTGGGGGCTGGTCCCGGATGTTCATCAGTTCTGCCTTCCACGCTTGTCAGCCCCTTGCCGTGGCCGTACAATTGTTCGCCCACCGGAACGATACAGGACCTGGCCATGGCGCTGGACAGGATTGTGGTGCGCGGGGCGCGCGAGCACAATCTCAAGGATATTGACGTCGATATCCCGCGCGACAGTCTGGTCGTCATCACCGGGCTGTCCGGCTCGGGCAAGTCATCGCTGGCCTTCGACACCATCTTCGCCGAGGGGCAGCGGCGCTACGTCGAGAGCCTGAGCGCCTACGCGCGCCAGTTCCTCGGTCAGATGGAGAAACCGGACGTCGACCAGATCGAGGGGCTTAGCCCGGCGGTCTCGATCGACCAGCGTGGCGTCAGCCAGAACCCGCGCTCCACGGTCGGCACGGTGACCGAGATCTACGACTACCTGCGCCTGCTCTACGCCCGCATCGGCGTGCCGCACTGCCCGGTCTGCGGCGAAGAGGTCATGGCGCAGAGCGCGCAGCAAATCGTTGACGCCGTGCTGGACCTGCCGGAGGCAACGCGGGCGCAGATCCTGGCGCCCGTGATCCAGAATCGCAAGGGGCACCACGAGCGCGTGCTGGAGGAGATTGGCCGCTCCGGCTTCCAGCGGGTACGCGTCAACGGCGAGTTGCGCGAGCTGGAAGAAGAGATTGCGCTGGACCGCTACAAGATTCACAACATCGAGATTGTCGTCGACCGCCTGATCATCCGCCGTTATGCGGACCCCGCCAGCGAGGAAGCGCGCGGCTTCGTCACGCGCCTGACGGACTCCATTGAAACGGCGCTGGAGCTGGGCAAGGGGCTGATCATCATCAACGACGTCAGCGACGCGCAGCAGCCACGCGACATCCTTTTCAGTGAGCATCTGGCCTGCGTCAACGGGCATGGCAGCCTGCCGGAACTGGAACCGCGGCTCTTCAGCTTCAACACGCCGAAGGGCGCCTGTCCGGACTGTCAGGGGCTGGGCTTCCGCCTTGAGATCGATCCGGCGCAGCTGGTCACCAACCCGGAGGTCGGCCTTGTGGAGGGCGCCATCGACGCCAACGGCTGGAACCTGACCGAGGCCTCCGGCTGGACTCTCGGGATGATTCAGGCCCTGGCGCGCGAAATGGACTTTGACCTGCGCACGCCCTGGCGCGAGTTGACGCAGGAACAGCAGCACGCCGTGATGTATGGCCTGGGCAAGCGTCGGCTGGAGGTCCGTTACCGCAACAGTCAGGGGCAGCAACGCAGCTGGAGCACCAGCTTCGAGGGCATTGTCAACAACCTGAGCCGCCGCTACCGCGAGACGTCGTCCGATTTCATTCGCGACCGCATTGAGGAATGCATGGTGCGCACGCCCTGTCCCACCTGCGGCGGGCGACGTCTGCGACCGGAGGCCCTGGCGGTCACGGTGGCCGGCAGGTCGATCCACGAGTTCACCGCGATGACGGTCAAGGCGCTGCTGGACGGGGTGGAGAGCCTGCGCGGCGGGAATGCAGCCCACAACGGCGCGCTGCTCCCGGAACGGGACCGCCATATCGCGCGGCAGGTGTTGAACGAAATCAGCGCGCGGGCGCGTTTCCTCAACGACGTCGGCCTCGACTACCTGACGCTGTCGCGCTTCGCCGGTTCACTGAGCGGCGGTGAAGCCCAGCGCATCCGCCTCGCGACGCAGATCGGCAGCCGCCTGACCGGCGTGCTCTACGTGCTGGACGAGCCCTCCATCGGCCTGCACCAGCGCGACAACGCCCGCCTGATCGACACCCTGAAGGGCATGCGCGACCTGGGCAACACCCTGCTGGTGGTCGAGCACGACGAGGAGACCATGCGCTCGGCGGACTGGCTGATCGACCTCGGGCCGGGGGCCGGCGAGCGCGGCGGCCACGTCGTCGCGGAGGGGCCGCCGGACTCCGTGGCGCAGGTCGAGGAGAGCCTGACCGGCGACTATCTGGCCGGGCGCCTGCGGATTGAGGTGCCGGAAACGCGGCGGCCGGGCAACGGTCTGGCACTGACCCTGCGCGGCGCCAGCGAGAACAATCTCAAGCAGGTCGACGTCAGCCTGCCCCTCGGCACCCTGATTTGCATCACCGGCGTCAGCGGCAGCGGCAAGAGCACCCTGATGATCGACACGCTCTATCGTCAGCTGGCGCGCCGCATCAACAACAGTCGTGAACGCCCCGGCGCGCTGGTGGCGCTGGAAGGCGTCGAGCACGTCGACAAGATCATCAACATCGACCAGAGTCCCATTGGCCGCACGCCGCGCAGCAACCCGGGTACCTACACCAAGATGTTCGATGCCATTCGCCAGCTCTTCGCCGAATTGCCGGAGAGCAGGATACGCGGCTACCTGCCCGGGCGCTTCAGCTTCAACGTCAAGGGCGGCCGCTGCGAAAACTGCCAGGGGCAGGGGCAACTGCAGATCGAGATGCAGTTCCTGCCGGACATTTACGTCACCTGCGACGTGTGCCAGGGCGCGCGCTACAACCGTGAGACGCTGCAGGTGCGCTATCGCGGCAAGAGCATCGCCGACGTGCTGGACATGACAGTCAGTGAAGGCCTGGAGTTCTTCGCCAACATTCCGGCCATCCGCAACAAGCTGACGACCCTGGATGCCGTCGGGCTGGGCTACATTCGCATCGGTCAGCCGGCCACCACGCTCAGCGGCGGTGAGGCGCAGCGCGTCAAGCTCAGCCGCGAACTGGCCAAACGCGCCACCGGCCAGACGCTTTACATTCTGGACGAGCCCTCCACGGGGCTGCACGCCGCGGACGTCAAGCGGCTGATCGCCGTCCTGCAGCGTCTGGTGGACAATGGCAACACGGTGCTGGTCATCGAGCACAACCTGGACATCGTCAAGGTGGCGGACTGGATCGTGGACCTGGGGCCGGAAGGGGGCGACGCCGGCGGCGAGGTCATCGCCACCGGCACGCCGGAAGAAGTCGCGCGGCAAGAGGACAGTTACACCGGCCAGTGGCTGCGGCCGGTGCTGGCCCGACGTGAGGCTACACCGGAACCGGCCTGATCACAGTACACAAGGAGGCGGCATGTTACGGAACCTGAACGCCACCCAGGTGGAGCGCGCGCTGCGCGAGGAACAGGCCGGGCCGCCCTTTCCGCCGGCGGCGGACCGCGACGCCTGGGAGGCGGTCCGTGCCGGCCTGGGCGAGGCTGAATGCCGGCGCCTCATCCAACGCGGTGAAGAAGCGGCCCGCGCCGGCATCACGGCCCTGCCGGCCACGCTCTTTCTGGAATTCCAGCGCATCGGCGAGCGCAATGCCTACGATGCCAACTGGGGCCTGCGCCGCGCCCGGCTCAACTGGATGACGATGGCGGAGTGCCTGGAGTACGAGGGGCGATTTCTCGATCCGCTGCTTGACATGGCCTGGGCCATCTGCGAGGAGAGCACCTGGGCCATCGCGGCCCACCAGCGCGAATTGACGGACATGGAGCGGCCGCACATCGATCTGATGGCCGCCATGACCGGCGCCTATCTGGCTGAGTTCGACCTCTTGCTGGGCGCGGACATGGAACCGGCGCTGGGCGCGCGCATTCGCCATGAAATGGACCGACGTCTCTTCACGCCCTGGCTGCAGCGCCATGATTTTCACTGGATGTACAGCAGCGAGGCGCGCACGGTCAACAACTGGAACGGGGTCTGCAACGGCAACCTGCTCACGGCGGCGCTGCACCTGGAGCCGGACCCGGCGCGTCTGGCGGAGATGGTGGTGCGGGCGGCGCATTCCCTGGCGGACTTCATCGACGGCTTCGAGTGCGACGGCGGTTCTACCGAAGGCGTCTCCTGCTGGGCCTTCGGCTTCGGCAACTTCATCATGGCCGCCGCCTTGCTGGAACAGCGCACGAAGGGTCGTCTGAGTTTCCTGGGGGACGAGGCGCGCATGCGCGACATCGCCCGCTTTCCGCTGCGCACCCTGGTCAGTCCGGGCAAATGGGCCGAAATCTCGGACATTCATCCGGACATGGAGTGCCCGCTGTGGCTGATCGACTGGCTGTCGCAGCGGCTCGACATCCCGGACCTGCAGACCCTGGCGCGGGAGCAACTGCGTCTGGGGCTGGACTGGCGCGAGGCGCCGCTGACCTGGGACCTGCGCAGCCTGCTGTGGCGCGCCGCGCAGCCGGAAGTCCAGGGTGACGAACGCTTCGTGCCGGCCAGCCACGACTTCTACCGCGGCATGCACTGGATGCTGGCGCGCAGGGACCCGACGGACCCGGAGGCGCTGGTGCTGGTCGCGAAGGGCGGTCACAACGGCGAGATGCACAACCAGAACGACCTGGGCTCGATCATCGTGCACCATGGCCGCGAAAACCTGATCGTCGATCCCGGTCGCGGGCGCTTCAGCCGCGAGTACTTCGGGGCCGGGCGCTACGATTTGCTGGTCAACCAGTCCTTCGGCCATTCCTGTCCGGTGCCCAACGGACAGATGCAGGGCCCGCTGACTCACGTGCGCCATGGCGACAGGAGAATCGACGCCGATTATCACGCGCGTCTGCTCGAGCATCGCGCCGACGAGACGCAGGACCTGCTCAAACTGGAGCTTGTTGACGCCTGGGACGAGGCTGCCGATCTGGAGTCGCTGCAGAGGACGGTTGTGCTGCGGCGCGACTGTCCTGCCGGACGCATTGAGTTGCTGGACGAGGTGCGTTTCGCCAGCGGGCCGGGCATGCTGGAGAGCGTGCTGATCACCTTTGGCGAGGTCGAGGAGGGCGACGGCCAGGTCATCATTCGCGGCGAGCGGGCGGCGCTGCAGGTGGACTATGACGACGGGGCCTTGCAGCAGCGGACGGAGCTTGTGCCGCAGGTGCCGCTCTTTGTGGAGAAGCGGGACCTGCGCCGCGTCGTTTTCTCGTTTCGCGAGCCACGCCAGAGCGGCAGCATCCGGCTGGAGATTTCTCCCTTGCCTGATATGCAGGGCACGATCCGGTAGCCTGGGCAAGGCCGGTTGTTTTGCAATGCCCGGTCATTAAGGGTATACATTTCCCTACGCAACGATGTAACAGGTAGCCGCTGGAAAAGGGAGGTGCCCCGGGAGACAGTGCGCATGACGGGCCTGAAGGGGTTTTCAGGCTCGCGAACAGTCCAACAGGATGAGAGGTTGTATTTTAATGGACGAGAAACATACGCTTGATCGCAGACAGTTTCTGAAATCCGTCGCCGGTGCAGCGGCGGCCGGGGTGGCGGCCACGCCACTGCTCCAGGCTGTGCCCGCGGTCGCCCAGGACATGATGTATTCGCAGGCGCCGATGCTGGACGACATGGGCCTGCCGCCGGTGGAGGAGCGTCTGCCCTCCAACCCGCGCGTGATTCCGGTCTTCGAGGAGATCGGCGAGTACGGCGGGACCTGGCGCCGCGGCTTCAAGGGGCGCGCGGACATGCAGGGGCCGGCCAAGCTGTTCTACGCCTTTGGCCTGCACTTCCAGTACACGCCGGAGCTGGACAACGTCATCATTGTGCCGGGGCTGTACGACGAGTGGTCGCAGAACGAGGACGCGACCGAGTACACCTTCCACATCCGCGAGGGGATGAAGTGGTCGGACGGGCATCCCTTCACCACCGCTGACGTGAAGTTCTGGTATGATTGGTACCAGAATGGCGAAATCGGGGCCACGCGCGCCGTGCTGAACGTGGGCGGCCAGAACCTGGACCTGGAGATCGTTGATGACGAGACCTTTATCTGTCGCCTGGGCGCGCCCAGCCCCCTGCTGCCCTTCAAGGTGGCGCGCGACGACACCGAGGGCCAGCATGGCGGGCCGACCATGGCTGCGCCGGTGCACTACCTTTCCCAGTTCGTCCAGGACCACGAGAACGCCAACCAGGAAATGATCGACGCGGCGATGGCGGCGAACGAAGTCGCCACCTGGCAGGAGCTCTTCGGTACCGGCGGCACGCCGCGCGGCCCGATCTCCTGGTGGGCAACCAACCCGGACGTGCCGGTCGTGCATGCCTGGTGGATGGAAAAACCGCTGCCCTTCAACGACCCCATCGTGCTGGTGCGCAACCCCTATTTCTACAGTGTGGACGAGACGGGCCAGCAACTGCCCTACATCGATCGCATCGAGCACAAGCTGTTTGAGGACAGCGCCGTGTTCGACCTGTGGATCACCCAGGGGCTGATCGACATGCAGGTGCGGCACGTCAATGCGGCCAACTTCTCGCTCTACAAGGAGCTGGAGGAGGAGGGCGACTACCGCGTGCTGATCTGGCGCGGCGCCACCACCAATGCCTATCATCCCAACACCAGCAGCGACGACCCGCGCAAACGCGCCATCTTCAGCGACCCGCGTTTCCGCGAAGCGCTGTCGATCGCGATCGACCGGGTTGCCATCAACGAACTGATCTACGATGGTCTGCTGGAGCCGCGCCAGGGCAGCCCGGTCTCGGGCTCGCCGGACTTCAGCGCCGAACTGGAGCAGCGCTGGACGGAACACGACCCCGAGAAGGCCATGGCCCTGCTTGATGACATGGGCATGGCGATGGGCGATGACGGTTTCCGCACAGCCCCCGACGGCGATCCTATCAACTTCCAGTTGATGCACGCGCTGGTGGGCAACCAGACGGCCGAGGATGAAATCGGCCAGGTCATCGGCTACTGGCGTGCGATTGGTCTCAACGTCACCGAGGACGGCGTCGAGCGTTCACTTTACCAGGAACGCGCGCGCATCAACCAGGTCGACATCGGCACCTGGGACGTCGACCGCAGCCTGATCATTCAGGCCGATCCGCGCTCCTACATCGGCGATTCGCCGCAGCAGGTCTGGGCGGTGAAATACAATCGCTGGCGGATAGGTGCCGAAGACGGTGAGGAACCGCCGGAGGACCATCCCATCAGGCGCATCTGGGCCATCTGGGAGCAGGTCACCGTCGAGCCGGACGCCGAAAAGCGCTCGGCCCTGATGCAGGAACTCATGGGCGTCCACGCCGAAGCGCCCTTCGCCATCGGCACCGTGGGCGAGGCCCCGCAGCCGGTGATCGTCACCAACAGCATGCGCAACGTGCCCAACGACATCGTCGACGACACGTCGCTGCGTAACATCCGCGTCGCTTACCCGGAGCAGTTCTTCTTCAAATCCTCGATGTAAGCGGGCGCATGGCGTGAACTTCAAGGCCGGGGCAGGGCAACAAGCCTGCCCCGGTTCGTTTGTACATAAGCAGAAAGGGGAGGCGCCGTGGAGATGCCCCACAGGGTACGCACCCTGACCGGCGGGCCGCGCCATCATTTCTTCGGCTACTACAGCGTGCCGCTCTGGAACCCGGCCGAGACGCACTTGCTGTGCATCGAAAGCGAATTCCAGGACCATCTGCCCCTGCCGGGCGAGCGCGGCGCCATCGGCCTGGCCGACGCCGTGACGGGCGAATTCACGCCGGTCACCACGACCGACGCCTGGAACCTGCAGCAGGGCACCTGGCTTTACTGGAATCCTGCGGCGCCAGGCCGCGAAATCGTCCACAATGACCGCGTCGACGGCCGCCTGGTCACGGTGGTACATGATGTCGAAAGCGGCGAGCGACGTTTGCTGCCGCGCCCGATCAACGCGCTCAGCCGGAACGGGCAGTATGCGCTGTGTCTGGACTATGGCCGTATGGGCCGCTTGCGCAAGGTCGTCGGTTACCAGGGCGCGGTGGACCCCTACCCGGATGACCCGCATCCGAAGCGGGATGGCATCTTTCGCCTGGACATGCAGAGCGGCGAAGTCACCCTGCTGTATTCCATACATGAAGTCTGGCAACAGTTGGTCGAGCGGCACCCGCAACTGCGCGAGCGGCACATGTGGTTCAATCACACGACCATCAATCCCTCCGGCACGCGCTTCTACTTTCTGGCGCGCGCCTGGGCCGGCGGGGTGGAGAACACGCGGCTGGAAAGCGCGCTTTATACCGGCGCGATGGACGGCGGCGACCTGCGCTGCCTGATCGACTTTGGCGGCTTCGTTTCGCATCTGGACTGGCGCGACGACGAAAGCATGGCGGTGACCTGCACCACGACGCAGCCGCAGGAGAGGCGTTCGCGGCAGCATTTCATGCTGGAGGACCGCGAAGGGGCGGAACTGCGCCCGATGGGCAATGGCGAACTGGACTTCGACGGGCACATGACCTTTTCGCCGGACGGGCGCTGGATGGTCACCGACTGCAACGTCAATGCGACTTTGGAAAAGCTGCTGCTGCTGGTACGGGTGGAGGACGAGGCCGTGCAGGTGCTGCATCGCTTCGACATGCAGCAGCGCTCGTGGCTGAGCGGCGACCTGCGCTGCGACCTGCATCCGCGCTGGAACCGCAGCGGCACGCAGGTCTGCGTGGACGCCATCGCGGCAGACGGCACCCGTCAGCTACACGTCGTCGATCTTGAGCTTCGATAGCCATGGGGATCGGCAAGCAGTTTCGCGACGAGCAAGTCCGCTATGAAGACCCGCTCAGCGGGCGCGAAATCACTTGCCTGACAAACTGGCTGGGGCATTCCTGGCAGTTCTACTTCACGCATCCCTGCTGGATGGACGACGGGCGCAGCTTTCTGTTCCATTCCGAGCGCGACAATGCCAGCAACTATTTCCGCTATGAACTGGCGAGCGGCGACATCGTCCAGTTGACGGACCTGCAGGGTGAAGAGGCCTTCTTCAAGGGTTGCCTGTGTCCGGCGACCGGCTGTTTCTACTACTGGTCGGGGGTTGAACTGCATGAGTTGCAGGTCGATTCGCTGAGGCAGCGGCTCGTCTACGAGGTGGAACCGCCCTTTCAACCCGATCAAATGGGCACGAAGCTCAACGTCAGCGCCGACGGCCGTTACCTCGTCGCCGTGCTGCTGGATGTCCCGGAAGGCTTCGACCCGTTGAAGCTGCATCCCTACTACACGCCGCCCCTCACGCGCCTGGCGCGCATCGACGTCGCCAGCGGGGCCATGGAGGTGCTGCTTGAGGAGCGCCGCTTCCTCGGGCACGTCAACACCTCCCCGGCGCGGGCAGACCTGCTGACCTATACGCACGAAGGGCCGATCAGCGAGGACGACCAGCGCATTCACGGGCTAAATCTGTTGACGGGCGAGACCTGGGTCATCCGCCCCCAGCGTGGCGACTACAGGCTCGTCGCCGAGCACTGGTTCGCAGACGGCGAGACCCTGGGTTTTCGTTGTCACAAGCGCTCGGCCGGCGATACGCGGTTCGGCTCCATACGCTTTGACAACACGGAGCACGTCGAGACCGTGCTGCCCTACAGCCGGCACTTTCACAGTCTGGACGGCTCGCTGGTCGTCGGCGACGGTACCCCCTCGCTCCAGATGGAGAAGTTGGGCAGCCGGATCGTCACCTGGCCCTGTATCCTGCTGTATCCACGTGCGGGCGCGGGCCGGGGGCAGCCGCGGATACTGGCGTATCACGGCAGCAGCTTCAACGGGCAGCGCAGCCATCCGCACGCGCACATCACGCCGGACGGACAGCAGGTGCTGTTCACGACCAACCGCAGAAGCTACATGAGCGAGTATTCGAACATCCACATTGTACGGATCGGCGACCTGCAGGAGTTGCCCACGCTGGACGTTGAAAAGGGTGTGAGCGTGCGCGGCATTTAGCGGGAGCCTTGCGCCGGCGCCGCGTCAGGGTTCCCGGGCAGGGCAGGCCGACCTCAGGCGCAAGGCGCAGATTGTTGAACCTGGACTGGAGTGAGCGATGGGTGTTGGCAAGGAATTCAGGGACAAGCAGGTCCGCTACCCGGACCGTTTCAGCGGGCGCGAGATCACGCGGCTGACGGACTGGCTGGGGCATTCCTGGCAGTTTTACTTCACGCATCCCTGCTGGATCGACGGGGGGCGCAGTTTTCTGTTTCATTCCGAGCGGGACAACGCCGGTAACTACTTTCGCTACGAACTGGCGACCGGCGATATCGTCCAGTTGACGGACAATCGCGGCGAGGTCTTCTTCAACAGTTGTTTGTCGCCGGCGACGGAATGCTTCTACCACTGGAACGGCAACACGCTGCATGAACTGGACCTGAACACGCTGGCGGAGCGTCCGGTCTTTGAAGCGGAGCCGCCCTTCCTGCCGCGCGGCCATGGCTCGCAGATCAGCGCCACGGCGGACGGGCGTCATGTCGTCACGATTCTGGAAGGCCCGCCCAATGTTGACGAGTCGGTCGAGCAGGGCACCGGTTACGATCCAGGCTTCCGCAGCCCTTTCTTCAACCCGCCCCTGTCGCGCCTGCTGCGCATTGACGTCGCTACCGGCGAGTCTCACGTCCTGCGTGAGAAACGACGCTACATCACCCACCTCAACACCTCGCCGACCCGGCCGGACCTGATGACCTACTGTCACGAGGGGCCCTGGCATCTCATCGAGGAGCGCATCCACGGCCTGAACGTGGAGACGGGCGAGGAGTGGAACATCCGCCCGCAGCACGGGGAGTACTCGGTCATCGCCGAGCACTGGTTCGCGGATGGCGAGACGATCGGCTTCCGCAGCCACAACCGCGCGGCCAACGACACGCGCTTCGGCTGCATCCGTTACGACAATTCCGGCCACGTCGAGACGGTCTTGCCCTACAGCCGGCACTTCCACAGCCTGGACGGCTCGCTGGTGGTCGGCGACGGCATGCCGGTCTACCTGCTGCCGGGCATGCTGAACACGACCGTCACCTGGCCCTTCATCCTGCTGCATGAGCGCGAGGGGCCCGGGCGGGGCTGGGGCCCGGCGCGGGTGCTGGCCTACCACGGCAGCAGCTTCAGCGGTCAACGCTGTCACCCGCACCCGCACATCACGCCGGACGGGCAGCACGTGCTCTTCACGACCAACATGTCGGACTACTCGAACATCTACCTGGCGCCCATTGGCGACGTCGGGGACCTGCCGCTGCTGGACCTGGAGACCGGCGGCATCTGAATTCGTACGATAAACCGGAGCCTTGCCTGCCCTGCGTTTTACAAGTGGACGCAGGGCAATTATCATTCTGGTCAACACCTCAAATGTTCAATTGAGTAGGAGAGACACAAGATGTTGAAACGATTGCTATTGATGGTGGTCCTGCTGCCGGCCCTCGTCACGGGCGTGGTCGGGGCGCAGGACGAGGGGGTCACGGTCACCTGGTGGACGGAGACCAACTCCATGCCCTCCAACCTGCAGGAAGTGCTGGTCGATCCCTTCAACGAGGCGCATCCGGGCATTACCCTGGAGATCCTGCCGCAGGAGAGCCTCAACGAGACGCTGCGCGTCGCCATCCAGGGCGGCGAGGCGCCGGACATCCTGCAAACGCCTGGGGCCAACTTCATCTCCGAATTCGTCGAGGCGGGCCTGGTGCTGCCGCTGGACGCCGCCGCGGCCGAGCTGGGCTGGCAGGACAAGTTGCTGGGTTGGGCCTTCGGCTCCGGTCAACTGGGCGGACAGCTTTACAGCATCCCGCTAACCTATGAGAGCCTGGTGCTCTTCTACAACAAGACCCTTTTCGACGAGCAGGGCTGGTCGCCGCCGACCGACATTGAGGAGTTCAACGCCCTGGCGGACGCGGCGAACGCCCAGGGCATTCACCCCACCGCGGGCGGCAACGCCACCTGGCAGGGCTACAACGAAATCATCCTCGGGATGTACCTGAGCAACGTGGCCGGGCCGGACAATTTTTACCGGGCGATGACCGGCGAGATCCCCTGGGCCGACGAGTCCATCGCGGACTCCTACGAACTGTTCCGGCAGCACATGGTCGATGGCTGGTTCAGCGGCGGCCTGGAGAACTTCCTCGCCAACGGCGGCGATGACGCGCCGGTCGAACTGGCCACCGGGCTGTCGGCGATGATGATGGACGGCACCTGGCGTTTCCGCGGCATCGACCAGTTTTTCGTGGAGAACGACACGGTATGGGACTGGGCGCCGCTGCCGACGATGAGCGACCGGGTCGACGACTACAACTACACCCTGGCCACCGGCAGTACGCTTTCGGTCAACGGCGCCTCGCCCAACCCCGACGCGGCGGTCAAGGTGCTGGACTTCCTGCTCAGCGACGCCTCGCGCGTGCTGCAACTGGCGGCGGACGTCGGCTTTGGCGAGTGGGTGGTGCCGATTCACTTCAGCCCCGATGACTTTCCGGAAGGCACCGACGAACGCGTGGTGCGCTTCTTCGCGGACTTCGCGGCGGTGACCGGCGAGGGTCGCATCGGCTACACGACCTGGACCTTCTGGCCGTCGACGGTGAGCCTCTATTCCTGGGACGGGCTGGAGCGCGTCTGGTACGGGGAAGAGAGCATCGAGGAGTATTTGGCGGCCAAGCAGGCGCTATGGGATGAAGCGGTGGCGGAGGGCAACATGCTGCCGGTCCCGGGGCCGGGCATGTAGGCCCTGCGGCGGATGGTGTAGGGGCGACATACCATGTCGCCCGCAGGCAACCGCGTTTTGTCGAGGCGGGCGATTTGATAAATCGCCCCTACCGCGTTTTGCCGGGGTTGGCGATTCGGAAAATCGATGATGTAGGGGCGACATATCATGTCGCCCGCGGGAACGCCACGTCCCCGCGGGCAAGCGCGTATTGCCGGGGCGGGCGATTTGATAAATCGCCCCTACCGCGTTCTGTTGGCGTGGGGACCTGATGCAGGGGCGACATACCGTGTCGCCCGTGGGTGCCCACGCCTGGAATCAGCGACAACTGTACCGCCACCGGTATCCGCAATATGACGCTGCCCGCATCCAGTTCCTGTATCCAGTAAACCAGACACTCCCCAGGGCAATTTTTCCTTGTTATGCCTGTCAGGTGCATGTATTATCCAATCCCGTCGTTAACGAAACCGGTTTCGGAAGGAAAGGAGACACATTGTGTTTCGACGTGTACTCATAGTGGCGCTGTTGCTGTCGACCCTCGGTGTCGGCGCGGTCGGCGCGCAGGACGGAGTCACCATCACCTGGTGGACGCAGTCTGCAGCGATGCCGTCCAACATTCAGGAAGTTCTCGTTGACGCCTTCAACGCCGCGCATCCGGACATCACGCTTGAGATGACGCCGCAGGAAAACCTGAACGAGACCCTGCGTGTGGCGATTCAGGCTGGTGAAGCGCCGGATCTGTTGGTGACGCCGGGCGCATCCTTCATCGCGGAGTTCGTGGATGCCGGGCTGGTGGAACCGCTGGACGACGCCGCTGCCGAACTGGGCTGGGCCGACAAGATTCTGGACTGGGCCTACCAGAGCGGCCAGCTGGGCGGCGTGCTCTACAGCATTCCCCTGACCTACGAGAGTCTGGTGCTCTTCTATAACAAGACGGTCTTCGAGGAGAATGGCTGGGATCCGCCGACCAGCATCGACGAGTTCAACGCCATCGCGGCGGCCGCCGAGGACATCGGCATCTTCCCGCTGGCCTACGGCAACGCCACCTGGCAGCCCTCCAACGAGCATCTGATGGGCATGTACCTCAACGCCTTCGCCGGCCGCGAGAACGTCTACAAGGCGCTGGTGGGTGAAATCCCCTGGACGCATGAGTCGATCGCCGGCGCGACGGACCTGCTGCGCGAGCACATCGCCGACAAGGGCTGGTTCAGCGGCAGCCTTGAGAATTACTTCGCCAATGGCGGCGATGACTCCCGTGTCGAGCTGGCTTCGGGTGACGCGGCCATGATGCTCTCCGGCACCTGGAATTTCCGCGGCATTGGCCAGTTCTTCGAGGAAGCCGGCACCGAATGGGACTGGGTGCCCATTCCGCCCATGAGCGACATGGCGGGTGAGTACGGCTACGAGCTGGCCACGGGCACGACGGTCTCCGTTAACGCCCAGTCGCCCAACAAGGAAGCGGCCATCAAGGCGCTGGACTTCCTTATCAGCGATCCTGCCCTGGTGCTGCAACTGGCGGCGGACGTCGGCTTCGGTGAGTGGGTGGTCCCGGTCCATTTCGGCGTCGATGACTTCCCCGAGGGCACTGACGAGCGCGTCGTGCGTTTCTTCTCGGACTTCGCGGCGGTGACTGGCGAGGGTCGTATCGGATACACCACCTGGACCTTCTGGCCGAACGATCCGAACGTGCACCTCTGGGAGGCGGTCGAGAACGTCTGGTGGGGCGATATCTCGGTCGAGGAATACCTGGAAGAGCACGAACGTCTGTGGCAGATCGAGCGCGATGCCGGCAACCTTCTGCCGGTTCCCGCGCCCGCCATGGGCGGCTACTAATATCCAGGCTTTGGCTGGCGGGAGCAGCGCGGTCTGCTCCCGCCGTTTTCTGACAGTCAATTGACAGCGAGGCGACCATGACCACGGTGCGCGCAGGAACAGTATCGTCGCCCGGACGGGACAGGCAACCGTTGCGCGACCTGGGGCGCTGGGCCTTTGTTGCGCCGGTGATGTTTCTGAATCTGGTCGTCATTGTTGGCCCGGCTTTCTTTGGAGTCTATATTGCCTTCACCGACTGGTCCGGCGTCGGTGAGATGAATTTCGTCGGACTGGAGAATTTCAGAAACCTGCTGCAGGACCAGGTTTTCTGGAAGGCCCTGCGCAACAACCTGGTGTGGACGGCGATCTTCCTGGTGGTGCCGGTGGTGCTGGGTCTGCTGGGGGCCTACATGCTGACCGGCATCAAACGCGGCCAGATGTTCATGCGGGTCGCCTTTTTCGTGCCTTACGTCTTGCCGTCCGTGGTGACTACACACATCTGGCGCTACCTGATGCATCCGCGCGTCGGTCTGGGACAGTGGCTGTCGGACAGTTTCGGCATCAACTTTCTGGACAGGGCCTGGCTGGGTTCGCGCGATACTGCGCTTTACGGCATCGCCTTCATGGACAACTGGCACTTCTGGGGCTTCCCGCTGGTGCTCTTGCTGGCGGCCATGTCCGCCGTTGACGTCGAACTCTACGAGGTGGCGCGCCTGGATGGCGCCTCGCGTTTTCAACAGTTTCGTCACGTGACGCTGCCCAGCATCCGGCCGACGCTGGTATTCCTGCTCCTGATGATCTCCATCTGGTCGGCGCTGGTCTTCGACTACATTTTCCTGACGACCGGTGGAGGCCCGGCCAACGCCTCCGAAGTGATGGGAACGCACCTCTACACCACGGCCTTTGAACGATTCAAGACGGGCTATGCCGCCACCATCGGACTGGTGATGGTGTTGTGGGTGGCGCTGGTGGTGGGCGGCTTCGTCTATCTGCGCAAGCGGGGGTGGGAGATATGAGCGTGGCCGGAGCGAAGACGCGGGCCTCCGCCTCACAGGAGCGCAGCTGGAACCTGTCCTCCCTGCCCAATTATGTGGTGCTGATCATCCTGGTGATATTCGCCCTGGTGCCGCTGTACCAGCTGGGCATCAACTCTTTCAAGAGCCGTGCGCAAATCGGCCTTGACCCCTTCGGCCTGCCGCAGGAGTGGCTCTTTAGCAATTTCACGGAAGCCTGGGAAAGGGGCAAGTACGCCACGACCCTGCCCAACAGCATCATCCTGACAGCGGCCACCATTTTCTTCGTGCTGATGTTCGCCGGTATGGCGGGTTTCGCCCTGGCGCGGTTGCGGCTGCGCGGCGCGGACTACATTTCCTTTTACTTCCTGGTGGGCACGGCCGTGCCGCCACAATTCTACATGGTGCCGCTCTTCATCCTCTGGCGCACGCTGGGAATGATCAACACCTTCCACGGGCTGATCATCATCTACGTGGCCCAGTTTTCACCCTTCTCCACCTATTTGCTGCGCTCCTACATGGTCTCGATTCCCCAGGAGTTCGTCGACGCCGCGCGTATCGACGGCGCCAGCAACTGGCAGGTCTTCCGCAAGGTGATCATGCCGCTCTCCTGGCCCGGCTTCCTGACCGCCGGCCTGGTCGTCGGCCTGGGCGTGTGGAACGAGTTCCTCTTTGCGCAGACCTTCCTGCCGCGGCCCGAATTCAAGACCATCGTGACCAGCCTCTACGCCTTCCAGCAGCGCGACGGGCGTGAATGGGGCCTCACGAATGCCGGTTCGGTCATCATGGTCACACCGGTCATCATCCTCTTCCTCGCCCTGCAGCGTCGCTTCATCGAAGGCCTGACCCAGGGCGGGCTCAAGGCCTGAAGCATTTCACCGTGGCTTTGGTGTTCACGGGGGTCGCGCCAGTGACGGGCGGCCCCGTACCTGCCTGCAGCAAGGGGCGGGAGGGATGAGCCTGGCAGTGAGATGGCCGTCAGCACCCGCCACGCTGACGCGCAGCTGGAAGCTGCCCTCCCTGAAGAATTACGCCGTGCTGGTTGTCCTGGTGTTCTTTGCGCTGGCGCCGCTGTACGCGCTGGTCGTCAACTCCTTCAAGTCCCGCGTGCAGATCGCCTTCAGTCCCTTCGGTCTGCCCAAACGATGGTTGTTCAGCAATTTCAACATCGCGTGGGAGCGGGGCGATTTCGCCACGAGCCTGCCCAACAGCATTTTTCTGGCCACGGCGACGATCGTTCTGGTGCTGCTGTTTGCCGGCCTGGCCGCCTTTGCCCTGGCCAGGCTAAGGCTGCCTGGCGCGAACTACCTCGCCTTCTATTTTCTGGTCACGATCGCCGTGCCGCCCCAGTTCTACATGGTGCCGCTGTTTTTCCTGTGGCGCGCGCTGGGGATGCTCAACACCTTCCACGGCATGATCATCATTTACGTGGCGCTGTATTCGCCCTTCGCCATCTATCTGCTGCGCTCCTACATGGTCTCGATTCCCGAGGAGTTCGTCGATGCCGCGCGCATTGACGGCGCGGGCAACTGGCAGGTGTTCCGCCGGCTGATCCTGCCCCTGTCCTGGCCGGGCTACCTGACCGCCGGCCTGGTGGTCGGCCTGAGCGTCTGGAACGAATTTCTCTTCGCCCAGACCTTTATGCCGCGCCCCGAACTGAACACCGTCGCGACCAGCCTGGCCGCCTTTCAGCAGCGGGGCGGGCGCCAATGGGGGCTGACCAACGCCGCCTCGGTCATCATGGTCACGCCCGTCATCGTTCTGTTCCTCATCATGCAGCGCCGCTTCATTCAGGGCCTGACCCAGGGTGGGCTGAAGGCATGACCCATTTCATCGATTCGATTTTAAGGAGAAAGCCATGACATTGCCCGCGGACTATATGGAACGCGTCTACGCCGGCGTACTCGGCAAGATCATCGGCGTCTATCTGGGCCGGCCCTTCGAGGGCTGGCACTACGAGCCGATCATGGAGCACCTGGGCGAGATCAACTACTACGTGCACGAACGCTTTGGCGCGCCGCTGATCGTGCCGGACGACGACATCTCCGGCACCTTCGCCTTCCTGCGGGCGCTGCCGGACTTCGGCATCAGCCCCGACATCACCGCCGAGCAGATCGGCAAGACCTGGCTGAACTACCTGATTGAAGGGCGAACCGTGCTGTGGTGGGGCGGCCTCGGCAACTCGACCGAGCACACGGCCTATTTGCGCCTGAAGAGCGGCATCCCGGCGCCGATGAGTGGCTCGATCGCCACCAACGGCAAGGTGGTGGCCGAGCAGATTGGCTCACAGATCTTCATCGACGGCTGGGCGCTGGTCTCGCCCGGCGACCCGGAGCAGGCGGCGCAGCTGGCGCGCAAGGCCGGCAGCGTCAGCCACGACGGTGAGGCCATCTACGGCGCGCAGGTGCTGGCGGCGATGGAGGCCCAGGCCTTCGTCGAGAACGACATCAACGTGCTGATCGACACGGCCGTCAGTTTCATCCCGCCGGACTCGACCATCGCGCGCATGATCAACGACATCCGCGAGTGGCACGAGGACGTCGCCAACTGGCACGACGCGCGCTCGTTGATGAAAGAGCACTACGGCTACGACAAGTACGGCGGCAATTGCCACATGGTGCCCAACCACGGCCTGATCATCCTGTCATTGCTCTACGGCGACGATGACTTCCAGAAGTCGCTGAAGATCGTCAACACCTGCGGCTGGGACACCGACTGCAACTCCGGCAACGTCGGTTGTCTGCTGGGCATCAAGAACGGCCTGGCCGGCCTGGAGACGGGGCCGGACTTCCGCGGGCCGGTAGCAGACCGCCTGTACATCCCCTCGGCGGAGACCGGCACGACCATCTCCGACGCGCTGCGCGAAAGCGTCAAGGTCGCCAACATCGGGCGCGCCATGCAGGGCGAGCCGCCGCTGGCGCCCAAGAACGGCGCCCGCTACCACTTCAGTCAGCAGGGCTCGGTGCAGGGCTTCACGCTGGAGGAAAGCGAGGAGTCGGGCGGCACGGCGACGGTGGCCAACGTGGCGACGGCCGATAGTTACGGCCTGGGCATCGACTTCCGGCGCCTGGCGGTCGGGCGCATCGCGCGCGTGACCACGCCGACCTACATCCCCTCGAAGGAAGCCCGGGACTATTTCGAGAGGGCGCAGAGCTACCGCCTGCTGTCCTCGCCGACGCTGGGGCCGGGGCAGACGGTGCGGGCGCGCGTGCTGGCCGACAGCGGCAACGAAGCGGCGGTCAATACGCGCCTGGTGGCCTGGCACTATGACGTTGGCGACGAACAGACCCTGATCGGTCAGGAGATTGAAACTCTGGCGCCGGGCGCGGACGCGGAACTGGACTGGACAGTGCCGGACACCGGTGGACAGCCGCTTTGCGCCGTCGGCATTGAAATCAGCGGGTCGGGCGGCGTCAGCGGCAAGGTCGTGCTGGACTGGCTGACCTGGGACGGCGTGCCGGACGTGGTGCTGAAGAACCCGCACCCGGGTCCCACGCGTCAGTCCCGCCAGCATCAGTCCATCATGTGGAAGCGGGCCTGGGTGGACGCCCTCGACAGCGGCAACTCCGATCGCTACCCCGAGTTCTTCCGGCTGATCCAGAACGAGGGCCGCGGCCTGGTGCTGCACGGCACGCGCGAGTGGGAAGACTATCGCTTCCGGGCGACCCTGACGCCGCACATGTGCGTGACCGGCGGTATCGCCGTGCGCGTGCAGGGTCTGCGCCGCTACTACGCCCTGCTGCTGGACCAGGAGCGCGCGCGCCTGGTGCGCATGCTGAACGGCGACGAAAGTGTACTGGCCGAGGTGGCCGGCGGCTGGAGCTTTGGCGAGACCAGCGACCTGCAGCTGGAAGTCGAGGGCGAGCGCCTGGTGGGCAGCATCGATGGCGTACAGGTCATTGAAGGCAGCGACCCCGACGCCAGCCTGACCAGCGGCGGCGTCGCGCTGGTCTGCGAGGAAGGGCGCATCGGCTGCGATGAGGTTGCCATCAGGCCGCTGTGAGCACTTAAGTGTTGCATGAGCAGCCACAATCTGTACAATAGCGTGCCAGTGACACGGGATCACATGAATCCCGTAGAGAACGTCCGTATGGAAAAAGGAGAGGACCGTGCTTAGAAAGTGCATATTTGTGGCCATCGCGCTGCTGATGCTGGTGCCTGCGCTGAACGTGACGGCGCAGCCTTCCGGCCTGCCGGTGGACGTGCCGCGCGAAGAACTGTTCGTCATGGACCAGATCTTCCGCTGGTCGGTGATCGACAACTACAACGTCTGGGGGCCGGCAAGCGGGACGCCCCATCGCCACGCCCTGATGTTTGAGACGCTCTGGTATCTGGACCAGGAGACCGGCAACATCATGTCGGGCGCTTCCAACGAGCCGCCAGTCTACAATGACGACTATACGCAGATGACTGTCACGCTGATCGACAGCCTCAAGTGGAGCGATGGCGAGGCCTTCAACGCCGACGACCTGGTCTATACGGTTGAGACGGTTTGGAGTACGCCGGAACTGAGCTTCGGCGGCTGGCACGCACAGTTTGCGGACTTCCTGGAGTCGGTCGAGAAGGTGGATGACCATACGGTCACCTTCACCCTGAACAGGCCGAATCCGCGCTTCCACAAGAATTTCGAGGCACGCTGGGCCGGCCTATACATGATGCCCGAGCACGCTTTCTCGCAGATCGAGGACCTGGTGAACTACACCTACCAGGATGGCCCCTATCTGGGTCTTTACGCGCCGGTGGAAATGGACCCCAACGGCTTCTGGAACCTGTTCAAGAAGCGCGACGACCCGCAGAACACGGCAGTCTGCCAGTACCACATGAATGAAGATTGCGGCCCTGGCTACGTCCTGACCATCCTCTACGGCGACAGCACCAAGAAGGTCATCGCCATGACCCGCGGTGAGCTGGACGCCTTCATGAACGTCGACTTTGAGGCCTTCGAGTCCCTGCTTGCCTCGACGCCCACGGCGAAGTCCTGGTATCCGGAATTCCCCTGGGCCTACCCCAACGAGACCAGCAGCCGCCTGATTCGTTTCAACTTCGACACCCATGAATGGACCAACAACAAGGACGTGCGTTGGGCCCTGGCGCTGGCGCTGGACATCGTCCAGATGCAGACCGAGTACATCGGCGGCGTCGCCAAGGTCGTTTACGTGAACGTCCCCTATACGCCGAAACTGGCCGAGCTCTATTACAACCATCCGCGGATGCAGGAGTGGGTCGAGAACCTTGAGATCGACGTGGCGGGCGAGCCTTACAAGCCCTACGACGCGACGGTGGCGGACCGCATCGGCGAGTGGGCCGACGAGCAGGGCTACGCCCAGCCGGCCGAGACGGCCGCCGCCTCCTACGGCAGTGGCTGGTGGAAATACGACACCGACACCGCCGCGAAGTTGCTGGAGCACAACGGCTACACCCGTGACGGTAACGGCGACTGGTACACGCCCGAAGGCGAACGCTTCAGCTTCTCGATTCAGGCAGCGCCGGACGAGGTAGACTCCTTCCGCGTGGCCAACGCCGCGGCGGACATGTGGAACGACTTCGGCATCGACGTCGAACTGCAGGGTCTGGAGCGCAGCGTCTGGAGCGCCAACTTCGAGACGGGTCAGTTCGAGACGGACGCCCCCTGGCTGAGCTTCGTGCTGCCGGACGGTGACGGCTGGCCCCAAATGCGCAGCTACCACTCGAAGTACTACGTCCCGGCCCCCGAGCTCCATAACGCCCTTGGCGGCGGCACGCCCGCGCGCCTGGTGGACCCGGTGCTCGACGAACTGATCGACGCCATGGAGTCTCTCCATCCCCAGGACCCGCAGAATCTGGAGCTGGTGCACCAGTACCTGCAGCACTGGGTGGAGAACATGTATTACATCTCCACGGTCAGCTTCAAGAAGTTCGTGACCTGGAACGAACTTTACTGGACGAACCCCCCGAGCGCCGAGAACGACGTCTACATGCCGCTCTACTGGTTCCAGGGCGGTCGTTTCTCGATTGGCGGCCTTGAGTCAATTGGCGGCTGATCCGGATTTTCTGCGGGGCGGGCGGACTGCGGTCCACCGCCCCGCATTTCACGGGTGAAGCAGAGGAGCGAAGCCGGACCATGACGCTGTTGCAACAATTCATTCTGCCGCGCCTCTTACAGTGGGTCATCGTCATCGTCGTCGGCATCACGATTACCTTTCTCATCCCGCGCCTGTCACCGGTCAATCCCATCCAGCAGGCCCTCGGCCGTTTAACCCAGTTTCAGGCGCTGGAGCCGGAGGCCGTCCTTCAACTGAGGGAACAGTTGATGGCCAACTACGGCCTGGAAGGCAGCATTGTCGAGCAGTATTTTCGTTTCTGGGGCAATCTGTTGGGGGGTGACCTGGGGCCGTCCTTTGGCGCGTTCCCACAGCGGGTCAACGACATGATCGGCAGGGCGCTGCCCTATACCGTGGCCCTGCTGACCTTCACCACCATCATGAGCTGGATCATCGGCATTATCGTCGGCACGCTGGCCGCGTACTATCCGGGCCGCCTCACCAACCTGGTTGCGGGCGTGATGATCGTGGTTTATCCGGTACCCTATTTCATCATCGCCTTCATTTTTTTGATGGCCTTTACCTATTACATACCCTTTTTCCCGCTTATCGGAGTCTTTCGCGGTGAACCTTTTGAAGCTGAATTCATCGCCACCTATCTGCACAGCACCTTCCTGCCGGCCGTCACGTTGCTGATCACTGGCCTCTCCTTCCGATTCATTATGGCGCGGGCCCTGGGCACGGCCGAACTATCCAGCGACCACGTGCAATACGCCACCATGGCCGGCCTGCCCGACAATCGCCTGATGTACAGCTACGTGGCGCGCAACACCATGCTGCCCCAGGTGACCGATCTGGGACTTTCCATGGGCGCCATCTTCAGCGGCACTTTGATCACGGAGGCGGTCTTCGGCTACCCCGGCCTGGGCGACCTGTTGTTGCAGGCCATCTACCAGGCGGACTACAACGTCGTGATGGGCATCACCCTGCTTTCCATCGTGGGCATCGCCACCGCCTCGCTGATCGTCGATCTCAGCTATCCGCTGGTGGACCCGCGGGTCCGCTACCGCTAGCATTACGGGAGCCCTGCGAAATGTCTGGCATTGTGGGTCTTTTCACCAACATCCGCGACCTGATGAAGTTCAGCGGGGCCTTTCGCTGGGGCTTCATCGTGCTGGTGTTTGTATTCCTGATGGCGGGGCTGTCCTGGTTCTCCCCTTATGAGGAGGACCATCGCCGCGACACACCGCGCGGCAAGCCGCCGCTGACGGAGATCAGCATCGGCAGGGATGACGAGGGCGAACGCATTTACGCGCGCACCCTGCTTGGCACGACCTCGCAGGGACAGGACGTCTTCTGGCAGTTGACCTTCGCCGTCCGCAATACCTTCCTCATTGCCGGCACGGCCGTGTTTATCGGGCGCAGCATCGCCATCCTGCTGGGCATGCTCACCGGCTACATGGGCGGCGTCTTTGACCGGGTGCTCTCGACGATCATCGACAGTCTCATCGTCCTGCCGCGCCTGCCGCTGTTGATTCTGATCGCTGCCATTCTGCGCGGCGATATCACGACACTGGGGCTTGGCGTGCTGCTGGGCATCATGGACTGGGCGCATCCTTCCAAGCGCTACCGCGCCCAGGTGCTCAGCCTGCGCGAACGCGAGTTCACGCACACGGCGGTTTTCTCGGGCATGAATCCGGTGAAGGTGGTCGTGCGCGAGCATATGCCTTTCCTCGTGCCCTTCCTGCTGGCGGACGTGGTCAGCGGTTTCCTGTGGGCGATCGGCATGGAAGTCACGCTGGCCTACCTGGGTCTTGGTCAAATCAGCGTTCCCACCATCGGCTCCCTGCTCTACTGGGGCAATTACTACAACGCGCTGCTGCTCAACCAGACCTGGGTGCTGATTCCGGCCATCGCGGCGGCTGTCTTCACGGTGGCGGGCTTTTACATGCTGTCCCAGGGAATCACGCATTACCTCGACCCGCGGACGCGCCTGACCCGCCTGGGCGTGAGCGACTCATGAGCCCGGAAGCGGCGGCGAGCGCCGGAATGGAGCAGGCCAGGGTGAACGAAGAAGCGCGCAACGTCGTCGAGGCCGAGGGCCTGAAAGCCTGGTACATCACCCAGGCCTATGGCGTGGAACGCACCGTCAAGGCCGTGGATGACCTGACGCTGGCTATTCGCGAGGGCGAAATCTACGGCATCGCCGGCGAAAGCGGCTGCGGCAAGTCGACCCTGCTGAAGGCGCTGCTGGGCGAAATCGTGTCGCCGTTGACCATCGTGGGCGGCTCGGTGGAATATGACTTTGACGCCGGCAAGATCGACGCCCTGAAACAGACGGCGGAGGACCGCGAGGCGATCCGCTGGCGTCGTGTGTCCTACATTCCGCAGGGTTCGATGCACGTGCTCAACCCGGTGCGGCGCATCCGCGACACCTTCCACGACTTCATCGATGCGCACCAGGACACCACGCGCGAGCAATCGTTCGAAATGGCCCGCGATTATCTTAGAGACCTGGGCCTGCGTGAGGGCGTGCTGGGCAATTACCCGCACCAGCTCTCCGGCGGCATGCGTCAGCGGGTGACCATCGCTTTGGCGACGATTTTGACGCCGCGGCTGATCTTCGCTGACGAGCCGACCACGGCGCTGGACGTGGTGGTACAGCGCGGCGTGATCGAACTGCTCAAGACCATTCAGCAGCGTGAGAGAAGCACGCTGGTGCTGGTGACGCATGACATGGGCGTGCACGCCAACCTGACGAACCGCGTGGCCGTGCTCTACGCGGGCAACCTGGTGGAGGAGGCGGACACGCGCACGATTTTCCGCCGGCCGCGGCATCCCTACACGCGCTATCTGATCGAATCGCTGCCGCGCATGGACGACCGCAGCGAGCGGGTCGGCATTCCGGGTCGGCCGCCGGCGCTTGACAATCCGCCGGATGGCTGCCGTTTCCATCCCCGCTGCCCGCTGGCGACCGACATCTGCCGCCAGGAGGTGCCGCCGTTGTTGCCCGTGGAGGGCATTGGCAACGGGACCGGGCCGCCGCATCGGGTCGCCTGTTTCCACCAGGTGGACGCCCCGCTTGAAGCCGGTGAAATTGAACACGCCGCGGAGATGCCGCATGCAGACTGACAGAGAACATTCCCTGCTAAGCGTCGAGAGTCTGCAACGCGTTTTTGTGACGCGCGAAGGCTTCACCACAACGCGTCTGGAGGCGGTGGCCGGCGCCAGCTTCACCATTCGCAACGATCAGCCCGAGATCTACACCCTGGCCGGCGAGAGCGGCAGCGGCAAGACGACGCTGGCGCGGCTGGTGCTGGGCCTTGAGCACGCGACCTCCGGCAACATGTATTACAAGGGCCGGGACGTCCTGCATTTGACCAACAAGGAGCGGCGCGACTGGTTTCTGAAGGAAGTGCAACCCATCTTTCAGGACCCCTTCGCCACCTTCAGCCCACTGAAGCGCATTGACAGCTACCTCTACGAGACGACGCGCAACTACAAGATGGCGACGACGCGCGAGGGCATCGACGCGCACGTTGACGAGGCGCTGCACGCCGTGGGTCTGTCGCTGGCGGAGGTGCGCGGGCGCTACCCCAACGAACTGTCCGGCGGTCAGGCGCAACGCGTGTCGGTGGCCCGCGCCCTGTTGACGCGTCCCTCGTTGCTGGTGGCGGACGAGCCGGTCAGCATGCTGGACGCCTCTTTGCGCATGTCGATCGTGAACCTCTTCCGCTCCCTGCGCGACGATTACAAGGTAAGCGTGCTCTACATCACGCATGATCTGACCACGGCCTACTACGCCGCGGACCGCATCGCGATCATGCTGCGCGGCTGGGTGGTCGAGAGCGGTCCGGTGGAGAACGTACTGGGCGAGCCGCTGCACCCGTACACGCAGAACCTCAAGAACGCCATCCCGGAAGCCGACCCGGAAAAGACCTGGGAAGGCGACGCCAGCCTTGCGGTGATGGACACGGAAGAGTACACGCGCACCGGCTGCCGCTATGCGGGACGCTGCCCGGCCGTGATGGCGATCTGCAAGAACACGGTGCCGCGCGACATCGAGGTGCAGGGGCGCAGCGTCAAGTGCTTCCTCTATGACGAGCAAGTCCCCGAGGCGGAACGCAAACAGGCGATGGCCAACGGAGCGCCCGTTGCCTGAAGCTGCTGGTCCGGGCCAGGTCGCCCGGCCGGTCATCGGGCTGGCGACGGCCGGTCGCAGGGAAAGTCGCAGCCTCAGCGTTCATTATCGCGAGTTGTATACGGTGCCGACGCAATACGTCGATGCCATCCGCCGCGCCGGCGGCCTGCCGGTGTTGCTGCCGCCGGGCAATCCCGCCTGGATGGGAGGCATTCACCTGGACGGCCTCGTGGCGACGGGCGGCGGCGATATCGACCCCGCGTTGTATGGCGGCGATTGCGCGCATCCACAGATCTCGGAGCCGGACCCGGAGCGCGACGAGACCGAGATGCAGATGATGCGCTGGCTGGCGCAGAATGAGTTGCCGGCGCTGATGATCTGTCGCGGACTGCAGGCGCTGAACGTCGCCCTGGGCGGCACACTCATCGAACACATTCCCGACCAGATTCACCCGGACATCCATCGCAGCGCCGGCGGCTCGTGGATCAACCATCCGGTGACGGTGGCAGCCAACTCCACGCTGGAGCGCTGCTGTGGCGCCCTGGAGCTGGACACCGTGTCCTCGCATCACCAGGCGATTCGGGACCTGGCGCCCGGCTTGCAGGTGGTCGCTCACGCGCCGGATGGCATCATTGAGGCGGTCGAATTGCCCGATCACCCCTTCCTGCTGGCCGTCCAGTGGCACCCGGAAGTTTCGGCGGACGTGGACCCGCAGCAGCAGGCGCTGTTCGACGCCCTGGTCGCCAGTGCAGCAGGCCAACGAGTCGGGATTGACTCTGTGTCCGAAATAATGGCGCTGCGCTGAACCCTTATTTTCGACGCGGAAAACGACTGAGGACGGTAGCCGGGCGGGGCAGGGCGACGCGCGCGCCCATGCGCAGATTCGGCGCAGCCACGTTCGCGGCAGCGGCAGCCACGACGTGCAGCTTCGTGCCCGCCCGTGCCGCGTCCTGCTTCAGCCAGGCCTGACCCAGCTGTGTGCCTTCGCCGTCCGCCGCGCAACTGGTGACCACACCGACCACACGTCCCCGCCCGTCAATCAGCGCATCGCCCTGATGGGCGGGTCGGGCGCGTCTGCCGTCCAGACGGAAACGCGTCACACTTGCATCGCGTCCGGCTTCGTGAGCGACGAAAGCGGACTTGCCAATGAAGAACGGTTTGTAGAGGCGCACGTAATTGCCAAAGCCGGCGTCCGCCGGATTCAACCCCGGCGGCCCCGCCAGTTCGTGGCCATAGAGCGGCAGACCGGCCTCAATGCGCAGGCTGTCGCGCGCTGCCAGGCCACAGGGTGCGGCGCCATGCCCAAGCAATTGTTCCGCCAGTGAAGCAGCCTGGTCCGGGTGGACGAAGAGTTCAAATGCGACGCGCTCACCGGTGTAGCCGGTGCGCGACACGATCAGGTCGAAGCCGCCAATGGTCGCCGGCATCACGCCGGCCCAGGGGAGCGCCTTCAATCGCCGGACGGTCTGGTCATCTGCGCCGAGAGAGGCCAGTACGTCGCGGCTGTCCGAGCCCTGCAGGGCCAGGTCGACGCGACGGTCAGCGCCGCTGGATTCGGCACGCAGGTCGCGCAGGACAAGGCGGTCGCAGTTTTCCAGGCGGCGATCGGGATGGTCGGGGTCAATCTGCACAGCGCCATTCATTACAGCGCGCAGCCAGGCGAGCACCTTGTCGTTGTTGGCGGCGTTGACCACCATCAGCCAGCGCTCCGCACCTAGGCGGTAAAGCATCAGATCGTCGAGTGGTGTTCCGGCGGCATCCAGCAGGAAGGAATACTGCGACGTGCCGGGCGTCAGCTTCGTGACGTCATTGGTCGTGATCTGGTCGAGAAAGGCGCCGGCGCCCGGCCCGGTGAATTCCAGCACGCCCATGTGCGCCACGTCGAAGAGGCCGGCGCCATGGCGCACGGCCTGGTGTTCCTCGCGCACGGAGCTGTACCAGACCGGCATGTCGTAACCGGCGAAATCCACCAGGCGGGCGCCGAGCTGCCGGTGCAGGGCGTGCAGGGGAGTCGTGCGCAGTTCGTCAGGCGCAGGGTCCTCGTGAGCGAAGGGCGGCAGGGGCTCCGCTGCGGCGCGCGACTGGTGGCCGACGTAACGAATCTTGTCGGCATGGCCCGAATCAGCGGGCCAGTCGGAGTGGAGGTCAAGGTTCAGCTGCGACAGGTCTGTCGGGCCGGCGACGCGCACGTCCACCGGACCGGGCAGCTTGCCATGGAGGTCCGCCTCGTCATGGATGACGTAGCCATCGGAGAGCGCGCGCAGCCAGGCGACGATACGCCCCTGGGCCTGTTCCAGATGCAGTGTGAAACAGTCGCCACCGCCCTCCACGACGGCGCGGGAAAGGCAGCGACCGGACGCATCATACACACGGGCCGGCTGTTGCTCGTCAGGGCCCAGCGCCTGGACGTTGCTGCTCAGGGCCAGATGCAGGAAGTTGCGCGCGTGTTCGCCGCGGACTTCGACCGTCAGCCAGCCAGCGACGTCCCTCTCACTGTCCAGATCGTGAAAATGAGGATAGCCGTCGATGACGGCGTCGGTGTCGATGCCGACGCCGGCGGCCAGTTCGCGGACGGCGAGGCGCATGGACTGCAGCAGGTCGAAGTCGATTTTGGCGCGGGGCTGGGGGCGCACGCGGCCGGTAAGCGAGAAAGGCCGGCAGGCCTTGAGCAGTGTAGCGATGATCTCCGCCAGACGGTCAATTTCAGCATCGCCGAAGCCGCGTTGGGTGATCCAGGGCGTGCCGATGCGAATGCCGCCCGGCCGCAGGGCGCTGCTGTCGCCGGGGATGGTCTGGCGATTGAGAACGATCCCGGCCAGATCCAGGATGCGGGCCGCCATGTCGCCGCTGAGCGCCGTGCCGTCTGCACCGCGCAGCGTACCGCAATCGACCAGCAGCAGATGCGTATCCGTGCCGCCGTGGGGCAGGCGCAGACCCTGCTCCTGCAGTCGTTGGGCCAGACGTGCCGCATTGGCGCAGGTGCGGCGCTGCAGTTCGGCAAAGCGTTCGCTGCCGGCCAGGCGCATGGCCACCGCCAGGGCGGCGACGGCGTTCATGTGCGGCCCGCCCTGTTCGCCGGGGAAAACGGCGCGGTCGATTTTGCGCGCCAGCGGCGCCCGGTGGGTGATGATGGCGGCGCCGCGCGGGCCGTTGAGCGTCTTGTGGGTGGTGAAGGTCACGACGTCGGCGACGCCGACGGGATTGGGGTAGGCGCCGGCGATGACCAGGCCGGCCACGTGGGCCACGTCGGCCAGCAGCAGCGCGCCGACTTCATCAGCGATTTCACGAAAGCGGTCGAAATCCGGGGCGAAGGGATAGCTGCTGTAGCCCGCGATGATCATTTTCGGTCGATGTTGCAGCGCGAGTTCGCGCAGGGCCTGGTAGTCAATGCGTTCACTGACGGGATCGATGCCGTAACTGACGACGTTGTAGTTGATGCCGCTGCGATTGACCGGGCTGCCATGGGTCAGATGACCGCCCTGGATCAGGTCCATGCCCATGACGGTGTCGCCAGTCTCGAGCAGGGCGCTGTAAACGGCGTTGTTGGCCGGCGCGCCGGACAAGGCCTGCACGTTGACGTACAGCCGGTCTGCACGGTAACGGGCAGTGGCGAAGCGCTCCGCGGTGCGGCGTCGCGCCAGCGCTTCCAGCATGTTGGCGTACTCGGTGCCCTTGTAGTAGCGATTGTCGGCCAGGCGGCGGTACTCGGGCAGGCGCGCATGATAATCGAGGATTTCCTCCTCGCTCATGCGGCGCGTGCTCTCCAGCGGGTAGCCCTCCGCGTAGATGTTGTGAAAGGCGGACGCCAGGGTTTCGCGCACGACGGCGGGCACCGTGCTTTCGGAGGGGATCAGGATGAGATAGCGGGCCTGCCGGGCGGTTTCGTGACGCACCAGTTCGGCAACTGCGGGGTCCAGTTCCTCAAGGCTGCCGCGTATCAGATAGTCGGACATCAGACTCATCCTGCTGCGATTTCGGGGCGAGCATTGTAGCATGGCGCCCTGGCGCGGTACAGGCGACGCGCGGTATTCGCGCTTTGACATTGGCAGGCCCTGCCTCTACAATCGGCGCCTCACAAGGTACCGTCAGGGGCGAGGTCGATCATTCGGCTGGTGGCGCCTGAAACGAATCGAGAAGACCGGACGAAACGTCCGGCGCAGGGAAGGTTATGAAGGAATACGCGAGCGAAAACATCCGCAACGTTGCCTTGACCGGCCATCAGGGGGCCGGGAAGACCTCGCTGGTTGAGGCGCTGGTCTACAACAGCGGCGCGACCAACCGTCTGGGAACGGTTGAGGAGGGCAACACGGTTTCGGACTGGGATGACGACGAGAAGGACCGCGGCCTGTCCCTGTCCACCTCGCTGGTCCCGGTCGAGTTCAACGAGACCAAAATCAACCTGCTGGATACGCCCGGCTACACGGACTTTCAGGGCGAGGTCAAGAACGCCGTCTACGTGGCGGATTCGGTCGTGGTCGTCGTCGACGCGGTCGCCGGCGTGGAAGTCGGCACCGAACTGGCCTGGGAATTCGCCCGCGCCAGCCGGCAACCGCTGATGGTGGTCATCAACAAGCTGGATCGCGACAACGCCGACTTTGAGGGCGCGCTGACCAGTTTGAGAACGAGCTTTCCGGACTACAAGTTCATCCCGGTGATGCTGCCCGTCGGCGCGCAGGCTGAATTCTCGGGCGTGGTCAACCTCATCACGCAAAAGGCCTATCCAGGCGCGGGCGCCGAACGCGCCGACCTGCCGGAAGACATGGTCGAGGAAGTGGAGGTCGCGCGCCTTGAGCTGGTCGAGGCCGCTGCCGAATCCGACGACGAGCTGATTGAGAAGTACTTCGAGGAAGGCGACCTCAGCGATGAGGAGATTCGTGACGGGATGCGCAAGGCCGCCCGGGACCCGGACCTCCTGACTGTGCCCGTCTTCGTCACCTCGGCGACGAAAAACATCGGTACCGTCCCCTTGCTGGAAGCGCTCATCGCCTACGGGCCGCAGCCGGGCGGGCGCAGCATCAGGTTGGAAGACGCGGATGCCGCCCTGGTCACTGCACAGGATGATGACGCGCCGCTGGCCGCCTGGGTCTTCAAGTCCATCAACGATCGCTACGTCGGCACCCTGACCTTCTTCCGCATATTTTCCGGGTCGGTGCAGGCGGACACGCGCTATTACAACAGCACCCGGCGCGAGGAAGAACGTTTCGGGCCGCTGATTGTCATGCGGGGCAAGGAGCAGGACAACGTCGACGTCCTGCACGCCGGCGACATGGGCGTCGTCTCCAAACTGTCGGACACGCGCACCGGCGACACCATCAGCACAAGGGATGCGGACCTGCGCATCGCGAGCCCGGACCTGCCGGCGCCGCTCTACATGGTGGCCATTTCACCGCGCACCCAGGCCGATGGCACGCGCATGGGCGCCATCCTGACCAATCTGGCCGGCTCGGACCCGACCCTGCGCTGGCGTCACGACAGCGACACGCGCCAGACGATTCTCGAAGGCATGGGCGAGTCCCACGTGAACCTGGCGATCAGCCGCGCGGAACGGCTGGGCGTCAACCTGGATACCGGGATGCCCAGGGTGCCCTACAAGGAGACCATCACGCGCAGCAGTGAGGCGACCTACCGCCACAAGAAGCAGACCGGCGGCGCCGGCCAGTTTGCCGAAATCAGCCTGCGGCTGGAGCCCAACGCCGGCAACGGCTATGAGTACGAGACGAAGGTCTTCGGCGGCGCGATATCCAGCTCCTTTCTGCCGTCCATCGACAAGGGTATCCAGACCGTGCTGCCGGAAGGTGTGATCGCCGGTTTCCCGGTGGTGGACGTGAAGGCGGTCGTCTTTGATGGCAAGGAACACCCGGTCGATTCGAAAGACATCGCCTTTCAGATCGCCGGTCGGGAAGGGTTCCGGGAGGCCTTCGGCGACGCCGGGCCGGTGTTGCAGGAACCCATCATGGACGTGCGCATCATTGTGCCGGAGACGATGATGGGCGACATCATGGGCGACCTCAACACCCGTCGCGGCCGCGTACAGGGCATGGACAGCGAGGGCAGCAAAAGTATCGTGAGCGCGCAGGTGCCGCTGGCGGAGATGATACGCTATGGCAACGATCTGCGCTCAATGAGCGGCGGCCGCGGCATCTACACCATGGAGTTTTCGCACTACGAGCAAGTGCCGTCTCACCTGACCGCCGACGTCATTGCGGCGGCCAAACGCGAAGCGGAAGAGGAATAGCGCGACAGCGTGCGGCGCGCCCCGTCATCGTACCGGGGGGGGCTATTTCGCGGCGGCCTGGGTGTCGCTCTCGCCGCCTTGCAGCGGATGGCGCGAACGGGCAGCGACTTCGGGTTGCGCCCCGGTCTCCGGCTCTTTCACGTCCTCCGGTTCCTGTCCGTTGGCAGCCACAGTTTCCTGCACTACCTGGGGTTCATCGACCGGGGATGATGCCCCGTCGGCGGCTTCAGTGACAGGCGGTTCCTCGAGCCCGAGTATTTCGCGAATGCGGCGGCTCTCGACCGTCTCGTTTTCCAGCAACTCCTGCGCGATCTGGTCCAGTTCACTGCGGTGCTCGCGCAACAGGGCCAGCACCTTGTCGTAGGAACTGGAGATGATGTCGCTGACTTCCTGATCGATGAGCGCCTGGGTCTCGTCGCTGAGCGGCGTGTTGCGCTGGATGCTGTAGCCCAGGAAGGGCTGTTCGTCCTCATTGCTGAGGTCGATCAGGCCCACCTTTTCGCTCATGCCCAGTTCGGTGACCATGCTGCGGGCGATGCGCGTGACCATCGTGATATCGGCGCGCAGCCCGGAACTGATGTCATCCAGCACGATTTCCTCGGCGGCGCGGCCGCCCAGACCGACCTGGATGCGCGCCAGCAACTGGTTGCGCGAATGGGTGCGACGGTCGTGTTCGGCCTGAAAGACGGTCACGCCCAGCGCCTGGCCATGCGGGACGATGGTGACCTTGGAGACCGGGTCCGCGCCCGGCGTGAGGGCCGCCACCAGCGCATGACCGGCCTCGTGCCAGGCCGTCAGACGGCGCTCTTCCTCGTCGATCAGCGGCGAGCCCTTGATGCCCAGCACAATGCGGTCAAAGGCTTCGTAGAAATCGCGCATGTTGATGTGCTTGCGCGCGGCGCGGGCTGCATGCAGGGCGGCCTCGTTGGCCAGATTGGCCAGGTCAGCACCGGAGAAGCCGATGGTGCTGCGCGACATCTCCTCAATGCTGACGTCCTGTGCCAGCGGCTTGCCGCGCGTGTGGATATTGAGAATGTCCTGGCGGCCCTTGCGATCCGGCCAGCCGACCATCACCTGGCGATCGAAGCGGCCGGGGCGCAGCAGGGCGGGGTCCAGCACGTCAGAGCGGTTGGTGGCGGCCATGACGATGATGCTTTCGTTCTGGTCGAAGCCGTCCATCTCGGCCAGCATCTGGTTGAGGGTCTGCTCGCGCTCGTCGTGCCCACCGCCGAGGCCGGCGCCGCGACGGCGGCCTACCGCGTCGATTTCGTCGATGAATATGATGCCCGGCGCGTTTTCCTTGGCCTTGTTGAAGAGATCGCGCACGCGGCTGGCGCCCACGCCGACGAACATTTCCACGAATTCCGAGGCGACCAGGCTGAAGAAGGCCACGTTGGCCTCACCGGCGACGGCGCGCGCCAGCAGGGTCTTGCCGGTGCCCGGCGGGCCGACCAGCAGGACGCCGCGGGGAATGCGCGCGCCCAGCGCCACGTACTTGTCGGGCTCCTTGAGGAAGTCGACGATTTCCTCCAGTTCCTGGCGGGCATTGTCCTGGCCGGCCACGTCACTGAAGGTGACCTGGGGGCGCTCGGCGTCGTACTGGCGCGCCTGGGAGCGGCCAAAGCCGAAAATGCCGCCCATCTGGCCCTGGGCGCGGCGCGCGGACCAGACGAAAAAGGCCAGCAGCAGGAGGATCGGGCCGAAGTTAAACAGGAAGAGCAGCAGCGGCGAGGTCTCGTTGGTGCGCGAGTTAACGGTGACGTTGTTGTCGCGCAGGGCCTGCGTCAACTGCGGATCATCCACGGGCAGCAGGGTCGTGGTAAACCAGTTGGAGGTGCGTGAAGGCACTGAACTGAAGGAACCCGGCGGTGGCCAGGTCACCATCGAGCGGAAACGGCCGGTGACGTTGATATCCTCCATCGTGACCTGGCTGACGGCGCCGGCCTCCACCTGCTCGAAGAAGAAGGAGTAGGGGACTTCGATGGGTTGCTCGCCGCCAAATTCGCTGACCATGCCTGGCACACGGAAGAAGAGCCAGAGCAGGATCAGCAGCCAGACCGCGGGCCAGATCCAGTTCGGGATACGGAAGCGTGGCTGGCGTCCTCCGGGATCCCGGTCGTCGGGCTTGTTCGATCGAAACATCAGGTCCGCCTGTCCCTCATATCGGGGGTGAACCGGCGCAGGAAACTTGCTGACAGTGTATCATACACGCAGGCAGGGGTCTGCGACCCACATTAGAACTGTGTAACAGGTTTCCGGGAAGGCAGGGCACATGAACCGGCTCCGGCATGAGACCAGCCCCTACTTGCTGCAACATCGTGACAATCCGGTTGACTGGTATCCATGGGGTGAGGCGGCCTTTGCGCGCGCCAGGGCCGAGGACAAGCCCCTGCTGCTCAGCGTGGGTTACAGCGCCTGCCACTGGTGCCACGTTATGGCTCACGAAAGTTTCGAGCACGAACCCACCGCAGCCCTGATGAACGAACTGTTTGTCAACGTCAAGGTCGACCGCGAGGAACGCCCTGACGTGGACGACATCTACATGCAGGCCGTGCAGGCCATGAGCGGTCACGGCGGCTGGCCCATGACGGTCTTCCTGCTGCCGGACGGACGTCCCTTTTACGGCGGCACCTACTACCCGCGTGAGACGCGCATGGGCATGCCGGCCTTCCGCGACCTGTTGCGCGGAATCGAGGACGCCTACCGCAACCGACGTGACGAGGTCGACAAGGCCGCCGGCTCCCTGACCGGGGCGCTGGGCCGGCTGGCGCTCAACATCGGCGGCCCGGCCGAGGCCCTGAACGCGGACCTGCTGGATGCAGCGGCGGCCGGTGTGCTGCGCAATTTCGACGGTCAGCATGGCGGCTTTGGCGGCGCGCCCAAATTCCCCCAGCCGATGATCCTTGAGTTCCTGCTGCGCGCGCATCTGCGCAGCGGCGACCGGCGCGCGCTGCAGGCGGTCGAACTGACCCTGACGAAGATGGCCCGCGGCGGCATGTACGACCAGATTGGCGGCGGCTTTCATCGCTACAGCGTGGATGCCGTCTGGCTGGTGCCGCACTTTGAGAAGATGCTCTACGACAACGCGCAGCTGGCGCGCTGCTACCTGCATGCCTGGCAAGTCACGGGAGAGCCCCTGTACCGTGAAATCACGGAACAGATCATCGATTACATCCTGCGTGAGATGACGCACGGGCAGGGCGGCTTCTTCAGCGCGACTGACGCGGACAGTGAAGGGGAGGAGGGGCTCTTCTTCGTCTGGGACGAGGCGGAACTCCACGAAATCCTCGGCGAGGACGCGGCGCTGGCCTGTGAGTACTGGGGCGTCACGGCGGGCGGCAACTTCGAGGGCCGCAGCATTTTGCACGTGCCGGTCGATCCTGCCGAAGTCGCCGCCTCGCACGGCATCAGTGAGCAGGCGTTGAGCCAACGCATGGGGGCGATACGCCGCCGGCTCTATGCCGCCAGGCAGGAGCGGGTGCATCCCGGCCTGGATGACAAGATCCTCAGCTCCTGGAACGGGATGATGCTCGCCAGTCTGGCGGAGGCCGCGCGCGTGCTGCAGCGGCCGGACTGGCGCGCGGCGGCCATTCGCAACGCCGATTTCCTGCTCAGGCATCTGCGCCGTGAAGATGGAGGGCTGTGGCGCACGCACAAGGATGGCACGAGCCACGTCAACGGCTTTCTGGAGGACTATGCCAACCTTTGTGACGGGCTGCTTGAGTTGTACCAGACGACCTGGGACGAGCGCTGGTTCGTCGCCGCGCGCGAGCTGGCGGACCATGCCCTGGCGCGTTTCAGCGCCGAAGGGGGCGGCTTCTTCGACACCAGCGACGATCATGAAGCGCTCATCGTGCGGCCCCGCAACCTGCAGGACAACGCCACGCCATCCGGCAGCGCCATGCTGGCCCGGCAACTGCTGCGCCTGGCCGCCTGGACCGGCGTGGCGCGCTACCAGGAGGCGGCGACCAGCGCCCTGCGCCTGCTGGTCGAGGCCCTGCGCGCCTACCCGCAGGCCTTTGGCGAGGCCCTGAACGCCGTCGACATGCTGGTGGCGGGGCTGCAGGAAGTCGCCGTCGTCGGCGACCCGGAGGACGCACGCTGCGCGGAATTGCTGGACCAACTGCTGTCCGGTTGGCGTCCCAACAGCGTCAGCGCCCTGCGACGCCCGGACACGGTCGACGAGACGGTCATTCCGCTGCTGTCAGGAAGGACACTGCACAATGGCCGGCCGACGGTTTACGTGTGTCGCCACTTCGTCTGCCAGTTGCCGGTGCATGACGGGCCGGCATTGCGGGCACAACTGGCCGCTACCGCAGCGAATGACAGCGAGACCTGACGTGGGGCCGTCGTTGGTCGGCTGCGACGCGCCTGGCTGATGCGCGCCACAGACGAAAGTGTCGCGTCCTTTCGCCTGCATTTGCTGACGGTGCTGGGTCAGGCGCTGGCGGCGGCCGGCTATACGCTGGATGAGGACCCGGTGCGCGAGGCCGGCGGGCTGTTCCTGTTTCACCAGGCGGGCGGGGCGCAGGCGGGAAAACGCATCGAGTTTCAGTTGCTGGCCGGCGTGGCGACCGAATGGGCGCCGCAGATGCCCTCGCGTTTTCGCGTCAGCCTGGCGCGTGGCGGAGAGCGGCGCACACTGGCAGCGCTGGTCGTGACGGACTTCCGCGTGCAGATTTTGCCCTCGGCGGCCCACTGGTGGAGCTGGCAAGACAGCGTCGGGCCGGCTGCAGCGCTGGCGGAAGCGGGGCATTTGCTGGTCGGTTTCGGGCTGCCCTGGCTTGCCGGAGAACTGGAGCCACCGCCCTGATGCCGCGCCGGCGCCCCCTGTGCTACAATGGCCGCATGCCTCATCCGCCCGCAGTTTCCCGCGGACCTGGCGTCCGGCGCGTCCCGCCTGTGACACTGCTGGCGCTTTCCCTGCTGGTGTACGCCTGCAGCCCGGGCGCAGAAGCGGTACCGACGGCCACCAGTCCGCCGGCGCCCACGGCGACGGCCGCCGCTACCTCCACCGCCACGCCAACGCCCTCGCCCACGCCGACAGCGACCCTGGAGCCAGGCCTGTTGTTGCAGGCAGCGCAAAAGGTGCTGCTTGATGGAGATCAGGCCCGCGGCCTGTTCGCCCTCGAGGCGCTCCTCGTCCGGACCCCCGCGGCGCCCGAGGCGGCCGGCGCTGCCCTGCTGCTGGGTCAGGAACGGCTGCGCGACGGGCAGTATGAAGCGGCGACCGCGACCCTGACATGGTATCTGGATATTGTGCCGCCGGGGCAACGCGACGCGCGCGCCTGGTTCTGGCGCGCTGAAGCCCTGGTCGGGCTGGGAAACTGGACGGAGGCCGTCGCCGACTACGCGGCCTGGATGCAGTTGCGCCCGGGAGTCATCGACAGTTATGCCCTTGAGCGCATCGGCGACGCGCAACTGGCAGCCGGGCAGGGTGAGGCGGCCCTGGCGAGCTACAGCGCGGCGACGGAGGGGGCACGGGCGCACGGCGAAGGCCGGCGCATGCACCAGAAGCTGGCAGAAGCGCTGCTGGCAGCCGGTCGGCCCGCTGATGCCGCGGAACAGTACGGGGCCATTCTGGCGCGCGCAGACGACGACGACTTCCGCGCCGACATGCGTTTGGCCAGGGCCCGGGCCACGCTGGCAGCGGGCGATGAAGCGCTGGCGCTGGCCCGCATGAAGACCCTCTTTGAAGAACAGCCAGGCAGTCCCGCCGCCTACCGGGCCATGCTGACGCTGCTGGAGCGGGAGATTGCGCTGGATGCCGCCCTTGCCGGCCGGGTCAGCTATCTGGCCGGCGACGTGCAGCGCGCAAGGGCCCTGCTGGCGCCTCTGGCAGCGGGTGAGAACGAGCCATCGGCGGAGCTGCTGCTGATGCTGGGCCGCGTGGAACGCGATCTGGGCGCCACTGAAGCTGCCCTGGCGGCCTTCAGCGCCATCCCTGTCGAAAGCGACTTTTACGGGGAGGCGATGCTTGAAACGGGTCGTACGCTGTTCTGGAGCGGCGATACCGAGGCCGCCATCGACCATTATTTGCAGGTCGCAGACAGACTGGCGCGGTCACCGGCAGCAGCGGAAGCGCTGTGGCGGGCCGGTTTCCTGCAGGGCTCGCTGGACCTGCCCCTTGAGGCCCGCGCGACCTGGGAACGACTGATCGAGCAGTACCCGGATACCGCCCAGGCGACCAGCGCGCTGTGGCTGGCCGCTGACGCTGCCGAACTGCGCAATGAAACGGCCCTGGCCAGGGAATTCCTGACGCGCGTGGCGGAACGGTCCCGCGGCGACAGCCGGGCGGAGGCCCTGCTTCGCGCGGGCGGTCTGGCGCGCCGGCTGGGCAACGAGGACGACGCGCAGGCGGCCTGGGACGGGGCCATCGCTGCCGCGCCGGACAGCTTTTACGCGGCCCGCGCGAAGGACCTGTTGAGCGCGCGCGCCGCCATGCAACCCCCCGCCAACCTGCGCTTCAGCTTTGACGAGGCGGCTGAACTGACGGAGGCGGAAGACTGGCTGCGCGCGACGTATGACATTGAGCAGGAAGGGCCCCTGTGGCCAATAGCGCCAGGTCTCCTGGCCGATGGCCGTCTCCAGCGTGGTGAAACGTTGTGGTCGCTCGGACTGCAACGTGAGGCCCGTGAAGAGTTCTTCGAATTGATTGAGGAACGCCGCAGCGATGGTCTGGCTTCCTACCAACTGGCGGTGCATCTGCGGGGAGCGGGCGATTACTACAGTTCAATTTTTGCCGCCGCCAACGTCCTGAAGGCCGCTAACGTCGCGACGCTGGAGGCGCCGCGCTGGCTGGCGCGTTTGCGCTATCCGGCGTACTGGCTGGACGTGGTGCAGGTCGAGGCCCAAAAGCACGTCATGGACCCCCTGTTGCTGTTTGCGCTCATCCGTCTGGAGAGCCTTTACGACCCCTGGGCGGAAGCCGCCGCCGGTGAAAAGGGTCTGACCCAGGTCATTCCGGCCACCGGCGACTACATCGCCGGCCAACTCAACTGGCCAAACTACCGGCACAGCGACCTGTTCCGGCCGCAGGCTTCCATCATTTTTGGCGCCTGGTACCTGGCCGAACAGTTGCAACGCTTCAACCGGGACGCCCTGGTGGCGCTGGCGGGCTACAACGCCGGGCCGGGCCGCGCGCTTGGCTGGCAGGATCAGGCGCAGGGCGATGCCGATCGCTTCCTGGCGGCCATTGACATCGCCAGCACGCGCCAGTACGTGCAGCTGGTCTACGGCTTCCACCACGTCTATCGCACGCTGTACGGGGCGGGCGGCTGCGGCATGTATCAGGCCACCTCCTTGTCCTGTGCCGGCTGACGGGAGAACCGGCGTGTCCGCCACTGAAGCCGCCATCGTCGCCGAGGACATCAGCAAGAGTTTCGGCAGTGCGATGGCTGTGGACGGCCTCAACTTCCGCGTGGAGCGGGGCGAGGTCTTTGCCCTGCTGGGCCCCAATGGTTCCGGCAAGACGACCACCATCCGCATGATTCTTGATATTCTGCGGCCCGACAGCGGCAGCATCCGGGTGCTGGGCGGCCCGGCGGGAGCGGCCGTCGCAGCCCAAATCGGATATCTGCCGGAGGAGCGGGGGCTGTATCGCAACGCGCCGGTGCTGGACGTCATGGTGTATCTCGGCCAGCTGAAAGGTATGGGGGCCCGCCAGGCGCGCGAACGCAGCCTGGCGTTGCTGGAACACCTCGACCTTGCCGACCACGCCCGCAGCAAGGTGCGGGAACTGAGCAAGGGCATGCAGCAAAAGGTGCAATTCGCCGTGACCGTATTGCACGAGCCGCAGCTGGTCATCGTTGACGAGCCATTCTCCGGCCTCGATCCGGTCAACACCCAGGTGCTTGAAGAACTCCTGCGGGACATGCGGGCCCGGGGCGTGGCCATCATCATGAGCACCCACCAGATGCATCAGGTGGAGGCCATGGCCGACCGGCTGCTGATGATCAGCCGCGGCCGGCAGAAACTCTACGGGCCCGTCGCGGAAATCCGGCGCCGGTTTGCCAGCCATGCCATACACGTGGAAGGCGAAGGGGACTGGTCGCGGCTGGCTGGCGTACAGGCCGTGGCAAACGGGGATGCCCCGAATGCAGCGCTGCTGCAGTTGAGGCCAGACACGACCCCTGATGAGGTACTGGCCGCCATCGCCGCCGCCGGTGACATGCACGTCCGTCGCTTCGAGCTGGCAACGCCGGGGCTGAACGAAATCTTCATTCGGGTGGTGGAGGGCGGCTGATGCGCCTGGCGCTGCTGGTGGCGCGGCGCGAATACCTGGCGGTGCTGCGCAGCCGGGGCTTCCTGTTCGCAACGCTGGGCGTTCCCCTGCTGGCGCTGCTGCTGACCACCGTGGTGTTTGAAGCGGCAACAGGTGGGTTTGCCATGCCGGCCAGTCCGGCGCGGACCGCTTTCGTCGACGAGGCGGGCATTATCGGCCAGGGCGCAGCATTTACGCGCCACGACTCGGTGGAAGCGGCGCGCCGGGACTTCGACGCGGACCTGCTGGACGCCTGGTTTCTGATCCCGGCGGACTACATGCGCAGCGGCGAGATCATCCTGCACAGCCGCCATGAAGTCAGCGAGGCGCTGGAGGACGCCATCGATGACTTCCTGCGCGAAAACCTCGCCCGCCATGCGGCCGGCCGGCTGCCTCCTGAACGCCTGGCGCAGCCTGTTGAGTTGCGGGTGCGTACACCGGGGCGCGAACTGGGCGCGAGCGATATCGGCGGTGTTTTTATTTTCCAGTTCCTGTATGCGCTGGGGTTTTTCATCGCCCTGCAAACGACTGGCGGCTATCTCATCGCCGGCCTGGTCGAGGAAAAGGGCAGTCGCGTGCTGGAGATTCTGGTGGCCAGCATCTCTCCTGTGCAACTGTTATTGGGCAAGATTGCCGGACTGGGTTGCGTCGGGCTGACGCAGCTGGGCGTCTGGCTGGCATTTGCGCTTGCCTTGCGTGTCATGCGGCCGGATCTGCCGGGACTCGGTACGATCCGGTTGCCGCCGGACTTGCTGCTGATCACGCTGGCCTACTTTCTGCTCAGTTACTTTCTGGTGGCCTCAATCTTCGTCGGCATTGGCTCCATCAGTGACAGCGAACAGGAGAGCCGCCAACTGGCCGGCATCCTGACCCTGATTACCTCGCTGCCCTTCATCGCCTACGCCGTCCTGCTGGGCGAGCCGCAGGGACCGGTCAGCGTGGCCCTGACCCTGTTTCCGCTGACGGCGCCGCTGACCGCCATCATCCGTCTCAACATGGGCGTTCTGCCTGGCTGGCAGCTTGCGCTGAGTCTGCTGACGCTGACGCTGTCGCTTGTCGCCGCCGTGCCTTTGGCGGCGCGCATGTTCCGCTGGTCGCTGCTGCTCTACGGCCAGCGACCCACGCCCGGCAGATTGTGGCGGGTCCTGCGCAACCCGGCCCAGGGGAGGCGGCGGTGATTTCACCCACGTGGCAGGTCTTCCGCTTTGAGTTGCAGCGCAACCTGCGGCGGCGCGCCTGGCTGTTGACGACGCTTGCCGTGCCGCTGCTGGCGCTGCTGGTGCTGGAAGGCTCGCAACTGGCCGGCTCCGGCGGGACCATGCCCGGGGTGAACATCCCGGGCGTCAACCTCGCCAACGTGTTTCGCGATGGCTCCGGCCGGCGCGGACTGGTGGACGACAGCGGGCTGTTCACTGAAAGCGATGATCTGCAGCGCCATGTAGATGCTGCCGCTGCCGATGCTGCCATGGAGGCGGGTGAGATCAGCAGCTGGTACCACATCCCCGGGGACTACCTGGAGACAGGCGTGGTGTATCAGGTGATGCCCGCCCTGAACGTCAACGAACTCAGCCGTGGCGTGATCCGCCGGCACATTCTGGACTCGCTGGCGGATGAACTTGATGCAGATCTGCTGGAACGTCTCAGGCAGCCGGCGCAGTTGACCGTTGTGCGCGCGCAGGGCAGTGAGGCGCCGGCCGAGAGACCGGCCGCCCGGCTGGATGACGAACTTTCCCTGCTGGTGGTCTATCCCTTCGTCATTGTGCTGATGGTCAGCATGTTTATGACCAGCGGCTATCTGTTGCAGGGGGTCATTGAGGAAAAGGAAACGCGCGTCATCGAGATTCTGCTGTCTTCCCTGCGGCCCGGCCAGTTATTCGCGGGCAAGGTGCTGGCCTACGGCGCGCTGGGCCTGTTGCAATTGCTCATCTGGCTGGCGGGCATAACGCTGGTGTTGCAGCGTTTGCCCCTGCAGGGCGCGCTGGCAGCGCTGGCACAATACGTTTTGCCGGAAGGGGCCCTGACGCTGCTGCTGGTCTACTTCGTGCTCGCCTATCTGATGTTCGCCAGCGCCTACGGCATCCTGGGCGCGCTTTCGGCCTCCATGCGCGAGGGGCCGCAGTATGCAGTGATCTTCACCCTGCCGGCGGTGATACCCATGTGGCTCGGCGCGGCCCTGGTCGAGGCGCCGCAGGGCGGGCTGGCAGTCGCGCTCAGCCTCTTCCCGCTGACGGCGCCGCTGGCGATGCTGCAGCGCGTGTTGATCGCCACGGTGCCGACCTGGCAAATAGCGCTCAGTGTGTTCCTGCTGCTGCTCTGCATTGCGGCGTTGATGTGGCTGGCCGGTCGCCTCTTTCGCGTTCAGACGCTGCTGGCCGGCCGCATGCCGGCATGGCGCGAATTGCCCGCCCTGCTGCGCGCCTGATCGCTCAGTCCCCGCCCTGCGCCCAGGTGATCAGTCCCGGATGGATCTGCCCGGGCAGCAGTTCGTGTCTGGGCAGCACCCGCACCGAAAGCCCCCGCTCGCCGCCGATGTGATAGCTGTAGTCAGCGCGAAAGACGTGGGCGCCGTTCTCACTGGCGCCAACGGGCTGCATGTCGACCGCATCGCCGGCATGGTCTCCCAGTTCACCGCGGGTGTTCAGCCTGCCTGAATAGAGCTGGACGCGCAGGTCGCAGGGATCGAAGCGACCGGTGTGGACCCTGGCTTCCGCCGTAAACGACGCGCCCACAACCAGTTGCGTGTCGCTGAAATCCAGCGACTCAACGTGGATTTCGTGCCAGAATTGCTCCAGTCTGGCGCGCCAGGCGCTGAAGGCCAGCCCCTGCTCCAGATTGTCCGCCAGCATCTTTCGCGTTCGCAGCAGGGAGGGCAGGTAGTAACGCTCGCAATATTCCTGCAGCATGCGATGCGTGCTGAAGCGCGGCGCCAGTTGTCGCATGGAGGCCTTGACGTGCCGGACCCATTCGCGCGGCAGGTTGTCGCCGTCCCGGTCGTAAAACAGCGGCACAATGTCCTTTTCCAGGATGTTGTACAGTGCCTGGCTTTCCACGTGGTCCTGGTGGCCCTCCTCGTGCGGCGGGTATTCCTCGCCATTGCCGATGGCCCAGCCCAGTTCCGGGGCGTAGCCTTCATCCCACCAGCCATCAAGGATGCTGCAGTTCAGGCCGGCGTTGTAAATGGACTTCATGCCGCTGGTGCCGCTGGCTTCCTGGGGCCGGCGCGGGGTGTTAAGCCAGACGTCCACCCCCTGCACCAGTTGGCGGGCGACGTGCATGTCATAGTTTTGCAGAAAGACGACATGGGGGCGCAGCTCGGGGTCCTGCGCCATATGGATGATGTGACGGATGAATTCCTTGCCGCCGCCATCATGCGGGTGGGCCTTGCCGGCAAAAACGAACTGGACCGGCCGCTGCGGATCGCCGACCAGACGCTTCAGGCGGGGCAGGTCGCGGAAAATCAGGGTGGCGCGCTTGTAGGTGGCAAAGCGTCGGGCAAAGCCGATGGTCAAGGCCTGCGGGTTTAGCACCTGGCTGCCGGCGTCGGCCTCGCTGCGCGCAAAACCGCGACGCAACAACTGCGCGTGCAGACGCTCGCGGGCGAAGGTGACCAGTTGGCGACGGCAGCGTTCATGGACGCGCCACAGCTCGTCGTCCGGAATGTCTTCCACAGCCTGCCAGAGCTCCGCCCGCCAGTCCTCCGCGCGCCAGGCCGGCTCGAGGTATTGATCCAGCAGCCCGGCCATTTCCTCGCTGATCCAGGTCTGGACGTGAATGCCATTGGTGACGTTGCGAACGGGCACCTCGTCAAGCGGGGTATCGGGGTAAAGCGAATGCCACATCTCACGCGAGACCCTGGCGTGCAGCTGCGAGACAGTATTGGTGCCGCTGCTGAGGCGCATGGCCAGCACCGGCATCGAGAACATCTCATGGTCGCCCACGTATTCACGGCCCAGATTCAGGAACTCCTCGCGTGAGAGGCCAAGTTCGCGGCTGTAAGCGTCGAAATGCTCGTCGACGAGATCGAATTCGAAGCGCTCCAGGCCGGCCGGGACCGGCGTGTGGGTGGTGAAGAGGTTGCCGGCGCGGGTGATCTCCAGCGCCTGGGTGAAGGACAGGCTTTTTTCCTGCTGCAGCCGGCGGATGCGCTCCAGCGCGAGGAAGGCCGAATGGCCCTCGTTCATGTGGCATACGGTCGGTCGCAAGCCCAGGGCATCCAGCGCGCGGATGCCGCCGATGCCCATCAGGATCTCCTGCCGGATACGCGTGCGCCGGTCGCCGCCATAGAGACGGTCCGTCAGATTGCGGTCTTCCGGCAGCGGGTTGTCCTCAATGTTGGAATCCAGCAGGAAGAGCTGCACGCGCCCGACCTGCACCCGCCAGATGACGGCGTGCAGTGAGCGGCCTGGCAGGTCCACGCTGACGCGCAGGGGAGCCCCCTGTTCATCGCGCATCAGGGTCAATGGCAGGTTGGCCAGATCGTTGAGCGGGTAGGATTCCTGCTGCCAGCCGTCGGCGTTGAGGTACTGGTGAAAGTAGCCCTCCTGGTAGAGCAGACCGACGCCAACCAGCGGAATGCCCAGGTCGCTGGCGCTCTTCAGGTGATCGCCACTCAGTACTCCCAGCCCGCCCGAGTAATTGCGCAGGGCTTCCGCCAGGCCGAACTCCATCGAAAAATAGGCGATGCAGGTGCCGGGCGGCTGCTCGCCATATTGCCTGGCGAACCAGGTATTGCGGCTGGACGTTTCGGCATCGCGGCTGTCACAGACCCGCTGCAAATGGGCCATGAAGCCGGCGTCCTCGCCCAGTTCGGCGAGGCGTTCCTGGGGGAGCAGGCCGAGCAACTTCACCGGATTGTGGTCGGTCTCACGCCACAGGTCCGGGTCCAGGCGGCGAAAAAGCGCCTGACAGTCGCTGTCCCATGACCAGCGCATGTTGAAGGCCAGTTCACGCAGGCGCTCGAGTTTACCGGGCAAACTGGCGGCGACGTTAACGGTGACGACCGGCTTGATCATGCATTTCTCTCCATGGCAGCGGCAATGAATGCGCCTGGCGCTGTGTTCCGGTTGGTGGCCCCTGGCATACAGCAGCAGTCGTTTAGCGTCGGGCGAGTTGAAAACCCAGGCGCTCTCCGTCGGGCACCTGACGGTCCGGGAAGGCATCAAGGTCCCTGGCCTGCAGGTCGGTGCCGATGATGCAGGAGCGCCCGATGGTGAAGCCTGGCGGGACCTGGCTGTTCTTGCCGACGCAGGTTATTCCCAGGTCACCAACCTCGCTGATGCGGCCCACGCGCGCATTGTGGCCGATGACGACGATCTTGTCGATGATGGCGCGTTCGATGACGGCGCCGGCCTCGATGCAGGCATCCGTCAGCAGGATGGATTCGCGCACGACGGCATCCGGCCCGACGATGACGCCGGGTGACAGCACCGAGCGCTCCACCAGCGCATTTTCGGAGATGATGGCGCCCTCGGCGACGAGGCTGTCCCGTACGTCGGCGCCCTGCTTGATTTGCACCGGCGGCCGTTCCTCACTGCGCGTGTGGATCACCCAGGTGCGGTCGTTCAGGTTCAGCGACGGCGGCGTTCCCAGCAGGTCCATGTGGGCTTCCCAGTAGGCGTCGATGGTGCCGACGTCGATCCAGTAGCCGCCGAAGGGCCAGGCGAAGACGCGCTGCTCCTCGATGAGCATGCGCGGCAGAATGTCCTTGCCGAAGTCGTGGCTGGAATCGCCGAGTTCATGGTCGCGCTGCAGCATGCGCTCCAGCACGTCGTAGTTGAAAATATAGACGCCCATACTGGCGAGGTTGCCGGGTGGGTCCGGCGGCTTCTCGACAAAGTCGCGCACGCTGAAGTCGGCCTCCACGTCGACGATGCCGTAGCGGCTGGCCTCGTCCAGCGGCACGCGGATGGTCGCCACGGTGGCATCGGCATCGTTTGCGCGATGAAACTCCAGCATTTCGGCGTAGTCCATCTGGTAGATGTGGTCGCCGGAGAGGATGAGGACGTATTCGGGGCGACCGCGCCGCACGAAGGGCAGGTTTTGGGCGACGGCATCGGCGGTGCCGGCGTACCAGTCCGTATCGCGGCGGCCCAGGAAGGGCTGCAACATCAGTACGCCGCCGGTGAAGGAGCGGTCCAGGTCCCAGGGCCGACCGCGACGGATATGGTCGTTGAGGCTGTGCGGCCGGTACTGGGTCAGGATGAGCACGTCAAATATCTGTGAATTGACGCAATTGCTGAGCGTGAAATCGATGATGCGGTACTTGCCGGCGAAGGGCACGGCCGGTTTGGCGCGCTTGTGGGTCAGGGTAGCGAGGCGGGTGCCCTCGCCACCCGCCAGAATGACGGCCTTGATTCTCACTGCGAAACCTCACTGTCAACAAGCTTGCGATACAGTTCCATGGTGGCGCGGGCGCTCCTGCCCCAGCCGAAATCCTGCTTCATGGCCCGTCGCTGCAGACGGCGCCAGGCGTCAGGCCGGTGCCGCCAGGTGCGGATCGCCCAGACCAGTGTGTTATGGAGCGCGTCCGGTTCGCTCCAGCCAAAGACGAAGCCGGTGCCACGGGCAGCGGGGCCATCGTCGTAGTTCACCACGGTATCCGCCAGGCCGCCGGTTTCCCGCACGAGGGGCAGCGAACCGTAGCGCATGGCCAGCATCTGGCCGATGCCGCAGGGCTCGAAAATGCTGGGCATCAGGTAGAGATCTGATCCCGCGTAGAATTGTCGCGCCAGCGCTCCGTCAAAGTCGGGGTCGAAAGCGGCCCTTTGCGGCCATTGGCCGGTCATGCCATTAAGCTCGTGATGATAGCGGGGATCGCCACTGCCCAGGGCGACAAATTGCATTTCATCGCGGGCGATGAGCTCCCGCAACACGGGCATCGCCAGCTGCAGCCCCTTTTGCGCATCCAGACGTCCGACCATGGCCACCAGCGGCACCCGCGCCTGCGTATCCAGCCCGTATCTTTGTTGCAGGGCCAGGCGATTGATGCGGCGCGCACTCTGAAAGTCATCGGCATTGAACCTTGCCGCGACGTGCAGGTCGGTCCCGGGATTGTGGTGGTCCCGGTCAATGCCGTTCAGGATGCCGTGCAGGGCTTCCCTGCGGGTGCGCAGCAAGCCGTCCAGGCCACGGCCGGTTTCCGGCGCCAGAATCTCCCTGGCGTAGCGCGGGCTGACCGTCGTCAACACGTCGGCGCCGGCGATGCCGATTGCCAGCAGGTTGTCGCCCAGATCCTGATAGACGAGGTCTGGCTGACTGCGCGCCGGGATGCCGCAGTAGTACAGGGCCGCGCCGGCGTCCCGTCCCTGATAGGCAAGATTGTGGATGGTCAGCAGGGAGCGGGTCGAGACCCAGTCCGGGCTGGAGCGGCTGAGGGACAGGAGGAAGGGAATCAGGGCGCAATGCCAGTCATTGGCGTGCAGCAGGGCCGGGAACCAGTTTGCGCGCCGGCGCAGTTCCCAGGCGAAGGCGAGCGTCAACTGGCAAAAGATGATAAAGCGCGAATAGTCCCGGGCGTCGTCGAGGTAGGGCGTACGCTCACTTTCGAACCAGGGCGCGCACTGCAGGAAGTACACGGGCACTGCCCCCCGGCGGGCGCTGTGTACGTGCACCTCCAGCTGCCCGCTGCGATGCGGAAAGCGAAAGGAGAACTCGTAAGCCAGCCCGTGGCGGCGGTATTCGGTGAAACCATAGAGGGGTGTGATGACCCGGACGTCCGCCCCCTCTGCCCGGAGCGCCGCGGGCAGGGAACCGGCGACTTCCGCCAGTCCTCCGGTGCTGGCAAAGGGGCTGACTTCCGCGCTGGCGTAAAGGATGTTCATGCCTGGCGTTGCGCCGCTCCCTCTACCGGGGCAGAAACCGGGCCGGCATTGTAGCAGCCGCAAAAATGACATTCAATTGCGTGACATGGCGCCGGAATGCCGCCCGCGCTAACTTCAGCGGGAGAGGAGACTGGTGTGGAAATGCAGACGATTCCCGCCGACGCGAAGGGCGTCACGAGCGTTCTGGCGGCGCCGCCCGGCGCCGGTGCGACTGAACATGCGCTGCAACTGTTGCGTCGGCTGCAGGACGAGCCTGACTGGCCCTGCGCCTGGGTGCTTTTGCCCGACGGCATCCGGGAGGCGGCCTTTCGCCAGCGTCTGGTCTTTGGGGAAGAGGAAGGTCTTGTCGCAAGCAACATCAGGTTGCTGCGCTTCGACGGCCTGGCCGGGCAAGTGCTGGCCATGGCCGGCCGGCCCACGCAAACGCTGCGGCAGGAAGAGCGTCTGGATCTTCTGCGCGAAGTCATTGACGAGTTGGCGCGCAATGATGAACTGGAGCTCTACGCGGCGGCGACAGCGATGCCGGGCCTGCTGCGGGCTATTGGAACCTTTCTGGATGAACTGCGACACCAGTTGCTGTCCCCTGAAGACTTCGCGGCGGCGGCGGTCAGCCGGCGGGAGCGGGAACTGGCCCGCATCGCCACCCGCTATCGATCGGCCCTGGAAGCGCAGGACAGACAGGACTGCACGGCGCGCCTGCGCCAGGCGCAGGAAGCCCTGGACAGCGCGGCCCTGCAGGACGAACTGGCGCAGGTCGACCTGTTGCTGGTGGACGGCTTCGATCACTTCACGCCACTGCAGGCCAGCCTGCTGATGAAACTTGCAGGTTGCGTCCCACGCGCGCTGGTCACCCTGCCGGCGTTGCCGGGCCGCGACAATACGGCCGGCGCGCGTTTTCGGCGCACGCTGTCCCTGCTGCAGCAACACAGCCCGCGGCCACTTCAGATTGAAACACTGTCCGCCGGGAGTGGAACGCTGCAGCAGGTCGCCGCACAGTTGTTCAGACCAGACATCGAAGCGCAGAAGCCTGGCGGGTCGCTGGTCACGCTGGAAGCGCCCGGGCCGGCGCAGGAAGCGCGGGCCATTACGCGTCGAATCCGGGAACTGTTGCTGGAGACGGATACACGATCGGAAGAATGTCTGATCGCGCTGCGCGACTGGGTGCGATACGCCGGTCACCTGCGCCTGGCAGGTCGTGAACATGGCCTGCAGCTGGCCTTTGCGCGGGGCGAGCCACTCGGCGATATGCCGGCCATTCGCTATCTGCTGAGCCTGCTGAAACTGGCGGACGATGACTTTCCGCTGCAGGACCTGCTGGACGTGTTGCGCGCGCCCTGTTTCAGGGCCCCCGGCCTGGGTCGGGAACAGGTGGAACTGCTGGATGACATTGGCCGCAAGGAGCGGATTGCCGGCGGACGGGATGCCTGGCTGAGCGCCGTCAGGAACAGCGGCCACGCTGACGCCGACGCACTGGCCCAGGCGCTGGCCGACTTCATGGACGCGGTGGCCCCGCCGGTGGCAGCAGAAGGTGGCGCCCGGTGGCGCTGGCTGCGCCGGCTCTGCGGTTTGGGGCGGGAGACGGAAGCCGGTGGCTACACGCTGGGTATGCGCGAGTGTGTCTCCCCGGGAGCGCCGGCCTGGCTGCGCGCAAGGGAAGGCGCCGCGCTCAAGGCGTTGGGCCGGCTCCTGACACGCAAGGCTCGTGACAATCACATGCGTCCCGGGACGAGGGGCGACACAGGCGACGATACCTTCTGGCCGGAATTCCGGAGGGCTGTCGAAGAGGGTGGCCTTGAGGGTGAACTGCCACAGGCGGGCAAGGTGTTTGTCGTGGAGGCGCGCGCAGCGGCGGGTCTTTCCGCAAGGCACGTGTTCATCCCCGGCCTTTCCGCCGACGGCTTTCCACAGCAGCGAGAGGTCGACCCGCTGCACCTGCCCGGCGAACGCCAGGGCCTCGCCACACGCGGCGCGGACCTCGGCCCCGCCAGGCCAGGGGTGGATGACGCCACGTTTGTTCAGCTGGTGTCCCTGGCGCGCGAATCGCTGATGCTGACGCGTCCCACGGCGGACCGGGGGACAATGCTGGAAGCGAGCCATTTGTGGCAGGAAGTCCGTCGCGTGTGTCCCGAACAGGAGGTGGAACGCATCCGTGGCGGCGACGTCACGCCTGTCGCCAGGGTGGCCTCGGCGGAAGAGGCGCTGATCACGCTGACGGCAGCGCAGGGCGCGGAGACGCATGCGCCGCTGCGTCGCTGGCTGCAGCGTGAACAGGCGGAACTGCTGGCGCAGGTTGAGCATGCTTCAGGAGTTGAGGCGGACCGACTGTCCCGGTTTCACGATCACGACCGGTACGCCGGAGTCCTGTCCGATGCAGGGTTGAACGCGCGGGTTGCCGACATGCTCGGCCCGGAAAAAACGTGGAGCGCGACGCAACTGAATGATCTGGGCGCCTGTCGCTTTCGCTACCTTGCCGGCCGCATTCTTGAACTGGAAGAAGTGTGGCAGCCGGAACCTGGGCTGAACGCGCTGGAGGCGGGGAGCCTCAATCATGCCATTCTGGAACGGGTCTATCGCGCACTGAACGAGAAAGGTCTGACGATCGAACCCGGCAATCTGGGCCAGGCATTGCAGATCCTGCAGCGCAAGGCGCAGGAGGTTTTCGACGAGGCGCCAGGGATACTGAAACGCGATCTTGATGATCTGTGGCCCTGGGAGCAGAAGGTCATGCGCGCCAGGCTGGAGGCCTTTGTGCGCAGGGATTTCGCCGAGGGGCACAAATGGAGCAGGAAACTGCAGGTGGCGCAAAGGCGCTCTCACTACCTGGAATTGCACTTTGGCATGAAGGGCGAGAAGTTCAGCATCCCGATCACAATCGAAGGCATTCCTGAAGCGCTTCGCGTTAAGGGCATGGTGGACAGAGTCGACGTCGCCGACGGGAAAGCACTTGTTCAGGACTACAAGAGTGGCAGCTATTCGTCCTGGTCGGAGAAGGCCGTTGAAGCAGGAAAAGATGTTCAGGTCGTTCTCTACATGCAGGTGATACGACAATTGCTTGATAGAGAAACATCACCGGTGGAACTGGTCGGTGGCAAGTATCTGTTCCTGCGAGACCTGAAACGTAGCGGCCTGCTTCCAGCGGATGGTGAACTGGCGGACACTGTAATGAAGCAAATCGCCGCAAACATCGCCGCTGCGCGCTGCGGCGACTTTCGCGTCGAGCCGCGCCTGCCGGCCGACAATGGTCGTTGCGTGCGCTACTGCGAGTTTGCGCAGCTTTGTCGTGTGAGGGACACGCGCAGTCCTGCACGGGATGGCGCTGAATGATTCCGCCACTGACTGACGACCAGCGGCAGGCTGCGTTCACCCATGACCGCAACGTGGTCGTGCTGGCGGCCGCCGGCACGGGCAAGACCCGCGTGCTGGTCGAGCGCATGCTGGCGCTGCTGGCCGCCAACCCGGACTGGCCCTTGGAAGCGCTGGTGGCCATCACCTTCACGCGCAAGGCGACGCATGAAATGCGCGAGCGGCTGCGGCGGGCGCTGTATGCGCGGGCGCGTGCAACAAATGGGCCGGGGAGAGCACACTGGCTGCGGCGGCTTAACGAGGTCGACGTTGCCCGCATCGATACCATCCACGGGCTCTGCGCGGACATCCTGCGGCACAGCGCGCCGGAAACGGGCATCGACCCGGAGTTTGAAATACTGGAGGACGGTGAAGCGACCATCGAACTGGACCAGGCGCTGCAGGAGACGCTGGAGGCCCTGGCGGCGGCGCAGGACCCGGCCATGGCGCTGTTCAGTGAGTACGACCGCCGGCAAATCATGGACGCCTTGCGTGAGCAGGTCAGGCAGCCGGAACTGGCGCCACTACCCGAGGGCCTGTTGCAGCGCTGGCAGCATGCCTGGGAGGAAGAACTGGTCGGGCGCATGGATGAATTGCGAAATTCCACGGCGTTTTCAGATGCCCTGGAGTGGCAGGAGAAAAGCGACTGGCCCGAAGATGACAAGCTTGGTGGAGTCTGGACTGCGTGCAGTCCCCTGCTCATTGAACTGGTCGATGTTTCGGCACCTGACCGCGCCAGGGAGTTGCTGGGGCAGTTGGACGATGCGATAGATCTGCGGGGCGGCTCAACGAAAAAGTGGGGCAGCGTGGAGGCACTCGCCGGGGCCAAAGACCTGCTGAGGTCATTGCGCGATGCAGTCCGTCCGGTGCTCAGGGACATGGGCGACGGAATCACCGGGCTCGATCACCGCGCTGCTGAACTCCTGCCCCATTGGCAGCGGCTCATCGAAGCGGCGCAGAGGGCGTATCGCGCGCGCAAGCGGGCGAGTAACCATCTCGACTTCGACGACCTGGAGCGGCTGACATGCGACATCCTGCAGCAGCCTGAAGTGCGCGAGCGCTTTCGCCGTGAGTTCAAACAGGTGCTGGTCGACGAGTTTCACGATACCAGCCCGCTGCAGTGGGAGATCATCCGCGCGCTGGCCGACCCCCGTGAGCAGGGCCGGCTGTTCATCGTCGGCGACCCGAACCAGAGCATTTACGGCTTCCGCGGCGCGGAGGTCCGCAATTTCGAACGGGCGCAACAGGAAATCCGCGCGCATGGCGGGCAACCGGTGTCACTGACGCAATCATTTCGTTCGCACCAGCCACTGCTGGACGTGCTGAACAGCATCCACCGCAAGACTCTGCAGAGTGAAGCGCACAGGGCGCTGGTGACAGACCGGCGCTGCGCCCCGGGGTCGCGGCCGGCGCTGGAACTGCTGCAACTGGACGGCAATGCGGTCGGGGTGAGCGCGGCGGAGGGACGTCAGCAACTGGCGCTGCAGTTGGCCCGGCACTTGCGTCAACTGGTGGAGGACAAGCTCCCCGTCCATGACAGGGAGTCTGGCCGGCGGCGACCGCTCGCCTGGGGTGACGTGGCGCTGCTGTTCCGCCGGCGCAACAGCATGCCGGACTACGAAGACGCCTTCAGTGAACCGGGGCTGCCCTACGTGACCGTACAAGGCGTCGGTTTCTACGGGCGTCAGGAAGTGTTGGACCTGCTCAACCTGCTGCGCGCGCTGCGCAATCCCGGCGATCACCTGGCGCTGGCCGGCGTGCTGCGCTCACCGCTCTTCGCGCTCAGCGACGACGCCCTGCTGGCCCTGCGCCTCATGCGCAACGAGGTGGACGAGCCTGTAGCGCTACGGGCTGCCCTGCAGCAGCCACAGGGATTGCCACTGGACGACGTGGCACGGGCGCGGTTTGCGAGTGAGACCCTGGACGCGCTGGGTGAACTGGCGGGACGCCTCACAATTGAGGAGTTGCTGCGGGAAGCCTTGAGTCGAACGGGCTATCTGGCGACCCTGACCGGACTGCCGCAGGGTGAACGGCGTCGCGGCAACGTCGAAAAGCTGCTGGAAAAGGCGGCCGGCAAGGCATCGCTGTTCACTGAATTCGAGACCCTCTTCACTGAACTCAGGCAGCGCGAGGTCCGGGAAGGCGAGGCGACGGCGGAGCGCGAAGACGCCATCACCCTGATGACCGTGCATCAGGCCAAGGGGCTGGAGTTCCCGCTGGTCGTGCTGGGAGATGCCGGCGGCGGACCAGGCGGTGGCGACAACAAAGCCGTCCTCATGCGCGATGATGAGTTCGGTCTGGCCGGCAGGGTGTTCGACGTGCAGGCAGGTTCGCACAAGGCGACGGTCGCCTGGCAACTGGCGCAGAAACGGAAAGCCGCTGCCGCACTGGACGAGCACCGGCGTCTGCTCTACGTGGCCAGTACGCGCGCCAGGGACTGGCTGATCGTTTGTGCGCAGATGACCGGCAATGCCGGCAGGGACAGTTGGCTGGAGTGGCTGCAGGGCGCGCTCGACACCGGCTCGCACGAAGCTGGCCGGCCATTCCAGGTTGGCGGGGGACTGGTGGTATGGCGCGACCTGGCCGCAGCCCCGGCTACTGTCGACCAGGTGGAGCCAACCCCCGGTGCCAAAAGTGAGTCACAGCGACTCGCCAGCGGCCGCGAAAACGGTGTCGCTCCAGCCCTGTTGCGTCCCACACCGCAGAGGTCGCCCCGCATCCTGCCGACTTTCGCCGTGACTGATCTGTCGCGGCATTTCGAGAATGAGGTCAGGGGAGCAACAGTCGTGCGGGAGGACGCGGGACCTGCCTGGCGAAATCGCGTCCTGGGGGATGCGCTGCATGCGGCGCTGCGCTGGTGGCGGCCGAACGGGGCCCATGACGAAGAAGCGCTGCGAGTTCGTCTGCGGGATTCCCTGGCGGCGCAGCGCCTGCGGGACCCGCGGCAACAGGATGCCCTGCTGCGACAGGCGACGGCCATACTCGCCAGGTTTAAAGGCAGCGCGCTATGCGACCGCATGAAAGTCGCCGACAGATTGCAATTTGAAGTCCCGTTCATTCTGCGTCGCGGCGGTTGCCTGATTCAGGGCAGCATTGACCTGATGCTACGGGATGCGGCCGGGAACTGGACGCTGGTGGACTACAAGACCACGGACCTGGGCGATGGGGCGGGGATGGCTGAAGCGCAGCGTCATGCGCGCCGTTTTCAGCTGCAGCTGGGGCTGTACGCCGCGGCAGTGACGGGGCGGCCGGACATCGACCCGGAGACGCTGACCGTGCAGCTTCATTATCTGCGCCATGCGCTGGACGTGACTGTGCCACTGGCTGACTGGCGACAGGCACTGTCCCGTGTTGACGACTGTCTGGCCATTGAGTTGCGCAGGGCAGGGAAGACGGGCTAGCGACGCCATTCCGGCGGGGCGAAGGGCCGGCTGCTCCCGCCGCGCCAGGCGCTCTGGTTCACGGCGTCCAGCAGAATGCGTTCCTGCTGGCTGCGTCGTACCCGGATTTCGATTTCCTGCGGATCCCAGTGCGCCAGCAGGCGGGAACGCATTTCCCGTTCCGTTTGCGCCACCTGCGGCAGGCCAGCCAGGTTTCGCAATTCTCTCGGGTCTTCCTGCAGGTCATAGAGTTCGGGCGGATCGCCATGGCTATAGTTGAGCTTGAAACGGCCCTGGCGCTGCATGGCCATCGGCGCCACGACGCCATGCCCGCAGTATTCGGCGAAAGCTTCGTCCTTCCACTGGCTGTCACGATCGCGCATCAGCGGCACCATGCTGTCGCCATCCAGCGCAACCGGCGGCTCGACGTCGGCCAGTTCCAGCATGGTGGCGACCACGTCCACCAGAGACACGACCTGTGGCAGCCGCGATCCTTCAGGCAGTCGCCCCGGCCAGGCGATTTGCAGCGGGACGCGCACCGAGGCCTCGTAGAAGCAGGACTTGCGCCAGAGGCCGTGCTCACCATTCATTTCACCATGGTCGCTGAGATGGATGATGACGGTGTTTTCCAGTTGCCCGGTCTTTTCCAGTGTGTCCAGCAGTTGCCCGATTTTTTCGTCCAGATAGCTGATGAGGCCATAGTAGCCGGCGCGGGCGCGCCGCACTGTTTCCTCCGGAAAGTCGACCAGGCCGAACATGGTCCGCAAGCGTTGGTAGACGGGATGCAGCGACTCCAGATGACCAGGTGGAATGCAGGGCAGGTCCACGTCCTCCGGCGGGTACATGTCCCAAAAGCGTTGCGGCACGATGAAGGGGAAGTGCGGCGCGATGAAGGAGACGTTCAGGGCCCAGGGCCTGTCCTGACGGGCCGGCTCACGGAGCCAGTCGAGAGCGCGGCGCTGCGCATAATCGTCCACCTCTATCTCGGTACTGCGACCCGGGCCGATCTCGTCCATGCCGCTCCAGGGCCGCAGCGCCGGGATGACGCCCTGCGACCAGTCGAAGACCGGGTGCGCCAGCTCCGCGTGCAGGTCGCGGGCCAGCTGCTGCTGAAAGCCATGCAGGCGGTCCGGCCCGCAGAAATGCTGCTTGCCGGAGAGCACGACGTCATAGCCGGCGTGATCCAGCAAATGCGCCCACGTCAGCGCATCCGGGCGCAGGGGACAGGCGTTGTCCCAGGTGTCCTGGTGATGGATGAAGCGTCCGGTCATGAAGGACATGCGCGAGGGCATGCAGAGGGGCGAATTGCAATACGCGTTGTCGAAGGTGGCGCCGAGGCCGGCGAGACGCTCCATGTTGGGCGTCTGCACGAGGGGGTGACCGTACACGCTGCTGTACATCGGCGCGTGCTCGTCGGACATGATGATCAGGAGATTGGGTCGCTGCATGGCGTTTTACAGGGCCTCCGCAGCAATGATGAATTTCGCCGACGCCGGGTTGGTCGCCAGGGGCACGTTATGCACGTTGCAGATGCGCAGCAGCCCCTGAATGTCGGGGTCATGCGGGTGCTTGCCCAGGGGATCGACGAAGAAAACGACGGCCGCCACGTTGCCTTCCACGACCAGCGAGGCGATCTGGGCGTCACCGCCCAGCGGGCCGGAGAGCATGCGCCGTACCTTGAGGCGGGTGTTTTCGCCCAGCAGCTTGCCGGTGGTGTTGGTAGCGACCAGGGCGTAACGCTCCAGCACGTCCACGTGCGCCAGGGCGAAGGCGACCATTTCGGCCTTCTTGCCATCGTGCGCGATCAGAGCGATTGTCTTGCGCGCCTTGCCTTTACGTGCCATGGGGTCCTTTCAGCGACCGAAGAAGACGGGCAGGGGCAGCGGCAGGCCGCTGCGTGGCGGAAACATGCGCAACAGGCGTTGGTTGATGGTGATGGCCTCCCGGTAATGCGCTTCAAGTTCAGCCATGACGCGTTCCCAGGGGCGCGCCAGCGCCAGTTCGCGCGCGCGACGCGCCATACCCCGGCGCAGGCTGTCGTCATCGCGCAGGCGGATGGCGGCGGCGGCGAAGGCCTGCGGCTCCCCGGGGCAGATGAACCCGGTTTCGCCCTCTGTCACCAGGTCCTTGACTCCGCCCTGATCAATGACGATGGACGGCAGACCGGAGGCCATGGCTTCCTGCACCACCTGGCCGAAGGTCTCGTTGGGGCCGGTGAAGGCGAAGAGATCGGCGCTGGCGAAGGCGCAGGCCAGGTCTTCATTCAGCAGATAGCCGGTGAAGTGGGTACCGGTGCCGGCGAAGATCGTCTCCAGTTCCTCGCGTCGGGCGCCGTCCCCGATGATGGTCAACGCGATGCCGGGCGTGCGCGCGACGTCCAGCAGCAACTCCACCATCTTTTCATTGGCCAGTCTGCCGACGTAAATGCAAATCAGGTTGTTCGGGTCGCGGCCCTGCAACAGGCGTTCGCGCCAGGCAGCCGAGCGCTTCTGCGGGGTAAAACGCAGGCAGTTGACGCCGCGCCTCCAGTAGCGCAGCCGGCGGTAACCCCAGGCCTGCAGCTGGTCGTGCGTGGTGCGCGAAGGCACCAGGGTCAGGTGGCAGCCGTTGTGAATGAAGCGCAGCCAGTCGCGCATGGGCTGGGTGAACACGTGCAACCCGTACTGTTGGGTATAGCCCGGCAAGTCGGTCTGGTAGTTGGCGACCACCGGAATCTGGCGCATGCGCCCCAGCAGCATGCCACTGACCGACAGCAGGGCCGGGCTGAACATGTGAACCAGTTCCGGGTCGAATTCCTCAAGGCGACTGGCGACCGCCGGGCTGGGCAGGGCCATGCGCGATTCAGGCGCCATGATGAGGCCCAGTGAGGGCAGGGCGACGACCTCGCTGTCGCCCACGGCCGGCGGCGCGGTATCCGGCGCGAAGACCAGCACCTCGCGTCCCGTTTGCTGCAGGTAGCGCAGGGTGAGCCAGGCCGTCTTGGCGACGCCGTCGACCTTCGGCAGGAAGGCTTCGGCGATGATCGCCACGCGTTTGACCGGCGCCAGCTCGACCTCCGGGTCGGGCGGGAGCAGGGCGTATTCTTCGCCAAAGGCGCGACCGATTTCTTCGGGGGACTGCCAGATCTGTGGATCCTGCTGCCCCTGCCTGCTCATGCCTGACCCCGGTCAGATATCACCGCGTCTGTTCCGATGATACCATCATTTTTGGCCGAATCAGGCGGGCGTGGATCTGTCAGGCAGGCTGAAGAGGGGTTGCGTGCATGGCTTCGCGCCAGGGGAATGGCCCCGGTCGCAGCAGGGCCGACGGGGAAATCAGCCGCCACAGGAGTGAAAGCGCAGCCGGAGCTAAAGGTTGGCGGCGGTCAGTTTGAAGGCGTCCTGCAGCGCAGCCACCGGATCGCCCAGCGGGATGAATTCGTGACCGATGTAGCCGGAAAAGCCGCTGGCAACGATGGCGCGGAAGATGGCCGGGTAATTCAGTTCCTGGTCATCGTTCAGTTCGTTGCGCCCCGGAACGCCGGCGGTGTGATAGTGCCCGAACCAGGGATGAAAGTCGCGGATGGTCTGGATGACGTCGCCTTCCATGATTTGCATGTGATAGATGTCATACAGCAGGCGCACTGATGGCGAATCGACCATCTGGCAGACTCGCGCGCCCCAGGCCGTGCGGTCGCATTGCTGGTCCGGGTGGTTGTGCTTGCTGTTGAGCAGTTCCAGCAAGAGGGTGACGCCGGCGGCTTCCGCCTGCGGAGCGATGGCGGCCAGCGTTTCGGCGCAGACCTGGGCGCCGGTTTCGTCATCCAGCCCGTTGCGCCGGCCGGCGAAGACGGCCATGTTGGAGATATTCCACTTTTCCGCCTTGCGAATGTTGTCCTGCAGTTCGCGCAGGATACGCTCGCGGTTGGAGACCTTGTTCATGCCATCGTCGAGCGTGGCGTGCCCGAAGATGGAGGCGATCTCCAGTCCATGCTGCTGCACCAGCGGCCAGTGCTCTTCAGGGACCAGGTCGACGCCCTGGTAGCCGATATCCACCAGGGCACGGAGGAAGTCCTCTTCGCTCATGCCGTGGGGCACGAAACACCACCATGAAACAGACTGCTTGATCACAACGGCCGCTCCCCTGCTACCTGCTCACGTTCGAATTCTGCAGGGTAACATAGCAAGGCATCCCGTCACGGGCAAGCGGGGCAAGAGACCGTGGAAGACTTCGACCAGCTTTGGGACTACAACGATCCGGCCGCCAGCGAGCGGCGCTTCAGGGAACGCCTGCCGGCAGTGACACAGGCCGACAGCGCCTCGCAGCGGGTGCAATTGCTGACGCAAATCGGTCGGGCGCTTGGCCTGCAGCGCCGCTTTGACGAGGCGCGCGACATTCTCACCAAGGCCGAAGCGCAGCTGGCCGAAGCCGGTGACCTGGCGCGCGTTCGCTGGCTGCTGGAGACCGGACGCTGTCACAATTCTTCCGGCGCTCCGGCGCAGTCCATGCAATACTTTCGCGATGCCTGGGCGCTGGCCCGCGCCGGCGGCGAGGACTTCCACGCGGTGGATGCGGCGCACATGCTGGCCATCGTCGCGCCGTCGCCGGAGGAGCGCCTGGCCTGGACACTGCAGGCGCTCGACCTGGCCGAAGCCACCAGTGACGAACGCGCCAAAAAGTGGCCGGGCTCGCTGCACAACAACATCGGCTGGAGCTTCCACGAGCAGGGCGACTTTGAAAGGGCGCTGGGTCACTTTCACAAGGCACTGGAATGGCGCGAAAGACAGGGCGCCGGCGACGACATCCGCATCGCGCGCTGGTGCATCGCCCGCTGCCTGCGTTCGCTGGGGAGGGCAGGGGAAGCGTTGGCCATGCAGCGCGCGTTGCTGGAGGAATATCAGGCAGAGGATGCGCCCGATGGCTACGTATTTGAGGAACTGGGTGAGTGTCTGTGGCTGCTTGGCAGGGAGGCGGAGGCCCGGCCATGGTTTGCGCGTGCTCACGAGGAACTGGCGCAGGACGTCTGGCTGCAGGCGGAGGAGCCGGCCCGGCTGGAGCGGCTGCAACGCCTCGGGCAGGGCAACTGAGGCCGGATTGATTCTGCGGGGGCCAGCGGCTACAATGCCGCCAGGCATGGCGGGCGGCAAGGCATGAACTACCACATCTGGACTCTCGGTTGCCAAATGAACGTGGCGGACTCGCAGCGCCTGGCGTCGGAGCTGGAGCGCCAGGGTCACTGCGTCGCTGCGGACCCGCAGGACGCGGACATACTGGTCGTCAACACCTGCGTGGTGCGGCAGAGCGCCGAGGACAAGGGTCTGGGTCGTTTGCTTTCGCTGCGCAAGGTGAAGCAGGCCGAGCCGCACAAGGTCATCGGGGTCATGGGCTGTATGGTAGGGGTGCGGGACCCCCTGTCGCTGCGGCAGCGGCTGCCCTTTGTGGATGTCTTCATGCCGCCCTCGGACCCGGAGCCAATGACCCGCTTCCTCGCCGAACGGAGGGAAGAGCGCGGCGCCCTGGAGCAGGAACGCCGGGAACGCGCGCGGCGGGACGCCCTGCAGGATGGCGAGCTGTTGTTGCCGCTGCATGAACAGGGCAACCTGGTCAGCGCGCAGGTGCCGGTCGTCTACGGCTGCTCACATGCCTGCAGTTTCTGCATCATTCCCTTCCGGCGCGGCGTGGAACGCAGCCGCAGCGTCGGTGAAATCGTGGCTCACGTCCGCAGCCTGGCGCGCCAGGGCGTGAAGGAAGTGACCCTGCTGGGGCAAATCGTGGACCGTTACGGCATGGACGTCGCCGATGGCCCGGACCTCGCCGGTCTGCTGCGTGCAGTGCATTCCATGGCGGAGGACTGTGGCCTGGAACGCATTCGCTTCCTCACCAGTCACCCCAACTGGATGACTGACCGCCTGCTGGACACTGTCGCTGAACTGCCGCGCGTGATGCCCCACATCGAGGTGCCGGTGCAGGCCGGCGATGACGAGGTGTTGCGGCGCATGAAGCGCGGCTATACGGCGGCGGACTACCGGCGCCTGGTGCGGCGCATACGCGAGCGGGTGCCGGAGGTATCGATCAATACTGACATCATCGTGGGCTTTCCGGGGGAAAGCGAGGCGCAGTTTCAGCGAACCCTGGACCTGCTGGAAGCGTTGCGGCTGGACAAGGCGCATCTGGCCCGCTACAGCCCGCGCCCGCATACGCTTAGCGCGCGCCGGATGCCGGACGACGTCAGCGAGGCGGAAAAGAAGCGCCGACATCGGGCGCTGGAAACCCTGCAGGCCGGCATTCTGGCAGAACTGAACGCGCGCTGGCTGGGTAAACAGGTGCCGGTACTGGTGGAAGCACGTCACAAGGGTCGCTGGCGCGGACGGACACCGCAGAACCGCCTGGTCTTTTTTGAGGACGACGCGGACCGGCGGGGCCAGACAGTCGACGTGGAAATCACCTGGACCGGGCCCTGGAGCCTGCAGGGACGGCTACCGCAGCCTGAACCCGCTCCGCCTGAACTGGTAGTGAGTGGCTGAGCAGACCGGCTTGCAGACCCGCGCCTGATGGCAAACCGCGTGTCGGAGACCAGGAAATGAATATGAGTCTTCGCGCCTGTTTGGCCCTGCTGGTGCCGGCCCTGCTGACAGCCTCCTGCAACCTCACCACGGAACGCCCCCGCCCGACACCCCTGCCGCCCCTGGTGGCGACCGCCAGCGCCAGCAAACCGGAGGTCACAATCAGCACCCCGCTGGATGGTGCCGAAGTCGTCGTGGGGACTGACATTCTCATACGGGGTCAGGCGAGCGATGCCCAGGGAGTCACCCGGGTGCAACTGGTCGCCAACGACCGCATTGTTCGTGTGGTCTCGGCCGAAACGTCCGGCGGTGACCGCAACATGCCCGTCACGCTGGACTACCGTCCGGTGGTGACCGGCCCCCTCAAGCTGGAAGTGATCGCCTGGCGCGGCAGCGTCTCCGGTGAAGCGGCCATCGTGAACCTGCAGGTGCGCGCCAACCGCAGTCAGGTCCTGGCCACCGCGGTGCCGCAGTCGGAAGCGCCCGTCATTGATCCCAATGACCCGACCTGTCGCGTCCTGACCAACGTGCTGCTCAACGTGCGCACCAATGCCGGCGTTGATTTCGAGCGCATCACGACCCTCGCTTCCGGTGACCAGTTACCGGTGCTGGCGCGCCTCGTCGATGACTCCTGGTGGCAGGTCAGACTCCGCGACGGCACCGCCGGCTGGGTGGCCGGGCGCGACCCGGACAACCCGAACGAGCAATTCGTCAGTGTTTTTGGCGACTGCACCCTGGTCTCCAGGTTACCGTTGCCGCAGTCTGCCGCTGGGGGGACCGTTACGCCGGGTCCCCAGGCGACGGAAGTTCCGGGCGGGCCCGGAGGCCCTGCTCCCGCAGACCCGGATGACGGCGAGGCGGAGGCGGAGGAACCGGACCTGGTTGTGGTCAGCCTGCGCGGACCGGACAGTCTGACGCTGCGGCTGCGTGATGACGAAGTGTCCGCCAGTTATGAGGTAACGGTCAGTAACTCCGGGGCCGCCACCGGCGAGCGTTTCCGGGTGAGGCTGGACGGCGCGCCGGATGGCGGACCTTACGATGACGTCGTCAACGGGCTGGGGGCCGGCGAGAGCGTTTCCTTCTCACATACGCTGAGCTTCAGCAGCGCGGAAGAAGTGATCCTGGTGGCCACTGTGGACAGCGACGGGGAAGTCAGTGAGAGTGATGAAGACAACAACAGCGCCAGGCTGGATGTCACCATCTCGCGAAACTGAGGCAAATCCATGAGCAGGGAGCTTCTGATTGTCAGTGATTCGGCGGAGTTTGCGTCCACGTTGGGAATTGCCCTGACGCAGCACGGGGCCTGGCGCGTGTCGCTGGCGGGCGACGTGGAGGACGCGCTGCAGGCGAAACCGCGGGGCATGGTCCTGCTGGACAGCGAGGAAGCGGATGCCGGCCAGGTATTAAGCCGGCAGTTGCATGAATTCGGCACGGACGTGGCCGTCCACAGCATCTCGCGCAGCGCGGGCATCGCAGCTTCCCTTGCGATGCTGGAACCCCCGGCGGAGTCGCTGGCAGAGGCAGCGCTTGAACCCCTGGGCGGCGACGAAAGTGACGCCCGTTTCTGGCGTTACGTCAACGAGCCCGAATTCCTGCGCAACTTTACAGTTGCAGCAGAGGCCGACACATCCGCTGACGGTATTGACGGCCTCCGGCAGGAGGACGTGCCTCAGGCAGAGGCTGATGCGGGGCCAGTTGAGGGCGAGGACCTGCCCGGGAGTGAAGCAGCGGCGCCGGCCGCGGTCGATTTGACAGGTCTCATGCAGGAAACCGGGGCCCGCCTGGCGCTGCTGGAGCGGGATGGCGCAGAAATCGCGTCTGCCGGTCAGGTGGACGATGCCACCCTGGCGAGCCTGCGGGCGCAGGGTGCGGGCGCCGCCGCGACCACGCAGTTGCATTTGGTAAATGCCGGTGGAAAGGACGAGCCGGAACTGCTCTTCGTCACCGGCATGGGGCCCGTGCAGCTGTCCCTGCTGGTTGCGGATGACGTTCCCGTACGGACCTTGCGACACGCCTGCGCCACTTTCCTCGCCGACCTGGACTAAACCCGGCGCCACCAGATGCCGGTGCACTCCGGCACCTCGCAACGGTCGCTCAAGCTGACCTGACGCGCCAGTTCATCACCGAAGAAAAACTGCAACAACTCCCTCGCTTCGGCCGGCGAGGCAAAGCGGTAATCGGTGCGCAGCCAGCGTTGGGAAAAGCCGCGCTCCTCCACCAGATAGCGGTAAAAGGCGGCCAGCGCTGCCGTTGGCGCCCGCGGCGTCTCGACCCCGACCCCCAGCGTTTCGAGAATGATCGCGCAGCCTCCCGGACGCAACACGCGCAGCATCTCGTTTACAGCGCGCTCGACTTCCTGCCGCCAGCCGGCCGCGTTCCATACGGTGCTGTGGCCGAAGCTCCAGCCGGCCAGGGCGATATCGGCGCAACAGGAACGAAGCGGCAGGGCCCGGTTGTCCGCCAGGGTCAGCGTCCAGTTGACCTGCGGCCGGCGGGAAAGATTTTCGCGCGCCCTGTGCAACATGTGGCCGGAGCGATCGAAGGCGTGCAGCCTGCGGGCATGGGGCAGCAACTGACGCGTCAGGCGGCCGGTGCCCGCGCCGGGCTCAACGATGGCGGCGCCCTGCAGTGACACAATCTCGCTGATGGCGGGCAGCAGACCGTGCTGCCAGTCCTCGGCAGCGACCAGGCGTTCGTAGCGTTCAGCCTCGCCGGCGTAGATTTGCCGGTAATCTGGCTCCACGATTCAGTCGGGCTGACTGAAGGCCTGCAACTGGACCAGCAATTTGCTCTGGTCAACCGCAGGATAGCGATCGAGCAGGGCCTTGTAGCGGCCGATGTAGTCGGCCACCTGGGCCCGTTCCTGCGCCTCGAAACGCAGGGTAATTGCCGGCTGCGTGTTGCTGGCGCGCACCAGTCCCCAGCCATGCTCGAAGCTTGCGCGCACGCCGTCGATGTCGACGACCTCGTAGTCGCGCGCCAGTTCATCGCGGATTTCCTGGATGATGCGGAACTTTTGGTCATCCGGCGCGCTGAGGACGATCTCCGGCGTGGCGGGGAGATGCGGTATGTCATCGAAGAGGGCGGAAACCGGGCGGTCCGCCGCGGCGAAGATTTGCAGGGCCTTGAGCGCGATCAAGGGCGCGTCGTCAAAGCCGAAGTAGTCTTCACCGGTGAACAAATGACCACTGACCTCGCCACCCAGCGGTGACCCGACCTCGTGCATTTTCTGCTTCATCAGGCTGTGGCCGGTGCGCCACATCAGCGGCACACCGCCATATCTGACGATGAGGTCCGGCAGGGTCTGGGTGACCTTGACGTCAAACACGATGGTCGCGCCGGGTTGACGTTGCAACAGATCGCGCGCCAGCAAGGCCAGCAGGCGGTCGGCCGCCACGTGATGGCCGCGTTCATCGATAAAGCCGGCGCGGTCGGCATCGCCATCAAAGGCGAGCCCAAGGTCGGCGCCGGTCTCCAGCACCATCGCTTCCAGATCGCGCGTCATCTCCGGGTCTTCGGGGTTGGGCAAATGGTTGGGGTAGGTGCCATCGGACTCACAGTAGAGGCAATGCACCTTCAGGCCGTGAGCGCGCAGGACCGGGGGCACCCAGGTGCCGCTCAGGCCGTTGCCGGCGTCAAGCACCACCGTTAGCGGACGCGCCATGCTGACCTTGCCCTGAATCGTGGCCATGTGCCGCCGGACCATGTCAGGGTCCCGGGTGACGCAGCCCGCGCCACTGGCGAAATCGTCACTGCGAATCAGTTCAAGCAGGTCGAGGATTTGCTGCCCGGCCATGGCCAGCGGCCCGTAAGCCATCTTGATGCCGTTGTAACGGACGTCCAGGTGACTGCCGGTGATCATGACTCCCGCGCCGCCGGCGCCATGGCTCGCCGATGCGAAGTAGACGGTGGGGGTGAGCACCTCCCCGATATCCGTGACGTTCATGCCGGTCGCGACGAGGCCGTCAATCATGGCAGCCCGCAATCCGGCGGATGATGGTCGATTGTCGCAACCGACGTAGACCATGTCGCTGCCATAGTCCCGGGGCAGAACAGTGCCCAGGGCGCGGCCGACGCGCCCGGCCAGCGCCGGCGTAATTTGCGGGTCGGCGCCAGCCACCGTGCCGCGGATGTCATAGGCGCGAAAGATGCCGGGATCAAGCCTGAAGGTCATGGCAGACTCCTGTACGAATGCCAGTCTGACACCGGGAAATCGTTCCTCAGCCCTGCAGCGGGGCCTTTTGTCCGTCGGCCGCTATTGTAGCGAAGGTCAGGCCGGAGCTGTCAGCGTCAATGTCGATGGAACTGCCCTGGGGCGAGTCAGCGCGGAGGAGATAGTCCGCCAGGGGCACGCGCACGTGCCGACGGATGATGCGCTGCAGCGGGCGCGCGCCGTAATGCGGCTCGCTGTTCTGTTGCTGCAACCATTGCACGGCGTTCTCGCTGAAAGCCAGCTTCAGGCCACGATTGGCGGCCAGTTCGCATTCGCGCACGAGCAGGAGGTCGAGGATGTCGCGCAGGTTTTCCGCGGACAGGGCGTTGAACATGATGATGTCATCCAGCCTGTTCAGCAACTCCGGGCGAAACCAGGAGCGGACCTGCTCCATGGCGGCGTCCCGGACTTCCTCCGTCACTACCGGCGTGGCCAGCATTGAGGAACCCAGGTTGCTGGTGAGAATCAGGACCGTTTCGCTGAAGCTGGCGCTGCGCCCGCGGCCATCGGTCAAACGACCCTCATCCATGACCTGCAACAACAGGTCCATGATGCGCGGGTGGGCCTTTTCGACTTCATCCAGCAGGACCAGCAGCCAGGGTTGCCGGCGCACCCGTTCGGTGAGCTGGCCGCCGGCCTCGCTGTCGACATAGCCACTGGGGGAACCGAGCAGGCGATTCAGGCTGGATTCGTCCTTGAACTCGCTCATGTCCAGCGCGAGCATGGCGCTTTCCGTGCCGAACATGAATTCGGCCAGGGTGCGCGCCAGATGGGTCTTGCCGACGCCGGTAGGCCCCAGAAAGAGGAAAGAGCCGGCCGGCCGCTGTGGCTCCTTCAGGCCGACGCGGGCCGTCCTGATGGCGCGGCTGACAGCCTGTACCGCCTGGTCCTGACCCTTGAGCCGCGTCTTCAGATAGTCGGTCAGTCCCGCGTAGCGCTGTCGCTCGTCGTCACCCGGCTGGTTGACGGGCACGCCGGTCATCTCGCCGGCGCAACGCAGCACGTCGTCCGCCTCCAGGCTCGCCCTGTCTTCGGATTGCGCGGGCTGCGAAAGCCGCGACTGTCGGCTCACGTTGACCATGGCGGCGCTGCGATGCAGGAGGCGTTCCGCGCTGCGGGGCAGGGGAGTCGCCGCCATGTATCGTCTGGCCAGGCTGACGGCAAGCTTCAGCGCGTCGTCAGAGACCTGCAACTGATAGTCCTCTTCCAGTCCACGGCGTTTCTGGCGCAGGATTTCAAGGGTCTCGCTGATGGAGGGTTCCGGCACGCGCAGCACCTGGCAGTGTTCGCCGATGGTCATTTCGCCGGCGAGGCGTGCGTTCCAGGCGTCGTCGTCGGCCGTGGCGACGATAACCGGGTCGTTGCCGCGCAGGGTCTTCTGGATGAGAGCGCAGGAAGCGGCAAACTGCGCCTTGCCCGGCCCGCCAAAGAAACGTTGCAGGTGAGGCAGGAACAGGACGCCACCACGGGCCCTGGCCAGTCCCTCGCGGATGGCTTTCACGTCATCGTCGAGCAGGTCGTCCTCGGCAACCCGGACGTATTTGCCGATGCCCCCGGGGCCCTCGCCGCGCGCAATCAGCTGGCCCAGACTTGCGGCCAGGGTCCGCTTTCCCGCTCCCGGCAGCCCGGTGAGGACCACGTGCCGGTTTACGGCCTGATTGAGGATTGTGAGCAGGCTGCGCAACAAGTCCTCGCGTTGGTATATGGCGCCGGTGGCCGGCGACTGCCGCCCGGACACTGCAGCCGCTGACGCTTCCCCGACCGGGGCGGGCCCGGACGGGCCTGCCCGGCCCAGCACGTCGTTGACAGTGCGCGCCGTGATCCCGTGAGGCTGCAACAGACTCCCTGTGCCAGTCCCCTTCCCTGCCAGCGCGAGCAGCGCGTGATCAGTATCGATCTGCTGCGCATGGCGTTTCCTGGCGATGCCCAGCGCCTCGTCGATCAGGATGATGCACTGACGCGAAAGCATTGCCTTGCGACCCGTGTTGCTGACGAAGTGAAGCTGGCCGCCCGCGTCGCGGCGACTGCCGCAGGCAAGATGGACTTCACGCTCCAGTTGACCTGCATCCACGCCGCGACGACGCACAAACTCCGTCAGGATGGCGTCGGCGGCCGTCTCCCGGCGACGCAGCAGGGCCAGCAGGACGTGCTCCGGCATCAGGACGGACTGGCGATACTCCTGCTGCAGGGCGGCGGCGTCATTGAGGGCAGCGGCAAAATCGCCGGCCAGCAGGTCGGGGTTAAGCGTACCGGCCAGGGTCATGTTTCCGCCGCAAGCCCGGGTCTGTCGCTGCCGTCGAAACGCCCCTCATTGGCCGGCATGGCGACCGGTCGCGCCTCAACCGGTCGTGTTGCTGAGGCGATAACCCACGCCGCGCACATTGTCGATCAACTGCACAGTGTTGTCATGTTGCCGCAGTTTACGCCGCAGGTTGCTGATGTGGGGACGAATGACGTCGCGCGCCGTTTCCTCGTCAAGCTGGTTGCCACGGACCTCGCGCACCAGTTCCCGACAGGAGACGACGCGGTCACGGTGCGCCGCCAGATAGAGCAACAAATCGAATTCCGTCGGCGTCAGGTTTACCGAACGCTCGTTGACCTCAATCTGGTAGCGTCCGGGATAGATGGTCAATGGGCCCAGTTTAAGATTGCGCCCCGGCGTTGCGCCCACACCAGGCTCCTCCGCGACAAGGAATTCATCCAGATCATCAAGCCCGGAATCATGGTGCGGGTCGGGCGAAAGATTGACGTTGGCGTGAATCAGTTCGTCGAGGTTGCCGCGCAGGGCCTCCAGCAGCCCCTGCCGCCGACGCTGTGATCCGGCGCGTTCAACGCCACGCGCGATGCTTGAGCGCAGTTCTTCACTTGAGCATGGCTTGATGAGGTAATCGCTGGCGCCGAGGCGCAGGGCCTCGATGGCAGTTTCCAGACTGGCATAGCCGGTCATCAGAATGACAATGGCGTCACTGGCGTGCTCACGCATCCTGCGCAGCATTTCGGTGCCGGTCAGGCCGGGCATGCGGATATCCGCCAGCACGACGTCGAAACTGTTTTGTCGCAGGCTTTCGAGCGCCTGCTCTCCGTTTGCTGCCTGACTGACCTGGTAACCGACGCGCTGCAGGGTTCGACTGATGGAGTAGCGGATGGCACCTTCGTCATCGACGACCAGAACGTTGGCGCCAGGGGAGAATGCGTTCATGATGAAATCAGCCCTGTTTCTTTCCTTTATCCAAGCCTACCGGCTTGTGCAGAAATTGTAAACAATTCCCGCCTTATCAACCAGGAACGCGGCGGATGGCGACGGTCATGGCATTGGCAGAAGCGGGGGAGGCCCTGAAGCCGGCCGCCGGGACAGCTTCCCTGCCAGTGAAGATCGCCGCAATCCGGCCGTCCACGCGCAGCAGGGGGATCTGCATGCGGACCGCGCGGGGCAATTGCCGGTCAATCATCCACTTCTTGAGAGTCCGGGTATGTCCCGGCAGGCCGGGTGGCTCAAATCTGTCACCCGGTCGGCGCGTATCCAGCGTTACGCCGGAGGCGGGCGGCAGCGACAGACAGACGTTCGGCCTGTCATCAGCGGAAGAGGCCCGACCGACAAACAGGCTCCAGGGGGACCGGGGCAGGGGTGTTTCACCCGGGATCTGAACGGGGACGGGATCGCTGCTGAACAGAAGCGGGCCATGCCATGCGGCCACGGCCCCGCTGTGCTCAAACACCAGGTCTTCGTAGTCGAGGCGCAACCGGAGCAGTCCCGGCAGACTGTGCCGCTGGCCGGTGACTCCCTCCCTGGCGAGGGCAACCACCCGCTCGACGTGGTCGCTGCCGGTCTCGGCGGCGCCAAGCCGGCGCAAGACGGAGAGCACGAGGTGATGCTGCAAGGCGGGATGCAGGGCGTTGAAGCGGGCACGAGACAGGCGGGCAGCCTGATCGCTGAAACGCAGATCGTCGCCTGTCGACAGCGCCAGTTGCTGCTGGATGAAGCCGTGATCCAGCGCAGCGCTGTTTGACAGACGTTGAAGCGCCTGCTCAACGCGGGGATTGAAGTCGCGCAAGGCGGGGATGACGTCGTGACGCAGCCGGTTTCGCCGCAAACGCCGGTCATCATTGCTGGCATCCTGGCGCGGCTGCAACCCGTGGCCGCGACACCAGGCCTGCAAGCCGGAACGCGCCTCCTTCAGAAAAGGGCGCAGCAGGGTAAGCCGGGGATGCCCAGGCAGGGGTGAAACCGCCTGCATGCCCGCCAGACCACGCAGGCCGCAGCCGCGCAGCAGGTTGAGCAGCACCGTTTCCGCCTGGTCGTCGGCGTGATGCGCCGTCAGCACGTGGCGCGCAGCGATTTTCAGGGCAGTCTCTGCCAGAAAGTCATAGCGGGCGCGACGGGCATCCGCCTCACCCTGCAAGCCGCGCGCCGTCCCCAGGGTAACTTCGACTCCGAGCAATTCGCACTGTTCACGCACGAACTGCGCGTCGGCCGCGCCGGCCGCGCCCCGCAGACCGTGGTCCAGACTGGCGACGTGCAGTTCCAGGTCAAGCGTCTCGCGCAACTGGCCGAAAACGTGCAGCAACACCAGCGAGTCGTTGCCGCCGGAAACTGCCAGCACGAGGCGCGCGCCGGGCGGAACATGAGCGTTCTGTCGCATGAACTGGGCGGTACGTTGCAGCAGGTCCATGGCGCCTGTGACCGCTTCACCGGGTACATGGTAGCACAGACAAAACGTTAACAGTTGCTGTGCTATAATACGCCGCGTTCTGGTAGCAGGAGTGCTTCGTGCTCAGCCCGCTGGACTATTTCCTCGGCCTGTTCTCCCTGGACATCGGCATAGACCTCGGCACGGCCAACACACTGGTCAGCGTCCGTGGCAAGGGCATCGTCATCAACGAGCCGTCCTTTGTGGCGCTGGAACGCAAGACCCGGCGGCCGATCGAGGTGGGCGTGCGCGCCAAGGAGATGTGGAGCAAGAACCCGCGCGACATCATCGTGGTGCGGCCGGTGCGCGACGGGGTGATCAGCGAATTTGAAGTCACGGAAGCCATGCTGAATCATTTGATCAGCAAGGCGCACGAACAGGTCTGGGTGCCGATTCCGCGGCCGCGCGTGGTGGTGGGCATACCGAGCGGCGTCACCGAAGTCGAAAAGCGGGCCGTCTTTGATGCGGCCATCAGCGCCGGCGCGCGTGAGGCCTGGCTGATCGAGGAGCCGGTGGCTGCGGCCATCGGCGCCGGACTGCCGGTGCAGGAGACGCGCGGCAGCATGATGATTGACATTGGCGGCGGCACGACCGAGATCGCGCTCTTTTCGCTGGGTGGCATCGTCATCAGTCGCTCCATTCGCGTCGCCGGCGACGAAATGGACGAAGACATCGTGGAGCACATGCGCGCGCGCCACAATCTGCTCATTGGCGAACCGACCGCCGAGAAGGTCAAGCTTGAAATCGGCTCGGCCTCGCCACTGCCCAACGAACGTGTGATGAACGTCAAGGGCCGGCATCTGGTGACCGGGTTACCCACTGCCGTGGAAGTCAGTTCGATCGAAATCCGGGAGGCGATCGCCGGCTCGGTGGAGATCCTGGTTGATACGGTCAAGGATGCGCTGGACGATACGCCGCCCGAGCTGGTCGCGGACCTGATGGAAAGCGGGATCTGCATGGCGGGTGGCGCCAGCCAGTTGATGGGGCTGCCACAACGCATGGCCGAGGAAGTCAACATCAACGTCTGGCTGGCGGATGACGCGGCCACCTGTGTCGCGCGCGGGGCCGGCCGCGTGCTTGAGGACTACAACAACCTGCGGCGCATGCTGGCCGGTCTGGAACGCGGCAGCACGCGCCACTGAGTTCCAGCCCGGTAACAGCTTCAGACAGCCGCAAGCTTCACTCTGCTATACTGGTCGCAGGCAGTCCCGCGGGAGGGGCCGGTGGTTCGGGCCTGGCGCGCCAACCGCATACTGTTTCTGGTCCTTTGTCTCCTGCTGTGTCTGGCTTTAATCGGCCTGAGCCGGGCCGGTTTGCTGGGCCCGCTGGAGGAACTGGCATCAGTGCCCCTGAATCTGGTGACCGGCGTGATGAACCGCGCCGTATTGTCGCTTACCGGCGGCGTCAGCGACCTGACCCGCTTGCAGACCTTGCAGCAGACAAACGCGGCGCTTGAGGAAGCCCTGGCGGAACTCACCGCGGAGCTGGTCGAACTGCGGGAAATCGCCAGAGACTATGAGCGAATGGCAGAGAGGCTGGATTACACCAGTACGGCGGCCAATCAGGAATTCGTGGCGGCCAACGTCATCAGCAACGATCAGACCGGTCTGCGTCGCAGCATCACCGTCGACCGCGGCACGCGCGATGGCATCGCGGCTGGAATGCCGGTGGTGACGGCCCAGGGCCTGGTCGGGCGCGTGCTGGAAATCAGCGCCAACGCCTCCCGCGTCCTGCTGGTCACCGACCGGGACAGCGCCGTGAGTTCCCGCTTGCAGACGACGCGCGTACAGGGCAGTCTGCGCGGGCAGCTCTCCGGCAACCTGCGCCTTACCCTGGTGCCGCCAGGGGAAAGCGTTGTCGTTGGCGATCTCGTACTCACGTCGGGTCTGGGAGGGAACTTCCCGCCAGACATTGTCATCGGGCAGGTCGCCAGTACCCGCCAGTTTCAGTTCGAGTTGTTTCAGGAAGCCGAGATTATCAGCTTCAACAACTTCGATGAACTGGAAGTCGTGCTGGTCATGACCAGCTTCGAGCCCGTCGATCCGGACGTGTTCGACGACGCAGCGGCCTGAGACCGGCATGGGACCCTGGGTCGGTATTCCCGTGCTGTTGCTGGCGGTGGCGTTGCAGACCACGCTGGTGCCGCAGGTGCGGCTCTGGGATGGCGGGCCTGACCTGGTGTTCCTGTGCGTGCTCGCCTGGTCCTTGCGGGCGCCCTTGCAGGAAGGTGTCGCCTGGGCCTTTGCCGGCGGCATCATGCAGGACTTGCTGTCGGTGGCGCCCACGGGCCAGTCAGTCATTGGTCTGGTGCTGCTGGTGTTTACCGTGAACCTGCTCACGCAGCAATTGAGCAGAACCGGCCTGCCCGTCCTGGCGCTGCTGGCCGGCGCGGGGACTCTGGCGCAGCAACTGTTGGTGTGGCTGCTCTTCGCCCTGCAGGGCTTCAGCGTCGATTTTCTCGATGACCTTGGCTACGTGATTTTCCCGACCGTGATTTACAATCTGGTCCTGATCTGGCCGGTCTTCGCGCTGCTGCGCGTGCTGCAACAGCGCGTTGAGGCGCGCCAGATCGTGACCGCATGAGTCCGACGGGGAGCGGGGCCTGATGCAGCTGTTGCAACCCTTTCAGGGATGGCGATTGACCTTCCTGCAAGGCGTCATCCTCGCCGTGTTTCTGCTCTTTTCGCTGCGTCTTTATGAGTTGCAGCTGGTCACCTCGCAGGATGCGCAGCAAAGGGCGGACGGCAACCGTCTGAGCGAGCTGCCGGTCGCGGCGCCGCGCGGCGTGATTTTCGATCGCCTTGGCGAGCCCCTGGCGCTGAACGTACCGGCCTTCAACGTCACGATCGTGCCGGCCGGGCTGCCTGGTGAAGAAGCCGCAGACCTGGAAATCTATACGCGTTTGTCGGCGCTGGTGGACGTGCCACCGACGGCGGCCCTGGCGGCGGGCAGCAACGTCCGCAGCATTGAGGAACTGGTGCTGGAGGGCGAGGGCCTGGCGCCATTCCGGCCAGTGGTCGTGGCCCAGGATGTCTCTGCAGCCGCCGCCATGCAGATTCTGGAAGAGCGTCTTACCCTGCCCGGCGTAGACATTGAAATCCGCGGCGTACGCGGCTATCCGACCGGGGCGCTAACCTCCCAGGTCATCGGTTACATGGGCCCCGTGCCAGCCGAGGAAGCCGTCAGGTTGCAGGAACTGGGGTACAACCCCTTCTTTGACCGCATCGGCTATGCCGGCGTGGAGTTCTTTATGGAAAGCGAGCTCGGCGGCGTACGCGGCTCCATTCTGCGCGAGGTTGACGTTGCCGGTGAGGTGTTGCGCGAGATCAGCCGCAGTGAACCCCTGCCAGGGCAAAACCTGCGCCTGACGCTGGATACGGAGTTGCAGGCTGCTGCCGAGGAGGCCCTTACCCGACGCATTGCCCTGGTCAATACCCAGGCCGGACGCGTCCAGACCCAGTCCGGGGTCGTCATCGCGATGCATCCCGGGACCGGTGAAATCCTGTCCATGGTCAGCTGGCCAACCTATGACAACGCGCGCTTTGCCCGTGCCATCGACGCGGACTACTATCTTGAAGTCCTCGACGCCGACCAGAATCCCCTGAACAACCACGCCATCAGTTCGCTGTATGCGCCAGGCTCTGTCTGGAAAGTCATCACGGCGGTGGGTGTGCTGGAAGAGGAAGTCATCTCGCCAGAGACCCTGATCTTCAATCCGGGTTCACTGACGCTGCCCAATCGCTATGCGCCCAATGACGAGGGGCAGGCCCAGACCTTTTTCGACTGGCGGCGGGATGGCTTTGGCCTGCTCAATATCGTCGGGGCGCTGGCCAACAGTTCAGACGTGTTTTTCTATCAGGTGGGAGGCGGCAACCCGGATCTGAGCCCGCTGACCCTGAGAGAAGGCGGGCTGGGCATCGAAAACCTGTTTCGCTATGCGACTGCCGTCGGCATTGGCAGTGAACTGGGGGTCGAACTGCCCGGCGAACTGGCCGGGGTGATGCCCGATCCGGACTGGAAGCGGCGGACCTACGGCGAAAACTGGTCAACCGGCGATACCTACAACGCCTCCTTTGGCCAGGGGTACGTCAACGTCACGCCATTGCAAATGATTTCGGCCGTGGCCGCCGTGATCAATGGCGGCACGCTGTGGCAGCCCACCGTGGTGAACAGTTTCCTTGACGCGGAAGGCGGCGTGCTGCGTTCCTTTCAGCGACAGGCCTCGCGGCACCTGGTGCTCGACGAGGTGCCGGAGGGCGAGCGCCTCGCCCTGACGCAGGTGGAAGACATGATTATGAAGGGGCAGACCAGCCTGGCGTGCACCTGCGAACCCGACAGCGCCTTCTACAATGCAGCCCGCTGCGACCCGGACAATTACATCAACACCGTCGACGTCAACCCCGATCCATTCGTGGAAGAATTGCTCGAGTATCGGGTGCATATTTCGCTCAACTATCCCTTCAACGGCCGGGTCTGCGATTCACGGCGTTTTGACGAACGCTATCAACCGCCATTTGTGGAGACTGAAGTCCTCGACATCGTGAAGGAGGGTTTGCGCAGCGCGGTGATCTATGGCACGGCAACGCGAGCGGACCTGCCCTTCATCAACGTGGCGGGCAAGACCGGCACGGCGGAGTATTGCGATGACATTGCGCGGCCGCTGGGGCTCTGCATCCCGGGCAGCTGGCCGGCCCACGCCTGGTTCACGGCCTATGCGCCGGCCGAGGACCCGCAGATTTTGATCATCGCCTTTGTCTACAACGGGGGTGAAGGATCGCTGGTCGCGTTGCCGATAGTGGTTGAAACGATGGAAGCCTGGTTGCGCCTGCAAAACAGGCGGGGTGGTGTGCTGGCCTTTCCACCGGCAGGCGCGTGACAGTGCGCTTCCTGCCGGCAGACGGCGTTGTGCGTCAACGTCTGCTGCTCTGGACACCGGCGCTGACGGCCGGCCTGCTGGCATGGATTGTGTTTCTGTTCCCCGGCCAGACGCCATGGCTGCGGGCAACCGGCATGGCTCTGGTAATCGTGGCCATGGGCATGTTGCTTCGTCGCTTCGGGGGGGCGCTGGCACTGTGCAGCAGCCTGGTGCTGGCCTTCAGCCCGGCCTTCTGGACACAGACCGGCGGTAGCGCGCGGCCGGAACTGCTGCCCGCCCTGGTGCCGGCGGTCCTCGCCATACCGGCGGGTCTTCTCTTGCTGCGGCGCGGCGGCCGGCTGTTGCTGCCGGCCGTCTGCGCCCTGGCACTGGTTTCGCTGGCCTTCTGGAATCTGCAGGGACAGGCCGGCAGCCTGCGCCTGACGGCCCTGGCCGGCGCCTGGTTGCTGGTGCTGCTCGTCGACCTGCTGTTGCGGGCAAGGCCACATCCGGTTGATGCAGTGCAGGACATCCCGCACGTGGAGCAGGTATGGGCCATGCTCGTTCTGCTGGCGGTCGGGATAGTCAACACATCCCTTTTCGTGCTCTTTGTGCCCGCAGTGCTTGCCGGCATATTGCTGGCCGGGATTCGTCCGCCGCGCTGGTTCTGGTTGCTGCTGGCGCTGCTGTGTGTCGTTGGTCTCAACGGCATCGCCGATCGTTACCTCAGTTCGGACTGGTGGCTTTACCCCGCTGCGCGGGCGGACCAGGAAGGTCTCGTCCTGCCTTTTTTGATGGCCGATGGCTGGCGCGAGGCAAGTCGCTGGCTTGCCCTGCTGGAGCTTCTGCGCAACCAGTTGACCATACCAGGAGGCCTGCTGGCACTGGTCGGCCTCGCGCGTCTCTCCCGCTGGTATCCGGCGACCGGGATCGTCACCCTGCTGGCATGGGGCTGCCAGGCGTTTTTTGGTCTTCTCTACTTCGGGCGGGACAGCGCGGTGCTGTTGCTACCGCTGCACATGATTTCGATCGCCTGGATGACGGTTGCAGTACGGGCCATCAGCGACTGGGTCGTCGTCGTGACGGGGAATACAACGGTGCTGACCTGGCTGGTCACGGCGCTGTATCTTCTGTTGCCCGCCTGGCAACTGCTGCAGCGTCTGCAGGCCGCATAGCAATTGCCATTCATCAATAGTATACTCACGGCGTCGTGAGCCCTGTGTCGTTGACTCGCGGCGACAATCCCGCGTGGAGGATGGATGCAAGGGAAAGCGTTTGCCATCAAGGGCGTACGTGACGGCCTGTTGATCCAGCTGGATCCCGGTGTCGAATGGACTGCCACCACGGCGGAGCTGGCTGCGCATCTTGATGAGCAGGGCAAGTTCTACGAAGGCGGGCGCATCATCCTCGAGGTCGGCGAGCGCCCGGTGCCAAGATATGAACTCACGTCCCTGAAAGCCTTGCTGGAGCGACGCGGCCTGTCGCTGTGGGCGGTGCTGAGCCGCAGTGAAACGACGCGCGCCTCGACCGAGGCGCTGGACATTCGCACCAGCGCCGGGGCCGCGCTGGCCGGCATCATCGATGAGCCGGAAGAAGAGCCGGACACGGAAGTCGTCGAGGAGCAGGGATCGGGCGGTATCCTCATCAGGCACACAATCCGTTCCGGCCGGGTGGTGCGCAGCGAAGGACACATTGTGGTCTATGGCGACATCAACCCGGGCGCGGAAGTTATTGCGACCGGCGACGTGATGGTATGGGGTCATTTGCGCGGCAACGTGCATGCCGGCGCCAGGGGCGACGAAAGCTCGGTGGTCTGTGCGCTGGACATGGCGCCCATGCAATTGCGCATCGCCGGCCTGGTGGTCACCTCACCGGCGGACAACGGGGAGCGGCCCCTGCCGGAGGTCGCCCTGGTGCGTGACGGCAAGATCCAGGTAGAGAGCTGGTAATGTCCGGGGAGGCCGGTATGGAGGGCAAGATAGTCACCATCACGTCCGGCAAGGGTGGCGTTGGCAAGACCACGGCCACTGCCAATATCGGCGTTGCCCTTGCGCAACTGGGCAAGCGTGTGGTCCTGATCGATGCCGACATTGGACTGCGCAACCTTGACGTCGTGATGGGCCTCGAAAATCGCATTGTTTACAATCTGGTGGATGTTGCCGAGGGCCGCTGTAAATTGCGCCAGGCAATGATCAAACACAAGCTCCTGCCGGACCTGCATCTCATTCCGGCGTCGCAGACGCGCGACAAGTCGGCCGTCAGTCAGTCGGACATGATCCAGGTATCGGACTGGTTGCGGCCGGAAGTTGACTACGTGTTGATCGATTCGCCGGCCGGGATAGAGCGAGGTTTTCGCAACGCGATCGCTCCGGCTGACGAGGTCCTGATCGTGACCAACCCGGAAGTATCGGCCGTGCGCGACGCGGACCGCATCATTGGCTTGCTGGAAGCGGCCGGCAAGGGCCCCGGGCGGCTGGTGCTTAACCGCATCCGACAGGACATGGTGCGCAAGGGCGAGATGCTGTCCGCCGATGACGTCACCGACATTCTGGCCATCAAGATGATCGGAATCGTGCCGGAAGACCAGTACGTGGTGCCCGCCTCGAACAAGGGGGTTCCGGTGGTTCTCAATGAAGGTTCCCGGGCAGGGCTGGCCTATCACAACATAGCGCGTCGACTGAACGGGGAAACCGTCCCGTTCCTCCCGCTCGAAGAAGAAGACGGGTTCCTCAGAAAGCTGACCCGTTTGTTTTCCAGTGGCAACCAGCTTCTGAAGCAGGGATAAAAATGGCAGGAATTCTGGAACGCATTGGACTGCTGAGACGTGCCGGACGCGGGGGCAGCGCAGCAAGCGCAAAGGAACGCCTGCATTTTGTCCTCCTCCACGACCGCATCGATCTATCTCCGGAAGAGCTGGATCGCATGAAGAACGAGATCCTCGAGGTCATCTCACGCTATGTTGCCGTTGAAAGCGAACGGGTTGATTTCGCTCTGGAGCATCGTCGTCGGGACAACCTGATCGTCGCCGAGGTGCCCTTCTCGAAACAGAAGCCCGGCGCGCGGCAGGTTGGCAGCGAAACCGGCTGATCGCAGCGCCAGGCCACCGGTAACCGGCGCGCGGGGCCGGCAACAGCGAAACCTGTACCATCCCTGATTCATGATCACCACGGGCAGTATCTGGCAACGTTTCGATTACCTGCTCTTCAGCATTTCCCTGCTGCTGATCGTCTTTGGCATCCTCATGATTGGCAGCGCCACCCAGGATGCCATTGACCCGGTGCTGATCGCGCGCGTACCGGACCAGATCCGCTTCGCCCTGCTGGGTCTGATGCTCATGGTGGCCATGGCCCTGCTGGATTACCGTCTGCTGGCCGGGCTGAACCTGTGGCTGTACCTGCTGATGCTCACGCTGCTGATGATGGTGTTCTTCTTTGGTGTGGAAGGCGTCGCCGGCGCCCAAAGCTGGATCAATATCGGCATTCGCATCCAGCCTTCCGAAGTCGCCAAGTTGCTCATCATCATCACCCTGGGCAATTTCCTTGCGCGTCGCTACCAGCGCATCGGATACCTGCCCAACATTCTGATCTCCCTGCTGCACATTGGCGTTCCGGCCATTCTGATTATCCTCCAGCCGGACCTGGGCATGGTCACCGTGTTGCTGGCCATCTGGTTCACCATGATCTGGGGCGCCGGTCTGCCCCTGCGTTATCTGGTGACCTTTCTGCTGCTGGTCTCACTGGTGGGTGGCGTTGTCCTGCTGCAGGCCTTCAATTTTATTGAAGGCCCGCTCCGGGACTATCAGGTGCGGCGCATTTCGACCTTTATCGATCCGCTCAGCGATGAAGACGCCTTTTTCAACATCAATCAGTCGCTGATTAGTGTGGGGTCCGGCGGGTTACTGGGCAAGGGCTATCAGGTTGGCTCGCAAAACAAGGGGCGCTTTCTGCGGGTGCGGCACACCGATTTCATTTTCAGCGTCATCGCGGAGGAATTCGGCTTTATCGGCAGTATGGTCACGCTGGGCATGATCGGCGTGGTCATCATGCGTATTTTGCGTGGCGCGCGCCTGGCGGTCGACGCCTTTGGCAGCCTGCTGTGCTATGGTGTGGCGTCCTTTATCTTCTTCCAGACGGTGACCTCGATAGGCATGAATCTGGCGCTGGTGCCGGTGACCGGACTGACACTGCCCTTCATCAGTTCGGGCGGCACGTCGCTACTGTCCACCATGGCCGGTATCGGTCTGGCGCAAAGCGTCATTGCCCGCCGCCGTCGCATCAGTTGATCATGTGAATCAACTGCTTTTGTTCACCCTGCAGGAGACTTGATGTCCACGTCCCGTCCGGTTCGCGTTCGCTTCGCTCCCAGCCCGACCGGGCCACTGCATATCGGTGGCCTGCGCACGGCGCTCTTCAACTGGCTCTTCGCCCGGCACCATGGGGGCCACTTCATTCTCCGCCTTGAAGACACCGATCGCCGCCGGCTGGTGCCCGGGTCGGCGGCACACATCATGACGATGCTGCGTCACTATGGCCTGGACTACGACGAGGGGCCGGACGTCGCCGGGCCCTGCGCTCCCTACGTGCAGTCCGAACGCCGCGAACGGCATGCGCAGCAGGCGCGCCGGCTGGTTGAGCAGGGCGCAGCCTACCCCTGCTACTGCAGCGTCGAGCGTCTGGCTGCCGTGAACGAGGCCAGGCGCGCGCGCGGCGAGGCCGGCGGCTATGACCGGCACTGCCGCGATCTGGGCGAGCAGCAGCGGGCCGAATACGAGGCAGCCGGCATTCGGCCGGTCATCCGTTTCCGCATGCCCCTTGATGGTGAAACGGTCGTGCAGGATGTCATCCGTGGTGAGTTGCGTTTTCCCAATGCCCGCCTGCAGGACGCGGTGCTGCTGAAATCCGACGGTTATCCGACCTACCATCTGGCGCACCTGGTCGACGATCACGACATGCAGATTTCTCACGTTCTGCGCTCGAGCGAGTGGTTGCCGTCACTCCCGCTGCACTGGCAGCTGTGGGGGGCATTCAGGCAATCCAGGCCGGACTACGTTCATCTCCCGGTGTTGCTCAATCCCAACGGCAAGGGCAAGTTGAGCAAGCGCCACGCCGGCTTCACCCAGAACGGTCGGCAGGTGCTGGTGCTGGCGCAGGAATTCATTGACGCCGGCTACCTGCCGGAAGCCGTGCGCAACTTCCTGACCAACATCGGCTGGAGCATGCCCGACGAGCGCGAGTTCTTTCCCGTTGAAGATGCGGTCGCCCGCTTCGACCTGCGGCGCGTCAATCCGGCCGACAGCGTGTTCCCGGTCGAAAAGCTGGACTGGTTGAACGGCATGTGGATCCGCGAGTTGCCGGAAGCGGAACTGGCGCGCCGCGTCCGCCCCCTGCTGCAGGAAGCCGGTCTGGAAGTCAGCGCGGAACGCCTGCTGCGGGTCGTGCCGCTGATGCAGACGCGCATGCGCTCCCTGCACGACTTCCTGTCCATGGCCGGCTTTTTCTTCAGCGATGCATTTGAGACGCCGGCCCCGGAGGCGCTCATTCAGCGCCGGATGGACGCAGCCGGCACTGCGGGCGCCCTGCAGGCAGCGCGCGCCCACCTGGCGACCCTGGACGGGATCGATTACGCGCAGCTGGAAGCGGACATGCGCGCGCTGGCGCAGGAACTGGACATCAAGGTGGGCCAGCTGTTTGGCAGCCTGCGCGTCGCCGTCACCGGTCAGCGCGTTTCGCCACCGCTGTTCGAGACCATGGAAATCCTGGGGCTGGAGCCTTGCCGGCAACGCATCGACGGGGCAATCGCCGCGCTGCAGCGCGAGGCTTGACAGTCTGAGGGCGCTGTGCCAGGATGGCGGCCAGTGGGAGATAGTTCAACGGCAGAACGACGGGTTCTGGCCCCGTAAATCCTGGTTCGAATCCAGGTCTCCCAGCAGCGAAGCGGTCGGCCCTGACGCCGCCGCTTTTTGGTTTGCGGGTGTTTGAGGGGAGTGTCCAATTTGCTGGTTCCAGGCGCGGGCAATTTCTAAAGTCCATCAAACTCGCCACTCCCGGCGACATGATGGTGTATCCGCGGGCGACATAATGGTGTATCCGCGGGCGACATGATATGTCGCCCCTACGGGATGCTGCGGGCTTACGCCCTCGCTACCCCTACATCATCCGTGGCAGGGGCGATTTACCAATTTGCCCGCCCCGATTTTGAACTATCTCTGAAATCCATCAAACTCGCCACTTCCTGTTTGAGGCCGCTCTGGTACGGGGGCATGGCAGCATGCTAGAATGTTCCGCTGGTGGGGGATAGTTCAACGGCAGAACACCGGTCTTTGGAACCGGGAATCCTGGTTCGAATCCAGGTCCCCCAGCTTTCCCTGCCGGAGCAGGCATGATAATGGCATCAGGAGCATCCAGTAGCTGCCCATGAGCGATCACAGCGGCGTGGCGGTCACCGCCGGGGCGCGGGAGCGCAAGGACTTCATTCGCGAGGAAATCATCGCCGACCTGCAGTCCGGCCGCTACAGCGAGGTCTGCACGCGTTTTCCGCCGGAGCCCAACGGCTACCCGCACATCGGGCATGCCAAGGCCATCTGGATCAACTTCAGCATCGCTGAAGAGTTCGGCGGCAGTTGCAACCTGCGCTTCGACGACACCAACCCGGTCAGCGAGGAACAGGAATTCATCGATGCCATCATGGAGGACATTCGCTGGCTGGGTTACGACTGGGGCGAGCGGCTGTTCTTCGCCTCGGACTACTTTGATCAACTGTATGAATGGGCGCTGCAGCTCATTCGCGACGGCAAGGCCTATGTCGACGAGTTGAGCCAGGCAGAAATCCGCGAGTATCGGGGCACCCTGACCGAGCCAGGCCGCAACAGTCCCTGGCGCGACCGGCCGGTCGCGGAAAGTCTGGCGTTGTTCAGGCGCATGAAAGCCGGCGAACTGGCGGAGGGCGCCTGCGTGCTGCGCGCGAAGATCGACATGGCGTCGCCCAACATCAATCTGCGCGATCCGGTGCTGTATCGCATCCTGCATGCAGAGCACCCGCGCACCGGCGACCGCTGGTGCATATACCCCATGTACGATTATGCGCATGGCCAGTCGGATTCGATCGAGGGCATCTCCCATTCCCTTTGTTCGATGGAATACGAGGACCACCGTCCGCTCTACGACTGGTTGCTGGAGGCGCTGGGGATCTATCAGCCACGCCAGATCGAGTTTGCGCGCCTGAATCTGAACCATACGGTCGTGCAGAAGCGCAAGCTGCGGCGTCTGGTGGAGCAGGGCGTCCTGCACGGCTGGGATGACCCGCGCATGCCCACCCTGCGCGGCATGCGCCGCCGCGGCTATGCGCCGGAGGCCATTCGTGAGTTTTGCGCCGCGACGGGCATCGGCAAGCGCAACAACCTGATCGAAATTGAGATGCTGGAACACTTCCAGCGCCAGTATCTGAACCGGCATTCGCCCAGGGTCATGGCAGTGCTGAACCCCTTGCGCGTCGTCATCGAGAACTACCCGGAAGGGCAGGTGGAATGGATGACGGCGGTCAACAACCCGGAAGATGAAAGCGCGGGCACGCGTGAGGTGCCGTTCACGCGCGAAATCTACATCGAGCGCGATGATTTCATGCTGGATCCGCCGCGCAAGTTCTATCGCCTGGCGCCGGGGCGCGAAGTGCGGCTGCGCAGCGCCTGGCTGATGACCTGCCGTGACGTGATTATGAATGAAGCAGGCGACGTCGTTGAACTGCGCTGCAGCATCGATCCTGAGTCGCGCGGCGGCAATGCACCCGACGGGCGTCGGGTACGGGCGACCCTGCACTGGGTGTCGGCGGCGCAGGCCCTGCCCGCCGAGGTGCGGCTTTACGACAAGCTGTTCAGCGTGGCCAACCCGAACGACGCCAGCGACGGGCTGGATCTCGCCGACCGCATCAACCCGGACTCGCTGCAGGTGATTTCAGACGCCATGGTCGAGCCATCGTTGCAGGGGGCAGGCCCCGGCGAACGCTACCAGTTTGAGCGTTTGGGCTACTTTGTCGTTGATCCGGATGCGGGCGACCGGCGCCTGGTGTTTAACCGCAGCGTCACCCTGCGTGACCAGTGGGCCAGGATGCAGAAGCGACGCTAGCCGCAGCGCCGGCTTCCGCCGGCGGCATTCGCCTTTATCCAACCCGTTTATGAACCGTGGTGAAACACGGCGTCATAGTTTTCCGGCGGGTTCTCGCGCCAGAGCGACGGGTCCTCCTCGTCGTAGCGCATGGAGGCCATGATGACGAGGTCGGCCCACTGGTTGAAGGCGCGGTCACTGCCGTTGTAGATCAGGCGCAGGCGCCGGGGCAACCACAACCACATGTAGGAGAGACGACGGCGTTCGTAGCGGGAGGTGCGGGCGCGCAACTGGTGGTACCAGCGCGGGTAATGCAGAAAGATATTCGGGTGTTCACGCGCAAACTCGGGGTGGTTGCGCGCGAGAAAGGCCAGCATCAGCAGCAGCAGACCGGGCAGGCCGGTCGGCAAAAAGATACGGGCGCTTTCGGCCAGCAGGGCGGTCAGGCTGATGAGCATGACCCCTGACCACAGCAGCAGGGCCGGCAGGGGATAGTACAGTTCTTCATCACCCCCGTATTTCTCGAAGGTGCGCAGGACAGGTCCCTTGAGCATCCCGGTCATGATCAGGCCAATGCGCAGGAAAAAGGCGATGCTGACCAGCACCGGGACGTACATGATGGTCATGGCGGCCCTCCACTTCCAGCCTACCCCTTTCGCTGGCAGGCCGCGAATCAAAAGCGCCGTTCTGCGGCAGTTGGCGCGAGCCGGATTGTGATATAGTAGCCGCCCGCCGGTCAATATGACGTTTCGCATGACCCGTAGCAGCACATTCGCCCCCGGGGGGGCTGGACCGCGCATTGAATGTATGGAGCAGTTGGCGCCGCAGCATATCGCGGAGACTCTCGTTGCCTTTGCCAACAGCGACGGAGGCAGCCTGCTCTTTGGCGCCGGCGTTGACGGGAAACCGGCCAGGGCCACGATTACGCAGGAAGCGCTGGACGCTGCCCTGGGAGCGGCACAGGGACTGTGTGACCCGCCGGTGCTGACCGGTGAGCGAACCCTGGTGGCCCTGGCAGAAGCGCACACGGCATGGCGCCTCGAAGTGCCGCGCAGCATGGACATGCATTCTCTTGAGGACGGCCGCGTGCTGGTGCGCAGCGGGGACAGCAACCGACCGCTCGGCGGGCGCGAAATTCAACGTCTGGCGAGCGCGCGGAACCTGGGCGAATTCGAAAACGAGGTGGTGCCTGGCGCCGGCCGCAGTGACTTCAGCGAAGAGATGATTGCCGCCTGGCTGTCACGTCGAGCGCGGCGCCTGCGGCAACCGGAAGTCGAGGCGGGCGACTCCCTGTTGCAGGAAGCCGGCGCCCTTGACACGGATGGGCGGCCCACCGTCACGGGCGTGTTGCTGTTCTGCGAGCGACCGCAGCGCTGGCTGCCCCAAAGCGGCATTGTGTTCGTGCGCTTCGCCGGCGTCACAGCGCGCGGTGAGGACGGTCTGGCGGGATACATTCGCAGGGAAGAACTGACCGGCCCCCTGCCGCGCATGATTGAGGCTGCCTGGAACCTGGTCTGGAGCGAAATGGCGGTCAGCGCGGTGGTGAAGGGCCTGGAACGGGAGGAGACCCTGGAGTATCCGCGCTTTGCCGTGCGCGAGGCCATCGTCAACGCTGTCTGCCACCGCGATTACCGGATGAAGGGACGACGCATTGAAATCCGCATGTACGCCGACCGGCTGGAAGTGGTCTCGCCGGGCGGCCTGCCGGGCTTTATCACCATTGAAAATTTCGTGGGCGAGCATTTCAGTCGCAATCCGCGCATCGTCAGCGGCCTGTTCCAGTGGGGGCTGATTGAAGAACTGGGCCTGGGCATTGACCGCATGCTGGAAGTGATGGAGCAGGCGGGACACGAACCGCCGGGTTTCGACGCGCAGCCCTACAGCTTCGCCGTCACCCTGCGCAATGCCAGACGGCAGGTTGCGCTGCCCGCGTGGGTGGCGAACGCCAATCCACGCCAGCAGCGGGCCCTGCAGTACGTCCGTGAGCATGGATCCATCACCAACCGCGAGTTCAGGTCCCGCTGTCAGGGCGTCTCCGCCGAAACCTTGCGACTCGATCTGGTCGGCCTGGTGGAGCAGGGGGTTCTGCTAAAGATAGGGACCAAAAAGGGGACCTATTACATCCTGAAGCAGGACGCCGACGGGAGTGGGCCGCCGGGTTCCTGAGCGACTGTCAACGCCGTCTCAGGACTGCTGCCGCAGGGGGCGGCGACGCTCCTTGAGGCGGGCGGACTTGCCACGACGGTCGCGCAGATAATAGAGTTGTGCCCGGCGCACCTTCGCGTTGCGCAGGATCTCGATTTTCTCAATTCGCGGGCTCTTCAGCAGGAAGGTGCGTTCCACGCCGACGCCATGGCTGGCGATGCGGCGCACCGTGAAGTTGGCCTCGTTGCCGCCGCGCCGCAGGCGAATGATCACGCCCTGGAAGACCTGAACCCGTTCCCGCTCGCCTTCCACAATGCGCAAATGCACCCGCACCGTATCACCCGGCGCAAGTTGCGGATGCTCCCTTGAGGGAGTCATCGCGACCAGTTCGTCGACGAGGTTGGTCATCAAGCTTCCCCTGCGCCAGGGCGCTGCCTTCTCCAGCGTTGCGCGCGGCAGTATACACAGGTCTGCCAGACGCAACAAGGGTGCGCAGGTCAGGGGATGTAGATTTGCTGGCCGACGCGAATGAGGGCGGGGTCCGGTATGCAGTTGACAAGGGCCAGTTCGTTCACGTCCATGCCATAGTTGAGGGCGATGCGGAACAGGTTCTCGCCGGCCTGCACGGTGTGAACAACGCGCCATGCTGCCGGCACGCAGCTTTCCCCGGGAGCGGCGGACTGCTGAAATCCGGTCGTGCCACAGCCGGGGATCGTCAGTTCATTGCCGACGTGAATCACTTCAACGTTGGCCAGGTTGTTTGCGCGCTGGATGTCCGCCACCGTGACGCCATAGAGCGCCGCAATGGTGCTCAGACCACGGTCTCCGGCCTGCACCACGTGGATGCAATCTTCACCAGGGGTATCGGGCGCCGGCGTTGGCGACGCCCCTGGCACGGCAGCCGTCACAACCGGGATTTCCTCCACCGGCAGGACAGTTCCGCTGAGCGCGGCCTGGGTTTGGGTGGCCCGCGCGATAATGGCTGTGGCCGTCAAATTGAGGGGGTCGATATCCAGCGGCTCGTCAGCTACGGCCGGCGGCTGCGGGTCAGGCGGTGGTCCGGGATCGATGGCAGCCTCGGCAGTGACCGGCGGGGCCGCTGCATCGGGCGTGAAGGTGGCGACGACCGAGGGCAGGTCCGCTCCCTGCGGTTCAGGCTGACTGGCATTCTGGTAGCAGCCGGCGAGAAGCAATGCCAGACCAAGGCCGAAACACCTGGCCAGTCGTAGCCCGGCATTGCGCATGAGCGGTTCCCTTTTCCCCTTGCCGCCCAAAGTTTAGCACTCCGGCCGGCTTCAGGCAACCAGGGTTGACGGCAACAGGCCCGTCTGCAGGGCCAGCAGGATGAGCACACCGATGACAATGCGGTACCAGCCAAAGGGCGCCAGGCTGTGACGGCTGACGAAGCGCAGTAGCCAGGCGATGGCGAGCCAGGCGACCGCCGCGGAAACCGCGCAGCCCAGCAGCAGCACGTTGAGTTCCGCCGCATTGACACGCCCCGCTGTTTCCAGGAGCTCAAGGAGGGTCGCGCCGCCGAGCAATGGAATGGCCAGCCAGAAGGAGTATTGCGTTGCCGACTTGCGATCGAGGCCAACCTGCATGCCGCCAATGATCGTGGCGGCGGAGCGGGATATACCGGGAATGAGCGCCAGAATCTGAACGCAGCCAATCAGCAGGGCCTGGCGCAGCGTGACCGCGGCCCCCGGGCTTTTGTCAAGCGGGCGGGCAGCACGTTCTGTAAGCAAGAGCACGACCCCGCCGGCGATCAATGCCGGGCCGACGATGGCGGGTGAAAACAGGGACGATTTGATCCAGTCCCGCAACAACAGGCCGGCCAGCGCAGCCGGCGCACTGGCGACGAGAATACCGGCCCAGAAGTGTCGGGCGCCGGCGTCCTGCCGCAGCGCCGCAAGGCTGGTCACCAGATCGCGGCCATGGTGCAGCAGCAAGGCCAGCACGGCGCCGGACTGAATGGCGATTTCGAAGCTGCCGCGCAAGGCTGCGGGCAAGTCAAGCAGGGTTACGCCAACAATCAGGTGACCGGTTGAGGAGACGGGCAGAAACTCGCTCAGACCCTCGAGAATGCCGAGCAAGACGGCTGACAGCGCATCGTTCACAGCCGGAGCTCAGAGGCGGCTGGCCAGGGCCAGACCAAGACATACGCCGGCGAGACAAAGCAGGTTGTTGCCGAGAACATTGCCGGCGGCGGCCAGCAACTGGCCATCCCGCGCCAGAGAGATGCTTTCCAGGGCGTAGGTCGAAAAGGTCGTGAAGGCGCCAAAGAAACCGACACTGACCAGCAGGCGCGCCTGGGGCGTGAGCCCGCTCTGGCGCGTGGACCAGGCCAGGAAGAGGGCCAGCAGGAAGGACCCGGTCACATTGACGGCCATGGTCCCGAGCGGGCTGCCGCCGCCCAGGCGAGTGACGACCCAGGCGCTGAAGACGTAGCGCGCGCAGGCGCCGAGGAAGCCACCGGCGCCAACCGAAATCAGGGATGCTGCCTGCATGCGGCCAGCATAGCGAAGGCCTGCGGCCGCTTCAATGCCGCCGGCTTGCAATTGCGGCGCCTGTGCTGCCAGAATGTGACCATCCTTGCAGACGGGCAAGTTATGAACGCTTACTGGCGCCTGTTGCGCAACAATCCGGATTTCACGCGTCTGTGGCTGGCGCAGGTCGTCAGCCTGCTGGGCGACTGGTTCAATACCATTGTGCTGGCCGTGCTGGTCGAAAGATACAGCGGTGGTTCCGGCCTGGCGGTAAGCCTCTTCCTGCTGGCGCGCTTCATTCCGCCAATGCTGGTGGGGCCCTGGGCCGGCGTGCTGGTAGACCGGCTGGACCGCAAGCGCCTGCTCATCCTCAGCGACGTGCTGCGGGCGCTCGTGGTGCTGCTGTTGCTGCTGGCGGACGGGCCGCAGTTGTTGTGGCTGGTGTACGTGCTGACCGCCCTGCAATTCACCCTGTCCGCCGTGTTCGAACCGGGCCGCAACGCCATTCTGCCCTCCTTGCTGCCGAGGGAGGGTCTGGTGCTGGCCAACACCCTGGGCAGTGTGACCTGGTCCGTCATGCTGGCGGCCGGCGCGGTCGCCGGCGGGATCGTGGCGGCGCAGCTGGGAACGCAGGTCGCCCTGCTGATTGACTCGCTCACTTTCCTCGTCTCGGCGCTGCTGATCATGAGCATCAGGACGGACACGAGCGCGGGGGTCAGCCATGAACAGGCGGCGGCAGGGGGGGAGACGGCGAGGAAACGGGACCTCCGTGAGGGACTGCGCTACCTGCGGCGCTCGCCCGCTACGCTGGCGGTGCTACTGGTCAAGGCGGGCATCAGCCTGGGCAGTATCGACGCGGTCATGATCGTCTACGCCTCGCAACTCTTCAGCACGGGCGAGGACAGCAGCACGCCACTGAGCATCATGTACGCGGCGTTCGGCACCGGCGCGGTTGCCGGGCCACTGTTGCTCAACCGTTTCAACGACGGCCGGGTAGAAGTGATGCGGCGCCTGATCCGTTTCGGCTTTCTGTTCATGTCGCTGGGCTGGCTGCTGCTGAGCGGGGCCGGCACCCTGCCACTGGTGGCGCTGGCCCTGACCCTGCGCGCCATGGGCACCTCGGTCTGCTGGACCTACAGTTCGGTCATCATCCAGAAAAGCGTCCCGGACGACTTTCTGGGGCGAATGTTTTCGCTGGACATGACCAGCTTCCAGTTTGTGGGCGCCTTCAGCATCCTGCTCACCGGCCTGCTGATCGATTCCTTTGGCGTGGGCCAGGTGCGCCAGGTGGTGCTGCTGATGGCGTTGATCAGCCTGGTGCCCCTGGTGCTCTGGCATCTGGTGGTGCCAAGGCTTGAGGCGCTGGTGCCAGAGCCGGAGGCCGTTTAGACTGTCAGCGGCATTCCGCTGAAATCCGCAATCTCAAGCAGGCGGTTGTACTTGGCGAGCCGTTCCGACTGCGTTATGGAGCCGATCTTGACGTGGTCGCCGCTCCAGCCAACGGCCAGGTCCGCCAGCCAGTTGTCCTCTGTTTCGCCACTGCGCGCGCTGACGGTCACGTGCCAGCCCGCCCGACGGGCCATGTGACAGGCTTCGGCCGCCTCGCTGAGGGTGCCGATCTGGTTGACCTTGAGCAGCAGGGCGTCGGCGGCGTCCGCTTCAATGGCGCGTTGAATGCGACCGGGATTGGTGCAGAGCAGGTCATCGCCCAGCACCAGGGCCCGGCCGGCCAGGGCGCGCTTCAGCGCGGGCCAGTGCGCCCAGTCCTCTTCCGCCAAACCATCCTCGACGCTGACAAGCGGCCAACGCCTAACCCAGTCCGTCAGCAGCGCGATCATGTCCGCCGAAGCCAGCGATCCCTCCAGCTGGTAGCGACCATCGCGCCAGAACTGGCTGGCAGCCACGTCCAGCGCCAGACTCACGTCCTCACCAGGACGATAGCCGGCAGTTTCAATGGCCTGCAGCGCGTCTTCAAACATGGTCTCGCAGCGCGTGAAGGGCGGGGCCAGACCGCCCTCGTCGGCGGTCAGGCGGCGCGCCCCGTATTTTTCTGACATCAGGTCGGCCGCGGCTTCATAGACCGCCGCGCAGATTTCCAGCGCCTCCGCCATCCGCGTCGCCCTGACGGGAACGATGAGCAGGTCCTGCAGCGGCACCTGGCCGCCGGCATGCGCGCCGCCGCTGAAGAGGTTGATGGTCGGGCGTGGCGTGGAGCCGGGCGTGGTGAAGCCGGGCATCTGCGCGAAATAGCGATACAGCGGGAGGCCCTCCCCGCCGGCGCAGGCCCGCGCCCAGGCCAGGGAAACCGCCAGCAGGGCGTTGGCGCCCAGCCGCGACTTTTGCGGGCTGCCGTCCAGTTCTGTCAGCAGGCGATCCAGTTGCGCCTGGTCATCGATGGAAAGTCCCGCCAGGGCGTCATTGATTTCAACCCGGACGTTGGCGGCGGCCCTGAGGCAACCCAGGCCGCGATAGCGCGCAGGATCGCCGTCGCGCAGTTCGTGGGCCTCGGCCGCGCCGGTGGAGGCGCCGGAAGGGACGGAGGCGCTACCCCTGGCGCCACCGCGCAACTCACAGGTGGCCAGCAGCGTAGGCCGGCCACGACTGTCCAGGATTTCGAGGGCATGCAGGCGTTCGATGACGGGCACGTCACAGCCTTTCGCAAAAGCGGACAATCATGTCGCCCATGGTGGCCGGAGGATGCAAAATCAGTGGCAGGACCGCATCCACCTGATGCCGGCGTTGCTCCCTGCTCATGTATTCGAGCGGCGACCTGCCGGCCGCGCGCGCCAGGATGCAGGCCAGGGCGTGGCGCACGGCGCGCCCTTCCGCTTCCGGGTCGGTCATCGTGCCGCCCTGCCGGCCGTACGCGCGCCAGAACAGCAGGGCGGCGGCGGCAAAGCGCTCACGCTGCATTGCCAGGTGATGCGCCTTGGAGAGCAGGTGAGACAGCGCGAAACCAACGTCCAGCGCCGGGTCGCCGCAGTGCATGACCTCGTGATCGAGCAGGACCAGGCGGTCCTGGTGCAGCAGGACGTTTTTGGGGCTGTAATCGCCATGCGTCAGGCCAATGCGCAGATTGCGCGTCTCGTCGATGAGCGCCAGCAGCAGGGGCGCCGCCGCCGGCACCTGCCCGGCGGTGTATTGATAGTACGGCTCCAGACGCAGGCTCTCCAGCGAACTGCGGTTGGCAAAGACGAGCGCCACTTCATCCAGTCGCTCCTGGCCGAGCCTGTGGATGCGCGCCAGCAGGGCGGCGAAACCCTCGACATGGCGTTCTGCAAGCCCGCCGGCCAGCAAACGTTCCTTCCAGTTGACGTGCGGTTGGGGCACCGCGCTCATGGCGAGCAAATGTTCCTCATGGTCCTCGAAGATGAAGTCGGGCACGGCGCCGGGCAGCATGCATGACAGCCAGCGCAGACCGGCTGCCTCGCGGTGGACGCGTTCGACGTCACTGCGCCACTCGACTTCAACGCGCAATTGGGGCAGGGACTGCTTGAGCACCCAGGCGCGACCATCGACGTGCTCGACCAGCACGGTGCGATTGGAGACGCCGCCGTGCAGCGCCGTCATTTGCGGCCTTTCATCAGGATGAACGTGGCCGGTGTCGCGCAGGTAGCGCAACAGTTCGTCAGGCGCTTCGATGTTCACAGGGCCCGCGCTACCTGTCAGGCTTCAACACAAGGTAGACAATGACCGTCAGCGCCGTCCAGCCGGGCAGCCCGTCGTCGAGGTCATCGTAAAACAGGACGTGTGGCAGCGGCTGATAGCGGCCGGGAATAGCGGCGGCAGAAACCATGGGGGCCTCCTCCCGGCGGCATTCTAGCGTCAGCTTCGCGGCGCCACAAACGCATCCAGGGAGCCAACGTGCTACAATCATGTCACCAGTCCGGGCAAGAGCGGGCGCCATGGTCGCAGAACAAGGCCTGTTCACCTTCCGGCGCAGACGCGCGCTGATAGAGAACGTGACCGCCTGGTTGTTTCTTGCGCCGGCCGGGGCGATCATTTTCCTCTTCGGCATCTTTCCCGTCACCTTCGCCTTCTTCGTCAGTTTGCATCGCTGGCGTCGCTTTCCGGACGACTGGCGCGGCCTGGACAGCTACATCAAGGCCATGGGCAACTTCGGCTACGTGGTCTTTTTCTGGCTCTCGCTGGCGTTGCTGGCGGCGGGGCTGGCAGCGCTGTGGCGCTTCTGGCGTGAGAGCCGGGGAGAACCCCGCGCCAGGTTCTGGTTGTTGCCGGGAGTGTTCTGCGCCGCCGCCCTGTTTTCATTTGTCAGCTGGTTTTTCCAGTTGTTGCCAACCATCCTCAACGTACCCGTGCGGCTGCGCGGCCAGGAAATGACGCGCGAGCTGTTCATCGGAGAATTTTTTGCCAGCTTCCGCTTTCCGCAGGTGCTGGCAGCGGCCGACCTGATGTGGCTGGCGCTGCTGCTGGCGCTGGCCTCGATTGTGCTGGCAAGGCGCGCCCTGCCGGCCGAACAGCCCCTGCGTCTGTTGCTGCTGGCCACGGGCATGGCGCTCGCCCTGTGCGCCGGCGTCCTGTTGCTGCAACTGACCCTGGACGAACTCGGACTGGCCGTTGCCGAGGCGAGGGAGGCCGGCGCGGACCTGCCGGTCTGGAGCCATATCATCCTGATCAGCGCCGGAGCCGGGTTGCTGGGCCTTGCCCTGTGGCTGTGGCAGCGCACGCCGGGCCAGTTCAGCGATGGCAACTTTGTATTGCGCGCCCTGCTGGTCATCGCGGCAGTGGTCGCCGCCGTGCTGTTGATCATCCAGTTGCCGCAGGCCCTGGCCGAAGCCGACGACGACATGCTGCAGGGCTTCAGCGTGACCGTGATGTATTCCTTCTTTTCCGTGCCCCTGCAACTGACCCTGGGGCTGGGGCTGGCGGTCTTGCTCTTCCAGAACATCCGCGGCAAGTCCTTCTTTCGCATGCTCTTCTTTCTGCCCTACATCACGCCTTTCGTGGCGACTTCCACCGTCTTCTCCCTGCTGTTTTCGCACCGCAGCGCCTCGCCCGCCAACCAGTTTCTCACGCTGCTGGGCATCGACCCGCAGCACTGGCTGCTGGAGCCGACCGGCGTTCTGCGTCTGATCTTCGGTGAGCAGCTGCCGGCGGCCCTGGCCGGGCCAGGCCTGGCGCTGGTGGTCATCATCCTCTACAACGTCTGGGTCTACGCCGGTTACAGCACGGTGATCTTTCTGGCCGGGCTGGGCAACATCCCCGCGACCCTGTACGAGGCGGCCCGTATCGACGGGGCCACTGGCTGGAAGCAGTTTCGCCACGTGACCCTGCCGCTGCTGTCCCCGACGACCTTTTTCCTCGTGCTGATCGCGACGATCGGCACCTTTCAGGCCTTCACCCAGATCTTTCTGATGCGCCGGCCTGGCGCCTACAAGGCGGTGGACACCATCAACATCTACATTTACGAGGAGATCCAGTCCGGCAATCCCAACTATGCCTATGGCTCGGCGATGGCCTTCGTGCTCTTCGCCGTCATCCTCATACTGACGCTCATCCAGAACCGGATCGTCGGCCGGCGGGTGTTCTATGGCTGAACGAATGCAGTTGCAGGTCCTGCAGGAGGCGCCGGCGCGCAAGCCCTGGCGCGGCCGGGCGTTTGGCTACCTCGTGCTCGTCGCCGGCGGTTTGCTGGCCCTGCTGCCCTTCCTGTGGATGCTGAGCTGGTCGCTGATGACCAACGTTGAGGTCACGGTCGGGCGTGTGTTTCCGGCCCAGGTGCTGTGGGCAAACTACGGCACTGCCTGGGACAAGGCCAACTTCTCGCAGTTCATGTGGAACAGTTCGCGCATCACGGCGATTACGGTGTGCGGGCTGTTGCTGTTCTGCATCCCGGCGGCCTACGCCTTTGCCCGCATGCGCTTCCAGGGCCGCAATATCCTCTTTGCGATCATGCTGGCCACCCTGATGATCCCGGACATCGTCACGCTCATCCCCAATTTTCTGACCATCGTCTGGATCAACCGGCTCAGCCAGAGTCTCTTCGGGCCGGCCGGCGCATGGATGAACAACTGGCCGGCGCTGACGATTCCCTTCATGGCCTCGGCCTTCACCATTTTTCTCCTGCGCCAGTTCTTTTCCCAGATTCCGGACGAACTGTGGGACGCTGCGCGGATCGACGGGGCGGGCCATCTGCTCTTTCTGTTGCGGGTTGTGGTGCCGCTCTCGCGCCCGGCCATCATGACGGTCGTGATCTTCTCCTTCATCGGCTCCTGGAACGCGCTGCTCTGGCCGCTGCTGGTGATCCAGACGGACGAGTGGCGACCGGTCGCCTTTGGCCTGACCAAGTTCGTGCAGGCCGATGCCGGCGACGAGTTTCATCTGCAGATGGCGGCGTCGGTCATCATGATCCTGCCCATCCTGGCCCTGTATTTCTTCGCGCAGAAGCAATTCACCGTCGGCATTGCCACGACCGGCACAAGAGGTTAGAGTCGGTTACTGGCTGTGTGCAGCCAGCGGCTGAATTCAACGCCAGCAAGGGAATGAAATCCGGGAGAATGTTTATCATGAAGCGCACTACGATTTTCGTCACCCTGGTCGCGATGCTCCTGGCCGTCAGCCTGACCGGCGCGGACGTGAGCATTCCCGACGAACTGCCCATGGGCCTGACCATCGACTACTGGCACGAGTGGGATGGCGCGCAGGCCGAAGCCATCACGCTGATCATCGACGACTTCAACGACAACAACGAATGGGGCATCACCGTCGAGCAGGTGTACCAGGGCAACACCGGCGGTCTAATTGACCAGCTCAGCACGGGCATCGTCAGCGGTGAGTTGCCCAATCTGAGCGGCGCGGTCTTCACCAACAACGCCATGGGCTACTACCTGGATGGCGTGCTGGTGCCGCTGGACGCCTACATGGAGCACCCGGTCTGGGGCTTCGATGACATGGAGATGGAAAACCTCAACCACGGTTCGCTGGCCATCAACCGCGTGCCCTTCGAGCCTTTCAACGACCAGTTGCTGGCCTGGCCGGTCGGCATGTCGGCCAACGTGTTGTCCGTCAACCTGGGCATGCTGGAAGGCCTGGGACACGACGGGCCGCCGACGGACCTGGCGGGCTTCCGCGAGGTTGCCTGCGCGGCCAACGAGTTGAGCGGCGCGGCCGGTGAGGACGTGCAGGGCTTCCCGATGCGCACCAATGACAACGACATGTACTCCTTCATCGTCGCCAACGGCGGTTTCATCTACGATGAGATGGCGGGCGGCTACAACTTCACCAACGAGAAGTCCATCGAGGTATTGCAGTTCTTCCAGGACCTGTATGCCGATGGTTGCGCCTACATCCCGGACGGCCCCTACGTCAACACGGCCGACTTCGCCTTCGGGCTGAACCCGATGGCGGTGGGCAGCAGCGTCGGCGTGCCCTTCATCAAGAAGGACATTGAGGCCAGCGGCAGTGACATCAACTGGGTCAACACCACCGTGCCCTGGAGCGGCGACAGCCGCACGCTGCAGGTCTATCAGCGCAGCATGGGCATGTACGTCAGTTCGCCGGAGAACCAGCTGGCCACCTGGCTCTTCCTCAAGCATCTGGCCTCGCCCGCGTCACAGGTACTCTGGACCGAGTACGCCCAGTACCAGCCCTACACCCGGGCCGGTCTGGAAGGGCTGAGCGAGGAATTCCTGACGGCCAACCCGCAGTTCAACAGCATTCGCGAGGTGTTGCTGGACAGCGCCATCAACCTGTGGTCGGAGCCGGTGCTGGTCGGATCGGACCGGGTGGGCCCGGTCGTGCAGGAGATGATCGCCAACATCACTTCCGGCGGCATGGACGTGATGGAAGCCGCCGCGGCCGCTGAAGCCGAGGCCAACGAGATCCTGGCGGAAGCGCAGGAAGACATGGAGTAACGCAGGGCAAAGCTGCAATCCACCAGGCCGGGCCAGCCAACGCCCGGCCTGGTTCGTTAACGGCCCCGCCTACGGCTAATAGCGGGTGACCTGGGGCGTGCCGACGTCGACGGCCAGGGCGAGCGCGTCAAAACTGCGTTTCATCAACTCATGGCGGATTTCGCGGTAGCTCTCGTCATCCCAGAGGTTGTCGAATTCGCCCGGGTCCTCTTGCAGGTCAAAGAGTTCGCCGGGCTCGTAGCCATGATAGACGACCAGCTTGTAACGCCGGTCGCGCAGCATGGTGGCATATGAGCAGACGAACCGGTCGCGTTCGATGGAATTCACCGCACTGTAAAACTCACTGCGCACAAAGTCACGATGCTGTGAGGGGTCCGCTTCACCGCGCAGGATGGGCAGCAGGGAGCGGCCCTGCATACGGGCCGGCGTTGGCAGGCCATGGATATCCAGCAGCGTGGGCGCGACGTCCATCAGTTCGACCAGGGCGTCGCTGACCAGGCCGGACTGAATCCGGCCCGGCCAGGAAAAGATCAACGGCACGCGCACCAGCCCCTCGTAGAAGCGGCAGCCCTTGGCCACCAGACCGTGGTCGCCCAGCATTTCGCCGTGGTCGCTCATGAAGACGATCAGCGTGTTTTCGCGCTGCCCCGTACGTTCCAGCGCCTCCAGCATACGCCCCAGGTTGTCGTCGATGAGCTCGATCATGGCGTAGTAGGCGGCCTGGATGCGACGGGCGTCAAATTCCTCCGGTCGACGCACCGGGCTCTGAAAGTCGACGCCGGCCAGCAGTTGCTGGGCCTGCAGGTCGCTTTCGCGGAAGAGCGGGCCGGGCAGGGAAGCCGGATCGTAACGTTGCATGTATGACTTCGGCGGGTCGAAGGGAACGTGGGGATCGAAGATGTTGACGCTCATCAACCAGGGCTGGTCGGCGGTCTCGATGTGTTCGATGGCGCGGTCCGTGCACCAGGTCGTCTGGTGCAGTTCGGGCGGAAAGTTGTCCGGGTCCTCCAGGAATTCGCGCTGTTCACGGCCCTGGCTGCGCAGCCAGTCGCCCCAGGCGTGCTGACCCGGCTCCCATTCCGTGCTGGAACCATGGCTCCAGTGAAAGACGCGGTAGCCGTCGTCGAGCGGGCGTGGCTCCACGCGGCCCTCGGCGCCGGCAAGGTGCAGCTTGCCACTCAGTCCGCAGTCAACGCCGGCATCGGCCAGCAGTTTGGTCACCAGCGGCGCGGCCTCCGCCCAACGCTCGTTGCCGTTCATGCAGCCATGTACCGTGCCCGGGTACATCCCGGTAAGAAAGCTGGCGCGGCTGGGCGTGCAGATCGGGCTCTGGCAAAAGGCATGGGTGAAGGCCACGCCTTCTGCCACCAGGCGGTCGATGTTGGGTGTGTGAACGTGTTCGTTGCCCAGCGCCCGAATCGTGTCGTAACGCTGCTGGTCCGTGCAGATCCACAGAATGTTGGGCTTCATCAATACAGGTCCTCCGGCTCGAGATAAACGCCTGGCAGGGCGACCAGGTCGGGATTCCTGGTGAAGCGTCCCGGGCTGCGCCAGATGTCGAAGACCTTGCCGGCGACCGTGCGCGGCGCGATGTACACGCTGTTGCCCCGCTCAGGCGGGCGCGCAGGCCAGGGCCTCGGGAGCGTACCTGGCGACCATGCGTTGAATGTCGGTTTTGGCGGCCCGGCTGAGCGTATCGGGCCGACAGACGCAGCGTCCGCTGCCGAAGCCGCAGAGCGCCATGGCGTACTTGAGCGTGTTCAGGAAGTAACCGTGTCGGCGCATTCCACCCAGGTCAATGGCGACCTGCTGCATGTCTTCATGCTGCGGGTTTTCATAGAGACGGCAGTAAGGGCCGGGGATGAGGTTGCCGATGCCCGGCACCAGCCCGTCGGCGCCCTGCTTCAGGGCCCAGGCCGACTGCGCTTCCGAGCCCTGCAGCACCTGGAAATCCGGCCTCTGCCGCTTCAATTCCAGAATGGCGGCAAAGACCCCGGGGTCGCCGCCGCTGTCCTTGATGCCGACGACGGAGCCGTGCCTCAGGGCATGGCGCACCGTGGCCGCAGACAAGGGGTTATGGGTCATGCCAGGGATGTTGTACAACACGATGGGCAAGGGGCTGTCCGCGGCGACGGCATCGAAGTGGGCGCACTGCACAGCCTCGTCCGCCTGGAAATAGTAGGGCGTGGCCACGACGGCGGCATCGGCGCCAAGTGCTTTCATGCGCGGCAGACGTTCCCGCACCCGCGATGCGACCGGTTCCATCACGCCGGCCAGCAGGGGCACGCGCCCGTCGATGGCGCGGACGCTGGCGCGCAGCAAGGTTTCCCGCTGCGTTGTATCCAGCCAGGGGCCCTCGCCGCTGCTGCCCATAATGAAGATGCCGCTGACGCCGCTGCGCAACTGAAACTCAATCAGGCGCTCGACCGCCTCCTCGTCTACGGCGCCGTCCGCGTCCAGCGGCGTGATGATCGGCGGAATGACGCCCTTCAGTACCAGTTGATCACTCATCAGCCCTGGTTGCCTCCAAATGTGATGTCCTGACAAGGATTGACTGGATGAAGGGACAACAGAAAACTTGCGGGTCTGTGATGATGAATGTCATCCCTCCAGAATGAGCGGCCCCTTGTTGCCATGGTGTGTTTATCTGTAGACGAAACACCCGCATTTTAGCAACAGGCCCGGGAGGCGCGAAAGCACTACTGTATGCCCAACACACTCCTTGCAGCCGGGTCAGATAGCGATGCCATATACTGAACTTCTGTCCAGGCGCTCTTTTCGCCGTTACATTGCGCACAGGACAAGACATAATCGCCTGGATCTGTGCTCTGTGGCTCAGCATTTGTCCATGAATACGGGATCAAATGCTCGACTTGCGGCTCAAGGAGGGGACTTCTGCAATACATGCAGTCAAATCCATCCCTTGCGGAGAGGAAGCCCACCTTTGCTGCCTGGGATTGCAGGGTCCTGCCGTCATCCAGGTTGAAATACAGGGCTTCACGGACTTCTTTTGCAGCGAGGGCATCTTGCACCTTGACACGCTCTCTCAATGCCGCATGTCGTACAATGGTCAGGCCCGATACATATTCGGGTTGGGCCAACAACCAGTTGGCCACGGCGTAAACCCCGGCATGTTGCCAGAGCAAATTGCAACGATCCGTGTTGATTCGCACGTCGCCTGTGACGCCGGTCGCCCTGGTGATTGCATCGACAAACTGTTCTGCAAGGCCAATGTCATCATTCGAGGGACCACTCTCTCGTTTCGGTGTGTGCATGTGCAATCTGGAGCGATTTCCGGAGGGTCGCCAGATGTACAGCCCTTTCCCGGCCTGGTTCAGAATGTTCATCGTTACCCTTCACGGTTTTCACACGAATGACGGGAAACAATCTCTGGGTTCCACTCGCCACACACACACATATATCAAAAACCGCCAGGACGGCGGTTTTCTGTAGCCCCAACGGGACTCGAACCCGTGTCTTCACCTTGAAAGGGTGACATCCTAGGCCACTAGACGATGGGGCCCTGAACGCCCGCCAGTGTAGCGGTGGGCCCGCCCGGTGTCAAGCGAAGACCCTTGCGTCAGTTGTTGGCGGATGCTCCGTTCAGCGCCTCCGCGGGCACGACACCCGGCCCCCAGGCGGTCTCAAAGCGCGCCTCGTCGCCAGGGCGATACTTGCCCAGCTGCTTGCGCAGGTCGAAGAGCTTGCGCACCTGGTGGGCGGGCAGTGGCTGGATCGGCCCGATGCTGCGCGCAGCGACCAGGATTTTGGCCGTGTGCTCCAGCGTTTCCAGCAGCAGACAGGCTTCCCACAGCGTTTCCGCCACGGTGAGCGACCCGTGGTAGGCCAGCATGATGGCGTCGTGCCGGCCTATCAGGCGACTGATGGCATCGCGGTTCTCCGTGCCCGACGGCGTGGCATAGGGCGTTGTCGGGATGACGCCCAGCAATACGATGGCTTCAGGGATAACGCAGTCGCTGAAGCCGTGGCCGGTCAGCGTAAGCGCGACGGCGTTGGGCGGATGGGCATGCACAACCCCCTGCACGTCCTCGCGCCGGCGATAGCATTCCAGATGCATCGGCAACTCCGACGTGGGCCCAAGGTTGGCATTCGCCTCGTTTGGCGTATCGATGCGCTGTCCATCCAGGTTGACGATGATCAGTTGTTCGGGCCGCATAAAGCCCTTGGCCAGGCCGCTGGGCGTACACAGGATGCGCTCCGGCGCCAGCCGCGTGCTGATGTTGCCGCTGCCGCTGTCGATCAGGTTGTTCTGGTAAAGAAGTCGGCCGACGTGACAGATCTGTTCCCGCAGTTCGCGTTCATTCATTCCTGGTTGGCTTCCACAACGATGCTCTCCAGTACGAAATAGGGCAGGCCGCCCTGGATCCGGCCCCCTTCCTGATCATGAATGAATTCCAGGTCGCCATCGCCGTGTCGCACCATGATGGTGGGCGTGCTGCCGACACCCAGCTCCTGGGCGAGCTCACTGTCTGTGACGACCTGGTCGGCCTGCTCGTTGACACAGACGCCCAGCTCCTCGTAATCGAGGCCGGCGCGGGAGGCGAAGGTGAAATGGGTCAGGCCATGAAAGCCTTCCCTGACGAGTTCGAACATGAGGTCATGCGCGCGCCAGAAGCTGCCGGGCACAAGATTGTCCGAGCATTCAACCAGGGTGGCCACCAGGGGGGAGGCGACGGCATCGATGACCGGGAACATGCGGTATTCGAAGCGCGCCTGGCCGGTGGCGACGTAGTCCCTGATCAGTTGCCGCAGGGTTTCATGGTATGTCTGACAGGCGGGACAGAGGAAATCCGAGAATTCAACAATGGTGACGGGCGCTGCGGGATCGCCAAGAATGAAGGCGCCGTCAGCACCGCGCGCCTGGGGGATGCTGTCATAGTCCGGCGCTGCGGGGTCCGACCAGGTCTCTCCCTCACAGGCCGAACGCAGGGCGGCGAGGGTGTCCTGCAGCACGTCAATGATGTAGATGGCCTGGTCAACCGGGATTGACTGCTGCGCCAGACCGGAAGCCAGCGAGGAGAAAATGGTGCCCATGGCGGCGGTATTGCAGCCTGGCGGCGGCGCTTCCTGGGCCGACAGCGGGCCGACAGCCAGCAGCAGGGCGAGCAGCAGAATGATCAGTCTCATGAGAGCACCTGCGTTGAAATGACCCGATGACCCTGGATGGCGCCAGACAAAACCGGGGTACCTGACAGGGAAAGGGCGGGCGACCAGGATGCGGCGCGGCCGTTCCGGTTACTGGCCATCAGGGTTGTCTCCTGTGTGGGTGCAGCCTGACTATAGCACGATGACGGGCAATCGGGAAGCGCCACGCGCGGTTTCAACCCCGACGGGAGCGGGACAGCCAGGCGATGCAGCGCTGCAATCAGGAAAGGGGCTCCCGGGGAAAGCGGTAACTCGCCAGGAAGGCCAGGTCATTTGGCGGCCAGTAACGGAACACGGCCTCGCCCACCAGTTGCGAACGATTGACCGGGCCGAAGACGCGTGAATCGCGGCTGCGATTGCGATTGTCACCGATCAGGAAGAATTCGTTTTCACCCAGCACCCATTCCTTGTCCGGGCAGCGCGACGCCTGGCAGGGCCCGTTGACATAGGATTCGTCGAGCGGCCGGCCGTCGATATGGATCTCCCTGTCGCGTATGGTGACCGTCTCACCAGGCAGGCCTATGATGCGCTTGATAAGGGGCGGATCGATGCCGGGGCGGTCGGGCGACTGAAACACCGCAATTTCGCCGCGCGCCGGCTGACGCAGGAAGTAACTGACTCTGGACACGATGACGCGCTGGTTGCTGTAAAAGGTGGGTTCCATGCTGGGGCCATCGACGAAGAAACGCACGGTCGCCATGTCCACCAGGGCGTAGATCATGAGCATGAGCAACGCTGATTCCAGCAGCTCATAGACCAGGCTGCGGCGTTGCAGGCGGGGCCGCGGCAGGTCCTGTTGCAGGGCGCGCATGGATCGTCTCTCCGCTTCAGCCATGGTTCAGTGTAGCGTCCGCCAGGACGGCTGACAATGCGGCAGTTGGGAGTGTCCGGTTTACTGGATACAGGAACTGGATGCGGTGAGCGTCATCGTGCGGATATTGGCGTCGCTACCGTTGTGGCTGGTTCCAGGCGCGGGCAATTTCTGAAATCCACCAAACGCACCGCGCCCGGCGGCATGGTGTGTCCGCGGGCGACATGATATGTCGCCCCTGCGGGATGCTTCGGACTTGCGTCCTCGCAAAATGGCACCGCTGGTGTGCTTCGGGCTTACGCCCTCGCTACCCCTTTCCAGGGATGCTTCGGGCTTACGCCCTCGCTACCCCTTTCCAGGGATGCTTCGGGCTTACGCCCTCGCTACCCCTTTCCAGGGATGCTTCGGGCTTACGCCCTCGCTACCCCTACACCATCCGCCGTAAGGGCGATTTACCAAATCGCCCGCCCCGGCTTTAAAACAACTTCTCAAATCCACCAAACTCGCCACTCCCGCCTACAGACTGCCGTCGCGCGGGCGAAAGCTGAGCACGAGCGGCGTGCCTTCGAAGGAGCAGGCCTCGCGGATACGGTTTTCCAGATAGCGTTTGTAGCTGAAGTGCAGCAGGCGCGTGTCATTGACGTGAAAAAGAAACACGGGCGGATCAACCGCCACCTGGGAGGCGAAGTATATGCGCAGTTGGCGGGTGCCGCGTCGCGGCGGCGGATGATCGTGCAGCGCCTCGCGCAGGATGCGGTTCATCGTTGACGTCGGCAAACGCGTGAAGCGCGCCTCATGGACGCGATTGGCGCACTCCAGCACCTGGTGAATGCGTTGACCGGTCAGCGCACTGACAAAAATGACCGGGGCCTCCGGCAGAAAGTTGAACTTCTCGCGCAGCGTTACCCGCCAGGCCGGCATGGTATGCGCATCCTTCGCCAGTGCGTCCCACTTGTTGACGATGACCACCACGCTGCAGCGGGCTTCCAGAATGGCGCCGGCGATGTGCTGGTCCTGTTCGGTAACGCCTTCCTGTGCATCGATGACCAGCAAGGCCACGTCCGCGCGCTGGATGGCCCGTATGGCGCGCAGCACACTGTACTTCTCCACGCCGGGGTCAATCTTGCCCCGGCGGCGAATGCCGGCGGTGTCGATCAGGGTGACGGGCATTTGATGCCAGACCAGGTGGGTGTCGATCGCATCACGCGTCGTGCCGGCGAGCGGGCTGACGATAACGCGCTCCTCGCCCAGCAGGCGATTGAGCAGACTGCTCTTGCCAACGTTGGGGCGGCCCGTGATGGCGATTTTGATCGTGTCATCTTCTTCGTCTTCGGCGACGGGATGAAACGACTGGCCGAAGGCAGCGACGACCGCGTCCAGCAGATCGCCGGTTCCCAGGTTGTGATAGGCGCTGACGCGGTAAACCTGGCCCAGGCCCAGACCGAAAAACTCAAAGGCGTCTTCGGCGCGTTCCTCGTTGTCGGCCTTGTTGGCAGCCACCAGGATCGGCCGGCCGGCGCTGTGCCGGCGCAGGACCTGCGCAATGTGCTCGTCGGCGGCAGTGACCCCCTGCCCGGCGTCGACGACCATGACGATGACGTCGGCATCCCTGGCGGCCAGCAAGGCCTGGCCTTCGATCTGCGGGATGAAATCCACGCTGCCCTCGGCCAGCGGACGCGTATCGCGGCTGCCCCCTGGCTGCCAGACCTCAATGCCGCCGGTGTCCACGACGGTGAAGGGCACGCCGGTCCATTCGCAATCGCCCTGAATGCGATCGCGGGTGGTGCCGGGAATGTCGTCGATAACGGCCAGCCGTTCGCCGACCAGGCGGTTGAACAGGGTGCTTTTGCCGGTGTTGGGACGCCCGACGAGTGCCACCAGTGGTTTGTGCGCCATGGGTCCCCGCAGCGTCGTCCGGCCAACTCTCGATAACAACAGAAGCGGGTCGCGCTGTCAAGCGCTGTCCCCGCCGTCGCTTTCCGCCGCGCCGGCCCCGACCACAGTGATGAAGACATCAATCCCGGATGGAAGCACAGAAATGTTCTCGACGTCCTTGCTGTCCAGGTTGTGGCTCACGTCCGGCACCACGGAATGGCTGCCTTCTTCCAGTTCCTGCAGGTCGACCAGCACATGCAGGTCGCCGGCGCTCATGCTCTCCAGCGCGTTACGCGCGCCGGTGATCAGGACGGTCACGGTTTCCGGCGAGAGCGTGGCGACGCGGTCCCCGGCCAGCCCGATGAACTCGACCGGCGCCTGGTCAAACTGGCGACTGGTCAGCAGGGGGGTAATGCCGATGGAGACCGTAATCCCCTGGCCGCCAAAAACGAAGAGGTCGTCGCCGGTGGTGCTGACGCGGGTCTGGACCTCGAAACTGCTGTTGCGGCCTTCCAGGCTCACCGGTTCGGTGAACAGGGTGTCTGGCGCATTTTCCAGCGCCTCCGGCGCGCCACTGACCAGAACAACCTGCGGATTGTAGGTGACCGAACTCAGGGTAAGGCCTTCGGGCAGGGTGTCCGCCAGAATGTAGGGCTGAACGCTGATCTGACGGAGGTCCGAGCGCGTGCGGACGGGGACCTCGACCAGCAGGGTCGGTGGCGACAGGGTGACGCCGGCGACGATCCCGCCATCAGCATCTACCGGAAAGAGCCGCGGTTCATCGCTGAAGTCGCTGCGGCGCTGCGCGAGGTTCAGCGGCAGGCGGGCGGAGACCACCCGCTCCACGTCTGGCTGCGGCCCGTTGACCGTAACAGTTGACTGCGCCGGCTGCGGCCCGCCAGCGCCAATTGCAAATCCGCGCGGCAGGGCCAGGGTGACGTCGACCGTGACCGGCACTTCCTTTTCCAGCAAGGGTTCCAGATGAACAAATATGGACCTTGGCGCCGTATCGGGAATGGCGTTGCGCGTTACGCTGGTCTGCAAGGCCACACTGTGCTCCCCCGGCCCGAGACCGGAGAGGTCGGCCCGGACCACAACGTCATCCAGCACCAGGCGGGCGAGGGTGCTTTCCGGCGCGCGCACCGTGACGGTGGCGTTTTCGCGGCTCTGGCTGGTGATAATCAATCCTTCGTTGCCGGTGAGCAGGACCGGCACGTTGCGAAAGATACGCTCGTTGACCGGGTCGCGGTCCAGCGTGGCGACGAACCAGACACAGAAGGCCAGAAAAAGGGAGGCCAGCAGCCAGGCGAGATTCCTTCCCGGAGAATCCCGCCGGAGCGCGGGCGACTGACTCATGAGGACGTTTCGCGCCCGGTGCGTCCTGACAGGCCGGGCAATGGCAATCTCCCGCTGATCCAGGCGGGCAGCGACCTGGAGGCGGGCTGGTCGGTGGCATAAATGGCGCCCAGCACCGTGTTCAGGCGCCTGATATCCATGCGACCGGTCATGCGCCCGGCGTCGGTCATGGTGATGCGGCCGGTTTCCTCGGATATGACGACGGTGATGGCGTCGCTGACCTCACTGATGCCCAGCGCGGCCCGGTGTCGCATGCCGAGGGTGGGGTTGTTCAGGTTGCGGCTGGCGGAAAGCGGCAGGACGGCGGCGGCGGCGGCAACACGGCCGCTGACGTCGACGATGACGGCGCCGTCGTGCAGCTCTGTGCGCGGCCAGAAAACGGTGAGCAGCAGCTGGGACGACAGTTCACTGTCCAGCTGGATGCCGGTGCGAACGTATTCATCCAGATTGCTGTCGCGCTGCAACACGATGAGGCCGCCATGCCGGCGCTCCGACAGCAGACCGGCGGCAACGCAGATTTCATCGATGATGTGATGACGCATGGTCGCGGAAGGGCGACGCCAGCGCCCGAAAAAACCGGCGCGCCCGAGCTGTTCCAGGCCGCGGCGCAGTTCCGGCTGGAAGACCACCGGCAGGGCGATGGCCAGCAGGGGCAGGGCCAGGCCGATCAGCCAGCTCAGCGCGGTCAACTCCAGCAGACGCGAGACGATCAACATACCGGTTGCGACAAGGATGACGCCGCGCACCAGCGCCACCGACGTGGCGCGGATGAGAAAGCTGAACGCGAAGAACACCAGGCCGACCAGCAGGATGTCGACCAGCGCGCTGACGTTCAGGTTGTCGAAGACCCACAGCAGTTCCTGCATGACAGTCTTCCGCTCCGGCCTGTGAGGGCGCCCCCCGGATTTCAGGTGCCGGACTGATCTCCCATCAACCCGGCCAGAATGGCCTTCTGGGCGTGCAGACGGTTGGCCGCCTGGGGGAAAATGAGCGAGCGCTCGCTATCGGCGACCTCATCGGTGATCTCCTTGCCGCGGTAGGCGGGCAGGTCGTGCATGACTACCGCTCTGGCCGGCGCCTTGCCCAGCAGGGCAGCATTGAGTTGCCAGGGACGGAAAACCTGCCGTCGCTCGGCCGCCTCCGCTTCCTGGCCCATGCTGACCCAGGTATCGGTGTACAGAATATCGGCATTCGCTACGGCGCCGGCCGGTTCGGATTTCAGGCACAGGTCGATACGGGGATTGATCGCTGCGGAGGCAGCCAGCACCTCTTCATCCAGGGCGTAACCCTCCGGCGAACTGATGGTGAAGTTCACGCCGAAGTGAGCGCAGGCCAGGGCGAGCGAGGCGGCGATGTTGTTGCCATCGCCCAGATAACAGAGGCGCAGGCCTTCCGTCCGGCCGAAGTGCTCGGTGATGGTCAACATGTCGGACAGCGCCTGGCAGGGGTGGCGGTCGTCGCTGAGGCCGTTGATGACCGGAACGCCGGCCCAGCGCGCCAGTTCAACGACATCATCGTGCGCGTAAACGCGCGCCATGATGCCCTGCACCATGCCGGAAAGTACGCGCGCCACGTCGGCAACGCTTTCCCGTTGCCCCAGGCCCACTTCATCCGGGCCCAGCATGATGGCGTGCCCGCCCAGGTGATTCATGCCGACCTCGAAGGAGACCCGCGTGCGCAACGACGCCTTCTGAAAGAGCATGGCCAGGGTCTTGCCCGCCAGCAGGGGGCGGTTGCCTCCCGCCTGCCATTCCCGCTTCAGCCGGATAGCCAGTTGCAACAAATGCTGCAGGTCGCGGGACGACCAGTCAGCAAGGTCGATAAAGTCCCTGGGCATGGTGCTCGATTCCTGAGTTGAAGACGCCATTTGCTACCCAAGCATAGCGTCTGCCGGCGAGATTGCCAGTGGCGGGACTACAGTGGAACGGGCTGCATGTCGCGCCAGTTGAGGCCGACTTCCGCATTGGCGCGCAGCGGCGCCTTCAGTTCGACCGCGTTTTCCATCACGTCCATGACGAGGCGGCTGGTTTCCGCCAGCTGGTCGTCCGGGACTTCCAGCACGAGTTCGTCGTGCACCTGCAAAATCATGCGCGCTGCCAGGGTACTGGCGGCCAGCGCCTGGTGCAGGTCGATCATGGCGCGTTTCATGATTTCGGCAGCGCTGCCCTGGATGGGCAGATTGATGGCGACCCGTTCGGCGCGGTTGACGGCAACCGGGTTGCTGCGGCGGCCGTCCAGCAGCACGGGGAATTCATGGCGCCGCCCGAAAAGGGTAGTCAGGGGACCACGGCGCGCCTGGGCCTTGGTGGCATCCATCCATTCGCGGATGCGGGGCATGCGGCCGAAGTAGTCCTCGATGAACTGGCGCGCCTCGGCCAAAGTCAGGTCGCTGTCGCTGGCGAGGCTGTAGGCACCCATGCCATACATCAGGCCGAAGTTGACGCGCTTGGCAAAATCGCGCTGTCGGTAGCTGATTTCCGCCAGCGGGATGCCGAACACGGTCGCTGCAGTGACCGAGTGAATGTCCTGTTCCTGCTGAAAGGCTTCCAGCAGGGTGGGGTCCTCGCAGAAGTGGGCCATCACGCGCAGTTCGATCTGGTTGTAATCGACCGCCAGCAAGTGGCAACCGTCCTGCGGGACAAAGGCGCGACGCACCTCGCGCCCCGGTTCAGTGCGGATCGGGATGTTCTGCAGGTTGGGGTTGTTGCTGCTGATGCGCCCGGTGCTGGTGCCGGTCTGGTTGTAACTGGTATGCAGACGACCGGTATGCGCATTGATGAGGTCCGGCAGGGAATCGACGTAGGTGCCCTTGAGCTTGCCCAGTTCCCGGTGTTCGCTGATGTGACCGATGATCGGGTGGTAAGCCTGCAATTTGTCCAGCGTCTCGGCGTTGGTGGAAAAGCCGTGAGAGGTGCGGCGCAGGTTGGCGGTGGGCAGCCCCAGCTTGCCAAAGAGGACGTCGTTTAATTGCCGCGGGCTGTTGATGTTGAAGGGGCCATAGCCACCGGAAAGGCCGTAGATCGTCTCTTCCAGCTCTGCCAGGCGTTCACCGAGCGCGCCGGACAGGCGCTGCAGATGCTGCGTATCCAGCACGACGCCGGCGCGTTCCAGATCGGCGATCACGGGCACCAGCGGCATCTCCAGCGTCGCGAACACCTCCTGCAGCGCGTCGTCCGCCTGCATGCGCGGCTGCAGGAAGTTGACGGCGCGCATGGTGACGGCGCCGTCGGCGGCGGCATAGGGCGCCGCCCTGTCGATCTCGACCTCGGCCATGCTGATCTGCTTGCGGCCCGTGCCCAGCAGTTCAGTGATTTCAGTCATTTCCACTGGCGGCTCGAGCACGAAACGGGCGAAGTTCTTCAGCCCGAGGAACTTGGACGAGGTATCGAAGAGCCACTGCGCCAGCATCGTGTCAAAGACGACCGGCGTCACGTCGATGCCGTAGCGCTGCATCACGACCAGGTCATAGGCGGCGTTGTGGGCGAACTTGGGAATATTGGGGTCCGTCAGGGGGCCGCGCAGGGCATCCAGTACCTGCTGCAGGGCCAACTGCCGGCCCCTGGCGTGCCCGACCGGAACGTACCAGCCACGCTCACCGTCCACGGCCAGGGCGATGCCGACCAGCTCGCAGGACATCTGGTCGACGCCGGTGGTCTCGACGTCCCAGACAATGCCCTGCGCCGCCTCCAGCGCGGCGACAAGTTCGTTCAGCGCTGACGCATCGTCCACCAGGATGGTCTCGACGCCGTCCACGGCCTGCTCAACCGCAGGCGGGGAGGCCTCGACCTCCGGCGCAAACATGTCCAGCTGGGAGAAGTCCCTGAGCCGATCGCTGAAGCTGCGGAACTCCAGCAGGCGCATCAACTCCTGCACGTTGTTGAGGTCGAAATCGTGCGCGACGCAATCGTCCAGCGAAAAGGCAAGCGGAACATCACGTTTGATTTGCGCCAGTTCACGGCTGAGCCTGGCCAGGTCGGCGCCGGCCTCCAGCTTCGCGCGCATGGCGCCACGAATGTCGTCCAGACGGTCGTATACCCCGGCGATGGACCCGTATTTTTGCAGCAGGTTGCTGCCGGTCTTTTCACCGATGCCCCTGACGCCGGGAATGTTGTCCGAACTGTCGCCCATCAGGCCCTTGAGTTCGACCAGTTGCCATGGCTCGAGGCTGTAATGATCGTGAAAGGCCGCCTGGTCCCAGGTGACGTCCCGCTGGCCGCGACGGCCGGGCAGTTGCACACTGACCTTGTCCGACAGCAACTGCAGGATGTCCCGGTCTCCGGTGATGATGTGGACAGCGACGTTCTCGTCCGCCAGCAGCCGGACGACCGTGCCGATTACGTCGTCGGCCTCATAGCCCTCCAGCGCCAGCACCGGGATGTTGAAGGCCTGCACGACCTCCTCGATGCGTTCGATCTGCGGTCGCAGGTCATCGGGCATCTTTTCCCGCGTGCCCTTGTACTCACCATACAACTCGTCGCGGCCGCTTAGACCACGGTCAAGACTGACGGCCAGGTATTCAGGCGCGTCGTGCTGCAGAATATCCAGCAGGGTGCGGGTGAAGCCGTAGGTGGCGTTGGTGGGTTCTCCGGCGCGGGTGCGGAAGGCCTGCACCGGCAGCGCAAAATACTGGCGATAGGCCAGGGCATGGCCGTCGATGATGACGAAGCGGGGTTGCGCACTCATGGCTCGCCTGAAGCTGAACGACGGGATTGAATTCAGTATAACCTGGCCCGCTGGTCATATACCGCTTTTTGACAGGAAACGCTGCCGCTCTATACTCACCAGGTAACCTGCCAGTGAAAGCCAGTCCATGACCGCCATTGTCGAGCCCGTCCGCGACGCTGCGCCCGATTCCTCCGAGACCTTTCAGACAAGACATATCCTGACGATCGTTAGCGGACACTTCGTGCACGACATGTATCCGGCATTCATACCCGCACTCTTGCCCATCATCCTGGAGAAACTGGCGATTCCACTGGGCCTGGCCGGTACGTTGCAACTGGCCATGTCGATTCCCTCCCTCTTCAGCGTCCTGGTGGGGTGGCTGAGCGACCGCTTCAGCGTGAGTTACCTGGTCATCTTCATGCCGGCCGTTACCGCGACCCTGATCACGCTGACCGGCCTGATGCAAAGCTATGCCGCGCTGGTCGTCCTGCTCTTCGTTACCGGCCTGAGCGTCGCGGCCTTTCACGCGCCGGCGCCGGCCATGATCGCGCGCATTTCCGGTCGTCAACTGGGCAAGGGCATGGGCTTCTTCATGGCCTCCGGCGAACTGGGGCGTTCCCTGGGGCCCCTGCTGGTCGCGTTTGCCCTGGCCGAGTGGGGTGTTGAGGGCATCTGGCGCGTGGCGGTCTTCGGCTGGCTGGCCAGCGGGATACTCTACTGGCGGCTGAAAGACATCCCTTCCCGTTCACGCAAGACCATGAATCTGCGCAGTGTGCTGCCTCACATGCGGCGCGTGTTCATCCCCTTGCTGGGCGTGATGATCCTGCGCGGCATGCTCGTCTCCTCGCTTTCCTTCTACATGGTCTATTACCTGAACGTGGACGTCGGCTTCGCCCTGGCCGACGCCGCCCTGATGCTGGCGCTCTTCGAATTGGCCGGCGTGGGCGGCGCGCTGGCCGGCGGCATGTTGAGCGACCGTTACGGCCGCCGCAGCACCGTATTCATCGCTACCGTGCTTGGCGCGGCCCTGCTGCTTGTCTTTCTGTTTGTGGTCAAGACACGTGTGGAACTGGTGCCCATCGCCCTGGTGCCGCTGGGTTTTGTTTCGCTCTCGATTACGCCGGTGCTGCAGGCAGTGGTGCAGGACCAGTTTCCGGACAACCGGGCCACTGCCAGCGGCCTCTTTATTCTCTACGCCTTTTTGACGCGCTCGGCAAACGCCCTTGTGCTGGGGATGGTCGGCGACCGTCTGGGGCTGGATGCCGCCTTCACCATCGCGATCGTGGCATCACTAATCGCCCTGCCGCTGATCAGGCGTTTGCCAGACCCGCCCGATGCATCAGGAGGGGCGCACAAGGGCTCTCCACTGGGCCCCCTGTCCGAGGCATTGGGCTTCCTCAAACGCGATTGAACCGAAGCCCGTCAGCGCAAATTCACGCAGTGGCAACTCACCGTGCAGTACGTCCAGTTCGACCTCCACGCCATCCGCTCCGGGCGTCTGACGGCACAGCCCCCAGGCGTAGCCAGTGGACCAGAATTGCTGCGAGGCCTCCTCGCTGCGGGCGAAGGCCATGGACTGTGTCACGCCGGAATAGCGGAAGCCGCTGAGCGCCAACAGGGCCGCCCAGCTGGCCATGGCGCGGGCGTAGTGGTGGCCGCACTCGGCTTCGTTGAAGGGGCTGCGGCGCTTGCCGTCGTAACGCGCGCGGATGGCCTCGATGCAGCGCAGCCCGTTTTCGATCTGGCCTTCATACAGCATGCCGATGGCGGCGGTGTACTCGAAGCCGGTCATCACCTCGTTGCAGTAGGGGAAGGGGCGTTTTGGACGATTGCCGCGCGGGTAGCTGGCCATCAGCAACGCCGACTCGTCATTCAGGACGTAGCTGCGAAAGTGATTGAAATGGCCATGGAAATTCTCTCTGAAGTTGTGGCGCATGATGCTGTCCAGCGTCGTGCGGACCTTCTCCGGATCGACCAGGTAACCAAGCCCGTTGACGTGGGCCTGAAACTGACCGACCAGCTGGTCGACCAGGCAGCCCGCCCCGAGTTGCAGCACGGGTTCGGCAGGGTCGTCCGCGCCCATGTGACTCGTCAGCATGTCATGAATGACCAGCGCATTGTCGGGCGGGCGGATCTCGTGTTCATAGTACTCGCCGTTGAAGATGTTGGCGTCCAGCCAGGCGCTGCCATTCTCGAACAGGGAACGGCATTTGTCGGCGAAGTCATCCTCGCCCAGCTGACGCGCCATCTCCTCGCAGGCCCGCAGGGCGCCCAGATACCAGATGCCCATTTGCGGGTTGGGGCCGTAGTATTCGACGTCCATGGTGTTGTGCTGGCAGCCTTCCATGACGCCGTCCTGATCGGCATCCCAGCCGCCGGGGAGCCAGCAGAATTCCAGCGCGCGCCGCACACCGGGCCAGAGCTTGCGCAGCCAGTCGTCGTCGCCGTTCAGTTGCCAATCGCGATGGATCTTCATGAGGCAGCCCATCTGGCCGTCGGCCGCGGCGACTGAAAAACTCTTCGCAAACTCCAGCGGCAACTGAACGCGGAAGCTCATGCCGCCGTCCTCCCGCGTGGCATGCAGAAATTCGACCTCGCGCATGCCGCTGGCCAGTTCGCCGTAGAGGAAGGCGGTGGCCTGTTCGTAATTCCAGACGTGGGTGCAGGAGCCGAAGCAGCAGCCGGCCGTGTCGTGGCAACCTTCCCAGCCGAAAGTGTAGCCATCCGCCGTGCGAAAGGTGGTCTGGGAGCGCAGCGTACTGACGTTGTAAAGCGCGCTTTCCTTGACGACGGCGGGCAGATCGCCGGCGAGGAAGCTGTTGACGAAGAGCAGCGTGTCGCTCTCCAGCCTGTCCAGGTTGTCAGCGCAGAACCCGGCTGCCTTCCAGGCGTCGGCGAAACGGGTCGTATAGTGATTGCCAACCACAAGGCCGTTGGCGATGCCCTCGGGCATATTGGCGCCACCGGCCCAGGCCAGGCGATTGGGGAAATGCCAGCAGAGCAGAAAGGTTATCTCTTCGCTGGCGCCTGGCGCAAGCGTGCGGGACACGGCGAGGGAAGCGTTGGGCGCCTGCTGACCGGCGCCGTCGCGCGGGTCGAGCCGACCGTCCTCGCTGAAGTCGTCCCAGAAATCCAGCAGCGCATCGCCCCAGGGCCGGGTGGGGAAACTGAGCCAGGCCTCCCGCCAGGTGACCCCATCCTGGGCGGTGGTGGCCAGCGCCATGGTGCCGAACTGCTCGGCGCCGGGGTCGACGCCCTCCGAGCGCATGAAGATGCCCTGAATTGAGCCATTGCGATACTCGTTGACGTTGTCGCGGGGCTCGCCCTCGCTGCCGTCGCTGCCGATGAAGTTTTGCAGGCTGCCGCAAATGCTTGCTTCTACCGGTCGCGGACCGGGGTTGGAGAGTTCGAAGCGCAACAGGGCCAGGGGCAATCCGCTGGCGTCCGCGTCCGCGGGCACCAGGGGGTTGAAGGCCTGCAGCCGCACCTTTAGCGGCACGTCCTCATCTTCCAGATGCACCTGGCCGAAGGGGTAAGCGGCCTCAAAGCGGCAGTGGCGAAAACGGGGCAAGCCATGGTTGGGGATCGGGGAGCCGGTCTGGCCTTCAAAGTCCTCGACCGGGATAGCCCCCTCCAGCGCCCGCGTGCAGGTGTTGCCGTCGGCGTCGCGGGTATACAGCGCGAAAAAGGTCTTGTCCGGCTGGAAGCCCTTGGCCGGGCGGTTGACGATTTCCCAGTCCTGCAGGTTGCCGCGACCGCCAAGCGAGACTGTGCCGGTGCCAATGCCCCCGAGGGGCAGGGCGATGCGGCGCAGGTGCTCGCCTTCGTAGCGGGTCAGGACGGGCCAGTTGTTACCGTTTGCTGAACTCATGACATCTCCAGATTTGTGCGGGGCGAATCAGCCCTTGATGCCGGTACGGGTGAGCGCCTCGATGATCCAGCGCTGGGCGATGATGAATAAGATCAGGACCGGCAGGATGGCCATGGTGACGGCGGCCATCACGACCGAGGCGTTGCCGGCGCCCATGTAGCCGGTAAGCATGGCGATGCCCTGGGGCAGGGTCATCTTGTCCCAGGACTTGAGAAAGATGAGCGCGTTGAAGTAGCTGTTCCAGACCGAATTGAAGGTGATAATCGCCAGTGTGGCCAGCGATGCGCCGGAAAGCGGCACGGCGATTTGCAGAAAGACGCGCAGTTGCCCGGCGCCATCCACGCGCGCGGCGTCCAGCAACTCCTGGGGCATGGTCTTGAAGAACTGGCGCATGAGAAAGACGCCGAAGACGCTGATCAGGCCGGGCAGGATGATGGCCAGCGGGTTGTCCATCAGGCCCAGGGACACCATGCTCAGGTAAATCGGGATGACCGTGACCTGGCCGGGCACCATCAGGGAAGCCAGCAGCAACAAAAAGATGATATCCCGCCCCGGAAAGCGCAGCCGCGCAAAGGCGTAGCCGGCCAGGGAGCAGGTAATCAGTTGACCGACAGTCACAGACGCCGTGATTTGTATGCTGTTGACGAAGAGTTGCACGAAGGGCACGTTGGATTCAAAGGGTTCGCGATAGTTCTCAAAGCGCCAGTCGGTGGGCAGCCAGGCCGGAGGCAGTTGCAGACTTTCGGCGATGGGCCGCAACGACGTGGAAAACATCCACAGCAAGGGCATGACGACGAGAATCGCCGCCACGGTCAGCACGAGATAGGTGATGACGTCGCCGGGCCTGAGCGGTTTGCGAGCGGGACGCCGGCCGCCAAGGATACGGACCTGTGTCATGCTGCCTTGCCGGCTTGTCATATCTGCGCCCCGTCCTTCACTCGTAATGCACCCAGCGCCGGCCGATGCGGAACTGAATCAGGGTAAGCACCAGGATGATGGCGAAAAGCGTCATCGAAACAGCGGCGGCGTAACCCATGTCAAAGCGCTGGAAGGCCTTTTCGTAAATGTACATCACAACGCTGCGGGTTGAATCCCCTGGCCCGCCTCTGGTCAACACCTGAATGGTGTCAAAGACCTGCAGCGCGCCGATCATAAAGATGACGAGGATGAAGAAGATCGTCGGGCTGAGCAAGGGCAGGGTGATGCGGAAGAAAATCTGCCGCCCGTTGGCGCCGTCCAGCTGGGCCGATTCGTAGAATTCGTTGGGAATGTTTTGCAGACCGGCCAGAAAGACCAGCATGGCAAAGCCGGTGTTTTTCCAGACGTCCATGATGATGATGGCCACCATGGCCCAGTTGCCCTGGCTCAACCAGGGTATGGCCGCGACGCCAAAAATGCCCAGGTAATAGTTCAGGACTCCGAGGTCCCTGTGGTAGAGAAACTGCCAGATGACGGCGATGTAGGTATGCGCCACCAGCAAGGGGAAGAAAAAGATGGAGCGATACAGGTTGCGAATGAAAGTGGGCATGCGCCGGTTGAGCGCAACCGCCAGCAACAGGCCCACGCCGGCATTGAAGAACACGGCGAAAATCGTAAAGACGAAGGTGTTGCCGTAGACGGTAGCGACCCGCTTGTCCTTAAAAATATCAATGTAATTGTCGAGCCCGATGTATTCCGAGTCGCGCAGAATGTTGAAGTCCAGAAAGCTGATGCGTATCGACTCGAGGATGGGATAAAGAATGAAAACGGTAAAGCCGATGAGGGTGGGCAGGATGAAGAGATAGCCCGTCAGCGATTCACTCCACTTCGGTGAGAGCAGGGGCTGACGCGTCGTATTCATGCGTGTGCGGGTTCCGGCCCGTGTTCGGGGCGCGCCAGATATTCGCGCGGCGGACTGGCGCCGACCGGCAGGGTCACGCGGTGTTGCCAGGTCGGGTCCTCGTGCTGCCGGCGCATGATGGCGATGATTTCGCGCCAGGTCTCCAGCAGGCCGTCAGAGACAGGAGGCAGGTCGTGCCGGATGGCTTCGTGCAACTTGCGCAGGTTGTAGCAGGGCACGGCGGCGTACATGTGATGTTCGATATGGAAGTTCATGTGCCAGTAAAGGAAGCGAAAGAAAGGATTCACGTTAAAGGTGCGGGTGCAAAGGCGAAAGTCCGGCACGTTGTCCCGCAGGCCCACGTGCTGGGTGTTGTTCAGCAGGAAGAGCAGCCACTGGCCGTAGAAATTGGCCAGGGTCACCAGCAGGATCAGCATCCACTGCCCGGTCAGCAGCGCCAGGGCTGCCAGCAGCAGATGCCCGCCCAGAATGAAACGGGCCTCGCGCATGATGGCGCGCCGTCTGGCCGGTTCTGACGGCGGGAACAGGACGTCCAGTTCATAGCCTTCGGAAAAACGGCCGCGACTCCAGCGGACCAGGGTCTGAAACTTGTAGCGGACGCCGAGCGGATTGAAAAAGCCCGTCTTCAGGAAACAGCGCAGGTCGTATTCCAGCGGCAGCACGACCTCCAGATCGTCGGGCGGATGCAGGGTGTAGAGGTGATGAAGGAGGTGAGAGTAGCGAAAGTACGTGACGCTGTGCATGCCCAGGAAGGCAAACACGTGGACAAAAATTTCGTTGAGCACTTTTGTGCGAAAGACGCTGCGGTGCGACAGTTCATGCACGGCGTTGATGTTGAAGCCATACAGGCTGCCGTGCACAAACACCAGCAACAGGGTCAGGGGCCAGGGGAAATGTTGCGACGAATACCAGGCCGCGCCGCCGCTCAACAGAAAGAGGCCCAGCATCCCCAGAGTCTGTAGCGCGCCTTTCAGATCGCTGCGGCGATTGAGTGCGGCGAGCGTTTCACGGGGCAGGGGCGTGCGGTACCAGTCCACCCGTTCGCCGGGGTCGGGCCGCATGGCCAGGGGCCGCGGGCGTTCGGCATAAGGGTCGATCGGGCGCGCCAGGTCCCCGACTCCGCCACAGGAAACGGCGAGTCTTTCCCGCATAAGTTTGCGGGTGAACGACAGGGTCACGGATCGCTCTCAAACAGGTCCCGCACCTGGCCGGGTTGGCGGCCAGGTGCGGAACAGTACAGGCGCCTAGGCGCCCATGCGCTCGCGCAGGTTGGCCATGGCCTCCGTCAGTTCCTCGTGAGCGGCGGCGAGACCCTCCTCGGCAGACATCGAGTCGTTCATCACGTTGTCCACGTTGCGGGTGAAGATGCTCTCGACCTCGGCGAAGTTGGGGGGCGAAGGAATGGGCTTGATGTCGTCGAGACTGCCGAAGAAGTAATGCGCGTGTTCCGGGAAGGCGTTGAATTGCTCGCTGTCCACCGTTGAGGATTCACGCGCGGGCAGGTAGGTGCCGCCGGCGATGGCATCGACGTCGGTCTGGTGGTCGGTCATGTCCTTGATGAGTTCGATCGCCAGGTAGGGATCGGCGGCGGAGGTCGTGATGGCATAGCCGCCGGAGCCGAAGACGGTCGTGCCGGCGCGGTTGCGCGGCCAGGGGACGATGTCCACGTCGTAGAAGTCGTTGGCGATGTAGGTGGCGAAGGGCCAGCGCCCGCCCGCCGACATGGCGGTCTTGCCGGAGACGAAGAGTTCGGTCATGCCACTGCCAAACACGTCCGGCGAAACGCCGTGTTCATGCACCAGCGAGCGCAGGAACTGCAGGGATTCCAGCATGTTCGGGTCGTCGAGGTTGGAGTCGAGCCAGTCCTCGGTCAGGGTGGCCGTCTCGTTGGTGTGCCACCAGGGCGCCATGCCGAAGTTGAAGTAGGGGATGGCGAAACCGAAGACCTTGTCCTCGCCTTCACCCGTCGTCAGGATCTGGGCGGTCTCCACAAACTCGTCCCAGGTCCATTCCGGGTTGGGATAGTCCAGACCGGCCTCCTCGAACATGCGCGTGTTGATGTGGATGATCATGTTGTTCCACTCACGCGTGATGTAGTAGGTGGTGCCGTCCGGCCCGCGCGGGACCTTGAGGGCGTCATGCAGGGATGGATGGACTTCGGCAGCGACGGCCTGCAGTCCCTCATCCCCGGCAATGTAGTCGTCAAGCGGGATCACGATCCCCTGGAAGATGGTCTCCCAGGTGCCCTCGATGGCCATGGCAATGAGGTCGACCGGCAGGCCGCTGGCGATGCGCAACTGGACGTTGGTGATGTAGCCGCCCCAGCCCGCCTGGGAAGGCTCGTAGACGTCTTCCACCATCACGTTGGGGTAGCGCTCGTTGAAACGCGAGATGCCGCCGGCCGCGACGCCCTGATGAATGGCGCCGCCGAAGTTGTAGACGGCCATCTGGGCCGCAGTTTCCGCTGGTGGCGCCTCCTGCGCCAGCGCGCCGCTCAGCGGCAGACCGAGAGCAGTGACCGAGGCAGCTGCCGCGCCGGTGGCCTGCAGGAACTGACGGCGCGAAAGGCTCTGCTTTTCATTCATGTTTGCATCCCTCTCATCCACGGTAGACCAATAGTAGACCTTGCCGATTAAAGTGTAGCGTAACGAGCAGCGATGTCAAACTTAACCTTGCAGGTCAACCGGTGGTACAGAAGGTCACCTGTGCCTGTGATATGATGACAGGTCGCGGGCGTAACCTGCCCGCTCACGGGCCCGGGAGCGCAGCGCGCCGATGTTTTACTTCCACGGCTATATCAACCGGACGGAACGCAGGGACGCCGACCGCCGGCTGCCGCGCCTGATGTTCGAAGGCCTGTTGCTGGGTGGCACCGGCCTCGGCGTGCTGGCGCTGGTCTTCGAAATCGCGGCGGACGCCTTCAGCGTGGCGGCCTACCAGACCCTGCTGGCCATCGATGGCGCGCAGGGCTATCACGAAATCGCCATGCTGGCCTTTGCGGTGCTCTCGATCATGCTGTTCTTCGGCGTGGTGCCCGCCTACAAGGCCGGCGCCTACCTGAGGCCCAACGCCGGCGGCACCGGCCCTCTGGTTGAAGCCATCGGGCCGCCACGCATGCGTTTCCTCTCATGGATCGGCACCAGCCTCTTTTTCATTGATGCCGTGCTGACCATCATCATCAGTTCGATTTCAGCCTCTGACGTGACGCTGCTGATCTTCCCCGAGGCGGCTCCCTGGCGAATTTCACTGGCGGAGGCCTACGCCTTTTTCATCATGGCCGTGCTCGCGATTATCGGCCCCAGGCGCGCCGTCCCGCTCTTTCTGGTCGGCGGTGGCGCCTTCACCATTTTCACCATCTTCGCCCTTTCCTGGGTCGCGCTGAACGCTGCGGCGCAGCCCCAGCTGGCGGACGCCGTGCCGGCCATCGTCCAGGGCCTGGAAGCCAGCGGGGTGGTGACGCACGTGGTCGAGGCCAGCAATGAGGCTTCCTCGCTGTCCACCGCGCTCTTCTTCCAGTTTTTCCTGCGCTCCATGAGCAGTGCCATGCTGGGCTTTTCCGGCTACGAAGTCATTCCGGCCAGCGGCAAGCACGCCGCGCGGCCGAAATGGAAAGTCATCAACACCGCGCTCATCATCGCTGCCATCTTTCTCATTGGCACCGGCATCGTCCAGTTGTTTGCGGCCACCACCTGGCGCGTTCCGGCGACGGAGGGCTACAGCACGCTGCTGATTCTGTACGAGCTGATTTTCGGCCCGGGGACGCCACTGCTGTGGCTGGGCGGCGTTCTGCTGGCCTTCATTCTGCTGCTCGCCCAGGGCGGCGGCTACGTCGGTGGCGCAGCGGTCGCGGCCAATGCGGCGCGCCTGGGTCGGCTGCCGAGGCAGTTCGAGGACGATCGCGTCGGTGTGGTGGTGATCTGGGCCGTCGCTGCCATGCTGATTCCGGTCATCCGCACCGTGACGACGGTGGAAGCCTTTTACGCCTTTGGTTTCGTCAGTGAATTCGCCATGGTCAGCACGACCATTTTCCTGGTCGGCGATGACGTCCTGTTGAAGCGCGGCATCCGGCCCGGGTCTTCGGAAGCAAGGGCCCTGCGCTTCGCCGGTCTGCGCGGCATGGTCGCCAGTTATGCGATGCTGCTGGTGCTCATTACCCAGAAAACGAGCGCCATCCCTCCAATTGCCATCGGCGCGACCCTGATTCTGCTGTTTCAGTATTTCGTTCATCGCGGCGGCATACGACGTATCTTTCCCATTTCGGATGAGGAGGTCCGGATTTCGGAGTTGCCGGGGCGGCTGCGTCTGTATCGCAGCGGCAGGGAACGGGCCCGCGACGAGGCGCGGCAGCATGGCATCGCCGGCAGGGTGGAGCAACTCATCAGCAGCGGCGCCCTGGTCAAGTTTAACGTCGAGCCGCAACGCGTTCGCCGCCTTGTTGCTCATACGCATGACGTTTTGCCGGAAGCCTGGGTGATGGCCAGGGAAGCGCTGTATCATGGCGAACGAATCGAGGAACCCAGTGAGGAACTGGAGTCCTGTTACCTGGCCGCATGGAACAACAACGATGACTTGCTGGCCACCATCGAGCACTATTCGCACTACGGCATCTTCACCTTCATAGACAAGTACAGTCACAACTGGGCAGGGGTCAATCGCGACGAGACCCGGGTCCAGCATTACATGCTGCGCGCGTTGTTCCCGCGCACGGCGGAAGAGGAAATCTGGCAGGAGTTTCAGGAGTTTCACTGGGAAGAACAGCCGGAGGCCGTGTGGCAGTTCTCACGGCAGCGTTACATCTGGGCCAAGGACCAGTGGCCCAACGTCAGCGGCGCCGTGACGACCATGTGGACGCTGGAAGACCTGGGTCTGCTGGACCAGGTTGACCCCGAACTGGTGCAGAAAGTCCGTGAGGCCCGGCGACTGCCGCCACGCCTTGAACGGACCTACCCCCTTGATGAAGACCATCTCGCGGACGACGATGACCTGCCGCCGCCCGGTCAGGAAGATCCCCGGGCGTAGGCGGTGACCGGTCGCCGCCCCGCGCCTGGCCGTGCAGCCCATGCGTACTCCGGGCGTTAGCAAGGGGATATTTTCCGCGGCCGGCAATCGATGGCGCCCCGGTCTGCCGGTGGCGCTGTTCATATTGCTGGCCAGCATATACATGCTGACCTGGAGCGGGCGCATAAACAGCCAGGACGCCCGGCTCATGCTGAACGCAAGCAGCAGTCTGGTCCGCTTCGGGGACATGCGCGCGGACCTGGCAGCCGGGGAGACCCCTCCAGCGCCAGGCAAGCTGGCAACGGAGCAGGGCGTCAGGTCCCTGCCGGAAATCCAGGTGGAGCCCCTGCAGCCGCTGCTGGCGGCGCCGCTTTACTGGCTGGCGTTGCACGTGCCGGGGGCAGGGCTGGCACACGGCGTGTACCTGTTCAACGTACTGGTCTGTGCCGCCGCGGGCAGCCTGATGTTTCTGTATTCCCGCCGGCTCGGTTACAGCGAGGCCGCCGCCGTGCTGGCAGCGCTTGCGCTGGGTCTGGCCACTATCGTCTGGACCTACAGCGACAGTTTCTTCCAGGCTCCCCTGGCCATGTTGTTCATTCTGCTGGCGGCCTGCCAGCTGGAGCAGTTGCGTGAAGGCGGCCGGCGCCGGCCGGCAGCTGTGCTGATGGCCGCCCTGACCCTGCTGCTGATGCCATTCGCCAGGCATTCAACGCTGCTGGCCCTGCCGGCGCTGGTGATCATTGCCGTGCCGACAGTTGATTTGCGGCCGGCGACCAGGAGATGGCTCCTTCCCGCCATTCCGGTCGCCGTCGTCCTGATGCCCGTGTTGCTCATACTGCTGCTACAGAACAGTTCCATATTGCAGCATCTGCCCGGACTGCCGGACTGGATCGGGCCGGGGCACTATGCCGGCGTCATTCACAGCTATCTCCTCAGCCCGGGTGGCAGCCTGTGGGGCACGTCACCAGTCCTTCTGCTGGCCCTGCCAGGCGCATGGCTGCTGTGGCGCGCAGGAAAGCGCCGCCACGTCCTCGCCGCCCTGGTGCTGGTCGCCACGTTCGCCCTGGTATTTGCCTGGTGGCAGGGCGTGCACTGGTTTGGCGGGCTGTCCTGGCCCCCGCGTTTTCTCATTCCGGTCGTCCCCCTTGTGTTGCTGACAGCCATGCCGGTGCTCGAACGATTGACGCAGTCGTCCCGTTCGCGTTGGTTGCTGCCCGCCGTGGCCCTGCTTGCCGCCGGTAGCCTCTGGGTACAACTGGGCGCGATCAGCCTTCCCTGGGAAGTCTACGGCCATGCCCTGCCGCCAGAAGCCGGGGGCCATGGCGACTGGAGCGGCGGTCTCAACCTGCTGCGCTGGATGAGATGGATCGTCATTCCCGGTCTCTGGTCGTCAATGGCCTGGGACTTCGCCTGGATTCGCACGGGAACGCTGACGTGGCCCCTGTTGTTTGGCGGATCGGCGCTGTATGCCGCCTGGCGCATCCGGCGTCATTTCGGTGTGGCGGGCGTGGCCGGCGCGCGCGCGCCGCGGCTGACGACCCTGCTGCACCTGGCGGGGATGTTGGCGCTGATGTTTGCGGGGCTGGCCCTCTTGCCCCCGGACCCGCTCTATGATGCGCCCAACGAGGCGCTGGACGGGTTGCTGCAGCGGCTCGGGCGGGAAAGCGCTGCGGATGACATTGTCCTGCTCAGCGATCTGGAACTTGAGCGATACCTTGCCAATTACGGGAAACTGACGAGGCCGCGTCTGGTCAGCCTGCCATTTCATCCCGGTGAAAAGGGGAGTCCGGAACAGGCGGCGACGATCGTTTCCGACAATCCGGAAGTGCTGCTACATGCCAGCGCGGCCCAGCAGATCACTGCCCTGGCAAACTCCCGCGATCGTATCTGGCTGCTGGCAGCCAACAGTCCCTGGCTCCCCTGGGCGGTGCGACCGGTTGAACGCTACATGGCACGGAACTACTATCCCCTGCGTGAAATCGAGAGCGGGCCGCGCGCCCGTTTGCTGGAATACGATACGACGCCGGCGCCGGACCCGCTGGTCCCTGGAGTGCCAGACTGGCGCGCCAGTCTGCGTTACGGCGAACACATCAGGCTGACCGGCTACAGCCTGCCGCGCGGGCAGCAATTGAAACCGGGCGATTCGCTCCCCGTCACCCTGTTCTGGCACAGCGATGCCCCACTGGAACATTCCTGGACGGTCGCATGGTTCCTGGCCGCTCCTGGCAGTCCGCCCGCGCTTCAGGGTTGGGACAGCGCGCCACAGGCCGGTTTTGCGCCCACGTCCGGCTGGACTCGCGGCGTGACACAGCTGGACAACCGCGCCATGCGTTTGCCCCACACTCTGCCCGCCGGCGATTACCAGATTCTGGTTGTCCTGTATCGCATGGATGAAGCGGGCGGGATTGTCCGCCTGCCAGTCCGCGGGGCCGATACCCGGGATGGATACGTGGGCGTCCTGCCAACGCGGCTTCAGGTCGGGCAGGGCGACTGACTGGCCAGTCGGGCGGGTTGGCGTTCATGCCAGACCAGCGCGCGTCGTTCACAGATGGTCATAAAGGGGTCATTGACGAGCGCGGCCTTGAAGTCGATTGCTCCGAGTCCGGCCTGCAGCGCAATGGCGACGGCCAGCATGGATACGGGTAGCAGCAGACGTCGGCGCCAGAGCGCCGGTATCCTCCCCGAGAGTTCCTCAAGACGAAGCGCGGCCAGCACCGCCAGCAGGGGCAGAAAGAGCAGGACGAAGCGCGGGTCATAGCTGGCGTACAGCCACCAGGCGGCGTACCAGGGCAGCACGTGAAACAGCAGGAGCCCGCCTGGCGGGTCCACCCGTCCGGTGTGGAGGACTCTGGCGATGCTGAGTAACAGACCCGCCTGAATGAGCACGCCGGCAAGGCCAAAGGTGCCGGGTCGTGTGAACAGGACCAGCGCGGAGTTCAGATCCTGTTGCGCCTGCTCCGTCCATACGGTATCCGGGATGACGAGACCGGCTGCGAGCAGATTGCGCAGGTACCAGGGGCCGGCCACCAGAACGCAAGCCAGCAGCGCCAGGGCGGCGCCTCGCCGGCGGATGCGGGAACGCAACGTGGCCGGCAGCAGCCAAAGTGCCAGCAGGGCACAACTGATCAGCGCTGCGTTCTTGGTCCATGCCGCCAGACCGCAGAGCAGACCGGCCAGCAGGGCGTCCTGCCAGCGTCCGCGGCGCCAGAGGCGCCGGGCAAACAGTACGGCCAGGGTGATGAAAAAGGCGGCCGGCAGGTCGACGTAGCCGGAAGCGACCTGGTTGCCGAAGGCGGTCGTGAAACCGACCAGCAGCGCGGCCAGCGCCCCGGTTAACTTGCCCCGGATTTCATTGCCGAGAGCGCCGGCGGCTGCCAGACAGGCGAGACCGGGCAGCGTGGCGAAGCTGCGGGCGAGGAATTCGTTGGGCCAGCCGGCCGCCAGATAGCTCCAGGTGTATCCCAGCGGGATGTGGAGCGGGTAGGCTTCATAGAGGGTCCGCTCGCCCCGCAGGGGGACCAGCGAGCCGGTGGAGAACATCTCCAGACTGAAACGCTCATAGATCCAGACGGCGTCGTCACGGGAAAAGGGCCACCAGGCGCTGTTGAACAGGGCGCCGAGGCACAGGGGCAGCAGCAGCAGGGCGGCGACGCGCACGATGCGGCTTCCCGGCAGTTTCGCCCGCGGCAGGGGATGGCCGCAGCGCCACCAAAGGACGCCTCCTGGCAGCATCAGCAGCAGATACAGCAGTGTTGTGTTGGGCAGGGTGAAGGGGATGCCCGCCAGCCCCAGCCAAAACATGCCCAGGGTCAACGCGCCGCTGCCCAGAGCAAGGGTCAACAGGGCGGGCAACAGAAATGAACGCCTGTCGCCCTCGTCGACCACCAGCCAGCGGGCCCAGGGCCAGGCGGCGAGCAGGAGCAGCAGCGCCAGAAACCATGCCGGCATGACGACCCCCGGTGAAGGACGCGACAGTATAGCATGATGGCCTGTCGCGCTGTATGCTGGTCAGAAACCAGGCAGGGAAGACATGGTCATGGAGAAACGACGCTTCGGACGCAGCGGGCACATGAGTACCGTCGCCATCTTCGGTGGCGCGGCCTTTCATCCCCTGATCTCGCAGGACGAAGCGGAAGAGGCGCTGGATCTCGCGCTGGCCGCCGGGGTCAATCACTATGATTTTGCCGCCGGTTATGGCAGCGGGATGGCGGAAACGCGTCTGGGGCCCTGGCTGGAACGACACCGCGATCAGGTGTTCGTCGGCACCAAGACCGTGCGGCGCGATTATGAGTCCGCCTGGGCCGAAATCAACCGCTCGCTGGCGCTGTTGCGCTGCGAGCGGATGGACCTGGCGCAAATTCACGGCGTCGTGGATGACGACCAACTGGATGCCGCCACCGGCCCCGGCGGCGCGCTGGAGGCGATGCGCCGCGCCCGCGACGAAGGGCTGACGCGTTTCATCGGGATCACCGGCCACGGTCTGCAGGCGCCGCGCCTGTACCTTGAAGCGCTGGAACGCTTTGATTTCGACAGTGTCCTCTTTCCGATCAACCCGGTGCTGTTCGCCATCGACGACTATCGCATTCACGCGGAGCGGCTGCTGGCGCGTTGCCAGCAGCGTGACGTGGGCGTGATGGCCATCAAGTCAATTGCGAAGGGCCCCTGGGGCGCGCGGGAAAGGCGCTGGCACACCTGGTACGAGCCCTGGGAGACGCAGGAGCGCATTCAGCGGGGCGTCAATTTTGCGCTCTCGCAACCTGGCGTGACGGGTATCCCCATGGCCGGCGAGACGCAATTGCTGCCCCTGGTGCTGCAGGCGGCGGAAAATTTCAGCCCCCTGTCCACCGCGGAACAGGAGGACCTGATCAGGGAAGGCGTTGCGCTGGAAGCGATCTTCGCCTGATCGTCAGGATGCCAGGGGCAAGGTCAGCGTCGTCAGCGGACAGGAGTTGTCCGGGCAGTCAGCGCTCAACCGTCCATAACGCGCTGTGCTGTACCAGCCAACGCGCAGGGGGAATTCGCCGCGCGCCTCCGGCACCACGGTTTGCAACTGATGCCGGGTGACAAACCTCTCGCCAACCTGCCAGAAGCGCGTCGGCAGCGCCGGCGCATCGTCGCCCTGCGCCAGCACAACGACCTGCTCGCCGGGCGCTGCATCTTCATGAACGTGCAAAAAGACGTGCAGGTCGGGCTCCGGTCGGGCCTTCACTTCCCATAGCAGGGCGACATTCGCTCCCTCAACTTCCCAGCCCAGCAAGTGGATACTGTCCCCGTACGAGACCGGATCCACCGGGTTGGCAAGCGTCCTGCCGGAGTCATCGCCGTCACTGAAGGCGCCGGCATCCAGCAGCACCGGGTCGACTTCAGCGCCCGCTGCATCCCTGCCAGGCACGGCATAACCATCCGGGTACTTCCACCAACCGATGTGCGCGCGCAGGGGCGTGCGACCGGTCAGATCCTCCGGCACTTTCAGATCCCAGCGGTCTTCATAGATCAGGCCTGGTTGCCAGCGGGTGGTGCGCAGACTGCCGCCGCCAGGATGGCCGTAGCGCTTGACGAGGATGTTGTCCTCGTCATCCAGCAGATGGACGAAGAAACTGAAGTCCTGCACCGAACGCTGCCGGGGATGCCAGTAAAGCGTCACCGGCAAAATGTCCCCCGGCGCGAGACGCCGCTGCTCCAGCCGGTAGCCCGGCAGCTCGACTCCATCGAAGCGCAGGGCAAGGGGAGTGGCGTCTGCGGGGAGACCGGGCACGATGGGCGGCGGCGCGTAAACCGGCCGGATGGTGACGAAGGGTATGGCCAGGGCGACAAGACCCAGCGCCATCACAGACGGGAGAGAGGGCAGGCGCAGGGTCTTCAGACCCAGGGCCAGCAGGCTCATGCCGGCCGCGCTGGCCGGGAACAGGAGACGTCCCTGGGTGGCTGCCGTCTGGCGCGTCCACATCACCAGGGCGACGGCAAACAGGGCGAGGCACAGCGTCAGCAGCGCCACCGGGACCAGGTCGTCAGGTTGACGCCGCCGTTGCCACAGCCAGATGATCAGGCCCGCCGCTCCGGCCACGGTGACGACGTCCATCACCAGATAGAAGGGCGCCGGACTGAAGATGTTGAACCAGCCAAACAGTCCCCAGTAGCTGTAACGCAGGCCGCGGAACTCTTCCGTGAGAAATTCCTCCAGCGAAGGCGCGGAGCGACGACCCACGACGTCGAGCATGGTTTGCGAGCCGGTAAATTCCCCGTACAGGGAGAGATTGCGCGCGTACCAGGGGCCGGCGATTATCAGCCAGCAGACGAAACCCGCCAGGACAAGCTGCAGCAACTCCCTGTACCTGCCCGAACGACGGACCAGCCACAGGGCTGCCAGGCCCGCCGGCGCATAGAGCAGCAGCCCGCTCAGCTTGCTCAGGGACGCAAGCGCCAGCAGCAGGGCAAGCGCCAGACTGCGCCGGGACGTCAGGCCCTGGCGCAGCATGACCAGCGTTTGCCAGATGATCAGACTGACCAGCAGGGTGATCAGATTGTCGTTGTTGACCGACGCCGAGATGAACAGGAACTGGGGGTTGAAGGCGACCAGTCCGGCTGCCAGCAATGCCAGGCGTTTGCCATTCTGTCCGGTCAACAGCGCCAGTTCGCGCGCGGCCAGCCAGACGGCGAGAACGCTGCCCGTCGCCAGCAACAGGCTGAAACCGCGGGCGACATACACGGCGAGCACGGTACCGCGCAACCCTGGGCCGGGATGGTCGTGCAGATAAAGGTTCTGGTTGTCGTCTGCCGAGGGGTCACCCACGATGGCATGCGGGTTGAAGCGCGTGTGATCCGGCAAATCGCCGGTATCGACGGGCGCGATCAGTGTGGCGACGAGGATGTAGTAGAGGGGTGGCTGGCTGCCCTCCTGACCCCAGGGCGTCTCTTCGCCCGGCACCTGCAGCGGCAGACGCCACTGCCGGCTGATGTGTTCGGCAAGGGCGAAGTGAAAGGACTCATCCGGGGCCTCAAAGACTGGCACCGACCAGACGTAAAGCAACCCGGCCAGTATGAAGGCAATCGGCAGCAGGGGAAGGGCTCTGTCTTGCCGGCGTTCAGTTCGTGCTGGCACTGACCGGACTGGCCTCAAAGCGGTCGCGGGCCTGTTCGATGTAGCCCAGTGACTGGTGGCGGAAATAGGTATCGTAGAGTTCGGCGTAGTGGCCGCCGGCTGCCATCAGGGCCGCATGGTTGCCTTCCTCGATGATCTCGCCCTCGCGAAAGACGAGAATGCGGTCTGCGCTGCGCACCGTGCTCAGGCGATGCGCGATCAGGATGGAACTGGACTGCGACAGGATGAGGTCCAGCGCTTCCTGGATCTGCAGTTCGGTGAAGGGGTCAATGCTGGCGGTGGCTTCATCCAGAATGAAGATGGCCGGCTTCTGCAACAGCACGCGCAGCAGACTGACGAGCTGGCGCTGCCCCATACTCAGGCGCGTGCCGCGTTCGCCAACCTCGCTATGGAGCCCCCTGGGCAGGGATTTCAGCCATTCGCCACCGCCGATGCTGCGCGCCATGGCCTCGATCTCCGCGTCTTCCAGGTCCGGTTGGCTGTAGCGCAGGTTGTCCATGATGCTGCCGCTGAAGAGGAAGGGCGACTGGGGCACAATGCCCAGACGGCTGCGCCAGGCCTGCAGGTTGAAGGAGCGAATGTCCTCGCCGTCAATGCGGATCCGGCCGCCCTGAAACTCGTAGAAGCGCGTGACCAGGCGGGCGATGCTGCTTTTGCCGGCCCCGGTGTGACCGACCAGCGCGACGCTTTCGCCGGGCTGGATTTCCAGGTTGAAATTCCTGAACAGGACTTCATCGTCCGAGTAGCCGAAAGTCACGTTGTCGAAAACGACGTGGCCCTGCAACCGGCCTGCAGGGCGGTCATCATGCTGGATGACGCTGTTCTCAGCATCGATGAGCGCGAAGACGCGCTCGACCGCGGCCAGGCCCTGCTGAAACTGGCTCCAGAAGGAGGCCATGTTGGTGAAGGGAAACCAGAAGCGGTCCACGCCCTGCACGAAGAGAAACCAGGTGCTGGCGCTGATGACGGCATCGAAGACGAGACGGGCGCCCATATAAACAATAAGCGCGGTCACGAAGCCGCCGATCGTCGTCAGGGCGGGGAAGATCATGGAGATTACGAGTCCGCGCTGGATGTTGATGCGATAGGAACGGCGATTGACGTCCACAAACTCGCGGTAAATCATGGCTTCCTTGCGGAAGTTCTTGGCCACGCCGATGCCGCTGACGCTCTCCTGAATCGTGTCGTTCAGGACGGCCAGCTGGCGGGAAGCCTGACGGGTAGCCTTGCGCGCCAGATGGCGAAATGACAGCGCTGCCACAACCACTGCCGGCGTCGTGGCCAGCAGGACTACTGTCAGCAGGGGCGAGCGGACGTACATGAAGTAAACGAGGATGAATATTTGCACCAGGCGCGAAATGATGTCGGCGCTGACCAGCACCACGTCGCCGAATTCCTGCGTGTCACTGCTGATGCGACTGACGACCTTGCCGGTGTTGTTCTCGTCATAGAAGGCCATGTCGAGATGCACCGCGGAGGAAAAGGCGTCCACCCGCATCTGCGCGATGACGCGGCCGATGATGCGGGACAGCCAGCGCCGGCGCATCCAGTTGGCGACATACTCGATGAACGCGGAGACGAACAAGGCTCCCAGCACAAGGAGCAAGAAATTGTCGCCGGAGGAGCCTTCCAGTTGGTCGACAGCCGAGACGATCATAACCGGCCGCAAGGCCAGCAGAACCGCCATGATGGCAAACGTTATGACGACGATCAGGCCCTGCCAGCGATAGCGGGCGAAATAACGGACGATGCGGCGGAACAGGGCGACGTCGCCATACTGGCGGTCGAACTTGTCGCCGTCCAGGCCCGAGAAGAGCGCTACCATGCCCCGTTGCTCTCCGCCAAACCGGCCTCCGCCGGCGCGGCCTGGGTTTCATAGCGATCGAAGATGCGGCGGTAGTCGCGCGAATGTTGCAACAGGTGGTCGTGCGAGCCCTGGGCGACGACCTCGCCCTGGTGCAGCACGACGATGTGATCGGCCCAGCGAATCTGGGAGAGCCGGTGGGTGATGAGAATGGTGGTTCGCCCCTTTGACGCGGTCCAGATCGCCTGCTGGATGAGGTCTTCGGTGGCGCTGTCGATGGCGCTGGTGCTGTCGTCCAGGATGAGCACCGGCGGGTCGGTGATGAAGGCGCGGGCCAGCGCGATGCGCTGGCGCTGACCGCCGCTGAGCGTGACGCCGCGCTGGCCAACGATGGTGTCGTAGCCGTCGGGGAAGGACATGATGAAGTCATGCGCCTGCGCCATGCGCGCCGCAGCCTCGATTTGTTCCTGTGTCGCTTCCTCCACACCAAAGCTGATGTTTTCGGCCAGCGAACGGCTGAAGAGGAAAATGTCCTGTTCGATGATGCTGATTTGCGAACGCAGGCTGGCCATGGACCAGTCGCGCACGTCGTGGCCGTCCACCAGCACGCGGCCGCGGCCGGCATCCCAGGTGCGGTTGATCAGGCGCGTGACGGTGGTCTTGCCCGCCCCTGTCTGGCCCACGATGGCCAGCGTCTGGCCGGGCCGCACGGTGAAACTGAGGTTCTTCAGGCTGTCCTGCTCGCCCTGATAACCGAAGCTGACGTCTTCGAAACGGATTTCCCCCTGAAGCCCGGCGCTGTGGCCGCTTTCGTTCTGGTCCATGTCGCTGCGGGCGGTGATCAGTTCCAGGATGCGCCCGGCCGCGGCGTGACCCAGAGCGACGCGCGGCAGGGTGAAGAGGGAGGTGAAGACCGGGAACTGGAAGAACAGCAGAATCATGACGTAGGACACGATGTCGCCGGTGGTGATTTCCCCGGCGCGAAAGAGAATGGCTGCGTGCAGGACACCGGCGAAAATGGTCAGGGGAAACAGCAAATTGGACAGGTAGCGCGCTTCCAGTTCCCCCTGGGCGATGAAGCGATCGCGAAACGAGGTGATGAGGCTGTTGACCTGTTCGATTTCGGCGTTTTCGCGGGCGGCTCCCTTGACCACCGCCAGGCCTTCCAGCGATTCTTCCAGACGGGCATTCATGACGCCGAAGCTGTTGCGCACCTGGCGCGCGAGGGGATAGAGGCGGCGCACGAAGGCCACCTGGATGATCAGTTGCAGAATTACAAAGGCGACGGGAACCAGCACCAGGTCCGGGTGAATGACCGGGCTGCCAACCAGGGGCATGATCATGAACATGGTGGACCCGATGAGCAGGTTGATGCCGGTGTGCATCATCAGGCTGAGTTCGATGACGTCGTTGGTCACCCGCGCCATGGTCTCGCCGACCGGGCGCAGGTCGTGGAAGGCCATGCTCTTGCCCAGCAGGCTGGCATACAGTTCGTCGCGCACGTCGCGCTCAAGACGCTGACCGTAGACCTGGGCGCTGAAATTGCGCAGGAACTGGACGACGGCGCGCAGCAGGGAGGCGATGATGATCAGCAGGGAGGCGTTGATGGCCAGTTGAAGATTCTGCTCGTCGCGGATGGCGTCAAAGGCCAGGCCGACGTTGAGGGGGATGGTTATCCAGAGCGCCGCGTTGAAGGCGGCGCCGGCGAGCAGCAGCGCCCCCAGGTACCAGTGGCGCAGCAAATGCGACAGGGTAAAGCGGAGCGGGCTGCTGTAATTGCCGGCGCGAATACCGCCGGCCTGGAACTCGACGCTCACGTTGCAGGCGCTGTACAAGGCATATACCTTATGGTAGCGCAGCGCCCAGGCGCAGGTAAGTCCAATTGCGGCAACGTCGCCTTTCCGGGGCCGCAGCGTCCCGCTCCTGAAGTGTCAATCGCATCGCCGCGAAATTGAGTACAATGGGCGCTCCCGGGCACAGGCGGAACGTGCCTGTCGACATGCCCGGGCGCATCCAGAAATGAGGCGAAGATTATGAGTGTGCCGCGCGTGTTCGTCAGTCGTGTCATTCCGGCAGCCGGGCTGGACAGGGTGAAGGCGGCCTGCGCTACGGAAGTCTGGCCGGAGCGATTGCCGCCACCTTATGAGGTCCTGCGCGAAAAGGTGCGCGGCGTGGACGGGCTGCTGTGCCTGTTGACCGATCGCATCGACGGCGCCCTGATGGACGCTGCCGGGCCGCAGTTGCGTGTGATCAGCCAGATTGCCGTGGGCTACGACAACATAGACCTGAACGCGGCCCGTGAGCGGGGCATCCCGGTGGGCCATACGCCGGGCGTCCTCACCGAGGCGACGGCGGATCTGGCCTTCACCCTGCTGCTGGCCGGCGCGCGCCGGATCGTGGAAGGCGTGCAGTACATCCGCGATGGCAAGTGGGAGACCTGGGAGCCGGAGACCCTGCTCGGCGCCGATCTGAGCGGGGCGACTCTCGGCATCATCGGTCTGGGGCGCATCGGCCAGGCCATGGCGCAGCGGGCGCAGGGTTTCAACCTGCGCATCGTCGCCACGGACCCCGTGCTTGCCGACGCGGACATTCGCAATCGTGGCGCCGAACCGCTCAGCCTGGACGAACTGTTGCGGCAATCCGACTTTGTCTCGGTGCACACGCCACTGACGCCGGAGACCCACCATCTGATCAATGCAGAGGCGCTGGCAAAAATGAAGTCCACGGCGGTGCTGGTCAATTCGGCGCGCGGGCCCATTGTCGACCTGGCCGCGCTGGAAACGGCCTTGCGTCAGGGAGAAATCGCCCACGCCGCGCTGGACGTGACCGACCCCGAACCCATCGCCGCCGACCATCCGCTGTTGAGCCTGCCCAACGTGACCATCGTGCCGCACATCGGCAGCGCCAGTGTGCGCACCCGCGACCAGATGGCGGAAATCGCCGCCGGCAACTTGCTGGCCGGGCTGCGTGGCGACCCGTTACCGCATCAGGTGCCGCCGGCCTAGCGCGTTTATTCGACTTCCACGGCGACGGCGACCGCTTCAGCGCCGCCCAGACACAGCGCCGCCAGGCCGCGACGCAGACCGTATCGCCGCAGGGCGTGCACCAGCGTGACCAGGACGCGCGCGCCGCTGGCGCCCAGCGGATGGCCGAGCGCGATGGCGCCGCCATGGACGTTCACCTTCTCCAGCGGCACGGGCAAGCCCTCGCGTTCCAGACCCCTGAGGTCCGCCAGTACCTGGGCGGCGAAGGCTTCATTGATCTCAAACAGGTCCACGTCATCGATTTCCCAGCCGGCGCGCTGCAGCGCCAGCGGGATGGCCTTCACCGGTGCGTAGAAGATCCATTCCGGCGCCAGCGCCGTCTGGGCGCCGGCGACGATACGCGCCAGGGGCTCGCGCTGCTGCCTTTCAGCACAGGCGCGACTGCCCAGCACCAGGGCCGCTGCCCCGTCGTTGAGGCCAGGCGCGTTGCCGGCGGTGACCTGACCGTCCGGCGCGAATGCGGGTTTGAGGGCGGCCAGCTTTTCCATGGAGGTGTCCGGCCTGACGGGCTCGTCACTGTGCAGGCCATCGGGAAGCGGCTCGATCTCTTCCTCGAAGGCGCCTGACGTCGTGGCCCTGTGCGCCAGCTGGTGACTGCGCAGGGCGAAGTCGTCCATTTCTTCCCGCGTGACCTCCAGCTGACGACCGATGAATTCGGCGGCGTCGCCCATGCGCCAGTCACAGAGGCTGCACCACAGGCCGTCCTGCTGCAGGGAGTCGCTCAGGGTTGCATCGCCAAACCTGTGCCCCTGGCGCAGACCACGCTGCAGGAATGGCGCGCGGCTCATGCTTTCGGTGCCGCCGGCGACGTACAACTCGCCGCTGCCGGCGCGGATGGCGTCGGCGGCCAGCATGACGCTCTTCATGCCGCTGCCGCAGGCCTTGTTGACCAGGGTGCCGCTGACCGTTTCCGGCAGCCCGGCGGCGAAGCTGATCTGGCGCGGCAGGGCCAGGCCGGTGCCGGCGCTGACGACATTGCCGACCAGCAACTCTTCTATGTCCCGCGGCTCCACGCCGCTGCGCTCGACCGCGGCGCGCACGGCGTGGCTGCCGAGCGCGGCGGCGTCCTGATCCGCCAGGGCGCCAAGGAAGCGTCCCTGGGGCGTGCGCGCCGCGCCCAGGATCAGAACGTCGCGCTCACTGTCCATGCCAGGCCTCCCGGAGTTCCCGGCCGGTGTTTTCGAGGGTGTCCGGAATGGCGCGGGTGTCGCCAATGGTGGTCAGGAAGCCTGTTTCGCCCGGCCAGCGGGGCACGACGTGCATGTGAAAGTGGCCCGGGATGCTGGCGCCGGCCTCTGCGCCGATGTTGGCGCCCACGTTGAACGCGGCCGGCCGGTACAAATGGCGCAGACTCCTCATCGCCCGGTTGCAGGACTGCATCAGGTCCAGCAGCGTGGTGGCATCCAACTCTTCCATACTGGCGCAATGGGCGAAAGGGATGACCATCAGATGGGCGAAGTTGTAGGGGTTGGCATTGAGCATGACGAACACCTGGCTGGAGCGGGCGATGACCAGGTCGTCATTGTTCGCGCCGAGGTGACAAAACACACAGCCGATTTCCGCTTCCAGCGCGCGTTTGTCTTTTCGAATCCATTCCATGCGCCAGGGCGTCCACAGATGTTGCATTGCAGGGATGTCCGCTTTCACTCCCGAACAGACCGCGACTATTCTAGCGCAGGAATGCCGCAGGGGAATGACGGCGCGGCGTCGTTTTCCGGCGCAATTCACGTCCTGCCCGGTCAGGGGGCAGCATCGACGTCAGGAGGAAAGGCGATTCTCGCCACCGGACAGTAATGGAAGGGGCAGTCGGCGGCGAGCCGCCACCCCCCGGACATGCTGTACCAGCCGGCGTACATGCGGTAGGAGCCGGGGTCGGCTTCAGCGAGCGTTTCGAGTTTGTGATGCGTGAGGTAGCGTTCCCCGGGCAGCCAGTTTGCGGTCGGGGTGGACGGCGGGCTGTCACCCTGGGCCAGCATTTTGTCCGGCTCACCAGGTACAGGGTCGTCCACGACGTGCAGGAAGACCTGCAGGTCCGGTTGCGGCCGCGCCGTCGCTTCCCACAACAGCGAGATCTCCGGCCCGTTCTGTTCCCAGGCCAGCAGGCGGATACTGTTGCCGAAGTCCAGCGGCCAGATACTGTTCTTCAGCGGGAGCCCTGCGCCGGCGCCCCTGTCACTGAAGCTGCCGGCCTCCAGCAGGACCGGATCAACCAGGGCATCAGCGCCAGTCCTCGCGGGAAGGTGGAAGTCTTCCGGGTACTTCCACCAGCCAGGTTGCACGCGCAGGGCAGTTTCCCCACGGGCGTTTTGCGGAATCGGCAGTTGCCAGCGGTCTTCGTAAATGACATTGGGTTGCCAGCGCGTGGTTTGCAGGCTGCCGCCGCCCGGGAAGCCATAGTTTCTGACCAGCGTTCGTCCTGCGTCGTTCAGCAAATGCACAAAGAAACTGTAGTTCAACCCGGAGCGCTGCGCAGGGCGCCAGTAGAGTGTGACCGGCAGGGAATCGCCGGGGCCGTACTCCTGCTGCGGAATCACGTAGCCCAGCAGCTCGATGTTTTCGTAGAACAGGTTGAGTTCCGTGGCGTCTTCGGGCAGTTCGTCGACCACTGGCGGGAAGGCATAGGCAGGGCGGATGCTGACGAAGGGGACCAGGATGGCAACCAGAGCCAGCGCCGCCACGGCCGGCCGGGCCGGCATTCTGAAGGTCAACAGGCCCAGCGCCAGCAGGGAACTACTTGCTGCGCTGACGGGAAAGAGCAGCCTGCCGGTCGACGCGGCGGTCTGAAGCGTCCACGCGACAAGCGCGAGCAAGAAAAGGGCGACGCAGATTGCCGGCAGGGATACCGGAGCCAGCGCGGCGGGCCTGGACCTGTGCCTCCAGAGCCAGAGCAGCAGGCCCGCTGCGCCCGCCAGCGATACCAGGTCCATCACGTGATAAAAGATCATCGGGCTGAATATGTTGAACGCGCCGAAGACCCCCCAGTAGCTGTAACGCAGGCCGCGAAATTCTTCCGTCAGCAGGGTCGCCAGCGAGGGCGCCGGGCGACGTCCAAAGATGTCCAGCATGGTCTGCGAGCCGGTGAACTCACCGTAAAGGTCCAGATTGCGCGCATACCAGGGGCCGGCGATCACCAGCCAGCAGACGCCAACCAGCAGGGCCAGATGCAGCAACTCCCGCCACTTGCCGCCACGAACGGCGAACCCCAGGGCAACCAGACCCACGGGCATTATGAGCAGCAGCCCGCTCAACTTGCTCAGCGAGGCCAGGGCCAGCAGCAGCGCGAGGAGCGCACTGCGCCGCAGGCCCGGCCCCTTGCGCATCATGGCCAGCAATTGCCAGATGACGAGGCCGGCCAGGAGCGTGATCAGGTTGTCGTTGCTGACGGAAGCCGAGATAAACAGGAACTGGGGGTTGAATGCCACCAGCCCGGCAGCCAGCAGGGGCAGGTGACGCCGGTCCTGGCCAGTCAGAAGCGCCAGTTCACGGGCGGCCAGCCACACGGCGGCGACGCTGCCACAGGCCAGCAGCAGGCTGAAAACGCGGGCAAGGTAAATCGCGAGCACAGAACCCTGCAGCGGCGGAGCGGGGTCGTCATGCAGGAGCAGGTTCCGGTTGTTGATGGCCGAAGGGTGACCGGCGATGGCATGCGGATTGGGCCGCATTACCTCAGGCAGATCACTGGTGTCGATGCCGGCGATCAGGGCCGCCACCAGGAGGTAGTAGAGCGGCGGCTGACTGCCTTCCTGGGCCCAGGGAGTGACTTCCCCGGGGACCTGTCGCGGCAGCGTCCAGTGACGGCTGACATACTCGGCGAAGGCAAAGTGATGGGGTTCATCCGACGCCTCCAGGACCGGCGTCGCCCAGGTGTAGAGCAGGCCGAGGAGCAGAAAGGCCGCCAGCAGGCGGACAAGCGTGGCGTCAACTTTGCGGCGCTCAGGCGGGAAAGCTGGTTTGACCGGCCGGGTCACGGAATGGTCCGCAAACGATTTTCAGGCTGGTGTGGCAACGGGCTTCGTCCCCTGACTGTCGACAGCCGCGGCTATGAACGCCGGGTTGACAATTGTACACTGACACCCCAAAGGGTGATCAGGCTGATCACATGCTGGACGAAAATCGTATCCGGGCGATTGCGGGTTGCCGTCCCTTTCGCTGGTACGCGCGAACCGGGAGCACCAACAGCGTGGCGCTGGACTGGTTGCGTCAGGGCGCGCCGGCCGGCGCCTTCGTGGTGGCGGACGAGCAGACCCGGGGTCGCGGACGCCGGGGGCGCAGCTGGCACACGCCGGCCGGGTCGGCGATTGCGGCTTCAATCATATTGCGTCCCAGGCCCGGGGCCCTGCCACAACTGACCATGGCCGGCGCGCTGGCCATCGCCGACGTGGCCGAGGAGGTCGGCGTGCAGGGTGTTCGCCTGAAGTGGCCCAATGACGTGTTGGCCGGGCGACGCAAGCTGGCGGGCGTGCTGAGCGAGGCGCTCTGGCAGGGCAACGAGCTGCGCGGCGCCGTGCTGGGGATGGGCATCAACGTCCGGGTGGACTTCCGCGGCAGCGGGTTGCAGGGACGGGCCACCAGCCTGGAGGCGGAATGCGGCCGGCGACTGGAGCGCGCGCATTTGCTGAAGCTGCTGCTGGGTCGGGTCGAGCACTGGCTGGGCCGGCAGGGGGACGGCCGCCTTTTCGCAGCGTGGCGCGGCCGTCTGTCATTGCCGGAAACGCCGGTCGTGATCGAGGGACTGGCCGGCGTGCCGGCGGCGGTCAGACCGGACGGTGCCCTGCTGCTGCGGGACGCTGCGGGACAGATGCATACGCTTTACGGCGGAGACCTGCAAACGGGGCAGCCGGGGCCTGATGGGCGTTGAACTGAACTGGGAAATCGATGCCGCCGAAGATCAGGCGCGGCAGATCGATGACAGGCGCCGGGGCAGGGGGCGCAGACGGGTGCGTCTGCTGTTTTTCGCCTGCCTGTTGCTGCTTGCCGCGCTGGCGGCCGGCGCGCTCTGGCTGCGGCTGCGGGAAGTGCAGCAGCAGCAGGAAAATCTGCTGCGCGCCACTGTCGAGGCGGAAGTTACCGCCCTGCGTATCGGCGACCGGCAGGCCTGGCTGGGCATACAGGACGGCGGTGACGCGACCCGACAACTTGAAGGCTCCCGGGACTTCGATGCCTGGCAACAACGCAAGCTGGCCGGCAGCGATCCGGCCGGCGGCGAGATTCTGGCGCTGGCGCTGCAGGGAGACAGCGCCTGGGTACAGGTGCAGGAGTTCATCGCGGGTGAGGCGCGGGTACACACCTGGTTCTATCGCCTGACGCCTGATGGCTGGCGCCATGTGTCAGAAGGGGCCGGCTGGCGCGGCAGTGCGCGCAGCCATCGCGTCGACGGGCTGCGCATCGACTACGATGACATTGACGATCCCCTCGTGCAGGAACTGGCGCCACAACTGGGTGCATGGCTGAAACAGGCCTGCAGCCTGCTGGAGTGCGTGCCGGCGCCAGTCCTGAACGTTCACATTCAGGCCCGGCCTGGTGAGCCGCGCTGGTCCACCGACAGTTCGTGGTTGCTGCTCTTGCCCTCGCCGGTCGCCGGTCTGGCATACGCCGGTGAAGCGCTGCAGGACGGACTCCGCCATTCCCTGGCGCAGATGCTGGCCAGGCGCATGATACTTGACCGGGCCGGTCAGCCGGAGCCTGGCTGGACGCGGGAAGCAAACTGGATACATGCGTCAGGCATCAGATGGCTGGCGGGCCGCCTGTTGCAGTCGGAAAGCGGTCAACACCTGCTGGAGAGCCTGGCGACGCTTTACGGCGACGGGACGGTCTCCCGCTTGCTTGACCGACTGCATCCCGCAGCGACCTTGCAGCTGATCAATGACGTTGCCGGGGCCGGCGCCCTGCTTCAGGGTGCGCTTGACTGGCGCGACTTGCTCGCCTGGCAGCTGGGTCTGGAAGACCTGTACCGGCAGCAGGGCGACCGGAGCGCCTTTCTTTCCCTGTACGATCTGCGCGATCCGGCGCTGGAAGTGCTCGCCCTGGCGCGCTTTTCAGTGGGTGAATTCGCCGCACCGGTGTCTGTCGCAAGCGTGACGCAGGTCAGCGCGACGGACGCCACGGCCCTGTTGCGCGCGACGGTCGTCGATGCCGGTGGCAGCGTGCCAATCCATTTCCGGCTGGTTGAAGGGCGCTGGTTGCGTACCAGTTAGGCAGGGTGTGTATCAGCCAGGCTGGTGAGCGCCAACCAGGCCGGTTTTCCCACTGGACCTGACCGGACAGTCCCGGGTCGGGGGTCGCGTTCGGCCTGCCTGAAAGGTATAATTTGAGGCATTGAATCCGGCCGTCCGGCCGCAGGCAGGGGCGCAGCAGTGGCAGATACCGGCGAGATTCGTTCAGTCAGCATTAACGAGGAGATGCGCGGCAGCTATCTTGATTACGCCATGAGCGTGATCGTGGCGCGCGCATTGCCCGATGCCAGAGACGGACTCAAACCGGTCCATCGACGCATTCTTTACGCGATGCACGAGATGGGTCTGCGCTCCAACACCCCGTACAAGAAAAGCGCGCGCGTCGTCGGCGACGTGCTCGGCAAGTATCACCCCCACAGCGACGGCGCCGTTTACGATGCGATGGCGCGCATGGTGCAGGGTTTCTCGTTGCGCTATCCGCTGGTGGATGGCCAGGGGAACTTCGGCAGCGTTGACGGCGACAGTCCCGCCGCCATGCGCTACACCGAGGCCCGTCTGGCCCGCCTGGCCGGCGAGTTGCTGGTCGATATCGACATGGACACCGTCGACTTCGACGAGAACTACGATGGCAGCACCGAGGAGCCCATGGTGCTGCCGGCGCGCCTGCCGAACCTGTTGCTCAATGGCTCCAGCGGGATCGCCGTCGGCATGGCGACCAACATCCCGCCACACAACCTGTGCGAACTGGCCGCGGCCATCACCCACATCATCGACAACTACGCGCGCCGCCACGAGATCACCCTCGACGAGCTGATGGAGTACGTACAGGGCCCGGACTTCCCGACCGGAGCGCTGGTGATCGCCGACGAGGGGCTGCGCGAAGCCTATGCCACCGGCCGCGGCCGCGTGGTGGTGCGCGCCCGTCACGAGATTGAGGAACATGACGATCGTCATCGCATCGTCCTCAGTGAAATCCCCTTCCAGGTGAGCAAGTCAGCCATTGTCGAGCGCATCGTGGCGCTGGTACGCGAGGGACGCATCGATACCATCGCCGACCTGCGCGACGAATCCGACCGCAATGGCATGCGCCTGACGGTCGAACTGAAGCGCAACGCCCAGCCATCGCAGGTGCTCAACCAGCTCTTTCGCTACACACAACTGCAGGGCACTTTCAGCATCCAGATTCTGGCGCTGGTCAACATGCAGCCGCGCGCCCTCAGGCTGAAACAGGCGCTGCAACTCTACATTGATCATCGACTCGAGGTCGTGGAGCGTCGCTCGCGTCACGAACTTGCCAAACGGCGGGCGCGGGCCCACATCCTGGAAGGCCTGCTAAAGGCGCTGTCACGAATCGACGAGGTCATCCGCTGCATTCGTGCTTCAGCCGATGCGGACGCGGCGCGAAGCGAATTGACGGGACGCTTTGACCTTGACGAACAGCAGGCCAACGCCATCCTGGAGATGCAGTTGAGACGCCTCGCGGCGCTGGAACAGCAGAAGCTGCAGGACGAATATGACGAGGTCCTGCTGCGCATTGCCTGGCTGGAGGAGGTGCTGGCCTCCCGGGCCAAACGGCTGGGCCTCATTCGCGACGATCTGGAAGAACTCGTGGAAACCTACGGTGACGAACGCCGCACCGATATTCTGCATGGCGTCAACACCGAGTTTAACGAGGCCGACACCGTACGTGTCGAGCGCGTACTGATTTCGCAAACGACCCTGGGTTACATCAAACGTGTGCCATCCTCGACCTACCGCTCCCAGCACCGGGGTGGCAAGGGCCTGATCGGCATGACCACGCGCGATGAGGATGTCCTGAAGGACCTGGTCGCCGCCGGCAGCCATGACCAGCTGTTGTTTTTCAGCGACCGGGGCAAGGTATACAGCGAACCCGCCTGGCGCGTGCCGGAGGCTTCACGCACGGGCCGCGGCATCTCCATCCACGCCGTGCTTCCGCTGGAAAGCGGGGAGCAAATCACAACCATCCTGCCCGTCGCCAGTGCCAGCAACGGAGACGTGGGCGGTCATCTGATCATGGCGACGCGACATGGCCGCATCAAGCGAGTGCCCCTGCAGGAACTGGTCCAGGTGCGTCACAGCGGCCTGATCGCCATCAATCTCGAGGCCGACGACACGCTTGTCCAGGCGCAGTTGAGCGATGGCGATCAGGATGTGATGGTGGTGACGGACGCCGGCCAGTCGATCCGCTTCCATGAAAGTGACGTGCGCGTGATGGGGCGGAATGCCGCCGGCGTCTTCTCAATCCGCCTGAGACCGGACGACAGGGTGGCCGCCATGGACATTATTGACGAGGCCGACACGCATCAGTTAATTGTCACGCGCCATGGCTATGGCAAACGGACGGCGCTGGACCAGTACCCGAAGCAGGACCGCTACGGCTATGGCGTGCGCACCCTGGCCCACAATTCGAAGACCGGTCCGGTCGTTGCCATGCGCTGCCTCAGGACCAGCGACGATATCCTGCTGATGTCCTCCGGCGGTGTCATCATTCGGACTCATCTGGACGAAATTCGCGAGACCGGCCGCAGCACCCAGGGGGTACGGGTGATGGAACTGGGTGACTGCGCCACGGTGGCCGGGCTGGCCGTTATCGACCTGGCGGAGGAAGCAGCCGCCAACCTGAACGGCGCCGCACCGGAGAACGGTCATGTCTGAAGCTTCACGACTGAAGGGCATCATCCCGCCCATGGTGACTCCCTTCACCGCTGAGGAGGCCGTGGACGAACCTGCGTTGCAACGAGAGGTACGCTGGCTCATCGAGGAAGCCGGCGTCCACGGCCTGGCGGTCGGCGGGAGTACGGGCGAAGGGCATACGCTGGGCAGCGAGGAATTGCGCCGCTGCGCCGGCGCAGCCATTGACGCGGCGGCCGGGCGCGTCCCGGTGATTGCGGGTGTCATCGTGGACAGCACCTTGCAGGCGCTGGAGCGAGCGCAGGCGCTGGCCGACCTTGAACTGGCGGCGCTGCAGGTCACGCCCGTGCACTATCTCTTCCGTCCCGATGACGAAAGCATGTTCCGTCACTTTGCCGCCCTGGCGGAAGCGTCGCGGCAGCCAGTGGTGATCTACAACGTGGTGCCTTGGTCCTATTGCTCACCGCCGTTGCTGGCCCGTATGCTGCGCGAAATCGACGGTGTCATCGGCGTCAAGCAAAGCGCCGGCGACATGAAACTGCTGGCTGACCTGCTGTTGCTGGCGGGGGACGGGGGCGCGATACTTTCGGCGGTGGACGCCTTGCTCTACCCGTCGTTTTGCCTGGGGGCACACGGTGCCATCGCCGCCCTGCTCAGCGCGGCGCCGGATAAATGCGTGGCGCTGTGGGACGCCGTGGCCGCCGGACGCCATGAAGAGGCCCTGGGGTTACATCAATGTCTGCTACCCCTGTGGAACGCGCTGGAAGGCGACAATCTGCCGGCCAACGTCAAGACCGCCCTGGAGCTGCAGGGCAGACCGGCCGGGCGTCCGCGTCGCCCAATGCCCTGTTCATCCGATGCCCAACGGGATGCCATTCGTCAGGCGTTGAAGCAGTTGTAGGGGGCTATTCCTCGTCCCCGGCGTCTTCCCCGACGCGCTCGACGGCGGCAGCGTCCACTTCTTCCTCAAGCTCGCCTTCGAGATCTTCCTCTTCTTCCTCGGCCGCAACCGCGGCGGGCATGATGACCCGCACCAGCATTTCGTCCGGGTCATTCAGGATGCGGATGTCCTCGCCCAGGTCCAGGTCCCTGACGTAGATCCCGTCGCCCACGGCCTCAAGGCCGCCCAGATCGACGACAATCTCGTTGCGCAGGTGCATGGGCAGGGTCTCGATCGTCAGGCTACCCGGCCCCGTGATCAGGATGCCCTGACCGGCAGCGACGGCCGGGCTTTCACCGCTGAAGCGCAGGAAGACGTCGGTTGAGATCAGTTGGTCCATACGCAGGGCGAAGAAATCTACGTGCAAAATGTTGTCGCGCAGGACATGGCGCTGCACGTCACGCACCAGCACGGTATGGGTTTCTGCGCCAATCGTGACGTCAATCAGGTTGGTGCCGCCGGCCTGCATGAGCAGGATTTCCAGCGGGCGCTCGGGAAGCTGGACGCTGACCGGTTCCATGGACGGCCCGTACACGATGCCGGGAATCAGGCCCTCGCCGCGCAGGCGGCGCACTTTCTTGCCGGTCATGCTGCGCGGCTGCGCTTCAATCGCAAACTCTGCCACGGTGCTCTCCTCATCCGCCCCGGTTGTTCTTCCGCCGCTCGCCCTGCATGAAAAACGCGCCCCGGGCGGCGGGCGCATCCTGCAGAGCGGGTAACGGGACTCGAACCCGTGACACCTTGCTTGGGAAGCAAGTGCTCTACCAACTGAGCTACACCCGCAGGCGTGGCAGCAGTATAGGCAGGGCCGGGCCGGCTGTCAAGATCGCTACTGTGCAGGGAGTGTCCAGTTTACCGGATACAGGAACCGGATGCGGTGAGCGTCATCGTGCGGTTATTGGCGTCGCTACCGTTGTGGCTGGTTCCAGGCGCGGGCAATTTCTGAAATCCACCAAACTCGCCACTCCCACTGTGCATTGTACTTCGAAGCCTGTTCGGTACCATGGAGCCGCAGCGACATCCGGGAGTGACTGTGAAACGTTGGCGCATTGGCTTGCCAGGATTGCTGATCAGCCTGCTGGCGACCGGCGCGCTGGTCGCCCAACTGGACCTCTCGCAGCTGGCTGAATCCCTGCGCAGCGCCCGTTACGGCTGGTTGCTGCCGGCCTTTCTCCTGCTTCTCATCGGGCAATTCATCCGCGCCCTGCGCTGGCGCGCCCTGCTTGTCTTTGGGCTTCCGGTGGCGCGCGCCTTTCACATACTGAACATTTCCTATCTGGCGAACGCATTCCTGCCCTTGCGTCTGGGCGAACTGGCGCGCATCTGGCTGGTGCGGCCCGGCATTTCCTCCATGCAAACGGCGGGCAGCGTTGTGCTGGAACGCATGCTGGATACCCTGGCCGTTCTGGTTTTGCTGGCAGCTGCGCTGAGCGCCATCCCCCAGGCCGACGATCAATACCGTGATGTGGCGCGGCTCATGTTTCTTGCCTTGCCGGTCCTGGCGGTCGCCTTGTATACGCTGGCCAGGAAGCGCGAATGGGCGCATCGTCTGCTCGGGGCCGCGCTGGCCCTGCCCTGGCCACGGCCAGTGCGACGGCTGCCCCTGAAGGCCTGGCTGGAAGCCTTGCTCGACGGGTTCCAGCCATTGATCCGGCCTGGCCTTCTGTTGCAGGTACTGGCGTGGACGCTGGTCGGCTGGCTGATTTCCCTGTTGGCAGCCGGTCTGGTTATGCTGGCGTTTTATGACGAGGCCGATCTGGCTGTGGCGGCGCTCTGTATTGTGGCGGCCGCCCTGGTCATCGCGCTGCCGGCGGTGCCGGGCAACATCGGCATCTACGAGTGGTCCATCATGCTGGCGCTGGCGGCCGGCGGTTATGGTTCGCCACTGGACGCGCCCAACGTGTCCATGGCGATCACGATTCACGCCATCAACCTGCTGATGTACACCCTTACCGGCTGCCTCGGTCTGATCGTTGAGCGCGTGACGCCCGCCGGCCTGATGCGAAGCCTGGAGGAATTCAGGTTACGAAAGGAGGACCATGACGGCGACTGGCGATGAAAGTCGCAGGCTGAAGATTCTGGTCTCCCTGCTCTACTATCACCCGCATCCGACCGGACTGACCATCTACGTTCAGCGGATTGCCGAGGAACTGGCGCGACGCGGGCACGAGGTTACGGTGTTGACGGCGCGTTTCAATGCCTCGCTGCCGCGTCACGGGGAGGTGCAGAACGGCGTGCGCATCGTGCGCCTGCAGACCCTGCCTTTCGCCATCAGCCGCGGCATGATCATGCCCGCCTGGCCCTGGGCGGCGCTCCGGCTGGCGCTGCGCCATGACGTCATCTGGGCCAACCTGCCCATGCTGGAAACACTGCCGCTGGCGCTGGTCTCGTTGCTCAGCGGGCGCGCCGTCGTGGCGACCCACCACGGCGACCTGATTCTGCCCGCCGGCGCGAAGAACCGCTTGATTGGCGCCCTGATGTATCGCTTTTACAGCGTGCTGGCACAACGGGCCGCCCGCCTCGTCACCCACAACGAAGACTATGCCGGTCATTCGAGCTGGCTGGCGGGTTACCGCGACAAGGTCACGGCGATTGCGCCGCCGGTCCGCATGCCCGCACCGGACGGGGAGGCAGTGGCCAGGTTGCGGGCAGAATGGGCGCCTGCGGGCGGGCCGCTAATCGGCTTTGCCGGGCGCTTTGTTGAGGAGAAACGGCCGGACCTGCTGCTGCGCGCGCTGGAGCTGGTCACGGCAGAATTCCCTCACGCCCGCGTGATCTTTGCGGGGCAACACAAGGTTGCCTACGAGAACACCCTGGCGCGCCACGCCGACCTGTTGCAACGCTGGCAGGACAGGGTCACGTTCCTGGGCGTATTGCACGGCATGCAGGCCATGGCCAACTATTATGCCGCCTGCGACGTGCTGGCGCTGCCCAGCGATTCCGATTGTTTCGGCCTGGTGCAGGTGGAAGCGATGTTGTGCGGCACGCCGGTGGTGATGACGGACACCCCGGGCGGTCGCGTGCCGGTGCAGCTGACCGGTATGGGCCGCCTGGCAAGGGTCGGCGACTGGCGCTCCATCGCCGCGACCCTGGTGACTGTCCTGCAGGATCCCGGGCGCTTCCGGCGCCCCCGCGCGGAGATTGAGCAGGCCTTCTGTTTTCGGGATACTGTGGACCGCTATGAGCGACTTTTCCGCCGGCACGCCATACGTTGATCCGCGCAGGATCGACCGGCTGCTGCGCCATGAGGCGGACATGTCCTTCCGCCGGCGCGTGCGCACGGTGTTTGACTGGATTCCATTGCATGCCGACAGCCTGGTGCTGGATTTGCCCTGCGGCCGCGGGTTTTATCTGAACCTGCTGCGTCAGGTTAGCGAGTGCCGCCTGCTGGGCTTCGACCTGGACCGCAGCGTATTGCAGGTGGCGCAGCGCCAGACGGGCCGGCTGCCGCGTTTGCTGCCGGGTCGCGTGGATGCCGTGGCCCTGCCGCTGGCCGCCAACAGCGTGGACGCCATCATTCTGGCGGAACTGCTGGAACACGTGGCGGACGACGTTGCGGTGCTGCGCGAGTGTCTGCGCGTGCTTAAACCCGGCGGGGTCATGGCCATCACCGTGCCCAACGCGGACTATCCATTCGCCTGGGACCCGGTCAACAAGACTCTGGAAACGCTGTTTGGCGTCCACATTGGCCGCGGGCCGCTGGCCGGCATATGGGCCAATCACGAGCGGCTCTACACCCGCCAACAGTTGCGCGAACGCGTCCTGGCGGCCGGCCTGCGGGTCGAGGCAGAACGCAGTCTGACGCATCACGCCCTGCCTTTCAGCCATTTTCTGCTCTACGGGCTGGGCAAGCCACTGCTGGAAACCGGGTTGCTGCCGCAAGCGTTGAGCAGCGCGCTGGACCGCTCCCGCCCGGCGCGCGAGGATGGCGGCCCGCAACATGCCCTGCGCCTGGCGCTGCGGCTGCTGGAGTGGTGCGACCGCCACAACCGGCCGGAAGAGCCGGCGGGACGCAGGACGGTCAACATCGCCCTCAAGGCGTGCAAACCACTGTGACGTCGGAGCCAGACCGGCAGTCCGGGACTCTGGAGGCGTTGACACTGGCGCAGTTGTGCGGCCGGATGCTGCGTGAACCCCGCCGCACGCTGGCCGGTTTGCGACTTGTCCTGCGCGCCAGGCCGGCCGCGCCGGAACGCCATGCGAGAACCAGGCGACCGGCGCTGACCCCGGCACTGACGGTCCCGCGTCAGTTGCTTGCCGGCGCCGGGCCGGGCCTTGTGATGAGACTGTTTGCCCTCCTGCTGGTGCTGTGGGGCAGCCACGTCCTGGTGCCCGATCCCTGGCGCCAGGAGCCGGCCCTGCTGGCCAGGGGAGCGCTGTTGCTGCTGCCTGGCATGGCGCTGTGGTTGCTGGCGGACCTTCGTTATCCCTGGCCCCGCTGCGTGGAACGTGAACGCAACCTGCCGGCGGCAGAGACTTCCCGGGGTCTCCCGCCGGGGGGAAACGCAGGGAGAGGGAAAGTCGCGCTGTTGGCGGCCCTGTGCAGCGTGCTGGCCTGGCGCTTCACGGCCGGCAACCATTTCACCCTGCCAGGTCTGGTCGCATGGCTGCTGAGTATTGGACTCTGGTTGCACGCCTTGTCGCCACGCACTCCGGCGCCGGCAGTCCTGTTACGGGCTATACCTGCCCGGCTCCGGAAGATTCGCTGGCAGCGACGGGAACTGCTGCTGCTTGCGCTGCTGCTGCTGCCGGCCGCCGGCATGCGCTTGTGGCAGCTGGACAGCGTCATGCCGGAAATGTCCAGCGATCACGTCGAGAAAATCCGTGACGCCTGGCGGGTCAGCCAGGGCGAATACAACGTGTTCTTTGCCAACATCGGCGGACGCGAACCCTTTCAGATGTATGCCATGGCCCTGCTGGCGCAGTTGCCGGGGCTCGGCTTCAATTTTTACACGCTGAAGCTGCTGACGGCCCTGGAAGGGATCGTGGCCGTGCTGCTGATCGCCTGGGCCGCGCGAGGCATCGTCGGCGGGCGCGCCGGCCGGCTGACCGGCTGGCTGGCGGGCGCCCTGGTCGCCGTCAGTTACTGGCACGTCATTCTCAGCCGCATGGGACTGCGCATCGTCCTGACCACCGCGGTGGCCGCCCTGTTGCTGCTTTTCCTGTGGCGGGCGCTGCGCCATAACCGGCGCGCAGACTTTCTGGCAGCCGGCCTGGTGATCGGCTTCGGTTTCTACACCTATCAGGCGACCCGCATGTTGCCGCTGGTGGTGGTGGCCGCCGCCGCGCCGGCCCTGCTCTTTCGTGCCTCCGGGCAGCGACTGGCGCTGGTGCGCAACCTCGCCGCCCTGGTCATCGTGGCCTTCGCCGCGTTTGTCCCGCTGGGCGGTTACGCGCTGGAAGCGCCGCAGGAATTCTGGCATCGAACCACCAGCCGGATCCTGGGCGATGAAGCCGCGCGGGAGGGCACTGAAGACCGGCTGCAGGAGCTGGCGGCCGGCGTTGCGGAAACGGCCGGGCAGCTTGCGACAAACCTGCGCGACGTCCTGTTGATGTTCAACTGGAAGGGAGATATCTCCTGGTTCAGCGGGGCTCCCGGCCGTCCGGCGCTTGATCCCTGGACGGGGGCGCTGTTCCTGCTGGGTCTGGTCGCCTGGGGCCGGCGCGTCCAGCGGGGGCGAAGTGTGCAACTGCTGCTCGTGCCGCTAATGCTGCTGGTGATGCTGTTGCCATCGGCGCTGGCCCTGTCTTTCCCGCTTGAAAACCCCAGCCATACGCGCGCCAGCGGCGCCTTGCCCGCCGTGTTTGTGCTCGCGGCCACACCCCTTGTGCAGTTGGTGGAGTTGCTGCGGCATCATTTGCGTGGACGGGCGGGACAGATTTGTGCAGCCGGCCTGGTGCTGCTGGTGCTCGCCGGCGCCTGGAACAGCAGTCAGCGGCGCTATTTCAATGACAACCTGCGGGCATGGGAACTGGCGACGTATCCCTACGTGACGGCCGGCAAGGTGCTGGCGGCCTTTGTCGCCGTGACCGACGCGCCGGGCAACGCCTTCATCATCGCCTGGCCTCACTGGTGGGATCATCGCGCCGTCGCCATGGAAGCCGGACTCATGGAATGGCCGAACGCCTTTGCCGACAGCGCCAATCTGGCCCAGGCCCTGAAGGGGGCTGTAGACCGCGCCGGCCCCTACCGGCTTGATCCACAGCGCGGACTGCTGTTTTTCCTCGCTCCGGCCGATGAGGAGGCGCTGGCAATCCTGCGGGAGCGCTTCCCGGACGGGCAGGTGCAGCGCCGCCACAGCGAGCTTGAACACCATGAGTTTCTGCTCTACCGCGCGCCGCCACAGGGTGAGGCACTGCTGAAACAGCTGGAGGACGACAATCCCTGATTGCGACGCTCAGTCGTGTAGAATGCGTCGGGTGTCAGGATGGACAACAGGGGACGGCCCGGGTTGTGAAGCGTTGGTTCACCAGGCCAGGACGGCACAGTGGACTGCTTGCAGGCGCAATCCTGCTGTGTCTGTTGCTCATCGGGGGCTGGTTCCGCTTCACCGGGCAGAACTGGGACGACTACACCTTCCTGCACCCCGACGAGCGCTTTCTGACCGACGTCGTCGCTTCAATCGGCGGCCCCCTGCAATCCACGGCAGCGGGAGAAGAGGCGCGCGCTGCGCAACTCGCCCTTTGTCAGGAGCGCTATCCGCAAGGCGCCGGCAGGGGGGCATATTTTGACAGCAGTTGCTCGACGCTTAATCCTCACAACGTCGGCAAGGGCCTCTACGTCTATGGCACGCTGCCGCTCTTTCTGGCGCGGGCGACCGGCGACCAGCTGGCGCAACTGACCGGTGACGGGACACACAGCAGCTTTTACGGACTGCACCTGGTCTGGCGCTCCCTGTCGGCGCTGGCGGAGACGGCCGTCGTGCTGGTGGTGTACCTGATCGGCGTGACCCTGTACGACCGCCGACCGGCGCTACTGGCGGCAGCCCTGTACAGCGTGACGGTGTTCTCCATCCAGCAGGCGCACTTCGGTACGGTGGATGCCATCACCAACCTGTTCTGCGCGCTGGGCCTGCTGTTCGCCGCGCGGGTACAGCGGCGGGGGCGACTGACGGACTACGCACTCTTCGGCCTTGTTCTTGGCTGCGCCGTCGCCAGCCGCATCAACGTCGTTTTGCTGGCCGGCCTGCTCGTAGCGGCTGTATTGCCCCGGGCCCTGGTCGGCTGGCGCCGGGGGGCATCGCTGCGGGAACTGGCCGGTGAGGCCGGCCCCGGTCTGTTGCTGGCCGGCGCCCTGACGCTGCTGGCCTTTCGCATCTTCAATCCCTACGCCTTCAGCGGGCCGGGCTTTTTCGGTCTGGCGCCCAATCCACGCTGGCTTGCCAATCTGGGCGAGTTGCACTACGCCAGCAGGGGCCTTGTCGAATCCCCGCCGACCTGGCAATGGCTGGCGCGCGCCCCCTGGCTCTTCCCGCTCAACAGCATCGTCCTCTGGGGGCTGGGGCCGGCTTTCGGGCTTGCGGCCCTCGTCGCCACGCTGTGGGCCGCAGGCCGGTTGCTGCGGCGGCGCGAGGTCGCGTGGCGCAGCCTGTTGCCCGTCACCTGGGTGCTCGGCTACTTCGCCCTGCTGGGTGGCGGTTTCGTGACCAGTATGCGCTATTTCCTGCCGCTTTATCCGGCACTGGCGCTGCTGGCGGCCTGGTGTTTGTGGCGCTGGCTCGCCGGCGCTGCCGGCAGGGCGCGTTTACTGGCTTCCCTGATCGCTGCTTCCGTACTGCTGGGCAGCATTCTGTGGGCCCTTATGTTCAGCAACATCTATCGTCACCAGTTGACGCGCGTGCAGGCCAGCCACTGGTTTTGGGAGCGGGCGCCCGGCGATTTTGCCCTGCCGCTGGAAACGGAGGCCGGCGCCGCGCCGCTCATCAACATTCCCGTGCTCAACCGGGGCTTCCACGGTGACCTGCGCGCGCGGGCCAGCCGCCATGAAACGGGCCGGTCCTTCAGCCAGGTCGTCCGGGCCACGGCTGACGGTCTGGTTGACAGGGTGTTGATACCGCACCTGGGGGACCCGCTGTCGGACCCGGAAAGCGAAACAGTCAGGATCGGCCTGGTGGACGTTGTCAGCGGCCAAACGCTGACCGGGGCCACACTCAGCGCGGACCTTTCCCTGGCCGGGCACGTCCTTGGCGATGCCCGGGAATTGCCGCTTGAACCCCCGCTGCCGGTGACGGCCGGCCAGGAATTGCTCTTCACTTTCGAGGTGCTGGAAGGCGGGCCGGTGCTGACCGGGGGGTCGGTGGTGGCCCATGAAGGGGTCTGGGATGATTCGATTCCCTACCAGGTCTGCACCCTGCCGCCAGGCGTTGCCCTGGCGGACGATCCGCCGCCCGGGCTCCTGCATGCGAGCCAGTGCAACGGGCGCAACGCCTGGAACGGGCTCATCCTCGGCGTGGACCTGGGGATGTCCGCCGAGGACGACGAGTTGCTGCGGTCAAGGTTGATCAATGGACTGAACGACAGCGATTACCTGACCATCAGCAGCAATCGCTTCTACGACTCGAAGATGCGCAACCCCTTGCGCTGGCCATTGAGTACGCATTACTACGAAGCGCTGTTTGCCGAAGAACTGGGCTACGAACTGGTCGCGCAGTTCGATGAAAGCTTCGAACTGGGCCCGTTGCGCCTGTCCGACCAGCATCTGCCCACCCGGGACAGTCCCGCCTGGCTGAACGAATTCGAGCCTGAGGAAGCCTTTCACGTCTACGACCATCCGGCCGTGTTCGTCTTTGCGAAGCGTGCGGATTACGACCCGGCGGCGACCGCAGCGTTGTTGCGCGAGCCGCCGCTGCGCACGCTGGCCGAGAGACGCCACGCCCCGGTGGCAAACTGCCCGCAGCACTATCTCGCGCCGGGCGCCGGCGGCTGCGACACGACGCTGGTCGATACCCTGCGCAGGGACACCCTGACTGCGCACAGGCAGCCGTCCTGGTTGCTGCTGGATGACGCGCGACGGCAGCAACTGGCTGCTGAGGGCGGCTGGAGCGAGCGCTTCGACAGCGACAGCCCGCTCAACCGCCAGCCCCTGCTCACCGTCGCCGGCTGGTGGCTGGCGCTGGCGGCCTTTGGCCTGGCTGCCTGGCCCTGGCTGTATTCCCTGTTCCCCACGCTTCGTGATCGGGGATTCTGTTGCGCCCGCCTCGCCGGCCTGCTGCTGGTCTCCTGGCTGGCCTGGGCCGGCGGCAGCACTGGATTGCCACTGTGGCGCGGCGGTGGCATCCTGCTGCTGCTGGCGCTGGTCCTTTCAGCCGGCGTCATCCTGTTGCGGCGCAGCGAGCCAGGCTGGCGCCCCTGGCTGCGCCGGCACTGGCGCTCCCTGCTGGCATACGAGTTGCTTTTTCTGACGCTCTTGCTGGGCTTCCTGCTGGTGCGCAGCAGCAATCCGGACCTGTGGCACACCTGGTTCGGCGGCGAAAAGCCGATGGACTTCGCCTATTTCAACGCCGTTCTGCGCAGCAGCAGCTTCCCGCCCTACGATCCCTGGTACGCGGGCGGCTACCTCAATTACTACTACTTTGGCTATGTGCTGGTCGGGGCGCCGGTTTTGCTCACCGGCATCCAGCCGGCGATCGCCTACAACCTGATCGTGCCGACCCTGTTTGCGCTGACCGGCACAGGGGCCTTCGCGGTGGCCTTCAATCTGGTACAGCGCGGCAGGGCGGCGGGCAAACCGGAATTGCCGGCAGCAGGGGGCAGAAAGGTCAACCCCTGGGTGGCGGGTCTGGCTGCCCTGCTGCTGGCGGTCGTTTTGGGCAACCTGGACACCCTGCGCGTGTTCGGCAATGGACTGGCCACCCTGGGCGGCCATGAACCGCCACAGGGCCTGGCGGATTTCCTGCTGGAGGAATTCGCGCTGGAACAGGGGGTGATGCCGCTATCTGCCGAGCGTCAGCAGTTGCTGGAAGCGGCCCAGGCCAATTTCCTCGCTGACCGCCTGCGTTACGAGTTTCATCATGCGCAATCGCTGTGGTCGGGCCTGTTGCAGGGGGCCGGCCGCTGGCTGGCCGGGGAGGCGCTGCCGGTAGCCAGCCATCGCTGGTACTGGGCGCCCACGCGCGTGCTGGCCGAGGCGCCGGGCGTGGGCGGCAACGCCATCACCGAGATGCCCTGGTTTACCTTCCTGTACGGCGATCTGCATGCGCACATGATTGCCATGCCGCTGCAACTGTTTGTCATGCTCTTCGTCGTCCATGAAGTGCGCGCCGCCGGCCGCGAGCGGCGCAGCAGGGCCCGGCGCTGGCTGGCCCTGGCCCTGGGCGCGCTGGCCGCCGGCATACTGCGCGCCACCAACACCTGGGACTGGCCCACCTTCACCGCGCTGGGGCTGGCAGGACTGACCGGCGCCTGGTGGCTGGCCCGGCGACAATTCACCCTGGACTCGCTGAAAGTCCTGTTTGGTCGCCTGGCCGCATTCCTGGTGGCGGGCGTTCTCTTCGTGCTGCCCTACAGCCACTGGTACGCGACCGGCTACAACAGCCTGCGTCTGTGGCAGGGGGGACGTACGCCACTCTGGGCCTGGCTGGACATCCACGGCCTGTTTGTGTTCCTGTTGATTTCGCTGCTGTTGTGGGATACGGCGCGCTGGTTTCGCGCAACGCGGGTGATCCAGCTGCGCGGCCAGGGCAGACTGATTACCGCGGCGGGCACGGTCGTTCTGGCGGTTCTGGCGCTGGCGCTGTTCCTGGCTGTGAGCGGCTGGCAGGTCGCCCTGCCGGTCCTGCCCATGCTGTTGTGGTGCGTCGTGTTGATCATCCGGCCGGGCCAGAATCGCGGCCTGCAACTGGCATTCGGGCTGGCTGCCCTGGCCCTGGCGCTGTCGCTGGGCGTTGAATTCGTTGTGCTGGACGGTGATATTGGCCGCCAGAACACGGTCTTCAAGTTTTACATTCAGGCGTGGTTGCTGCTGAGCGTTGCCGGTGGTCTGGCCGTTGCCTGGTTATTTTCCGGTATGTCCAAATGGCCGTCGCTGCTGCGCATTTGCTGGGTTGTGCCTGCTGCGCTGCTGGTCTTCATGGCGGCGCTGTATCCCTTGCTCGCCACGCCGGCGCGCGCGCTGGACCGCATGGTGCCTGAAGTCGGGTTCACGCTGGATGGCATGGCCTACATGAAGCGGGCCCTGCACCATGAAAACGGCGAGGAACTGATTCTGGCGGATGACCATGCCCTGATCCGCTGGTTGCAGGAGGAGGTGGAGGGCGCGCCGGTCATTCTCGAAGCCCATGGCGGCGAGTATCGCTGGGGTGGGCGCGTGTCCATCTACACCGGTCTGCCTTCCATTCTTGGCTGGCGCTTTCACCAGACGCAGCAACGCACGCTGCCGCAGCAAAGTCTGTTCATCGACCAGCGCCGCGCCAATATCAACGGCCTGTACAGCACCACGGACAGCGACGTCGCGTGGCAGATGTTGCGCTTCCATGACGTGCGCTATGTGATCGTGAGCGGGCTGGAACGCGCGTGGTATCCGGCGGAAGGCCTGGCAAAGTTTGAGGAGATGGTGGGGCAAGGCAGGTTGCGGCGGGTCTTCAAGCGGAGACAGGCGACGATTTACGAAGTTCAGGCAGAGGCATTGTGATCCTCGACTGGCTATTGCGCGAAGGCTGGTCCGTTTTCAGCTGGTGGGCGCTGACCGGCCTTGCCGGCGCGGCGGTCCTGCCGCTCGTTTTGCGCATGTTGCGGTCGTTGCCGGACAGCGGCTACACGCTGGCGCGGGCGCTGGGGCTGCTGCTGACCGGATTCATCTTCTGGCTGGGCACCAGCCTGGGGTTTCTGACCAATGCGCCGGGCAGCATGCTGCTCGCATGGCTGATTCTGGCGGGGTGTTCAGTGGCACTGTTCATGCGCTGCCGGCAGGCATTCGACCCAGGCGCCTGGTGGCGCAGCAACCGCCGCTTCATCCTGATCGCCGAGATTCTGTTCCTGCTTGCCCTGCTGGCGATGGCACTGCTGCGGGCGCACAACCCCGCCCTGCACGGGACCGAAAAGCCGATGGAACTGGCCTTTCTCAGCGCCACGCAGCGCAGCGCCATTTTCCCGCCGGCCGACCCGTGGTTTTCCGGCCACGCCATCAGCTACTACTACTTCGGCTACGTATTGCTTGCCATGCCGGCGACACTGAGCGGCAGCGGCAGCACCGTGGCCTTCAACCTGGGCATCTCCCTGCTCTTCGCGCTGGGGGCCCTGACGGCCTATGGCGTCGCCGGCAATCTGGCGCGCACCCGCAGGGGACGGGGTGGATGGCGCAGCGGGCTGCTCGCCGCCGGCTTCGTCACGGTCATCGGCAACTGGCAACTGCCCCTGATCGAGTTCCCCTGGCAAGCCGGCTTGGCGTCCGACTCCTGGTTTGCGTTTTGGGGGCAGCATACCCGGCTGGCCGCCAGGGTATTCCCGGCGGGAACCCAAATCCCCGTAGATCTTGCCAACTGGGATTTCTGGTGGTGGTTCCGGGCCAGCCGCGTGCTGACCGACAGAAATCTGGATGGCAGTCTGGCGCCGATAAACGTCATTAGCGAGTTTCCGGCCTTCAGCTATTTGCTGGCTGATGTCCACCCGCACGTCCTGGCCCTGCCTTTCGTCCTGCTGGTGACGGGTCTGGCCCTGGCGCTCGTCCTGTCACCACGCGGCCCGGGCCCCGCCATGGTGCTGCCCTGCGGCCTGGCGGTCGGGGGCGTGATGTTCCTGAACGCCTGGGACGGCCCGCTCTGCCTGCTGTTGCTGACGGCAGCGGAGGGTTTGCGGCGCCTGCTGGTCAATGGCGATGGCAGACTGCGCCGGGCGGACCTGACGGCCGCCGCCTGGTTTGGACTGCGTTTGGCCCTGGTGGGAGCGCTGTGTTACCTGCCCTTTTTCATGAGCTTCCGTTCCCAGGCTGGCGGTCTGCTGCCGAACCTGCAACATCCATCCAGCCTGCGCCAGCTATTCCTGGTGTTCGCGCCCTTCACGCTCATTCTGGGGGCCTGGTTGCTGCTTGAATGGCGGCGGGCCGGCGCCAGCCAGAACCGGCGCCTGCTTGCCGGCGTGACAGTCCTTGTGCCGCCGGCAATCCTTGTGTTGATCGTCGTGATGGCGCTGATCGGCTCCCGCCTGCAGGGCGATGCAACTTCCTTGCAGACCTGGCTGCAGTTCCGCGGCGATCCGGCAACCCTGGTGCCGGCCCTGTTGACGCGCCGTGTCGCCGGACTGCCGGTCCTGCTGGCGCTTTGCGGCGGCCTGGGTCTGGTGCTGGCCCGGCTCTTCCCGCGCCGGTCACCAGCCGGCACAGACAGCGAAGGCGCACAGCCTGGCGCCGGCAGCGCTTTCGCATTGTTGCTGACCGGGACGGGCCTGCTGCTGGTGCTGGTGCCGGAATTCCTGTTTTTGCAGGACGTCTTCAGTTCGCGTTCCAATACCATCTTCAAGTTTTACTATCACGCCTGGTTGCTTTTCAGCGTGGCAGCCGCCTGGGCGGTCGGGGCATTCCGGCTGGAGCTGCCGCAACGAACGCTGCGGCATGCTGCAGGAGCCCTTGCGCTCTGCGCCATTTTGCCTGGCCTGAGCTATCCGCTGGCCGGCGTTTACACGCGCGCACTGGTCGAGACCGGTCGACTGCATGCCGAAGAGCCCGCGCCGCTGACCCTGGACGGCGGGCCGGGCTTCATCCATCACGACGATTACGCGGCGATCCGCTGTCTTGAGGAACTGGTTGGGGAGGCCCAACCGGTGGTTGCCGAAGCTTATGGTTCGTCATACGATAATCGCTACGGGCGCGTCGGCACGCTGACCGGCATGCCGGTTGTGCTGAACTGGGAGGGCCACCAGCGACAGTGGCGCGGCGCCGCCTGGAACACGCTGCGCGGCAATCGCGCCGCGGACCTGGACCGGCTGTATCAAGGTCTCAGCCTGGATGAGGCGACCGGCATCATCGACCGTTATGACATCGAGTACGTGTTTTTCGGCGAGAGCGAACGAATGAAATACGGCGATGCCGGTGAAGCCAAATTCCGCGCCGCCTACGCTGTCCCCTGCGAATCAGGGGAGAGCCGTTTCTATCACGTCTTCCTGGCCGATGAGTCGCAACGGGACGCAAATCGGTCGTGACTGCGCAGGGACTGCTTCAGGGGTCTGAACGCCGGGCTGACAGGCAACGGGAGGCGCCGGCGCTGCCGGCGGCAGCGATCGCGCTGGCGGCAGTGACCGTGCTGGGGCTCCTGCTGCGACTGGCGGCGCTTGACCGAATTCCTCTGGATGAGCGGGAGGCGATGCAGGCGATTGCCGCGTGGAACCTGCTGAACCCGCAGCCGGCGCCTGGCGCGGCGGCGCCGGCAAGCCCGCTGCTCTTCGCCCTGCAGTCGATTCTGTTCACCCTGTTTGGCGCTGCCGGGTTCACGGCGCGCCTGCCGGTCGCCCTGATCGGGGCCATGTTGCCGCTTACCCCCCTGTTACTCCGGGATGTATTGGGACGTGAACGCAGCATCGCCGTCTGCCTGGCGCTGGCCGCGTCTCCGCTCCTGCTCATGGCATCGCGCCAGTCCGAAGCCGTCGTCATGTCTCTGCTGCTGCTGACGCTTTGCCTGTGGGGTGTGCGGCGCCATGCGCAGACCAGGCGCGCGAGCCATGCCATTCTGGCGTCATGCATATTGGCGATTCTGGTTTTCCTCAGTGAAGCGGGCGGCCCGCTGCTGATCCTGCAGGTCGTGATTGCCCTGCTGCTCGCCAGGTGGCGTCGCCGTGATGGCGTTTCCCTGGGCAAGGTACTGGCCGGACTGCGTTCCCGGCTGCGGGCGTGGCCTGTGGCGACGACGCTGCCGCTGGCCCTGCTGTCGCTGTTCCTGATCGCGACGCTGTTCATGTTACATCCACGCGGCCTGGCGGCGCCGGGGGACTTGCTGTATGCCACGCTGGCCGGTTTTGTCAGCCCGCTACCGGATTCATCGTTGCCTGCCGGACCGGTTGCGGGCGCCGGACAGACGACAACCCTGGTTTCGCAACTGGCGGCGCCTCTGCTGCAGAAACTGCAGCTTGTTCTGGTCTTTGAGCCTTTCATTTTGATGGCGGGCATCGTCTGGCTGTGGTTGAGGCGCCGTTCCCGGGCGGACGACGTTGACCGCTTTCTGACATTCTGGCTGGTAGCGGCCCTGGTGTCGCTCCTGCTCTGGCGCGGCGCCGCAGCCGCGCACGCGCTGTGGCTGGTCATGCCGCTGGCGGGGATGGCCGGTAGCCTGCTCGCCGACCTGGCCGGTCCCGGCCGGAGACAGATCTTCTGGCCGGCGTGGTCAAACGCCCTGATCGTCGCCATCTGCCTGGCCGCGCTGGCGCTGTTCAGCTTTTACGGCCAGCTGTATCTGCGCCATGAAGCCGCTCCACCCTGGTTGTTCGCCGTCCTGGTGGTTTTGCTGCCGGCCCTGCTGATACTTCTGCTGCGCTATCAGTGGCCGGAGCTGCTGCGCGGCGTCGTGTGGGGTCTGGCGTTGTTCATGGCGGCCCTGTCCCTGGGCGGCGGCTGGTCGACGGTCGTACACCGCGCTGCGGTGGCGGACGGCCTGTGGCGCGCTTCAGTCACGGCGCCGGAGGTCAGATTGCTGCAGGACAGTCTGAAAGACCTGAGCTTCCGCCGGCACGGCGCGTTTGCCGCTCCCGGGATACAGGTACAGACCGAACACAGAGATCTGCTGCGCTGGTTGCTGCGGGATTACGCCCGTCTGCAATTTATCGGCAGTGTCCGGGAAGTAACGGAGACGGACATCCTGTTGCTGCCCGGGTCAGCCAGGCCGCCGTCCGGGTCGGGATCGTGGGTCGGCCAGGACTTCGCCCTCTTCAGGCGGGACGATTCCGCTGAAAATCGCTCCCTGGCCGGTCGCCATCTGCCTGGCGACTTGCCGGTTGCCGCTGCGGACCGTCTGGTGCTCTGGCTGCGCGAGGATGAAAGCGGCAATCCTGACCAGGCGGGCGTCACGGAGCACGCGGCGCCATGACGAGGGCCGGTCTGTTCAGGCACTTTTCACAGCGGGAACTGTGGTTGTATGCGTTGATCCTGGCGCTGGCGCTCGTCACCCGTTTCTGGCTGCTGGGCGAGCGGGTGATGAGCCATGACGAGAGTCTGCATACCCAGTTTGCCTACAATCTTTACCGGGACGGCTCCTTCCAGCACACGCCGCTGATGCACGGGCCGGTACTGTTCCATGCGACCGCGTTTTTCTACTTTCTCTTCGGAGACAGCGACTTCACGGCGCGCATCTACACCGCTGTGCTGGGGGTCCTGGTGGTGCTCATGCCGGCGCTGTTTCGACCCTGGCTCGGGCGCAACGCCTCCCTGCTGGCCTCCACCCTCCTGCTCATCTCGCCCGTCACGCTTTACTACCATCGCTATATCCGCCACGACACGCCCTCCATCTTCTTTGCCCTGCTGCTGATTTATGCCGTACTGATGTACCTGAACGGGCCGGCCGGCGCGCGCCGCCGGCTGCACTGGTTACTGCTGGCGTCCATCGCCCTGATCGGCAACCTGGGCTCCAAGGAAACGGCCTTCATTTACATCGCCATTGTGGGCAGTTACCTCTTCCTCTACTGGCTGGCGCGTCTGGCGCAAACCCGCCGGCGTGTGCCGGGACGCAGGGTCTTCAGCCTGTTGCTTGTCGCCCTGCTGGCCGGCTCCTTGGCCGCCCTGGGGCTGGTCGTATTGCTGACCATTGTGCCCCTGCAAACGGCGCTGGCCGCGGCGGCTCAGTCCGGCTGGTGGCAGGCCATTGAAGCGCGCACCCTCCTGGTGGGTCTGACGCTGTTGGCGGGCGGTTTACTGGCCGGTCTGTTGTGGCCCCTGGTGCGCCATGGCGGCCGCAGCGCTGTGACGCGCAACCGGCGCGACCTGTTAATCATTGTCGCGCTGGCGCTGGTCGTCTGCGGTGGATTGACGCTGGTTGAGTCCCTGTCTCACAGCACGCCGCAGTTGCGGGAAGAAGTTGCCAACCCGCTGGTCCCGGAGGAACCGGAAACGGAGGCCGGCGCGGTTACCCGGCAATTGCCCCTGGTCCTGGCCTGGCTACTGGCGCTGATCGTGTTGCTGCTCTTGCTGGCCGGCAGACGTCAGGGCTGGTGGTCTTCGCTGAAGCGCTACCCGGAACTCGACCTGATCATCGTGATCGGCACGCTGATCCTGCCCTGGGCGGCGCCGCTGCTGATCACCCTGACCGGCGCCAGGGCGACCGATTATTCGCCGGAAGGCATAACCCGGGCCGCGCTGGCCCTGTTGCCGCTGGCGGCCATTTCCATTGGCCTCGGCCTGGCCTGGAACTGGCGCCGCTGGCTGCCCTGCGCGCTGCTCTTTTACGCCGTCTTCGCCTTCTTTTTCACGACGATGTTCACCAACCTGAACGGCCTGGCGACAGGCCTGGTTGGCAGCCTGGGGTACTGGCTCGAGCAGCAGGGGGTGCGGCGCGGCAGTCAGCCACAGTATTACTACGTCGGCCTGCTCCTGCCGGTCTATGAGTTCCTGCCCGTCCTCGGCAGCGCGCTGGCCATGGCCGCCGGGACGGGCATCTTCTGGCGACGCCATTTGCGGGAGCCCGCAAGTCACCAGGTTGCAGCGGTCGACAAGGCGGCAACGACCGGGCCGGCGGCCTCCCTGCGAGGCCTGCCATTCCTGTGGCTGCTGGCCTGGTGGGCGGTGCTGTCGCTCTTCGGCTATACCATCGCCGGCGAAAAGATGCCCTGGCTCACCACGCATCTGACGCTGCCGCTGATTTTGCTGACGGCCTGGTACTTCGGGCGCATTCTGGACAGGCTGGACGTTGAACGACTTAAGCGCGGCGGCTGGCCGGCGCTGCTGCTCTTTCCCCTGCTGGCCCTGACGCTGTTCCAGGTGCTGCAGCCCCTGTGGGGCGCCGGCGAAGTCTTTGCCGGCCTTGCGCAGGAGCAGCTGGCGCGCAGCGGCCGCTGGCTGGGCGTGGTCGCCATCAGCGGCATGGTGCTGGTCGCCCTGTATCGTCTGGGTCAACGCCACGGCTGGCGACATTTCAGGCAGTTGTTCGCCTTGTCCATACTGCTTTTGCTGGCCCTGGTCACCACCAGAACGGCCCTGCGGGCTTCCTTCGTGAACCATGACCTGGCGACGGAGTATCTGGTCTACGCGCATGCCGCGCCGGCGGTCAAGACCGTGCTGCGGCAACTTGAGGAGACGAGCATGCGGCTGGCCGGTGGCCGTAGCCTGGCCTTCGCCTACGACGACCTCGTCTCCTGGCCCTACAGCTGGTACTTCCGCAACTTCAGCAATGCGCGCTACGTGGGCAACAGTCCTTCGCAGCAGGCCATCAACGAGGTCGACGCGGTGGTCGCGGGCGCCGGCAATCTGGGCGTTTTCGAGCCCCTGCTGGGCAATCGCTTCCACCGTTATGACTTCATCCGCATGTGGTGGCCGATGCAGGAGTACTTCGGCCTGGATGCAGCGCGCATCGCCAGGTTGCTGGATTTCAGCGGGGCCAGTCACGACGCAGCGGCCCTGCGGCAGGCGGTCTTCAATATCTGGTGGGCGCGCGACTACAGCGCATATGGCGCGCTGGCGGGGCGCAACTACAGCCTGGAGCAATGGCCGGTTGCGGACCGTATGAGCCTGTTTGTGCGCAAGGACATCGCCGGGCGCATCCAGGACCTGAGGGCGGGCGGTGGCGCGAGTGACACAGACCCTGTCGCCCTGCCCGGCGCCCTGTGCAACGAGAACTGGCAGGACCTGCCGGCGCACAGCATCATCGGCAGCCAGGGCAGTCAGCCCGGTCAACTGCTGCGGCCCATTGGCCTGGCGCTGGCCCCTGATGGCGGCCTAGCCGTGGTCGAGGAGGGCAACAACCGGGTCTCGCTCTTTGCGCGGGACGGCAGCTTCCTCGACACGCTGCCGCGGCCAGATGCGGGCGTGGCTCTCGAGCGGCCTGGCGGTCTGCGCTTCGCCGCGAATGGCGACCTGTATATTGCCGACACCTGGAACTACCGGATTCAGGCGCTGGCCGCCGATGGCGCGGGACTGCGCGCCTGGGGCGAACCCGCGCTCTTCGGCCTGGGCGCCGGCCAGGAACCGCTGGACGGACTGTGGGGCCCGCGCGACCTCGCGTTGACCGGCGACGGGCTGGTGTACGTCGCGGATACGGGCAACAAGCGCATCCGCGTTTACGCGACGGACGGGACCTGGCAGCGGGACATCGGCCGGGGCGGCGACGGCCCGGGGGAGCTGGACGAACCCAGCGGTCTCGCCCTGCATCCTGACGGCCGCCTCTTCGTCGCCGATGCCTGGAACCGGCGCATCGTGGTTTTCAGTAAAGATGGCAATTTCCAGCGGCAGTTTTTGCTGGACGCCTGGTACGGCGACCGCGGCAACCGGCCCTATCTGGCGCTGGACGTCCCGCGTGACCTGCTTTACGTCGGCGATCCGGACAGCGGGCGGGTGCTGGTGCTGGATACCGCCGGCAACTGCCAGGGCTCCTTCGGCGCCGCCGGCGGCGACAATCCGGTTGGCAGCCGCATCGGGGTGGTCGGGGGTATCGTGGTTGACGCGCAGGGTGACGTGTGGCTGGCGGATAGCGGCAGTGGCCGCATCCTGGGCTTCCCGGCCTTTCCGCTGCCGCTGGCGGAGCAGCAGGACGGGGGCGCCTGAGCGCAGGCAGGAATTTGGCGGCGTTTGTCTTGCGTCAGGGAGGAATTTGTGGTAGGTTCGCCAGGGAAGTGGGGATGTCGCCCCACTTCTGTTGTTATGCTGTAACGAAAAATGCCGGCAACGGGATTGCCCTGCCGGCAGTCAGGCGGCAGGGAACAGGGTCAGGGTGCGGGTCATGAGAAGCGAATTTGAAGTTGCCTTCAATGAAATTACTGAAATGCGGGAACTGCCGCAGGACGTCGTGCTGGAGGCGCTGCAGTCCGCCCTGGTGCTGGCCTACCGGCGCGATACGGGGGCCAGTGAAGCGCAGCAGGTAGAGGCCGACATCGACCCCAAAACGGGACGGCCGCGCATCTTTGTCGAAAAGGAAGTGGTCGACATGGTGCTGAACGAGGCGACCGAGGTCGACCTGGAGAACGCGCGCTTCTACGAGCCCGAGGCCGTCGAGGGCGACGTCGTCATGGTCAAGGTGCAGCGCACGACGCGCAACTTTGGCCGCATCGCCGCGATGACTGCCAAGCAGGTCATTTTGCAGAAGATTCGCGAGGCCGAGCGCAACCTGCTCTACGAGGAGTATCTGGAGCGCGAAGGCGACCTCATCACCGGCACGGTACAGAGTACCAACGCGCACATGATCACGCTCAGCCTTGGGCGCGGCGAGGCCATCATGCCCCGCTCGCAGCAAATCCCGGGTGAGCGTTACCGCCCGCATGACAAGGTGCGCACCTACGTGCTGGAGGTGCGGCGCAGCAACAGCGGCCCGCAAATCATCGTGAGTCGCGGACATCGCAACATGCTGCGGCGCCTGCTGGAATACGAAGTGCCCGAAATCTACAACGGCCAGGTGGAGATCAAGACCATCGCGCGCGAGGCGGGCTATCGCTCCAAGGTGGCGGTGGCGGCGCTGCAGGAAGGCATCGACCCGGTAGGCGCCTGCGTCGGCATGCGCGGCATGCGCATCCAGAACATCGTACGGGAACTGCACGAAGAGAAGATCGACGTCATCGAATGGGTGCCGGAACAGCGCGACTTCATCGCCAAGGCGCTCAGTCCGGCGCGCGTCAATGGCGTGTATCTGGATGATGACATTGACAGCGGACGTACGGCGCTGGTGATCGTGCCGGACGACCAGCTGTCGCTGGCGATCGGACGCGAGGGACAGAACGCGCGTCTGGCGGCCAAACTGACCGGCTGGCGCATCGACATCAAGAGCGTGTCGGAATCGGTCGGTGAGGCGCTGGAACTGATGCACGCTGCGCCCCTTGACGAGCTGGCAACCCAGCATCCCGAGCTCTGCACCGAGGCCGGTCGCATCATGGCCCGCAAGAACGAGGGCCGCATGATCATGCCCGAGGAGTACGCCGCTCTGGGCCGTTTTGCCGACATGGCCGAAAGTCGATTGCTGGTCATGCGTGAGGCCAAACGGGCCCGGCGTATGGCGGAGATCAACGCCGCGCGTGAGACCCTGCCGGAAGACGTGTTCCAGGTCTCTGTGGATGCCCTTGAGCTGCCGGATGAGGTCATGGAGGCGTTGCAGCCTTTCGAGACCGTGGGCGAGGTCATGTGGCGCTGTCTGCTGCGCGACGCCTCCCTGTTGCGCCGCTTTGAGGCGCCGGAAACTTCCCTGGCGCAAATCCTGGCTGCCTACGAAAACATGAAAATCCCTGACCCCGCGGCTCTGGCGGCCGCAGGGGAAGGCGAGGCGGGCGCCGCTGAAGATGCCGCGCCGGCGGATGCTGTCACGGCGGACGGTGCGGCCGTTGCCGACGGTCCGGACGGGGACGAGACGCCGGCGGAGGTGGAGGTGGCCGAGGCCGAGGCTGTCTTTGCGGACGAGCAGGCGCCCGCGCCGGAACAGGAGCAGCAGAAACCGGCCAGGAAGGTGTTCCGCCGGCTGCGGCCGGAACCTGAATTTGAGGAAGAGGAAGAACCTGAAGAGCCGGAAATCGAACTGGACGAGGTCCTGAGCGAGCAGGACGAGGAACGCAAGCGCCGCGAAAGCCGCAGAAAGCGGCGTCAGCTGGTCTTCGATGAAGAACTGGGAGAGGTCGTTGCGGTGCGGCGGCGCAAAAAGGGCCGCGGCCGCGACGAGTGGGATGACTATCTGGATTAGGCAGGACAGGGAATGGCTCGCCGCAGGGGCGCCCGTCCCCGGCACCGGCCACAACGCAGTTGTGTCGTGTGTCGCAGTAAACAGGACAAACGCTCGCTAACCCGCATTGTCAGCCGGGAGGGCGGTCTGCTGATAGACCCTGGCGGCAAGGCGGAGGGACGCGGGGCCTATTTGTGCGCTCAGGACAGTTGCTGGGAGCAAGCCGCCAGGGGCCCGGCCCTGGCCCGCGCCCTGTCCGCGGAACTTACGGACGGGGACCGTCAGCAACTGCTGCGGGCAAGCCCTGAACCATGAGTCCGACTCGGGATGGTGCCGGACGGACCACGACAATGTAGCGGGCCGGTAATGACGGGGAGTTCCTGGCCGGTCTCCGCGGACAAGGGAGGAAGTGTATGGCAGAGGAACAACGCGTCATCGTCCTGCCGGACAGCCTGACCGTACGCGAACTGGCGGACTCGATCGACATCATCGTCATCGAGGTGATGAAGGTCCTCATTGCCAACGGCATCGTGGCCTCCATCAACCAGGAAATCGACTTCGACACGGCCGCCATTGTCTGCGCGGAATTTGACATTGAGGCTGTGTCGCAGACCAGCCTGGCGGAGCAGGTCGAACGGGAAGAAGCGGCCCAGGCGCAGCAATGGCGTCAGATTTACGTCGCCGAGAAGCCGGAAGACCTGCAGCGACGCCCCCCCATCGTGACCATTCTGGGTCACGTGGACCATGGCAAGACGACGCTGCTGGATACCATTCGCAAGACTCGCGTCGCGGAGGGTGAAGCCGGCGGCATCACCCAGCACATCGGCGCCTATCGCGCGCGCCACGGCGAGCGCCTGATCACCTTTCTGGATACGCCCGGTCATGAGGCGTTCACGGCCATGCGCGCCCGCGGTGCGCATGGCGCCGACGTCGCCATTCTGGTCGTCGCCGCCGACGATGGCATCATGCCCACCACGCGTGAGGCCATCAGCCACGCGCGCGCCGCCAACGTGCCCATCGTGGTCGCCGTCACCAAGATGGATTTACCCGGCGCCAATCTGGAACAGGTACACCAGCAACTGGCAGAAGCGGACCTGGTGCCGGTCAGCTGGGATGGCTCCACGATGGTTGAGCCGGTCTCCGGTATTTCGGGTGAGGGAATCGACGATCTGCTGGAAGCCATTCTGCTCACCGCTGACGAGCACGAAATCGTCGCCAATCCGTCTTCCAGGCCGGCGGGCGTCGTGCTGGAAGCGGAGGTCGATCCCTCCCGCGGGGTGATTGCGACCCTGCTGGTGTTGAACGGGCAGTTGAAGCCGGGCGACACCCTGATCGCCGGCGAGACCTCGGGCCGCGTCAAGGCCATGTTTGACGAGGGCGATCGACGCATCAGGAGCGCCGGGCCTTCAGTCCCGGTAGCGGTGATGGGGCTGGGCGGACTGCCGCAACCAGGCGACAGTTTCGAATGGGTGAAAAACGACAAGACGGCGCGCCGGATGCTGCGGGAGCGCAGCGAGGATGAGCAACAGGGCAGCGGCCGGCTGGATGCACTGACGCTGGATGACGTGTTTGCGCGCTTCAGTCGCGGTGACACGCAGGAACTGGCGCTGATCGTGAAGGCGGATTACCAGGGCAGTCTGCAGCCCATTCTTGAATCGCTGGAGAAACTTTCCGACGAGAATCGTGGTGGCATTCAACTCAGGATTCTGGCGGCGGATATCGGCAGCATCGGTGAAAACGACGTGAACCTGGCGGCGGCCTCCAACGCCATCGTGGTGGGCTTCAACGTCGAGGTCGATGGCACAGCGCGACGCGTGGCGGATTCGCAGGGTGTGGACATTCGCACCTGGAACATCATCTACAACCTGCTGGAAGACATCGAACTGGCCCTGCATGGCATGCTGGAACCGGAGGACGTCGAGGAAACGCTGGGCCTGGCGGAAGTTCGTCAGGTATTCAGCAATTCACGAGTGGGCAACATCGCCGGCAGCTACGTGCGCGAGGGCACGGTGCAGCGCAACGCGCGGGCGCGGGTCATCCGCGACGATCGCATACTGGCCGAGGACCTGCGCGTCGGCTCTCTCAGGCGGGTACGGGACGACGTGCGCGAGGTGCGGGCCGGCTTTGAGTGCGGCATCAGCCTGGAGCGCCACAACGATTTCCAGGAAGGCGACCTGCTGGAGTTTTACGTGGTGCGGAGGGGCAGTCAGGCCGCCTCATGAGCATCCGTCAGCAGCGGGTGGAGGGCCGCATGCGCGCCATCCTTGGAGAGTTGCTGCTGCGCGAGGTGCGCGATCCGCGCCTGCATAACGTCACCGTGACCGAGGTCACGCTGGACCCCGAGTTGCTCTACGCCGACGTCTACGTCAATGCCCTGGGCGAGGAGGAGCGGGCGCCTGAAGTGCTGGCGGGTCTGGCGCGCGCCGGCGGCTTCCTGCGGCGCCAGGTCGGGCGGCGCCTGCGCCTGCGCAATGTTCCGGAGCTGCACTTTCACTGGGACGCTTTGCTGGAGCAGGGCGCCTACATCGATGAGCTGATCAGCAAGCTGGACATTCCGCCGGAAACGCCTGAAGCAGCCGATGACCCGCAAGCCTGACTTCGCCGCCGCCAACGCAACCCTGGCTTCTGCCGAACGCATTCTCGTCGTCACCCACGTCGATCCGGACGGTGACGCGATCGGGTCGCTGCTGGGGCTTGGCAACGCACTGCGCGCCGCCGGTCATGATGTGCTGTGCGCCGTCGACGGCGGCGTGCCCGCCTTCCTGCAGTTTCTGCCGCGCGCGCAGGATGTCCACGCCTCGCTGCCGGACCCGCCCTGTGACCTGCTGATCACGGTGGACGCCAACGCCGAAGACCGGGTGGGTCAGGTTGGCGCGCAGGCGCGGGCGCGCTGCAGGACGGTCATCAATCTCGATCACCACATCAGCAACACCGGCTTCGGTGACATCCAGCTGGTGATGCCGGAGGCAGCAGCGTCCACGGAAGTGGTCTGGTACTGGCTACGCTCCCTGTCGTTGCCACTGACCGGAGAGGTCGCCCGGCCACTTTTGACCGGCCTGGTGACCGATACGCTCGGCTTTCGCACCAGCAACGTGACCGCACAGACATTGCGCGTCGCCCTGGAACTGATGAAACCCGGCATCGCGCTGTACGACGTCGTCGCCCGGACGCTGGAGCGTCAGTCCTGGAGCGAAGTACAGCTCTGGCAGGAGGCCTTGCCCTCGGCGAGCCTGGAGAAGGGCGTGGCAGCCGCGGACATCTCGCTTGCAGACTATGCTCGTACGGGGCTGAAGTCCGGGGAAGACGGCGACCTGCCGAGCTATTTGCGCAGGGTCGAGGGGGCCCGTATAGCGGTCGTGTTCCGCGAACTGGCAGGCGGCCAGGTCTCAATCAGCATACGCAGCAAACCGCCCTGGGACGTCGCCAGGGTGGCCCAGGCGCTGGGCGGCGGCGGCCATGCCCAGGCGGCCGGCGCGACCATCGCCGGGTCGCTGGCGGAAGCTCGCGCCCGCGCGCTGCCCCTGCTTTACGAGGCCGCCGGCCAGGGTGACCCTGCGACCGACTCATGAATGCCTTTGGCTTTCTGAATATCGACAAACCGGCGGGCATGACCAGCCATGACGCCGTGGCCATGCTGCGCCGTGGTCTGCGACTGCGCAAGCTGGGCCATGCCGGCACGCTGGACCCTTTGGCGACGGGCGTGCTGGTCCTGTGCGTCGGGCCCGCCACGCGGCTGAGTGAATACGTCATGCGCGGCAAGAAAAGCTACCGGGCAGAAGTACTGGCCGGCGTCAGCACCGATACCCTTGACCGGGAAGGCAGGGTACTTGAGGAACGGGACGCTTCGGACCTGACGCGGAAACAGGTTGAGGCGGCGCTGGGCCGCTTCAGGGGTGAGATCGAGCAGCTGCCGCCGATGTACAGCGCCGTCAAACAGGGCGGGCGCAAACTCTATGAACTGGCCCGCGCCGGCAAAAGCGTCGAACGGCGTCCCCGACCGGTCTCGATATACGAACTGGAAATCGTCGACTGGTCGCCACCGCGCTTCACACTGGAGTTGACCTGCAGCGCCGGCACCTACGTGCGCAGCCTGGCGCATGATCTTGGCGAGGCCCTGGGCACCGGTGCGCATCTGTCGGCCCTGACGCGCACTGCCAGCGGCGCCTTCCGCCTGGCGGACGCGCTGACTCCGCGGCAGGTGCTGGCGACGGAAAACTGGTGCTCGCTGCTCGTTGCGCCGCTCGCGGCCATGCCCTGTTTGCCGCCCGTTTACGTGGATGCCGCCGCGCGGGAACGTTTGCTGCAGGGCAGGGCGGTGCCGCGCGATGCCGAAGACCCGGATGTCGCGCTCGCCCAGGCGACGGGCCCGACGGGTTCCCTGCTGGCGATTGTCGCCCGCGACGGATCTCACTGGCAGCCGCGCAAGGTGTTTCCCTTGCCATGACAGGGCCACTGTCGTTGGCGGGTCTGGCAGCGCGCTCCCGCAGGGAAGCGACGCTGGTGACCATTGGCGTCTTTGATGGCGTGCACCGGGGTCATCAGCGACTGATTGCCGGGCTGGTTGACCAGGCGCGTCAGGCAGGGCTGAGGACCGTGGCCATCACCTTTTTCCCGCATCCGGACATCGTCCTGCGCGGTCTCAGCGGCCGTTATTACCTGACCCGGCCCGCAGAAAAGGAGAATCTGCTGCGGGCGCAGGGCATTGACGAGGTCCTGACACTCGCTTTTGACGATGAATTGCGTCGGGTCAGCGCAGGGGAATTCTGCGCCCGACTGCGCAGCGGCCTGAACATGCAGACCCTGGCCGTGGGCCGTGACTTTGCCCTCGGCCATCGACGCGAGGGCAACGTCCAGCGACTACGCCAACTGGGCAGGGAGCTGGGCTTTGGGCTGCTGACCAACGATCTGGTGGAGGACGAGTCCGGCCGCATCAGCAGCACGGCCATCCGCGAGGCGCTTGAAGCCGGCGACACAGGGCGCGCCCGCTGCTGGCTGGGCCGCAGCCACGTGCTGGGGGGTGAGGTCGTGCGCGGCGCCGGCCGCGGTCGCCAGATGGGCTTTCCCACGGCCAACATCGACCTGTGGCAGCAGCAGGTCATCCCGGCCAACGGGGTCTACGCCAGCTACGTCTGGCTGGGCGATGAACGTTTTGTGGCCGCGACCAACGTCGGCCGGCGCCCTCACTTCGCCGGTGCGACCCTGAGTGTTGAGCCCTTTATTCTTGATTTCGACCGCGACATCTATGGCCAGTGGCTGAACGTCAGCTTCGAGCAGCGGCTGCGCGACGAGCGGAAATTCGACAGTCTGGACGGGCTGGTGCGGCAAATTGCCGCGGACGCGGAGGCCAGTCGTGCCCTTCTGGGCGACTAGCGCCTGCGCCGCGGGATGCGGAAGCCGAGGCGGCGCATGAAGTCGTCGTCCCTGCGCCAGTTCCGTTGTACCTTCACCTGCAGCTCCAGATACACCCTGGTCTCCAGCATGTCTTCCAGTTCCAGCCGCGCCATGCGCCCCAGATCGCGGATCATCCGCCCGCCCTTGCCCACCAGAATGCCCTTCTGCGAGTTACGCTCAACGTACAAATTGGCGCGGATGTAACTGCGCTCCGCGCTGCGTTCGCGGTATTCCACCACCTCGACGGCGACGGCGTGGGGGATCTCCTGACTGGTGGCCAGCAAGACCTTTTCGCGCACGACCTCGGCGGCGATGAAGCGCAGATTGACCTCACTGACCTGGTCGGCCGGGAAGTAGCGCGGCCCTGGCGGCAGCATGTCGCGCAGCAGGCCCACCAGTTCCGGCACGCCATTGTGCTGCAGGGCGCTTATGGTCGGGGCTGCGGCGTGTTCAAGCATGGATCGATGCGCGGCGCCGGTTTCCACAGCTGGCGGCTGCTTCAGCAGGTCGGCCTTGTTGAGCGCCAGCACCACAGGCGCCTCACCCCGGCGCCGACCGAGTCGAGCGGCGATGGCCTGGTCATCGGCGTTGGGCGGCCGCGACACGTCCATGAGCCAGAGAATGACGTCAGCGTCGCGCAGGGCGTCAGCCGCGGCGCGCACCATGTGCTGTCCCAGGCGGTGTTGCGGCTGATGCAGGCCGGGCGTATCAACAAAGATGATTTGCGCCTTTTCTTCAGTCAGGATGCCGAGTTGCTGCCGGCGTGTGGTCTGCGGCCGGGGCGACACGATGGCGATTTTCTGACCGAGAATGGCGTTGACGAGCGTGGACTTGCCGGTGTTGGGCCGTCCTACCACCGCCACGTAACCCGAGCGATGGTCTGCCGGCCAGTCCCCGTCCAGGGAGGGATCAGTGGCGTTCATCACTGCCAGTCCGCAAAGGTGGCGTGCAGGGACAGGTACTGTCGCGGGCGAGCCGGCAAGGTATCCGGCTGGCTGCAAACGATGTCGGTCACGCGGGCCAGCGGCTGAAGGGTGTCAGCTGCGGCCTGGGGCCAGACGAGCACGCAGGGTGCCTGCGCCAGGTCCAGGCGGCTGACGCGCAACTGGTCCTCGCTACCGTCGTCACGGTGCCCGAAAACCTCGGCGCGCGGGTGCAAGTTGCTGTGTCGCAGCAGGAATTCCCAAGCGGCCTCGCCGTTCAACTGCTCGCCATATTCCATGACCACCAGTTCCGGCACGAGGCAGTGCTGCGGCGTCTCAAGGCAGACCAGTCCGTAGCGCAGCAGCAGGGGGCCGGCGGCCAGCACTTCACCCGGAGGATCTTGCAGGGTGGTCAACAGGGGGATGCCGTCAAACAGCACGACCTGGCCGTCGAGCCGGTCACTGATTGCCAGGCGCTGCAGGCTCACGTTCAGTGGTCGTCGTGACCGTGATAGTGCGGTTCGTCGATGTCGTCGAAGCGGGTATCGGGGCGATTGCCGGCGAACCAGGCGATCAGACCGCAGATGAACAGCGCCGCGCCGGCGGCGAAGAGCACGCCCAGGTCGCTGCCGCCGCCGCTGCCGGTGACGCCCAGCGCCGCGCCGACGACCATCAGCGTCAGGCCCAGTCCGGTCACAAAGGCGAGCACGGTTGCCAAAGTCAGGGCAGGGGGCTTGCTGGTCACCGGTCATCCTTTCTGCTTCAGGCGCGTCTATTTTGCCGGTGCCGGGGTGCTGAGTCAAGACACGTGGCCGTGGAGTGGGCATTCCGGCTGTGCTATACTGCCGCGCCTGTAGCAGGCAGAGAATGTGCAGGGCGGAGGGAGCATGGCACGCAGCAAGGTCACCATCGTCGGGGCGGGCAACGTCGGCGCGACCTGCGCCCACTGGATCGCGGGCAAGGAACTGGCGGACGTGGTGCTGGTGGACATCATCGAGGGCGCCGCCAGCGGCAAGGCGCTGGACCTGGGCCAGGCCGGCCCGGTGATGAACTTCGACATTTCGCTCTCCGGCTCCGGCGATTACGAACCCACCGCCGACTCGGACCTGGTCGTCATCACGGCCGGCGTGCCGCGCCGCAAGGACCCCGCAACCGGCAAGTTTCCGAGCCGGGACGATCTGGTGCGCACCAACCAGGCCATCGTCGGCGACGTGACGCGCCGCGTGGCCGAGCTCTCGCCCGCTGCGGTGCTGCTGGTGGTCTCCAACCCGCTGGACGCCATGTGTCACGTCGTCCTGCAGGAAAGCGGCTTCCCGGCGCAGCGCGTCATCGGCCAGGCCGGCGCGCTGGACACGGCGCGTTTCAAGAGCTTCATCGCGCAGGAACTGGGTGTCAGTGTGCGCGACGTCCACGGCATGGTGCTGGGCGGCCATGGCGATACCATGGTGCCGCTGCCGCGCCACACCTCGGTCGCCGGCATTCCCCTGCGGGAACTGATGGACGAGGAGACGCTGCAGGGCATCATCCAGCGCACGCGCGATGGCGGCGGCGAGATCGTGGGGCTGCTCGGTTACAGCGGCTTCTACGCGCCATCCGCCGGCACCGTCGAGATGGTCGAGGCGATCCTGCGCGACCAGAAGCGGGTGATCCCCTCCGCCGTCTTGCTCAACGGCGAATACGGCCTTGCCGGTCTGTACGTCGGCGTGCCGGCGGTGCTGGGCGCGCAGGGCGTGGAGCGCATCATCGAGATGCAGCTCAATGACGAGGAACGCGCCATGCTGGAGCACAGCGCCGCGGCGGTCCGTTCCGTGGTGGACGTACTCGGTTACTGAGTCCCGGCGCCCAGCACGGCCCCGATGACCACGCGTCTGCCGCGCAGGAAGTCGACGCTGGCCTGGGCCCGACGGCCCGCCAGTTGCAGGCGCCGGGGCAACAGCAGACCCGCGCCGGTCCCGATGGCGATGTCCCCGTCGCGGGCCACGACTGCGCCGGGTTTTGCCGACCCGGGAGCCATCGCAGCCTCAAGTATCTTCAACTGACGACCATCCCAGGTGGTGAAACTGCCGGGCCAGGGCGTGAAGGCGCGAATCTGACGCTCGATTGTTTGCGCCGGTTGCGACCAGTCGATGCGACCGTCCTCCTTGCGCAACTGCGGCGCCAGCGTGACCAGCGCTTCATCCTGCGCCTGCCCGCTCAGACGTCCTTCCAGCCAGTCCGGCAGACTGGTTGACAGCAGGGCGGCGCCCAGCAGGGCCAGGCGGTCGTGCAGGCTCTGTGCGGTCTCGTCCGGCGCCAGCCTGACGGCCTGCTGCGCCAGGACCGGGCCGCTGTCGAGGCCGGCCTCCATCAGCATGATGCTGATACCGCTGTGCGTGTCACCGGCGCGAATGGCCGCCTGGATCGGCGCCGCGCCGCGCCAGCGGGGCAGGAGCGAGGCATGAACGTTCAGCGACCCATGCGCCGGCATATCCAGCACGCGCTGCGGCAAAATGTGGCCAAAGGCGGCCACGACGTAGACGTCCGCGCGCCAGCGGCCCAGCGCATCGATGGCATCATCGCGACGCAGGCTGCGGGGCTGCAGCACTGGCAGCCCGTGCTCCAGCGCCAGTTGCTTGACCGGCGAGAAGCGTGGCGCCAGGCCACGCCCCGCCGGCCGGTCGGGCATGGTGACGACGCCGGTGACGCGGTGTCGCGCAATGAGGGCGCGCAGGGAGGGCAGGGCGAACTCCGGCGTTCCCATGAATACGACGTCTGCCATGCGACTTCCGTTCTCCGTTTCGTGACCCGCATGGTAAACTCCGCCGGCCCGAGCGACAAGGCAGGCGCGTTGACGACTTCGAGGTGAAACCACATGACGACCGGGTCGACGCCATGGCTGGTTGCGCGACCGCTGAGCGCTGCACAGCGACATGAGTATCGCGGCGTCAGCCCCCTGCTGGCGCAAATCCTGCACAGGCGTCAACTGGCTGCACCCGCTGATGCCCTGGCCTTTCTGCAGGGTCCGGGCGCCAGGGTCGATCCCTGGTCGCTGAAGGGCATGCCGGCTGCCGTGAATCGCATTCGCCAGGCCATCCGCGGCGGAGAAGCCATCGTCGTCTACGGCGACTTTGATGCCGATGGCGTCACGGCCACGGCGCTGCTGGTGCAGACCCTTGCCGCGCTCGGCGCGCGCGTCCGTCCCTACATCCCGCAGCGCGTGAGCGAGGGCTACGGGCTGAACCGGGCGGCGCTGGAGGGGCTGGCGCGCGAAGGCGCCGGCCTGGTCATCACCGTCGACTGTGGCATTCGGGCCGTTGACGAGGTGACAGCCGGCGCCGCGGCCGGGCTGGACTTCATCATCACCGACCACCATTCGGTCGGCGCTGAACTGCCGCCGGCCACTGCCGTCATCAACCCCAAACAGGACGGTTGCGACAGCGGCGCCGACCACCTGGCCGGCGTCGGCCTGGCCTTTCGCCTGGCGCAGACCCTGCTGCGCGCTGCGCGCAACGACAGGCGCGAAACCGGTCTGCAGGAGCGCGAGTTGCTGGACCTGGTGGCTATTGGAACCGTCGCCGACCTGGCCAATCTGGCAGACCCGCAAAACCGGGCGCTGGTGCGCGCAGGACTGCGCGTCATCAACGAGGCGCGCCGACCGGGCCTGCGGGCCTTGCTGCAGGTCGCCGGACTGACCCCCGGTGAAGTGCGGGCGCGCGACCTGGCCTTTGTACTGGGGCCGCGCATCAACGCTGCCGGACGGCTGGCAAGCGCCATGCCCGCCTGCCGTTTGCTGCTGACGGAGGACCCGGTTGCAGCCGCTCAGCTGGCTGCCGGGCTGCAGGAACTCAACGAGCGGCGCAGGGCCCTGACCCAGGCGGCCCGGGAAGATATCAGTCGGGAACTGGCGCAAGCCGGAGAGATCGGCCCGTTGATTTTCGCCATCCGGGATGACATCTCCCCTGGCATCGTGGGGCTGGTGGCGGGTCGCCTGTGTGAGGAATGGCAGCGGCCGGCGGTGATACTGGCGCGCGGCCCGCAGGAGAGCCGCGCTTCCTGCCGCAGCATCCCGGCTTTCAACATTACCCATGCCCTGGACCGCTGCGCGGACCTGCTGCTGCGCCACGGGGGGCATTCCCAGGCGGCCGGCTTTACCGTGAGCAACGACAACCTGGCTGTGTTGCAGAGTCGTCTGGAGGGACTGGCGGCAGAGGCGCTGCCCGACCAGCCGGTGCCGGTGGCGCTGGAAATCGACGCCGAAGTCGGGCCGGCGCAGTTGACGCCGGCGCTGGTGGATGAGCTTGACCGGCTGGAGCCCACCGGCTTCGGCAACCCGCAACCGCTGCTCCTGTGGCGCGCGGCGCGCGTGCGGGACAGGCGTCGCGTCGGGCGGGGCGGCGCCCACCTCAGGCTGCGGCTGACTGCCGGCGCCGGAGGTGCGCTGGACGCGATTGGCTTTGGCCTCGGCGAACGCGGGGTCGGCCTGCCCGAACTGGTTGACCTGGCCTTCAGGCCGGAGCGCAACAGATGGAACGGCCGCTCCCGTCTGCAACTGAACCTGCAGGACATTCGCCCGGCGCGGGAAGTCTGACCTGCCGCTGTGGTAAGATGGCGCTGATGGTTTACCCCCATGCGGAGTGAGATGGCTGATCAGGAGCAAGGTAGGCCGCGCCGCCCCTTCAACTACGGCGGTCAGGCGGTAATCGAGGGCGTCATGATGCGCGGCGCGCACAGCGCTGCGGTGGCCGTGCGCAACGCCGACGGGGAGATCGTCGTCCACGAGACGCCGCTGAGCCGACGGCTCTATCGCGGCCGCATCATTCGAACGCCATTTGTGCGGGGCGTGGTTGGCCTGTGGGACGCGCTGGGGCTGGGGACGCGGGCGCTGATGTGGGCCGCGGACGTGGCCGTCGGGGACGAGGAGGATGTTGATTTCAACGGCCCGGTCGGCTGGGCCACGATCGCCCTGTCCCTGCTGCTGGGCGCCGGCCTGTTCTTTCTGCTGCCGACGCTGGGCGCCGCCGGCATCGGCAACCTGCTCGGTCTGACGCCGGATGGCACGGCGCCGATCGGCTTCGCCGCCTTCCTCGTGAACCTGATCGAGGGGTTGATCCAGATCAGCCTGCTGATCGGCTACATCTGGGCCATCGGCCGCATCCCGGACGTGAGGCGGCTCTTCGGCTACCACGGCGCCGAGCACAAGACCATCAACGCCTGGGAGGCCGGCGCCGAGCTCAGCCCGGACGTGGTGGAGGGCTTCCCGATCGAGCATCCACGCTGTGGCACGGCCTTTCTGCTGACCGTCGCCTTCGTCAGCGTACTGGTCTTCTCCCTGCTGGGCCGGCCGCCCCTGCCCCTGCTGATCCTGTCGCGCGTCGTGCTGATTCCCGCGCTGGCCGGTATCGCCTACGAGGTGATCCAGTTTTCGGCGCGCAATTTTCACAATCCGCTGGTCAGAATGCTGGTGCGGCCCAACCTTGCGCTGCAGCATTTGACCACGCGGCAGCCGGAGCGGCACATGCTGGAGGTGGCGATCGTCGCTTTCGAACGGGTGCTGGTGTCAGAGGGTCTGCTTGCGAGGGAAGCGGCACAGATTCCCGAGCCGGATCCTGCAGCCGTCTCGCCCACCCTGGCGGTATCGGATCAGGCCTGAAGCTTCTGCCAGACAAATGCAGCAATCCTGAAATCCCGACCCGGGGTGGCGCCTAAGGCGGGGGATCGCTCACCATATTATGGTTACGTCCGCCGTGGAGAAAGCGCTACTGGTAGCGGGCGCCGTATGTGACTGTATATTGCTCTGGCTCTATATCGCCGGAATCCGGTTCGACGTCAATGATGGTGTGGGCGCCAGTCAGGCAGGCGTCCCCGGCGCCGGCCCTTGCGATCAATGATCAGGCCGGCAGCAGTTGCCAGTCCACCGCCGTGGCGACCTTGTCGCCCACGCAACTGCTGCGAAATGCTCCCTGCCGCGTGTTCCGTTGAATGCGCATGTGCTGCGCCACGCCTGACAGGTCGAACGTCACTGCCCAACGCTCCGGACCTGCTTCCTGCAGGTTACGCAGTTCCAGGCCGGCGATGTCGTTGAACCCGTTGCGCTGACGGAGCAGCGTCGCGGCGGCCTGCGCCGGCGCCGGCCAGGCGCAGCGTCCACGCAGCCAGCCGGGCTCCAGCCGGCCCGCCTGATGTTCCGCGACGACGCGGGCGACGTCTGCCAGCGGCATGCGCCCGTAGCACAGTCCTTCCGGCAGGAAGAGCATGGTCGGTGCGAAACGATGGCCGCCGATATGTGAGCAACGCCAGACGCGGTCAGCGACGAGTTCGCGCATGGCCGCGAACATGGGCATGCCGGCCAGGGCGCAGCATTGATCGCGTTTGCCATGGGTGCAAACCAGATACAGGGGCTGTTCGTCCCGCTTTTCCGGGTGTTCTCCCGCCACCAGGGCGGCGAAATCCATGGAGAGCAGATCTTCGTAGCGTTCCAGGGTGAAGCGATAGAGCGCCGGACTGGCAGCATCGCCCACGGCGACGAAGAGGCGCAGACCGGCGGGAGCATCCGGCTGACGGATGAACAGCATGCCCGCGTCGGGCGTGGCGGCCAGATAGCGTTCAACGTGCTCGCGCACGGCAGTTGGCAAATCGCTTTCCGCCAGCGCCTGGGCGCCCCAGGGCGCGTCGACTTCAAGCAGCAGCCAGATGCGACGCCAGGGCGCCGAGCCGACGAGCGTTTCGCCGGCCTCCAGCGAGCGCGCGGTGCAAAGATCCATGTGGGTCACAGCTTGTCCTCCCCGCCTTCTGCTTCAGCCAGTTGCTTCAGGGCGTAAAGTTTGGTCAGCGCCTCCAACGGGCTGAGCTCGTCGACGCGCAAATCGCGCAGGGTCCGCTGCAGCACGGAGGGGGCGGTGGAATCGACTTCAGGTGACACGTCGCCCTGTGTCGCGTGCTGACCGTTCAGGGCCGGCATTTCGTCCGCCGCCTCAAGCTGGCGCAGCAACTCGTTGGCCCGCTGCACCACCGGTCGCGGCATTCCCGCGATCTGCGCCACGTGCACGCCGTAACTGCGGTCTGCGCCACCGGGCAGCAACTCGTGCAGGAAGACGATGTCTTCGCCCTGCTCGGCGACGGCGACGTTGAAGTTACGGGTACGGGGCAGGATCTGGGGCAGCGCCGTCAGTTCGTGGTAGTGGGTGGCGAAGAGCGTGCGACAGTTGAGTTGCGGACTGTTGTGGATGTATTCAATGACGGCGCGGGCGATGGCGAGGCCATCCCAGGTGGAGGTGCCGCGGCCTACCTCATCGAGAATGATCAGGCTGCTTTCGCTGCTGCCGGCCAGAATACGCGCCGTCTCGACCATCTCGACCATGAAGGTGCTGTGGCCGGCGTGGATCTCGTCCTGGGCGCCGATGCGCGCGAAGATGCGGTCCACCAGGCCGATGCCGGCGTCGTCAGCCGGGACGAAACTGCCGATCTGCGCCATCAGGGTGATGAGAGCGACCTGGCGAATGTAGGTCGACTTGCCGGACATGTTGGGGCCGGTGATGATGTGGATGCGCGCCTGGTCATCGAAGGCGCTGTCGTTGGGCGTAAAGTGCAGGCCCCGGGCCAGCATGCGTTCGACCACCGGATGACGTCCGGCGTGGATGTGCAACTCGCCGTCTTCGCGTATCTGCGGCCGGCAGTAACCCTCGCGCACGGCCACGTCGGCCAGGGAGACGAAGGCATCCAGATGCGCGATGGCCCGCGCCGTGCCGGTCATGCGGGGCACGTCCGCCGCCAGCCGGCCGCAGAGCTGATCGAAGAGGCGGCGCTCCAGCGCGAGAATCTGTTCTTCGGCGCTGAGCACCTTCGCTTCGTATTCCTTGAGTTCGGGCGTGATGTAGCGCTCGGCGTTGACCAGGGTCTGCTTGCGGATGTATTCCTGCGGCACGCCGGCTTCCCAGGCCTTGCTGACTTCAAGGTAGTAGCCGAAGACCTTGTTGAAGCCGACCTTGAGGCGCGGGATGCCGGTGCGCTCGCGTTCCACCTGCTCGAGGCCGGCGATCCAGTCGCGGGCCTCGCGCGTGGCCTCCAGCACGGCATCCAGTTCTCCGGAGTAACCGGGCCGGATGACGCCGATGGCATTGAGCGTGGCCGGCGCCTCCTCCTGCAGGGCGCGCGCGATTTCATCCGTCGCCGGCTCACAGGCATCGAGGCGCTCCACCAGTGGCTCCAGCGCCGTCAGGCCGCTGATGAGCGCGCGCAGGCGCGGCACGGCCAGCAGGCTGGCGCGCAGGGCCAGCAGGTCGCGCGGACCGGCAAGGCCTGTCAGCAGGCGATTGGCGAGCCGTTCGATGTCCGCCACCTGACGCAGGCTGCCCTGCAGGTCCTCGCGGCGCACGGCGTCGGCCACCAGGGCCTCGACGGCGTCCAGTCGCGCGGTTATGCGCTCCGGTTGTAACAGCGGCTGGCTGATCCACTGTCGCAGGCGGCGCGCGCCCATGGCCGTTACCGTGCGGTCCAGCACCCCCAGCAGGCTGCCACGGCGGTCTCCGCCGCGCAGGGTGTCGGTCAATTCCAGATTGCGGCGCGTGAAGGTATCCAGCACCATGAAGGACGAGGTCTCGTAGACGCGTATGCCGGTTAGCCGCGCCAGGCTTTCGCGCCGCGTGTTGCGCAAATAGTGCAGGATGGCGCCGGCCGCGCAGACGGCCTGCGGCCTGCCCTCAAGGCCATAGCCGGCCAGGGTTTTCGCGGCAAACTGGTTGCAGAGCATCTGCTGCGCGCCACCGAATTCGAAGCGCCAGTCCGGCAGCGGACTGAGATGGATGCCCTCGGGCAGGGTGATGCCCCGCTGCGCCCAGCTTTCCGGCAGCAGCAGTTCACGCGGAGCAAGGCGCGCCAGTTCCTCCAGCACCAGAACGGCGCAATGTTCACCGGCCAGGGAAGTCGCGGCGAACTCTCCGGTGCTGATGTCTACCCAGGCAAGGCCGGCGGACTGCCACGCGCCCACGGCGGCATCGCCTTCCGGATACAGCGCCAGCAGGTAGCTGGGCCGGTCATCGGCCAGCAACTCGGGTTCGATGACCGTGCCGGGCGTGATGACGCGCGAAACGCGGCGTTCGATGATGCCCTTCGCCGGCGTCTCGCCGACCTGGTCGCAGACGGCGACGTGATAGCCCTGGTCAATCAGGCGGGCGATGTAGTTCTCCAGCGCATGATGGGGCACTCCGGCCATGGGGATGCGGCTGTCTTCGTTGCCGGGGCTGGTCGGGCGACTGGTCAGGGTGAGGTCCAGTACGCGAGCGGCCACTTCCGCATCGTCGTCGAAGGTCTCGTAGAAGTCACCGAGACGGAAGAAAAGGATACAATCGGGATAGTCGGCCTTGATGTCCAGATACTGCTGGCGCAAGGGTGTGATTCTGGCCATGGCGCTCCCTTTGCCCGGTACGGAATCATTGTAGCCGTCGGTCACAGGCGCGACAAGCACTCCAGGGCGAAGCGACGGGACGAAAGTGCAATGCGGATCGTCAGCGTTGATCTGGGCGGGACCCGCATCCGCGCCGCCTGTCTGGACGAAGCGCTCAACATCCTGACGCGCCGGGAAACGCTGACCCGCGCCGCCGACGGGAAGGCGGCCGTGCTGGGCCGTATCGAAGCCCTGATCGAGGAAGTCTGGCCGCAGGACCTGCCGGTGGCCGGCATCGGCATCGCCTCCCCCGGCCCGCTGGACCCCTACCGGGGCATCGTGCTGGCGCCGCCCAATTTGCCGGACTGGCAGCACGTACCGCTGGCTGCGCTGCTGGAGGATCGCTTCGCCGTGCCGGTCAGGTTGGGCAAGGACGCCAACCTTGCCCTGCTGGCGGAAGTGGCGCTGGGGGCTGCCAGGGGCTGCCGCCATGCGATCTACATAACGCTCAGCACGGGTATCGGCGGCGGCGTGTTGAGTGACGGCCGCCTGCTCCTCGGACATCGCGGCCTCGCGCTGGAGATTGGCAGCACCATGCTGCTGGTGAACGGTCGTCCCACCCGGCTGGAAGACGAGGCCTCCGGCCCGGCTCTGGCGCAACAGGCCCGCGAGCGCATCGCTGCCGGAGAGGCCACGCTGTTGCGCTCGCTGGCCGGCGGCGACCTGACCCGCGTCGATGCAGCCCTGGTGGGCCAGGCGGCGCTCCAGGGCGACCCGCCGGCGCTGGCGCTGGTTCAGCGCGCAGGAACGCTGATCGGCCTGGGGCTGACCAGCCTGCTGCATTTGTTCAATCCCGAGATGCTGGTGATCGGCGGCGGCATGAGCCAGATCGGTGAGCCCCTGCTCCGGCCAATGCGGGACACGATCAGCCGCCACGTTATCTACGGTGGCTATACGCGCGACCTGCGCATTGAGATGGCGCAACTGGGCCAGGACGTCAGTCTGGTGGGCGCGGCGGCGCTGCTGCGCGGCAGGGGAGCACTGACGCCGCGGGAGACCTGAAGCACACCGGCCAGTTCAGGCAGCCGGGCAGTCGTCAACTGAACGGGCGTAGAGTTCCAGCCGGACAATGGCCTTCAGGTCACCGGTTGCACAGAAATGCATGCGTTCAGCGAGCGAGTCTGCCAGTTCTCCGAATGCGACGCTGTCTGTGGCAGTCCTGACAAGCCAGATGCGTGAATGTTGGCCCGTTTCAGCCTGTAGCGCCTCCGGCCGCGCCGGATCCTGAAACAGAACCGGAAGCGGCAGGGACAGAAAGTAAAAGTCGCGAACTGGCCCCAGGTTTGCGATTGTCTCACCCGCCAGCAGTACGTCACCCTGTCGGGCTGAAGCGGCGACGGCGCGGTGAACCACGTGCATGCGCTCGCGATAGGTGGGGTAGTTGAAACTGTATTTGAGTTCGGGATGGTTGATGGCGTGCAGACCGGTAACGATCATGCCGGCGAGCAGCCATTCGGCGACGTGAAACCTGTGCCGGCGTTGCCGCCAGACCAGCAGGCCGATTAACAGCGCCGTCAGCGGCCACAGGGGCATCAGGTAGCGAATGCGGCTTATGGCGATGACGCGGGTCAGTTCATTGGCAAGCAGCGCCAGCAGAAAGGCAGCGGCGTAAATGAAGACCAGAAAGGTCGCCGGCCCAACTGGCCTGGAATGCCGTCGGCGTATCCCTGCAACGACAAGGCCGACGAGCAGGGCGAGCAGCATCCAGCCCGCGAAGGTCGGGAACTTCAGGGTGTTGTTCCCCAGATAATTCAGATACTGCGCCAGCACTTCCGGCGTATTCATGACGCTCAGCTTGAGATTGGCATCGCCGAGACTGTGTTCCAGGCCCACCAGAAAGTACGGCAACTGAAGTGTTGCGCTCATGCCGGCGATGGCGAGGATTGCCGGCGGGAGCCACCGGTTTGGCCCGCGCCAGGCGAAAAGCAGGTGAAACAGGGCAACTGCCGGAAGCAGGAGGATGGCGAAATAGTGGGTGTAACACAGACACACTGACGCCAGCAGCAGGCCGACGACGTGGACTGGCCGGTGGCGTCGACTGGCCGGCATAATGCGCCAGTAACACCACAACAGGACCGTCGTGCAAAGCGCCACGAGGGTGAAAGTTCGTGCGAACCACATAAAGCCGACGAAAAAGCCCGACGTGGCCAGCACAATGACCGGGACCAGACCCGCAACGGGAGCAAACAACTCGCGTCCGATCCGCGAGGTCCATGCCATGGCCAGCAATCCGGCAAACAGCGGCAGGGCCCGCAGCGCCGGCTCGCTCCAGCCGAAAACCCTCGTCCAGAAAGAGACCAGCAAGGGCCAGCCAATGGCCTGTTCCTGGGACAGTTCGGCAATGGTCTGCAACATCTGTTCCAGGTTATGGAAAGTGCGTGTCTTGCCGCCGACGATCCACAGGGTCGCCAGTTCATCGTAGTGAAAGGCGCGATTGTCCAGCTGGCTGGCGGCGAGGAAGGTTGCCAGCAGCAAGGGGGGAACGACCAGCAGCCAGGAATTGCTGCGCAGCCAGACGGGCAGTCGAATCATGTTCAAATGTCGTCTCTTGCGCTTCGCAGGCAATGGTAGCATGAAATGCGCGTCAGCCCCGACGCAAATGGCTACTTGAGACTCAGGCAGTGGCCGTTACAATCGCCCCATGCTGCTGGTGCCGGACTACCGCGTACGTCAGCGGGACCTGTTGCTCGAGATCATTCGGGCGATGACCTCGCGCCTGGACCTGGCCGAGGTGCTGAGCCTGGTGCTCAAGGCATCCGTGACCATGGTCGCCGGGGAGGGGCCGGGCCTGATCGCGTTGCGCCAGGCGACGACGGGTGAGTATCGCGTCCGCGCCACGCTTAACATCGAAAGCGCGCGCATTCCACGTCTGGAGAGTCAGTTGCAGGAGCTCGTCGCCGGGATCAGCGAGGGGCTTGAATACAGCGATCTGGAAGAGACATTGCGTCGCATGACGGCCGAACTGGACCCGCGCATGCGTCAGCTCTTCCCGATGCTGCTGGTCATCGCCGGCGAACCGGTCGGCATCCTGATCGTCTTCCGCGATTACCTGGGCGCCATCACACCGGACGACCTGCAGATTCTGCGCAGCTTTGCGGACCACGCCGCCATCGCCGTTCACAACGCCAGGCTTTACGAAAACATTGACCGCGAGCGCCAGCGTCTGAACGCCTTCGTCGCCCACAGCGCGGACGGCGTGATGATCCTGGATGCCGAGCGTCTGGTGTTACAACTCAACCCGGCGCTGGAACGGATGACGGGCTGGAGCATGGCGGAAGCCCTCGGCCGGCCGGAGGAAGAGGTCCTGGCCTGGAGCACGGTCTCGCCCGGCAACCTGCTGGAAATGATGGCCGCCGGCTGGCCGGCGTCCGGGCCGGATGCCAGGGTCCCGCTATACATCGAGGGCGACATTCTGCGGCGGGATGGAGAGTTGCTGGGGATCGCCATCACCTACGTGCCACTGCATGCTGAAGACGGCCAGCTGGCCAACGTCTTCGCCAACGTGCGTGACGTCACCCGGTTGCGCCGGGCGCAGGAATTGCAGAGCACCTTCGTGTCCGGGGTATCCCACGAACTCAAGACGCCGGTCGCGTTGATCAAGGGCTATGCCGGCACCCTGCGCCGTGAGGATGCCAGCTGGGACCCCGGTGAAATCCGTGAAGGGCTGGAAGTCATCGAGGATGAGGCCGACCGCCTGAACGGGCTGATCGACAACCTGCTTGAAGCCAGCCGTCTGCAGGCGCAGGAAATGCAACTGGACCTCAACCCGGTCGATCTGGCCGCGCTGGCAGAGCGCGTCGTGAAGCGCTTTCAGATGCAGGGCAGCGGGCACGACTTTCGGCTGGCCTTTCCGGATTGCTTTCCCGTGATTGACGCGGATGAGGCCCGGTTGCGCCGGGTGCTGGACAACCTGCTCGGCAACGCCGTCAAGTACGCGCCGGAAGGTGGACTGATCGAGGTCGGCGGCCAGGCGGGCAGGGAGGACGTCACCGTCTTTGCAAGCGACGAGGGCATCGGGATCAGCCCTGACGAGCAGGAACGGATTTTCGAACGCTTCTACCGCGTCAATGATTCCCTGGGTCAACGAACCCAGGGCACCGGTCTGGGCCTGTTTCTGGCGCGGGCGATCGTGCAGGCGCATGGCGGCACGATCGGCGTCGAGAGCCGGCCCGGACGCGGGTCCACCTTTCACTTCACGCTGCCGCGCCATCCGGGGGCCCGGCGCCCGTTACCGGCTGCAGAACAACAGGAGCCATGATGCCGAGAACCATGACCATAGCCTGCCCGGCCTGCAAGGCGCCGGCCGAAGCCAGTATCGAGCGCGTGATCGACGTGAAGCGGCGACCGCAGTTGAGAGCGGCGCTGCTCTCCGGCCAACTTAACCGGGTGAGTTGCGCAGCCTGTGGTTCAGCGGGCGCCTTCCCCACGCCATTGCTCTACCACGATGCGGACAATGAACTGCTGATCGCCTTCGTGCCGCCGGAACTGAATTTTTCGGGGCCGCAACGCGACCAGGTCGTGGGCGACATGCTGCGGGAGTTGACCTCCAGCATCCCCAGGGATGAATTTCGCGGCTACATGTTCCAGCCGAAACAGGCGCTGACGATGCAGGGCCTGGTCGAACAGGTCATGGCCGGCGACGACGTCAGCCGGGATGAAATGGAGCAGCAACGCAGCCGCTTCAGGTTGCTGGAGCAACTGGCGCAGGCAGAACCGAAGCGGCTGCGCGCGCTGGTGCGGCAGCATGACGAGACGATCGATGCCGCCTTCTTTCAGGCTGCGCTGGTCATGACGCGGCAGGCTGCGCGCGAGGGCCAGGAGCAGCTCGTCAATTCCCTGGCCGCCGTGCAGGAAGCGGCTGCCAGACATTCCAGTTTCGGCCGGCGGCTCACGGCCGAGGCGGAAGCGCGCGAAAGGATCGTGGCGGCCGTGGCAAAGCGCATCCAGGCGCTGGGGGAACGGCCGCAGCGCAGGGACCTGCTGGAGCTGGCGCTGGAACTGGCGCAGGACGAGGAACAGTTACAGGCGCTCGTCGGGCTGCTGCGACCGGCGCTGGACTACCCCTTCTTTCAGGAACTGACCCTGCGGATTGGCCAGGCGTCGGGCCCGCAACGCGCGAGCCTGGAAGCGCTGCGCGACCGGCTGGGCGAGTTGACGCGCATGGCGGACGCACAGTCTCAGGCAGCGCTGCGGCGGGCGGCAGCGACCCTGCAGGCCATTATGGACAGCGGCAATACGGAACGCGCCGTGCGCGAGCACGCGGCGCAGATCGATGCCAACCTGATGGCCCTGCTGGCTGCCAATATTCAGGAAGCGGAAAGGCGCGCCGACGTCCAGGCCAGCAGCCGACTGAAGGACATTCAGCAGAAAATCCTGTCCCTGCTGCAGAAGAACATGCGCCCCGAACTGCGCTTCGTCAATGAATTGCTGGCCACCCGCAGCCGGCAGGAGGCCCTGGCCAGGCTGGATGAAGGGCTGACGCGATTTGGCAGGTCCCTGCCGCAAGCCATGACAGCGGTCGCCGACATGCTGCGGCAGCAGGGTCAGGACGAACTGGCGCGGAGGCTGGATTCCCTGCGGGCGAGCGCGCTGGAGAAACTGAAAGACTGACGTCGGCGCGGCTCAGTTTGCACCCCAGCTCCAGAGCCAGGTATCGCTGAAGCGACAATTCGATGAAACGTTGCCAAAACTGAGCGCCGCGTTGCCGATGGTCCCATCCGGCCGGGATACGGCTTGCTGCCCGACCAGTTGCCGGTCTGCGTAAAAGTAAAGTTTCTCGCCGTTCGCCACCACCAGCAGTTGATGCGGCCCCTCGCCGTAGTCCAGGTCGCTGCGGACCGGGCCGGGCGCAAAGCTGTCGCCTTCCCGTCTGGAGAGGCCGGCGCTGCCGGTGTGATCCAGCCACGCCAGGGTATAGATCTCTTCTCCCTCCTTTTCCAGCACCAGGCCGCAACCGGCGGCAAGTTCCCAGGAACCGGGTTGCAACTCGAAGCTGGTGCCCAGCGCAAAGCGACTGAACTGGCGCTGGCCCCCGAGGCGCAGGGTGCTCACGCCGGCCCGGTTGCTGATGACGTAACTTTCCCCCACGTTCAGGTCAAGTTGACCGACAGCGGGAACGAGCCGGCGGCGCTGCAACTGACGCAGAATCGCAGGTCGCTCCGCGCCGGGCAGCCGGTCCGGCAGCACGACGCCGGTCGTGATTTCAGCGGGCACCGTGAGCCTCAGGTCGCTGAACCACGCCGTCACCTGGCCGCCGCCGGCGCTGCCGCTGCCGGCGTACAGGCCGACGTCGCCGGATGCCCCGGGTATGCCCTCCACAAGCCTGCCCAGCGACCGCCGGTTGTAGAAAAATTCGATGGCGTCGCCGTAGTGGACCAGGCCGATGCTGGTTGGCTTTTCGCCCTCGCCAATGGCAGGATGCGGCGCCCTTTCGCGCAGCACCCTGACGTCGTCGTCGGCCCTGACGAGGAATTGCCAGCGCCCCTGGTTGTCCACCGAAAAGCGGCTCCATTCCAGCGCATTTTGCCAGCCGGTGATGATCCCCACGCGCCAGCCCCGGTTGCCGGCCACCTCGGTGATGTCGGCGTGCAAACCCCAGGGCGGCCGGGGCATTTCCAGGGCCCTGGTGATGACCAGCGATTCCACCGGTGGCTCCAGAATGAGCACGGCCCGCCCTTCACTCAGGTAGGATTCCGCGGCTGTTGTGCCGGTTTTCCAGGCATCGGTATTGGCGAAATCGGCGCTCCAGTGAAGCGACGACCAACCCTGCAGCAGGGTCAACTCATAGTCGCCGCTTCCCTGGCCGACACTGCTGACGCGGACGCTGTACCTGCCCGTCTGGCCCGGAGTGAGGGCCTCAATGACGGCATCCGTGCTGACCGGCCAGTCCACGTCGTCACTGGAAGCGATGAGGGCACCATCGATGCCATACAGGTCCAGGCGGGGATCGAGATCTCCGGCAACAGTGCGCGCGACCAGTGACAGCAGGCTGCCGGACGTCGCGATGAAGCTCCAGGTATGTTGCTCGGCCGCGCCCAGTCGGCCCAGAACAGGTTCGAAGTGCCTGAGACTGAATTGCTGGGCAGAGACGCCCAGGCCTGAAATCAGGCAGAAAACTACCGGCAGGACCCGCAACATCAGCCGCGGCACAGGAGCTTTCATCGCCGTCAGGGGCTAAACCAGTTCAGGCATCCAGGCCGGGAAGCGCTCATGCAGGAAGCGCAGGAAACCGGTGAAGTCTTCCCTGCTCATCTCACCGCCCTGCATCCAGCGCAGCTGTTCCGCGGCATGCAGTCGCTTCTGTTCCCCGGCAAGACGCAGGTCGCCGCCCTGCCGGCGTTGTTTGCGGCCCCGCAATTCTGTGAAGTGATGGCGCCTGGTCAATGCCTCGAAATCCCCGGGAGCAAAAAAGGCGTAGACCGGAATGTAACGCTCGTCCTGTTCCAGGGCACAGGCGACCATGTACCAGCCTTTGGGCACGCGCGAACGGCGGCTGATTTGAAAGCACCAGGTCAGTACGTTGACCTCCTGATCGGTAGCAAGCGCCTCCTCTTCCCTGTCGCGCCGCAGCAACAGGATTTGCCGCCCGGCAACGGCGACGCTGCGGCCGCTCGGCCAGCGTTGCCGGAGCCAGCCTTCAAGGCGCCGGGCCGCCAGCGCGGCCGCAGCGAAACCGGCCACGAGCGAAATGATGACCGCAGCTTCCACGGCCAGCAGGGCCCGGCCCGCCAGAAAGACCAGCGCCCAGACCGCCAGGAAGCCCAGCAGCATGACCAGGCGCAAGCCGCCGTGCTCCGGGTCCAGCGCAAAGCGGGTCGCCTGCGTCCTGGCCGGGGACTGGTCTGCATCAACAACTGTCATTCAAATCCTCATCCGACCGCCTGACGGTGGCTGCGACGATGGCTCACAGGGTGGCCGTACTGAACACCACGTTAAAGCGGCGACAATAGATCACGACACTATTATACAGTCCGGGGTCAATCCCGGCCGGAATGCCGTAATTCTGGTTGCCTACATTGCCCTTGAGCCGGCCCAGATCCAGCGCCAGACCCCCTTCGTTGAGGGAGGTTGGGTTGCGCGGCGCCGGGTTGGCGGAAAGCATGACGCGCAGGTCCGGGCCGTTGGCGGCGCGAAAGTTTTCCAGGCGCAGCACCGTACTGTCGTCCGGCAGGGCGTAGATCAGGGCGTTGCCCTGGGCCCAGTGAAGTGGGTCCAGGCGCACGAAACTCCCCTGGGCCAGCAGGGAGACCGCCGCCTGCTGCGCTTCCTCGACCGGCGCGTTTACCTGCAGCGCTGCCTCGAACATGGCCAGCGCCCTGACCGGGTCCTCCCGCGCCATTTGCCGGTAGCTTTCCTGTTCGGCCGTTCCCAGCCGACGAAATTCATCGAACAGTTCCACGCGCATGCCGGGGAAGGCTTCGTTGACCACGTCATCGACGAGCAGCGGTCGCCACAGGGGATAGCCCCACGTCGCCGCTACCAGCAGGGCGCCCGCCAGCAACAACACCAGGCGGAAGCGCATCACGCTGCATCAGGGGCCGTCGCTCCGGCACCTGCCATTGGCCTCGCTCCGGACTGCGGTGGAGGGATGGGTCGTACAGGACTCGAACCTGTAACCTCTTGAATGTAAGTCAAACGCTCTGCCAGTTGAGCTAACGACCCTGTCGCAAGTGTACATCCTGCGGGTCAGGTCTGGCAATGACGGCGATGCCTGGGGAGTGTCTGGTTTACTGGATACAGGAACTGGATGCGGTGAGCGTCATCGTGCGGTTATTGGCGTCGCTACCGTTGTGGCTGGTTCCAGGCGCGGGCAATTTCTGAAATCCACCGAACTCGCCACGCCCGGCGACATGCTGTGCCGGCGGGCGACATGATATGTCGCCCCTACGGGACACGGTATGGCGCCGTTGGCGTGCTTCGGGCTTACGCCCTCGCTACCCCTTTCCAGGGATGCTTCGGACTTGCGTCCTCGCTACCCCTTTCCAGGGATGCTTCGGACTTGCGTCCTCGCTACCCCTACAGCATCCGGTGTAGGGGCGATTTACCAAATCGCCCGCCCCCGCTTCAAAATAATTTCTGAAATCCACCAAACTCGCCACGCCCGATGCCTGTGTCGCCCTGGCCGTATTGAGGCAAGGCTGCGGCTGTCAGCCGGCTGTCACAACCTGGGCAAGGTCAGGCGGTCCTGGCGCTGGTACTTGCCACGCTTGTCCGCGTAGGAGACCTCGCACTCCTCGTCGGCCTCAAGAAAGAGGACCTGGGCGATGCCCTCGTTTGACCAGACGCGGGCGGGCAGGGGCGTGGTGTTGCTGATCTCCAGCGTGACGTAGCCCTCCCATTCCGGCTCAAAGGGCGTCACGTTGACGATCAGGCCGCAACGGGCGTAGGTGGACTTGCCGATGCAGAGCGTCAGCACGCGGCGCGGGATGCGGAAATACTCCATGCTGCGCGCCAGCACGAAGGAGTTGGGTGGAATCAGGCAACTTGCGCCCTTGTGATCGACGAAGGAGGCGTCGGCGAAGTCCTTGGGGTCGACGATGACCGAACGAACATTGGTGAAGATCTTGTACTCGTCCGCCACGCGCATGTCGTAGCCGTAGGAGGACAGGCCGTAACTGATGACGCCCGCGCGGCGCTGGCCGTCGACGAAGGGCTCGATCATCCCTTCTTCCAGCGCCATGCGGCGAATCCAGTGGTCGGGTTTGAGGCTCATGCGGCGCTCCCTGCCGGCGTTCCGGCCTACATGGTTTCCGGCGCGCTCATGCCCATCAGGCCGAGGAGGCGGCGAAAAACCAGCTGCGCGGCGCGATAGAAACGCAGGCGCGCGGCCGCCAGCCCCGGCGGCACGTCGTCGCCCAGCACGCGCGCGTGCTCGTACAGCGGGTGAAAGATACCGGCCAGTTCGTGGGCGAAGAAGGCGATGCGGTGCGGCTCCAGTTCACTGGCGGCCAGGTCGATGACGGTCGGCAGTTCCAGCGCCTTGCGCAGGAAACGCCGTTCGCCGGCGCCCAGCAGGGTCAGGTCTGCCGCGTCATCGGCGAGACCCGCCGCGGCGGCCCGGCGCCGGATGCCGGCGCAGCGCACGTGGGCGTTCTGGATGTAGTAAACGGGATTGTCGTTGTTCTGCGCAACGGCGAGATCGAGGTCGAAATCGAGGCGCGCGTCCGCGCTGCGGGCCAGCAGGAGATACCGCACGGCATCGGGCCCGGTCTCGTCGATGAGGTCATCAAGCGTCTCGTAGTCGCCGCTGCGTGTGCTCATTTTTCTTTCGACCCCGCCCTGCAGCAGCCGTACGAACTGCAGGATGACGACGTGGAGGCGCGACGTGTCCCTGCCCAGCGCGTCCAGGGCCGCACGCACCACCTGGTGTTGCACGTAGTGGTCGGCGCCGAGGATGTTGACGACCAGGTCATGGCCGCGCGCCAGCTTGTCGCAGTGATAGGCGATGTCGGGCAGGGTGTAGGTCGGCGTGCCATCGCCGCGCACGAGCACGTGGTCCTTGTCGATGCCATGGCGGGAGGCGCGGAACCAGGTGGCCGGCGCGCGCTCCCGGGCGCGGGCCCTTTCCTCCCCGTCGGCGCCTTCCCACACCGCGGCGCTGTAGAGTTGGCCCCGGTCCTGCAGGGCCTGCAGCACCTCTTCAGTGGCGCCGCTCTCGTAAAGGCTGTGTTCGTTGAAGAAGCGATCGTGCCGGACGTCGATGCGCGCCAGGGTGGCGCGGATGGTGTCGAACATGCGTCCTTCGGCCAGTTGGCGAAAGGTCCGGTCGTCGGCGCCGGCCAGAGCTTCGCCCCGTGTTGCCAGCAGCTCCTGCGCCAGTTGCACCAGATAGTCGCCGTGATAGAAGTCATCCTGCGGCAGCTCCACCGGCCGGCCCAGCGCCTGCAGATAGCGCAGGCGCAGGCTTGCGCCCAGCATTTGCATTTGGCGCCCGGCGTTGTTGAAATAGTATTCCCGTTCAACCTCGTAGCCGGCGGCCTGCAACAGGCGCGCCAGCGCGTCGCCGACGATGGCGCCGCGACTGCGGCCGACGTGCAGCGGCCCGGTCGGGTTGGCGCTGACGAATTCGACCAGGGCGCGCTGTCCCGCGCCGCGATCCAGGCGGGCCAGCGACGCTCCTTCCTGCAAAATAACGTTGACCTGGGCACAAAGCCAGTCTTCGCGCAACCGGAAATTCAGAAACCCGGGTGCGGCGACCTCCACGCCGGCGAGAAATGGCGCCGGCGGCAGATAGTCCGCGATGGCCCGGGCGATTTCCAGGGGGCTGCGACGTATGCGACGGGCCAGCTGCAGGGCGACGGGCGATGCGTAATCCCCCAGTTCGGGCCTCACTGGCGGGCGAATCTCCACCGGCGGCAGCTCGCAGTCCGGCAAGGCGTCAGCGGCCTGGGCCGCTTCCAGCGCATTTTTCACCAACCTGGCATGGGCTGCGGCCAGCAGGATCAATGGTCACTCCCCCGGGACTCGTACAGGGCCCGCATTCTTGCGCATCAGGAACGGGGGCGCAACGGGCATTCAGCGGCCGGCGCGCCAGTCAGCCAGGTCCACAACGCCGGCCCTGTCCCGCTGAACCAGGCTGCCACAACGGCGGCAGCGCATCGTCCCGCCATCCTGGCTGACGAGCGAAGATCGGTCGCAGCGGGGACAGCGCAACAGCTCGGCCGCAGGACGGGCGCCGACGGGTGACGCCACGCCGGCCTTGCGCACCAGCACGCGCTCGTAGTCCACCTGCCAGGGCTCGAAACGCATGGCCACGGCGCCGCAGCCGCGCAACAACTGCGTCAGCTGTGCATGGGTCCAGGTCTTGCCAGGCATCAAGCGGGTGTTGCTGCGATTGCTGATGAAGAGCAGGCCTCCCGGACGCAGCACGCGCATCAATTCCTCCAGCACGCGCGCCGGGCGCGTCATGAATTCCAGCGCCTCCAGGCAGGCGACCACGTCGAAGCTGCCATCATCGAAGGGCAGTTGTTCTGCCGGGCAGCGCATTAACAGGCAACGCTCCTCCTGTCCCTGCAGCTTGTCTGAAGCCACGTGCAACATGGCGCGACTGAGATCGACGGCGATGATTCTGCCCTGAAAGTCCCTGTGTTCCAGCAACGCCACGGGCAGGCGCGCCGTGCCGGTGGCGACGTCCAGCACCATGGGGGAGCGGTGCGGGGCGATGCTTTCGAGCAGCGGTTGAGCCAGCAGGGCCTGCTCGTAGAGTGGCTGGAAGCGCTTGGTGGCTTCGTAGCGGCCGGCGAAGAGGTCATAAAGCCGGATCACTACCCGACGGCCCAGATACACGCCTTCGCTGGCGACAAGCAGCCACCAGCCCAGCCAGAGCAGCGCCAGCGCCAGCAGGGCAGCGACGAGGGATGCCAGGGCGTCATCCATGGCCGGTTGCGCGGCTCAGGGGATCAAAAGCTGTCCGGTTGGCATTCCGGCCGGCCGTCACTCAGTTGAGCCGCCAGCTGCCGCTCTCCTCGATGAAGCGGAAGCCTTCGCCGACGAGGCTGAACAGTACGTGCTCTCCCGGTGCAGAGACGACCTGACCATCTTCAACCTTCAGCGCCGGGTGATACTCGTACCTGGTGACGTAGCCGAACTCGTCCGTGGTGCCCCAGCCCAGCAACTCCCGCAGCCGGGTGTTGTTGCGCCACAGCAGGCCGAAACCGCGGACCGGCTGGCGCAGGTCTTCATCAGGCGGGATGAGCCCGGGGTCAGACTCCGGGTCACCTTCCTTGAACTGGTCTTCGTAGACGTACCAGTCGCCGACGCCCTCGCCGGTGACGATCATGATCCAGATCTGTCCGGTCGGCTGCAGCCAGAACATGCGACCCCGCTCAAATATCTGCTCGGCAACCTGTATCTGACGCACCGTCGGCGTGGGTTGCACAAAATAGGGCGTCCCCGGCAGCGGGGCGGGCGTGGCGTGAGATGACGTGACCGTTGCGGGTTGCGCGCCGTCGGTCGTGGCGACCGGCGATGTCCCCGGGCTGTCCTGCGCCTGTACGGGGACGGAGGTGGCGCCGGCTGGAGCCGTTGCTGCGGCCTGGGCGACCAGACCCATGGGCGTGGCCGTGACCACCAGCACGATTTGCGTGGGTGGCGGACCTTGACAGGCACTGATGAGGAGCCCAGGCAGCGCGACGCAAATCAGGGCCCATCGATACATGGTATTCTCCAGGGCAATCCGGACGACCCGCCGCCGGGACCGGGATTCACGACCTGATCGCATTGTAGCAAAGGAAAACGTTCTTGCAAACACAGCAGAACCGGAGCGGCAGCGCATGCGGCCGGCGGGCGTAACGCTGGACAGGACCGCGCGCGTTCTGATCATCCGCTGGCCGGACGGGACGCTATGCAGGTATCCCTGGGCGCAGTTGCGGGAAGCCTGTCCCTGCGTAGCCTGTCGCGGCGGGCATCGTTACATGGGTCAGGCGCATGAGCCGCGGGACCTGCTGGAACTCAGACCGAAGCGTTCCTGGCAACTGGTTTCGCTGGAACTGGTGGGGTCCTATGCGCTGCAGCCCGCCTGGGACGACGGCCACGCGACCGGCATCTACAGCTGGGAATACCTGCGTCGTCTTTGTCCGGACGAAGGGACGCCTGAAGGACCACCGCCCGCCTCCTGAGGCCGCCATCAGGGCGTGAGCAACAGTTCCTCGATCAGGGGGCTGGCGCTGAAGTTGCAGCTGCCGGCCTCCGGGATGGTCCCGGCGCGGATGGCGGGCAGCGCGTTCTGCGGATTGTAGTGGTTGTAAAGCAGTCGCGATATTTCAGCCATCAGGGGCAGCGAAAGCTGGAAGTTGAGCCACTGCGGCTGGTGCAGCAGCAACACGACGACGTAATCGCCCCCCGGCGTGTTAAACAGGGCCGCGTTGCTGTGGGTGTCGGCGATCCAGCCATGTTTGTGGGCCACGACGGTACCCTGCGGCACGCCGGCCCGGAGCAGGGCGTCGACGGTGTTGTTGCTCATGACCATAAGGGCCTGACGGCATTCCCGCGGCTCCAGCCCGGCGGAGAACAGGGGACTGTCTTCCTCGCGGGCGCAACGATAGAGCGCAGCCAGTTGCCGGGCGACGTCGCCGGCCGTGATGCGGTTCCAGGGGTCGGCCGCCGGCACCGCGTCCCGGGCGACCGGGGTCGGGTAAACCAGGGGGGCAACGGGCGGCGCGGGCGTCTGGCCAGGGATGGTATAGGGCGCGGTGATGAAGGAGCCGCTGTGCTCCAGGGTCGCGAGCAGGCGGGTCACGGCCGCCGCACCGGCCCAGACGTCGCCGGCGCCGATGCGCGCCAGCAGGCGGTTGGTGGCCACGTTTTCGCTGCAGATCATGGTGTTGGCGACGTCCACCGCGAGGTCGCGCGTCAGCGGGCCGTCCAGGGCGCCGAGCAGGGTCACCAGCACGTTGATCTTCTGGATGCTGGTCCCGCTGAAAGCCAGCTGCTCCTGGAATCCAATGCCGGCGCCGCTCGCCAGGTCCAGGATGGCCAGCGCTGCCGGGCGTCCGCTTTCGCGCTCAAAACCGGCCTGCAACACCAGGTCCCAGGCCTGTTGCGCCGCCTCGACCAGACCCGGGGGCAGCGCTCTCCGTTCGCCCCCGGCGTCGCCGGCAGCGGTGACGCGAACCAGGGAAGGCGTGGGCGTCAGGGTTGGCAGATGCAGGGCCGTTTGCGAAACGACCGGCAGCGAGAAGAGGTCCCCCTCGATTTGCAGCAGGTCGCGCGCGATCCAGGCGCGACCGTTCGGTGCGCGCGGCTCCGCGACCTGCACCCAGGGCAACAGGCTGTGGCGGGCGGTGAGGCGGAAGCGATCGCCGGCCTGGCCCACGGCGACGCGCGCATGGTCGATGCCCGGCCCCTGGCGAATATTGACGACGCCGGCGAGCACGCCATGGACCGCGGCGGCCGGCCCCGGTGTCCCGGAAGCGGGCGTGGCTGTGACGGCCACCGTTGCGCCTGTGGCCGCGGGGGTTGTCGCCACGACTGCGGGCGTCAGCACCAGGGTTGAGACGGGCAACGCAGCGCTGTCCCCGTTCAGCGTCACCAGATCGGCGTAGACCCAGCCCAGGGGCTGACCGCCGGCGTCGCCCAGCAGCAACCAGGGATAGAACTCGCTGCGGGCCAGCACCGGCCAGCGCTGTCCCTGGCGGATTTCGCCCAGCAGCGTCGCCTCAAGGGCCGCGGCGGCGCGCAGGTTGGCCTGGCCCAGCGCCTCGGCAGTGATGGAACCGTTCTCCTGGGCCACCGCCTGGACAACGGTCAACAGGACCAGCGCCGGCAGGGCAATTCTGCGCCACATGCTTCATCCCGATGGCGGGCTTGCGTTGGACTTCATGGTAGGGCGCCGGCCAGGCGCGTGCAAGGTCGTCGTTGACAGCGCAGGGATTGCTGCTACAATGCCGCGGGTCAGCCGAAGTGGCGGAACAGGCAGACGCGCTACGTTCAGGGCGTAGTTCCCCTTGGGGAGTGTGGGTTCGACTCCCACCTTCGGCACTGGCAGGGCAGTCCCGGCAGGGGCTGTCTTTTTTACGCCTTGTCCGGCAGCGCGATGATCGTCGGCCGGTCGTTGATGAAATGCGCCAGCAGCAGGGCCGGTTCCGTCCCGACGTTCTGCAGGCTGTGGGCGACGCCCGGCGCCACGAAGACGCTGCTGCGGCCCGGTACCTGATGCAGGCTGTCGCCCAGCCTGACCTGCAATTCGCCGGCGAGCACGGTCAGGGTCTCCTCAAATTCGTGATAGTGGGGCGGGATGCGCTGACCGGGCTGCAGCACCTGCTCCCAGACCACCACGCTGCCGGCGCCGCACTCCCGGGAAACGATCGTGCGGGTTTCCAGGCCGCTGCGGCTGGTGCGCCAGGGGCGTTGCCGCGCATGCTGTATCACGCTCATGCCGAATCTCCTGCAAGGCGGTCGGGGCAGTTATACTGACTTTCGTGAGTGAGCGTCCAGGCGGGTCCACAGCGCGTCTCAATGGCCTGCAGGTCGTCTTCGCCGTCATTCTGGCGGTGGGGCTGACCCTGGCCATCAACTTCAGTTCGCGCATCAGCGCCGGACGCCCGCTGCAGGAAGCCCATCGCCAGGTGCTGATCGATATTGAACAGTTGCGCGTCGAGCAGGCGCGTCTGGTCGCCGAACGCGACCATGCCCGCAGTGACGCCTTTGTGCAACGCTGGGCGCGGGACGAGGGGAGAATGCTGCGCCCGGGCGAACGTCTCGTGGTCCCGGTGCCGACCGGTGATTCCCTCTACGTGGCGCCGGTAAGCGCCCTTGAGGCGAGTGCCGCCGGGTTGGCCGACGTGCGGACCCTGCCACGCCGCCCGCCCGCCTGGCAGCTGTGGTGGGCGCTGTTTTTCGATCAGCCCGCGCCCGACTGGTCACTGCCCTGACCTGGCTGAACGCCGGCCAGGGCCAGGCTTTCCAGGGTCACGCCCTGCGCCTGCAGTTGCGCGCCCGGGGTCGCTGCCGCGCTGCGCACCACCCCCAGCGCATGACGGCTGCCATCCGGCGCGGTGACGCTGCTGGTCAACTGGCCGACAACCCGGTCGCCCGACAGCAGTTCTGCGGGCGCCGGCAGCTCAGCCCGGGGTCGTAACTTCACCATCATCTTCGCCAGTTGGCCGCGGCTCTCCATGCGCGCGATGATTTCCTGGCCGGTGTAACAGCCCTTGCTGAAACTCACCTCATCCCACAGGCCCAGCTCCAGCGGAATGTAATCTGTGGTGAGTTCGCTGCCGGCAGCCGGAAGGCCGGCGCGGACGCGCAGGGCGTTGAAGAGCAGCGAGCCGGCGGGTTGGGCGCCGGCGCTGCACAGGTATTGCCAGACGTCGGCAGCGGCCGGCGCCGGCACCAGCAGGGAAAGGCGCGGCAGACCGGGCATTTTGCGCTGCGCCAGCAACAGCTCGTGCCCCTCCGCCCGCCATGGCCACAGCCCCTGAAATGCGACGGGCAGGGTCTGCCGGCCGCAGAGGGCGGGCGCCGCGGGCCCGACCAGATCGAAGAGCTTCCAGTCCGGCGCCAGATCTGCAACCTGTACGTCGTCGTTGAAAAAGATGTTGCGTTGCAGCAGGCTGAGCAGTGAGTCCCTGCGTCCTGGCCCCCCAAGCAATAACAGGCTGTCCGCCTCGCGGTAGACCTCGATCCGCTCGAGGATGCGGCCATGCCAGGTGGTGAACAGGGTCGGGCAGCCTTCGCCCGGCCCGGGTTGCAATACGTCATTGGTCGACGTGCGTTGCAGCAGGTCGGGGGCACTGCCGCCGCTCAGGCGCAGGCGGGCTTCATGGGAGCGGTCCAGCAGGACGACCTGCTGCAGGGCCGCCCGCCAGGCGGACAGGGGATCGCCAAAGTGCAACGGGATGCCGTCCGGCGCCAGTCGGGCGCCCCGGGCTCGCTGCAGTTCCTGAAGTTTCATGCCGGGGGCGAAGCCAGTTGCCCGGCGCCGCTCCAGTGCAGCAAGGGCGCGGGCAGGGGGATCTCCGTCAGGGGCAGCCAGCGCCAGCCGGGCGGCGCCGGGGCGGCTGCGACCGGGTGGTAGACCCAGGTCAGGCGCGCTTCGTGGCGGTACAGGCTGCGATCCACCTCCACCGCTGCCGGTGGCAGAAAGGAACCGGCATGGCCGAAGGCGTTGTGCAATTGACCGGGCCCGGGGTGCGGCACGTCGGCCAGGCAACGCAGGGCGGCGTCGTGCGGCAGTTCCCCTGGCAGCAAACTGCGGGCGGGCAACTGGCGCCGGCCGGCCGGCAGCAGCGCCCTGGTCCCGTCACTCACCAGCAGTTGCGCCAGGAAGTGACGCCGTTGGTAGCGGTCCGGATCATCGCGGTGTTGCCGTTGCCGCCAATCGAGCAGTTCACAGAGCCGGTCCACGGCCGCCACGCGGTCGTCGTTGAGAATGCGGTAATCGGCCAGCCCGGCGAATTGCAGTTCCAGTTGCACGCGACGCAGCCGCGACTGAATGTCCGCGTCGCTGTCGCCCCGCCCGTGCATGCGCGCCACCAGCTCTCCCTGATCCGGCGGCTGCACGAAGAGGGGCACGGCGCTGGTCGGAAAGCGCAATTGCAGACAGGTGGCCCCGAGCACGTCGAGGTCGGCGATCAAATGCTGTCCGGCCGCCAGGGCCCGTTCGACCGCCGCCCGCGGCACCCCGTAAAAGCGCCCGGGATGCACCTCCTGCCACTCCAGCAGTTCGTCGTCGGCGATCATCTGGCGAAAGCGGGGCAGGGAGACAAAGTGATAGTCGCCGGCTTCCACTTCACCGGGACGGGGACTGCGCGTTGTGCAGGTTGCCAGATGTTTCAGCCAGGGCAGGCGCTGCAGGGCATCGTTCATCAGGGTGTTTTTGCCGGCGCCGGCCGGCCCGACCACCATGAAAAACAGTCCGCGCTCCCCGCTCAACCCGCCTCCCGCCGCCGGCTGCAACAGTGCGTCCCCAGTGTAGCAGAAAGCCGCGGATAGTGAAGGCCGCCGGCTTTCCTGCATTGTGAGACCGTGGCCGTCGGGTGTAGACTGGTGCCAGGGGAAATGCTGGAGCCGGCATGAGCGCGAGGATCATCGACGGCCGCGCCCTTGCGGAGCGTCTGCAGGCAGCGATGGCGCAGGACGTAATGCGTTTGCGGGAGGCATACGGCGTGACGCCCCGTCTCGCGGCCCTGCTGGCCGGCGACGATCCTGCCTCGGCGCAATACGTGCGCATGAAGCGCCGCGCCTGCAGGAAAGTGGGCATCGACTCGCAAACGCGCGAGCTGGATGGCGGCAGCGATCAGGCGGAAGTTGAGGAGGCGTTGCAGGCCTTCAACGCCGACCCGGCCATCCACGGCATCCTGGTGCAACTGCCCCTGCCGCCGCAAATCGACGAGCAGGACGCCCTGGCCCGGGTCAGCCTGGCGAAGGACGTTGACGGCTTTCACCCCCTGCACATCGGCCAGCTGGCGATGAAGGGCCGCGAGCCGGCCTTCGCCCCCGCGACGCCTTCCGGCGTGATGCTCATGCTGGAGGATGCCGGCGTGAAGCTGGCCGGCGCGCACGCCGTGGTGCTGGGGCGCAGCAATATCGTCGGTCTGCCGCTGGCCCTGATGCTGCAGAAGGCCAATGCGACCGTGACCCTGTGCCACAGCCACACGCGCGGTTTGCCGGCACTGGTGCGTCAGGCCGACGTGCTGATCGCCGCCCTGGGCCGGCCGCGCTTCGTGCAGACGGAATGGCTGAAGCCGGGCGTGACGGTCATCGACGTCGGCACCAACCGCATTGCGGACGCGGCGAGCGAACGCGGCTGGCGCTGGGTCGGCGACGTGGATTTCGAACGCGCCCGGGAAGTGGCGGGCGCGATCAGCAGGGTGCCGGGCGGCGTGGGGCCCATGACCATCACGATGTTGCTCAGGCACACGCTGCTGGCCGCGCAGCGCAGCGTGGGCCGGGCCTGAAGCGGGGCAGGGAAGATTGCCCGGACATTCGCAACAGAAAGGACTTTCATGACGGACGAAGCAACGCTTGAACGCCTGCGGGCCCACGTGGCGCTGGAACGGGAGCGGATCATCACCTTTCTGCGCGAACTCTGCGAGATCCCCAGCATGGACAGCCAGATTCGCGACGTGGGCGAGCGCGCCGAGGCGGAAATGAAGCACCTGGGCTTTGACGAGGTGTGGTGGGACCGCATGGGCAACGTCATCGGTCGCATCGGTGAGGGGCCGCGCCGGCTGCTGTATGACAGTCACCTCGATACCGTTGGCATCGGCAACCCGGAGGAATGGGACTGGGACCCCTTCCGGGGCGTCGTGCGCGACGGCATTCTCTATGCCCGCGGCGCCTGCGACGAAAAGGGCAGCACGCCGGGCATGATGTACGGCCTGGCCCTGGCGCGGGAACTGGGTCTGCTGGAGGGCTTCACCGGCTATTACTTCGGCAACATGGAAGAGTGGAACGACGGCAGCGCCCCGGATGCCCTGTACAACGTGGAGGGCCTGCGCCCCGATCTGGTGGTCATCGGCGAACCGACCGACATGCAGGTCTGTCGCGGCCAGAAGGGACGCGTCGAGTTTCAGGTGGTGGCGCGCGGCCGCAGCGCCCACGCCGCCTCCAACCACCTGGGCGACAACCCGATCTACAAGCTGCTGCCGGTCATCGAGCGCATCAGCCGCCTGGAGCCTGAATTTCGCGACGATCCCTTCCTCGGCGACGGGCGCATCACCGTGACCGACGTCGAGGTGGACACGCCCAGCATCAACGCCGTGCCCAACCAGGCGACCTGCTACGTGGACCGGCGCCTGACCTTCGGCGAGGACCCGCAGGAGGAACTGCGCCGGCTGCAGGACATCGTCGGTGAACGGGAGGACATGGAGGTCTCCATCCTGCGTTACGAGGTGCCCAGCTACACCGGCTACGTCTATCCGCTGGACAAGATCTATCCGGCCTGGGCGCTGGAGGAAGGGCATCCGCTGGTGCAGGCCGGGCTGCGGGCGGGAGAAATGCTCTGGGGGCCCATGGAGCGGCCCGGCAAGTGGAACTTCTCCACCAACGGCGTCTTCTGGGCCGGCAAGGCCGGCATTCCGTCCATCGGCTTCGGCCCCGGTGACGAGGTGCACGCCCACACCGTGCTGGACCAGGTGCCGCTGGACGACGTGGTGCGCGCCACCGAGTGGTACGCTCTCCTGCCGGCCACGCTGGGCGACGCCTGAGTCCTCGCCGCGCCGGCAGGGCAGGGTACAATTCCCGCCCTGAAGCCGTAACGGACGGAGAGACACGATGCAAACTGACCTGCGCGGACGCGACCTGATCACCACCCAGGAGTGGACGCGGGACGAGATCGACACCCTGCTGGACGTCGCCTGGGACCTGAAACGCCGCCGCGCCACCGGCGAGCCCCACGCGCTCCTGCGCGACAGGGTGCTGGCCATGCTCTTCTTTTTCTCCAGCACCCGCACGCGCATCAGTTTTGAGGCCGGCATGGCCCAGCTGGGCGGCCACGCCCAGTTCATTGAAAGCCAGACCACGCAGATCAGCCATGGCGACACGGCGAAGGAAATCGGTGAAATCGTCGGGCGCTACTGCGACGGCATCGCCATCCGCCAATGCGACTGGAACTTCGGCAACCGTTACATCCGTGAAGTGGCCGACGCCAGCCGCGTGCCGGTGCTGAACATGCAGTGCGACGTCTATCATCCCTTCCAGATCCTGGCCGACCTGATGACCATCATGGAACGCTTCGGGCGCGATCTGCGCGGCCGTACCATGAACGTCAGCTGGGCCTACGCCGCCAGCTACCAGAAGCCGATTTCCGTGCCACAAAGTCTGATTCTGTTGATGTCGCGCTTCGGCATGAACCTGCGCCTGACGCATCCGCCGGAGTACCGACTGATGCCGGATGTCCTGCAGCAGGCGCAGGACAACGTGCGGCGGCACGGCGGCTCGCTGGAGCTCAGCGACGACTTCGACGCCGGTTTCCGCGAGGCCGACATTCTGTACCCCAAGAGCTGGGGCGCCCTGCTGACGACCGACGACGACGGGGAATCGGCGCGCATCGGCCGTCAGTATACGGACTGGATCACCGACGGGCGGCGCATGGCGCTGGCGCGGGAGCACGCGGTCTACATGCACTGTTTGCCGGCCGATCGCAACATCGAGGTGACGGACGAGGTCATCGACGGCCCGCAGAGCATCGTCTACGACGAGGCCGAAAACCGTCTGCACGTCCAGAAAGCGGCCATGGCGTTGACCATGCGCTGACGCCAGAGTCAGGCTCGCAGGGGAGAGGGGGCCCATGGTAGGCAAACTGGCCGTGGTCGCCATCGGCGGGAATTCGCTCATTCGCGACCCGCGCAAACCCGACATCGACAGCCAGTGGGACGCGGTCCACGAGACCTGCCGCCACATCGCCGCCATGATCGCCGCCGGCTGGAGCGTGACCATCACCCACGGCAACGGCCCCCAGGTGGGCGCCAACATGCACCGCTTCGAGATCGCGCAACAATACGGCCACTACGAGATTCCGCTGGACCTGATTGTGGCGCACACCCAGGCCAGCATCGGCTACATGCTGCAACAGGCCCTTGACAGCGCCCTGCGCCGCCACGGCATCAATCGCACCATCGTGACCGTGGTGACGCAAACCACGGTGGACCCGGCGGACGGGGCCTTCGGCAAACCGGACAAGCCGGTCGGGGGCTTCATGAGCGAGGCCGCGGCGCGCCGCCGCGAGGCGGAGGGCTGGCCGGTGCGGGAGGATGCCGGCCGGGGCTGGCGCCGGGTGGTGCCCTCGCCGCTGCCGCTGGCCCTGCAGGAGACCAACGCCATCCGCATGCTGGTGGTGAACGACTACATCGTCATCGCCTGCGGCGGTGGCGGCGTGCCGGTCATGCGCGATGACCAGGGCGACCTGCGTGGCGTGCGCGCCGTGATCGACAAGGACCGCGGCGGCAGCCTGCTGGCGCGCGAACTGCGCGCCGATCTCTTCATGATCTCCACCGGCGTTGAAAAGGTGGCGCTGAATTTCGGCCGGCCGGACCAGCAGGAGCTGGAGGCGATCACCGTCGCCGGGGCCGAACGCTATCGCGACGAGGGGCACTTCGCCGCCGGCAGCATGCTGCCCAAGGTCGAGGCCTGCATCGACTTCATTCGCAACGGTGGCCCCGAGGCCATCATCACCGATCCGCCCAACCTGACGCGGGCCCTGCACGGCGAAACCGGGACGCGCATCCTGCCGGCGCCGCTGTAGCCGATGACCGCCGTGCTGAAACTGCGCTGTGTGCCCTGTGGCCGCGAATTCGCGCCCGGGTCGCTGGAGTACGTCTGTCCGGCTTGCGGAGACGTCGGCACCCTGGACGTCCTTTACGATTACGGGCGCCTGCGCGCGCAACTGGACCGCGATGCCATCGCGGCCGCCCCGGCCGGCGGCATGTGGCGCTGGCGCAGTCTGTTGCCGCTGGCGCCGGCGAGCCGCGTGCCGCCCCTGCCGGTGGGCGACACGCCGCTGGTGGCGGCCCCGCGCCTGGCGGCCGACGCGGGCCTGCGCGCCCTGTGGCTCAAGGACGAGGGACGCAACCCGACCGCCTCGCTGAAGGACCGCGCCAGCGCCATGGTGCTGGCGCGCGCGCTGGAGAGCGGCCGGCGCGTGGTCAGCACGGCCAGCACCGGCAACGCCGCCGCGGCCCTGGCCGGCCTTGGCGCCTCCCTGCCGGAAATCGACACCATCATCTTCGTGCCGGCCGGCGCGCCGGAGGCGAAAATCGCCCAGTTGCTGGTCTACGGGGCGCAGTTGCTGCTGGTGGATGGCGGCTACGATCAGGCCTTTGAGCTCTGCTTTCAGCTTTCGCAGGAGGAGGGCTGGTATTGCCGCAACACCGGCATCAACCCCTTCACCACGGAGGGCAAGAAGACGGCGGCCTTCGAAATCGCGCTGCAGCTGGGCTGGCGCTTGCCGGATGCCGTGGTGGTCGGCGTCGGCGATGGCAGTATCATCGGCGGCCTGCACAAGGGCTTTCACGAGTTGCAGTTGCTGGGCTGGACGGACCGGGTGCCGCGGCTCATCGGCGTGCAGGCCGCCGGCAGTTCGGCGCTGGTGCGGGCGGCGCGGCGAGGCATTGACGCGGCGGCCATGCAGCCGCGGCCGGCCGAGACGCTGGCCGACAGCATTGCGGCCGCCCTGCCGCGCGACCGGGCGAAAGCCCTGCGCGCCGTGGCACAGACGGAAGGCGAATGGATCAGCGTGACGGACGAGGCCATCCTGGCGGCCATCCCGAAACTGGCGCGGGCCAGCGGCATCTTCGCCGAGCCGGCGGCGGCGGCGGCCCTGGCCGGCCTGGAGCTCGCCACAGCCTGCGGCGCGCTGGCGCGCGACAGTTCCGCAGTGCTGCTGGTCACCGGCAACGGACTCAAGGACGTGCACAGCGCGCGCCGCAGCGTGGCCGGCGGCCGGCGGGTGCCGCCCGACCCGGCGGCCATCCGCCGCGTCTTGCGGGAGCCGGCCGCATGAGCGCCGGACCGCGTTTTTCGGTGGTCGTGCCGCTCTACAACGAGGAGGACAACGTCCCCCTGCTGTGCGAACGCCTGCGCACGGTCATGGACCAGACCGGCGCCGGCTGGGAACTGGTCGCCGTTAACGACGGCAGCACCGACCGCACCCTGGAATTGCTGGAGGCCGAGGCCGCGCGCGACAGCCGCGTCCGCATTCTCGGCCTGGCGCGCAATTTTGGTCACCAGATTGCGGTGACGGCCGGCCTGGACCACGCCGCCGGCGAGGCGGTCATCCTGATCGACGGCGACCTGCAGGACCCGCCGGAACTGATCCACGAGATGATCGAACGCTGGCAGGCGGGCAACGACGTGGTCTACGCCGTGCGCAGCGAGCGGGAGGGGGAGGGCCGCTTCAAGAAGTTGACGGCGCTGGTCTTTTACCGCCTGATCTACCGCATCACCGACGTGGACATCCCGCTCGATACCGGCGACTTTCGCCTGCTGGACCGCAAGGTGGTCGATGCGCTCAATGCCATGCGTGAGCACAACCGCTTCATCCGCGGCATGACCAGCTGGGTCGGCTTTCGCCAGACGGGCGTGCGCTACGTCCGCCAGGCGCGCCATGCCGGCGAGACCAAGTACCCGCTGCGCAAGATGCTGCGCTTCGCGATGGACGCCATCACCGGCTTCTCCTGGTTCCCGCTGCAGGTCATGATTTACTTCAGCCTGTTTCTGGGCGTGCTGTCGGTGCTGTCGGTGCCGGTTATCGCGCTGTTGCGCCTGTCGCTGGGTCCCGGCTTTCTCGGCGGCCAGGTGACCACCATCGTCATGCTGCTGCTGCTGGGCGCCTTCCAGCTGTTTTTTCTCTTCGTCATGGGGCAATATGTGGCGCGCATCTTCGACGAGGTGCGACAACGGCCGCTGTACGTGGTCGCGCAGAAAACCGGATTTGACGAGGGCCCGGGACCGGCGGGCCGACGGTGACGGCGCTTCAGCAGGAGCGACGGCGTCGCAGCATTCAGAACGACAGGAAGGCGGGGAACAGGGGTGATCACCGGACCGACCCTTGACGAGATGTTGCAGCCGGCCCTGATCGCGCCGGAGACGCGCCGGCGCGCCCTGCAGGCCCGGCAAGACGACCCGCTGGACCCATACAATCTCTTCAACATCAGCTGGCGCGATGCCGACGACCGCATCATGTACTTCATGCTGCCGCCGCAACTCAGCGGCGTGGAAACGCCCATTGCCCTGCTTTACGGCCGTGACTTTCCCACCGGCAGCCACAAGGTGGGCGCGGCCTACTCGGTGCTGCTGGAGCTGGAGCTTTTCGGCGAGGTGGACCCGGCGCAACATTTGCTGGTGTGGCCCTCCACCGGCAACTACGGCATCGGCGGCGCCTGGGTCGGGGGGCGGATGGGTTGCGACAGCATCGTCGTGTTGCCGGAGGGCATGAGCCGGGAGCGCTTTGAGCGCATCGAGCGCTATGGCGCCCGCATCCGGCGTACGCCCGGATCGGAGAGCAACGTCAAGGAGATCTACGACGAGACGAAGCGCCTCCGCGCCGGCGGCGACCACGTGCGCATCCTCAACCAGTTCGAGGTGATGGGCAACTACCGCTTCCATTATCACGTGACCGGCAACACGGCCGCCGCCCTGGCGCAGGAGCTGGCGTCCCGCGGCATCGGCGGCGGCAGGGTGTCGGCCTTCGTCTCGGCCATGGGCAGCGCCGGCACAATCGCCGCCGGCGATCGTCTCAAACAGATCTGGCCGCAGCACAAAATCGTGGGTCTGGAGCCACAGCAGTGCCCGACGCTTTACAACAACGGCTACGGCGCGCATGACATCGAGGGTATTGGCGACAAGCACGTCACCTGGATTCACAACGTGCGCAACATGGACGCGCTGATGTGCATCGACGACCGGGCCTGCGTGCAGGGCCTGCAACTGCTGAGCGAGCCGCGCGCGCGCCAGGTGCTGGTGCAGCGCTACGGCGCCGACCCGGCGCTGGTGGAACTGCTGGGCACGCATCTCGGCATCAGCGGCGTCTGCAATATCCTCGGCGCCATCAAGACCGTACGGCATTTCGGTTTCGGCGCCGATGATCTGGTGGTGACGGTGGCGACCGACGCCCTTGACCGCTACCATTCGGTGATGGCGGCCATGGCGCAGGAGCAGGGCACGCTCGACGAGGCGGCGGCGACCGGGCGCATCGAGCGCATCTTCCGCGGCGCCGCGCTGGACTGGATCCTGCCCGGCACAATGCAGGTGCGCGAGCGCTGGCACAACCTCAAGTACTACACCTGGGTTGAGCAGCAGGGCAAGTCCGTCGAGGAGCTGGAGGCGCAGCGCGACCCGGCCTGGTGGGCCGCCGAACAACAGCGGGTGGGCGACGTCGACGGGCGACTGCGGCGACTGCGGCGCGACAGCGCTCCGGCGCCATGAAGGCGGGAAACGGGGACCCTGTGAGGTCATGACCTGGCCGGAAGATCGAGTGCTGGTGGCGGCCATCACGCGCCGCAGGGACCTGCGTCTGGCGCGCGAGGCCGGCTGGTATCGCATCCCGTTCGGGCGCATGCCGCAGGGCATCCCGGCGGAATACATCGCCTTTTTCACCGGCGCCCGGGTGGCGCAGCGGGAGCATGGCGGCATCTACGGCTTCGCCCGGGTGAAGGGCGTGGAACTGCTGCGCCGGCGCGACCTGCTGCCCGACGAGCCGCAACGCGCCGACGAGCTCTACTACCGCGTTCAACTGGGTGAGTGGCAGCGTCGTCAGCCCCCGCTTTTGAATCGGGAGGGCCGGGCCTTCGCCTTTCTGCACAGCACCTGGGACCGCTTTTGCCAGGCCCGCTCCATCGCGGAGCTCACCAGTCGGGCGCCGGGCTTCGTCCCGCGCGAGCGCCCCCTGCGCCGCTCCCTGATCCCGGGCGAGGTCGAGCGACGCGCGCTGCCGGCAGCCCGCTGGTCCGCGCCGGCGGCGACCTGGCGCCGGCGGGCGCATCCGCTGCTGGATGCCGACGCAGCGCGCATGCCGCCAGTCGCCACCTGACGCCCGTGCCCGGCCCCAGGCTCGTCATTTCCCCCGCCGGCGGTGCAGGCCAATGCTGATCCACAACGCCACGCTGGTGACCTGGGGCGAGGCGCCGCGCGTCCTGCCCGACCATGCCCTGGTGATTCGGGATGGACGCATCGCGGCGCTGGGGCCCGCCGGCGCCCTGCTGCAGCGTTACCCGCAGGTGGAACGTCTGGATGCGCGCGGCCAACTGTTGCTGCCGGGCAACATCTGCGCGCACACCCATTGCTACGGCGCCTTCGCGCGCGGCCTGGCCATCCCCGGCCCGGCGCCGGCCGACTTCCCGCAGATCCTGCAGCGTTTGTGGTGGCCGCTGGACCGCGCCCTCGACGCCGACGGCATCCGCCTGAGCGCCCTGGTCTGCATGGTGGACGCCATCCGGCACGGCACCACCACGCTCATCGATCATCATGCCGGCGCCAACTGCATTGAAGGCAGTCTGGACCTCATTGCCGGCGCCGTGGAAGCGGCCGGCCTGCGCGCCGTGCTCTGCTACGAGGTGACGGACCGCGACGGGCCGGAGCGGGCGGAGGCCGGCATCGCCGAGAACCTGCGCTTTATCGAGGCGGCCGCCGGGCGCGGCTTGCTGGCAGCCACTTTCGGCCTGCACGCCAGTCTGACGCTGGGCGACGCGACCCTGCGCCGCTGCGCCGACCTGCTGCCCGCCGGCGTCGGCGTCCACGTGCACGTGGCCGAGCACGAGGCCGACCAGCAGGACAGCCTGGACAAATGCGGCCTGCGCGTCGTGCCGCGCCTGGATGGCTTCGGCCTGTGGCGACCCGGATCGATCGCCGCGCATTGCGTCCACACGGACGCGGCGGAACGCGCCCTGCTGCAGGAACGGGGCGTCTGGATCAGCCACCAGCCGCGTTCCAACATGAACAATGGCGTCGGCGCGGCGCCGCTGGATGACATGCTGGCCGCGGGCATTCCGGTCTGCCTCGGCAATGACGGCTTCGGCAACAACATGTGGGCCGAATGGAAGGCCGCGTATCTCCTGCACAAGGTGGCGGGGCGTGACCCGCGCCGGGCGCCGGGCGACGCCATCGCGCGCATGGCCACGCGCAACAACGCCGCCCTGGCCGGCCACTTTTTCCCGGGCCTGCCCCTGGGCGAACTGACGCCGGGGGCGGCCGCCGACCTGATCCTGGTCGATTATGATCCCTACACGCCGCTGCACGCCGCCAACCTCCCCTGGCACGTCCTCTTCGGTTTCGAGGCCTCCATGGTGACCGCCACGATGGTGAATGGCAGGCTGCTGATGCAGGACCGGCAGCTGCTGACGCTGGACGAAGCCGCCATCGCCGCCGCAGCGCGCGACCTGGCGCCGGCCCTGTGGCAGCGCTATACAGCGCTGGCCGGCGCAGGAACCGACTTAAACGACTGAACGGATACCGGGATGGGAGCCGCATGAACAAGCCGCAGCAGCAATTCAGCATCGCCGTACTGGGTGGCACGGGCGCCGAAGGCTCCGCCCTGGCCCTGCGCTGGGCGCGGGCCGGCCATGCGTTGACCATCGGCTCACGCGTGGCCGAACGGGCCGTGACGCATGCCGCCACATTGCGGTCGCTGGCGCCGGACGCCGACATCGGCGGCGCGGAAAACCTGGCGGCGGCTGAAGCGGCGCAACTGGTGGTGCTCAGCGTGCCCTACGGCGCCCACCGGCCCACGCTGGAGCGCGTGCGTCCGGCCCTGCAGGGCAAGATTCTGGTGGACCTGACCGTGCCGCTGGTGCCGCCGGCGGTCAGGCGCGTGCAACTGCCGCCGGGCCAGGCCGCCGCGCTGGAGGCGCAGCAACTGCTGGGCGACGGGGTGCGGGTGGTGGCCGCCTTCCAGAACGTCAGCGCCGAGGCGCTCGACGCCGGGGACGGGGCGGTGGACTGCGACGTGCTGGTCTGCGGCGACGACCCCGCCGCGCGCGAGACGGTCGTGGGCCTGGCGCGGGCGGCCGGGATGCGCGGCCTGCATGCCGGGCAACTGGCCAATGCCGTGGCGGTCGAATCCCTGACCCCGGTGCTGCTCTTCATCAATCGCCGTTACGGCAGCCATCACAGCGGCATCCGCATCACGGGCCTGGGCGAGGCATGAGCGACGCCGGGCTGCAAGTGCTGGCCCTGCCGGGCATCCCGCTGGTCGCGGCCGGCGACGATCTGGCGGCCCTGATGCTGGATGCCCTGGCCGGCGCCGGGCTCTCCCTGGCTGCTGGCGACGTCCTCGCCGTCAGTTCCAAGGTGGTTTCCCGCGCCGAAGGTCGCCGCGTTCGCCTGTCGGACGTGAGGCCAGGTGCGGAGGCCCGGCGGCGGGCCGCCGCCACCGGCAAGGACCCGCGCCTGGTGGAACTGGCGTTGCGCGAGAGCCGCTCGATTTCGCGCCAGGCGCCGGACGTCCTGATCACGGAACACCGGCTCGGCTTTATCTCGGCCAACGCCGGCATCGATCGCTCCAACGTCGGCGGCGACGGCGAAGAGGTGCTCCTGCTGCCCTGTGACCCGGACGCCAGTGCGGAGCGGCTGCGCCGCCGGCTGAAAGCGGCCGGCGGCCACGCCCCGGGCGTGGTCATCATGGACTCCCACGGCCGTCCCTTTCGCTTGGGCACGGTCGGCGTGGCGATCGGCGTGGCGGGCCTGCCGGCGCTGCTGGACTTGCGCGGTCGCCGGGACCTCTTTGGGCGCGAATTGCGCGTCAGCATGCAGGGCTACGCCGACATGATCGCCTCTGCGGCGCAGCTGACGGGCGGCGAGGGCGACGAGGGACGGCCGGTGGTCCTGCTCCGCGGTCTGCAGTTTCCGGCGCAACCGGGCTGCGCCGGCGATCTGTTGCGGCCCGCCGCGCAGGATCTCTATCGTTGAGAGTCCGCTCATGGAAAGTAAAGCCGGTCACGCCGAAAACCCCGCCCTGACCCTGCTCCATGAGCGGCGTTCGCTGCGGCGTTACCGTGCTGAAAGACCGCCCCGTGCGCTGCTGGAACAAGTGTTGCAGGCCGCCATTCAGGCGCCCTCGGCCCACAACCGGCAGCCCTGGCGTTTCGTCATCCTGCGGGACGCGGGGGACAGGGCCGGGCTGGCGCGGGCGATGGGCGCCCGGCTGCGCCGCGACCTGCAGGCGGATAATGCGCCGCCGCCGGTCATCGAGGCGGACGTCAGACGCTCGTACGAGCGTCTGACCGGCGCGCCGGTGCTGGTGCTGCTGTGCCTCAGCATGCAGGAGATGGACCAGTATCCGGACGCGCGCCGCAGCGCCGCCGAACACACGATGGCGGTGCAGGGCACGGCCATGGCCGGCCAGAACCTCTTGCTGGCGGCGCATGCCCTGGGCCTGGGGGCCTGCTGGATGTGCGCCCCGCTCTTTTGCCCGGACGTGGTGGCGGCCGAGCTGGAACTGCCGGCGGACTGGCAGCCCCAGGGTCTGGTCACGCTGGGCTGGCCGGCGCAGACGCGCCGGCGCGGGCGCAAACCGCTGGCGGAGGTCGCGCTGTGGCGCTGAACGGTCCGGTCGTTTGTCTGGCCGGCGGCGTGGGCGGGTCGCGCCTGGCTCACGGTCTGGCCCAGGTGCTGCCCGCCGGCCAGTTAACCCTGATCGTCAACACCGCCGATGACTTTCGGCACTACGGTCTGCACGTCAGCCCGGACCTGGACACCGTCATGTACACCCTGGCGGGTCTGGCGGACCCGCGTCGTGGCTGGGGACTGCGGGGGGACAGCGAGCAGATGCTGGCCGCCCTGCAACGTTACGGCGAGGAGGTCTGGTTCCGACTGGGCGACCAGGACCTGGCGACGCATCTCCTGCGCACGACCTGGCTGGCGCAGGGCATGCGCCTGACCGCGGTCACCGCCAGGCTGGCCGGCGCGCTGGGGCTGCAGCATACGCTGTTGCCGATGAGCGACGACCCGGTCGCCACCCGCGTGCAGACGCGGGACGAGGGCGAGATGGACTTCCAGACCTGGTTCGTGCGCCGGCGCTGGCGTCCGGCCGTCCGCTCCCTGCGGCTGGAGGGCATCGAACAGGCGCGTATGTCGCCGGAGGCAGGGGCCGCGCTGGACGCTGCCGCCCTGATCGTGCTGGCGCCCTCCAATCCCTGGCTTTCGATCATGCCGATCCTGGCCGTGCCAGGCATGCGCGCTGCCCTGCGCCGGGGACGCGCGCCCGTCGTGGCGGTAACGCCCATCATCCGCGGCGCCGCGCTGAAGGGGCCGGCCGCCAGGCTGATGACGGACTTCGGCCTGCCGCCGGGGGCGGGCTCCGTGGCGCGGCTCTACCGCGATTTTCTCGCCGCTTTCGTGTATGATGGACGCGACGCGCTGCCGGCGCAGCCCGGTCTGCGCTACCTGGCGGCGGATACCGTCATGGACACGGAAGACGCGCGCGCGCGCCTGGCGCAGGAAATCCTTGCATGGTGCAGCGACTGGCAGCGCAGCGCGTAGCGGAGAGGATCGGCAAATGAGCACCTGGGCGATCGTGCCCGTCAAGCCGCTGCGACGCGCCAAGAGCCGTCTGGCGGACATACTGACCCCGGAACAGCGACGGCTGCTGGCCGAGCGGATGTTGCGCCACGTGCTGCAGGTGCTGAAGACGGTGCCGCCGGTGCTTGGCACCCTGGTCATCAGTCGCGACAGCGAGGCGCTGGCGATAGCGCGCGAGTATGGCATGCGGACGGTGCAGGAAGCCGGCGCGCCGGAACTCAACGCCGCCCTGGGGAGGGCGACCCAGGTCGTCGCCGGCTGGGGCGGGGACTCGGTGCTGGTACTGCCCGCCGACCTGCCCCTGCTGGAGGCGAAAGACCTGGCGGCCATGATCGATGCCGGCGCAGGTTCACCAGTGGTGGTCATCGCGACCGACGGGCAACGGGACGGCACCAACGCCCTGTTCATGCGCCCGCCAGGCGTCATCCCCTACGCCTATGGCGAGGGCAGTTTCGCGCGCCACTGTGTACTGGCGCAGCAGGCCGGCATCCCCTTGCAGGAATATCATGCCGGCAGTCTGGAACTGGATATCGACGTCGCCGCCGACCTGCAGCAGTACTATCGCAGCATTGAGGAATTGCCGTCGCTCGTCGGCGAAGGGGACGTGCATGAGTGATCGGGTAGCCCTGTATCTGCAGGACGCCCATGACCTGCGGGACGCGATCCGCTACGTGCGTTACGCCGAGGCGGCCGGCTTTGAGGCGGTCTGGCAGGCCGAGAGTCGCCTGGTGCGCGATGCGATTGTGCCCATGGCGGCCTTCGCCGCCACCACCGAACGCATCAAAATTGGCTCCGGCGTCATCAACAACTGGACGCGCAATGCGGCGGTCATCGCCTCCACCTTTCTGACCCTCGATGACCTGGCGCCCGACCGCATCATCTGCGGCATCGGCGCCTGGTGGGACCCGCTGGCGCGCAAGGTCGGCATCCGGCGGCGCCGCAACCTCAAGGCCATGCGGGAGGTGGTGACGACGGTGCGACGCCTGCTGGCGCGCGAGCGCGTCAGTTTCGATGGCGAGTTCGTGCAGCTGGATGACGTCGAACTGGACGTGGTGCACGGCCGCAAGGGGGCGCGCCGCGTGCCGCTCTACATCGGCGCCACGGGCCCGCAGATGATGACCCTCACCGGCGAAATCGCGGATGGTGTGGTGCTCAATTATCTGGTCTCGCCGCAGTACAACGAAGATGCCATGTTCCAGCTGGAGAAGGGTGCGCGGGTGGCCGGCCGGCGCCTTGAGGACATCGACCGGCCCCAGCTGGTCGTCTGCTCGGTCGATCATGACCGGCAGCGGGCGCTGGACGGATCGCGCAAGCTGGTGACGCAGTATCTGGGCCAGCAGCCGCACATCATGCAGGCCAGCGGCGTCAGTCAGGAACTGCTTGACGAGATCAACCAGGTGCTCACCTGGCCGGCCACGGAGGAGCAAATCGAGGACGCCATGCGTCTCGTGCCCGATGACGTGGTGCAGATGATCACCGCTTCGGGCACGGCGGGTGAAGTGCGCGCCAAGGTCCGTGAATACGTCGCGGCCGGCGCCACCTGTCCGATTCTCTATCCCCTGGGGCCGGACGTCCGGCTGATGATCGATATCTTCGCCGACGGCTACGCCGGCTGAAGCGCGCCGGCTGCCACGCCAGGGTCTGCCACGATCCGGTCAGGGCGCGCGCCTGTCCCGACAATCCGACACTGCTGCAAGCGGAACAATGGCGCCTGACAGCCCGACTTGCGAGCGCGGGCTTCAAGCCTGGCCCGTCGTTCGTGTTTCAGCAGGGGCGCGACAGAAGGAATTGTCTTCGCTATACTTCGTCATCAGTGAGGGACGGGCAGGGGAAACCGGACGGCGGACATGTGGCAGGCCTATCACAGCGTCAGCAGCCTCGGTGAGGCGCTGGACCTGCTGGGGCAACACGGAGCGCGGGCGCGCATCATCGCCGGCGGCACCGACATGCTCATCGAGCTGGAGCGCGGCCAGCGGCCCGATCTGGACGCGCTGGTGGACATCACGCGCGTGGCGGGGCTGGACCGCATCACGGAGCAGGATGGCCGGATTCAACTGGGTCCGCTGGTCACCCACAATCACGTGGTCGGCAGCGACCTGCTGCGCGAGCGGGCCCTGCCCCTCGTGCAGGCCAGCTGGGAGGTAGGCGCGCCCCAGATCCGCAACCGGGCCACCATCGCCGGCAACCTGATCACCGCCTCGCCGGCCAACGACACCATCACGCCGCTGATGGCGCTGGATGCCGACGTCACCCTGCGTTCCCTGGCGGGCGAACGTCGCGTGCCGCTGGCGGACTTTTACACGGGTCTGCGGCGCACGGTGATGCGGCCGGACGAGGTAATGACGCGGATCACTTTCCCCGCCATGCAGCGGCGGCAGCGCGGCATTTTTCTGAAGTTGGGCCTGCGCCGCGCCCAGGCGATCGCGGTCATCAACGTGGCCGTGGTGCTGACGCTGGAAGCCGGCGCGGTGAGCCGCGCTGCCATCATGCTGGGTAGCGTGGCGCCGACCATCCTGCGCGCCGCTGACGCAGAAGCGGCGCTGACCGGCCAGGCGCTGGACGCGCCAACCATGGAGCGCGCGGCCGCACTGGCCGCGGCGGCGCCCAGCCCCATCGATGACGTGCGCGGCAGCGCCGTCTGGCGGCGGGACATGGTGGCGTCGCTGACCCGGCGCGCGCTGCGCCTGCTGGCCGCCGACGACCAGGCAAATGGCCTGCCACGGGACCCGGCCATGCTGTGGGGCCCGCACCAGGCGCTGGTGACGGATGGACTGCAGCGTTCGCGGCGGCACGCCTCCGCGGAGGAAATCGTCGCCACGATCAACGGACGAACGGTGCGTTGCCGCAGCGGGCAACACAAGACCCTGCTGCGCTGGCTGCGCGAGGACGCGGGCCTGACCGGCACCAAGGAAGGTTGCGCCGAGGGCGAATGCGGCGCCTGTACGGTGCTGCTGGACGACGTCGCCGTGATGGCCTGTCTGGTACCGGCGCCGCGGGCCGACGGCGCCGTCATCGAGACCGTGGAAGGTCTGGCGCGCAACGGGGCCCTGCATCCGCTGCAGCAGGCTTTTATCGAGCACAACGCCGTCCAGTGCGGCTATTGCACGCCGGGTTTCCTGATGGCCGGCGCCAGCCTGCTGGCCGAGCGCGACAACCCCGGCGAGGACCATATTCGCCAGAGCATCACCGGCAATCTCTGTCGTTGCACCGGCTACTACAAAATCGTCGAGGCGATGGCCGCTGCCGCCGGGACAGGTGAAGACGCATGACGAAGCGCAGCAGGGTCATCCGATGATGGCCGGCGAGCACCTGCCGGCCATCGGTCAGTCGCCCAAACGCCTGGACGCGCGCGACAAGGTGACGGGCGCGGCGCTCTACCCGGGCGATATCGACATGGACGGCCAGTTGTGGCTGAAAATCCGCTTCAGCGATCGTCTGCACGCGCGCGTGCGCCGTATCGACACGGCGGCGGCGCTGGCCCTGCCGGGCGTGCATGCGGTGCTGACGGCGCCAGACGTCCCGGTCAACGAATACGGCATGATCTACAAGGACCAGCCGGTGCTCTGCGGGCCCGGCAGCGACGTGCCCGGCAGTGACGTGGTGCGCTGTTACGCGGACATGGTGGCGGTGGTCGTCGCCGACAGCGAGGAGCTGGCGGCCAGGGCGGTCGCGCTCATTGAGGTGGACTACGAGGACCTGCCGGCGGTCACCGACCCGGAAGTGGCCATGCAGCCGGGTCAGCCGCAACTGCATGCGGACTGCCCCGACAACATTCGCTGCCATTACCGCGTGCGCCACGGCGATCTGGCCGCCGGCGAGGCCGCCGCCGAGGTGGTGGTGGAAGGCGAGTATCGCACCGGCTGGCAGGAGCACGCCTACCTGCAACCGGAAGCCGGCCTGGGCTATATCGATGACGAGGGCCGGGTCACGGTCGCCGTGGCCGGGCAGTGGGCGCACGAGGAACAGGAAGAGATCAGCCACGCGCTGGACCTGCCGCCGGAGCGGGTGCGGGTCATCCATCCGGCGATCGGCGGCGCCTTCGGCGGGCGTGAGGACATGTCGGTGCAAATCGTGCTGGCGCTGGCTGCCCAACGCGTTGAGCGGCCGGTGAAGGTCATCTGGAGTCGCGAGGAATCCATCCTCTATCACCACAAACGGCATCCGATCACGGTGCGCGCCCGCTGGGGCGCCACGCGCGCGGGCAGGCTGGTCTTCGCCGAGACGAGCGTCATCGGCGACGTGGGCGCCTACAACTACACCAGCACGAAAGTGATGGGCAACGCCAATCTGACGGTCAGCGGCCCCTACGTGATTCCCAACTGCCACATCGATACCTGGGGCGTGTACACCAACAACATCCCCTGCGGGGCCTTTCGCGGCTTTGGCGCGCCCCAGGGTCTCTTCGCCGCGGAAGGCCAGATGAACCGCCTGGCGGCGGCGCTGGACATGGACCCGCTGGAATTGCGCCTGCTGAACAGCATCCGTGACGGCCAGCCCTTTGTGAACGGCGAACCCTTTCCGCCCGGCGTCTCCATGCCCGCGGTCTGGCGCGCCTGCGGCCGCGAAAGCTTCTGGCAGGAAAATGCGAACGGTCGCTGGACAAGGAACGCAGCGACACAGGACCCCGAACGCCCCTGGTTGCGGCGGGGCAGGGGCATGGCCGGCGGTTTCAAGAACATCGGCTTCAGCTTTGGCTATCCGGAAAGCTGTGATGCCACGGTGGAATTGCATGGCGGCGTCGAAATCGAGGAAGTGGTGCTGCATCAGGCCGGCGCCGAGGTCGGGCAGGGCGCGCACACCGTCTTCCGGCAGATGGTCGCCGACGCGGTTGGCGTGGCCCCGGAGCGGGTGCGCATGTTGCTGGCGGACACGGCCACCAGCGGCAATTCCGGCAGCGCCTCGGCCTCGCGCCTGACCTTCATGGCCGGCAACGCCATCCGCGGCGCGGCGGAGCAGGCCTTGCGCAAGTGGGACGACGAGGAACGCCCGGCGGTGGCCAGCCATAGCTACCGGCCGCCGCCGACGACGCCGCTGGACCCGGACAGCGGTCGGGGTCGACCCAATTTCGCCTACGGCTACGTGGCCCAGGCGGTGGAAGTCGAGGTCGACCTGGAGACGGGCCTGGTGGAGTTGCTGCAGGTTGTATCCGCCAACGACGTGGGGCGCGCCATCAATCCGGACCAGATCGTCGGCCAGACCGAGGGCGCGATCGTTCAGGCGCAGGGCTACGCCCTGATGGAAAACCTGCAGGTGCAGGACGGGCGCATCCTGAACCCGCTGCTTTCAACCTACCTCATACCGACCGTACTCGACGTACCGGAGCAGGTCCGGACCGTTCTGCTGGAGTGCCCCGATCCAAACGGGCCGTGGGGCGCGCGCGGCATGGCCGAAATGCCCTTGCTGCCGCTGGCGCCGGCCATCGCGGCCGCCATTTTCGATGCCACCGGCGCCTGGGTGGACCAGCTGCCAATGACGCCCGAGCGGGTGCTGGATGCCCTGCGCATGGTGGCGGGACAGCCACCATGAGACCGCGCCGGACAGTCCGACGATGAAGCTGCAACAGGCGCTGGGCGTCGTCCGCGGGGACGTGGTCAGCTTCATCGGCGCGGGCGGCAAGACCAGCGCCCTCGTCAATCTGGGCCATGAGCTGGCGGGACAGGGCTGGCGCGTGGTGGCCACGACGACCGGCAGCATCAGCAGTGACGAACTGGAGTTGATGCCCTGGGCGCTGACGCCCGGAGAGGGCAGCGGCACGTTGTCGCTGGCGCTGGACGAGACCGGCATGGTGTTCCTGTACGACCGCATTCGCGGGGGGCGGGTCAGCGGCCCGCCGCAGGAATACGTCACGCACTTGCTGGACAGCGTCGATTCCGACGTGCTGCTGGTCGAGGCTGATTACGCCGCCGGGCTGCCCCTGAAGGCGCCCCTGGCGCATGAGCCCTTCATCCCCGCCGAGACCTCGCTGGTGGTTCCGATGGCCGCGGTTTCCGTGCTGGGGCAGGCGCTGGACGACTGTCAGGTCTACAACCACCAGGCCATGATGGCGCGCTATGGTTTCAACGAGGGGCAACGGGTCAAGTCGCCCTGGGTGGCGCAGGTGATGCGGGATCCCTGCCTGGGGTTGGCGCGGGTGCCCGCAGCCGCGCGGGTGGCCGTCCTGCTGAACCAGGTCCGTTCGCGGGGGATCGTCAGGGCAAGGGCGCGTTTGATTGCGCGTCTGATTCTGCGTTCACCACGGGTGGAGCGGGTGGCGATTGGTTCGGTGCGCGGCGGCGACCCGATCCACGAGGTACAGCGGTCGGTGGGCGCCATCGTCCTGGCGGCGGGCCAGTCGAGCCGCATGGGGCGCTCCAAGATGTTGCTGCCCTGGACGGACGGCCTGACCATTCTCGAACACGTGATCCTGCAGTTGCTGCTGGCGCGCATCAGTCACATCACGGTCGTCACCGGGCATTGCGGCGCTGAAACCGGGCGACTGGCGCGTCGCTATGCGGCCCACGTCGCGCACAATCCGCGGCATGCGACGGGTGAAATGCTGTCCTCGCTCAAGACGGGGCTGGCGTCGCTGCCCGACCACATCGGTGGCGCGCTCGTGCTGCCAGGCGACCTGCCGCGCATCACGCCGCGCGTCATCAACCAGGTGTTGATGGCCTGGGCCGAGGGCCGGGGCGGAATCGTGGCGCCGGTGCACAACGGCCGCCGGGGTCACCCCATCCTCTTCGAACGGCGCTACTGGCAGGAATTGCAGGAACTGCCGGCCGGCGCGGCCCCACGGGAGTTGCTGCGACGCCGGCGCCAGGAAATGGCGCTGGTCAGGGTCGCGAACGACTGTGTGCTGAGCGACGTGGACACGCCGGCGGACTACGAGCGGGAACGCCGGCTGGCCGGCCTGCCCTGAGTTGGTCGCAGAGACAAGCGAGGCCATGGCATGAGCGAAGAGCATTTTACCTACGACGTGGCGGCGGACATCATTCGCGTGCGCAGCCGGCACCGGCCCCGCGTCGGCCTGGTGCTGGGGTCGGGCCTGGGCGGACTGGCCGACAGCCTGGAGCAGCGCGACGTCATCAGCAGCGACCGGCTGCCCGGCTGGCCCCACTCCACCGTGGAAGGCCACAGCGGCAATCTGGTGCTGGGGTTGCTGGAAGGCCGGACGGTGGTGGCCCAGCAGGGGCGCGTGCATTTCTACGAGGGCTACACGCCGCAACAGATCACTTTCCCGGTGCGCGTGATGATACGTCTGGGCATCGAAATTCTGATCCTGACCAACGCGGCCGGCGGGTTGCGGCAGGACTGGCGTACCGGCGATTTAATGCTGCTCAACGACCACATCAACATGCCGGGCATGGCGGGCGCCAACCCGCTCACGGGCCCCAATGACGAGAGCTTCGGCCCGCGCTTCCCGGGGATGGCGCAGGCCTACGACCGGGAACTGCGGCGGCATGCCCTGCGGGTGGCCGGGGAGGCGGGCATCGCCCTGCACGAGGGCGTCTACGTCTGTGTTTCCGGTCCGAATTTTGAGACGCCGGCCGAGATTCGCATGCTGCGCCTGCTGGGCGCCGACGCGGTAGGCATGTCCACGGCGCACGAGGTTGTGGTGGCGCGTCACGCCGGCGTGCGCGTCATGGCCTGCTCCGGCATCACCAACGTGGCCATCGATGAAGTCAACACAGACCTCGAGGCCAGCCACGAGGAGGTGCTCGAGGCCGGCGCCACGCTGGTGCCCCGGCTGACGACGCTGTTGCGCGGAGTGTTGCGCAGCCTGGCATGAGCCGCGTCGTCTTTCTCGTCGAGCAACTGGCGCCCGGCCTGCTTGTTCTGCTCGCCCTCGGCCTGTTGCTGACGCTGAGGCGCCTGCTGCGGGCCCGCCGCAGCGTGCGGGCGACCCATTTTGAACTGGAACAGGAACTGGCGCGTCGCTCGCGCGGCGACGCCTGGACCACCCTCGTGCTGCTGCTGGAGCTTGTGCTGGTGGTGCTGGGGCTGCTGCTGGTGGTGGCGCCCACGATCCGTGAATTCAGCGATTTCACCCTTGCCCGTGACGTGAGCGATGGCCAGTTCAATACGCCGGTGCCGCGCTTCAGCGGCGAGACGCGGATCGATGCCAGCGGCGTCAACCTGACGCCTGAAGACCCGGCCCTGCGCGTCCTGGCCACGCCAACCCTGACGCCCACGCCGGTGGGCACCATCGTGCCCAACGCGCCGCCGCCGCAGGGTTGCACGGACCCCCGGGCGAGTCTGCAGATTCCGGCCAACGGCATGCGCGTGTTTGAACCCCTGGCCGTCACCGGGACGGCGTTTATGGATGACTTCGCCTTTTACCGCTTCGAGATCCGCGGGCCCTCCACCGGCGGCAGTTTCGCGCCGCTGGGCGATCACACCCTGCCCGTGCGGCAGCGCAGCGAACTGGGGCAGTTTGTGCCCGCCTTTTACCTCCCTGGCGTTTACCAGTTTCGTCTTTCCGTGTTTGACATCTTCAATGCTCCGGGGGCCACCTGCACGGTCAACATCTACCTCAGCGAGCCGCTCCCGACGGCGACGCCGCGGGGCCGTTGACGCGGCGATTTTACGCAGAATTTACGTTGCGGCGGCGCCTTTTCGGCTACCATAGGCAGTGATCTGTTGCATGATCGCGAGTGAAAGCGAAGGCCCATGTTCTTCGATACGGGTTATTTTCTCTACGTGCTGCTGCCGACGATGGCCATTTCCATGCTGGCGCAGTGGTACGTGCGCAACGCCTTCGGCAAGTGGCACCAACAACGCAACAGCGCCGGCCTGAAGGGCAGCGCCATTGCGGAACGCATCATCCGCCGCACGGAAGTAGGCAACGTGCGCTTTGAACCCGCGACGAGGCGCACGGCGGCGGCGGCCGGCGTGCGCGTGGAGCGGGGCGCCGGCGCCTTTGGCGATCATTACGACCCGCGCAGCCATACCGTGCGGCTCTCGCCGGAAACGGCGGAACGCCCCTCGGTGGCGGCCATGGCGGTCGTCGCCCACGAACTGGGGCACGCCTGGCAGCATGAAGTGCGCTCGCCCCTGATCCGGTTGCGTTCGCTGCTGTTGCCGGCCGTCAGCCTGGGGCCGCAACTGGCCTTTGGTCTGATTTTCGCCGGCCTGTTGATCAACCTGGTAGGTCTGATGTGGCTGGGCATCGCCTTCTTTGGGCTGGTGGTGCTGTTCAGCGTGCTCACCCTGCCGGTGGAGTTTGACGCCAGTCGGCGCGGGCTGATTCTGCTGCGTGAGGCCGGGCTGATGCAGGCTGAAAGCGACGAGGTCGGCTCACGCGCCGTGCTGCGGGCCGCAGCCCTGACCTACGTGGCGGCGGCCGTCACCTCCATTTTGCAGTTGCTCTATTACATCAGTATGGCGCAACGGCGCCGCTGAGCGACTATTCCAGCTTCTGTCGTTCGAAGCGTCGCCGCAAGCGTCGCAGGCGGCCGCGGCGGGGATGCAGGCTGCTGACCAGATCGGCCGTCTGGCGTTCCCAGTCCCGCACCCGACGGCGCCAGCCGGCCCTGGCGTAGGTCAGCTGGCGGCGCTGGCGGCCCAGGGCGCGCGGCTCGCCGGTCTCGCGCCCGGTCCAGGTCAGCACCATCGCGGCCCAGGCGAGACCGCCGCCGAAGCCACAAAAGGCGATGTGGTCGCCTTCCTCGATACGTCCATCGTCGATGGCCTCGCACAGGGCGATGGGAATGGAAGCGGCGGAGGTATTGCCGTAGCGTTCGAGGTTGCTGATAAAGATATCCGGCGAGACGCCGAGGTTGCGCGCGGCGGCCTCGATGATGCGGAAGTTCGCCTGGTGCGGCACGATCAGCGCCAGGTCGCTGATATCCAGGCGCGCCTTTTCCAGCGCCTGGCTGATGCTTTCGCCCACGATGCGCGTGGCGAAGCGATAGACCTCGCGCCCGTTCATGTGCAGTTTGTCGAGCCGCGCGCCGGTTGGCGAGGAACCGGGCTGGTGGCTCGCCGGGCTGGCCATGGCCGGCAGAATCAGCAGGTCCCGGCCCGAACCGTCCGAGCGCAACACCGCCGAGCGAATGCCGCCTTCGGCCTCGCTGGCCTTGAGCACGACCGCGCCGGCGCCGTCGCCGAAGAGGACGCAGGTGCCGCGGTCGCGCCAGTCGATGATGCGGCTCATGGTCTCGGAACCGATGACGAGCGCGCTTTCGATACTGCCGCTGCGGACGGACTGGGCCGCCATGTTGAGGGCGTAGACGAAACCGGCGCAGGCCGCGCTCAGGTCAAAGGCGCCCGCCCTGGTCGCGCCCAGCTGGTCCTGGATCAGACTGGCCGTGCTGGGGAATATATTGTCCGGCGTGGAGGTGGCGACGATGATCAGGTCCAGTTCCAGCGGCAGGATGTTGGCGATCTCAAGGGCGTTGCGCGCGGCGCGCACTCCCAGCGAGGCCGTGGATTCGTGGCTGGCGGCGATGCGGCGTTCGCGCACGCCGGTGCGGGTGCGGATCCACTCGTCGCTGGTCTCGACGATGGCGGCCAGGTCCTGATTGGTGAGGACCTGGGAGGGCACGGCCATGCCCCAGCCAACGACGTGGGCGAAGGCCCCCTGGGGTTCGGGCAGCAGGCGCGGATCGCGGCCGTTACCGTGCGCTGCCATTGGGGTTGTAGCCGCCGAAGATCAGCACGGCGTTGTGGCCGCCGAAACCGAAGGAATTGCTCATCGCGCGCTCGATTCTTGCGGGCCGGCCCTGGTTGGGCGTGTAGTCCAGGTCACAGGCCGGGTCCTGATTGTCCAGATTGATGGTGGGCGGGATGAAATCTTCCTGAATGGCCTTTATCGCAAAGACGGCCTCCACCGAGCCGGCGGCGCCCATCAGGTGGCCGGTCACGGACTTGGTGGAGCTGATGGGGATTTCAGCGGCGGCGTCGCCGAAGGCATGCTTGATGGCGCAGGTCTCGCTCACGTCGTTGAGCGGCGTGCTGGTCCCGTGCGCGTTGATGTAATCGATCTGCGAGCCTTCCAGTTCGGCATCGGCCAGCGCCTGGGTGATGGCCGTGGCGGCGCCCTCGCCGGTCTCCAGCGGCGCCGTGATGTGGAAGGCATCCGAGGTATGGCCGTAGCCCAGAATCTCGGCGTGAATGCGGGCGCCGCGCGCCTGCGCGTGTTCCAGTTCCTCAAGCATCAGCATGGCGGCGCCTTCGGCCACCACAAAGCCGTCGCGATCAATGTCGAAAGGCCGCGAGGCGCGCTTCGGTTCCTCGTTGCGGCGGGAGATGGCGCGCATGTTGTTGAAGCTGGCGATGGTGATGGCGCTCAACGCGGCCTCGCTGCTGCCGGCGAGGATGGCGGTGGCGGCGCCGCGGCGAATGATCTCGGCGGCTTCGCCGATGCTGTTGTTGCCGGTGGCGCAGGCGGTCGAGATGGCAAAGTTGGGACCGCGCAAGCCCCATTTCATGGACACCTTGCCGGAAGGACTGTCCGGCAGCATCATCGGCACCATGAGCGGACTGACGCTGCTGGCCCCCTTCTCCAGAAACAGGCGGATACTGTTGAAGAGGGAGCCGATGCCGCCGATGCCGGAGCCCATGACGCAGCCGACCTCGTAACGGTTCTCCTCCGTCACTTCCAGGCCGGAGTCATCGATCGCCTGTTGCGCGGCATACAGACCCAGATGGGTGACGCGATCGGTGCGCCGCACTTCCCGGCGGCCGAGGAAGGCCCGTGCGTCAAAGTTGCGCACTTCACCGGCGAAGTGATTCTCGAGGCCGCTGGTATCGAAGCTGGTGATGGTGTCAATGCCCGTCACCCCCTCGCTGGCATTTCCCCAGGCTTCCTCGACGTCGTTCCCGGTCGGGCAGATAATGCCCATACCGGTCACCACGACACGACGGCGCTCTCCCATTTCCCCTCCACCGGGCCACCCGCAGCACGACCTGCACGGCCTGGCCGGAATTATACCACAGGCTGCCCTCAGCGACTGCAAGTCTCCGCCTGTGCTATACTGCCGCCGGGGTGGAGGGACGCTTGATACTGGTAACCGGCGCTTCCGGTTTCGTGGGTCGTCATCTGGTGGCGCATCTGCTGGCGCAGGGGCTGCCCGTGCGCTGTCTGGTGCCGCCGGGTCGGGACGTGGCCCGTTTCACGCACGCAGGGCTGCCCGGGCCCGAACTGGCGGGCGGCCATCTGCTGGATGAGGAAGCCCTGTTTCGCGCCGTGACCGGCGTTCACGTCATCTTTCATCTCGCCAGCGCGCAATGGTGGGGGCGCACGCGCGACCTGCAGCGCTATGAAATCGCGGGAAGCCGCAACCTGGTGCGGGCGGCGCGGGCGGCGCGGGTGGGGCGCATCATCGCGCCGAGCCACCTCGGCGCCACGCGCGAGGCTGCCTGGCCCCTGCTGCGCGTCAAGGGGGTGGTGGAGGAAACCATACGCCAGAGCGGGCTGGCCTGGACCATCGTGCGCAGCGCCCTGGCCTTTGGCGAGGATGACAATTTTTTCAACGCGCTGGCCCTCTCGCTGCGGGCCAATCCGCTCTTCTTTCTGATGCCGGGACGGGGCGAGGTGGTGCTGCAACCCATCCACGTCGAGGACCTGGTGCAGTGCCTGGCGGCCTGTCTGGAGCGGGTCAATCTGGTGGATTCCCTCGTTGAAACCGGTGGGCCGGAGTACGTCTCGCTGCGGGACCTGTTGCGCACCCTGATGCGGGTCTGGCATTTGCCGCGCATGCTCGTTTCCGTCCCGCCCTGGCTGCTGCGCCGCGCGTCCGTGCTTTACAGCCGGCTGCTGCCGCGCGTTATGCTGACGCCGCAACTGCTGGACCTGCTGGCCATCAGCCGCGTGACGGGGCTGGGCAACGCCTGGACCCACTTCGGGGTGCGGCCGCGACGCCTTGAGGACAGTCTGTACAGCTGGCAGAGGCAGCACGGCTGGCGCGAGTTGCTGGGCACGACCCTGCAGCCACGGCCACGAGGGATTCCCGGGTGACGGACTGTGACATTCGCCTGCTGACGACGCTGCCGGAAATGGAAGCCGTCGTCGCCCTGCAGCGCAGGTACTGGGGTGATGAACCGGAGGCCGTGATTCCCGCGCACATGCTGCATACCCTGGCCCGGCACGGCGGTCACGTGCTGGCCGCGGTGGAGCGCGACCATGGCCGCCCGGTCGCCATGCTGGCCGGCCTGGCCGGCATCGCTTCAGGGGGCGAGGCAGCCGCCCGTCCCTACCTGGTGTCCAAGCGCATGGTGGTGCACGAGGACTGGCGCCGGCGCGGCCTGGCCCGGCGCCTCAAGCTGGCGCAGCGCGAGCGGGCGCTGGCGCAGGGCATCGACCTGGTCCGCTGGACCTTTGACCCGCTGCTGGCCGCCAACGCCTGGATGAATCTCCATCGCCTGGGGGCCGTCGCCACCGGCTATTGCGAGGACTTTTTTGGCGAGGCCGGCCCGGGTGGCGAGGCCAACACGGGCAGTCCCGACCGTCTGCTGGTTGACTGGTCGCTGGAGAGCGAGCGGGTGCGGGCGCTGGCGGGCGGCGCGCCGGAACAATCGACCCCGACGGGCGCGCTGGCGGCCGGCGCGGTCCGGATGTATGACACAAGTCACGCTGCATGCGGCCGGCCCGCGCCTTCCGGTCCGGCAAGTGTGCCGGATGCCGATCAACTGCTGCTGGAGATTCCACTGGATTTCGTCAGTCTGGCGCGCCAGGATACGCGCCTGGCCCAGGTTTGGCGGGCTCACATTCGCAGCGCGATGAACGCCCTGTTCGCCGCCGGACATGTGTTGCATGATTGCGTGCGCGGGCGCCTGGACGGCCAGGACAGAATGTATTACCTGAGCGCAGTGTCAGGGAGAGGGGCATGACACAGGCTGAAATCCGGCCCGTCACCATTCGTTCGCTGCAGTTGTACCCGGTTGCCTTGCCCCTGGTGGAACGCCTGGGCACCAGTTTCGGCAACGAGCCCTTCAAGGCCGCGGTCCTGATTCGTCTGGACACGGAGGAAGGCGTCACTGGCTGGGGCGAGACTTCGGCCGAGATCAATCCCGGCTACAGCGCGGAGACGATGGGCACGGCGCTGCACGTGCTGGAGGAGTTTCTCGTCCCGCGCGTGCTTGGGCAACGCATCCACAGCGCGACGGAAGTCCCGCCCCTGCTGGCGCAGGTACGGGGCCACCCCCTGGCCAAACATGGCCTGGAGGCCGCCGTCTGGGACGCCCTGGCGCGACACAACGACCTGTCGCTGGCGCAACTCTTCGCCCGTTACCTGCCGGCGGGTCACGAACCGCGGCGGGGCGCGCTGGTGGGCGTCAGCATCGGCATCCAGCCGTCGCTGGCGGACACCCTGCGCATCATCGAGAAGCGCCTGGGCGAAGGCTACGGCCGCATCAAGCTCAAGATCAAACCTGGCTGGGACGTGGAACTCGCGCGCGGCGTGCGCAAGGCGCTGCCCGACGTCAGCCTGATGCTGGATGCCAACAGCGCCTACACCCTGCGGGATGCCGAACATCTGCAGCAGCTCGACGAATTCGACCTGCTGATGGTGGAACAGCCGCTGGCCTGGAACGACATCTACGAGCACAGCAAGCTGCAGCCCCTGCTGCGCAGCGATATCTGCCTCGACGAAAGCATTCACAGCGTCAGCGATGCCCGTCTGGCCATCGAGCTGGGGGCCTGCCGCATCATCAACCTCAAGCCGGCGCGGGTCAGCGGGTACACGGAGAGTCTGGCGATCTATCGCTTCTGCGTGGAACAGGACGTTCCCCTGTGGATCGGCGGCTTGCTGGAGACCGGGGTGGGACGCGCGGCCAACCTGGCCTTCGCGTCGCTGCCGGGGGTCACCCTGCCGAGCGACATCTCGGCCACCTCACGCTACTACGACCCGGACCTCACCGAACCGGCCTTCCTGCTTGACGCGGGCAGCACCATCGCCACGCCCGCCGGTCCGGGCAGCGGTGTTGAGGTGCAGCCGGACCGCCTGCAGGCAGCCGTTCAGCGCTGGCGCGAGCGCTGCCCCTATCGCGCGCCGCTGCAGGAGGCCGCGCCGGCATGAAGGTACTGGTGACGGGCGCGGCGGGCTTCATCGGCTCGCACGTGGCGGAGACCCTGCTGCGCGCCGGCCATGAAGTGCGCGGCCTGGACAACTTTGACAATTACTACCCGCGGCCGCTCAAGGTGAGCAACGCCAGGGCGCTGCGGGCGGCGGGCTGCGAGTTGCTGGAAGCGGACCTGACGGCGCCAGGTCTCGAATCCCTGGTGGCCGGCAGCGAGATCGTCGTGCATGCCGCCGCCCAGCCGGGCAATTCGGCGGCGACGCCTTTTGCCACCTACCTCCGCAACAACCTGCAGGCGACCTGGTGTTTGCTGGAGGCCCTGCGCCAATCCGCGTCCCTGAAGTTCTTCCTGAATATTTCCACCTCCTCGGTTTACGGCCACGAGGCCACCGCGCCCGAAAGCGCCGCGCCGCAGCCGGTCTCGCATTACGGCGTGACCAAGCTGGCGGCCGAGCAACTGGTCATGGCGCGTCAGCGGGAGGACGGCCTGCCGGCCTGTTCGCTGCGGCTGTTCTCGGTCTATGGCGAGCGCGAACGGCCCGACAAACTGTTCCCGCGCCTGATCGGCAGCGTCCTGGGCGGCCCGCCCTGCCCGCTCTATGAAGGCAGCCGCGAGCACTCGCGCTCCTTCACCTACGTGGCTGACGTGATGCGCGCCATCGAACGCACGCTGGAGCGGCAATCGGGCTGCAATGGTGAAATCATCAACATAGGCAATGATCGCGAACAGCGCACCGGTGAAGTGATCGATCTGGTGGAGTCCCTGATGGGCGCGCCGGCGCGTCTGGAGCTGCGACCCCGGCGCCACGGGGACCAGCGGCGCACCTGCGCGGACATACGAAAGGCGCGGCAACTGCTGGACTTTGCGCCGCGCACCAGTGCAGCAGAAGGCCTGCGGCGGGAAATTGACTGGATGCGGGGACTGGCGCAGGGCGCCGGACTGAATTGAATGACGGAGAGGCGACCATGATTGCGGGCGCTGGAACGCTGGCCTTTATCGGTTGCGGAGTAATGGGCGAGGCCATGATTCGCGGCCTGCTGGAACGGGACACGCTGGCAGCGCAGCAACTGGTTGCCGCCGATCCGCGTGAGGAGCGCATACTGGAATTGCGCGAGCGCTACGGCGTGCGCGTCACGGCCGACAACGTCGAGGCCCTGCGGGAGGCCGGGGTGGTCGTGCTGGCCATCAAGCCCCAGGCGCTGCCGGAAGTCCTGCCGCAGCTGGGCAGCGCCAGCCAGGCCCGGCTGGTGCTGAGCATCATGGCGGGCGTCCGCATCGACTCGATTGCCGCCGGCCTGCCCGACGTCGCCATCGTGCGCGCCATGCCCAACACGCCGGCCCAGATCGGCCAGGGAATCACGGTCTGGACGGCCAACGCGGCGATCGACGAGGCCGGCCTGGCCATGGCGCGTGAACTGCTGGAGGCATTCGGCGAGGAACTTTACAAGCAGGATGAAAGTGCGCTGGACATGGCAACGGCCCTCAGCGGCAGCGCGCCGGCCTACATCTTTCTCTTCATGGAGGCGCTGATCGACGTGGGCGTGCACATGGGCTTCGCCAGGCGCGAGGCCGAACGCCTGGTGTTGAAGTCCATGTCGGGCTCGGTGGCCTACGCCGAGAGTTCCGGTCTGCACCCCGCGGAACTGCGCAACCAGGTGACCAGCCCCGGGGGCACGACCGCCGAGGCGCTGTACCAGCTGGAACGGGGCGGGCTGCGCACCGTGGTCGCCCAGGCCGTGTGGGCCGCCTGGCAGCGTTCGGCCTCGCTGGGCGGCGCCGGCAACATTCGCAGCCTGAACGGCAACGGCTGAGCAGCAGCCCTGACTTTGTGAAACTATGGACATTCACCCGCCGGCGGGCTACAATGCGCGCCATTCAGGGGCTGCCGCCAACGTCGACTGACGGCGGCAGTGTGAGGCGAGACAGGAGAGCGGTTCATGGCGGACGTGACTGGCGCAATGTTTGACTCGCTGCTCGAACAGGTGCGGTCCTGGGACCGCAGCTACGAGGCGGTGCAGGTTGGCTACGTGGAGGAAGTGGGCGACGGCATTGCGCGTGTCTCCGGGCTGGAGAACGTGCGCTTTAGCGAACTGGTGTCCTTCGCCAACGGCGCCGCCGGCATCGTCTTCAATCTGGAGGACGAGCACGTCGGCGTCATCATCATGGGCGAATACGACGAGATCAACGAGGGCGACGAGGTGCGCTCGCTGGACCGGATCGCCTCGGTGCCGGTGGGTGAAGGCCTGGTCGGGCGGGTGGTGGACGCGCTCGGCAACCCGCTGGACGGGCGCGGCCCGATTGCTTCCGACGAGTTCTACCCGGTCGAGCGCATCGCGCCGGGTGTGATGGAACGACAAAACGTCTACCGTCCGGTGCAGACCGGCATCGTGGCCATCGACTCGATGACGCCCATCGGCCGCGGCCAGCGCGAGCTGATCATCGGCGACCGGCAGATCGGCAAGACCGCCCTTGCCATCGACACCATCCTCAACCAGAAGGAAGAGGACATGAAGTGCATTTACGTCGCGATCGGCAAGCGCAAGGGCGAGATCGCCCGGCTGGTGGCGCTGCTGGAGGAGACCGGCGCGATGGACTACACCACGGTGGTGGTGGCTTCGGCGTCGGATCCGGCCGCCATGCAGTACATCTCGCCCTACGCCGGCTGCGCCATCGGCGAGTGGTTCATGGCGCAGGGCCAGGACGCGCTGGTGGTCTACGACGACCTGTCCAAACACGCCTGGGCCTACCGCCAGGTGTCGCTGCTGATGCGGCGCCCGCCCGGTCGTGAAGCCTACCCGGGCGACGTTTTCTACCTGCACAGCCGCCTGCTGGAGCGCGCCGCGCAACTCAGTGAGGAGCAGGGCGGCGGCAGCCTGACGGCCCTGCCCTTCATCGAGACACTGCTGGGTGACGTGGCGGCCTACGTGCCGACCAACGTCATCTCCATTACCGACGGACAGATTTACCTGATCAGCGACCTGTTCTACGCCGGCCAGCGTCCGGCCATGGACGTGGGCATCAGCGTCAGTCGCGTGGGCGGCGACGCGCAGACGACGGCCATGAAGCGGGTCGCGGGTCGCCTGAAGCTGGACCTGGCGCAGTTCGCCTCGCTGGCGGCCTTCGCCCAGTTCGGCTCGGGACTGGACCGCTCGACGCAGCAGCAACTGGACCGCGGCCTGCGCCTGACCGAATTGCTCAAGCAGCCGCAGTACCAGCCGATGCGCGTGGCGGACCAGGTGGCGATCATTTTCGCCGGCACCAATGGCCTGCTGGATGAGGTGCCCGTCGAACGAATCTCCGCCTGGAAGGAAGATTTCCTGCGCAACTGGCAGACGAATTCCGCCTCGCTGTCAAACGGCATTCAGGCCGACCCCGGCAACTGGGATGACGAGGTCGCCGGTCAGGTCGAGGAAGCCATCACAGACTTCACTGCGCGCTGGAACCAGGCGTAGGCTGCCGGAGGAGAGTTCAGGTGGCAACTGCCCGGGAAATCCAGAAACGCATACGCAGCGTCCGCAACATTTCACAGATTACGCGCGCCCTGGAAGCGGTATCCGCCTCGCGCGTGCGCCGCGCCCAGGCCCGCGTGCTGGCCAGCCGCGCCTACGCCGAGAAGGCCTGGGAACTGCTGCTCAACGTGCAGGCCGGGGCAGGGGGCGGGGCGACCATGCACCCCCTGCTGGAGGAACGCGGCGAGATCCGCAATCTCATGATCGTGCTGATCACCTCCGACCGGGGTCTGGCGGGCGCCTTCAACGCCAACATCATCCGCGTGGCGCAGCGTTTCGCCGGACGCATGGACCTGCCGGTGCAATATGTGACGATCGGCCGCAAGGGGCGGGACGCCATGGTGCGGGCCGGCAGCAACGTGGTGGCCGAATTCAGCGATTTGCCTTCCGAGCCCGGCATCAGCGACATTGCGCCGGCGACGCGTCTGGCGATCGACGCCTTCCTCGCCGGGGAAGTGGACGACGTGTTCATCGCCTATACCGACTTCGTCAACATGCTGTCGCAGCGACCGGCGGTGCTGGGCTGGCTGCCCCTGATCCCGCACACCATCGAGGACCAGGTGGCCGCCGAATACGTCAAGGACGTGCCGGCCCTCAGCGAGGGTGTGGCGAGTTACGAATATGAACCCGGCCCCGAGGCGATCCTGCAGGAAATCGTGCCACGCTTCACCGAGTTGCAACTTTATCAGGCCCTGCTGGAGAGCCAGGCCAGCGAGCACGCGGCGCGCATGGTGGCGATGCGCAACGCCTCCGACAACGCCACGCAGCTGGTCGGCGACCTGACGCTGGAATACAACAAGGCGCGGCAGACGGCCATCACGGCCGAGATTCTGGATATCGTGGGCGGCACGGAAGCCCTGCAGGACGCCATGGATGACATGGCGCAACGCATCGAGGAACAGGCAGGCATGATGAGCGAACAGGGAGTGCGGATATGAGTGAGGTTCAGGGCCATATCGCCCAGATTCTGGGCAACGTGGTTGACGTCAGGTTCCCCGCCGGTGAGTTGCCCGATATCAACGAGGCACTGAGCGTCCCGCGCGAAGGTGAACAGGACCTCGTGCTTGAGGTGCAGTTGCACATGGGCGACAACCTCGTCAAGACGGTGGCCATGGACTCCACCGACGGCCTGCAGCGCGGGCTGCCGGTGACCGCTACCGGCTCGCCGATCACCGTGCCGGTGGGCACGGCCTCGCTGGGCCGGGTCTTCAACGTGCTGGGCCGGGCCATCGACAACCAGCCGGAGGTCGCCGATGACGCGCCGCGGCGCTCGATCCACACGCCGGCCCCCGGCTTTGAGGACCAGTCCACCACCATTGAACAGTTCGAGAGCGGCATGAAGGTGATCGACCTCGTGGCGCCGATGACCAGGGGCGGCAAGACCGGCATCTTCGGCGGCGCCGGCGTGGGCAAGACCATCACCATTCAGGAACTGATCAACTCCATCGCCACGCAGCATGACGGCCTGTCGGTGTTCGCCGGCGTGGGTGAGCGGACGCGCGAGGGGACCCAGCTTTACGGCGAGATGGAAGAGGCCGGCGTGCTGGACAAGCTGGCGATGGTCTTCGGGCAGATGAACGAACCGCCGGGCGTGCGCCTGCGCGTGGCGCTCTCCGGCCTGGCGATGGCCGAGCAGTTCCGCGACGAGGGTCGCGACGTGCTGCTCTTCATCGACAACATCTTCCGCTATTCACTGGCGGGCGCGGAGGTCTCGGCGCTGCTGGGGCGCATGCCTTCGGCGGTGGGCTACCAGCCGACCCTGGCCGACGAGATGGGCCTGCTGCAGGAGCGTATCACCTCCACGCGCAGCGGCTCGATCACCTCAATGCAGGCCGTTTACGTGCCGGCGGATGACTATTCCGACCCGGCGCCGGTGGCCGTCTTCACGCACCTGGACGGGACGATCGCGCTGGAGCGCTCGATCGCGGCGCGCGGCCTCTTCCCGGCGGTGGACCCCCTCGCCAGCACCAGCAAGATTCTCGATCCGCAAATCATCGGTGAGGAGCACTACCGCACGGCGCGCGAGGTGCAACAGGTGCTGCAGCGTTACAAGGACCTGCAGGACATCATCGCCATCCTGGGCGTGGACGAACTTTCCGACGACGACAAGCAACTGGTGGCGCGCGCGCGCAAGATTGAACAGTTCCTGTCGCAGCCGATGGTGGTGGCCGAGCAGTTCACCGGTCGTGAGGGGCGCTACGTGCCGGTACGCGATACCGTGCGCGGCTTCCGCCTGATTCTGGATGGCGAGCTGGACCACATTCCGGAGCAGATGTTTTACATGGCCGGCGCCATGGAGGACGTGCTGCAGCGCCATGAGGAAGCCGGAGACTGAGCGATGACCATCCACGTCGAGGTCGTCACCCAGGAGCGCAAGGTCTTCGAGGAGTTGGAGGCCGACATCGTCGTGCTGCCCGGCAGCGAGGGTGAAATGGGCGTCCTGCCGCGGCACGCGCCCCTGCTGACGACGATGGGCTACGGCGAGTTGATTGTGCGCAAGGGCCCGGCCGAAGAGCGCTTCGCGATCTATGGCGGCGTGGTCGACGTGCGGCCGGACAAGGTCGTGGTGCTGGCGGACCTGGCCGAATCGTCCTTCGCGCTGGACATCCGCGCGATTGAGGCCGCGCGCGAGCGCGCCGGCCGTCTGCTGCAGGAAGGCGTGCCGGAGGACGAGAACCGGGAAGCACTGCTGGCCCTGCGACGCGCCGAACTGGGCGCGCGCATCCATCGCCGCATCCAGAATCGTGGCAGTGCGTTGCGCATTCTCGATCAGGACGAGGACGACGGGGGCTAGCAGCAGGCCAGTTCCGGCTGTACTGGACGCCCGGCACCATTGCCGGGCGTTGCGTTCACAGGCGGCAGGGAGTATAACCGGCGGCAGGTGGCGTCAGGATCGTGTGAATGGCCTTGTTCTCCCGCAAGCTGGGTCTGGATATCGGCACTGTCAACGTGCTGATCTGCGATCGCGGCCAGATTGTGCTGCAGGAGCCGTCGCTGGTCGCCCTGACGGCCGAGGATGAGCGCATCGTCGAAATCGGTCAGCCGGCGCGCGAGATGCTGGGCAAGACCGATGACGAGGACATCCAGGTGGTGCGCCCCCTGCGCGACGGGGTCATCGCCGATTACGAAGTCACCGAAGCCATGCTGCGCCATTTCTTCAGCAAGGTGGCGGGGCGCATTCGCCTGTTTCGGCCCACGGTGATGGTGGCTGCACCCTGGGGCGTGACGAGCGTGGAAAAGCGCGCGGTGCATGAGGCAGCCCTGGCCGCCGGCGCGCGCGAGGCCTGGCTGATCCATGAACCGCTGGCGGCCGCCATCGGCGCGGGCCTGCCGGTGGGGACGCCGGCCGGCGACATGATCGTCAACATCGGCGGCGGCATCACCGAGGCCGCGGTCATCAGTCTGAACAAGATCGTGCGCGCGGAAAGCGGCCGTCTGGGCGGGCTGCGCCTTGACGAGGCCATCATCAGCTACATCCGGCGCAAGTACAACCTGGGCATCGGTCAGCCGACGGCCGAGGCGATCAAGATCCAGGTCGGCGCCGCCGCCACGCCCGTTGAAGAGATGTCCATGGAGATTCAGGGGCGCGACAACGTCAGCGGACTGCCGCGCACCATCCATATTGCTACCGGCGAGGTGATCGAGGCCATGGCGGAACCGCTGGGGCTGATCGCCGCCGTGGTGCGCAGCGTGCTGGCCGACACGCCGCCCGAACTGGCGTCGGATATCATCGATCGCGGCATCGTGCTGACCGGGGGCGGGGCCCTGCTGCGCGGGATGGACCTGTATTTGACGCGCGCCACCGGCGTCCCGGTCTATCGCGCCGACAACGCCCTGATTGCAACCGCCACCGGCGCCGGGCGGGCGCTGGAAGACCCGGCCATCCTGCGCCGGGTGCTGCAGACTTCCCAGACTTCACTCTGACAAATAGTAGGTCATGTGCTGCAGGTGCACGACCGGGTCGATGTGCTGCACGTGCACGTCCTCCGGCACGTTCAGGCTGATGGGCGCGTAGTTCAGGATGGCGCGCACGCCGTGCCCGATGAGGCGGTCGGCCACGGCCTGGGCGCTGCCGGCCGGCACGGCGATCATGGCGACCTGAATCTGCAGGTCCCGCAGCACCGGGCCGCAGGTCCTGAAGTCCTGCACCTGGCAGAGTCCCACACGCCGGCCCAGCTTGGCGGGGTCGGTATCAAAAACGCAGGCGATGTGGAAACTGCGCTCGGCGAAGCCGCGGTAGTTGGCCACGGCGCGACCGAGGTCGCCCGCGCCAACCAGCGCCACCGGCCAGGCGCGGTCGACGTTGAGCACATTCTTGAGCTGCTCAATCAGGTAGCTGATGTGATAACCCGTGCCCTGTTTGCCGAAACCGCCAAAGTGCGACAGGTCCTTGCGGATCTGGGCGGAACTGATCCCCAGGCGCTCGCCGAGTTCCTGCGAGGAGGTGACCTTGTAGTCTTCCTGGGCAAGCCGCTCCAGGGCGCGCAGGTAAACGGGCAAGCGGCCGATGACGATGTCCGGGATCGGGTTGGCAAGGGCCATGTCGTCTGCCATCAGGATTCACAAGTGAAATGAATCACATGCAGTGGTTCCAGCCTACCACTTTTGGGGCCGACCTTCCACATTCCACGCCAGGGGATTGTCGGGCTATACTGGGTTCAGCAATTCAGGGGAAGTGGCGGAACTGGCAGACGCGCATGACTTAGGATCATGTCTCTTTGGAGGTGAGGGTTCGAATCCCTCCTTCCCCAGCAAATCAGCCCTTCACGCCGCCGAGGGCCAGGCCACCGCGCAGGTGGCGTTGCAGCAGGGCGAAGACGGCCAGCGCCGGCGCGGCGGCGACCACTGAGGTCGCCATCATCTGCTCGATCTCGGTGTGATAGGCGCCGATGAAGGAAAACAGGCCCAGCGAGATCACCCACTGGTCCGTGCTGCCGGCCAGCACGAAGGCCAGCAGGTAGTGGTTCCAGCCATCCAGAAAGATGAAGAGCGACGTCGCCGCCAGGCCGGGCATGGCCAGCGGCAGGGTGACCAGACGAAAGGCCTGGAAGCGGTTGCAGCCATCGACCAGGGCGGCCTCCTCGAAGAACAGCGGGATACCCTGCATGTAGCCCCACAGGACCCAGATGGCCGTCGGCAGCATGAAGGTGATGTAGGCGATGACCACGCCGCCCGTGGTGTTCAGCAGTCCGGCGTCGCGGAACATCAGGAACAGCGGCACGATCAGCGCCGACGCGGGCAACAACTGGCCGAGCAGCACGAACACGATGAAGGGCATGCGTCCGCGGAAGCGATAGCGGTTCAGACTGTAGGAGGCGAGCAGGGAGACCGGTATCACCACGAAGGTGGCCGTGACGTTGATGATCGTCGTATTGCCCAGCCACAGCAGCAGGGGCCTGTCGCGGAAAATGGCCAGCCACGGGTCGAGGCTGAATTGTTTCGGCAGAATCAAGGGGGTTTCATTGCCGAGGCTGTAGCCAAGGGGCATGAAGGAAGCCATCACCATCCAGTAAAAGGGGTAGACGATGGCGATGGTGGTGGTGACCAGCACGACGACGAAGCCCAGGCTGTTGACGAGGCGTCGACGACGGCCGGCATCGTGCAGCAGACTGCCCGCACCGACGTACCGGCCGCCCAGCCTGGTCGCGCTCATGCCTCGGCCTTCTCTTCGTCGCGGCGCAACACGATCAGATAGACAACCACCAGCAGCAGGCTGAACAGCAGGGAGATCACGGCCAGCGCCGAGCCACGCCCCAGTCGATTGGAGCCAAAGGCTTCCTGATAGGTGTAGACGGAAAGGACGCGGGTGGCGTCGCCCGGACCGCCCTGGGTCAGGGTCCAGGCCATGGTGAACAACTTGGAGGACCAGATGGTCAGCAGGGTGAGCATGGTGATGCTGACGGTGCGGATGCCGGGCATGGTGATGTAGCGAAAACGCGCCCAGGCGCTGGCGCCGTCCACTTCGGCCGCCTCGTACTGCTCGGGCGGAATGCCCTGAAGGCCGGCCAGCAGAATGAGCGTGACGGCGGGGAAGAGGCGCCAGCTGGTGGCGATGACGATGGAGAGCATGGCGGTCTCGCTGCTGTAAAGCCAGGAGTGACCTACGTCCAGCACGCCCAGCAGGTTGAGCACCTCGTTGACGGGCCCGATCTGCGGATTGAACATCACGTACCAGATGAGCGTCACGACCAGCCAGGGCGTGGCCCAGGGGATGATCAGCAACGTGCGCGTCAGACCGCGCAGCGCGGTCGTCCGGTTCATCAGGAGGGCGACGAAGAGGCCGGTGAGAAAGCTGAGCACCACGACGCCGGCGCTGTAGGTCAGGGTGCGCCAGAGGGAGGTGGCGAGGCGGGAACGCGCCAGCAAGCGTTCATAGTTGCCGAAGCCTATGAATTCGGCGCTGCTGAAGCGCAGCAAATGCGCGTCCGTCAGGCTGATCAGCGTGCTGTAGACCAGAGGCAGGTAGATGATGGCGATGATCAGCAAACCCGCCGGCGCCAGCAGCAACCAGGGCAGGGCGCTACGCGAGGTCGTCATGGCAATGGCACATTCAGGACATGGTCGTCAGTGCGGGACGGGCGGCATCGCGACGCCCGTCCCGCTGTATCGTCCCGCAGGACGCAGTCGCTACATGTCTTCGAGGAATTCCTCGACGTCGGCCTGCAGGTCGGCCATGGCCTCCTCGACCGGCCGGTCATCGTAGAGCACCTCGACCAGACGGTTGTTGATGATGCGCACGACGTCGCCGTGATAGACCTCAAGCCCCGGCGCCGCCACCGGCACGAACTTCGGCGCGTCATCGGCGAAGGTCTGGAACCAGGGATTCTCCTCCAGGAAACTGTCGGTCACCGCTCCCTCGACCGGGTTGATGGTGCGGCTGCCGTTGGTCCACTGTTGACCCCACTCGGTGGTGGCGATGGACTTGATGTATTCGCAGGCGAGGTCCTTGTGCGGGCCGCCGGCTGCAATGCCGATCAGGTTGTTCGGGCCGCCGGTCGGGCGCGCCGAGTCGGTGGGCAGCGGGTGGATGGTCACGGTGGACTGGACTTCCGGCGAGGCGATGCCCAGGTTGGCCCAGTACCAGGGGCCGTCGATGGTCATGCCGACCTTGCCGCTGTTGAAGTAGGGCCACTGCGTGCCGGCGCCGTCGACGCCACGGGGCATCACGCCCGCGTCGAAGAGGTCCTTGAAGAACTGCACGCCGGCGATGACTTCCGGCTCGGTGAAGCCCGGCTGGCCGTCCTTGGTCCAGTGGCCGCCGTGACCGACGACCATGATCAGCACGCCTTCATAGAGGCGGGAGTGCGCCGTGTTGGTCAGCACCAGACCGAATTCTTCCTCGTCGGGGTTGGTCAGGGCCTGGGCGGCCGCCATGAAGCTTTCGAAGTCCGTCGGCACGTCGATGCCGGCTTCATCGAACATGGGCTGGTGGACCCACAACGCAAGCGTTCGCGCCGAAAGGTTCAGCGCATACATGTTGCCCATGTCGTCGACGGCGTAGGAATCCTGACCGGTCACCATCTCCACGATGTCCGTGCCTTCGAAGCAGGCGTTCAGCGGCTCAAGGACTCCCTTGTCCATGTATTCGAAGACGTTGAAACCGGTCACCTCAATGATGTCCGGCGGCGTGCCGGCGGCAACCTCAAGGTCAATCCGGTCCCACAACTGGTCGATGGGGAAGGAGAAACGTTCGATGGTTACGCCCGGATTGGCGTCCATGAAGGCCTGGGTCGTGTCTTCCCAGAAACTTCCGTAGCTTGGGTCTTCCCACTGCCAGGACGCCAGGCGCATGGTGATGTCCTCCTGCGCCGAGGCGCTGAAGGCGCCAACCAGCAGCAGCAGGACAAGCAAGAGAGAAATACGCTTCATGTTCAGTTCCTCCCACAGGAAACAGATTTGTGTAACGCGGACTTCGCTGTCCGCTGCGAAACATTAACGCAAAGGGGCCGTCAGGTCAAACCGGCGCCTGTCGCTGCCTGACAGCAGGCCCTGCACTCCCGCCGGACGCGGCTGAAGGGCAAGGGATTGGCAACCGGCCATAGTCAGCCGGGACGGGCTGCTGCTATACTGGCGGCGCGTGCTTCAGCTTTCAGGAACAGGTCGTGAACGTTCAAAGCGAACAACTCGAAAACCGCATGGCGCGCCTCACGGTCGTGGTCGAGACTTCCCGGCTGGACGAAGCCAGAAAAGGCGCTGCCAGGAAAATCTCGCAGCAGGTCCGTATCCCCGGTTTTCGCAAGGGCAGGGCGCCCTATCGCGTGCTCGCCAGCCACGTCGGCGAAACGGTGATTATGGAGACCGCGGTGGAAGACCTCGGCGGCGCACTGTATCCGGATGCCCTGAACGAATCGGGTCTGGAGCCTTACGGGCCGGGCACGCTTGAGAACTTTGAGCAGGAACCTGAACCGACCTTCCGCTACACGCTGCCCTTGCAGCCCGTGACGGAGCTGGGCGACTACCGGTCGATTCGGCGCGACTACACAAGGCCGGAGGTCAGCGACAGGGAGGTTGACGATGCCCTGCTGGCCCTGCAGGAGCGCGAGGCCCTGGTTGAGGAGAGTCCCCGCCCGGTGGCCGCCGGCAACCGCGTGCACGTCACCGTGACGGCCACGATTCTGGACGATGACGGTGCCGTCGCTGTGGCAGGCGATGAAGGAAGCGATGCGGAGGCTGAAGGTGGGGAAGCCGGACGCCGGTTCATGAATGAGGAAGAACTGGTGATCTCGCTGACGCCGGAACGTGAGCCGGCGCCAGGCTTCACGGAGGCCCTGGTCGGCGCCGGCGTCGATGAACAGCGCGAGTTCGAGTTGCAGTACCCGGATGACGAGGAACGGCACGGCACGCTGTCCGGCAGGAAGGTCGCCTTTGCCGCGCTGGTGCGCAAGATCGAACTGGTCACCCTGCCCGAACTCAATGACGCCTTCGCCGCGCGCGTCAGCGCCAGTGACGGGTCCGATGCGGGTGAAGCTGCGGAGCCGGCCAACCTGCTGACGCTGCGCGTCAGGACGAGGCAACGCCTGAACGAGGAGGCGGATGCCCGCGCCGGCGCGGAGTACGCGCAGGAAGTGCTGACAGCCATCATTGAAGGGGCGAGCTTCGCCTGGCCCGAGGCGATGGTCCAGGACCAGCTGGAGCATCTGCTGCAACGCATGGACCAGGACATGCGGCAGCGCGGCCTGACGCTGGAGGACTACATTCGCATGTCCGGCACCTCGCGCGAGGAGCTCAAGGAACAATCGCGCGACAACGCCATCGATCTCATTCGCCAGTCGCTGACGATGGGAGAACTGCTGCGCGCGGAAAACATCGTGGTCAGCGAGGAAGCGCTGGAAGAGGAAATCGGACGCAGCATCGCGCGCTTTGGCGAACAGGCCGAGGCCTTTCGCAGCATTTACGACAATCCAGGCATGCGCCAGAGCCTGCGCAACGAACTTCAGACGCGCCAGGTGATGGAGCGTATCGCCAGCATCGCCAGGGGCGAACTGGCTGACGATGAAACTTCGGACGCGGACACTGAAGGAGAGCCTTCCTGACATGGACGTACAAAACGTCATCCCGATGGTGGTGGAGCAGGGCAGCCGTGGCGAGCGCGCCTATGACATCTATTCCCTGCTGCTCAAGGAACGCATCGTGCTGCTGGGCACGCCGGTCAATGACCAGATAGCCAACCTGACCGTGGCGCAACTGCTTTACCTCAACGGCCAGGACCCCGAGCGACAGATCAACATGTACATCAACTCGCCTGGCGGCATCGTTTACGCCGGCATGGCCATCTATGACGCCATGCAGCAGGTGAGCGCGCCGGTCAGCACGGTGGCGCTGGGGTTGACGGCCAGCTTTGGCACCGTTTTGCTGACGGCCGGCGCCGGCGGCCAGCGCTATGCCCTGCCCAATGCCACCATCCACATGCACCAGCCCCTGGGCGGCTCGCAGGGCCAGGCTTCCGATATCGTGATCCAGGCCAACGAGATCATGCGCCTCAAGGAACGTCTGATCGAAATTTTCGTACACCATACCGGCCAGGACCGCGACGTCATTGAGCGCGACCAGGACCGGGACCTCTTTCTCAGCGCGGCGCAGGCCGCCGAATATGGCATCATCGACAAGGTGCTGGCTGCCAATGGTGCGCAGGAGCAGGGTCGGTGACGGACGACGCTGCGCAACCGCAGCAGTGCTCCTTTTGCCAGCGTAACAGCGCGGAGGTCAGGCGCCTGATCGCCGGGCCGCAGGGCGTCTGCATCTGCAACCACTGCGTGGAACTCTGCCAACACATGCTGGAAGAGGACGATGCCCGCGCCGACTCGCAGGCGGCGGCCCCGGTTCCGCTGCGCCCGCCGCGGGAAATCATGGCCGCGCTCGATGAGTACGTGGTCGGGCAGAAACACGCCAAAAGGGTGCTGGCCGTCGCCGTATACAATCACTACAAGCGCGTCCAGCCGGGCGCGCAACAGGACGGGGTGGAGCTGGAAAAGAGCAACATCCTCATGGTCGGGCCCACCGGCAGCGGCAAGACCCTGCTGGCCCATACCCTGGCGCGCATGCTGGACGTGCCCTTTTGCATCGTCGACGCCACCGCCCTGACCGAGGCCGGTTACGTGGGGGAGGACGTCGAGAACATTCTGTTGCGCCTGATCCAGGCGGCGGATGGCAACATCGCGCGCGCGGAACACGGCATCATCTACATCGACGAGATTGACAAGATCGCGCGCAAGGCCGGCGACAACCCCTCCATCACGCGCGACGTTTCCGGCGAGGGCGTGCAACAGGCGCTGCTCAAGATCATTGAGGGCACGCTTGCCAACGTGCCGCCCCAGGGCGGGCGCAAACACCCGCATCAGGAATTCCTGCAGATCGACACCGGCAACATTCTCTTCATTTGCGGCGGCATGTTCGCCGGTCTCGCCGACGTGGTGGCCACGCGCCTCGGCAAGCGGGGCCGGGTCGGCTTCGCGACGGACGGCGAAGGCACTGCCAGGTCGATCGCTGATCTGGACGAAGCCTCACTGCTGCGCCGGCTCAGCCCGGAGGACCTGGTGGCCTTCGGCATGATCCCGGAATTCGCCGGTCGTCTGCCGGTCCTGGTTGACGTGGCGCCGCTTGATGAAGAGGCGCTGGTCAGGATTCTCGTTGAACCCAGGAACGCGCTCACCAAACAGTATCGCCGGCTCCTGGCGCTGGATAATGTGGCGCTGGAGTTCGAGGAGTCGGCCCTCGGGGCCGCCGCGGCGATCGCGCTGGCCCAGGGCACCGGGGCCCGTGGCCTGCGCTCCATCATTGAGCGCGCCCTGCTGGACATCATGTACGAGATTCCGGGCAATGAAGCCATCAAACGCGTTGTGTTGACCGGGGATGCCATCAGGGGTGAGGCGAGCCCGCGACTTTATGGTGAAGAGGACCGTCCCCTGCAGTGGATGCCGGACGGCCGGCTGACCCCCGCGGCCTGATCCCCGGGCCACGCGGCGGGTGACGGACGCAGGCGCAGGATGATCGACGAAGCCAGAATTCTGGTCCGCAGCGGCGATGGCGGCGATGGTCTGGTGCACTTCCGCCGCGAGAAATTTGTGCCGCGCGGCGGCCCCGCCGGCGGTGACGGCGGCCATGGCGGCGACGTTGCGCTGGTGGTCAATCCGAAAGTCAGCACACTTTCCTGGTTTCAGCAACGCTCCCGCTTCCAGGCCGGGAACGGGTCACGGGGTGGCCCCAACAACCAGACGGGCGCCAGCGCATCCCCGCTGGAACTGGAGGTCCCTGCGGGCACCATTGTGCGCGATGCCGGCAGCGGCGCCGTCCTGGGCGATTTGCTGCAGGCAGGTGCCCGGCTGGTGGTCGCCAGGGGCGGCCGCGGCGGCCGCGGCAACACACGGTTTCGTTCGTCCTCCCGTCAGGCGCCGCGCCTGGCCGAACGGGGAGAACCCGGGCAGGAACGACGCCTGCAACTTGAATTGCGCCTCCTGGCCGACGTGGGTCTGGTGGGCGTCCCCAACGCGGGCAAATCGACCCTGCTTGCGGTGCTCAGCAACGCGCGCCCGCGCATTGCTGCCTATCCCTTCACGACTCTGGAACCCAACCTGGGCGTGCTGCAACGGCATGACGTGGAAATCGTCATCGCCGACATTCCGGGCCTGATCGAGGGGGCGCACATGGGCGTGGGCCTGGGACACGCCTTTCTGCGTCACGTGCAGCGCACGCGCATGCTGGTGCATTTGCTGGACGGCGCCAGCCATGACCCCCTGGCGGACTTCAACCAGATCAACGTGGAACTGGCGCTGTTTGACGAGGGACTGGCGGAAAAGCCCTGTATTGTGGTCTTCAACAAACTGGACCTGCCACAAGCGCGGGAACGCTGGCCCTCGCTGGCAGCTGAATTGGGCGCCCTGGGCGTGGCAGCGATGGCCATCTCGGCCATGACCCGGGAGGGCTTGCCGGCGTTTGTCGACCAGGTGCAGCGCGTGCACGCCTCGCTGCCGGAAACGCCGCCGCTGCCGGTTGACGAGCAGGTCCTCGACCATGAGTGGCCGGAATTCGATCCCGGCTTCGAATTGCGTCGCGGCGTTGATGGCAGCTATCTGGTCAGTGGCAAGCGTATTGAGCGGGCGGCGGCGATGACCTACTGGGATCACGACGAGGCCGTGATGCGCTTCCAGCACATCCTGGGCGCGCTGGGCATCAGTGAAGCCCTCGAGGCGGCCGGCGTGCAGCCAGGTGACACGGTCTACATTGGCGAGCATGAACTGGAATGGTCGGAATGACCCGCCGGCCGGGCCCGGCGGCGCCATGAAGGCAATCGAACGCCTGGGCGTGTTGGGCGGCACCTTTGACCCGCCACACAAGGGCCATCTGGCACTGGCCAGGGTCGCGCAAGACGCGCTTGCCCTGACGCAAATGCTCTTCGTGCCGGCCGCTGACCCGCCCCACAAACGCGGTCAGGCAAAGACGCCGGCCGCGGCGCGCCTGGGCATGTTGCGCAGCGCATTGCAGGGTGAAGCGGGCTACTGCCTCTCCATGCTGGACATGGACCGCCCCGGCCCGCATTTTGCGGTGGATACCCTGCGCCTGTTGCGCGAGGAGCATCCCGACGCCGCCGTCTGGTTTGTGATGGGCGCTGATTCCCTGCGCGACCTGCCTGACTGGCACTGCCCGCAGGGGTTGATTGAATTGTGTCGGCTGGCCGTCGTGCCGCGCGCGGGCGTTCCGGTCCGGCCTGACATGTACGAGAGCAGGATTCCGGGTCTGGCGCAGCGGGTGGACATGATCGACTGTCCGCTGTTCCCCCATGCGTCACGCGAAATTGCGGCCCGTCTGCGCGCCGGCGAAGACCCGGGCGGGCTGGTGCCGCAGGCCGTGCTGCAATACATCGCTGAACACGGGCTGTACCGGCCGTGCTGAAACGGACGCTGTTGCTGACCCTGCTTTTGCTTGCCGGTGCAGCCAGGGCACAGCAGGACGCGGTGCCCACCCTGGTGCCACCCACCCCGGTCATCTGGCCCACGGCAAGCGCCGGCAACGCCGCCGGCGAATCGGCGGTTGCGCGCATCGGCCGCGACGGGCGCGTGCGCGTGGGCATCCTCTTCAATGCTGCGCCCTTCGCCGTGCTAAACGTCCGGGGCGAGGTCGCGGGGATGGAAGCGGACATCGCCCGCAGCATGGGAGAACTCTGGGGCGTCGGCGTGGACTTTGTGCAGGTCACGCGCCAGTCCGCATTGAAAATGCTGCGTTCCGGCGCTGTTGACTACCTGGCGGCGGCGCTGGTCGCGCGCCCGGACGAGCGGCGCGACGTGGAATTCTGCCAGAGCCATTACCGCGGTGCCCAGGCGCTCCTGCTGGGCCAGGACGATCCGGCGACGTCCCTGGCGCAACTGGAGGGTCGCACGCTGGGCGTGGTGGCCGGCGCACGCGCCGAAGAGGCGTTGACGCGCCGGCAGGCAAGCGCCGGCAGCAGGTTTCAGGTGCGCAGCTTCCATACCCTGGACACTGGCGTGGCGGCCTTGCTGGCCGGGGAGATCGATGCGCTGGTCGACAGCCGCCTGACGCTGCAGGATGCGCTGGTGCCTGGCAGGTTGCGCGTGCTGGATGAGGTACTGGAGCACGAACACCATGCGCTGGCCGTGCGCCCGGGCGACGTCGCCATGCGCAATCTGATCAATCGCAGCCTGCAATACCTCACGGCGACGGGGCGCATGGCGGAGATTCACGACGCCAACTTTCCTGGCAGTCGCCTGCCCCATGGCCAGATACCGGTCTGGCAGGGCCTGGGAGAGACGGCGCCGACGTTGCCGGCGCCGGAAGCAGAGACACCAGGATCGACTGATCCTGTGGCGTCCTCGGTGGTGGCGCGCCTTGAGCAGGGTCAGCCCCTGCGGGTGGCCGGCCTTGACCCGGCGGGGCCTGAAGCCGGAGAAGGAGAACGGCGTCTGGCGGCCTGGCGCCTGGCGCTGGCCGGGGAACTTGAGTTGCGGCTGGGCGTGACGCTGCAGCCGGTCGCCGGCCCGGGCCCGGCCCTGGTGGCCGACGCGGCGGCCGACCTGGCTGTCGGCGTGGCGCCGGACTGGGCCTGGGCGGAGCGAGTGGATTTCAGCGCGCCCCTGTTGCTGCATGGAGAGCGCATGCTGGTGCCGGCCAGGAGTGACGTCGCGAACTTTCGCTCCCTGCGCAACCAGGTGCTTGGCGTGCTGGCCAGTGAAGCGGGCAGTGAAGCTCGCGCACAGGCCTGGGCCGCCAGCGCGAACGCAGAGATCGAAATCTTCCAGGTCCCGCGCGACGTGGACATCGAATGGCATCTGCTGATCGAGGGTGACCTGGACGCGGTTTACGCCGACAGCCTGCGTCTCATGGCGCCACTGCGGGCCCGCCCGGACACGCTGAAGCTGACTTCACGCTGTCCGGGCTGCGATCCCTGGTACACCCGTCACTGGCTGGGCCTGGCCTTGCCCGCCAACGACCCGGAGTTTCGCCGTCGCCTGGAAGTTGCGCTGCAGGGCATGTGGCAGGATGGCACCATGGCGCAGTTGCTGGAGCCGCTCATGCCCGCCGCAGATATAGCGGACCTGTTGCTTCAGTCCGTCTTCTGACGCGCCCGGCCGAAGGTCACCAGGGTGACGCCGGCGATGATGATCAAACTGCCAATGGCCTGACCCGGCCCTGGCTGCTCGTTGAAGTAAACGTAGGCGCCGACGGCGCTGGTCACCACGACGATCTGGCTCATGACGCTTACGTAGGTCGCCGGCATATACTTCAGCGCGAAGTTCATGGCGCCATGACCGAATATCTGGGCCGTGATGATGAGCCCGATCATGCCCAGCCATGCATCGTTGCTGTAACCGGTCAGCGGGACTCCGGTGAGCACGGCGACCGCCAGAGAGATCAGGGCCGCGATGCTGAAGATGAGCCACAGGTAGGGCAGGAGCGAGACCTGGCCGCGCGCCAGTCGACCGAAATTCAGGTAAAAGGCGGAGAGGAAAGCCGCGGTCAGGCCGAGAACGGCGCCCAGCGCCGCGTTGCCTCCGGGCGAGGTACCACTGTCGAATCCGGCGATGGCGATGACGACGCCGCCAACCAGCGACAACAGGATGCCGGCCCAGACGCGGCGTGAAAATACGGCGCGCAGCCACATCACTTCCACTATCGCTACCCACAGCGGGCCGGAACCGCCGAATACGCCCGCCAGCAGCACGCTGGAGTTGTTGAAGGCCTCAATCTGGAAGTAAAAGCGGATGGCCAGCACCGTGCCGGCCAGAGCGGCGAAGACCAGGTTGCGCTGCGACAGCCGGCGCAGTTCATGGCGGTAGAACAGAAGAATCACGGGTGTCAGAAGTGCGCTGGTGATCAACTGTCGCAGGGCAATGATGGCGGGCGTCGGCATGCCCGCCACGTGCATGCTGCGAATGAAGAGAGGCCCGGTTGACCCCATCAACTGACCGAAGACAATGACGATGAAGGGCAGGGCCACATGATGTTTGCCCGCATTGATGCGCGCGGTCATGGCCGCGACGGCCGTGCTCATGATTCGCGCTGACCGTAAATGGCGAAGATTACGCCAGCCAGGATGATCGCGCCGCCGAGAATCTCGGGTACGCCTGGAACCTGGTGCAAAAAAAGGAAGGCCAGCACGCTGCCGTAGAGGATGATGGACTGGGAAGCGATGCTGATCAGGGTGGGGGACAGGCTGGCTACCGCAAAGATGAATGCCGGATGCGCGCCCAGTTGGCTCAATACGGTGGCGATCAGCGCCCAGGAGATACCCTGCGCACTGAAGCCGGTGACATCGCCAATGGCGGGGAGGACCACGACGATAGCGACCAGGGCGGATATGGTAAACAACATCCAGGTGTAGGGCAGGAAGGGGATACGTGTGCGCAAGGTGCGGCCGATGATGAGGTAGGCGCAGGCGCAAATCACACTGAGCAGGGATAGCGACGCGCCCAGCAGGGGTTGAGGCCCGAGATCTGAAACTCCGCTGGCGCTGCCAAGGGCGATGACTATTCCTCCAGCCATCGCCAGCGCCATGCCAGCGTACATCGAGCGCTGCAGGGGGGCCTTGAGCAGGAAACGTTCCATCAGCGCGGTGATCAGCGGCATGAGGCTGGCAATGACGGTCGCCAGCAGGATGTTGACGTACTTGATGGCTTCGGTAAACAGCATGAGGTCGGCGCAGAAACAGACGCCGGCCAGCAACAACAGTTGCCAGACCCGTCGGGGCATGCGCCGGATGCGTGGCAACTGGCGGGGCAGGGCGAGGGGCGTGAAAACCAGGGCCGCGATGCCCAGGCGCATCAGAACGATGAAGGTCGAGGGCAGACCTTCCTGCTGGGCATGGCGCATGGCGATGAGACCGATGGAGGCCAGGAAGAGCCCGAGCAGCAACACGGCCAGGGCGACCGCCTTCCGCGGCACATGGGGCATGGTCCGGGCCGCCAGCGTCATGCCGTCCTGCGCACTGCAAACAGGCCGGCGGCGGCGTTCACCGGCCCGGGCATGAGCGAGTGACAGACATGCAGCGCAGCGCGCGTACGGCGCAAAAGGGAACTGTTGTCAGGGGTCATGCCGGGCCTTGTCAGATGCGCGGCACATCGTAGCACGCGGGGGCCGGCAAGTCGCGTGGTTGGCCCTGGATGGCCCTAAGCCGCCGACGAATTCAGTTGTCTGGCGCGGGCGAGTGTCCAACTGCGTCCAAAAAGGGGCTGCAAATGTGGTAGACTGGCCGGCAAGCGGACGATCGGTCAGGAGAGGTCAGATGGAAGACCGAAACAGACTGTCTCGTCGGGAAGTGCTTTCGCTGGCGGCCGCAGGGTTGGCGGCCACTGCATTCAGACTGGAGGAAACAAAGATGGCTTTTGAACTGCCGGAACTCGGGTACGCCTATGATGCGCTGGAACCGCATATTGATGCGCGCACCATGGAGATCCACCACAGCAAACATCACGCTGCCTACACCAGTAACCTGAACGCCGCGCTTGAGGGTCACGCGGACCTGCAGGGAAAGTCAATTGATGAACTGCTCGGCGACCTGGGGAGCCTGCCCGCGGGCATCCAGACGGCCGTGCGCAACAACGGTGGCGGCTTCGCCAATCACAACCTCTTCTGGACCGTGATCGCGCCCGGCGGCAACAGCGAGGACAGCGCCAGCGACGAACTCAAGGCGGCGATCGACGCGGCCTTTGGCAACTACGAAAACTTCGTCGCTGAATTCAGCAATGCCGCGGCGACGCGTTTCGGCTCCGGCTGGGCCTGGCTGGTGGCCGGCAGCGACGGCAGTGTGAGCATCACCTCCACGCCGAACCAGGACACGCCGGTGATGGACGGCCAGACGCCGATCCTGGGCCTGGACGTCTGGGAGCACGCCTACTATCTGAATTACCAGAACCGCCGGCCGGACTACATTGCGGCCTTCTTCAACGTCATCAACTGGGCCGAGGTATCGCGTCGCCTTGCGGCGGCCACGGGTTAGGCCGGCGCAAGCAACACAGGGAAAGGCGCTACAATCGTGGCGTCTTTTCTTTTTCTGCAAATCCTCCGAAAGGAGTGGAGGCGGCAATGATGCAACATCGGGTCGAGCGCGACTCGCTGGGTGAGGTGCGGGTCCCGGCCGGCGCCTGGTATGGCGCGCAGACGCAGCGCGCGGTGGAAAACTTCCCGGTCAGCGGGATGCGGCCCTGGCCGGCCTTCATCTGGAGCATGGCCGTCATCAAACGTTGCGCTGCCGAAGTCAACCTTGACCTTGGCCTGCTGGATGAAGCACTGGCCCGCGCCATCGTGCAGGCTGCCGCTGAAGTGATCGCCGGTCAACTCAATGACGAATTCGTGGTCGATCCCTTTCAGGCCGGGGCCGGCACCAGCCACAACATGAACGTCAACGAGGTCATCGCCAACCGCGCCAATGCGCTGCTGGGTCACGATCTTTCTTCCCCGCAGCGACCGGTCAATGCCAACGATCACGTCAACATGGCGCAGAGCACCAACGACACGATCCCGACGGCCATCCGCCTCGGCGTGCTCTGGCGCCTGGATGAACTGCTGGCCGCGCTGGAGCGCTGCGCCGCGGCCTTTCGCGTCCAGGCCGATGCAACGGATGACGTGGTCAAAAGCGGTCGCACGCATCTGCAGGATGCCGTACCCGTCAGGCTCGGCCAGGAGATCGGCGCCTGGGCCAGCGCCATCGAACGCAATGCGGAAAAGCTGCGCATGGCGGCCGAAGGCCTGCGCCGTCTGGGCATCGGCGGCACGGCCGTTGGCAGCGGGCTGAACGCCCATCCCGAATACCATGCGCGCATGGTGGCGCGCCTGTCGCAATTCACCGGCCTTGTGCTCTACGAATCGGACGACCTGTTTGAATCGATGCAGTCGATGCAGGATGCCTGTTTCTTCTCCGGCGCCATGCGGGCGGCGGCGCAGGACTTCACCCGCATCGCCAACGACATTCGCCTGCTTGCCAGCGGCCCGACGACCGGACTGGCTGAAATCACCTGTCCGCCGGTGCAGCCGGGGTCATCGATCATGCCCGGCAAGGTCAACCCCGTGCTGGCCGAGATGCTGAACATGGCCATGTTCCACGTCATGGGCAACGATCTGACCGTGACGCTGGCGGCGCAGGCCGGTCAACTGGAACTGAACGTGATGATGCCGGTCATCGCCCACAACCTCAACGAAATGATGCAGGTGATGATCGGCTCGGTGAACGCCTTCACCGACAAATGCGTCACGGGCCTGATCGTCAATCGTGAGACGGCGGAGGGCTGGCTGGCCCGCAATCCGGTGCTGGTGACGGCGCTCAACCCGCTGATTGGCTACCAGAAAGGCGCGGAAGTGGCGAAGAAGTCCCTGGCCGAGGGCCGGGGCATCCGTGAGGTCGTCGTCGAGCTTGGCTATTTGAGCGCGGAGGAGGCGGATGCAGCGCTGGACGCGGCGGCCATGACCCGCGGCGGCATTCGCAACTGAGTGTGACCTGAGGACCGACAGGGGCAGGAGGTGCAATGCTGACGCGTGAAGAGACCTGGGAACTGGTGACGACCCATACGGCAAGTCCCTCGTTGCGGCGCCACATGCTGGCCGTCGAGGCGGCCATGCGCGCCTATGCGCCGCGCTTCGGGGGCGACCCGGAACTGTGGGGCGTCGTCGGTCTGCTGCATGATTTTGACTACGAGCAAAACCCGGACGTGGCGGTGGAAGGGCATCCGGTGGTGGGCTCGCGTATCCTGCGCGAGCGGGGCGTGGACGACGTTATCGTCCAGGCCATTCTCTCCCACGCCGAGGAGATCACCGGCGTCGCGCCGGAGAGCGACATGGAAAAGGCGCTGCTGGCCGTCGATGAGCTGACCGGGTTCCTGGTCGCCGTCACCCTGGTGCGCCCGTCCAAAAGCATTCACGACGTGAAGCTGCGCTCCGTGCGCCGCAAGTGGAAGGACCGGGCCTTCGCCGCGCCGGTCAATCGTCAGGAGATTGAACACGCCGCGGCCAACCTGGGCGTGCCGCTGGACGAGCACATCGGCATCGTGCTGGCGGCGATGCAGGGAGCGGCGGCAGCGCTTGGTCTGGAAGGCGAACGGTCCTGACTCACAGGTCTGCAGGAGAAGCAACATGATGACGCAGGAAGCGATGCTGGTCTTGCTGGAAGCGATGCTGCGAAGCCACGGGCCGGTTGGCGACGAGCGCGAGATCGATGCCCTGCTTATGCGCGAGTTTGCCGCGACGGGCGTCAGGACCTGGCAGGATGGCATGAGCAACATTTACGCGCATCTTCCCGGCGACGGCCCGCGCGTGCTGGTGGTCGTGCACAAGGACGAACTGGGACTGATCGTTTCGCAGGTGCTGGATGACGGCAGCCTGAAGGCGCATGACCTGGGCATGTCACAGCCCTGGAAGTATGGCGAGGGGCCGATGGACATCATTGCCGACGACGGCTCCATGGTGCCGGCGGTGCTGTCCTTCGGGTCTACGCACACGCGCAGCGGCCCGGTCGGTGAGTTCCGCGCGGGAACGCGAACGCCCACCTGGGAGGACGTCACCCTGTTCACCGGGCTGGAGCGCGAGGCGCTGCTGCAGCGCGGCGTTCACATCGGCAGCCGCGGCGTCGTCTCGCATGAGCGCAAGGCCCTGAAACGCCTGCCCGGCAACCACGTGGGCGGCTTCGGCCTTGATGACCGCGTGTGCATGGTCAGCCTGATTGACGCGCTGCAGCAGTGCGCGCAGGAGCCGCCGGGGCTGGACCTGTATTTTGTGGCGTCCACCGCGGAAGAGAGCGGCTACCTGGGCGCCATCCGCGCGGGCCAGGTGCTGCGGCCGGAAATTATCGTCGCGCTGGACATTTCGCCGCTTTCACCGGACACGCCGACGGCATTCGACACGCGGCCGGTTATCTGGTACACGGAGGCGGAGGGCTCCTACAGCAGCAAGCCGGATTGCGACACCCTGCTGCGGCTGGCCGGTGAACTGGGTTTCGGCGCCCAGCCCATCGTGTATACGCACCTCGCGTCGGATGCCGGCGGCATGCAACGCATCGGCCTGGCCGCGCGCACGCTGGCCTTTGGCCCGGCCATCCTCAACTCCCATGGTTTCGAGATCGTGAAAGTGGAAGCGATCGCCCACGTGACCCAATTGCTGGTGGCCTACCTGCGTCAGCTATGAGCCGGCCGGGCAGGATGGTGACTCGTTCCATTGCGGAAGTTCCCGGAAGGAGAAAAAGACATGATGACACAGGGTGAAATGCTGGTTTTGCTGGACGAAATGTTGCGCAGTCACGGGCCCATTGGCGACGAACGCGAAATTGACGCCGTGCTGTTGCGGGAATTCGGGGCGACCGGCACGAAGACCTGGCAGGACGGCATGAGCAATATCTACGCGCATCAGCCGGGCGACGGGCCGCGGGTACTGGTGATCGTGCACAAGGACGAGCTGGGCCTGATCGTCTCCGACGTGGCGCAAGACGGCGTATTGCGCGTGAAACCGCTGGGTGGGCCGCGGCCCTGGAAGTATGGCGAAGGCCCCATCGACGTCATCGCCGACGACGGCACGATCGTGCCGTCGATTCTGTCTTTTGGGTCGACGCATACCCGCAGCGGTTCAGTCGGTGAATTCCGGGCGGGCACGCGGACGCCGGACTGGGACGACGTCACCCTGTTCACCGGCCAGTCGCGCGCTGCCTTGCTGGAGCAGGGCGTTCACATCGGCAGCCGCGCCATCATTGCCCACGAACGCAAGCCCCTGATGCGCCTGCCCGGCGGCCACGTGGCCGGCTTTGGCCTGGACGACCGCGTCTGCATGGTGAGCCTGATAGACGCCATGCGGCAGACCGCGAATGAACCCACCGGGCTGGACCTGTACTACGCGGCGTCCAGCGCCGAAGAGACCGGCTATCTGGGCGCCATCCGCGTGGGCCAGGTGGTGCAGCCGGAAATCATCATTGCGCTGGATATCTCGCCGCTCTCGCCGGACACGCCGACCGAGTTCGACGCGCGCCCGGTCATCTGGTACACGGAGGCGGCGGGCGCCTACAGCACCAAGACCGACTGTGACACGCTGATGCGCCTGGGTCATGAACTGGGCATGGGCGCCCAGGGCATCGTGTTTTCCTGGCTCGCTTCGGACGCCGGCGGCATGCAAAAGATCGGCCTGGCCGCGCGCACGATGGCCTTTGGCCCGGCCATCCTCAATTCCCACGGCTATGAGATCACGAAAGCGGCAGCGATCGGCAACGTGACCCAACTGCTGGTGGCCTTCCTGCGCCAGCTATAGGCAGGGACGGCCACGGCTCAGGTTCACAGCGCCACGATGCTGTCCAATGTCTGGCCGTGCAAATGCCGTCTGTTTGGGAGCCGGGCCGGCCTTGTGCAGTGGCACATGATAAACGGGCAGGTCTGACCGACTGAAAGAAGGCGGGACGGGATGGAACTCAACAGGGACGAGATGTTGACGCTGCTGGCCGAAATGCTGGCCAGTCACGGCCCGATCGGCGACGAACGCGAAATCGATGCCGTCGTGCTGCGCGAGTTTCGCGCCACCGGCGCGCGCACCTGGCAGGACGGCATGAGCAACATTTACGCGCACGTACCCGGCGAGGGGCCGCGGGTGATGGTCGCCGCGCACAAGGACGAGTTGGGGCTGATCGTCACGCATATTGAGGACGATGGCTGTCTGCGTGTGAAACCACTGGGCGGCCCCTGGCCCTGGAAGTACGGCGAAGGCCCGCTGGACGTCATCGCCGACAGCGGCGAAATCGTCAGCGCCATCCTGTCATTCGGGTCGACGCATACCCGCAGCGGCCCTGTCGGCGAATTCCGGGCGGGCACGCGGACGCCCGCCTGGAATGACGTCAGGTTGTTCACCGGGCTGCTGCCGGAAGCGCTGTCGCGAAAGGGCGTGCACATCGGCAGCCGCGCGGTCATCGCCCGTTCACGCAAACGCCTGAAATATCTGCCCAATAATCACGTCGCCGGCTTCGCCTTCGACGACCGCATGGGGCTGACGGGGCTGGTGTTTGCCTTGCGGCAACTGGTGCAACAGCCGGCCTCCGCCGATTTGTACATGGTGGCGACCACCGCCGAGGAAACCGGCTATCTCGGCGCCAGGCGCGCGGCCCAGGTGTTAAGGCCGGACATTGTCCTTGCGCTGGATACGGGCGCGATAACGCCGGATACGCCGACCACGCTGGATGCGCGACCCGTCGTCTGGTACGACGAGGATTCGCCCAACACCTTGTCCGATTGCAACACCCTGGTGCGCCTGGCGGAGGAACTGGGCTTCGGCGCGCAGCCGGTCGTCTACGAATACGCGGGCTCGGACGCCGGCGGGGTGCGCCGCGTGGGCCTCGCGGACCGCACGGTGGCGCTCGGTTTCCCGCGTCTCAATTCCCACGGCTACGAAATCGCGCAGGCGGACGTGCTGGTGAACGGGACCAACCTGCTGCTGGCGTATCTGCGACAACTGTAAACCCTTGCGCTAACATGCCGCTACCAGCCACGTCGCCGTTGCCGGCGGGCGCAACGGCGACGTTTCAATTGCCATGAGGAGACCGGACATGAATCAGGAAGAAATGCTGCAACTTCTGGATGAGTTGATCACGGCCCACGGCCCCATCGGCGACGAACGCGAGGTCGAGGCAGTCATCCTGCGCGAGTTTGAGGCCACCGGCGTCCGGGTCTGGCAGGACGGCATGAGCAACATCACGGCGCAGGTCCCGGGCGACGGGCCGAAGGTGCTGATCGCCGCGCACAAGGACGAGCTGGGGATGATCATCACGCACATGGCGGATGACGGAGTCCTGAAGGTCGCGCCGCTTGGCGGGCCCTGGCCCTGGAAGTACGGTGAAGGGCCGCTGGATATCATCGCCACCGACGGCACGATCGTGCCGGGCGTCCTGTCCTATGGTGCCACGCACACGCGCAGCGGCCCGGTCGGTGAATATCGCAAGGGCACGCGCACGCCCGCCTGGGAAGACGTCACGGTCTTCACCGGTATGTCGCGGGACGAATTGCGCGCGGCCGGCGTGCGCATTGGCAGCCGGGCGGTGGTCGCCCGCAGCCGCAAGAGCCTGCTGCGCCTCGCCAACAATCACATCGGCGGTTTCGCCTTTGACAACCGGATCGGCGTGCTCATCGTCATCGATGCGCTGCGGCAACTGGCCAAAGATCCGGCGCCTGGCGCGGACATTTATATCTCGGCGCCTACCGCCGAGGAGACCGGCTATCTGGGCGCCATTCGCGTGGCCCAGCTGCTGCAGCCGGAAATCGTCATCGCCATCGATACCTCGCCCCTGACCCCCGATACGCCGACGGAGTTCGATACCCGTCCGGTGATCTGGGTGGGCGAGCCCGGCAACAGCCGGCCCGATTGCGACACGCTGATACGTCTGGCCGATGAACTGGGCTTTGGCTCGCAGCAGGTCGTCTATCCCTTCGCCGGGTCGGACGCGGGCGGCATCCAGCGCATCGGGCTGGCGGCGCGCACGATGGGCTTCGGGCCCGCCTACATCAACTCCCATGGTTACGAAGTCACGAAGGCGGAGTCTTTGGGCAACGTGACCCGGTTGCTACTCGCCTATTTGCGCCAGCTTTAGGGCTGGCTCAGAGTTGCGGCGCGACCCTGGCCAGGCGCTCGGCCGAACGCTCCAGGTCATCCATCGCCGTCGCGATGGAGAATCGGATATGCCCTTCGCCGGTGCTGCCAAAGGCGATGCCTGGCGTGCCGGCGATCCCGGCTTCCTCGATCAAAAACTCCGCCATTTCAAGGCTGTCCCTGTCGCTGCCGGGAAAGGACGGGAAGAGGTAGAAAGCGCCCTCAATGTTTCTGCAGTGCACACCATCGATATTGTTCAGGGCCTCGATCATGAAGTCCCGGCGTCCGGCATAGGAGGCGCACATTTCCGCGACGCAGTCCTGCGGCCCGTTGAGGGCGGCGGCAGTGGCGTGCATACTGAAACTGGCGGCCATCGACACGGTCTGGCTGCTGAGTTTGCCGGCCAGAGCGATGATCGGCGGCGGAGCGACGAGCCAGCCCATGCGCCAGCCGGTCATGGCGTAGGCCTTGGACGCGCCGTTGATCGTCAGGGTACGTTCCGCCATGCCTGGCAGGGCCGACAGCGAGATATTGCGCCGGCCGTCGTAAATCAGATGCTCGTAGATCTCGTCGGCGAGGACGTAGAGATCGTGCTCCAGCGCCACTTCGACGACGGCGTCCGCCTCTTCTCTGGTCATCACCCGTCCGGTGGGATTGTTGGGCGAGTTGACCATCAGGGCCTTGCTCCTGTCCGTCACAGAGGCCCGTATGGCGTCAGCCGTGATGGCGTAGTTATCCGCCGGCGTCAGGCTAACCGGGACCGGTGTGCCGCCACTGAGCGTAATCATGGGCGGGTAGGATGCCCAGCAGGGCTCAAGATAGAGGATTTCGTCTCCGGGGTTGGTAACCGCGGACAGCGCCAGGTGAATGGCCCACTTGGCGCCCGGCGTGATGATGATCTGGCTCAGGGGGTCGACCTCGACGCCGTTGTCCCGCGCCATTTTGGCGGCGATCGCCGTCAAGGCTACCGGAAAACCCTTGGCGGGCGGGTAATGGGTCGCACCGTCCTCAATGGCGGCAAAGGCCGCAGCCACGATGTGGTCGGGCGTGGCAAAGTCGGGATCGCCGCCTCCCAACCCGATCACGTCCTTGCCGGCGGCCCTCATTTGCCGCGCCTTTTCCGACACGGCCATGGTCGCCGACCCGGGCACGTCACCCAGCAAACGTGACAATTCCCTGGGCATGATGACCTCCTCACCTGCGCGCAATCTCCGCTGGCATTGTACAGAAAAAAGTGCGGTCGGCAACAGGCCCGGGTGACCGGAAAAGCGCGCGTTAAACTTTCTGTCGCCGGCCTGAAGACAATGCCACACCATGCGTGCTGTCCGCAGGGCGGCATGGCGCCGCTTGCAGTATTCCTGTACACTGGCGCTGTAAGTCCGGTTCAGGGAGGACTCTCAATGTCGGGACAACGGTATCGGGCACTGTTGTTGCTGATGGTCTTCGCGATGCTTGCCGGCGCTGCCAGCCTGGGGGCGCAGCAATCGCGCGAACTGGTTCCCGCCGAGGCGAGAACCGGCACCCTGTCAGCGGACCAGGTGGCCCAGGTGTATACCTTCACCGCCGCGGCCAACGATCAGGTGAGCCTGCTGGCCGTGGCCGGCAACGGCGCCGGCCTGACGACCCTGTTGACGGATGCCGCCGGCCAAATGATCGCCCAGGCCTCCGGCGCCGCCATGGACGGCCTGGTGCTGCAGGACGCAGGGACCTATTACGTGACGGTGCTCGCATCGGCCGGTCTGCCCGGGACCGGCTCGCTGGATTTCAGCCTGACCCTTGATCTGCTGCCCGCGCCGGTTGAGGCAGTGGTTGCGGCGGACGATGAAACGCCGGTGTTTGCGCCCGGTGAATTGCTGACGCTGAGCGGCCTGCAGTTCCAGTTGCAGTGGGAGTCGCTGGCCAACCTGGACCTGGAAGTGCGCGATCCGGTTGGCGGCAGCGTGTACTTTTCCCGTCCGGCAGCGCCGAGCGGCGGTGTTTTCGGCGAAAACATGAACAGCATCTGCGAAACCCGCAGCAGCGCCCTGCCCACCGAGGTGATCAACTGGTCCGGCGGCACGCTGCCAACCGGCAGTTATGAAATCCTGGTCTACAACCAGCAGCTGGGCGATTGCCCCACGCGCGAAGCGGCGGACTTCCGGGTTGACGTGCGACTGGATGAGCGCAGCGCCCCGACGCTGGTGGGTAGCCTGGCGCCAGGCGAGACCTGGGTCGGCAGCGTTCACGTTGACGCGGCCGGTATGTTGCGTACCGGTGCGGCGGATGTTGCCGGCGACGAGACCCTGCCTCCGGCCGGGCTTGAGGAACAAATGCAACAGGCCATTCCGCTGCAGCTCAACGCGCTGCAAACCGGCCTGTTGACCTCTGCGGATTTCCTTGACGTTTACAGCTTCGAGGGCAGCGCCAACGAGGTCATCAGCATCAACCTTTCGGCAACCAGTGGCAGCCTGGATACCTTGCTGCAGTTGCTGGAGAGCGATGGTGACGTGCTGGCTGCAAATGACGATCTCGCGGACGGTTCCTCAACTGATTCCGAAATCGTGGATTTTCGGCTCCTGGCGGATGGCGAATACCGAATTGTGGCGACCCGCTACGGCATGGAACCGGGCGGCACTGAAGGGCATTATGAAATTCTGCTTTCCGGGACGGAAGGTGAGCCGCTTCCTGACAGTGTGACGGCTGATCTTCCCCGCGGTGATCTGGCGATCGCCCTGACGTGGAACAGCAATGCAGATTTGCAATTGCTGGTGCGCGACCCCGCCGGCAACTCCGTCTTCGATGACACGCCCCAGGTTGCCAGCGGCGGCCGTCTGGCGGCGGCCGGCAACGTCGGTTGCAGTGGCACCGGCGGGACTCCGCTTTCCTACGTGTACTGGCCTGAGGGAACCTTGACCGCCGGGCTTTACGAAGTGGAAGTCTGGTACCAGAACCTCTGCAACGACGTCGCGCCGGTGGCCTTCGCCCTGAACGTCTTCGCCGATGGCGAGCCGGTTTTCTCGGACCTGGTGCGCCCGGTGGCCAGCCAGGTCTACGTCACCAGCTTTATCGTCGGCGTGGACCGGCAGGTCCAGACCGGTGAAGGAGGCTTCGTGGGAATTCGCGGCCCTGGCCTGGAGACCCTGAGTCTCTCCTCGCTTGACTACCGTTCGGAGATGGACAGTGCGCCGCTGTTGAACAGCGGCGAACGGGTCAGCGGCAGCATCACCAACGAGGACAACTTCGATCTCTACGCCTTTGAGGGCCAGGCCGGCGAGGTCATCACGGTCAGCATGGTGGCCAGCGCCGGTCGACTGGACAGCGTGCTGGCGCTGCTGGATGCACAGGGCTTCCGCCTTGCGGACAACGATGACGCCGTCGTCGGTGAAAACACGGATTCGCTGATTGCCGGGCACGTGTTGCCGCAAGACGGGCGCTATTTCATCCTCGCCACGCATTACGGCCTGGGGTACGGTGGGACCACCGGAACCTATGAATTGTTGTACTCGCGCTTGAACGCAGGTTAGGTTGCGCTACAATATCGGCTCGTTTGAGCGCCGGACACTGAGATGACAGGGTCGCCAGGCAAGCCGGCCAGGATACGGCAAGCCGTCCCTGGTGCGTGCAAGGGAGAGAGCGTCATTAGCGGTTTCACGTCGACATGACCCGAGCGTCATTACCCCTGATTGCCCTGCTGCTTCTGCTCGTTGCCTGTACGCCGGCGACGGTCCTGCGCGATGACAACCTGCTGCGCGATGACAGCCTGCTGACGGGGGAGCCCTGTGCCGCCCCCTGTTTTCGCGGCATCACCCCTGGAGAGACCTCCTGGGCCGATGCCCTGACCATCATTGAAGACGATCCGGAATTCGAAAACATTCAGACGCAGGGCCCTGAAGAAGGCGGCACCGTGATCCAGGTCTCCTGGCAACAGGGGCCGGATTCCCCCGACTGCTGCCGGATGGTTACCGAAGACAGCGAAACAGTGGCGCTGATTTTCCTGCAAACGGCGCCGCTTCACAGCCTGGCGGACCTGATTGAGGCGCATGGCGATCCGGACTGGTTGACTGGCCAGGATTTCCCGGATGAGCAGGCGGTCATGAGTCTGGTGTATCCGGACGCGTCGATGATCGTCTATGCCTTTGTCGAAGGCGCCGAAGACGGCGTGCTGGATGCGGGCAGCGAACTCGTGGGAACGCTGTATCTTGCAGCAGAGTCGATGGAACTGCTGCTGCAGACGACCGAACTGCACAAGTGGGAGGGTTACGGCAGCTACCGGAGTTACATGGAGGGGGAACTGGAGATCACCCCCAGTGTAACCCTGACGCCGACACCCTGAGTGGCATATTCAGCAGGGAGAGCATCGCATGAACGGAGAAACGGTGGCCCCGGTTTCGATCGAGGCCCTGACACCGGGGATACAGGTTCACGGGACGGTCAGGCGCCTGGAGTTGTTTGGCGCCTTCGTGGACATCGGCGCGGGACGTGACGCCCTGTTGCACATATCCCAGCTGAACCGGCCCAACGTACGCAACGTGGAAGACGTCGTCCAGGTCGGGCAGGAAATCGACGTCTACGTGCTGAAGGTGGATGCAGCGGCCGGGCGCATCGCCCTTTCCATGACGAAACCGGCCGCCGTCAACTGGGATGACTTGCGGGAAGGCGCCAGCGTTCGCGGCAAGATTGTGCGCATCGAATCCTATGGCGTCTTTGTGGACATCGGCGCCGAACGACCTGGCATGGTCCATGTCTCCGAACTGACCAACGGCTTCGTCCGTTCTCCTTCCGACGTCGTCAGCATCGGCGATGAAGTAGAGGCGCGTGTTCTCAAGGTCAACCGGGGCAAACGGCAGATCGACCTTTCCATGAAGCCTGACGAGGAAGCGGCGAGTACGGTCGAGCTCGATGATGAGGACGAGGAAGAGATGCCGACGGCGATGGAACTGGCCTTGCGGCGCGCCATGGAGCGAAGCGCCGGCGACGGTTCGGCCCGACGCACGAAATCGCGCAAACAGCAGCGTCGCCAGCAGGAAGACATCATCGCGCGCACCCTGCGCGAACACCAGACCTGAGGCACAGGACGCCAGCGCGCGTTCAGTCGGCCAGTAGCAGCCGCGCCCTTGCGGCGGAAACCACAAACATCAGGGTCATCACCAGTTCGTGGGCGAGGCACCACAGGCACCAGGCCTGCAGGATATTGGCCTGCACGTGAATCAGCCACAGTGAAAACAGAAACCCGAAGAGGCTGAGGCCGACAACCAGCAAGGGGCCATAATTGCGCAGAATGGCGACGCGCGTTTCAAGCAGGAGCAGGGCCCCGAAGGTCAGCCAGGCGAGCAACCCCGGCCAGACGACGTCGATGCCGGCCACGCGTGACCATACGCTGTTCTGCACGACTTCACAGTTAATGGCTCCACCTGCCGCGCAGACCAGGTCGCTGTCGCCAAGCTTCACCCAGGCCAGATAGCCGGTGATGAGCAGTCCCGCGACGACCAGCAGCAAACTGGCCCGTTTCAGCCTGTCCGGCATGGTTAGTCCACTCACTTGAGCGGCAGAACGTCCAGCTCGCTGCCGGCGGGCACGAAGGTCACGTTTTCCGGCACGACCAGCAAGCCGTCAGCCAGCACCATTGAAAACAGCGCTCCCGAACTTTGCGTGCCGGTGCTGCGCGCCAGCAAACGACCGTCCGCCCGCTCCAGGCTGACGCGCAGATAGCTGCGCCGGCCATCGGAGCGCAGGTCCTCGCAGACGATGGCGCGTATACTCTCGCCCTGCTGCGCCTCGCCCGCCAGTCGCTGCAGGGCGGGGCGCACGAAAATGCGGAAGGTCACCATGGCGGACACCGGATTGCCCGGCAGGCCGAAGAAGGGGATCCCCTGAACGTGGCCCCAGGCGAGCGGTTTCCCCGGTCGCATGTTTACGCGCCAGAAGTTAAGTTCTCCCAGTTCTTCCAGCACGTCGCGGACCAGATCGTGAGCGCCGACGGACACGCCGGCCGTGCTGATGATGAGGTCCGGTTGCTGCTGCAGGGCGTCCTGGAACATGGCGCGCACCTGTTCGAGGTCATCGCGGGCGATGGGCCGGCGCAGCGGCGTGCCGCCCAGTTCGCCGACCATGCCCTGAACCGTGAAACTGTTGACGTCGTGAATCTGGCCGGGCGCCAGGGGCTGGTCCACTTCCACCAGTTCGTCGCCGCTGCTGACAATGGCGACACGTGGCCGACGCCGGACCCTGACCTGCGCCTGGCCCAGCGCTGCCAGCATCCCCAGATGCTGCGGACGCAGGCGCGTGCCGGCGGCCAGTACCCGCTGACCGGCGCGCACGTTTTCGCCCACAGGTCGAACGCTGTCCCCGGGCGCCACTTCTTTCATCACGGCGACCGGCGTCGCCGGCGCCCCGGGCTCCTCACGCGACCAGTCCGCGTCCGTCTCCTCGACCGGGACGACGGCGTCCGCGCCGGCCGGCATGGGCGCCCCGGTCATGATTCTGGCGGCCTGTCCCGGCTTCAGGGCCCGCTGCGGGACAGCGCCGGCGGGGATGTCCATGACGACTTCCAGCTGGACCGGTCGCTGGCTGTCGGCGCCGGACAGGTCCGCCGCGCGCAGGGCGAAACCATCCATGCTGGAGTTGGCAAAGGGGGGCAGGCTGGTCGTTGCGATCACATCTTCAGCCAGCACGCGGCCCAGACAGTCTTCCAGCCTGGCGCTTTCCGCCGGCAAGGGCTGTAACTCCCCCAGTATACGTTGCAGTGCCTCGTCGACGCCGAGCATGTGCGCGCTCCGAATGACCAGGCGGCAGTATACCATGCAGCGACCGGCCGGATGCGCCAGGCCATGCAATTCGCTATGCTTGGGGCGAACAACGTTTCGATGAGAGGGCGCATGAACCTGGAAGGCCTGCTGGAGGGGCTGCCGGATCTGTCGCCGCATGATCAATCGCTCGTCGAGCGCGCCTGGCAACGCGCGGAGCAACTGCATGCAGACCAGAGGCGCAAGTCCGGCGAACCCTATTTCACGCATTGTGTCGCGGTGGCGCGCATTCTGGCCGAAATCCGGATGGATGCGGAGGCGATCGCCGCCGGTCTGTTGCACGATACCCTGGAAGACACCGGCATTTCGCGGGAAGTGCTTGAGCGTGAGTTCGGCCGCAGGGTCGCAGCGCTGGTAGACGGCGTTACCCGCCTCTCGAACCTGCCCCTGACCGACGCAAGCCAGCGTCACAGCGAACGGGACCAGCAATACCTGCGCAAAATGATGCTGGCCATGGGCGATGACGTCCGGGTCGTGCTGGTCAAGCTGGCGGACCGTCTGCACAACATGCGCACCCTGGGCTACATGCCGCCGGAGAAGCAGCTGCACATCGCGCGCGACACGCTGGATATCTTTGCGCCACTCGCCAGCCTGCTGGGCATCTGGCAATTCAAGTGGGAACTGGAAGACCTCAGTTTTCGCTATCTGCACCCGCAGGAATACCGGCGCATCGCGACCAGCATGAACGAGCGCCGGGTGGACCGCGAGCGCTACCTGGAGCGGATTTCCCGGACGCTCCGCGAAGAGCTGGCCAGCTACAAGCTGGACAATGCCATTATCAGTGGCCGCCCCAAGCACATTTACAGCATCTACAGCAAGATGCTGCGCAAGGAATTGCCCTTTGAGCAGATCTATGACGTGCGCGCCCTGCGCGTCATCGTGGACAGCACGCCGGAGTGCTATCTGGTGCTCGGTATCGTGCACAACCTCTGGCGACCGATCCCGGTAGAATTCGACGACTACATCGCTTCACCCAAGGACAATTTCTACCAGAGCCTGCACACAGCCGTGCTCGATTCAGGCGGCAAGACGCTTGAGGTACAGATTCGCACGCGCGAGATGCACGAGCATGCCGAGTACGGCATCGCGGCCCACTGGCGCTACAAGGAGGGGGTGCGCGGCAACGACCGGGAATACGAGCGACGCGTCAGTTTCCTGCGGCGCCTGATGGAATTCGGGCCGGAGGAGGATGACCCCGAACACTTCGTCACCACCATCAAGAGTGACGTGCTCAAGGACCGGGTCTACGCCTTTACGCCCAAGGGCGACATCTGCGATTTGCCGGCCGGCGCCACCCCGATTGACTTTGCCTATCACATCCATACCGACATCGGGCATCGCTGCCGCGGGGCGCGCGTGCATGGTCGCCTGGTCAGTCTGGACTACGTGCTGCAAACCGGCGATCAGGTCGAGATCCTGACTTCCCGCCACGGCGGCCCCAGTCTGGACTGGCTGAATCCCAATCTGGGCCACGTGCAGACCTCGCGCGCCCGCAACAAGATCAAGCACTGGTTCCGACGCCAGGACCGCGACCGGCATCTGGCGACCGGCCGCGACGTCCTGGAACGCGAACTGCGGCGGCTGGGTCTGCTGGATTCCATGTCCTTTGAAGCGGTGGCGGACCTCTTTGACTTTGAAAAGGGACGGATTGACGAGTTTCTGGTCAAGATCGGCGCCGGCGACATAAACAGTTCGCAGATTGCCAACCGGATTCTGGAAACCGAGCGCCAGCAGGAGAAGGAATCGCTGATTGAGCGGATGCTCGAGAATCCCGGGGATACCTCGGCCACCCGTCCCGTCGGGCCGCAGCCGACCGGGGCCATCGACATCATGGGCACCGGTGGCTTGCTGGTGAATCTGGCCTCCTGCTGCAATCCCATGCCCGGCGACGGTGTGGTGGGGTTCATCACACGGGGACGCGGCGTCACCGTGCATCGTGAGGACTGCAGCAACCTTCGTTCCGGCGCGGAGGCGGAGCGCCTGGTCGAAGTGAGCTGGGGCCAGGATGCGAACGAGCAACGCTATCCGGTGCCGATTGAAATCACCGCCTGGGACCGTGAAGGGTTGTTGCGGGACGTCAGCAGCGTGGTGGCCGATGCCGGCGTCAACATGTCCGCCGTCAACGTGGTGACATCAAGAAACATCGCGACCCTGCATCTGACCATCGAGATTCGCAGCGCGGAGCAACTGATGCGGATCCTGACGCGCCTTGAGGCGATCAGAAATGTCATTGAGGCGCGCCGCCACAAGGGCAGTTGAGCGGGTGACGGTCCCGCTGCCGTGAACATACTGCTGCTGGAACCCTGGTTCGGCGGCAGTCATCGCGTCTGGGCCGAAGGCTACGCGCGCCACTCGGCCCACGACGTGCAATTGCTGACGCTGCCCGCGCAGTTCTGGAAGTGGCGCATGCAGGGCGCGGCCGTCACCCTGGCGCGGGAAATACGGGAAAGGGGCCTGAAGCCGGACGTCATCCTGGCATCGGGCATGATGAACGTGGCGACCCTGCGCGCGCTGCTGCCAACGCCGGCGCCGCTGGCGCTGTACCTGCATGAGAACCAGCTGACCTACCCGCAAAACAGGCGCCAGCGCCATGGCTGGCAATATGGTTTCGTCAACTACGTCAGCGCGCTGGCAGCCGACCGGGTGTTCTTCAACAGCGCCTGGCATCGTGGCGTCTTCCTTGACGAGCTGCCGCGCATGTTGCGGCACTTCGGGGACTGCAACGAGGAAGGCAGTGTGGAATGCATTCGCCAAAAGGCGGGCGTGCTGGCACCGGGCATGGAGCTGGCTCGTCTGGATCGCCTGCGTCCGGCTCACGTCCGCCCTGAAGCCACAGCGCTCATCCTCTGGAATCACCGCTGGGATGAAGACAAGAATCCAGTTCTTTTTCTCGATTCCCTGCTGGCGCTGGCGGCGGACGGCGTCCCCTTTCGCGTGGCCCTGGCGGGAGCCAACGAGCGACAGGCCCCGGCGGAGTTTGAGGCCGCCAGGGAACAGTTGGGGGAGCGCGTCGTGCAGTACGGCCACGTCGGGGACGAGGCGGCTTACGGGCGCCTGTTATGGTCCTCCGACTACGTGGTCAGCGCGGCCAACCAGGACTTCTTCGGCATGGCTGTGGTGGAGGCCATCTACTGTGGCTGTGTGCCAATCCTGCCGCAACGCCTGAACTATCCGAACCTGGTGCCGCAAGCATGGCACGCGCAATGTCTGTATCGACGCAATCGACTGGCGCCATTGTTGCTGCGTCATTTGCATGGCCAGTTCCAGGTGCCATGTGAAGCGCTGCGGGACTTTGTGGCCGAATATGACTGGCAGGTACAGGCCCCGCTCATGGATCACGCGCTGGAACAGCTGGCTGGCCAGGCATGACTGTCTGCCGCTGGTAGGGCACGACGGCGTGCACCCGTTCGCGGGCGCGCAGGGTGATCACGTAGTCGCTGCCTGCGTGGCCTGGTCTGAGTCGGGGGGCCCTGCCCAGACGCATGTACAGGGCCTTGTGACGATTCGTCAGTACCAGGATGTTATCAGTCTGCCGGCCAATAGTCGCGGCAACCAGCTCCTTGCTGCCCTTTGGCAAGTGGGTCAGGCGGACGCCCTGACCGCCCCGACCCTGGGTCGTAAACTCGTCGGCGAGCGCGCATTGGGCCAACCCGTCGTCGGTGATGGACCATACGTACTGGCCGTTTCGTACCGCCATCGCGCCGACGACGCGATCGTTGCGAGCGGCGAGTCTGATGCCCCGCACGCCTCCCGCCGCCAGCCCCGTCGGCCGGACGTCGTTGCCGTCGAAACGAATCGCCCGCGACCGGGCCGTGCAGAGCATGATTTCCTGCGAAGCGGCGACCGGCAGGACCTGCAGCAGGGAGTCGTCAGGGGAGAGTTTGAACACGGAAAACAGGTTGACCGAGACGCCCGGCAGATCCTGAATGCGGATACGTTTGACCAGCCCGCCGGTGGTGGCCAGCAGCAACATGCCGTCACGCTCCGCAGGGGAAAGGGCCACCAGCGCGACGACGTCCTCGTCGTCCATGGCGCACAGACTTCGGAGAGGGGCCCCTTCATCCGCCCTTTCAAGCGCGGGCAACTGTTGCACGGGCAGGGAGGCGCAGTTGCCGTTCGCGCTGAAGAGATACAGAATGCCGGCAGTGCTGCCCTGCAGGAGAAAGCGCGGCGGGTCCCTGTCCGAGGCACTGACTTTCGGCGGTCGGTCTTCATGGCTGCGGGCGAGGCGCCTTGCAACAGTCAGGGATATCCACGTCAGGCTGTCCGGCAGATCAGGTTGTTCAGCGCCATTCGCCTGGCCATCCGCGATGAGTGTGCGCCGCGGGTCCTGAAAGGCCTGGCGCGCCTCATGCAATTCCTCCGCGATGAGCGCGCGCATTTGCGTCTCGCTGCCCAGCAGGGCTTCAAGCCAGTCGATGCGCTGCAGCAACTCCCGGTGCTCCTCACGCAACTTGCGTCGCTCAAGCGCTGCCAGCTGACGCAACTGCATGTCCAGAATGGCCCGCGCCTGCTGCTCCGTGATCTTCAGCTTCCTGCGCAGGTTGTTGCGCGCCGAATTGGCAGTGCGGGAAGTCCGGATAATCCGCAGGGTTTCGTCCAGCTGGTCCAGCGCGCGCAGCAGACCTTCGAGCACGTGGGCGCGGGCGCGGGCGCGTCCCAGTTCATGTTCGCTGCGGCGGCGAACGATCGTTTGTCGATGCTGCAGGTACACCTGCAGGGCCTGCCTGAGGTTGAGCACCCGTGGTTCGCCATCGACGAGCGCCAGCATGATGATGCTGAAGGTCTCCTGCAGCGGCGTCAGCCGGTACAGCTCGCTCAATACTGATTTGGCATCGGCGTTACGTTGCAGTTCAATGACCAGGCGCAATCCCTGGCGGTCCGATTCATCGCGCAGGTCAGCCAGGCCCTCCAGTTTGCCGCCGCGCACCAGGGTGGCTATTCGTTCGGTAAGGGCGGACTTGTTGGTCTGGTAGGGGAGTTCGCTGACGATGATGCGCGACTTGCCGCGACCCATATCTTCAACATGTGTCCTGCCGCGAACCGTGATTTTGCCCCGGCCGGTGGCATAGGCTGACGCAAGGGCGTCGTCCCCGTCATCCACACCGGAACCATGGCGGAACACAATGCCTCCGGTCGGAAAATCGGGCCCCCTGATGTGGCGCAACAGGTCATCCAGCGCAAGTTCCTCGTCCGCCCCGTGTTCCAGCATGTGAATCAGGGCATCACACACTTCCCCCAGGTTGTGGGGCGGGATGCTGGTAGACATGCCGACCGCAATGCCGGAAGCGCCATTGACCAGCAGATTGGGAAAGGCGGATGGCAGAACCACGGGTTCGGAAAGGCTGCCATCGAAGTTCTCGCGGAAATCAACCGTGTCCCGTTCCAGATCGACCAGCAGGGCCTGGCCGGCAGCGGTCATGCGGGCTTCGGTGTAGCGCATGGCGGCGGCGCTGTCGCCATCAATGCTGCCGAAGTTTCCCTGTCCATCGACCAGCGCATAGCGGGTGTTGAATGACTGGGCGAGGCGCACCATGGATTCATAGACGGCCGCGTCGCCGTGAGGGTGATACTTGCCCAGCACCTCGCCGACAATGCGCGCGCTTTTCTTCCAGGGGGTGTCCGCTCGCAGCCCCATGTCATGCATGGCGTAAAGGATGCGACGATGCACCGGTTTGAGGCCGTCACGGGCATCGGGCAAGGCGCGCGCGACGATGACGCTCATGGCGTAATCGAGATAGGCGCTGCGCATCTCCTGATCGATTGAGACGGGTTGAACAAGTGTCGCGTTCATGTGGCATTCCTGAAAAACGTGGAATACGAACATATGTTCGTAACAGTAAAACGATTATACACAGCGACTTGCAGGCTTACCAGGATTCTGGCGCGGGCATGATACAATGCGGGCATGAAACACATCTTTCGTGCCCTGTTCTGGCTGACGCTGGCTGCCTGCGTGCCGCAGACGCCCATTCCGGTTTATGTCACGCCAACCCATGAGCCCCAGCAGCGTCAGGTGGTTGCCCGCGTGCCGGAAGCGACGGATACTCCCCTGCCGGCGCCGACGGACACCGCGACCCCCGTGTTCACGCCGACGCCGGCGCCGCCCACAGCCACGCCCCTGCCATATCTGAATCCTGAGGACATGGGTACGCAGCTACACACCCTGCTCAGCCAGGAGGACTTCAGAAGGGTTTCGGAGATCACCGAGCGGCTGGGTCTCGGTTGGGTAAAGGTGCAGATTGACTGGAAGCTGTTACAACCCAACGGCGCAGCAGATACCGGTGTGGATTTCAGGAGACAGGAACTCTATCTGGAGGACCTGAAGCGGCGCGGTCACAAGGTCCTCGTGAGCGTGGCGCGCGCGCCGGACTGGGCGCGCTCCAACCGCGAAGAGGCCGGGCCACCGGATGATCCGCAGGTGCTGGCCGGTTTTCTTGATCTGATGCTGCGGGAGTTCGGCAACGTCATTGACGCCGTGGAGGTGTGGAACGAGCCCAATCTGCTGCGCGAGTGGAGCGGCCGTCCGATCAGTGGCGGCGAATACATGCGTTACTTCCGGGTTGCCCGCGACGCCATCAACAACTATTCGCAGCGCATGAAATCCGACGTGGACGAGCCGCGCCAGACCCCCGTGCTGGTTTTGACGGCCGGGCTGGCGCCTACCGGGAACAGTCCCTGGTCCGTGGATGACCGGCAGTATTTGCGGCAAATGTACAATGCCGGGCTGGCCAACCTGGACGGGGTTCAGCTCGGCGCCCATCCCTTTGGCTGGGGCAACGCGCCGGATTCAGGCTGCTGCGACCCCGTCGCCGACCGGGGCTGGGACGATGCGCCCCAGTTCTTCTTTCTGGATACCTTGCGCAACTATCGGGACATCATGCTGGCCTACGGCGACGCTGATGCGCAAATCTGGGTGACCGAGTTCGGCTGGCCCACCTGGGACAGCCTGCCGGGAGACCCGCCAGAGCCTTTCGTGGGCTACAATGACAAGTGGGCCCAGGCCTTCTATACCTTGCGCGCCTTCCAGATCGGTCAGCAACTGGATTACGTCGGACCGATGATTTTGTGGAACATGAATTTCGGCTGGCTGCCGCATCTGATTGACAACCGTGACGAACGGGCCGCCTACAGCCTGCTTGTGCCCCTGGCACAGCAGGAACGACCGCTCTACTGGATGATTTACGATTCTGTGCGGCCAGACGTCCAGTTTGGACGCTTCAGCTAGACGGGCCCGGTCAGGATCAAAAAGGGGTGGTACAAGGCCCACCCCTTTCCTTGCCAGTTTCCTGGATACTAGACGATCAGGTCCGAAGCGCCGTCAGCATCGTCATCTTCCATCCCGTCCATACTGCCGTTGACGTCCCCGGTCACTTCGGCGAGCTTTTCATCGGCACCCTCGACAACGCCATCAAGCAGGGCATCAACGTCGACGTTTTCGTCGAATTCCTCGATGAGCAGCGCCCCCTGATCATCCAGGGAGACTTCCGGTGACACCAGCTCGCGATCCTGATAGGTGTGGAAGCCTGTGCCGGCCGGGATCAACTTGCCGATGATGACGTTTTCCTTCAGGCCGAAGAGCTTGTCTTTCTTGCCCTCGATGGCGGCGCCCGCCAGCACCTTGATGGTGTGCTGGAAACTGGAGGCCGAGAGGAAGCTTTCCGTACTCAGCGCCGCGCGTGAGATCCCCAGCAACTCCGGCGTCCCGGTAGCCGGTTTCCGGTCTTCAGCCACCAGCTTGTCGTTGATGTCCAGCAACAGCAGCCGGTCCACCAGTTCATCGGGCAGCAGGTCGCTGTCACCGCTGTCGGTGATCTGCACCTTTGAGAGCATCTTGCGAATCATGATCTCGAAATGCTTGTCGGCGATGTTGACGCCCTGGTTGCGATAGACTTTCTGGACCTCCGAGAGCAGATACAGACGCGTCGCCTCTTCGCCCAGAATGCGCAGAATGCGATGCGGGTTGCTGGCCCCTTCGGTCAGTTGCTGGCCGGGGTGTACCCCGGCGCCATCATACACCTCGGGCGTAAGGCGCGCGCTGGAGGGGATTTCGTATTCTTCCTCATGGCGATGACGCCAGACGACGGTAATCCTGTCCCCTTCAAGGTGTACCCTGCCCTGCATGCCCGCCGTCAGGTTCTGCTCCATAGCATCCTCCGCGCGGGCCAGTGTGTTGCCGGGCCTGGCTTGCCCGTCTTCTTCCGCCTGCAATTCCCCGCCTTCAGGCAACTGGAATACTTGCCCGGTCGGCCGGGCCAGGGTGTCGCCGGGCCTGACCTCCTGGTCTTCCTCGACCAGCAGTTCCCAGCCCTGCGGCAATACGTGTTCTTCCTTGTCCACCTGCTCGTCGATGACGGTGGCGATGCGTACACCGGAGCGGCGCCCAAGTCGCACGATGCCACCGATGTCGACGATGACCGCTTCACCCCGCGGCTTCTTGCGCGCCTCGAACAGCTCTTCCACACGTGGCAGACCGCTGGTGATGTCGCCACTGGTCTCGTGGATGCCGCCGGTGTGGAAGGTGCGCAGGGTCAACTGCGTACCCGGCTCGCCAATGGACTGGGCGGCGACAATGCCCACCGCGGCGCCAATGCCGACCATTTCGCCACGGCCCAGGTCCCGGCCGTAGCACAGGGCGCAGATGCCGTGAATCAGCGAGCAGGTCATCGGGCTGCGGACGTACACCTCCTCGACGTCGCTCTGCTCAATGCGCAGGGCAATGTCCTCATCGATCATCTCGTTGTGATCGACGATTAACTCACCGGTTTCCGGGTGATAAACGGGCTCGGCGGCAATGCGTCCCACCGTGCGTTCCTGCATCGTCTGGCCGGCGATGTCCTGCGCGCGGCTGACCAGCATGCCGGCCTCGGTGCCGCAGTCGCTGCGGTTGACGATGACGTCCTGGGCGACGTCGACGAGGCGCCGCGTCAGGTAGCCGGCGTCAGCGGTGCGCAGCGCCGTGTCGGCCAGGCCCTTGCGCGCGCCGTGAGTGGAAATGAAGTACTCAAGCGCCGTCAGGCCCTGGCGGAAGTGGCTCTTGATGGGCATCTCGATGATGCGCCCGGAGGGGTCGGCCATCAGGCCGCGCATGCCGGCCAGCTGGGTGATCGGGCCGAAACCGCCCTTGGTGGAACCCGACAGGGCCATGATGGCGATCGGGCCGTAGGGATCCAGCGTATCGCGAATGGAATCCTGCAGTTCATTCTTGGCGTTGGTCCATTCGTCAATCGTGATCTGGTAGCGTTCCTCTTCGGTGAGCAGGCCACGGCGAAAATCACGTTCGGCGCGGACTACCGTGTCCTCGGCGCTGTCAAGAATGCGGGCGCGCTCATCCGGGATGGTCAGGTCAGAGACGGCCACGGTAGTGCCCGAAATCGTGGCGTAGTGGAAGCCGAAATTCTTGATCTGGTCGACAACCCCGGTTGTCAGTTCCGAGCCGATGCGCTGGTAACAGAGCGCGACGAGGTCATTCAGGCCACGCTTGCCCAGGGTTTCCTGCACGAAGCGCATCTCGTCCGGCAGGATGCGGTTGAACAGGGCGCGCCCGACGGTGGTTGCCTCGGCTTCTTCCCGGGGCGGCTGGTCGTCATAAATGTTGCCCAGCAGGATCGGTGTATGCAGGTCGACCATGCCCAGATGGTAGAGGTACTGCACCTCGTCCATGTCAACCACCAGGCGCCGTTCGTGCAGGTTGGCGATCTCAAGCCGGTCTTCCAGGCCATGCTGACGCAGATACTTGCGGGCCTCGTAAGCATTGGCCAGCGTGCAGTCCACTTCGCCTTCCAGCACGGCGCGCACCGTGCGGTCGATGGCAGTTTCGATGACGCGAACCCGCCCGGTATCATCTTCTTCGGTGACGGGCGGGAAGAGAACGATGTTGTCCAGCCCGCGCTGCAAGGCATGATAGTAACCATTGCTGCGCAGGGCGACACCGACCCTGACCCCGTCGTTTGTCACCGCCTCGATGGAACGGAATTCTTCCGCCCTGGTCTTCAGCGCCAGAATCTCTACTGTCGGGTCCATTGTCAGGTAGTAGCAGCCCAGCACCATGTCCTTGGAGGGCCCGACGATGGGCGAGCCGTCCGCCGGCTTGAGCAGGTTGCGGGTACTGAGCATCAGTTCGCGCGCTTCCTGCACGGCCTTCTCGCTCAGCGGAACGTGAACCGCCATCTGATCGCCATCGAAGTCGGCATTGAAGGCCGAGCAGACGAGCGGGTGAATCTGGATGGCCTTGCCTTCCACCAGCAATGGTTCGAAGGCCTGAATACCGAGCCGGTGCAGGGTGGGGGCCCGGTTGAGCAGCACCGGTCGATCCTGAATGACTTCTTCCAGCGCTTCCCAGACTTCCGGCCGCTCCCGTTCGATGATGCGTCGCGCGCCGCGAACGTTGCTGGCGTAATTCTGGTTTACCAGCCGGCTGATGACGAAGGGGCGATACAGTTCGAGCGCCATCGTCTTGGGCAGGCCGCACTGGTGCAGCTTCAGCCTGGGGCCGATGACGATCACCGAACGCCCGGAGTAATCCACCCGCTTGCCCAGCAGGTTGCGGCGGAAGCGGCCCTTCTTGCCTTTCAGCATGTCGCTCAGCGACTTCAGTTCGCGGCGGCCACGACGACTGAGTTCCTTGCCCCGCTGGCTGTTGTCCACCAGGCTGTCGACCGCTTCCTGCAGCATGCGCTTCTCGTTGCGCACGATGACGTCCGGCGCGCCGAGCTCCAGCAGTCGCTTGAGGCGGTTGTTGCGGTTGATGACGCGCCGGTACAGATCGTTCAGGTCGCTGGTCGCGAAACGCCCGCCATCCAGCTGCACCATCGGGCGCAGATCGGGCGGAATGACCGGCAACATGGTCATGATCATCCATTCAGGCCGGTTCTGGCTGTTGCGCAGGCTCTCAACGACCTTTAGCCGCTTGGTCGCCTTTTTCTTGCGTTGCATCGAGCGGGACTCGCGCACCTCCTGCCAGAGTTCCAGCGACAGGCGCTCAAGGTCCATGTTCTTCAGGATTTCGTAGAAGGCTTCGGCGCCCATGTTTGCCTGAAAAACGCGGCCGTAGCGATTCTTGAGCTGACGGAAGCGCGTCTCCGAGAGAAACTGCAGGACAGCCAGGTCCTGCAATTCACGGCGGGCGTTGTCCGCGCGATGACGCACCGTCGCCATCATTTCATTGAGCTGGTCGCGCAGTTCTGTCAGTTCGTGTTCCGTCTCCGTTACCAGGCGCTTTTCCTGCTCCGCCAGGTCGGCCAGCTGTTGCCGGCGCCTTGCCTCGATGCCTTCCTGGATCTCACCCAGCTGGTCGTTGATGGCCTTCTGGATTCCCGTGAGATGGTCTGCGCCGACCTCGGTGCCTTCGGCAACAATGACCTCCCCGGTGGCCTCCAGCACCACCGGGGCGGGGGCCTTTTCGCCCTGCATGCCTTCGATGCGCTGGTGCAGCTTTTGCGCTTCCTGCATCAACTCATCGCTGAGTTGCGCCAGTTCCTCATCATGGACGCTGTGGATTTCCGCCTTGCGGTCCTCGACGGAGGCCACGAAGGTGTCGCGCGTATCTGTTAGCTCTGCCATGCGCTCGTGCAGGTCACCGCCCCTGAGCATTTCGTGCCGGGCCAGTTCGCGCTCCACGCGCATCAGGGCTTTCTTGCGGGCGTCCTCGTCAACGTTGGTGATGACATACTGGGCGAAATACAGCACGCGGTCCAGGTTGCGCCGGCTGACGTCCAGCAGCAGACCCAGATAGCTTGGCACCCGACGGGTGTACCAGACGTGAGCGACGGGGGCTGCCAGCTGGATGTGCCCCATACGCTCGCGCCGCACCGAAGAGCGCGTCACCTCGACGCCGCATTTGTCGCAGACGATGCCGCGGTAGCGCAGGTTCTTGTACTTGCCGCAGTAACACTGCCAGTCCCGCGTGGGGCCAAAGATGGCCTCACAGAACAGGCCGTCCTTTTCAGGGCGCAGCCGGCGATAGTTGATCGTCTCCGGTTTGGTGACTTCGCCGTAGGACCATTTTTCTATCTGGTCCGGCGATGCCAGGCTGATGCGAAGTGCGCTGAATTCCTTCGCTTCCAAGATGACCTCCCCTGCGGTTCAGAATGGTGGCGCGACGGTCAGGATGACGCCGCCGACATGATCTGCCGGCGGGAAGACGTTGGCAACATGCAGTGTGGCGGCGTTACCAGACGCGCAAAACAGCCGGCAGGCACAGGGCGCTGCCGCATTCTGACAATCTGGAAATGCCTCACCTGTAGACAACAGCAAAGCACACTTGTCAGGGCCTGCCTGTCAAGTCCGGTCAGCCTCGCGGGTAACTATGTGAACTGTGTCAACGATGCCCGGATTGTAGCGACTTCTGCGCCGGCTGTCAAGCGCCCGGGTCGCCGGCGACGCGGGTACGCATCCAGGCTTCCATGAATTCCGTCAGACGACCATCCAGCACGGCGCCGGCATTGCCGACCTCGAAACCGGTGCGGTGGTCTTTCACCATCTGGTAGGGATGGAGCACGTAGGAGCGGATCTGGTTACCCCAGCCGGCGTCCACGTTTTCGCCTTTCAGGCTGGCCAGTTCGGCCTCCTGCTTCAGCCGTTCCTCTTCCAGCAGCCGCGTCTTGAGAATCTGCATGGCGCGCTCGCGGTTCTGCTTCTGGCTGCGTTCGTTCTGGCACTGCACCACGATTCCCGTCGGGACGTGGGTGATGCGGATGGCGGTGTCGTTCTTCTGAACGTGCTGACCGCCGGCGCCGCCGGCGCGAAAGGCATCCACGCGCAGGTCCGCCTCGTTGATTTCGATGTCGATCCTGCCCTGTATGTCCGGCCAGAGCTCGACCTTGGCGAAGGAGGTATGACGGCGACTGGCTGAATCAAAGGGGCTGAGTCGAACGAGGCGATGTACGCCGCGCTCGCTGTGCAGATAGCCATAGGCATAACTGCCATCTATCTCGAGCGTCACGCTCTTGATGCCGGCTTCCTCACCCTCGCTGCGGTCGATGACCGTGGTTGAGTAACCGCCCTGTTCCGCCCAGCGCAAATACATGCGTTCCAGCATGCCGGCCCAGTCCTGCGAATCCGTGCCGCCGGCGCCGGCGTGAATGGCGAGGATGGCGCTCTCCCGGTCATGGGGCCCGGACAGCATGGCCTGGAAGGACATGCGCTCCACCAGAGGCTGCAACTCTTCACATTCCGTGGCCAGCTCCTCCAGCAGATCGGGATCGTTCATCCTGGCCAGTTCCAGGGCGTCATCGATGCGTTGGGCGATATCGCGCCAGCGCCCGATCTCGGCCCGGAGCGCCGACAGCTCCTGCATTTTCCGGCTTGCCGCGTCCGGGTCATCCCAGAAGCCGGTTTCGCCGGCGGCGCTTTCGATCACGGCCAGGGCAGCTTCCTTGTCCGCGATGCCCAGCCGCGCGATGAGGCCGTCGATGGTCTCCTTGAGGGACTGCAGTTGGCTGACAAGGGCGTCCATGGCGCGCTCAGTTTTCGTCAAACAGACTGCTGACGAAGATTTCCGGTGAGAAGGGCACCAGATCGTTCACCCCTTCGCCGAGCCCGAGGTAATGAACCGGCAGCCCCAGCTCTTCGTAAATGGCAAAGATCATGCCGCCGCGGGCAGAGCTGTCCAGCTTGGTCACGACGACGCCGTTGACCTGCACCATCTCCTGGAATTTGCGCGCCTGTTGCAGGGCGTTCTGGCCGGTTGTGCCATCCAGCACCAGCAGCACTTCATGGGGCGCATCCGGCACCACTTTTGCCGAGACCGAGCGAATGCGCCGAAGTTCATTCATCAGGTTGGAATTGGTGTGCAGACGGCCGGCCGTGTCAATAATCAGAACGTCATGGTCGCGGGCCTGGGCGGCTTTGGTGGCGTCGAAAACGACAGCCGCGGGGTCGCCGCCGGAGCGGCCGGCGATGACCGGCGCGCCGACACGTTCACCCCAGGTCTGCAATTGTTCGATGGCGGCGGCGCGAAAGGTATCGCCCGCAGCGAGCATGACCTTGCGCCCGGCCAGTCCCAGGCGATGCGCCAGCCTGGCGATGGTGGTGGTCTTGCCCGATCCATTGACGCCGACCACCAGCACGACCGAGAGCCGGCGGCCGCTGAGGTCCATGGGGGGCGGGGCATCCAGCATGTCGGTCAGGGTGGCGCGCAAGCCCGCCTGCAAGGCAGCGCTGTCGCGCCAGTGGTCCCGGCGCAGGGCGTCCAGCACCTTGCCAGTGACCGACAGGCCCAGGTCCGCCTGAATGAGGAGCGCCTCCACGTCGTCCCAGGTGTCCTCGTCGATTTCGCTGCCGGCCAGCAGGCCGGCGATACGACCGAAAAAGGAGCGCCGGGTGCGGGCGAGGCCACGGCCAAAAACACTCAAGGACGACTCACCTCAGGGGACCAGGATATCTTCGGTCAGCAGTATAGACAGGCGTTCCGCAGGCGACAAGACTCGCGCTGCCTCTGCGGGCTTGCGCCCTTGCTATCCCCGCGGGACACGTCATGGTGCCGTTGGCGTGCTGCGGGCTTGCGCCCTTGCTACCCCTGCGGGATGCTGCGGGCTGGCGCCCTTGCTATCCCACGGGGACACGTCATGGCGCCGTTGGCGTGCTTCGGACTTGCGTCCTCGCTATACTGGCGGGTGGGAGCAGAGCGATGAATGACGGACTGACGCATCTGGACGAGCAGGGGACGGCGCGCATGGTAGACGTGGGCGCCAAACCGGAGAGCGAACGCATGGCGCGGGCCGGGGGCAGCGTTCGCATGCAGCCGGCCACGCTGCAACTCGTCTGCGAGGGCGCCCTGAAAAAGGGGGACGTCTTCGCCACGGCGCGCCTGGCCGGCATCATGGCCGCCAAACAAACCCAGGTTCTCATTCCGCTCTGCCATTCCGTGCCACTGACTCACGTTGACGTTGAACTGAAGCCTGACCGCGCGACCGGCGAAATCCGCATTCAGGCGCAGGCGCGCGCGAGCGGCAGGACCGGCGTGGAAATGGAAGCCCTGACGGCGGTGTCCGTCGCCGCGCTCACGGTCTATGACATGGCCAAGGCGGTGGACAGGGGCATGCAGATCAGCGAGATACGCCTGCTGGAAAAGCGTGGCGGTCAGCGTGGCGACTACCTGGCGCCGGAGCATCGCTGATGCAAATCGAGGTGTTGCTGTTCGCGACGCTGCGCGAGATAGCCGGTCGGAAGCGGCTGTCCCTGAACCTGACGCAGGACGAGGCCACCGTTGCCGGGGTCCGCGCCGCTGTGGCGCGCCAGGTGCCCCAGCTGAAGGAGCACGTGGCCGCCGCCATTGCGGCAGTCAATGAAGAGTTCGCCTTCGACGGGGAGGAAGTACGGCCTGGCGACACGGTCGCTTTCTTTCCGCCGGTCAGTGGCGGCGGCGGGTTGCCGGAAATCTATCGCCTGGCGCGGGAGCCGCTGGACCACGATGCCATCGTCAGGTCGATCACCCTGCCGGAAACTGGCGCCGTGTGCATTTTCAGCGGGATGGTGCGCGGCAGCACGCGGCGCGGTGCCGGGCCACGCCAGACCTCATTGCTGGAATACGAAGCCTACGAGCCCATGGCCCTGACCCGCATGCGCCAGGTCGGCGCCGAGATTCGTGAACGCTGGCCTCTGGTGCAGGGGATCGCCATCCTGCAGCGGCTCGGCGAACTGAACGTGGGGCAAAACACGGTGCTGATCGCCTGTTCCTCTGCGCATCGCGACGACGGCTGTTTCGAGGCCGCGCGCTATGGCATCGACCGGCTGAAGGAAATCGTGCCAATCTGGAAGCGGGAAGAGGGGCCGGCCGGCAGCGCCTGGGTTGAAGGCAACTACAGACCGCAGGCGGCAGACCGCCGTGACTGAGTTGACGACGCGGCGGGTGGTCGTCACCGGCCTGGGACTGGTATCGGCTCTCGGGCACGACGTGGCGAGCAACCAGGAGGCCCTGTTCGCGGGACGTAGTGGCGTCGGACCCATCACCCGCTTCGACGCCGCTGCCTATCGGGTAAAGATCGCGGCGGAAGTGCGCGACTGGGACCCCGCGCAACACATGAGCGCGCGCGAAGCGCGACGTCTCGATCGCTACCAGCAACTGGCGCTGGTCGCGGCGCGGGAGGCGTTTGAACACTCGGGACTGGAACTGGACGAGCGCAATGCGGCCCGCACCGGCGTTGTCGTGGGCTCCGCCGTGGGCGGTGTGGAAAGCTATTACACGCAGGCCCGGCTCCTGTTTGAATCCGGCGATCCACGACGCATCACTCCCTTTGGCATACCGATGCTGATGGTCAATGGCGGCAGCGGACTGATCAGCATCGATACCGGCGCCGTTGGACCCAGCGGCGTCGTGGTGTCCGCCTGCGCGACCGGCGCCGACTGCATTGGCCGCGCGTACGAGATGATTCGCGCGGGGCGCATCGACCAGGCGCTGGCCGGCTGCAGCGACGCGCCCATCATTCCGATCGGCGTCGCTGCCTTTGACCGCGTTGGCGCCTGTTCACGTGAGGAAGCGAATCCCGCCGGCGCCTCACGCCCCTTTGACCGCAAGCGCACAGGTCTGGTTTTTGGCGAGGGAGCGGGCGCGCTGATGCTGGAAGCGCTGGAAACGGCCAGGGCCCGTAACGCGCCGATCCTGGCTGAACTGGTGGGCTATGGCTCGACCTCGGATGCCTTTCACAGCACGGCGCCGGACCCCGAAGGGCGGGGCGCCGCGGCGGCCATCGTGCAGGCGCTGGCGGACGCCCGTCTGGATGCCGGGGCTATCGATTACATCAACGCCCATGGCACGGCCACCCAACTCAACGACGTGATGGAGACGAAAGCGCTCAAGCGGGCGCTGGGCAGCCACGCCTGCGATACACCCGTGAGTTCGACCAAGAGCATGACCGGGCACGCGATGGGCGCGACTGCCGCCATGGAAGCCGTCTTTGTCGTGCTGGCCCTGCGCGACCAGGTGGCGCCGCCCACCATCAATCTCGAAAACCCTGACCCGGAATGCGATCTTGACTACGTGCCCAACGAGGCACGGGAACTGCCGCTGAAGCGGGTGATGAGCAACGCCTTCGGCTTCGGCGGCCACAACGCATCACTGATTTTCAGCCAGTTGTAAACCCGCATGAAACCGGCCAGCTTTCAGCGTCGTCCCGGACTTGAGTTCAATGATGAACGCTTGCTGCTGCAGGCATTGACCCACCGCTCCTGGCCCTATGAACAGAGCGGCGCGGCGGCGCAGGAAAGCGACAACGAAAGGCTGGAATTCCTGGGCGATGCCGTGCTGGCTTTCGTCGTAACGCGCCTGCTCTACGATCGTTTCCCGGACATGCCGGAAGGGGAACTGACACGCCTGCGCGCCGCCCTGGTTCGCAGTGAGACCTTGGCCAGCATCGCCGTGGAACTGGAGCTGGGAACGATGTTGCGACTGGGCCGTGGCGAGGAACAAAACGGCGGTCGCCAAAAAAGCAACATCCTGGGCGATGCCCTGGAGGCCCTGCTGGGCGCGATCTTCCTGGATCAGGGACAGGCCGCCGCCGAGGCCTTCATAGAGCGGCATCTGGCGCCGCGCATCCGGACGCTGCTCGCTGAAGACCTGGTGGATGCCCGCAGCCGCCTGCAGGAGTGGAGCCAGGCGGCGTTACAGACGACGCCAACCTATGTGACACTGGCCGAAAGTGGCCCGGACCATCAAAAGACTTTCACCGTCGCCGTGCGCATCGGGGGCGAGGAACCGGGAACCGGCAGCGGCAACAGCAAACAGGCCGCTGCCCAGGCCGCCGCGCAGGCTGCCCTTGAGTTTTTACAGCGTGAGGGGCGATCAGGCGGCTGCGGCCGCGAGTGAAAGTTCCACCACGATCAGACGATGCCCGTGCGCATCCCCCGCGAGCGCGCCGGCGCCGTTACTGGCAAGCGGCGCGCGGTGCCACAGGTAGTCCGTCCGCCATTGCTCATCACCCGCTGACGTCGTCCACCGGATCTCTCCCGGCAGCGTCTCGAACGGGTCCAGAAAGTCTGCCGCGCGCAGGGGCAACAACAACTGGTCATCCGGCGCGCCGGTGAATGAGGCAGCAAGCGCCAGCAATGTCGGTTCCTGCTGGTTGTGCAGCGCACCGATGAGTGTATTCATCGCGCCGATTTGCAATTCCAGATTGCGCGGCGTCTGGCCGGGCCAGTAGTTGTACAGGGTCAGCGTCTCGTCCTGAACTTCGATGGTTGCCCGTTGCAGGCCGCCCTGGCGGCCATCGCCAACGGCAAGCCAGCCGCCGGCGTCCTGCAGGTCTGCCCGGGCCAGCAAGGCCAGGCCGTTGATGCCTTCGGCTGTCGGGAAGAAGTGGTGTTGCATGCCAAGCCGGCGCGCCAGCCAGTGCGCCTGGTCGACCCAGTAGCTGGCGCTGCGGCCGGCATCGACGTTTTGCAACATGACGATGTCGGCGCCGCTTGCCAGAATTGTCTGCGCAATCTGTTCCAGATCCCGCTGCTGGTGACGGTTTGCGCCGGCATTGACGTTCCAGCTTGCCACGCGCAGGGTGGCGCCGGCACGCTGCGCGGGCATATCAGGCGGTCTGACGAAAGCGATGCCCAGGATGACGGCGGCGATGGCGATCAGGTAATTCCAGGGGCCGTTGCCGACGGTCTCACGCGACCAGGCGACACGATGTCGATTGCGGGTCATGGTCAGGGACGTGAGGACGACGGCCAGCAGCATGATGAGCGCGCCCATGCCCTGCAGGCCCGTCAACATCCCCTGCAAGAGATTGCCGTTGGCCCCGGGTGCGGGACTGGCAACCGTGTAGAGATCGAGCACCAGCAGCAGGGCAGCGACCAGCAGCGCCGGCAACAGGGCGACTCCACTCAGGTTCTGGTCCTCTTCTTCCTGCGGCCGTATCAACCACCACCACATCAGACTGACGGCGAACTGCAGCAGCACCAGGGCAAGGGCCGCGGGCAAATCCTCCAGTCGCAGGCCGACCACCAGCAACAGGGCCGTGATGGCCATCCACAGCCAGCCCCGTATGCCGCCGTAAAAGGCCTGCAGCAAATTGCGGGCAACCATGCGGACGACAGGCAGGAGCGGCAGCAGGGTTGCCGCCAGGATCAGGGGGGTGACCAGCGCCAGCGGGGCGCCACTGCGGGCTGCGATGGCGTTGGGTGTGGCCAGCAGGGCCAGTTGCAGAAAGAGCAGGGCGCCGATCCCCACGGCTCCGCGCACGGTGATCAGGCCCTGCTGCGCCGTAACTTGCGCCAGAACGGGTTCCTGAAAACGGCGCGCCAGCAGCACCGTGACCACAATGAGCGCTGCCGAAAGCAGCAACTGCAGCCCGTCCCAGGCCGCAGTCCAGGAGATATCCAGGGTGTTCCCGCCCGCCCGCACCAGCAGGTCCGCGGCGAAGCCGAACAGCATCAGTTGCGGAAAGTGCATCACCCGGCGTTGCAGCAGCAAGACGACACAGGCCATTCCGGCGCCGAGCACGGCGGCGCTGGCATACGTTTCAGGGAAATCGCCGCCAAGGGCCGGCAACGCGCGCGCCAGCGCCAGAAAACTGACGCACAGTGGCAGCGCCTGGCGACTGCGGGCGTAGCGATGGGCCAGCAGGGGCAGCAGCAGCATAAGCGCCAGAAAGGCGACCCCGGCGCCAAACTGGCCGGCGTTGACGTTTTCTGCCGGGATCCCTGCGCCTTCCGCTTCCATGGCGCCGACCAGGCTGGCGGCAGCGGCGTGATTGAACAACAGGCCCGGCAGACGCCGCAGGGCCTGCACAAGGAACAGACCGACCAGCGCAACCTCGATTGTTTGCAGCAGGGATAGCAGCACCTTGCGCGACATCTTCGCCCCCGGCAGACAGCGATATGCAGGGAGTCTACAGCGGCACTATAATTACGCAAATCCGGCAGGTGGCGAGGCAGGGATGGAAACGGTCGACCTGATTCTGTCAGGCGGAACTGTCGTCACGATGGACGACGTTTTTTCGCTGTATCCGGATGGCGCCGTTGCCATTCGGGATGAACAGATTGTCGCGGTGGGGTCCAGAGAGACCATTCTCGACAGCTGTCACGCGGCCAGGGTACTGGACTGCAGCGGCCAGTACGTCCTGCCTGGCCTGGTCAATGCCCACACCCACGTGCCCATGACGCTGCTGCGCGGCCTGGCCGATGACCTGCGTCTGGACGTGTGGCTGATGGGTTACGTGATGCCGACGGAACGGGAGTTCGTCAACCCGGAGTTCTGCCGCCTCGGCGCGCGCCTGGCCTGTGCCGAGCAAATCCGCAGCGGGATCACCACCTTTGCGGACATGTATTACTTCGAGGAAGAGATCGCAAGGGTCACCGCCGCTGCCGGCATGCGCGCCGTGCTGGGGCAGACGGTGCTGCGCTTTCCAACGCCCGACGCCGAGACCTACGAGGACAGTCTGGCGCGCGCGCGACGCTTCATAGAAGACTGGCGCGGTCACGAGTTGATCACGCCGGCCGTTGCGCCGCACGCGCCCTATTCCAGCACGCGGGAGCTGCTGGAGAAATGCAGCGCGCTGGCCATCGAATGCGACGTGCCGCTGCTCATTCATATCGCCGAGACGCGCCAGGAACTGGAGGACAGCCTGAAGCAGCACGGACGACGGGTGGTCGAGCAGGTCGCCGACGTCGGACTCTTGCGGGCAAAGGTGCTGGCCGCCCACTGCGTGCACATCAATCAGGCCGAGATGCACAGTCTGAACGCCCATGACTGCACTGTCGCCCACTGTCCCACCAGCAATCTCAAGCTGGCCAGCGGCATCGCGCCGGTCAGCGACATGCTGGCTGCCGGCCTGACCGTGGGCATTGGCACGGACGGGCCCGCCAGCAACAACGACCTGGACATGCTGGAGGAGGTGCGTCTGGCGGCGATTCTGGCCAAGACCAGCGCCAATGATCCGACCACGCTGCCGGCGCGTCAGGCGCTGCTGATGGCGACCCGTCAGGGCGCCGAAGCCCTGTTCCTGGGCGAACGCACCGGAAGTCTGGAGCCGGGCAAGCTGGCAGACCTGATCGTCGTTGACGCCCGGCCAACCCACAACATGCCGCACTTCCGGCGCAGCGAGGATGCGGTCTATTCGCAGATCGTGTATGCCGCAAAGAGCACGGACGTGATCCACGTCATGTGCCACGGTCGCTGGTTGATGCGCGACCGACGTCTGCTCACCCTGCAAGAGGAGGCGTTGATTGATCAGGCACAAAATCTGGCGACGCACATCGATGCCTTCCTGCGCGCCAACACCCGCGACGTGCTGTCCCGGCTTCTGACGGTGACCCAGGGCATGGAGCGCGGCGAAAGCTTCGAGGTGCAGGCCAAGGTGGTGCTGCCTGACAGGCAGGCGCTGGAACAGCTGCTGCGCAGCGACGAGGTCGAGGTCCTGAAGCAGGCCCATTACCGCCAGTACGACACCTGGTTCAGCTTCGAGGGCGAGGCCGACAGTCGCCTGCGCTACCGGGAAGACGATGCGCTGGATGAAGATGGCGGCGTTGAGTGGACGCGCAGTCGCCTGACCCTGACGCGCCTCAACAAGGTGGACACCCACGGTCCGGCGGTCCGACTGTCGCATTCGCGCTTCTTCGCCCGGGCGGACAGGCCGCTGCGCTTCTATCGCGAGTATTTCCGCCCGGCTGCCGAGCGGACCCTGGAAAAGGACCGGCGTCGCTGGCACATTCGCTTCCGCGACGTCCCGTTCTACGTCAACGTGGACCGCTTTATCAGCCCTGCCAGTGATGAAACCTACCTGGAACTGAAGAGCCGCACCTGGTCGGCGGAGGATGCCGACGACAAGGCCGCTCACATTCGTGAGATGCTGGGCATTCTTGGGGCCGTTGCAGAGGACATGGTGCTGGCCGACTATCACGAGATGATCGGCAACTGACCGGCGTTCAGCCCCCTGCAAGCCAGCGACCAACTTCAGACAGGACTTCCGTCGCGTTTATCCCGTCGGCATCGTGCCAGCGGATGCCGCCGTCGTGCCCGCGGAACCAGGTGAGCTGGCGCCGAATGAAGTCGTGCGTTGCATATTTGGCCAACTGGATCGCTTCCTCCAGCGGCAGGCCGTCCAGCAGATGCGCGGCCAGTTGACGATAGCCAAGCCCGCTCATGGACGGCAGATCGCGTGAATGGCCCGCCTGCAACAGCCCGTTCACCTCGGCGACGAAGCCGGCCTCGATCATGGCGTCCAGTCGCCGGTCCGCCCGCTCGTGCAAGGCCACCCGCTCCAGACCCAGGCCGATCTGCAAGATGTTCCAGGGAGGAGGCCGGCGCCCCTGCTGTTCGCTGACGGGCCGGCCAGTGAGATGCCAGACCTCCAGCGAACGCACGATCCGTCGCAGGTTGTTGGGATGGGTCCGGGCCGCCGCCGCCGGGTCAACCTCCGCCAGGCGCCGGTGCAGGGCCCTGCGCCCGTGGGTCTCTGCGTAACCCTCCAGTTCCCTGCGCAGTGCCTCATCGGGAGGCACGACCGGGATGCGCCAGCCCTCGACGATGGCGCTGAGATACTGCCCGGTGCCGCCGACCAGCAGCGGCAGCCTTGCCCGTCCCTGGATGTCCGCAATGGCCGCATTGGCCAGGCGCTGAATCTGCGCCAGCCCCGGGTTTTCATCCGGGTCGGCGATATCGATCAGATGATGCGGCACCAGGGCGCGCTGGCCGGCGTCGGGCTTGGCCGTGCCGATGTCCATGCCGCGGTAAATCTGCCGGCTGTCCGCGCTGACGATCTCGCCATTGAGGGTCGTCGCCAGCTCGAGTGCCAGCCCGGTCTTGCCGGTGGCGGTGGCGCCCAGGATGACCAGCAGTGGCGGCTTACCAGTCAAGGGCGTCCTCCACGTGGTCGATCCCCGTGCTTGCGCCCAGAGCGACGGCGATGACGTCCAGGCGCCAGTCGGCCTCCTCCTGATTGTTTTCCGCCAGCCAGGACTGGACGGCCGCCACGAGGCGCTGTCGTTTGCGCGTCGTGATGCTGGCGAAGGCGTCCTCCGTCTGCCGCTGACGGCGCGTCCGGACCTCGACGAAGACCAGCGTCCCGGCCAGGCGGGCCACGATGTCCAGTTCGCCATGGGCGCAGTGCCAGTTGGCCGCGAGGATCTGATACCCGCGCGCTTCCAGATAGCGCGTCGCCAGCATTTCGCCCTGACGGCCGATTCGTCGTGTATGAGTCACTCTGGCCTGTCTCCGCAGCACGCCCTGACGGCAGCAGCGGGATTGTAATCAGACCCTGGCCAGGCTACCATGCGCGGCGGCCAGGGACGGTAATGGAGCAGGGGGCGGGGCATGGATCTGAGTATACAGGACGTGGGCACGCTGGGTGTGATCGCCAGCCTGATCGGGCTGGGCTTTGCGCTCTGGCAGCGAAACTTCGTCATGGCCCAGGACGCCGGCAACGAGACCATGCAGCGCATTTCGGGCGCGATCCAGCGCGGCGCCCAGGCCTTCCTTTCCCGCGAATATCGCGCGGTTGCGATTCTTGTGCTGGTGATCACGGTGGTACTGGTGCTGCTTTCCGGGCTGGAAGGCAGCGGCATGAGCATCTGGACGGCGGTCGCCTTTCTCTGTGGCGCGCTGGCCTCCGGCCTGGCCGGTTACATCGGCATGTACATCGCCGTGCGCGCCAACGTGCGCACCACCCAGGCCGCGGCAAACAGTCTTAATCAGGGTCTGCGCGTGGCTTTCGCCAGCGGCACGGTCATGGGCACGGTGGTCGTTTCCCTGGCCCTGCTGGGCGTCAGCATTCTGTTTGTATTGCTCACCGGTCAGTTGCCACCAGGCCAGGCGGCCAGCGCCCTGGCGGGCTTTGGCTTTGGCGGCACGTCGATCGCCATTTTCGCGCGCGTTGGCGGCGGCATTTACACCAAGGCGGCTGACGTCGGCGCCGACCTGGTGGGCAAGACCGAGGCCGGCATCCCGGAAGACGACCCGCGCAACCCGGCCACCATCGCCGACAACGTGGGCGACAACGTCGGCGACGTCGCCGGCATGGGCTCCGACCTCTTCGAGAGTTACGCCAGTTCGATCATCGCCGCCATCTCGCTGGCGACGCTCGGCGCCGGGCTGGCCGGGGACATGCGTCTTGCCGGTCAGCTGTTTCCCTTGCTGGTGGCAGCCGCGGGACTGATCATCGGCATGGTCTGCACCTTTCTGGTGCGCACCCAGGAGGGCGCCACGCAGGAGATGCTGCTGGGCAGCCTGCGACGTGGCATCTACACGGCCAGCGCCGTGGTGGGCCTGGCGATCGTGCTCATCGGGATGTGGCTGGAACTCGGGACGGGCGTCGTGGCGGCGACTTTGGCCGGCCTCATCGGTGGCGTGCTCATCGGCTTCTTCACGGAATACTTCACCGCCGCCAGCTACAGCCCGACCCGCGGCCTGTCGGACAGCTCCAGCGGCGGCGCCGGCATCGTCGTCATTCGCGGTCTGGCGCTGGGCATGCTCAGCACCCTGGCGCCGGTGATCATCGTCGTCCTCGTCACCCTGATCGCGACGGCGGCGACCGGTCTCTACGGCGTGGCGGTGGCGGCGGTCGGCATGCTCAGCACCCTGGGCATCACCCTGGCGACGGACGCCTACGGGCCGGTGGCGGACAACGCCGGTGGCATCGCCGAGATGGCCGAACTCGACGACAGCGTGCGCGAGCGCACCGACGCGCTCGACAGCCTGGGGAACACGACGGCGGCGACCGGCAAGGGCTTCGCCATCGGCAGCGCAGCCATGACGGCGCTGGCCCTGACCACGGCCTTCATCACCGCCCTGGGCGGCTCGGACGCGCCAACCACGCTGGCCGAGGTCATCCTGGACGCGCGTCTGATCACCGGCGTGTTCATCGGCGCCATGCTGCCCTATATCTTCAGCGCGTTGACCATGCGCGCGGTAGGCGACGCGGCGCAATCGATCGTCGAGGAAGTGCGGCGCCAGTTCCGCGAGATTCCCGGCATCATGGAGGGCAGCGGCGAACCCGACTACGAACGCTGCGTGGCCATCAGCACGGACAACGCCATCCGCCAGATGTTGCTGCCCGGCATCGTGGCCGTGGCCGTGCCGGTGCTGGTCGCCCTGTTGAGCGCGCTGGGAGAGGGCAACCAGCTGGGGCAGTTCGTCGGGCGCGAGACCCTGGTGGGGGTGCTGGTGGGCTCGCTGGCCTCGGCCTTCATGCTGGCGGTGATGATGGCCAACGCCGGCGGCGCCTGGGACAACGCCAAGAAGTACATTGAGGCCGGTCATCTGGGCGGCAAGGGCTCTGACGCGCACAAGGCCGCCGTGGTCGGCGACACGGTCGGCGACCCCTTCAAGGACACCTCGGGGCCGTCGCTGAATATTCTGCTCAAGCTGCTGGCGATTGTATCGCTGGTGATTGCGCCGATGCTGGCCACGACGCCGGTGTAGACCGGCGGGCAGAGCGAATGCTCAGGGGCGGCTCATGCCAGAGTCGCCCTTTTGGTTGGCCGGGTCGTCACCTCTCAATACCGGACGGAACTTGTAGCCGTAGACAATTGAGCCGCTTTCCCCCTCGCTGTACAGGCGGCGCGTGACCATTTCGACGCGAGCGCCGATCTGCGGCGGGTCTTCCAGGTCGGTCAGTTGCGCGGTGACGAGCGGGCCTTCGTCCAGGCGAATCAGGGCCAGGGCGTAGGGCGCCTGTTCCTCAAAGCCGGCGGGTGGGGCGGTCAGAATGGTGAAACTGTAGATTTCGCCGCTGCCGGCGAACTGGAACTGCTCTGCATCAAGGGCCGGATCGGTTCTCACCAGGGTGTCAGACCCTGGCCGGCGCCGGCGCGGTCAATGCCGGTTGAGGACGCACAACGGTGACCAGCGGCCGTTGCTGCAGGCTCAGTTTGCCATCCTGGCGGCGAAACCCCTGCAGGCGATAGCGCTGTGCCCTGAGACGCCAGTTACGTGATATCTGCATCGCTGCCGTTCCATCCCTGATGCGAAGCGTCGTTGCAATCATGATAGCGGCGGGGGGCTGTCAATTGCTGTCAGCCGGCGCCGAAACACTGTCGAATGCTGTCAACCCTGGCGGTTGCGGGGCGAAAAAACTTTCAATAACTGTCAATTGCCCTGACAAGGGAGGCTGCATAATGCGCGAAATGCTACGGCGTGGTGAACCCGACCCGGCGGCCGCTGCGGGCCGATTCGTAGGCGCCCAGTATCATCTCGATGCAGACGCGACCATCGGCGGCGCTTGCCAGTGGCCCGCGCTTTCCCTGCAAATAGTCGATCAGTGGGCGCGGCACGTCGCGGATGCGGTCACCATGGGGCCGCAGGGGGAAATCGAAGACCTCCCATGCGCCCGTCGCCTGGCGGTACAGCCTGAGGGCGACCGCGCCGGGCAAGAGCGGCACGTTGGCTGAGGGAACATCGCCGTGGTTCTGGATGATGCTGCCCGCATCGCCCAGGATTTCGGTGGTGTTTTCCGCCGCCAGGGTGGTGGAACTGTTGAGCAGGACGCCGATTGCACCGCCCGCAAAGCGGTAAATGGCGACGCCGTTGTCGTCCGGGGCGACGTCGGTGACGATGTTGTCGATCTCGGCCACGACGCTGACCGGCCGGCCCAGCATCCAGTAGAGGAAGTCGGCGGCGTGGGAGGCGTCGTCCATGAACATGCCCATGTTTTGCAGCGGGTCGATGTGCCAGTTGCCGGGTCGGGCGAAGTCCGGGTTGAGCAGCATGGGAATGGCGTGGCGACGGCGCAACATGAAGACCTTGCCAACGGCGCCCTCGTCCAGCAGGGCTTTCATGCGCTGGTTGACCGGGTCGGCGCGCATCTGGTAGCAGATGCTGAACTTCACGCCGGCCGCGTCTACGGCGGCGGCGATGGCATCGCAGTCCGCAAGACTGAGGGCCATCGGCTTTTGCAGCAGGACGTGCAGCCCGGCGCGGGCCGCGGCGATGCAGTGATCGGCATGCCGGTTGGTGGGGCTGGCCACAAACACGGCGTCCAGCTCCGGCCGCGCCAGCAGATCAGCCAGACGCGGGACGAACTCAAGGCCGAACTGTTCGCAGAATTGCGCGCCGCGCGCCGGATCATCGTCCCAGGCCGCAACAATCTGTGCGTCGTCGAATTCACGCATGACGTCCGCATAGACCCGCACGTGGCCGTGGGCGAAGCTGATGATGCCGAGTTTCAGGGTGCGCATGGTTCAGGCCCTCAACTTGCCGCGAAAACGGCAGTAGGTCGCATAGTCGATTTCGCTGCGCCGGGCGATGTAGTCGCGCGTGGCCGGCGCCCTGCCGCGGACGTCCCGGACCCGTTCCGTGACCTCCAGGTCGAAGGCGTCCGAGCCGGCGCCGCTGCCGTAGCTGACCATCAGGATGCGGTCGCCGGGGTCGGCGATGTCCAGCACGGCGGTCAGCCCCAGCATGCAGGAGCCGGAATAGGTGTTGCCGATATCGCCGGCCAGCAGTCCCGCGCTGACCTGGTCGGCGCCGAACCCCAGGGCGCGGGCCGCCCGTTGCGGGAACTTGACGTTGGGCTGGTGAAAGACCGCCCAGGCGTAATCGGCAGCCGTTGAACGCATTTCTTCCATGAGGGCGCGCCCGGCGCTGATGCTGTGATTGAAGTAGGCCGGTTCGCCGGTGAAGCGGTCGCCGTGGCTGGGGTAGGGCTGACCTTCGCGACGCCAGAAATCGGGCGTGTCGGTGACGAAGCTGGCGCTGCCCAGAAAGCGGGCGCAGGCTTCCTGCGCCGGGCCCAGCAGGAAGGCCGCGCCGCCGGACGCAGCGGTGTATTCCAGGTCGTCACCGGGCCGGCCCTGGGCGGTGTCCATGCCGATGGCCAGGGTATAGCGTCCCATGCCGCTGCCGATGATGCCGATGGAGGCCTGCACGGCTTCCGTGCCGGCCTTGCAGGCGAATTCAAGGTCGGCGGCCATGACGGCGGGCGTCGCGCCCACGCTTTCGGCGACGACGGTGCTGCTGGGCTTGACGGCGTAGGGGTGACTTTCGCTGCCGACCCAGACGGCGCGGACGTCGGCCGGATCCACCCTGGCGCGGGCGATGGCGTTGCGCGCGGCCTCGATGGACATGGTGATGACGTCCTCGTCCAGGCCGGCGACGGCCTTTTCGCGCACCGGGCTGCCGCCCCTGCCCTGCGTCCAGATGCGCGCTATTTCGCTGCCGGGCAGGCGGTAACGCGGGACGTAGGCGCCATAGCCGACGATGCCGACCTGGCTCACCGGTGACATGGCAACTCCTTCGACATGGATGCCGCTTTTGGTCACGGTACGCTCCATATGTAGTTATCTGTTTGCAATTACTTGAGTTGGAAAATATCCATGGTTGAAGGTGCTTGTCCCCCGCTCCGGGGAACAAATGGAGGAAGATTTATTTTCTTCCCGGCAAGCAGATCTTCAACACTTACACCTTGTATTACAGGATATGTGCCGAGACTGTCACTAAATATCTCTCGATTCCTGTTGTTTTCTACTGTTTGCATGAAACGTCCGAAACAAACCAGAATGCCAGCTTTTACTCCATGCTTTTTTACAGTGTCATAGAGTCTTCCGACTGCATCTGGAGTCACCGAACCACTTTTTACCTGCACAATTGCGTACTCTGGTTTGGAAACCTCTCCAATGTTTATGGGATAGAATTCAATGACACCATCAACTCCTGCATCCGGGCCTCTTTCTCCGGGGTCACGGTACATCCCGTGAGCTCCAATGAAACCACAGGCCCATTTTTCAAACTCAAATCTGTCCCGGTTTGCCAGTTTCAAAGCATCTTCAACTGACGAGGGAGTACCGAATACCTGAATATGTGAATTATCCAGTGTGGGAATCCACGAAAGTATGCGCTCACGAACAAGACCTGTGGCAAATGAAGAAACGTCAATCCCTATCCAGCGGCGTTTTAGGTATTCGGCCGCATGCAGGGTCGTGCCACAGCCACAAAATGGGTCCAGCACCAAGTCTCCTTCATTCGAAGACGCAAGAATGATATGTCGTAATAGTGAGAGAGGTTTTTGCGTCGGGTATCCAAGTCGTTCTCTGGCATTTGGACGGATTGGTGGCAACACAATCCAGTCCTGAGGCAACTTTCCACGCTCATCAAGCTTTACTTCCTCGAACTGAGAAGCATGTGCTGCATACTCCTCTCTTCCTTGAGATGCTTCTGAGTATGGTTGTCGCACATCATCAGGGTTAAACGTCCATGCATCACTTTTTGAATAAAACAAAAGGACATCATGTGTGCGGGCATAATATGACTTTGTATTCCTTGGCCACGAGTAGCACCAAACCAGTTCGTTATGAAAAAATCGGTAACCGAAAATGCCGTCCATCAGCGACTTCAAGTAATGACTTGCTGTTGGGTCGCAGTGAAGATAGATGCTCCCGGAGTCTTTAAGTACCCGTTTCATCGGCTCCAATCGAGCAGCCATATTTACAAGATAGGCACCAAGATTGTTTTTGCTCGCGCGTCCACCAGATATCTCCAACGAGTACTCAACAAGATTTCCCAGATGTCTGGATTGAGGCCTTCTTTTAAATCTTTCAAGCAAAGTCTCTTCTTTGTCACCCCACTCCCAGGTATCCTTAAACGCCTCTACTGGTCTAAGTGTTTTGTCCTTTCCCTTGAAGGGAAGGTTGTAAGTGCTGTTTGAGTTGAATGGTGGATCCAAATAAACCAGATCTACAGATCCATCCGGCATAATGTCTGGGTCGCTTAGAATATTCAGGCAGTCGTCAGCATAGAGAATGCGATTCATTCCAACTCCAGGGAAATTGATTTGACCAACTCTATAGCATATTGCATTCCAATGTTGCCATTGGCAACCATCTTTTCGGCGATTTCGCTCGCCCGTTCCGCCGGCGCGCCGGCGGCCAGCGCCAGTTGACGCGCGTGCAGGCTCATGTGGCCGCGTTGAATGCCTTCCGCGGCCAGGGCGCGCAGGGCGGCGAAATTCTGCGCCAGACCGACGGCAGCCATGACTTCGGCCAGTTCCCGCGCCTGCGTGACCTTCATGATTTTCAGGGCGACGGCGGCCAGCGGGTGCACCCGGGTGGCGCCGCCAACAGTGCCCACCGCCAGCGGCAACTCGAGCGAACCATGCAGGACGTTGTCGCCGTCCAGGCGCCAGCGCGACAGGCTGGCATAGCGGCCGTCGCGCGCGGCCCAGGCGTGGGCGCCGGCCTCAAGGGCGCGCCAGTCGTTGCCGGTGGCGACGGCCACGGCGTCGATGCCGTTCATGATGCCCTTGTTGTGCGTCGCCGCGCGCTGCGGATCAATCTCCGCCAGGGCCGTCGCCGCCACGATGCGCTGCGCGACTTCCAGGCCGGCCCGGCCCCCGTCATCCAGCTCACTGGCCGGCAAGTGACAGTTGGCGCGGGCCAGACGACGGTTCGCCAGGTTGCTGAGGATGCGCAGGTTGGCGCGGCCACCACTGAGCGCTTCCAGACGCGGCGCCAGTCCTTCGCAGATGCTGTTGACCAGGTTGGCACCCATGGCGTCGCGACAATCGATGACGATATTCACGACCAACATGGGGCCGACGGCGCTGTGCCGTAGCGGGCGCAACTCCAGCTCCCGCGCGCCGCCACCGCGCGCCACGAGGCTGCCGGCGAATCGGTTGGCCAGCTCCAGCAATTCATGCCGCGCCCGGTGAATGGCGGCCCGGGCGGTTTCGATTTCCGGTACGTTGATCAACTGCACCTGGCCGGTCATCAGGGGTTCATCGCTGCCGGCGTAAAAGCCGCCACTGCGGCGAAACAGGCGCGCGGCATTTCCCAGGGCCGCCACGACCGAGGGCTCCTCGATGGCCAGCGGCACCAGCAACTCGCGCCCGTTGACGATGAAATTCGGCGCAACGCCGAGGGGCAGGCCGTAGACGCCGATTGCGTTTTCGATCATCTGGCCGGCCAGACGCGGGTCCAGGCCGCTGCCCCCGGCCAGCAACGCCTGTTCGGCTTCGGTCAGTCCACTGAGTTGCGCCACTCGCGCCAGGCGCTCCTGCGGGGTGAGGCGATGAAGGCCGGGCAGGCGCGACGTGTATACTTCGTTCATGGGCCAGAATGTAGCAGGCGGGCGCTGTCATTTGCTATCAGATTGGTAGCCGCGCGATGTTGACTTCCTGTCAGGAGAGGCCGTCCAGAGATCAACCATGAAAGCTGTTCAGCGATGCCTCTTGCTGTTGACTCTGTTGTGGCTGTTGCTCTGGCCGCATTCCACTGCAGCGCAGGATGGCACCCTGCGCCGCATCCGGGTGCCGATTCTGATGTATCACTACGTTGGGCCCTTGCCCCGGGACGCCGACCGGCTGCGCATCGGCCTGACGGTGCGGCCGGAGGCCTTTCGCGACCAGCTGGCTTGGCTGCGCGGGGGTGGATACAGCAGCATCTCCTTCGACCAGCTCCACGCCGCCCTGCAGGATGGCGCCGCCTTGCCGGCGAAACCCGTCATTTTGAGCTTTGACGACGGTTACCACGATCACTTCACCGTCGTCATGCCGCTGCTGCTGGAAGCGGGTTTTACGGGGACCTTTTTTGTCATCAGCGAAAGGGTGGACGCCCGGGACCCAAATCATCTGAACCGCGAGCAGGTCGCCATCATGGCGGCTGAAGGGATGACCATTGAATCCCACAGTCGGTCGCACCGGGACCTCGCCGGTCGTGACCGTGATTTACTGGTCTTCGAGCTGCTGGGCAGTCGGGAAACCCTGGGGGCCTACAGCGGCAGGGCGCCCAAAACGGTCGCCTGGCCCTTTGGCAGCCATGACGGGCGGGCGCGCCAGGTCGCCAGGGAAGCCGGCTATCTGATGGCCGTGAGCACGCGCGCCGGCATACTGCACAGCAACACAGAACTCCACGATCTTGCGCGCATTCGCATCAACCGGGACCTGTCCACGCCCGGCTTCGCAAGTCTGGTCAGGGGTGACTGGTTCGACGGGTAGCAGCCCCTGCAGCCGGCCTGGCCTGGCAAAGTCAGTCAGGCAGTATTCTGGTATCCAGAAAGTGGTCCAGCCAGACCATGAACAGCAGGGCCAGGGGCAGGGCGGTGGTGATGAAATAAATCGTGCCGTATTCACCGATGCCGATGGCTTCCGAGTTGACCGGCGTAATGATCGGGGGCAGGAAGATGGACGGTAGCATTGCGAAGCCGACCGTGATAATCAGGAAGGCGCCGAGCAGCCCGAGAGCAGTGGAGACTACCCAGACAATAATGCGTTTAATGGTCAACGAGGACATGCAGAGCCCCTGCTGGCATCACGTTTTACGGTGGGCGCAGTGTAGCGCGTAATCTCGCGGCGGACAAGGCGCAGTTGACACGCCGATACCACCGGTGGCAATCAGCCGCATAATTGAGCATAATGGCAAACAGTTGGTGCTGTGGGTCTTTCCGTTCCATCAGGGGCCTGATTGCCCGGAGCAGGAGTCTGGTCATGGCTGATCTTTACGAGAAGATCGCGACCGACAGTGACATGCGGCGGGTGCGCGAGGCGCAATCCATCGGGATCTACCCGTACTTCCGCGCGCTGAGCCAGTCCGAGGGCGTGACCGCCACCATAGAGGGCCGGGACGTGGTCATGCTGGGCTCAAACAACTATCTGGGCCTGACGACGGACCAGCGCGTGCGCCAGGCGATGATGGATGCCGTCGAGCGCTACGGCACCAGCGTGACCGGTTCGCGCTTTCTGAACGGCACGCTGGAACTGCATCTGGAACTGGACCGGCGCCTGGCGGAGTTCGTCGGGAAAGAGGCGGCGCTTGTCTTTCCGACGGGTTACCAGACCAACGTTGGCACGATATCGGCGATGGTGGGCAAGGGCGACTTCGTCATCGTGGACAAGGATGATCATGCCAGCATTGTCGATGGTTGCATCATGGCGCGCGGAGAGATGAAACGCTTTCGCCACAATGACGTGAGCAGCCTGGATTCCGTGCTGGCGCGTTTGCCCGCGGATGCCGGCAAACTGGTGGTGGTCGATGGCGTCTACAGCATGATGGGGGACCTGGCGCCCCTGCCGGCACTGGTGGAAATCTGCAAGCGCCATGGCGCAAGAATCATGGTCGACGATGCCCATGGCATAGGAGTCACCGGGGAAGGACGTGGCACCTCGGCCCACTTCGGCCTCACCGACGAGGTCGACCTGATTATGGGCACTTTCAGCAAGAGCTTCGCCTCCATTGGCGGTTTCATCGCCGGCAGCGCCGAGGCCGTGCATTACATCCAGCATCGCGCGCGCGCGCTGATATTCTCCGCTTCCCTGCCGGCGCCCAACGTGGCGACCGTCCTGCGCGCGCTCGATATCATGGAAAGCGAGCCGCAGCACGTCCGCAATCTGTGGCAGAACGCGGAATACATGCGTCATCGGCTGAATGCGCTGGGCTACAACACCGGCGCCAGCAACACGCCGATTATCCCGGTCATTCTGGGCGACGACTTTCGTGTCGCGCTGGCGTGGCACGCCCTGATCGAGGCCGGCGTGTACACGAACCCCGTGGTGCCGCCGGGCACACCGCCAGGATCAGGCCTGCTGCGTACCAGCTACACGGCGACCCACCGCCGGGAGCATCTGGACCGGGCGGTGACAGCCTTTCGTGAAGTGGGGGAACGACTGGATTTCATTCCCGTCGCCGCGGAGGCGCCCGCAAACTAGCCGGCATGCCGTCCTGCCGCGGCTGAAGCGGAACAACTGGCCTGGCGAATTAACCCTTCTTCATTGCACGCTTCAGGGCCCTTGCGGCCTTGCGCCTGAAGCGCTCCACCTTGACGACCTTGCGTTTGTGGCGCGCTTCCTCGGCGGCGAAGGCCAGCAGGTGACTTTCCAGCGATTCACCGGCGGTGGGCAAATCCCTTTCAGATTCGCCGCGGGCTGCGCGCAGAAAGGCGGCCAACATGCCGTAGTCACCCCCGCCGTGGCCGCTGGCTGCATCCTGCACTTCAACCTGTTCGGTCAGGCCGCTGCGATGTTCACGAACAGTGATCACGTTGCCGCCGGCGCCGCCCATTCTGGCCTGCAGGGTACCAAGGGTGCCGTCGTAACGCATGGTGCGGCCTTCCTCGAAGCCGTGACCCTGCATGATAAGCGTGACGGTCGTGCCGTCTTCCGCCTCCAGCGCCACGGTCTGGTGATCGACGACCGTGTTGTCGCAATGCCAGACACAGCGTCCGTAGGGGCTGGTCGTGGCCAGCAACTCAAGGCGCCCGGCGGCGTCGGTATTGAAGGCGACCGCGTTTAGCAGGTAGCTGTCGCCGTCTTTGGCGTAAAAGCGGGGCGCATAATACTTGCAATCGTCGGCATGCGGGCAGCCGTCGGTGCAGCGCAGGGGCGCATCCGGCGGCGCATGTTCGGGTCGGAAGGCGGTCAGGCTGCCGAAGGAACTGACGTGGGTGAAGCGCTGCTCCAGCAGCCAGCCCAGAATGTCCAGGTCATGGCAGCACTTGGCCAGCAGCATGGGCGCGGAACTGGCTTCGGCGCGCCAGTTGCCGCGCACGAAGCTGTGCGCCATGTGCCAGTAGATCAGGTTTTCACGATGATCGACGTTGACGATGCGCCCCAGACGACCGGAACGCAAAATGTCGCGCAAGGTGCGGAAGAAGGCCGTGTAACGCAACACGTGACAGGTCGCCAACAGGCGTCCGCTCGCTTCAGCAGCCTGCACCAGGCGCAGGTTGTCGAGCAGGGTATGCGCCATGGGCTTTTCCAGCAGGATGTCGTAACCGGCCGCCAGGGCCGCCAGGGTGGAGGCGGTATGCATCTGGTCCTGGGTGCAGTTGAACAGCAGGTCCGCCAGTTGACCCTGCGCCAGCAGCGCTTCCCAGGACTCAAACTGACGCCCGGGCGGGATGCCATGTTCGGCGGCGAAACGCTCACGGCGCGCGGCCTGCGGCTCGGCGACGGCGACGAAGTCAAGTTCCTCAGGGTGGGCCAGGGCATAGGGTCCGTAGGCCATCAGTCCGCGACTGCCGGCGCCCAGCAACACGGCGCTCTTCTTCTGCATGGAAACTCCCGATCTGCCGGTAAACTGCCAAGCCTGACACGCGCGCCGGGCCCTGTCAAACAATGTCCCTGCCTGGCTGAAGTACAATGCAGCAGTCCACGCATGGGGTCCCGCAATGCTTGTGCTTGCTGCAGCCAACGTGTCTGAAGGACGCCGGCGGGAGATCGTGGAAATTCTGGTCAGCGCGGTCGCAGAAGTGCCCGCCGTGCGTGTGCTGGACGTCCACAGCGACCCTGATCACAACCGCAGCGTGATCACAGTTGCCGGCCCGGCACCTGACATGCTCGCTGCCATGTACCGGCTCGCCGCCGCCGCCGCCCGTCACATCGACATGAACAGCCATGATGGCCAGCATCCCTGTATCGGCGCCGCGGATGTCGTGCCCTTCGTGCCCCTGGGCGAAACCGGTATGGAACGGTGCTGTGCCATGGCGCGGGAACTGGGTGCGCGCGTCGGCAGCGAGTTGCGGATACCGGTCTACCTGTATGCCCGCGCCGCCGGCAGCGAGCGAAACCAGACCCTGGCGGCCATTCGAAGCGGGGGCTACGAGGGCCTGCGGCGTGCAATTGCCGTGGACCCGCGGCGCGCGCCGGACTACGGCCCCAGGCAGTTGGGGAGCGCCGGCGCCGTCGCCATCGGCGCGCGCGACACGCTGATCGCCTGGAACGTCTGGCTGGACACGGCTGACGTCCGCGTTGCGCAGCGCATCGCCCGGCGCATGCGGGCTTCCGGCGGCGGCCTGCCCGCGCTTCAGGCGCTGGGGATGCAGGTCCGTGGCCGCGCCCAGGTATCCATGAACCTGCCGGACTACCGCCGGACCGGTCTGGCGCGGGTGATGGAGACCCTGCATGGCGAAGCGGCGCGCGAAGGTGTCGAGCTGTATGGCAGCGAACTGGTGGGATTGATCCCGCAGGCGGCGGTGGACGCCGCTGCCGGCTGTGACTTGTTATTGCTTCGGCCTCTGGCAGGGCAGATTCTGGAACGCCGGCTACGGGAAAACGGCCTTCTCAGTTCAGACTGACCGCCTCCAGCGCCTCAAGCAGACGCTCGCAGTCCGCCTCCGTGTTGTAGCCCTGCACCGAAACGCGAACAAAGCCGCGCCCGCCAAACTCTCCGCCGGCGACGACAACCTTCCAGTCGTCATAAAGCCGGCGGAAGCGGCGCGCCAGGTCTGCGCCCCGGACGGGGATGGAGACCATCTGGGCGTGCCAGATATCGGGGTCTGCCGCAAAGGGCGGCAAGCCGCCGCCGAGCGCGGCGATGCGTTCCGCCAGGTCCAGCGCCATGCGATGACAGCGCCGGCGCACCGCCGGCCAGTTGTGCTCACGCTGGAAATCGATGGCGCTGGCGATGGCAAACCAGGCGGCCATGTCGCGCGTGCCCTGCCAGTCATGGCGTTCGTTGAGAACGCTACGTTCCTCGCCATCGACGCCCAGACTGATGGACATGCCCTTGCGGTGCGCGTACTGGCCGTGGCTGATCACAAGTGGGTTTATGCGGTCATGGTGCTCCGGGCGGACGTAGAGAAAGCCGGACCCCTTGGGGGCGCTGAGCCACTTGTGGCAGTTGCCGGCGTAGAAGTCCGCGCCGATGGCCTCCATGTCCAGATCGATGTGTCCCGGCGCATGGGCGCCGTCGATGACGGTCAGCACGCCGGCCTCGCGCGCGCGGCGGCAAATGTCGGCGATTGGCAGGACCAGGGCACTGGGCGAGGTGACGTGACTGAGACTGATCAGCTTCGTGCGCGGCCCGATCGCGGAGCAAAACTCGTCTACCAGAGATTCTGGCGATTCCAGCGGCAGTTTGACGGCGTGCACAACAGTGCGCGCCCCGGTGTTTTCACAGATGAAGCGCCAGGTGTTGTCGATGGCGTCGTATTCGTGGTCGCCGGTGAGGATTTCATCGCCGGGTTCAAGCTGCAGGGAGCGCGCAACAGTGTTCATGCCGGTGGTGGCGTTGGTCGTGAAGACCAGATTGCCGGGGGCCGTCCCGAGCCAGCGGGCGAGCCGGGCGCGGGTTTCGTTGAGCAGTTCGGGGCTGCGGTTGAACATGAACCCCACCGGCTGCCATTCCAGTTCCCGCTGCCAGCGCTGCCAGGCCTCAAACACCGGCCGGGGACAGGCGCCGAAGGAGCCATGGTTGAAGAAGGCGACTTCCGGGTCCAGCATGAACAGCTTGCGCAGTTCAGCAGCTTCAGGCGTCGTACTCATCCAGGACAATCCTCCCGCTGGCCAGGGCGTCACGAAAGTGGTCGATGGTGAAGGCCACGCCGTCTTCCAGCGGGGTATGCGGCAGGGGCCCGATGGCTTCCCGCAGGGCGCGGTCGCTGGTGCCGGCGGGCAGGGCCAGGGGCGCATCCTCGAAAGTGATCTGGCCGCTGACCTCCGGGGCCGCTTTTTCGATGGCGTCGACCATCTCGCTCATGTGGACGATTGACCCACCCAGATTGAAGGATCCGGCGCCCTGCCAGTCCGCTGTGTCGGCGGCCTGAATGAAGATTTTGGCGACGTCATCGGTGAACTGGAAGCCGTTGCGGCCGCCGAAGGAGATGTGCCATGGCTGCCCGGCGGCGGCGGCCAGCATGGCGCGCGTGGGCGTGGAGGTCATCCCCTGGTCGCGGCCCGGCCCGTAGACGGTGTAGGGACGCAGGCCGATGCTGTTGATGCCGTAGTCCTGGTGATAGATCTGCGCCGTGCCCTGGTTGGCCAGCTTGAAGACGCCGTAGAGATTCTTCGGCAGGAAGGGCGCGTCATTCTCAATGACGTCGCGGTCGTATTCGTCGCCGCTGCCGTAGACGGCTGCGCTGCTGGCGTAGACGACGCGGTCGATGCCCAGCGCCTTCGCCGCCTCGAAGACGTTTATCGTGCCGATGACGTTGACGCCGGCGCCCAGCGGCGGGTTGGCCCGGCAAAAGGGCACCTGCAGGGCGGCCAGATGAATGATCCTGCGGGCCCCGGAGGCGCGCAGGGCATCCTCGACGGCGGCCGTGTCGGTCACGTCGCCCTGGATGAAGTCGATCCTGGCAATTTCGTCGGGATCCAGGATGAGTTCGAGTCGTTTGCGGTCCGTCCCCAGATCAAACACCGAGACCGGCGCGCCCGAGCGCAGCAGGTTGCGCGTTACCCAGGCGCCGATGCAACCCAGCGCGCCGGTCACGAAATAGCGTTCGCCGCTCACGAGCCTGCTCCCATCAGTTCGACCTGCCCGGGACGCAGTCCGGTTGGCAGCAAGGCCGGCCGGTCAACACTGCTCTCGATATTCACGTGGCGTCCACTGGCAGAGGCCTCGTCCACGGCCAGCATGACCTCCAGCGCGTGCAGCGCCAGGTCGCCGCTGGCCCGGTGCGGGCGGCCGTGGCGGATCGCGCTGACCATGTCCGCGACGCCAATACTGCGTTCGACCCGATCACTGTGGGAAAGGGGAATCTCGCTCCAGGCCTCCGCGTCGGCGCGGCGCAGCAATACCGGCCCACGGAAGGTGTTGGGGTCCGGCACGGCCAGCGAGCCTTCCATGCCGTAGATTTCCATGCGCGGCAGGTTGTGCGACCAGACGTCGAAACTCATCACCACCGTTGCCGTCAGACCGGCGGTGAATTCCAGCAGGGCGGCCTGGTGCGTACTCACCTCGACGTCGATCATTTCCCCGTATTTCGGCTCACTGGTGATTCTGCGCTGAGGAAATGAGATCCTGGTCGAACCGCTGACACGCGCGACCGGGCCCAGCAGATTAACCAGGGCCGTGATGTAGTAGGGGCCCATGTCGAGCATGGGCCCGCCACCGGCCTGGTAGTAATAAGTCGGGTCCGGGTGCCAGTGCTCGTGTCCGTGGCTCGCCAGGAAGGCGACGGCGGCGACAGGGCGGCCGATCCAGCCATCGTCAATCAACTTGCGGCTGGTCTGCTGACCTCCACCGAGAAAGGTGTCCGGTGCGCAGCCAACGCGCAGTCCCCGTTCTGCGGCCGAGGCGAGCACGCGCTGACCGTCCGCCAGATCCAGTGCCAGCGGCTTTTCACTGTAGACGTGCTTGCCGGCCTCCAGCGCCGCCAGGTCAACCTCCGCATGCGCCTGGGGGATGGTCAGGTTAAGGACGATATCGATGTCGGGGTCGCGCAATAGCTCGTCCACCTCCAGGGCACGAACGCCGTACTGCGCGGCCTTCGCCCTGGCGCGCTCCGGCAGCAGGTCGGCGCAGGCGACGATCTCGATATCCACGAAAGTCCGGCAGAATCTGAAGTACCGGTCGCAGATGTTGCCACAGCCGATGAGTCCGACCCTGGCAGGATCAGGCATCGTGTTATCGCTCATGGCAAGACTATGACCTCAAGTCATCCAGGTGGCCCGGCGCCAGCCCGGTGGGCAGGGGCGCGGGCCGTTCAGCGCCGCCGGCGACGTCGACGTGGCGACCGGCATCCGCTGACTCCAGAATCGCGTGCATCAGGTCCAGCACATGCCAGGCGAGAACGCCACTGGCGCGATGCGGCCGACCCGAGCGCAGGGCGTGGGCCAGGTCCGCGACGCCGACGCCGCGCAGCATGGAGGCGTCGTGCGTCAGGGGAATCTCGCTCCAGTCGTCAGCGCCGGCGCGTTTGACGCGTACCGGGCCACGGAAGTGATTGGGGTCGGGGACAGAGAGCGTGCCTTCGGTGCCGTAAATCTCCATGCGCGGCAGATTGTCATGCCAGACGTCGAAGCTGGTGATCAGGGTGCCCACACAGCCGTTGGCGAAATCCAGCGTCGCCGTTACATGCGTGTCCACCTCGACGTCAATGGGGTAGCCGTAGCGTTCCGGGGGCAGTTCCGGATGCGTGGCGTAGCGCTGTGCGAAACCCTTTGAGGCCGAACCGGCGACGCGCCTGACCGGCCCGAGCAGGTAAATCAGGGCGGTCAGGTAATAGGGGGCCATGTCAAAGAGGGGGCCGCCGCCGGGCTTGAAGAAAAAGTCCGGTTCCGGGTGATAACTGTCCGGCCCGTGGCTGCAGAAAAAGCCGCAGGCAGCGACGGGGCGGCCGATCCAGCCGTCATCCAGCAACTTGCGCGAGGTCTGCAGCCCGCCGCCGAGGAGGGTGTCCGGGGCGCAGCCGACGCGCAGACCGGCAGCGGCGGCGGCGTCCAGGATTTTCCTGCCCTGGTCGCGGGTCCGGGCCAGCGGCTTTTCATTGTGAACGTGCTTGCCGGCCGCGATCACCTGCATGGCGACGTCATAATGGGCGGCCGGCGGCGTCAGATTCACCACGACGTCGATGTCCGGGTCGGCCAGCAACTGGTCCACGCTCAACGCCGCGATCCCGTGGTCGGCCGCCAGTTTTTCCGCCCGGCGCAGGTCGAGGTCGGCGCAGGCGCGCAGGTCGAGGATGCGAAACTGCTTCAGGCCCTGGCAATAGTGATCGCTGATGTGGCCGCAGCCGATGATGCCAACCCTAATCCTTGCCACGGGCGTATCCCTCCCCGGTCAGCCAGGCGCAACTGTCGCGCACGGCCTGCAGCATGTCGGTGGCGCAGCGGTCCAGTTCGACGACAATCCAGTCAACGTCGCTGGCAGCAAAAATGGCTGGCCAGTCCATCACGCCGCTGCCCACGGCGACCATGTCCGCCTGGGGGTCATCGGCCGGGCCGTCCTTGACGTGAAGCACCTGGTTGCGCGGGCCCAGTTCCCTGAGCACAGGGGCCACGTCGGCGCCGCCCACGCGGGCCCAGTAGGTATCGATCTGGAAAAAGACGTCGTCATCCAGCAGATCGAGCATGTGGCGCCAGACTGGCCGTCCATCGACAAAGGTGTCGAATTCCCACCAGTGGTTGTGATAGCCGACCTGCAGCCCCGCTGTCGCCGCGTTGGCGGCGGTTTCGTTGATCAGGGCGCAGTTGGCCCCGATTTTCTCTCGCGTATCCCATGCCTCGCCCCGGCCAATGCCGGCGACGATGATGCGCTGCGTGCCAACGTTGCGGGCGGCCTCGATCACGGCGTCGCTGTCCTCGCCCGCCGAAATGGCCGCGTGGATGCTCGGCACCTGCAGACCCAGTTCGCGAAAGAGCCGTCCTTCGGCGACCGCGTCCCGCTGCGGATAACCAAAGGGTTCGACGCCGGCGTAGCCGGCGGCGGCCACTTCGCGGACGATGCCTTCAAAGTCATCGGCGAGTTCGGCGCGCAGGGAATAAAGTTGCAGGGCGACGGAAGGGATTCGTTCGGTCATCAACTTCTCCTGACATTATTGCGGGACTGCCCGGCCGGCAATTGTCGGCCCGGCAGGTCCGAAACTGCAACGGCCAGCCATTGTAACCGCGTCGACCGCATGAAGTCAGAGCAAAACGGGGCCCTGGACCCGGCAATGGATTGCCTTTCAGGGCTTCCGTCGGCCACTACCAGTCCGCGACGGAACCATCGTCGTGCCACAGCCGCGGTGTTTCCCAGCTGCCGTCATACAGTTTGGCGGCGACGGCTTCCTCGTCCAGTTCAATCCCCAGGCCCGGTTTGTCCGGCAGGGGTATGTGGCCATCGATGATCTGGAAGGGCTCCTTCAGATAGCCAACGCCGGTGGTGAAGTGTTCCTGCACCAGGAAGTTGGGCGTGCAGGCGTCCAGTTGCAGACTGGCGGCCAGGGCGATGGGTCCCAGCGGGCAATGCGGCGCCACGGCGGCGTACCAGCATTCGGCCATCGCCGCGATCTTGCGCACCTCAAGTATCCCGCCGGCGTGCGCCAGGTCCGGCTGCAGGATGGCGGCCGCCTGCTTTTCCAGCACCTCGCGGAAGGCCCATTTGGTGAACAGACGCTCGCCGGTGGCGATGGGGATGCTGGTGCTGCGGGCCACGGTCGCCAGGGCATCGACGTTTTCCGGCAACACCGGCTCCTCGATGAAGAAAGGATGTAGCGGCTCCAGCGCCTGCGCCAGGCGCACGGCCATGGCGGGACTCACGCGCCCGTGAAAGTCGATGCCGATGTCGATCTCCGGCCCCAGCGCCTCCCGGAAGCGGGCGAAGTGGGCGACGGTTTCGTCCACTTTGGCGCGCGTATCAACGATGCGGACGGCGCCAGGCAGGCCAAGTTTGAAGGCCGTGAAGCCGGCTTCAGCGCCGACGACCGCCTGTTCCACGTAATCGCCGTAGGATCGGTCGTCCAGCCAGCCATAGACGCGGATGCGGTCGCGCACGGCGCCGCCCAGCAGCTTGTAGACCGGCTGACCCAGCCACTTGCCGGTGATGTCCCACATGGCGTGTTCGATGCCGGAAAGCGCGCTCGTGAGCACCGGGCCGCCGCGATAGAACTGGCCGCGGAAGATGGCCTGCCAGTGATGTTCGATCCTGGTTGGGTCCTGGCCGATGAGATAGCGACCGATCTCGTGTACGGCCGCGGCCACGGTCTGCGAGCGACCCTCGACGACCGGCTCGCCCAGGCCGACGATCCCTTCGTCGGTATGCATTTTGAGAAACAGCCAGCGCGGCCGGACGAAGAAGGTCTCCAGCCTGGTGATTTTCATGCGAGCAACCCCTGTCCCGTCTCAGGCGCTCAGGCGGTTTTCCGGCATGTTTTCCAGTCGGGTGAGCCAGTAGTGCACGTCGAAGTCCTCGTCACCGGTCAGGAAACGCCACAGCAGGGTGCGGTTGACGATTTCCAGGCGACCGTCGCCGGCCTCGAACCAGGGCTCCAGTCTGGCCAGAATGGCCTGCACGTCATCGCGTTTTTCGCCGGCGAAGATGGGCTGATGGGCGCTGGTGTCCTCATCGAGGTCGTCGGTGTTCCACAGGCGCAGCTGGCGCACGGTGGGGTTGAGGCGGATCTTGTACATGTACCGCATGCGGTCGGTCCTGTTCTGGCGGCCACAGTGCCAGATGCCGTGATGCAGGACCAGGATGCTGCCCGCCTCGCAGACCATGGGGATCTGCCCCAGGAAATTCTGGTAACGGGAGACCTCCGCTTCGTTGATGCGGCGCAAGTGGCTGCCCGGCAGCAGCAGGGTGCCGCCCATTTCCAGGGGTACGTCGTGCGGAAAGTACATCAACTGGACGTCAAAGTGCAGGCGCGTGTCGATGATCGAATCGCCATGCAGGCCCTGGGCCTTGCCCTCGTTGGGCAGGCGTTTGTGAATGGCGTGATGATCGAAGAGCGGGTTTTGGCCGACGAGGCTGTCGAGGATGCCCTGAATCTGTGGCAGGCGCAGCATGGCGCCGATGGGCGAGGGCGCCGGATAGCACTCGGCAAAAGGCGTGCCGGCCGGGTAGCTGTTGATGCCGCCCGCCTCGAATTCGGCCATGACGGCCTGGTTAATGTCATCGGGGACAATCTCGTCAAAGCGCAAAAACCCGCGCGCCACGAATTCCGCCATCTGGTGCGAATTGAGCAGATGCTGTTTGTCGCTCATGTCTCGATCGTCTCCAGCTTTTCGAAAATGTATTCGTTCTTCTTGAACGAGGTGGTGTATTCCATCCCCGGGTAGGGCGGGATGAGTTGCGGAAACTGGATGACGCGCCAGCCGTCCAGCAGGGCTTCCATGCCGGTGGCGTAGGGCCGTTCGTCGCTGTCACCGGTGGTGTGATGCTCGCGGCCGGTGCCGTCGTACATGGTCCAGCCCTTGACGTCGCTATCAAGGGCCGAGGTACCGAGGTAGAGAATCAGGATTTTTTGCCGTTGTTGCGCCGCTGCCATCTGGCCTCCCCCGCGCGCTGTTCATGTGGCTGCAAATGCGCATGCCACGCGGACCCACAACTGCGAACTGTAGCATCTGGCTACCTGGTTCACAAGCATCGGGAGCGCGAACTCAGCGCCATGAACCGGGAGCGCCGGGCAGGGGCGCAGCGGCGTCCACCAGACCGGTCTCGACGAGTTCCTGCCAGAATGCTGCCGGGATTTCAACCTCCAGGGCCGCCAGGTTGTCGGCGACCTGGGGGACGCGGTCCGCGCCGATGATCAGGGAGTTATAAGCCGGGTGCGCCTGCACGAACTGGACGGCAGCGGCATTCAGCGGTACCTGATGACGCACGCAAATGGCCTCCAGTTCACGGGCCTTGGCGCGGATGTGGGGCGGCGCCACTTCGTAGTTGTAGCGGGCCACCTCACTGTCGCCGGTGGCCAGGATGCCGCTGTTGAAAATGCCGCCGGCGAAAACGCCGATACCGCGGTCCTGCCACTCCTGCAATGCCCCGAGGGAGGTCTGTTCCAGCAGGGTATAGCGGCCGGCCAGCAGGAAGCAGTCGAAGTCTCCGGCGCGGGAGAAGTCCAGCTCCATTTCCCACTCGTTCATGCCGGCGCCGATGGCGCTGACGACTCCCTGACTGCGCAATTCGTCCAGTACCGGGTAGCCCTCGTGCAGGGCCTCCTCGTACTTGTCTTCCACGTCCGGGTCGTGAATGTGAAGAATGTCGACCCGGTCCAGTCTGAGCGCGTTCAGGCTGTTTTCGAGGCTGCGCAGGACGCCATCGCGCGTGTAATCGAAGATGAAGCCGCCCTGGCCATCCGGCAGGCGTCCGATCTTGGTGGCCAGGACGTAGCTGTCACGCGGCACGCCCTGCAGCGCCTCGCCCATGTACGCTTCGGACTTGTACAGGGGGGCGGTATCGAGAAATTCGATGCCGAGTTCCAGCGCACTGTGCACGATGCCAATGGCCTCGTCCCTGCCGTTCTTGCCGATGTGCGCGCAACCCAGCGCAACGCGCGGCACTTCCAGGCCGGTTTTCCCGACCGTACTACGTGGAAAGACAGTCATCGGATCTCCTGAAATGGATCGGAACAGTCCCGATACCACATTATGAATCAGCGTGTGAACTGATGCCACATGCCCGCGAACATTAGCGCCGGCTGAGTACGCCGGGTGGTACTTGATAAAGTGCAGGGCTGATTCTATGCTGGGCTGGCAGTGTGGCCGGGAATCCATCGAACTCTGGCCAGGGAGAGCCACCTTGCGACCCAGGGCAGGAAACAACAGAAAACGGGGCCAGGCAGGCGGTCGACCGCCGGTCGACATGGCCGGTCTGCGCCGGGCGATCGGCTATCTCGGGCGGCAACGGCGAACGGCTGCGCTGGCCTATGGCGCGCTGGTCGTCGCCACCCTGGCGCAACTGGCGGTGCCGCGCCTGGTGCAAAACATGGTCAACGCCGTCACCGACGGCGTGACCGCCAACCAGGTGCTGTCGCTGCCGGAATTCGTACAGGGCGCCACCGCCCAGCTGATGGGCAGCAGCATCGACGACCTGAAACTGACGGCAGATATTGCAGAATCGCTGCTGATCAATGGCGTGGCGGCCATCATCATTTTTGCCGTGTTGCGCGCCGTCTTTGCCTTCATCCAGACCTATATGGCGGAGGCCACCTCCCAGGGAGCGGCCTTTGACCTGCGCAACGACATCTTCTCCAGATTGCAACGCCTGTCGTTCAGCTATTACGACCGAACGCAGACCGGTCAGTTGATGATTCGGGCGACGGATGACGTGGAGAAGGTACGTCTTTTCATCGCCCAGGGGCTCATCCTTGCGGTGCAGGCCTTCCTGCTGCTGATCGCCACCTTGCTGATACTGCTGACGACCAACTGGCAGTTGACCCTCTCCATCCTGCCGATCCTGCCGGTGACGATCGTGCTCTTCGCGATCTTCGGCCGGATCGCGCAGCCCCTGTTCGAAAGGGCCCAGCGTCTGCTGGCCGGGCTGAACACCGTGCTGCAGGAAAACGTGGCCGGCATCCGGGTGGTCAAGTCCTTTGTGCGCGAGGGGCGGGAACAGGAACGCTTCAATGAAGCCACCAACGTCCTGATGGCGCAACGGCTGCACATCAGCCGCACCTTTTCCGTCCTGTTCCCGGTGATCTTTTTGCTGGCCAACGTCGGCCAGGTGATCGTGCTGTATTTCGCCGGGCGCCAGATCATCCCGGGCATCATCGGGCTGGGCGAATACCAGTCCTTTTCGCTGTACCTGATCTACATCTTCTTTCCGCTGGGCCAGCTGGGATTCATCATTTCGCTGATGGCCCAGGCGGCGGCGTCGGCGACGCGCATCTTCGAAATCCTGGATACTGAAAGCGAGGTGCGCAACCGTCCGGGCGCCGACGATCTGCCGCCCATCACCGGTGCCGTGGAATTTGAGGACGTCACTTTCCGCTATTTCGAATCTGGCGAGAACGTGCTGGATACCGTCAGCTTTCGGGCGGAAGCCGGCCAGACCATCGCCCTGCTGGGGGCGACCGGCAGTGGCAAGACGACCATCATCAATCTGATACCGCGCTTTTACGACGTGACGGAAGGCGCGGTGCACATCGATGGTGTGGACATCCGCGACGTCACGCTGGACAGCCTGCGCTCACAAATCGGCATCGTGCTGCAGGAGACCAACCTCTTCAGTGGCAGCATTCACGACAACATCGCCTTTGGCCGGCCGGATGCCACGACAGACGAGGTTGAAGCGGCCGCCCGCGCCGCTGCTGCGCACGACTTCATCATGGACTTTCCAGGCGGCTATGCGACTTCTGTCGGTGAACGGGGCGCCACCCTTTCCGGCGGACAAAAGCAGCGCATCGCCATCGCGCGGGCGCTGTTACTCGATCCACAGCTGCTGATTCTGGACGATTCCACCAGCGCGGTGGATTTCGCCACCGAGCGGCGCATTCAGGCGGCGCTGGACAATCTCATGCGCGGCCGCACCAGTTTCGTCATTGCGCAGCGCATCAGCACGGTGCTGGGCGCCGACCTGATCATTGTGCTGGAGCGCGGATCGGTGGCGGCCATGGGCACTCATGCGGAACTGATGGAGACCAGCGCCATCTACGCAGAAATCTACAACTCCCAGCTGGTCGAGGACGTAAGCGCGGAGGCCGCCGGCGCATGATGGGCATGGACGGCGGTCGCCGTCTCTTCGAACGGGAAACGCTGAAACCGAAGGATCTGCGCGAGACGCTGGGTCGCTTCGCCAGCTATTTTCGACGCCACTGGCCTGGCCTGGCCCTGGCGCTGGTGCTGATCACGGGCCAGTCCTGGACCCAGGTGGTTTCCCCGGAACTGATCGGTCAGGCGGTGGACTGCTATCTGTTCCCGCGCGACGTGTCGTTTTGCTGGTTCAGTGAGATAACGCAAGACATGGACCAGGAAACGCGGCTGGAGGGGCTGGGCTCCCTGGTGCTGTTGTTAATCGCGATCAACGTGGCGGGCTCGGTTCTGGCCGGCCTCGCCTTTTACGCCATGTCCTGGACCGGGCAACACGTATTGCGCCAGATGCGGCAGGACCTGTTGCGTCACCTGCACCGGCTTTCCATGGGCTTCTATGCACGCAACGAGGCCGGCGACCTGATGAGCCGCGTCACCAACGACTCGGACACCATCGAACAGGCCTTCAGCTTCGCGTTGATGCAGGTGATTTCCGGCGCGCTGGTCATCGTCTGGATCATGGTGCGCATGCTGGAGACCAACGTGACCTACGCGCTCGTCAGTCTGGCAATCGTGCCGGTCATGGCCATCGCCACCGTCTATTTCTCCAGCCAGGCGCGCAAGGCCTTCCGGCAGGCGCGCCTGGAGATGGGCTCGGTGAACGCCGACCTGCAGGAAAGCATCGCCGGCGCGCGCGAGGCCCAGGCCTTTAACCGCGAGGACGAAACCATCGCGGAGTTCGAACGTTCCAACGCCGCCAATCGCGAGGCCAACATTCGCGCCGCCGCCTTCACCAGCGCCCTGGGGCCCGTGCTGGAAGCGCTGGGCTTCGTCGCCCTGGGCATCGTGGTGCTGGCGGGCGGCGTCGCCGTGCTGCGTGACGAACCGCTGCTGGGCGGGTCGGCCATTTCGCTGGGCACCGTCTTCGCCTTCGTGGCCTTTTCGCAACGCTTCAGTCAGCCAATTCAGCAGATCGCCATCCTGTGGACCAACGTGCAGAGCGCCATTGCCGGTGGCGAGCGCATCTTCGGCCTGATGGACGAAGAGGTCGAAATCGTCGATCGGCCAGGCGCCATGCCCATGCCGCCCATTCGGGGCGAAGTCCGCTTCGAGGGCGTTGGAGCCGAGTACGTGGCCGGCGAGCCGGTGTTGAAGGACGTCAGTTTCGGCGCCATGCCGGGCGAGACCCTGGCGATCGTCGGCCCGACCGGTGCCGGCAAGACCACCATCATCAATTTGCTGCCGCGTTTTTACGACGTCAGCGCCGGGTCGGTCAGCATTGACGGCCACGACGTGCGCGATGTTCAGGTCGGCAGCCTGCGCGAGCAAATCGGCATCGTGTTGCAGGACACCTTTCTGTTCTCTGATTCAGTGATGAACAACATTCGCTATGGCCGACCGGACGCCAGTGATGAAGACGTGATCGCGGCGGCCCGGCTGGTAGCCGCCGACAGTTTTATCGAACGGCTGCCGGACGGCTACGAGACTGTGCTGGGCGAGCGGGGCAGCGGGCTCAGTCAGGGACAGCGTCAACTCATCGCCATCGCGCGCGCGGCGCTGATGAGCCCCCGCATCCTCATTCTGGATGAAGCGACTTCCAGTGTGGATACGCGCACCGAGCGGCTCATCCAGAACGCCTTTGAGCGCCTGCTGGAAGGCCGCACCAGCTTCGTCATTGCGCACCGGCTGAGCACGATCCGCAACGCCGACCAGGTGCTGCTGCTGCAGGACGGGCGCATCACCGAACGCGGTACGCACCGCGAACTGCTGGCGCACGAGGGCGCCTATCACGCGCTTTACATGAGCCAGTTCCGCGAGGAAGACGAGGCGGTCGTCAGCAGCAACGGACGCCTTGCCGAAGGGACGGCCGGCGCCGGCTGAGCCTCCCGTCAGTCCAGCGCGGCGCGGGTGTATTCGCCGTTGACCAGTCGCATAATCCCCTGCGGATTGCTGTCCCGCAGCGCCTCGGGCAGCAGGGCGTCCGGTACGTCCTGCCAGGCCAGGGGTCGCATGAAGCGCCTGATTGCGCTCACTCCCACCGAGGTCGTCGCCGGGGCGCTGGTGGCCGGCCAGGGGCCGCCGTGCTGCATGGCCGCCGTGACTTCCACGCCGGTCGGGAAACCATTCCATATCAGGCGCCCAACCTTCTCACGCAGGGCGTCCACCAGGGGACGGATGCTCTCCCCTTCGTTTGCGCCGCAGTGAATGCTGCCGGTCAACTGACCCGCCAGTGAACGGATGACCCTGTGCAACTCCCCGTCGTCGGCGCAGGTGACGAGGAAGGTCACCGGTCCGAAGTGCTCTTCCTGCAGTTCAGCGTTCGCCAGGAAGGTCGCCGCGTCCGTTTGCAGCACGGTGTGGGGGAAGCAGAAACCCGTGATTTGCGCGGGCTTCGCGCCCCTGTCTGTTTGTACCGCTGCCACGGCGGCGCTGCGCTCTACCGTCTGCTGCAGACCGCGTTCCACGGCGCCGTTCAACAGGATGCCGGGCTCGATGGCCAGCATCACCTTGCGATAGTCGGCGATGAAGCCGCTGGCGGCTGCGCCGGCCGGCAGCAGGACCAGTCCCGGATTGGTGCAAAACTGACCGGCGCCCAGGGTCGCCGAGCCCGCCAGCCCGCGCGCCAGTTGCGCAGCCCGTTCTGCCAGCGCGCCGGCGGTGATGACCAGCGGGTTGATGCTGCCCATTTCGGCGAAGACCGGGACGGGGCGGGGGCGACGGGCCGCGACGTCGTGCAGGGCGCGACCGCCGCGCAGGGAGCCAGTGAAAGCGACCGCCTCCAGCAAGGGATGTTCGACCAGCCGGCGCCCCACCTCGTGGCCGTCTCCCTGCACCAGGGAAAAGAAACCGGGCGGAAAGCCGCAGGCGCTGACGGCGGCATTGACCGCCTGGGCGAACATTTCGCTGGTCGCCGGGTGACCCGGATGCCCCTTGGCGATGACCGGGCAGCCGGCCGCGAAGGCCGCGGCGCTGTCCCCGCCGGCGATGGCAAAGGCGAAGGGAAAGTTGCTGGCGGAAAAGACGGCCACCGGTCCCAGCGGCAGCAGCAGGCGGCGGATATCCGGTCGCGGCAGGGGCTGCCTGTCCGGCAACGCCGTATCAATAACGGCGTCGACATACGAGCCTTCGCGCAGCAGGGCCGAAAAGGCGCGCAACTGGCCCGTCGTGCGCGCCAGCTCGCCGGTCAAACGCAGGTTTCCCAGCGCGGTTTCCGTATCGGCCGTGGCGATCAATGCGTCGGCGCGGGACTCGATTTCTTCGGCCAGGGTATCCAGGAAATCCGCCAGGGAGGTCGCGGGAAACAGTCGCGTGACTGCGAAGGCGTCCGCCGCCGCCCGGACCGCCGCGTCCACCTCGTCCCGGGTCGCGTTGTGAAAATCGACGTCGCCTGGCTGACGTGTGCGAGGGTCTACACTGTGAAACGTACTTGTGCCTGTCGCGCGCCATTCACCGGCGATGCTGTTCCTGCCTGATATCACCTGGACTGCTCCTTCTCCGAAGATTCATGCTGCCGGCCATTGAGCGCCTGGCGGCCCGCCTCCAGCACTTCGATGATGCGCTCGCTATCGTAAACGCAGCCCGCCCAGGTGCCGCCGCTGACGGCCTGCAGCGCCGCCCACAAGCGTGTGTCGGCGGGCAACTGTGGATGCGGCGCCAGTCCCGGATGCCTGGGTCTGCCGTCCAGCAACTCGCGCGCGTCCTGACGGGTAAGCGGGCCATCTGGCGTACCCACCAGGTCGACGCTGCCTGCCAGCGAGTCCCGGTCGATGCGTATGGCGACGAGGTCTCCGTCGCGCAGTTTACCGATGGGGCCACCGGCCAGGGCCTCGGGGCCGACGTGGCCGACGCAGGCGCCGGTGGAAACGCCGGAAAAACGCGCGTCCGTCAACAGGGGAACGTGCTTACCCCATGGCAGAAACTTCAGCGCGGAGGTGAGCTGGTAGGTCTCTTCCATCCCGGTGCCGGCCGGGCCGATGCCGATCACGACCAACACGTCGCCGGCCTCCACCTTGCGCCCGGACAGTCCCTTGATGGCGGCGATCGCCTCCTGCTCGGAGGCGAAAACGCGCGCCGGCCCGCAGTGGCGGTAGACGCCGTCGTCGTCGACCAGTTCAGGATCGATGGCGGTGGCCTTGACCACCGAGCCCTCCGGCGCCAGGTTGCCGACGGGGAAAACGACCGTGCTGGTCAGGCCGCGGCGACGGGCAGCGTCCGGTGACAGAATGACGTCATCGGGGTCGATGCCGTCGCGCTCGCGCAACTGTCGTCGCAGATTGACGCGACGCTCGCTGTCCTGCCACCAGTCCAGCAGTTCATCCAGGCTGGCGCCGGCGACCGTGAGGGCCGAACAATCCAGCAGACCTTGCTTGCGCAGGTGCAGCATGACCTCCGGCGCGCCGCCGGCGAGGAAGACCTGCACGGTGGGGTGGTTGCGCGGGCCGTTGGGCAGGGCATCCACGATGCGCGGCGCGCTGCGATTGACGCGGGTCCAGTCCGTGACCGTGGGCGGTGGCAGGCCGGCGGCGTGGGCGATGGCCGGGACGTGCAGCAACAGGTTGGTGGAGCCACCGAAAGCGGCGTGCACCAGCATGGCGTTTTCCAGCGCGCCTGGCGTCAGCACGTCGGCCAGCGTCAGGCCCAGGGACTCCATGCGCAGCAACGCCAGGGCGGAACGCCGCGCCATTTCCAGCCAGATCGGCTCGCCGGACGGGGCCAGCGCGCTGTGGGGCAACGACAGGCCCAGGGCCTCACTGACGACCTGGGCGCTGGCGGCCGTGCCGAGAAACTGACAGCCGCCGCCCGGTGAGCCACAGGCGCGGCAGCCCATGGCAGCGGCATGCTCCAGCGAGATCAGGCCATGACTGAAGCGCGCGCCGATGGTCTGCACGGTGCCGGCGTCCTCGGCATCCACCGCCGGCAGGGTCACGCCGCCCGGGACGATGACGCCCGGCAGCCACGACGAGCCGGCCAGCGCCAGCATCATCGCCGGCAGACCCTTGTCGCAGGTGGCCACGCCCAGCACGCCCCGGCGCAGGGGCAGCGAACGGATGAGGCGGCGCAACACGATGGCCGCGTCGTTGCGGTAGGGCAGGCTGTCCATCATGCCCGCTGTCCCCTGGCTGCGCCCATCGCAGGGATCGCTGCAACTGGCCGCGAAAGGCAGACCGCCCTGTTCAGCGATGGTTTCGGCAGCGGCGCGTACCAGCAGTCCCACCTCCCAGTGCCCGGTGTGATAGCCCAGCGCCACCGGGCTCCCGTCCTCCGCGCGCAGACCGCCCTGGGTGCTGAGGATGAGGTATTGCGGCCGGGTGACTTCGGCGGGGTCCCAGCCCATGCCGGCGTTCTGCGTCAGTCCGAACAGGTGGCCGCTGCCTGCCTTGAGCAGCAGGTCTTCGGTGAGAGGCAGGGCACCCGCCGGGCCTTCACCCTGACTGCGGGTGACCGGCGTGTCGGCGTCAAGGACGTCGCTGAGAGAAGGCGTGCTGATCGTCTTGTTCATGGCACCCTGTGCAAATTGTGATGCGCTGGCCCGGGCGGCTATACTAGCGCGGGACGCTGGCTGGAGGCAATGAATGGCAGGATTTGAGGGTCGGGTCGCCGTGGTGACGGGCGCCGGCGAGGGCATCGGCCTGGAGATCGCCGGCCGGCTGGTGGCGCGAGGCGCGCAGGTCCTGCTCAACGACGTGGATGGTGAGCGCGCGGCAGAAGCAGCCCGCTCAATTTGCGCGGAAGGCAGGGTTTGCCGGCCTTACGCCGGCGACGCGGGCGAGGTGGCGGTCGTCCGCGACATGGTAGCGACGGCGGTGGACGTTTGGGGACGTCTGGACTTCGCCGTCGCCAATGCCGGCCTGACCTTCTATGGCGACTTCTTTGATTATGAGCCGGAAGCGCTGGATCGTCTGCTGAACCTCAATCTGCGCGGTTCCTTTTTCCTGGCGCAGGCCGCCGCGCGCCAGCTGCGCGACCAGGGGGAGGGCGGCCGCATCCTGCTGATGTCCTCCGTCACCGGTCTGCAGGCCGTCCATCACCTTGAGGCCTACGGCATGACCAAGGCCGCCCTGCGGATGCTGGCGCGCAGCCTGGTGCTGGACCTTGCGCCCCACAACATCACCATCAACGCCATCGCGCCCGGCGCCATTTTGACGCCGCGCAATCTGCTGGATGACCCGGACTTTGAGACCACCTGGGGCGACCAGATCCCGGCGCAGCGCGTCGGCACGGTGGAGGACGTCGCCGCGGCGGCGCTGTACCTGCTGTCGCCGGAAGCGAGCTACGTCACCGGTCATACCCTGGTCGTCGATGGCGGCTGGTCGGCCACCAGTCCACTGCCGGAGGAGATCACCTACCAACAGGAGGAAGAGGCGACATGAGCGATCCACTGCTGCTGCGCGTGGAGGATCCTGATCAGGGGCCGCGTTACGTCCTGCAGGAAGGCGAAACGGTGGCCGACGTGAGCGACGCGATCGGCTCCCTGTCGGACTGGCTGGACGCCAGCGTGGGGCGGGCCGCGGCTGCCATCGCTGATCTGCGCGAGCAGGCGTCGGGGGCTGCGAGGACCTGGCCGCGCGGCGAATTCGACCTGCCCCTGCTGGCGCCGGTGGATGAGCAGGAGGTCTGGGCGGCGGGCGTGACCTACGAGGACAGTCGCAAGGCGCGTCAGGAAGAAGCCGCCGATGGCGGCGACGTCTACGCCCGCGTGTACGTCGCCGAGCGACCCGAGATTTTCTTCAAGGCCCAGGCCTGGCGCGTCATCGGGCCAGGCGGCAGGGTCGGCATTCGTTCGGACGCCAGCTGGTCGGTGCCGGAGCCGGAGTTGGGCGTGGTCTACAATCCGGCGCTGGAAGCGGTCGGATTCACCGTGGGCAATGACATGAGCAGCCGCGACATTGAGGGCGCCAATCCGCTCTACCTGCCGCAGGCGAAGATGTTTACCGCCTCCTGCGCGCTCGGCCCGGGCATTGCCCTGCGCGCCACGGAGGACTGGCCCGATGCGCAGATTCGTATGCGCATTGAACGGGCCGGTCAGCAGGTGTTCGCTGATTCGGTGCACACCGACCGCATTCGGCGTCGCATCCCGGAGCTGGGCGACTTTCTGGGGCGTACCTACCGGCTGCCGCAGGGCGCCGTGCTGCTGACCGGCGCCGGTATCGTGCCGCCGGCCGAATTTACACTGGAAGCGGACGATGTCATCGTAATCGGCATCGATGGCATCGGCGAACTGATGAACGTCGTGCAGGTGGTGTAGCCGACGGGGGAGGGTATTGACATGGCCGATCAGAACGTTAGTTTCTTCGGCGAGATCTCGCAGGCGCAGTTGCCCTTTGACGAGGCCGCCATCCGTCTGCATGCGTCGGACAACGTCGCCATCGCGCGCCGCCCGTTGCAGGCCGGCATTGTGCTGGACGGCGCAGGCGGGTCGCTGGCGCTGCGCAATTTCGTCACGGACGGGCACAAGTTTGCGCTGGCGGATGTCGCCGCCGGTGGCGCCGTGCGTCGCTACGGCCAGACCATCGGCTTTGCCACGCAGGACATTGCAGCCGGTGACCACGTGCATACGCACAATCTGGGCGTGCAGGACTTCGCCCGCGATTACCAGTTTGCGCAGGATGTTGCCCCGGTTGACTATGTACCGCCTGGGCAGCGCCTGACCTTCGACGGTTACCGCCGCGCCGACGGGCGCGTCGGCACGCGCAACTTCATCGCCGTGCTCTCGACCGTCAACTGTTCGGCCCACACCACGCGCGAGATCGCGCATTACTTCACGCCGGAGCGCCTTGCGCCCTGGCCGAACGTTGACGGCGTTCTCCCATTCGCGCATCTCTCCGGTTGCGCGGTGCAACTCGGCGGGGCGGACTATGTGCTGCTGCAGCGCACGCTGGCCGGCATGGCGCGCCACGCCAACATTGGCGGCTACATGATCGTCGGTCTGGGTTGCGAGACCAACCAGGTCGCCGACCTGGTGACCAACTACGGGTTGAATGGCAGCGGCCTGCATGCGCCGCCCGGCATCACCATTCAGGGCGAGGGCGGCATTCGCAAGACGATTGAGGCCGGGGTGGCGGCCATTGAGGCGATGTTGCCGGAAGTCAACGCCTGCGCGCGCAGTCCACAGCCGGTGTCAGAGTTGATGGTCGCCCTGCAGTGCGGCGGCAGCGACGGCTGGTCCGGCGTGACCGCCAACCCGCTGGTCGGCGCCGCGTCCGACCTGCTGGTGCGGCAGGGCGGGACGGTGGTGCTGGGCGAAACGCCGGAAATCTACGGCGCCGAGCAGTTGTTGACGCGGCGGGCGGTCAGCCGCGAGGTGGGGGAGCGCCTGCTGGAGTTGATCGGGTGGTGGGAACGTCACAGCGAAAAACACGACATGGAAATCGACAACAATCCCTCGCCGGGCAACAAGCTGGGCGGTCTGACGACCATCTACGAGAAGTCACTGGGCGCGGTGGCCAAGGGCGGCAGCACGCCCCTGACCGGCGTCTACGAATACGCCGAGCCGGTGACGGCGCGCGGCTTCACCGTCATGGATTCGCCCGGCTACGACCCGGTGGCAGTGACCGGCCAGGTGGCCGGCGGCTCCAATCTGGTGCTTTTCACGACCGGGCGGGGGTCGGCCTTCGGCTTCCTGCCGGCGCCGAGCATCAAGCTGGCCAGCAACTCGGCCCTGTACCGGCACATGGAAGAGGACATGGACTTCGACGCCGGGCGTATCCTCGACGGGCTGCCCATGGAAGACGCTGCCGGGGAGCTGCTGGACCTGATGATCGCGGTGGCTTCGGGCGCGCCTTCAAAAAGCGAGGCGCAAGGCGTGGGCGAGGCGGAGTTCAACCCCTGGAATCTGGGCGGCACGCTGTGATTCTGATACGCCACTGATGCCATGTTCAGATTCTGGCAACATTTGCGACGCATACTTGCTGCAGATGACGAGGCAGGCAGGAGCAGCGACATGAACAGCATGGACAAGGTTCGCAAGAGCGAGGCCGAGTGGGCCGATCAGCTGTCACCGCAGCAGTTCGCCGTTCTGCGGCGCCAGGCGACGGAGCGTCCCTTCACCGGCGAATACGTGCACCACAAGGCGGACGGCACTTACTGTTGCGCGGCCTGCGGGCAGCAGTTGTTCGCCTCCGGCACGAAGTTCGATTCGCACTGCGGCTGGCCCAGCTTCTGGGACATGATCGAGGAGGGCACGGTGGAGTGGCGACCGGACAACAGTTATGGCATGCGCCGCACCGAGGTGACATGCAGCCGCTGCGACTCGCATCTGGGCCACGTCTTCAACGACGGCCCGCGCGACCAGACCGGTCTGCGCTATTGCATCAATTCCGTGGCGCTGAACTTCGAACCGACGTCAGCGGGCAAGTAAGATAGCACGAACGCGACGTCCGGGATTTCCCGGATGTCGTCTTTAAACGCCCCCGTAGGCGCTGTAGCCGCCGTCCACGGGAATCACGGTGCCTGTGACGAAGCGGGCGCCGTCCGATACCAGCCACAGCAGGGTGCCGACCAGTTCCTCCGGTTGGCCAAAGCGGCCCATCGGCGTGTTGTCGACGATCTGCTGGCCACGGGGCGTCAACGAACCGTCCTCGTTGCTGACGATGAGGCGATTCTGCTCGGTGATGAAAAAGCCGGGCGCGATGGCGTTGACGCGGATCTGCGGACTGTATTCCTGCGCAAAATAGACGGCCAGCCAGCGCGTGAAGTTGTCGATGCCGGCCTTGGCGGCGGCGTAGGCCAGCACGCGCGTCAGGGGCCGCTGCGCCGCCATGGACGAGATGTTGACGATGACGCCCTGGCCGGCCGCGGCCATGGGCTGCGCCAGTGACTGCGCGGCCAGCAGCGACCCCAGAAAGTTCAGATCGAATGTCCACTGCAAGGCCGCCTGGTCGATATTGAACAGGTTGCGCGAATTGTCCGGCGAGGTCATGGCGTTCGGGTTGTTGCCGCCGGCGCAGTTGATGAGAATGTCGATGCTGCCGCAGACGGACAGAATTTCCTCGCGGGCTGCGTCAAGGGTCTCGCGTTCCAGCACGTTCACGGCCAGCGGGAAAGCCGCGCCGCCGTCGGCCAGGATGGCATCGGAGGTGCGGGAGGCTCTTTCCAGTGTGGTGCCCATGACCGCGACGGTGGCGCCGGCCGCGGCCAGGGCCCTGCACATGGCGCTGCCGAGCACGCCGCTGCCACCAGGTACGGCGGCCACCTTGCCGGACAGATCGATTGTATAGGGCATCGCCTTATCCTGTATTGCCCTGAAAGGGCGCAATGTGTCGGTCGAAATGGGCTTCCAGTACCTCTTCGTAGTCCTTTTCATGCGCGTGCAGCACGGCGTAAAGTTGATCGCGGAAGCGGTCCAGTTGGGAGCCGAAGGTGACGTGCAGCACCTGGCGCGTATCAAAGTGTTCGAAGAGGGCCGGCAACTCCGCGTCCGGGGGGTCAGACGGGACGTTCTCCAGTTCACCGGAGATGTGATAGGAGGCGCGGTCGATCGGAAAGCGTTCGCGCGCCAGCGCCAGAATCTCCCTGAAGAGCGGGATGTCGCGCCGGGCGATGACACGCAGGGCCTCCAGCCAGCTGGTGCCGGCGGTCTTGACGTGCACCAGCGGGCCGGTGTGGCGATGAATGATGGGGTAGATGCTGAACTTGTCCGACCCGGTATGGATGCTGAGCTTGTAGGGGCCCAGTTCGCGCGCGATGCGGGCGTGGGCGGCGAAGTCCCGCTCAAACCGCGCCAGATCGCCAATGTAGTCGACGCCCTTTTCAAAATCGCCGATGAAGCGCGGCGCCAGGCCATCAACCCTGACACCGAGCCGCTGCAGTTCGGAGGCGATGAAGAAATGCTCGGCGGGGCTGGTGGGCGTGTCGGTCTCGTCCACCGAGACCTCCAGGTCAAAGGGGTCGCTGCCGAAGCGACTTTCGATGTGACGCGCCAGTTTGGCCACGTGGATGATGGCGCGGCTGTACTTGCCGCTGGCGCGCAGCAGGGTCTCCTCGTTCAGGGGGCTGGCGCCGCCGCCGAGATACAGACGGCGCAGGTCACCATGTGACATTTCAAGGTCGTCGGCGGGCAGCGCCTCAAACTTTGCCAGCAGCGCAGCCGGACCATCGGTGTGGGCAGAGTTGTCGACGTGCTCGTTGGGGTCGAGCGTGAAGCCGGTGAAGCCGGCAGCGATGCAGTCATCGACGTCGGCGACGTGCTTCAGATGGTCGGCGTCGCTGCCATAGCCTTCCCGGTAATTCATCTGCAGCACGCCCCAGGTGGCGTCGTCGATGACATCCTGCGCGCTGCGGCCACAGCGTTGCATCTCGCGAATGGACTGCTGGGCGAAGACGCCCGCCATGTCGCTCTTGCGCACGGCGCGGACGTGGCCCGGCGTCGCCAGGCCCAGGCGGTCGCCGCAGCCGATGGACTTGCGCCGGCCGACCGGTTGTGGCGCCGTCCAGGGCAGCGTACGGCGCAGGGCAGCGGCGTTGGCTGCGTCCAGCGGGCAAAGCCAGTTGTCCCCCTGCTGCTCGCCATGAAAGCCGCGCGGCAATTCACCGCTGACTCGCAGTCGTCGGTTGTTGCCGCTACCTGCAATTTCGTATTCCACGAGGCCTCTCCTGGTTTGCGCGGCGGGCGCATTCTATAATACGCGCGAGACCGGCATCAGCAAAGGCCCCGGCGCCGTGGCCCGACCCAACATCCTGCTCATCACCAGCGACCAGCAACACTGGAACACCCTGGGCTGTCTGAACCCTGAAGTGCAGACACCGGCGCTGGACCGCCTGGCGCAGGAGGGCGCGCTCTACACGCGCTGTTATTGTCCCAATCCGACCTGTACGCCGACCCGTTCCTCGATGATCACCGGCAAGTCGCCGGCGCAGCACGGGGCCGTGTCGCTGGGGATGAAACTGCCCGGGCACGAGCCAACGGTCGGGGACATCCTGCAGCGGGCCGGCTATCGCACGGCGCTGGTCGGCAAGGCCCACTTTCAGCCGCTGGAGGGGACGGAGGAGTTTCCCTCACTGGAAGCCTGGCCCCTGCTGCAGGACCTTGACTACTGGCGCGGTTTTCACGGCCCTTTCTACGGCTTTGAGCACGTCGAACTGGCGCGCAACCACACCACCGAAGCCCACGTGGGCCAGCATTACGCGCTGTGGATGGAAGCCAATGGCCTGGACAACTGGCGTGACTATTACGAGACGCCGACCGGCAACAACGATTCCCAGGTGCGCAAGTGGCTGATCCCGGAGCGTTACCACTACAACGCCTGGATCGCCGAACGCAGCAACGCCCTGCTGGAACAGTACGCCGGTTCCGGCGAGCCTTTTTTCCTGTGGGCCAGCTTTTTCGATCCGCATCCCAAGTATCTGGCTCCCGAGCCCTGGGACTCCATGTACGACCCGGCCACAGTCAGCGTGCCGGAAGTGACGCCCGGTGAACACGAGGCCAACCCGCCGCACTTCCGCCTGACGCAGCAGGCCGACCCCGACTACACGCCCTGGCTGGAGGAGGGCGGGCACGGTCTGCATGGCTGTCACAGTCACCTGCACGAGCGCGAGGAACTGGCGCAGGACATCGCCTGTTACTACGGCATGATCAGTTGCATGGACAGGTACATCGGCGCCATCCTGGATCGCCTGGACGAACTGGGTCTGCGGGAAAACACGCTGGTGGTCTTCACCAGCGACCACGGCCACTTCTTCGGTCAGCACGGCCTGATCGCCAAGGGCCCTTTTCATTATGAAGACATGATTCGCGTGCCCATGATCGTCCGCTGGCCCGGCGTCACAGAAGCAGGGGCGCGTTCGGATGCCCTGCAATTGCTGACCGACCTGCCGGTCACCTTTCTCAGTGCCTGCGGTATCGCTATCCCTGATGACATGACCGGCATTGACCAAAGCGCGGTGTGGGCGGGCGAGGTGTCATCCGCGCGCAACGAGCTGCTGGTCGAGAACCATCACCAGCCGACGACCCTGCACGCCCGTACCCTGGTGACCGAACGTTACAAGCTGACGGTCTATTGCCACCGGGACTATGGCGAGCTCTTCGACCTGGAGGCGGACCCCGGCGAGCGGCGCAACCTGTGGGCTGATGAGGAACATGCCTGGCTGAAGGACTGGTTGATTGAGCGCATGCTGCTGGCGCAGATGGCGCAGGAAGAGCCGCTGGATGAGGAACGACTGGCCTGGCCCAACAAGTCCGCCGCCATGTATACGAAAACTCTTGACGGGGGCCGCTGGCATATCACGGTGGACCCGTACAATGACCGCTATGAATTGCTGGATACAGGTCAGTATCCGGGATCGCCCGGTATCGACCGCTGGGCGGACCCGACCTGCAGCGCGCAACGCAGCCGCATGATGCTGGCCCTGCAATTCGCGCGCATGGCGGCCGAGCCGTTCTGGATGCCGCGGGTCTCCGGCGCATGAGGATGTGAACATGATTGAAGCAGGAATTGCAACCCGGCCATATCTGGCCAATACGGAACCAACCGACGCGGAAGGATTTGAGCCGGCGATCGCGGACCCCCCGCCACATCTCTACGACCACAATCTTGACTATGAAGGTGGTGTCGCGGGCTTCGCCGCGCTCGGCGAGGCCGATTACGCTCACTTCCGCGAGCTGGGTTTTCTGGTCATACGGCGGGCGCTGAACGCGGCGGAAGTGGCCGGCGCGCTGGCGGGAGTTGAGGCGCTTTGCGCCGGACACGTGGAAGGCGACTACGTTGTTCGCTATGAAGCCGGCGCCCGCGGTGCAATGGACTCGCTGGAGCCGGAACGGCGCCAGGACTCCATTCGCAAGCTGAGCGACTTCGTGGAGTTTGAGCCGCGCATGCAGGCCATGGCATGGCATGCCGGCCTCGTCTCGGTGTTGCGCCAATTGCTTGGGGATGAACCGCACTTGTTCCAGGACATGGCGCTGCTGAAGCCGCCGCGCATCGGCCGCGAAAAGCCCTGGCATCAGGACTGCGCCTACTTCGATCTGCCCGCAGGGACGCAGGTGGTCGGCGTCTGGCTGGCGCTCGACGAGGCGCTGGTCGAGAACGGCTGCATGCACATCATTCCCGGCTCTCATCGTGAGGGACCGGTCGTGCATTTCCAGCGCCGGGACTGGCAGATCTGCGATACGGACGTGCAGACCGGGCGTTGCCTGGCCCTGCCGATGCAGCCAGGCGACTGTCTGTTTTTCGATGGTCTGATGCACCATGGCACGCCGCCCAGTCACTCGTCATTGCGGCGACGCGCCCTGCAGTTTCACTATCGCCCGGCCGGCGTCAGACCGCTCTCGGACAGCAGCGAACGTCTGCGCCTCTTCGGCGAGGAAGGCAAGGACGTCAGTTGCTGACCGACAGCTGACCTGACCATGCTGGCCGCCAGACTGCACGCCGCGCGCGACATCCGCATCGACGAGGTGGACGAACCGGGCGAACCGGGGCCCGGCCAGGTGCTGCTGCGGGTGACGGCAGTCGGTATCTGCGGCTCGGACCTGCACAGCTACGAGGACGGCCGCATCGGTGACACGGTGGTGCGGCAGCCGCTGATCCTGGGGCATGAATTTGGCGGCGAGGTGCTGGCCTGCGGCGTCAATGCCCGCGACGGCAACGACGAGCCCATGCGCCCGGGCCAACGGGTGGCGGTCGACCCGGCACAGCCCTGTTACCGCTGCGATTTGTGTCTGACGGGACACCCCAATCTCTGCCGGCGGCTGCACTTTTGCGGGTTGTGGCCGGACGACGGGGCGCTGTGCGAACGCATGCTGGTCCCGGCGCATGGCTGCTTCCCGGTGCCGGACGCGCTCAGCGACGTTGATGCAGCCCTGCTGGAGGCACTGGGCGTGGCGCTGCATGCGGTTGACCTTGGGCGGCTGCGTCTGGCGCGCAGTGTGGTGGTGTTGGGCTGCGGCCCCATCGGTTTGCTCATTGTGCAGCTGGCGCGCCTGGCCGGCGCGGACCCGGTCTACGCCTGCGACCGTTTTCCCTGGCGGGCGGCAGCAGCCGGCGCCTGGGGCGCCAGCCACGCCTGGTGCTGTGCGGACGAGGACTCGGTCGAGCGCGTGCAGCAGTTGACTGACGGGCGTGGCGCCGACGTGGTCTTCGAGGCCGCCTGGGCCGATGAGTCCATCGCCGAGGCCGCCGAGATGGCCCGCCCGGGCGGGCGCCTGGTGCTGGTGGGCATCCCCTCGGCGGACGTTCTGACGATGAAGCACTCGACGGCGCGGCGCAAGGGCCTGACCATTATGATGTCGCGGCGCATGAAACACGCTTATCCCCGCGCCATCCGCCTGGCGCTTTCAGGAACTTTCGAACTGGAAGCGCTGGTCTCGCGGCGTTACCCGCTGACGCAAACGGCTGAGGCCTTTGCCAGCTACGCCGCCTGGGAGCCCGGAGTCCAGAAACTGATGGTCGAGCCCTGAACCGCCTCAGTTCCGGTCAAAGCGGTAGGCGCGCCGCGCCAGGCCGACGGCCATCTCCTGCGCCATGTCTTCCGCGTCCTGCACGTCGATGAAGCCGCGCTGCTGCAGGCCGGCGATCCAGTTGACCGCCGTGCGGCGCCAGACGTCGTGGCGGGCGGGAATGGAGGTGAAGGCGCGGGTGTCGTCATTGAAGCCGACCGTGTTGTAGAGGCCGGCGGTCTCCATAACCAGGTCGAAGAAGCGCGCCATACCGTTGACGCTGTCGAAGAACCACCAGGGCGGCCCCAGTTTGACGGCCGGGTAGTAGCCCGCCAGCGGCGCCATCTCACGGCCATAGCCGCTCTCGTCCAGCGTGAAGAGAATCAGGGAATAGCGCGGGTGACTGCCGAACCTGGTCAGCAGGGGACGCAGGTTGCGCGTCCATTCGCCGGCAATCGGGATGTCGGCGCCCTTGTCTGCCCCGAAGCGGGCGTGCAGGGCGGGGTCGTGGTTGCGCAGCGACCCGACGTGCAACTGCATCACCAGGCCGTCATCGACGCTCATGCGCGCCATCTCGATGAGCATGTGGCCGGTGAAGCGACGGGCGTCCTCCGCGCTGACGTCACCACGCAGGGCCCGTTCGAACAGCATTTCGACCTCGCGACGCCCGATTTCTTCGGTGAAGGCGGTTTGGGCGGCATGGTCGGTGGCCGTGGCGCCCATCTCACGGAAAAAGCGCCGGCGACCCTCCAGGGCCTGAATGAAACGTGGGTAGGAATTGATGTTGACGCCGCTCTGCTCTCCCAGCTGTTTGATATGGTCGTGCCAGCCCGGGGTATCGAGGTTGATGACTGTATCGGGTCGGAACGTGGGCAGGATGCGGCCCTGCCAGCCCGAGTCGCGAATCGCCTTGTGTTGCAGCAGCGGATCGGTGGCGGCGTCGGTGGTGGTGAGCACCTCGACGTTGAAGCGCTCGTACAGCGCGCGCGGGCGAAACTCCGGCCGCTGCAGGCAACCCTCAACGTGGTCGTAAATCGCCTGGGCGCCGGCGCCGGTCAGCTTCTCCTGCACTCCAAAAACGAAATAAAGGGAATAGTCGATCCAGCTGCCGGTCGGGGTGCCGCGAAAGAGGTGATAGTTGTCCGCGAACAGCTGCCAGATCTTGCGCGGGTCCGCTTCCACCGGGCCGCCGTCCATGCGCGGAATGCCGAGAGATTCCAGGGCGATACCCTGGGAGTGCAGCATGCGGAAGACGTAGTGATCGGGCGTGATGAACAACTCTGAAGGCGACCCGAAGCGATAGTCCGGTTCGGCGAAGAGGACGGGGTCCACGTGGCCGTGCGGGCAGACCAGCGGCAGGTCCCGCACCTGTTGATACAGGCGCAGGGCCACGTCGCGGTTGGCGGGGTCCAGATAGCGGTCTTCGGGGAGAACAATCGGGGGCACGCTGCAACCTTTCCTGATGCTTGCGCAGCGTCCATGATACAGCGACAGCCGGGGAAATGGCAGTTTTCCTCGATGGTGCTACACTCGCGCCGTATTTTCCGTGCGTGGAGCGGCGATGTACACAATCGGCGTCGATTTCGGTACCGCCTCAGGGCGGGCGTTGCTGGTTGATACGCGGGACGGGCGCGAGGTGGCGAGCGCCGTGCATGACTACGCCAATGGCGTCATCGACCGGCAGTTGCCCGGCAGCGAGCGTCCCCTGCCGCCCGACTGGGCCCTGCAGGACCCGCAGGACTATCTCGACGTGTTGGGCGTCACGGTGCCGGCGGTGCTGCGTGAAAGCGGCGTGCCTGCGGAACAGGTCAGGGGCATTGCCATCGACTTCACCGCCTGCACCATGTTGCCGGTGCGCGCGGACGGCACGCCGCTCTGTTTTCTGGATGAATGGCGCGCGGAGCCGCACGCCTGGATCAAGCTCTGGAAGCACCACGCCGCCCAGCCCCAGGCGGACCGCATCAACGCCGTGGCGGAAGCGCGGGGCGAGAGTTGGCTGCCGCGTTACGGCGGCAAGATTTCATCCGAGTGGTTCTTCAGCAAGGCCCTGCAAATTCTGGTAGAAGCGCCTGAGGTCTATGCCGCGGCGGACCGCCTGATCGAGGCGGCTGACTGGGTCATCTGGCAACTGTGCGGCGTGGAAACGCGCAACGCCTGCACCGCCGGTTACAAGGCGCTGGTGCAGGACGAGGGCTATCCGGCCCGCGATTACTTTGCGGCGCTGGACGAACGGCTGGCGGACGTTGTCGACAGCAAAATGAGCCGCGAGCTGGCGCAACTGGGAGCTTGCGCCGGCGGACTGACCAGGGAGGCCGCGGCATTGACCGGCCTGCTGCCGGGGACGGCGGTGGCCGTCGCCAACGTGGACGCCCACGTCACCGTGCCGGCGGTCAGGGTGACGCGGCCGGGCAGCATGGTCATCATCATGGGCACCTCCAACTGTCACATGCTGGTCAGCGATGAACTGCGCGAGGTGCCGGGCATGTGCGGCGTGGTGCGCGGCGGCATCCTGCCTGGCTACTATGGCTACGAGGCCGGGCAGAGCGGGGTCGGTGACATTTTCGCCTGGTTCGTCGAACAGGCGGTCCCGCCGGCGTATCACGCGGCGGCGCAGGCTGCCGGCATGGACCTGCACGATTACCTGACGGCGCAGGCCGCGCAACAAAAGCCTGGCGAACACGGCTTGCTGGCGCTGGACTGGTGGAACGGCAACCGCTCGGTGCTGGTCGACGCTGATCTGGGCGGTCTGCTGGTGGGCGCCACGCTGGGCACCACGGCGCCGGACATTTATCGGGCCCTGATTGAGTCGACCGCCTTTGGCACGCGCGAAATCATCACGGCCTTCGAGGACTCCGGCATTCCGGTGGACGACATTGTGGCGGCCGGCGGTCTGGCGGAAAAGAACCCCTTGCTGCTGCAGATCTACGCGGACGTGACCGGCAAGTCGATCCGCATTTCCGGTTCTTCCCAGGGGCCGGCGCTGGGCTCGGCCATGCACGCGGCGGTCGCCGCCGGCATTTACGAGGATATTGAGGCGGCGTCCGCGCACATGGGCAAGCTCCGCGACGAGGTCGTGGCGCCGAACCCTGCACACAAGGCGCTGTACGACCAGGTGTACGCTGATTACCGTCTCCTGCATGACTATTTCGGCCGCGGCGCGAATGAGGTCATGAAACGGCTGCGTCACTGGCGTCAGGCGGCGCGAGGCACGGCGTGAAGCTGAAGGCGCTGCGTGAGGAAGTCTGTGAACTGCACGCGGAATTGCCGCGCAACCGCCTTGTCGCCTGGACCAGCGGCAACGTCAGCGCGCGCGACGCGGCCAGCGGCCTGGTGGTCATCAAACCCAGTGGCCTGCGTTTCGAACAACTGACGCCCGCCAGCATGGTTGTGGTGGACGCCCATGGCGTGTTGGTCGAAGGCAATCTCAACCCCTCGTCGGATACCGCCTCGCACTGCGCCATCTATCGCCGGATGCCTCAGGTGCGGGGCATCGTGCATACGCATTCCCGTCACGCGACCGCCTTTGCCGTGCTGGGCCGGCCGATTCCCTGCGTGACCACGGCCATGGCGGATGAATTCGGCGGCGACATCCCCTGCGGCGGTTTCGCCCTGATCGGCGGCGAGGACATCGGGCACGAAGTGGTCAGGGCGCTGGCGGACAGCCGCAGCCCGGCCTGTCTCTTGCGCAATCATGGCGTCTTCGCAACGGGAGCGTCTGCCGAGGCGGCGGTCAAGGCGGCCGTCATGACCGAAGACAACGCCGCCATCGCCTGGACGGCGCTGCAACTGGGAACGCCAGTGCCGCTGGCGCCGGCGGACGTCGACAGCCTTTTCGATCGCTACCAAAACGTGTACGGGCAACGGTAAGCGGGAGGGAGCAGGTTCATGGCCCTGAAGATTGCGATGATTGGCGCCGGTTCGATTGGCTTTACGCGCCGACTCATGGGCGACTTGCTGGCGGTGCCGGAGTTGCAGGATACGCACTTCGCCTTCATGGACATCAACGCGCGCAATCTGGCCATGATCACCCAACTGGCCGAACGCGACGTCGCCGCCAACCACGTGCCGGCGCGCATTCAGGCGACGACCGACCGGCGTGAGGCCATCGCGGATGCCGATTACGTCATCTGCATGATTCGTCAGGGCGGTCTGGACGCCTTCGCGCTCGATATCGACGTCCCGCTGCGTTACGGCATCGACCAGTGTGTGGGCGACACGCTTTGTGCCGGCGGCATCATGTACGGTCAACGCACGATTCCCGCGCTGCTGGACATCTGCCGCGATATTCGTGAAGTCGCCAGCCCCGACGCGCTCTTTCTGAATTACAGCAATCCCATGGCCATGAACACCTGGGCCTGCAACAAATATGGCGGCGTCAACACCATCGGGCTGTGCCACGGCGTGCAGGGCGGTCACTGGCAGATCACCCGCTGTATCGAACGCCGGGCGCGGCGCGAAGGTCTGCTGGGCGCGGATGAAAGCCTGCACAAGGACGACGTTGACATCATCGCCGCCGGCATCAACCACCAGACCTGGTACGTGCAGGTGCGCTGGCGCGGCCGCGACATGCTGCCGCTGCTGCTCGAGTTGTTCGAGTCGCATCCCGAGTATTCGGTGACGGAAAAGGTGCGGATCGACGTGCTGCGCCGCTTCGGCCATTACAGTACGGAGAGCAATGGCCACCTGAGCGAATACCTGCCCTGGTACCGCAAGCGCGAGGACGAGATTCCGCAGTGGATCGATCTGTCGCGCTGGATCAATGGCGAGACCGGCGGCTACCTGCGCGTCTGCACGGAAGGGCGCCACTGGTTCGAGACGGACTTTCCCAACTGGCTGGAGGAGACGCCGCCCGTCTTTTCCGCCGTCAACCGCAGCGAGGAACACGGCTCATACATCATTGAGGGACTGGAGACCGGCCGGCCCTATCGGGGGCACTTCAACGTGATCAATCAGGGGTACATCAGCAATCTGCCTGATGGCTGTGTGGTGGAGGTCCCCGGTTACGTGGATGGCAATGGCATCAGCATCCCGGTGGTCGGTGACCTGCCGCTGGCCTGCGCCGCAACCTGTTCGGCCAGCGTACGCGTGCAGCAGATGGCGATGGAGGCGGCGGTCCACGGCGACGTCATGCTGCTCAAACAGGCCATGCTACATGACCCGCTGACCGGCGCCATCTGTAACCCGGAGGAAATCTGGCAACTGACCGACGACATGCTGGTGGCCCAGGCGCAATGGCTGCCGAATTACGCGGACAGCATTCCGGCGGCGCGGGAGCGGCTGGCTGCCCACCGGCGGCGGGGCACCCGTGTGGCCCTGCGCGACTGGCGCGGCGCCGCGCGGCTGCAGACCCGCAGCATTGAAGAAATGGCGCGGGACCAGGCCGCGGCGCGGGAAAACGCCGACGCGGCCGACAAGGGTAACCTGGCCAGGCGAACAGCCTGATAGCGGCGCATGTTGAAAGGAGCATGAAATGACCATGACAATGCCTTCTCCCCAGGCAGCGGCAACGCTGACCGAACGACCGGTGACGCTCGGCGTCATCGTCGGCAACCGCGGCTTTTTCCCGGCCCATCTGGCGCAAAGCGGCCGCGAGCAGGTACTCGAGGTCCTGCAGGGGGCCGGCATCAGCGCCGTGATCCCCGCGGCCGCCGGGAGCAACGTGGGCGCCATTGAGTCGCTGGCGGAGGCTCGCATGTGCGCCGACGTGTTTCGGCAGCATCGCGATGAGATAGACGGCGTGCTGGTGACCCTGCCCAACTTCGGCGACGAGCGGGCCATCGCCAACACGCTGCGCTGGGCGGCGCTGGACGTGCCCGTGCTGATTCACGCCTTCCCGGACGATGCGACGCGCATGAGCATCGCGGACCGGCGCGACAGCTTTTGCGGCAAGATGAGCGCCTGCAACAACCTGCGCCAGTATGGCATTCCCTACAGCCTCACCAGTCAGCACACCATGGACCCGGCCGGCGCGGCCTTCCGCGCGGACCTGGAGCAGTTTGCCGCCATCTGCCGCGTGGTGCGTGGCATGCGCACGGCGCGCCTGGGCATGATGGGCGCGCGCCCGGAAGCCTTCAAGACCGTGCGTTTCAGCGAAAAGCTGCTGGACCAGGCCGGCATCAGCGTCGAGACGCTGGACCTCTCCGAGGTCTTCGGGCGGGTCGAGCGGCTTGGCGATGCCGATGAACCGGTCCAGGCGCGTCTGGATGGCATTCGCGCCTACGCGCGCACGGAGGGCGTGCCGGAAGTCTCGTTGATGCGCATGGCGAAGTTCGGCGTGGTGCTGGATGGCTGGATGGCGGACAACCAGCTGGACGCCACGGCGATCCAGTGCTGGACCTCGATGGAAGAGTACTTCGGCGTGGTGCCCTGCACGCTGATGAGCATGAGCAGCAATTCCCTCAATCCTTCCGCCTGCGAAACGGACATCGTGGGCGCGCTGGCCATGCTGGCGCTGCAACTGGCATCCGGCAAACCCAGCGCGCTGGTGGACTGGAACAACAATTACGGCGACGACCCGGACAAGGCGGTCGTGTTCCACTGTTCCAACCTGCCCAAAGACGTCTTCACCGACGACATCCCGGTGATGGACTACCAGGAAATCATCGCCGGGTCGGTTGGCGCGGAAAACACCTACGGCACGATCTATGGCCGCATCAGCGAGGCACCCTTCACCTACCTGCGCATTTCGACGGATGACTTCAGCGGGCGCATAGTGGCCTATGCCGGTGAGGGCGAATTCACCGACGATCCGGTCAACACCTTCGGCGGCTACGGCGTGGCGCGGGTGCCGCACTTCCAGGATTTGCTGGCCTACATTTGCGAAAACGGCTACGAGCACCACGTGACGGTCAACCAGTCACGGGTCTCCGGCGCGATCAACGAGGCCTTCAACAAGTATCTGGGCTGGCAGACGTACCTGCATGGCTGAAGCCCGGCGGCCGGGCCCGTCGTTGCTTCAGGACTCGAAGGCAGCGGCCAGGTACTGTTCAATGAGATAGTCTGGATAGCCGATGCGGCGCAGGTTGGCGACGCAGGCGGCCAGGTCCGCGCCCTGGCCGCGCCAGTGCGGCACGCGCTTGATGAGCGTTTCCACCCGCTCGCGCGGCATGATGATCCAGGTATCCGCCGGGACGAAACCGAAGTTGATGACCGGCATGTCGGCCAGCACCGAGCGCGTCTTCAGCCAGGGCGCGATGAGCACGGTGGCGCGCGCCCCGTGATTGGCGAGGTATTCCGCCACAAAGCGCGCCGTGCCGCCCAGGTCGACCAGGTCCTCGACCACGCCGACGACCTGGTCGCGTACGTCAATGGTCACGTCCTGCACGATGATGGGGCGTTCCAGCGGCCGGCCGGGCCCGGCATAGTACTTGACGCCCAGGGTGCCAAACTCGACGGCGGGAATGTCCGGGTCCGGATGCCAGGCGAGGTGGTCGTGCAGCAGCACGCCGGGGAGCATGCCGCCCATGGTGACCATGACGGCCTGGGTGATCTGGTCGCCACTGGCGCGCTGTTCCTTTTGCCAGGCGAACACCTTGGCCGCCAGGTCGGCGATCATTTGCGCCTCAACGTGATCGGGGATGTAAAGAAACTTCAGGTCATCGAAGTCGACGGAAAGGCCGCGGGGGTTGCGCCAGCATTCCAGGTCGCAGGCGTCACCACAAGCGGACGAGGGATTCAGGTTGGCAGTCAAGGGCTTCCCCGATCAGCAGAATCTGTGAGTTGGCATCGTCGACGGGTTTGGTCCGGCGGAGGTCATTGAGCCTGCTCCAGCAACTCGCTGAAGCGACCCCAGGCTGCCTGCCAGCGCTCGTCCCGGCCAGGTTCGTAGACGACCGTGCCGGTGGTTTCGGCGAGGATGGAGCGCGCTTCGGCCACGTCCCTGATTTCGCCCAGGGCGATGAACTGGACGATGGCGTTGCCCAGGGCCGTCGCCTCCACCGGGCCCGCGATGACTGGCAGGCCGGTGGCGTCCGCCGTCATCTGGTTGAGCAGTACGTTCTGCGAGCCGCCGCCGATGATGTGCATCTGCTCCACGGGCATGCCGGTCACGTGGTAGAGGCGTTCCAGGGAATGGCGATATTTCAGCGCCAGGCTCTCGTTGACGCAGCGCATGACCTCGCCGACGCTTTCAGGCACAGGTTGATTGCCGGCGCGGCAGTAAGCACGGATGCGCGCCGGCATGTCGCCCGGCTGAAAGAAAAGGTCATCGTCGGGGTCAATGAGGCTGCGAAAGGGCGTGGCGGCGCCGGCCTCGGCGGTGAGGCGGCCGTAGTCCATGTCGTTCCCGGCGCCGGCCCAGGTGGCCCGACATTGTTGCGCCAGCCACAGCCCCATCACGTTGACCAGCAGGCGGAAGGTGCCCTCCACGCCGCCCTCGTTGGTGACGTTGGCCGCGAAAGAGGCGTCGCTGATCACCGGCTCCCTGATTTCCAGCCCCAGCAGGCTCCAGGTGCCGCTGCTCAGGTAGGCATGGTTGCCCCGGGTGGCCGGGACAGCCACAACCGCGCTGCCGGTATCGTGGGAAGCCGGGGCGAAGACCGGGATGCCCTGATACTCACCCAGACGTGTGCCGGGCTGGACGATCTCACCAAAGATATGGGTCGGCACACCCAGGGTCTCAAGCGTTTCGAAATCCCAGTCGCCTGTGCGCGGGTTATAGATCTGCATGGTGCTGACGTGGGTGAACTCGGCGCTTTTGTCGCCGGTCATCCAGTAGCTGAAGAGCTGGGGAAAGGGGAGGAAAGTCTCGGCGGCAGCAAGTTGCCGGCTGTTGCCGTAGACCAGGCCGGCCAGCTGGAACAGGGTGTTGGCGGCCAGCAACTGGATGCCGGTGCGCTCAAACACCGTGCGCCAGGGCACCTGCCCGAAGACCCGCTCGCTCATTCCTTCATTACGACGGTCCCGATAGTGAACGGGATTGCCGAGCAACTCGCCGTCACGGTCCAGCAGGGCGAAGTCGCAGCCCCAGGTATCGATGCCAAGGCCGGCAACGCCCGGTCCGGCGGCCTCAATTCCCGTCTGGATGTCGTGCCAGAGACGGAGCACGTCCCAGTAAAGCGTGCCCCCGGCCATGACGGGCACATTGGCGAAGCGGTGCAGCTCCTCAATATTGAAACGCCGGCCGTCGAAGCCAATGCGCATCACGCGGCCGGATTCCGCGCCAATATCGATGGCCAGCACGTCGCAGAATGTCGTCACCGTTCGCAGTCTCCTCGAATCCTGGTCATGCCGGTTGACAGTCACCAGGCCGGACGCTAGGCTTTTCGCGTTTCCGGGTGACAGTTTACCAAAACAGGCAGGTCGCTACATGCAGCAACAGGCGGACTACGAAAGACTGGCGGAGCGTCTCACAGCACAGGGCGTCGACGTCGAGGACGTGAAACGCAAGCTGAAGGCGCAGCACATTGAGACGCCCTCCTGGGGTTACGGCAACAGTGGCACGCGCTTCAAGGTCTACTCCTGGCCGGGCGCGGCGCGCAACATCCATGAAAAGCTGGCGGACGCCGGCTACGTGCAACGCCTGACCGGCGTGGCGCCCACCGTTGCCCTGCACATCCCCTGGGACAGGGCGGATGACTGGAGCGCGCTGGCGCAATACGCGGCGGAGCAGGGGGTGGCCATCGGCGCCATCAACCCCAACGTGTTCCAGGAAGACCAGTATCGCCTGGGCAGCATCACCAATCCTTCGGCGACGGTGCGCGAGGAAGCGGTGGCGCACATGGTCGAGTGCTGCGAAATCATGGCCCTGACCGGCAGCGACCTGCTAAGCCTGTGGTTTGCCGATGGCACCAATTATTCGGGTCAGGACAGCATGAGCGGCCGCAAGCGGCGTATGGAAGAAGCGCTGGCCGAGGCCTACCGACATCTGCCGCCGGGCGGGCGCATGCTCATCGAATACAAGTTCTTTGAGCCGGGCTTCTATCACACGGACCTGGCGGACTGGGGCATGGCCTACGCCACCGCACTCAAGCTGGGTGAGCAGGCGCAGGTGCTGGTGGATACCGGTCACCATGCCCAGGGCACCAACATCGCGCACATCGTCTCCTTCCTGCTTGATGAAGGGCGCCTGGGCGGCTTCCACTTCAACGCCCGCCGTTACGCGGACGACGACCTCATCGTCGGCACCAACAATCCCTTCGAGCTGTTTGAGATTTTCTGCGAACTGGTCGGCGCCGGAGCGAAGGCGGACGACGTGGCCTACATGATCGACCAGAGTCACAACATCGAGCCCAAGCTGGAAGCCATGGTGCTCAGTGTGGTCAACTGCCAGACGGCTTATGCGAAGGCACTGCTGGTGGATCAGGCGGCCCTGGCGGAGCGTCAGCTGGCCGGCGACGTCCTGGGTGGGCATGCCCTGCTGGCCGCAGCCTTCGAGACCGACGTGCGCCCCCTGCTGGCCCAGGCGCGCATCGAGAGCGGACGCGATCCTGACCCGCTGGCAGTCCTGCGGGCGGACGACTACAGCGACCGGGTCGCTCGCGAACGCGGCACGATTGAGGCCAGTGGCGGCTATCCGGGCTGATTCAACCGGCCTGGCTGCGGAACCAGGCGATCGTCTGCAGCAGCCCGTCCCTGAGCTCAACGGACGGGCTGTAGCCGAGTTGTTCGCGCGCGCGGCTGATGTCGGCGCGTGAGTGACGAATGTCTCCCGGTCTGGGGCCGACAAACCTGGGCGGCAATTCAGTGCCCAGCAGGTCGTTGAGCACGTTGACCAGTTCGTCGATGCGCGTGCTGGTATCGCTGCCGATGTTGAAGACCTTGTCAGCGCCCAGGGGCGCCGTCAGCGCCAGCAGGTTGGCCTCGACCACGTCCTCGACGTGGGTGAAGCCGCGGGTCTCGCCCCCGTCTCCCGTTATCGGCGGACGCCGGCCATCCAGCATGAGCGACAGAAAAAGAGGGATGACGGCCGCATAGGTGGAGTTGGGGTCCTGGCGCGGGCCGTAGACGTTGAAATAGCGCAGCCCGAGCGTTTCCAGACCGTAGCTTTCAGACCAGGCCTGACAAAGGGCTTCACTGGCCAGCTTGGCGGCCGCATAGGGTGAAAGCGGCCGCAGGGGAAGGTCCTCGTGCTTGCCGGCTGCCGGAGCGTCGCCATAAACCGAGGACGACGAGGCATGGACGAGTCGTCTGATTTCGCATTGACGCGCCGCCTCCAGCACGTTCAGCGTGCCGGTGGCGCAATGCCGCCAGGATTCGAAAGGGTGGTCCACGCTGCGAGGCACGGAGGGCAGGGCGGCCTGGTGCAGGACGTAGTCCGCGCCGGTGAAGATCCGCACCAGGGCATCAAGATCCGCGACGTCGACCTCGTGCAGTTCCAGTCGCGCGTTGGCGCGCAGGTGGGCGATATTGGCCGGTGAACCGGTGAGAAAGTTGTCGACGATTCTTACCCGGTGGCCGTCGCGCAGAAGGCGTTCACAGAGGTGCGAGCCGATAAAGCCGGCGCCGCCCGTGACGACGCAGGTCGCCGGTGCCAGGGTCATGTGGCGGTTTTGCAGTGACGATCGAACCAGGCCAGCGTGCGTTCCAGGCCATCAACGCGGTGACGCGGTTCGCCGCTGCGGGTGTGTTCGTGTCCCTCACGCGGGTAACGCACCAGCTCCACCTCGCCGCCGCGCAGGTGAATGAAGGCAAAGAGCTGCTCGCTGTCGGAAATGGGCACGCGGTAGTCGTTTTCGCTGGCGATGATCAGCAGGGGCGTCTGGATGTCATCGGCGTAGGCCAGGGGAGAATGCCGCCACAGGAGCTCATGGTCCTGCGTGGGCGTGCCGTCAAACTGGTCGCTGAGAAACAGCGGGATATCGGTGACGCCGAAGAAACTGATCAAATTGTAGACGCCGCGATGCGCGACAGCGGCCCGGAAGCGCTCCGTATGACCGACGATCCAGGCGGTCATGTAGCCGCCGTAGGAGCCGCCGGTGACCGCCAGGCGAGCGGGATCGATCTGACCGCCGGCAATGACGTGGTCGACGCCGGCCATGATGTCTGCCATGGCAATCTCACCCCAGGCCCGGTGCAGGGCCAGGCGAAAGGCCTCGCCGTAGCCGTCACTGCCGCGCGGGTTGCAGAAAAAGACGGCGTAGCCATTCGCGGCGTGCAGTTGCCACTCGAGCCACAGGGAGCGATGCGCCGCGCTGAACATCATCTGCGGCCCGCCATGGATGTGGAGCGCCAGCGGGTGCTGCACACCCTCCTCGTGTCCAGGCGGCAGGATCAGCCAGCCCTGCAGGTGCTGGCCGTCAGGCCCCGCAAAGCGTTGCTCCTGCGTCGGTTGTACGCGAATCTCATCAAGGAATGCCGCGTTGGGTCGGGTCAGCGGCCGCGGCGAACCTGGGCCGGGTTCCAGCAGTTGCAATGTCGACGGGTCTGAGGGGCTGCTGATGGCGCAGGCAAAGGCGCCGTCAGGAGACATGTCGTAATCCAGGACTTCAAGGACTCCGTTCAGCAACGCTTCAGGTTGCTCACCCGGGCGCAGGCGCCAGAGCAGGCGCGACCCTTCGCTGGCGGCGCTGAAAAAGAGGGTTGAGCCATCCGGGCTCCAGCGCAGGCTGCCTTCGTCCACCTGACGGTCGAAGGCCTCTGTGAGCACCTGGACGTCGCCACCCTGCGCAGACATGCGGGCGAGGCGAAACAGGCGTTCCGGGCGGCGGTTGGCCGGCTTGAGCAGAAAGGCGACCTGGTCGCCGACGGGCGCGGGCGCCGCATCGGCGCAGTTGAATTCATCGCCCGTTAGCCGCGTCTCTGTGGCAGAGGCCAGGTCAATGCGATACAGGCTGGTCCAGCGCCGCGGCTCCGGTCGCTCCGGATATGCACTGCGAATGCACAGCAGACTGCGTCCGTCCGCGGACCAGGCCGGCGAACTGTAGTCGGTAGCTACGCTGGTAAGCCGTCGGGGCGTTGGCGCGTCCTGCGGCTCACCTTCAGTATCGATCACATATAGCTGCGCGTGACGTCCGTCGCGGTAGGTGGTGCCTTCCCGATAGGGGATGTTGCGCACAATCAGCGGATCGTGACTCAGGGTCTCTTCCTGCGCCTTGCGCTCTTCCGCATGGCGGGCGGCCAGCTGGTCGCGGGCATCCACCGGCTTTTCACCGCGATCCTCACGCTCACGCTCCTCCGCATTGCTGGTGGCGAGGAATACGAGGTAACGGCCGTCCGGTGACCAGGCGGGCTGACTGACGCCGCGGGGCAGGTTGGTCAATTGACGGGCTTCACCGCCCGGCGCATGGACAGGCAGCAAATAAAGTTGTGCGGTGCCTCCCCGCGCCGAAATGAAGGCGAGTTGCTCTCCATCCGGTGACCAGCGCGGCGCGCTGTCGCTGCCGCCACGGGTTAACTGGAACGCAGGCCCCCCGTCCGTGGGTGACAGCCAGATGTCGCGTCGGTAATCGTTGCTGAACTTCTGCGGCTGTAGCCGCACCCAGGCGACATATTTCCCATCGGCGCTGATGCGCGGCTCTTCCACGAATACAATGCGATACAGGTCAGCAGCAGTGACCAGCCGCCTGTCGTCTGACATGAAAGCCTTCCTTTATCCCGGGCGGCAGTATAGCAGACTCTTGCGGCGGCAGGCGGCTTGCGCCAAAGTAGCCCACGCATCACGGGAGCCAAACCATGCGAATGATCGACGTACTGGAACGCAAGCGCGATGGCGCCGGGTTGACGGCCGCCGAGATCGATTGGGTGATTGAGTCCTTCTGCGATGGCTCGGTACCGGACTACCAGATGTCGGCGCTGCTGATGGCCATCCTGCTGCGGGGCATGACGCGCGCGGAAATCTCGCAACTGACGCTGGCCATGACGCGCTCCGGCGTGCAGTTGCGCCTGGCGGACATGCTGGGCAGCTACGCGGTTGACAAGCACTCCTCGGGCGGGGTGGGCGACAAGGTCTCGCTGGTGGTGTTGCCGCTGGTGGCCGCCTGCGGCGTCCCGGTGGCCAAGATGAGCGGGCGGGCGCTGGGCTACACCGGCGGCACCCTGGACAAACTTGAAGCCATCGCCGGCTTCAACGTCAACATGGACACGGAAAGCTTCGCCCGCCAGGCGCGCGAAGTGGGCATCGTGATCGCCGGACAAAACGAGGAGCTGGCGCCGGCCGACGGGCTGATCTACGCCCTGCGCGACGTCACCGGCACGGTGCCGAGCATTCCGCTGATTGCCAGCAGCATCATGAGCAAGAAGCTCGCCGCCGGCGCGGACGGCATCGTGCTGGACGTCAAGGTCGGGGAAGGCGCCTTCATGCGCGAACTGGACCAGGGACGGGAACTGGCGCAGCAGATGGTGCGCATCGGCGAGGACGCCGGTCGCGACATGATTGCGGTGATATCCAACATGAACCAGCCACTGGGAGAAGCCGTCGGCAATGCGCTGGAGGTGCATGAGGCGCTGGATACCTTGCGGGGTGGCGGTCCCGCCGATCTGCTGGAGCACAGTCTGATCATCGCCGGCCACATGCTGGGTCTGGCCGGGCAGGGCGAGCGCTGGACGGCGCCTGAAGCGGTCCGCGCGGCGCTTGAGGGGACGCTGGCATCCGGCGCCGCGCTGAATAAATTCCGCGACATGGTCGTCGCCCAGGGCGGCGACGCGGGCATGGTCGACGAGCCGGGCCGCCTGCCCGCAGCCAGCCTGACTGAAACCGTGACTGCGGCGCATGCGGGCGTGGTGCAGGCCGTGCCGGCGCAGGGCGTGATCCATGCGGCCTTCGCGCTGGGCATCGGCAGGGAGCAAAAAGGCGACCCGATTGACCACGCCACCGGGCTGCAGGTACGGGTCAAGGTGGGTCAACGCGTTGCCGCCGGCGACGCCCTGGTCACCATTCACGCGAACAACGGAGAAGACCTTGTCCGCTGTCGCACTGAACTGGAGGGTCTCATCCCGATTGCGGACGAGGAAATCGAGCCACTGCCCCTGGTGTTTGACGTCATCCATGGTCGTCGGCAGGCGCGTGGCAATCGATAGCGCCCGGCCTTCAGGCCGGACAGGCGTTGCCAAGGTGTTCCGCGAAGGTTCGGGCGAAGTTGTGATAGCCGCTGCCGTCGCAGGCGGCGCGGAAGTACAGTGTGTCACCAGCTTCCGGGTAGATCACGGCGCGGATGGCGGACAGCCCGGGGTTGGCGATTGGGCCGGGCGGCAAGCCGTGATGCAGGTAGGTGTTCCAGGGCGAGTTCACTGACTGATAGTGCGCGCGGGTGATCTGCGGCCACCAGTTGCCGGACTGCGGCGCCAGGCCATACTGCACGGTGGGGTCAGCCTCCAGCCTCATGGCAATGTCCAGGCGTCGGCGAAAGACGCCGGCGATGCGCGCGTCCTCATCCTCGTGCAGCGATTCCCGCTCCACGATGGCGGCCAGGGTCAACACGTCGTGCAGGGAAAAGCCCTGGGCGGCGGCGTCCGCCAGCATCTGCGGCGTCACGCTGGCCAGCAACTGCTGAATCAGCGCTTCGCGCAGGCCGAGCGCTGTAAGGTTTTGCGGCAGGCTGTAACTGTCCGGATACAAATAGCCTTCCAGTGAGGCGCCCGGCGGCAGGCCGGTCTGCGCAACCCAGGCCGGGTCCAGCCAGGTGCCGGGGCCGACCAGTTGCAGGAACTCCAGGCCGCTGAATCCCAGTCGGCCATGACTGTCAATGGCGGCGGCGACCTGCTCCATGCGCCAGCCCGGGAAAATGCGGAAGCGCAGGGCGCTGCCCCAGGCATCCGCCAGTTGCTGCGCGATAGCGGGAATGGTCTGGCTGCGGTTGAGAAAGTAAATGTCGGCCCGCAGGCGTACGTCGAGGCCATTGGCGAAGGCGTAATCGACGAAGAGCTGTTCGTCATGGATGAGCCCGGCGGCATACAACTTCTGCGCCACCCTGGACGCGTTGTCGCCAGGTTCCACGACGAAGCGCCAGGGCGTCGAATCGTTGCTGACAGGTCGTGAAAGGGCTTCAGAGCGGGTGAGCAGGATGATACGGGTCAGGGCGCGGCGCGCCAGCCCGGCAATGTCAGTGCCCGCGCCGGCCAGGATGACGGGCAGGGACAGGCCGACGAGCAGAACCAGCACGGCTGCCAGGGTAAACAGCAGACACTTGCCACGTGATGCCAGAACTTGCTCCCGGGTGCAGTTTCCGGACCAGTATACTGGCAGGGTTCCCGCTTCCGATAGAATTGGAAAAAACATGGAAAGGCCCGCCATGCTACGTCAGGCAATGTTGGCAGATAGCGCCGCTGCCCTGCGCGGTGGCGAACTGGACTTGCTGGAGCACACGCAGGATGCGCTGGCGCGCCTTGATGCGCTGGAGCCGCAGTTGCAGGCGTTCCTGCCGGAGCCGGGGCGCCATGAACGGGTGATGCGCGCTGCAGGAGCGCTGCTGCAACGCTGGCCGGGGCCGGAGGGCCGCCCGCCGCTGTTCGGCATCCCGCTGGGCGTCAAGGACATTTTCCGCGTGGACGGACTGGCAACGCGCGCAGGTAGCGCCTTGCCCGCCCGACTCCTTGCCGGCGCCCAGGCGGCCTGTGTGACGCGGCTGCAGCGGGCCGGCGCGCTGGTCCTCGGCAAGACGGTGACGACCGAGTTTGCCTGCTTTGAACCAGGGCCGACGCGCAACCCGCACAACCTGGCGCACACGCCGGGCGGCAGCAGCAGCGGCTCGGCGGCGGCTGTAGCGGCGGGAATCTGTTCCCTGGCGTTGGGATCGCAGACCATCGGTTCAACGATGCGACCGGCGGCCTGGTGTGGCGTGGTCGGGTTCAAGCCCGGCTTCGGCCGCATCGACGCCGCCGGCGTGATCTACGTGGCGCCATCGCTGGACCACGTGGGCCTGTTCACGCAGGACGTCGCCGGCATGCAGCTGGCGGCTTCCGTGCTTTGCCGCGACTGGCGGGCTGTAACGTCTGAAAGGCGGCCGCGCCTGGGCGTGCTGGAAGGCCCGCTGCTCGACTACCTGGAGGACGAGGGCCGGGCCGGCCATGAAGCGCAGCTGGAGCGTTTGCAGCGCGCCGGTTATGAATTGCAGCGCGTGACGCTCTTTGAGGGACTGCAGGCGATGGACGACCTGCACCGGGCGTTGATGGCGTATGAAATGGCGCAGGAACATCAATTCTGGTTCGGGGAACACGAGGCCCTGTATCGACCCGGCACGGCCGAACTCATTCGCGCCGGTCGACAGGTGGCACCCGCCACTGCGGCACAGGCCCGCGCCAGCCGGCGACAGACCCGTCACATGCTGCACAGGCTACTGGATCAGCACGGGCTTGACCTGTGGTTGAGTCCGGCGGCGACCGGGCCCGCACCGGAAGGGATCGGCTGGACCGGCAATCCGGCGATGAACCTGCCCTGGACCCATGCCGGCCTGCCGACCCTCAGCCTGCCAGGCGGGCGCGCAGCCAATGGTCTGCCACTGGGTCTGCAGGTCAGCAGCCGTTACGGCTGCGACGAAATGTTGCTGGCCTGGGCGGAAGAACTGGCTGACGTACTGGACGACGGCCCGCGCTGACGATTACGGGTCGGCCGGCCCTGAGCCAGGGATCTGTTCCGGCTCACCGGCCAGCCCGTCACGCAGGGCATCAAGGTAACTCTGAAGAATGACCCGCGCCGCAAGGTCATCGACCGGCTCGCGCGGGCCGCGCCGGCGCCGGCGGGCCAGTTCCATGGCCTCGACGCTCGAGAGTTGTTCATCCCATAGCGTCACGGACAACCCGGTGGCCGCTGACAGGCGCGACGCCCAGCGGCGCACGATGGCGCATCGTTCCCGTTCCCTGGCGGCCGAGGCATCGTTCAGCGGCAGACCAACCAGCAGCGCCTCTATGTTCTCCCTTGCCACGATGTCAACAATGGCGTCAAAGTCCTGCCGGCGCGAGCGCCGCCGCAGAATGGTCAGTTCGCGGGCGACAAGACCGCCGGCATCGCAGGTGGCCAGACCAAGCCGGCGTTCGCCGTGGTCGATCGCCAGCAGTTTCATGCCTGTTCCGCCAGTTGAACGTTAATTCGAAGGGGCAAAAAGGGCATGCGGCCCGACCAGGCGGGTTCGATATCAATGCGGGGCGTAGTGCCCGGCTGCAAGGCAAGCGCCTCGTGAATGCGGGCGCGCGCCTCGGCTGAGGTCAGCCCCACCAGTTGCTGCCGCAATGCCGCCGTATCAACCCGTGTTTCTGTCAGCCCGTGGGCGCTGCGCCAAAAGCGGAGCAGGCCGTCGGCATAGTCGCTGACGACCGGGCCCCGATCGTGATTGACGGTATGCAGCAGGAGACTGCTGCCTGGTTCAACCTGCACCTGAAGCCGGTCCAGCACTATCTGCCGGGCCAGGTTTTCATCAATCGCAACGGCTTCAACCGTCGCCTTCATGTCCAGCCGAAGTTCTTTCGCGGCTTCGCCTGGCGCTGCACTGAAGCGGGTCCAGTCGCTGCGTTCAGTGGCGATATTAATGGATTCGAGAATCAGGTATTGGTCGTCGTCAAGCCGCGACAGCAGGGCGATGTAGGCCTGGGACTTGATCTGCTGCCGCACAGTGGCCAGCAGACGTTGCTGGTCTTGCGGCAGCACGATGCCAACGTAAAGACTGCTGCCGCCCGTGGTCGGGCTGTGGTTGCGCACGCTGACGCGTCGTGCCAGCTCGCCCCACAGGGTGTTGACAAAGCCGATGTCCACGTTTCCCGTCGGGCCTTCATGATCGGCCGTCGCTTCTATGTCCAGTTCCAGCTGTTTGCCGGGGCCGGCTTCCAGCATGCCGTGTGAAGTGGTGCGGAACCAGACGGGCGCCGCGCCACTGGTGCCGACAAGGGTCCCCGCCGGGATGTTGACGGGCTCGGCACCGAGGTTGACGAAGACCACGCTGCCGCCGGCCGGCGTCGAGGAAAGTTGCTGCCGGCCGCCAGGGGGCAGGGAGGCGCTTGCCTCCACCGTGATGCTGAGCGGCATGGCAGGAACGATGGCCTCCGCGAGGTCAGGCCCCGCGGCGTCGGGATCCGCGGTGATGAAGGCTTCCGCCTGGACCAGGCTGCGGGCCGGCAGGAGCGTGACGGTGGCTTCCGGCAGGATCAGGGCGGCCGCGCCGGCTGCCATGGCCAGCATGATGACCAGCAGGACGAGACCGCCGGTGTATTTCAGGACGGGCGCGGGCTGGTGGCGCGTGGCCTGGGCACTGGCGAGGGCCGGTTCCCGCGCAATGACTGTTGCGGCGTTCGCAGAAGCCTGAAAGCGGCCGGCAAGGTTAAGCCGGGCGCGGCCCCGCTTCCAGCGTCCGCGTTCGCTTTCGCCAACTGTAGAAAAGGTGCTCAGATTCAGTTCCCGGGCATGGCGAATGACATCCGGGTCCTGGGTCAGCAGCGCAAGATGCACACCCAGACGCTGGGCCTCGCGCTGGACCAGCACCAGATCAAGGCGACTGGTGAGCGCAGAGCCCCGGACCGGCCAGACCAGCAAGACCCTGGCCTGGGCCAGGGGCAGCAGGCGGCTTCGTACAGAAGCAACTTCCTCGTTACGCTCCAGTTGCAGCAGTTCCGGGCGAGGCGGCATTTTTCAGGTGGGTTGCCACTGTTCCGCGATCAGGGCGCGCGCGCCGGCCAGGGCCGCGGGCAATGCCGCTGCATCGCGGCCACCGGCCTGGGCCAGTGCCGGTCGGCCGCCGCCGCCGCCGCCAACCTGTACCGCCAGCGGCCGCACGAGTTGACCGGCGTGCAAGCCTTCCCTGACGCGCCCGTCGCCAACTGAAACCAGCAGCAGGGGGCGGTCCTCATGCACGCTGCCGAGAACCAGCACGCCATCCGGCACCTCCTGCCGGAACAGGTCCGCCATTTCGCGCAAGGCTTCCATGGGCTGACCATCCAGTTGCGTGACCAGCAGGGGTAAATCATCCAGCATCTCTACCGCGGAAACGCGCTGCGCAAATTCCTTGCGGGCCAGTTCCAGCCGCAGGTCCGCCAGTTCGCGACGACTGTCGGCCAGTTGCTCCTGCAGGGCTGACAGACGCGCCGGCAGTTCGGTGGTAGCGCCGCCGAGCCGGCTCGCAAGCGCCCCCAGTTGCGCGAGAGCCTCCTGCACGTGAGCCTCGGCTGCGCGGCCGGTGAGTGCCTCAATGCGTCGCACGCCCGCGCTGACGCTGCCTTCGGCAATGATGCGCAGTTGCCCGATCGCCTGGGTACTGCCGACGTGCAGACCGCCGCAGAGTTCATGGCTGTAGCGCCCGTTGCGGTCGCCCATGCTTATGGTACGCACGGTATCGTCATATTTTTCCCCGAAGAGCGCCATGGCGCCTTCGGCGCGGGCCTCTGCCAGCGGCATGATGGCGGCCCTGACGTCAAGATCTGCCAGAATGGCGTCGTTGACCTCGGCTTCAACCTGTTGCAACTCCCCGTCGCTGAGACGGGCATCGTGCGCGAAATCAAAGCGCAGCCGGTCCGGCGCGACCAGGGAGCCCCGTTGCTGGACGTGATTGCCCAGTCTGTGGCGCAAGGCGGCATGCAGGAGATGCGTCGCGCTGTGGTTCCTGGTGATGTCACGGCGACGCCCGGGATCAACGATGGCACAGGCCGGCATGCCGCTGCGCGGGCGGCCCTCGAGGACCTCACCCAGGTGAACGACCAGACCACTGGCCGGCTGCCGCGTATCCTCAACCTCGATGAGCCAGCCCTCGCCACGAATGACACCGGTGTCGCTGACCTGCCCGCCGGCTTCAACATAAAAGGGTGTTTCCGCCAACACCACTTCCACCCTGTCGCCGACGATGGCTTCCGCAACGGGTTGCGCGTCCTGCAGCAACGCCAGCAGCCGCGTCTGGCGTTCCGGCGGGCCATAGGGATCGTAAACCAGACTTTCGGCGGCCAGCAGTTGTTCGGCGACGGCCTGCCAGGCCTCGTTGCCCTCCATCACACCCAGCGCCCGCCCGGCGCCGCTGATTGTGGCGTGGCGCTGCTGTTCGGCCTCATAGCCGGCCTGGTCCACGGCCATGCGGCGTTCGGCCGCGACGTCGCGGATGACCTCGTATGGCAGACCCAGGGTGGCTGTCAGGTAAAAGGCATGGGCGCCGGGAAGGACAGTGTCACGCTCGCGCTGCAGGGCATCCAGCATGCCTTCCAGTTCACTCAGGCCGCGCCCCAGCGTGCGGTGAAAGCGCTGTTCCTCCAGGGTGATGACGCGTCGTATCGCCGACCGCATTTCCGGCAGCTCGTGGAAATGGCCACCCATAATGTCGATGACGACGTCTGCAATGTGGGCCAGGAATGGGTCGTCAAAACCCAGTTTGCGTCCGAAGCGCGCGGCACGCCGGATGACGAGGCGCGTGACAGAGTCCCGGCCTTTCGGGCCAGGCAACACAGCGTCGGCGATCAGGAAAACCGCGGCGCGCATGTGGTCGGCGATGACCCGATACGGCACGGGATCAGCATTGCGCTCGGCGTCGCTGTGGCCGGTCAGGGCCTGCACTTGCTGTATGAGCGGCAGAAACAGGTCGGTATCGTAGTTGGCTTCCGCGCCCTGCAGCACGCTGACGATTCGTTCCAGCCCCAGGCCCGTGTCGACGCCCGGCCGTGGCAGGGGGTCGTCGAAGGCGCCGCTGTGCTGCGGGTCCGGCCTTGTGCGGTTGAACTGCATGAAAACCAGATTCCAGAGCTCAAGAAAGCGGCCGTCGTCAGCCTCCAGTGAGGCGACGATGCCGTCCTCGCCACGTTCCGGGAACTTGTCCCAGTGGATTTCACTGTTTGGTCCGCAGGGGCCGGTCTCGGCCATTTGCCAGAAATTGTCATCCGGCCCCAGGCGGGCGATGCGCCGTGGACTGATGCCAATCTCGTCCCGCCAGAGGTTGAAACTCTCGTCGTCCCTTTCGTACACCGTCACGGCCAGGCGCTCCGGCGGCAGGCCGTAGACCCCGGTCAGCACCTCCCAGGCGTATTGCATGGCTTCCAGCTTGAAGTAATCGCCGAAGCTGAAATTCCCCAGCATTTCGAAGAAGGTGTGGTGACGCGGGGAGGGGCCGACTTCCTCAAGGTCGTTGTGTTTGCCGCTGACGCGCATGCACTTCTGCGACGTGGCGGCGCGGCGATAATCGCGTTGTTCCGCGCCCAGAAACACGTCCTTGAACTGCACCATGCCCGAATTGGCGAATAGCAGCGTGGGGTCGTTGCCGGGCACCAGCGAGGCCGAGGCGACCTCGCGGTGTCCCTTGCTGACAAAATAGTCGAGGAAGGCTGCGCGCGCCTCGCTGCTGGTCATGCGCTTCATGTAAATGCACCCTGCGGGGTCTGTGAACTGGCGCAAAAGTATAGGCAAATCGCCGACTCTTCACAAGGGAAGGGCATGTGGGCATAATCCCGCCAGTCGAAGCAGCCAGGGAACCCATGAGCAGGGAAGAGGAACTGATCGCGGCTCTCGCAGCCGGCAGCTGCGGGATGCCCTTCGAGGTGCTGGGGCCGCTGCGCCTCCCGGACGGACGCGTACGTCTGAGGGCCTTTCGTCCGGCGGCGCGCCGCCTCATTGCCTGCAACGGGTTGAACGGCGAACGCGTTCCCCTGGAGCAAACGGGGGTCAACGGGTATTTCTGCGCGACCGTCACCGGCGACTGGTCAAGATTCCATTTTGAAGCACATGATGAAGCCGGCTGCACGACCTGCTTTCACGACCCCTATGCCTTTCGCGATCCCCTGCTGACGGACTACGATCGTTTTCTTTACGGTCAGGGCAACCTGCGCGACAGCTACGAAAAGCTTGGCGCGCAACTGCGCCGCGTCGATGGCGTAGAGGGGGTCAATTTCGCCGTCTGGGCGCCAAACGCCTGGCGCGTCAGCGTGGTGGGCGATTTCAACGGCTGGGACCCGCGTTTGCACCCCATGCAGCCCCGGGAGGCCAGCGGCATCCATGAACTGTTCATCCCGGGGCTGGCCGCCGGCGCCGTCTACAAATACGACGTGGTCGGCCACGGCGACTACAACGCGCAGAAGGCCGACCCCTACGCCTTTCGCAGCGAACTGCGTCCGAAGACCGCGTCCATTGTCGCGGACCTCGGTGGGTATGAATGGAATGATGCGGCGTGGCTGGAAGCGCGGGCAGTGGACGCTGTGCTGCGCGGACCCATGCTCATCTACGAAATGCATGCCGGCTCCTGGCGGCGGCGGGAGGATGGCACTCTGCTGAACTTCCGCGACCTGGCGGCAGAACTCATCCCCTGGCTGTGTGAGATGGGTTACACCCACGTTGAGTTTCTGCCGCTGGCCGAGCACCCGCTGGACGCCTCCTGGGGCTATCAGGTGACCGGCTTCCATGCCCTGACCAGTCGCTACGGTGAGCCGCAGGACTTCATGGCTTTCGTGGATGCCTGTCACCAGGCCGGCATTGGGGTGCTGCTGGACTGGGTGCCGGCGCACTTCCCGCGCGATGACCACGGTCTGTCGCGCTTTGACGGCACCCATTTGTATTCACACGCCGATGCGCGCCTGGGAGAACAGCCGCAGTGGGGCACGCGCATGTTCAATTTCGGACGCAACGAGGTGCGCAACTTCCTGCTCTCCAACGCCCTGTTCTGGTTGCGCCACTATCACGTTGACGGCCTGCGCGTGGACGCCGTTTCATCAATGCTCTACCTGAACTTCGGCCGGGAAGAGGGCGAGTCGCTTGCAAACGAGTACGGCGGCAACGAAAACCTGGCGGCCATTCGCTTTCTGCGGGATTTCAACGTTGCCGTGCATGCGGAATACCCGGGCGCTGTCACCATCGCCGAGGAAGCGAGCGCCTGGCCCGGTGTGACCCTGCCCGTACATGAAGGCGGACTGGGCTTCACGCTGAAGTGGAACATGGGCTGGATGAACGACACCCTGCGCTACCTGCGCGCTCACCCGGCGGACCGTCGCCGGCTGCATGAACGCATCACTTTCTCGCTGATGTACGCCTTTTCCGAAAACTTTGTGCTGCCCCTCTCGCATGACGAGGTGGTCCATCTGAAGGGTTCCATGCTGGGCAAGCCGGCCGGCGACTGGTGGCAGCAATTCGCCACCCTGCGCCTGCTGTATCTGTACATGCTGGCTCACCCCGGCAAAAAGCTGACCTTCATGGGACTGGAGATCGGCGAGTGGAACGAGTGGAGTGAAGCGCGCGCGCTTGACTGGCAGTTGCTTGACTGGCCGCAGCACGCCGGATTGCGCGATCTGGTGCGCGGGGCAAACCACCTCTACCGGGAACTGCCGGCACTGTGGCAACGCGACTTCGATGCTGGGGGTTTCCGCTGGATCGACGTCCATGATGCACAACACAGTACGCTGGCCTGGTGGCGCGAGGGTGAAGATCCGGCCGGGCAGGTTCAGGTGATCTGCAACTTTTCGCAGGAAACGCTGCATGACTATCGTCTCGGCGTGGCGGAGGCGGGAGCGTATGAGGTCCTGCTCAACAGCGACGCCAATGAGTTTGGCGGGAGTGGCACAGGGGCCAGTGGACGACTGATCGCTGAAGACCATCCCTGCCATGGTCATCCCTGCAGTCTGAAACTTGTTCTGCCGGCACTGTCGGGGCTGTGGTTGCAGCGTGTGGCAGATACCTGACCTGCCCCTGTGCTATACTGGCCGCGCGAACAGGGCGGGAAGGCGAACGTGGTCACGACGACAACACACACGATGACAATTGACGAACAGGTGGACGTGCTGATGTCCGGCGCGGAGTCCGGCGATGCGGACACGACCGCCACCATGCGCGCCGAACTGCGCGAACGTCTGCTGGAAGCGGAACGGGAAGAGCGCCCCCTGCGCGTTTACTGTGGCTATGACCCGCGCACCTCTGACCTGCACCTGGGCCATACGATCACAATGCGCAAGTTGCGTCAGTTTCAGGAACTGGGGCACGACGTGACCTTTCTGGTGGGGTCCTTCACCAGCCTGATCGGTGACCCGTCGGACAAGGAAGAAGCGCGGGAACAACTGACGCGCGAACAGGTGCAGCTGAACGCGCAAACCTACGCCGAACAGGCCTTCAAGATACTCGATCCGCAGTTGACGCGGGTGCGCTACAACGACGAGTGGCTGTCGCCGCTGGACTTCGCGGACATCATTCGCCTGGCCAGCAACTTCACCGTGCAGCAATTCCTGGTGCGTGAAAACTTCCGCAAGCGTCTGGATGGCGGTGTTCCCATCTTCCTGCACGAGCTGTTTTACGGCCTGATGCAGGGTTACGACGCGGTCGCCCAGGAGGCCGACGTTCAGGTAGGCGGGCAGGACCAGCTCTTCAATATCCTGGTTGCCGGGCGCAAGTTGCAACAGGCGCTCGGCCAGAAGCCGCAGATCGCGCTCATCATGGGTGAGTTGTTGCCCGGCACTGACGGCGAGGCCAAGATGAGCAAGAGCATGGGCAACCACATCCCGCTCCTGTCCGAGCCATGGGACATGTTCGGCAAGGTCATGAGCGTGCCGGACAAGGCCATGCCCATGTATCACAAGCTGATTTTGGGCTGGTCTCCGGCGCAGCTGGATGCCATGCAACAGGGCCTGCGGGACGGCAGTTTGCACCCCAACGAGGTCAAGTTGCAACTGGCGCAGGAGATCGTCAGCATTTTCTGCAGCCCCGGGGATGCCATGGCCGCCCGCCGGCGCTGGGACGAGGTATTCCGCTCAGGCGGAGTCCCGCAGGACATGGCCGAAGTCGCCCTGGCCGGCGAAGAACGGGTGCTTGACCTGCTGCGCCGGCTGGAGATGGTGGGCAGCGGGGCTGAAGCGCGACGCCTGATGCGACAGAATGGCGTTCGTCTGAACGACGCTCCGGTGCTGGACGTGCAGACCACGGTCACCAGGGACATGTTGCCCGCCGTCCTGCAGGTGGGCAAGCGCCGTTTTGTCCGCCTGGTGCATACTGACTCTTCACCCGCGGCGGATTGAGGCAACCGCGGCGCCCGTCGCCACCAGACGCCCTCAACTGAAATCAGGGGACTCCCGACGCACGCAGACCGGCCTGCATGCATTATTTCACATTTCTGTGCGGTGGGAGTTAACAATACAGAACCAGGAGAGAAAACGCCTTGCCCCGCTTCGAAACACTCATCGAGCACTACCACGACGAGCTTTTCCACTATCTGTGGTACATGCTGCGCGATTCACGGCTGGATGCCGCCGACGTCATGCAGGAGACCTGGCTACGCGCCTGGCAGGCATACGATCGACTGCGCAGGGGCAGCAACGTTCGCGCCTGGCTGTATCGCATAGCGACCAACTGCGCGCTGACAGCGCTGGGACGCCATCGTCGTGAAGTGCCGCTGGCAGATCACATGGACCTGCCGGCGACCGAAGGGCTGCCGGAAGAGACGCTGGAGCCGGCTGCCGCCCTGGAGCTGGCGCTTGCCCGCATCGGGGAGTTGCCGCCGCGGCAACGCGCCGCCGTGTTGCTGCGCTACGGTCGGGAAATGCGCTACCGGGAGCTTGCAGGGATCATGAAGTGTTCGGAGGAAAGCGCGCGGGCGAACGTGTCGCTGGGGATTCGCAGACTGCGTCAGGAATTAAGGGAGACATAGCCATGCAAGCCAGGCCGGAAGAAACCAGACGATCGCGCGCCAGGGTGCTGGACTGGTTCGCGCGCACGGCGCCGCTGGTCGAATGGATGGAGATGGAGTCGCCACTTGGAGCGCTGTACGTGGCGCGCAGCCAGGCGGGATTGTGCCGGCTGATGTTTGACGTGGCGGAGGACCGGTTCCGCGCTTCGCTGCCGGGGCGCGCCCGGTCACAACGGAATCCCGACGCCCTGCGGGAGGCGCGCGACGAGCTTGACGCCTACTTTTCCGGCAGGTCAATGACCTTTTCCCTGGCCGTGGACCTGAACGAAATGACATTCTTTCAGCGTCGGGTGCTGCAGCAGGCCGGCGCCATCCCGGCCGGGTCGCTGCGCACCTATGGCCAGTTGGCCCGCCAGCTGGGTTCGCCCCGCGCCAGCCGGGCCGTGGGCCAGGCGCTGGGGCGCAATCCCGTGCCCATCATCGTGCCCTGCCACCGCGTGGTTGGCAGCGACGGTCGCCTGACCGGCTACAGCGGCGGGCGGGGAATCGACAGCAAACGCTGGCTGCTGCGCCTGGAAGGCGCGCTGGACGAGAAAGTGTCCCGTGACTGAGACCCGCAACGTGGCCATTTTGATCTTTGATGACGTGGAGCTGCTGGATTTCTGCGGCCCTTACGAGGTCTTTTCGGTGGCGGCCAACCGCGCCAGTCCGCCGCCGTTTCACGTCTGCACGGTGGCCGGCAGATCCGGGCCGGTCGTCGCCCGCAACGGCCTCAGCGTCAATCCTGATTTCGTGCTGCAGGACTGTCCGCCGCCGGACCTGCTCGTCATTCCCGGAGGGCAGGGCACCCGGCCGCTGTTGCAGGATGAAACCCTGCTGGAATGGATTCGCGGGCAGGACGCGCGCTGTGAATTGACATTGTCGGTTTGCACCGGTTCCCTGTTGCTGGCCCGGGCCGGCCTGCTGCAGGGCTTGCGGGCGACCACGCATTGGGGTTCGCTGGACCTGCTGGCGGCGCTGGCGCCGGATACCCAGGTGCTGGCCGACACCCGTTACGTCGATAACGGACGCATCATCACCTCGGCCGGCATTTCTGCCGGCATCGACATGTCGCTGCACGTCGTCGAGCGCCTGTTGGGCGCCGAACACGCCGTCCTGACGGCGCGGCACATGGAGTACGACTACTGGCCGCAGGGGCGGGTTGATTAGTCAGGCGCCTGCCAGTGGCGCACCAGGTCAATGAACAGGCGGGCACCGAAGCCGGTCGCGCCCCTTTCCGGCAACGTGGGAACGCTGCGGTCGATGCTGCCCAGCCCCTCAATGCCGACTACGCCGGCGATATCGAGATGCGCCCAGGCGGGGCAGGTGTTGAAGCGTTGCAGGAAGGCCGCCGAGGCCCCGACGCCGCTGTGTGGCGGGGCGCTGTTTTTGAGGTCCGCTACCTGGGAATCCAGCGCCCTGTCATACTCCGGAAACAGGGGCAGCGGCCACAGACGTTCCTCGCTGCGGGCCGCTGCCGCAAGCAGGGCATCGCGCAAACCGTCATGGTTGCTGAAGAGGCCGGCGGCGGCAGTGCCCAGCGCCGTCACGCAGGAGCCGGTGAGCGTGGCAATGTCGATGACGGCGGCGGGCCGATATCGTTCGGCATAAACCAGCGCATCGGCGAGAATCAACCGTCCCTCGGCGTCGGTGCTGATGATTTCAATGGTCAGGCCATTGCCGGCCCTGAGCACGTCCTGCGGACGAATGGCCCGGGCGCTGACCAGGTTATCCACGGCAGGGACGAGCCCCACGACGTGCAGGTCCGGCTGCAGGGCGCCGATGGCCTGCATGGCGCCGATGACCGCGGCGCCGCCGCCCATGTCGCTTTTCATGCCGACCATGCCGGTGACGCTCTTCATGCTGTAACCGCCGGTATCAAAGGTGATGCCCTTGCCGGCCAGCACCAGGGTGTCCAGGCTGTCTGCCAGGTCAGCGTTGTGTTCCATGATGATGAATTTGGGCGCCGTCTCGCTCCCCTGGGCAACGCCCAGCAGGGCGCCCATGCCCAGAGACTCCATTTGCGCGCGCTCCAGCACCTCAACCTGCAGGCCAGGAAGGGCGCCCGCCGCATCGGCCAGGACGGCCGGCGTGCAATAGTTGGCCGGCGCATTGACCAGGTCGCGCGCCAGGCAGGCAGCGGCGGCAACTGTCCTGCCCCTGTTGGCGCCGTCCCGGGCGGCATCCAGGTCACTGTCGCGGGCGGTAACCATGTCGATCCGGCGCAGTGTCCTTCCGCTTTCCGCAGAAGACTTGTAGCCGCGGTATTGATAAAGCCCCAGCATGGCGCCCTCGCTGACGGCTTCAGCCGCCAGGGCAGGGGGCAGCCCTGCCGGAAGGGCCAGCGTCACGTCGTGGACCTTAAGTTTGGCGGCTGCGCGTAACGCGTGCGCGGCCGCCCTGCGCAGGGTAGCGGCTGTGAGCCCGTCTGCCGGCCCCAGGCCGGCCACAAGCAGGCGCGGACCGTCGCCGGCCGGGTAAAGCGTGGCGTGCCGGTCGACCGCGCCGCTGAAGTCTCCGCTCGCAAGCAGCGCTGCCAGCGGCCCGGCCAGTGCCGGGTGACAGTCCTGCGGGACCTGCCGGCCCTCCGCAAGAAACAGGACCTGTGCATCCGTTGCACTGGTCGCGAGACTTCCCGTACTCACGCGTATGTCCATGCCATCCCTCCGGGCAGACAAGCAAAAAGGGGCTGGCGAACCAGCCCCGTAACCTGATCAGGCCTGACGACTGCCGGCGCGCTGTTAGCTGCGCGTGTCGATGTCACCCTGATAGCTGATGGCCTCGCGGTCCGTCTCACCGCTGCTGATGCGGATAATGTGTTCCACGGGTGAGACGAAGATGACGCCGTCGCCGTGTTCGCCGGTGGCGGCGCCGCGCATGATGGCCTGGACGGTTTCGTCAACGTTGCCTTCACTGACGATTGTGGTGATCATGGTCCGCGGCAACAGGTCGACGTTGTAGAGCGTCCCGCGCCACTGCAGTTGCATGCCGACGCCGCGGCCGCGTCCCTTGACGGGCTGAATCGTAAGCCCCACGATGCCGATGGCGGACAGTTCCTTGATGGTGGAACTGAGCTTCTCGGAGCGAATGATTGCCTCGATCTTCTTGATCATGGATAGCCCCCTCGCTATCTGTTGTTGACCGGTGTGGGTTCGCTGGGCGCGTTGGTGAACTCGGGGTAGGCCACAGCGGCATGTTCGAAAATGTCGAGGCCGAGTTGCTCTGCCTCGGGCGTGGCGCGCAGGCCGACGGTCGAGCGGATGATGCTGAACATGATCCAGGAAGCGACCAGCACGAAAACGGCAACCGCCACCACGCCAACCAGCTGCGTAATCAACTGGTCCAGCCCACCGCCATGGAAGAGACCGGCCTCGGCCATGAACAGGCCGACGGACAGGGTGCCCCAGACGCCACAAAAGCCATGCACGGACACAGCGCCGACCACGTCATCGATCTCCATGCGTTCCAGCGTGTTGACACCGATGTACATGATAACACCGCCAATGGCGCCAATGACAATGGCCTCCAGCGGGGTGACGACGGCGCAGGGCGCCGTGATGGACACCAGTCCGGCGAGCGCGCCATTCAGACCCCAGGGGAGTTGTGGCTTGCCACCATGATACCAGCCGACAAACATGGCTACCAATGCGCCGGCCGCAGCCGCGAGATTGGTGGTGACCGTGATGCGCGCGATGCTGACGGCGTCGGAATCCAGCTGACTGCCGGGGTTGAAGCCGAACCAGCCGAGCCAGAGGATCAGGGTGCCGAGCGCGGCCAGGGTCATGCTGTGGCCGGGCATGGGGCCACCGGCCCGACCGAAGCGGTAGGTGCGCGGACCGAGGAAGATCGCGCCGACCAGACCCACCCAGGCCCCGGTTGAATGAACCACGGTTGAGCCGGCGAAATCGTGAAAGCCCGTTTCGGCAATCCAGCCGCCGCCCCAGATCCAGTGACCGACGACGGGGTAGATGATGACGGTCACGACGAGGCTGTAAAGCAGGTAGCCCCTGAAGTCCGTCCTGCCGGCCATCGCACCGCTGGCGATGGTGGCCGCCGTGGCGGCGAAGGCAAACTGGAAGAAGAAGAAGGCGTAGCTCGGCACACTGAGCCCGGGATAGATTTCCGGCAGGTCACTCAGGAAGAACCACTCCTGGCCGAAAAAGCCGTTGCCGGCGCCGAACATCAGGCCAAAGCCGATGGCCCAGTAGCCGACAGCGCCAATGGAAAGGTCAAAGACATTCTTCATCAGAATGTTGACCACGTTGCGGGCCCGTACCAGGCCTGCCTCAAGCAGACCAAAGCCCGCCTGCATGAAGAACACGAGGAAACCGGCGAGCAGCATCCAGACTGTATCCAGATTGCTGACGACAGCGCCAAGGTCTTCGGCGCTGGCCATGGCAACTTCCATCGTTTCTTCCGCGGCGGCCTCCTCTCCTGCAGCGTCCTCCTGGGCGAAGACCGTCGCGGTCACCAAAGTGCCGACGGCCCAGGCCAGAACGAACAGGATCAACAGCCGGAATCCGATTCGCCTGTAGTGCATGCGTACTACTCCTCCGATTGACCACGTGGACGACTGTGCATTATGAAAAGGCAGAATAACGATAGCACTGTAAGAAATTAACAACAGAAACGCCGACATTTTGCAAGTTTCCGCAAAATGCCGGCGCAAACCCTGGAAAATCACCCCGGATTGCCCGGGATATCAGGTCTTTCGATGCCCGGCCGGGACGGTCAGAGGTGTCTGATTGGCAAAAGCTAACAAAGAACGTGGTCGTCGCCAGGCCGTCTCAGTGGTGACCCTCCGCCGCCCACAGCAGGCCGCGCGTGATCATCGCCAGGATTTCAGGGGGTTCGATGACGTTGACCTGATGCCCGAGCGAACAATAGAACACGCGCCCCTTGCCATAGTGTTTGGTCCATACGACGGGCATCACCGTGCCATCGCCGAAAGTGGTCGTCGCCAGCACGCGAATACAGGGGTCGACGTGCATGTAGTACTGCTCGGAGCACACGTGCAGGGTGGGCACGCCCGCCGTTATGGGGTCCGGCTCGGCAGGGTTCATTTCAACCGTGTAATGTACGCCGTCGTTGCCGGGATGCGCGACCCATTGGCCGCCACACATGAACTGCCACTCCGTCTGCTGACGAAAGGCATCGCACATGCCGCCATGCACACCGCCTATGCCCACGCCCCGGTCGTGCACGGCGCGCAACACCGGTATGAGCTGCTCGTTGCTGATCTCGCCCATGGTCCAGACCGGCACCAGCACGTCAAAGTTGTCCAGGTCATTGCCAACAAAGGCGTCCAGCGTGGTGTCTACCACGACACTGGCCCCCTGACTTTTTAGCGAACCGGCCAGCAGGGACGCGACCCCCGCCGGCTCGTGCCCTTCCCAGCCACCATGCACGATCAGGACTCTTGCCATTTTTGCCTCCGCCACGCGATGAGAACTGCAAAAGGTTAACGCAGGCCCGGGCCGCACGCCAGCGCGTCGTCAGGACAGCAAAAGACTCTGCCCCGTCATTTCCGGCGGCGCCTCAACGCCCAGCAAATCGAGGATGGTGGGGGCGACGTCCGCCAGAATGCCGCAATCGCGCAGGGCATGATAGCGACCGCCGATGACGTGCAGGGCGACCGGCCCCGTGGTGTGCCAGGTGTGCGGCCCGCCCGTGTCCAGGTCGATCATTCGTTCGCAATTGCCGTGGTCGGCTGTGACCAGCGCCACGCCGCCCCTGGCCAGCACGGCGTCGACGAGTTGACCGGCGCATTCGTCGACGCACTCGACGGCTGCCGTGGCTGCCGCCAGCGAACCGGTGTGGCCCACCATGTCCGGATTGGCGAAGTTGACGAGCAGGAAGTCGTCATCCTGTTCATCCAGGCGCGTCAGCGTTTTCGCGGTCAGTTCGCGCGCGCTCATTTCGGGAGCGAGATCATAGGTGGCCACTTTGGGTGAAGGGATGATGGCGCGGCTTTCACCTGGCCAGGGCGCCTCGCGGCGACCATTGAAGAAGAAGGTGACGTGCGGGTATTTCTCGGTTTCAGCGCTGTGATACTGACGGCGGCCCATCCTGCTGAGCCATTCCGTCAGTGTGTTGTCAAGCTGTTCAACGGGAAAGAGCACGGTCACGGGCAGGCCATCCATGTAACGGGTGAAGGTCAGGATGTCCAGTCCCTGGGGAACGTCGAAAGCGCCGCCGGCATCGTCGCCGGCGCCCGTGAAGGCCTGCAGCAACTGACGCATGCGATCGGCACGGAAATTGTAAAAGAGCAGGGTGTCGCCTGATTCAATGGCGAGTTTCTCGTTGCCGACGACTGTTGGCGTGATGAATTCGTCGCTTTCGCCACGCTCTCTGGCGGCCTGCAGCGCTGCGTGGACGTCACTGGCCTGGTGGCCCCGACGCCATGTCATGGCGTCGAAGGCCTGCCTTGTGCGCTCCCAACGCCGGTCGCGGTCCATCGCGAAGTAGCGCCCGGACAGGGTGGCGATGCGGCCCACGCCAGTCGCCTTGCGGGCCGTCTCAAGGTCGAGCAGATAGCCGGCGCTGCCATCAAGCGGCGTATCCCGCCCGTCGCTGATGACGTGCAGTACGGGGTCGACTTCCGCGGCGGCGGCAATTTCCAGTGTGGCATGCAAATGACGCTGATGGCTGTGCACGCCGCCCGGCCCCAGCAAGCCGATCAGGTGCAATTTGCCGCCCTGAGCGCGCACCCGGTTCAGGGCCCCCTGCAGCTCCGGGTTGCCGGCAAGGGAACCGTCATTGATGGCCAGGTCGATACGGCTGATGTCCTGATACACGACCCGGCCGGCGCCGAGATTGAGGTGCCCCACTTCAGAGTTGCCCATTTGCCCGGGCACCAGGCCGACTGCCTCGCCGGAACTTTGCAAAATGGCGCGCTCGTAGCTCCGCAGCCAGGCATCGTGCCGGGGCGTACGGGCCAGCGCCACGGCATTGCCTTCCTGCATGTCCCGAATGCCCCAGCCGTCCAGGACGAGCAGGAGAACCGGCGAATACATCACATTCCTGACGTGTCAGAAGCGAATGGCGCAGCATAGCGCAGTGCGCTTTGGCTGTCCACGCTTGAAGAAAGGGTGACGGCCTGCTACACTGCCGGCCCGCAAGGATCGGGAGCCGGGCATGGACATTCAGGCTGCGCTGCAGGTTGCGGCTGTCATCATTTCATTGCTGTTGATCGTGCTGATCCTCCTGCAGGTCAAGGGGGGCGGGCTGGGGTCGTTGCTGGGTGGCGAGGCAGGCGGCGGGATAGCGCGTACACGGCGCGGTCTCGAGAAGACCCTGTACCAGATCACGATCATCATCGCGGTGCTTTTCCTGGCAATATCAATCGTCGCCGTTCTGGTCTTCCAGTAACAGAAGCCCAGGGGGCTTTGGAAGGCGGCAATGCTGCGCGGCTGTCGCTGGCAATTGCTGCTTTTCCTGCTGGCAGGCCTGCTGCTCGGGGCCGCCGTATTGTGGCGCGCCCCTGAGGGCACACCGGAGATTTCCCCTGTCGCCACTGCCGTACCGGATTTGATCGGCACTGTCGTCGCCGCCGTTGGCGACACCGTGGCAGCGCTGCCTGAGGTTCCCGACGAAGATGGCTTCGCAGTCACGACCTTTCGCGAGGGCCTGGTCGGCCCTGTGCGCCAGCTGAACCCTCTGCTGGCCGGGCCCGGTTCGCCGGAAGCGGATATCAGCGGCCTGATTTTCGAGGGGCTGACCAGACTGAACGCGCACGGTGAGCCGGTGCCGGCCCTGGCCAGGGACTGGCTCATCGCTGCCAGGGGTCTTGAATACGTTGTTACCCTGCGCGACGACGTGTTGTGGCAGGACGGGATCCCGTTTAGCGCGACTGACGTGCTGTTCACGTATTCCCTGGTGCAGGACCCGGATTTTCCCGGAGACCCGCAGCTGGCGCAATTCTGGCGCACGGTGGAAGTTGAGGTGCTGGCTGCCAACGTGTTGCGCTTTCGGCTGACGCAGCCGCTGGGCAGCTTTCTGGACAAACTCCGGCTGCCCGTTCTTCCCTGGCATGCCTTGCGCGGTACACCGGCCGGCCGCCTGCAGGACCATCCCTTCAATCTCACGCCCGTCGGCACCGGGGCCTGGCAACTGGAAGCCCTGCGTGGCCGCGAGGATGGTACCTTGACGCAGGTCGATTTGCGGCCGGCGCCCGTCTGGATTGGCAGAAATGATGCGAATCCACCGTCCATCGACAGAATCCGCCTCGACCTGTTCGCGTCATTTGAAGATGCGCTGCGGGCCATGCATGCAGGAGCCATTGACGGCTTGCTGGCCCGGACCTGGCAGGAACGTGTGGCCCTGCTCAACGTGGCCCGGGATGCCGGGCTGCGGGTTACCAACTCAACCATCCCGGGCCTGGGGATTCTGATATTCAACTGGCAGCGGGAAGATACAGCCTTTTTCCGCGACCAGCGCGTCCGCCTGGCGCTGGCCACCAGCATCAGCCGCCGGTCGGTCGTCGAACGGCTGTTGCAGGACCGGGCAGTTGTGGCGAACAGTCCACTCTGGCCGGCAACCTGGGCGTGGTCGGCAGGGCTGGAGTGGCCGGAGGAAGATCTGGACGCTGCGCGCTGGTTGCTGCAGGCGGCACACTCACGTGACGTCAGCGCCGTCGCGGAGGCAGGCGAGGCAGGACTGGCCTTTACGATTGTTACACCGCAGGACCCGGCCCTGGTGGCCATGATGCAGGAATTCGTCGGCCAGTGGGGGCGCGCCGGCATTGACGCGCAACTGGACGCCCGGGCTCCCGATGACTTTCAGGCTGCCCTGCAGTCCGGCGATTTCGATGCAGCGCTAATGGAGATTCACGCGGGGCCCAGCACAGATCCGGACGTCTATGCGTACTGGCACGAAGGGCAATTCCAGCCGGGGCTCAACTTTGGCGGGGTGGACGATCGACGCCTGTCCGAGTTGCTGGAGCGCGCCCGACGCGAGCCCTGGAACATCAATCGCAAGGCACTGTACCTGGAGCTGCAGGACCTCTTTGCGGAACGCGCCATCGCCATTCCGCTCTACTACCCGCTGGCCAGTTACGCAACTGCCAGGCGCGTCAGCGGCGTGCAGCCGGGCGCGGCCGGCGTCGTCAGCGATCGCTTTGCGACACTGGGAGACTGGGTCATCGCTCCTGGCTAGAGCGTCCCCTCGGCCTGCAGAATCGAGCGCAACAGGTCCTTGCGGGCGCCGCCGGCGAGGGTCTCCAGCTTGCGCACCCCCAGGGGATCGATCTCCTCGCGCAACAGACGGAGTTCTTCGTCGGTCGGCGGCGGGGTCTCGCCGGCCTCCGGCGCCACCGGCAGTTCAAAGCCGGTCTTGCGCCGGATTCGCCCGGGATCAACGCCGGGATGCCAGCTTGTCAGCCGCATGCGTCCCCTGTGCCAGTCGAACTGACCAAGATCACTGATGAGATAGCGGGGGCCGCTGCCTGGCTTGCGCCAGGGCGCGTGACCCACGCCACTGATGACGTCACAACGACTGACGAAGGTCACGCGGGAGTGGCGCGGCACGTAAAAATAGAGCGGGCGTTCATCCGGGCTGACGTCCGGGATGCCGCCGCTGCCAGGCAAGCGCAGACGGGGGCGCCGGTAATCCGCGCCAATGGCCAGATTGTTGCTGTTGCCGGCGGCGTCAATCTGGGCCGGGCGAAAAAACTCCTTTGGATGATAGCCAGGCAGGAGGTCAGCCGCGGCGGTTGCAAAGCCGACGTTCAGCAGGGACTTGTTCAGCCAGCGGTCCTCAACCCGCGAGACGGAAAGGGGCGCCCACTCCTGGCAAAGTGACTGTCCGATGGCGCAGGCGAAGCGGATGTTCGGGGCGTGGGTGCACTTCGCCAGAATGAAGCCGGCCAGCACCAGCGGGGTGTTGATCCCCTGCGCCAGCACTTCACCGTCCACGACCTGGCGCGCAATGCAAACCGAAATGAGTTCGTCGACGCTGAAGTCGTTCACGGGCGGCGGATCAGCCGGCGCCACAGCGCCGGTCACCCCTGACGCGGTACAGGGTTTCGCCGGCCTTTGGCACGAACAGCGTGTCTTCACAGTCACGCCAGGCCTGCAGGTCCAGCTGGTCAGGGTCCCGGTAAGCAAGATTGAGCGTGGCGCAGTCCTCGCGGGAGATGCGCGACGCCAGCGTGACCTGAATCCGGGGTTCCTCGACCCCGTCCGCCACGTTGCCGATGCCCTTGACGTGCGTGCTGTGGGCGATGACGCTGGTGGGATAGTCCTGGTAACGCGACCAGTCCTGCAGGAACCAGGGCAGCACGTGGTAGCCGAGTTCGTAAATGTAGCGGCCGTGGGTGACGCTGACCGTGTCCAGATGCGGCGCGTAGATGACCAGCTCGCCGCCATCAGCCACGGCGGGTTCGAGCTTGTACATGGCCTTGCCGCCGGTCCATAGCTCGTCGTACATCGGCGGGCACCAGGACAGCACCCGCGCAAAGGGTCGGTCCACCAGGCGTATGTGCTTCTGTTGCGACAGCCTGGCGGCGGCATCCCAGGCGCTGACGTGGTCGCCGATGAACATACCGGCCAGGCCGTCGTCCACGACAACCAGGGCGAGCAGACTGAGCGGCGTCGGCAGCAACTCCGCCGCCTGGTGAATGATGTCGCGTACCGGCGTGTCCCTGAGGCCGATGATCTTCATGGTGGTGATGAGGGCGCCCAGCCAGTGAAACTTGTTGATGAGTTGCGGCCCGGATATCCCGGGGTAGAGATATTTCGCGCCGCCCGAGATGCCCACCACCTCATGCGGGAAACTCGGGCCGATGATGAGAATGTGATCGTACTCCAGGACAGCGCGGTTGAGGTTGACTTTCACGTCGCCGCCCAGCGAGTGATGCCACGCCGGCCCGCACAGTTCACGCAACTGGTCGTCGCTGATGACGCCCAGTTCAGTCAACGCTGCCGGGTTGTCCCATTCGTGGTTGAGCAGCTGGATGGCCGGATAGCGCTCCTGGTATTGCGTCGGCGTCAGACCCACCAGGCCGCAAAGTTCCGCTTCACTCAGGGGCGGATGGGTGCCGAGGGCGACCATGAAGTCAAGCTGACGGGTATCGGCCAGACACTCGACCAGTAGCGGGAAGAGTTGGGGCAGGGGCAGGGTTCGCGTGCGGTCCGGAATGAGGGCCAGCACGCGCGCGCCGGCGAATCGCCCTGCCAGACCGTCGTGCAGGGTCTCGCGGATGAGGTCTTCTGAAAGGAGCCCGCCGTCTGCGGCGACGGCGGCGGCATGCATCATGTCGCCCCCTGATTTGCATTTGTGTGCAGTATCAGGGGGCGATGGTAACGCAGGTTATGGCAGGGCGCACGCCTGAAGCGGCGTGGCGCGTCAGCGGGTCAGGCGTCTGCGCCGGCCATCAGCAGGCCGGGCGAGATGATGAAGGCGTTTTCCGGCACCGTCACGGTGGGCGCCTCTGCGGGATAGCCGTAGTCCATTTGGTAATCGACCTGGACGTAAGGGAGGGCGTCCTCACTCTCACTCATGAAAGCCATCATGTCAGCCATGTCCCAGGCCATGTGGAATACGTCACGCACCGGCAGCGCCTCGTCAATGCTGATGTAGGTGGTGGCCTCGATGTCAATGTCACTACCAAGCATATCCATCATCATGGACATGTACCGCAACTCATCCTCGTCGATTTCACCCATTTCGGTGCCTGCCAGCAACAGGTCGGAAAATGCGTCGCTGTTGAACAGCGCCACAAGATCAACCCCGGTCCTGAACACGGCCACCAGCTGATCGGCGATCGTCTCGTCTTCCAGGCGTTCGACGGACACAAACTCCGCCAGGACGTCAGGGTCTGACCAGGCGGCAATCATGGCTTCCATCTCGGCCATGGCCGCTTCCATTTCAGCGTCGGCTTCGGCCATGGCATCGTCGCCGCTGCCGCGCGGGTCCTTCATGCTCTCTGACATGCCTTCAGCAGCCATGCCCGCTTCCAGCAACTCCATAAGGTTGAAGCCCAACCAGCCGCTCGGCACGCCATCTTCGGCCGGCATGATGGTCGCCAGGCTGGAAAGATCAAAATACAGGTTGCCATCAACCAGGCGCGCTTCCATCGAAATACCGGACAGCAACTCCTCGGGGAAGTCGTCAGCCGTCATGCCCGGCAGGCCCTGTGGCGTCTGCAACGACACGGTGAACCTGCCGTTGAATTGCGCGAACAGTTCACCCAGCATCGTCATCATGACTGCCGGATCGTCCATCATGCCCAGTGACGCGGCACCCATCTCCTCCAGGCCGGAGAGATCTCCGCTCCAGACGACGTCGGCATCGAGAGCGATGAGAAAATCGCCCATGGCCTCTTCATCCAGATCGCGCATGAGCAGATCCAGGTCGAGGACGCCGCTGCCGCTGGTTTGCTGCGCTGCGTTCTCCTGCGCCGCTTCCAGCAGGATACAGTCTGCAGCGGGCAGATCGCCGCAGAAAACGACGTCGTGAAAGTCAGCCCGGACTGTGCCGGCCAGCGCTGCCAGCAGTACCAGTACAGTGACAAATCGGAATGTGAACTTCATTAGAATGGCCCTCATCTGATCGGCGATTATGTCAGACTACGTTAAAGTGCCACAAGGGTTCACTTCACATCATCGAGTCTACCATGAACGCGAGTCCTGAAGGGTACAGGGTCTTTGTCCATCGCAGCGAAATGCCGGGCACCTTGCAGGCCCTGCAGCGTTTCCATGAAGCCCCAATGGCATTTGAACGTCTTGCGCCGCCGTTCCTGCAGTTGCGAATTGAGCAGGACAGGCGCCGTTCATTGACCGAGGGCGAGGTCGTGTTGCGCATGGGGCCAGGGCCACTCGCCATTCGTTGGCTGGCGCGGCACGAAGCCGGACCGACGGCCCATTCCTTCACCGACCGTCTGATTGACGGGCCACTTGCCTGCTGGGTCCACCAGCACATCTTTGAGGCGCAGGAACGGGGGGTGGCGCTGACCGATCGCATCACCCTGGCGCACAGGCCAGGCTGGCGCGGCCTGCTGACCCGTCTGCTCTTCGACGGACCGGCCCTCAGGCTACTGTTCGTGTATCGCCACTGGCGCACGCGCCGCGCGCTGGCAGAGGCGTCCTGAGCGAACGGCGGGTCATTGTCATTGGCGGTGGCATGGGCGGTCTGGCTGTCGCCGCCCTGCTGGCGCGCGCCGGCTGCGCGGTGACTGTGCTGGAGGCCCACGTCTACGCAGGCGGCTGCGCGGGCACCTTCTACCACAAGGGCTTCCGCTTCGATGCCGGCGCCACCGTCGCCGGCGGCTTTCAGCCAGACGGGCCTCACGAGCGGCTGGCGCGTCTGCTCGATATCCGCTGGCCGGTACGCGAACAGGAGCCGGCCTGGGTCGTCCACTTGCCGGATCGCAGCATTGCCCTGGGCCGGGACAGGGCGGACCTGTTGCGGGCCTTCCCTGGCAGCGAAGCCTTCTGGCGCAAGCAGACGCAGCTGGCCGCAGTTGGCTGGCAGCTGGGCAGCGCCGGCCTGACATGGCCGCCGGGCGATGCGCATGAGGTCCTGCAGCTGGGCCGTGACCTGCTGCGTTCCGCGCCGCAGGGAGCGAAATATCTGCCATACGCCTTGCGCAGCGTCGCGGACTGGCTGAATGCCGCCGGCCTGAAGCACGACCGGGAATTCCGGCGCCTGCTGGATGCACAGTTGCTCATTTCCGCCCAGGCGACGAGTGAAGCGGTCAATGCCCTGTGGGGCGCCACGGCGCTGGACCTGCCGCGCCAGGGAACGATGCAGGTGGCGGGCGGCATGGGGGCCCTGGCGCAGGTCCTGGCCAGGCGTCTGCAGGAAACGGACGGAGAGCTGCGGCTGCGGCAGCGCGTGACGCACATTGTCGTCAGGGACGGCAGGGCAAAGGGCGTGCGGGTCCGCAGCGGGCGTCGTGGACGCAGTGAATACTTCCTGGAGGCCGATTTCGTCATTGCCAACGTCACCCCCTGGAACCTCGTCGCTTTGCTGGGGGCTGCAGCCCCGGCCGGGCTACGCCGTGAAGTGCGCTCCCTCAGGCCGGGCCTGGGCGCCTTTGTGCTGCATCTGGGAGTGGAAGACGGCGCAGTGCCGGAAGCCGGCGCCGATCATCATCAGGTGATTGAAAGTCTGGCCGGGCCCCTGGGCGAGGGCAACAGTCTGTTTGTTTCCCTGTCGCCCCGGTGGGATGCCGGCCGCGCGCCGGCCGGTCAGCGGGCGGTGACCGTATCCACCCATACCAGGGCAAATGACTGGCGATCCCTGTTCCATACCAGTCCAGCCAGATACGAAGCCCGCAAGGCAGAGTACGTCGAACGGTTGCTGACAGGCATGGAACGCGCGCTGCCAGGCATTCGCCGTGGCATACGCCTGCAACTCGCCGGCACACCGCTCACCTGGCACTACTACACCGGCAGGCACCTCGGGCTGGCCGGGGGCTTCCCGGTCACGTCGCTGCTGCGGGCACGGGGCCCACGCTGCGGCCTGCCGAATCTCCGCCTGGTGGGCGACTCCATCTTCCCCGGCCAGTCGACCGCCGGCGTGGTATCCGGCGCGATGCGCGTTGCCGGCGACGTCTTGCGTCAGCTGCCGCAGGGCCGGGGCCGGTCTGCTTGACAGAAGTTGAGCGTAACAATAGGATTAAATCAGGTCGCAAACGGCCAGGAACCGTACAGTCCCACAGCATTTCAGGCAGGGAGCTACCGTGACGGTCGTGGACTGCCCTGACGCACTGCTACGTCTGGCGCTCGCTGAAGACCTCGGTGAGCGGGGCGATATTACGTCGCTCGCGACCCTGGTCGCGGGTTTACCGGCGCGGGCGCAAATTGTGGCGAAGGGGGAGGGCGTGCTGGCGGGCCTCAGCGTGGTGGCGCAGGTGTTTCGCGAGCTGGATGCCGGCACGCAGTTGCGCCTGCACAGGGCGGACGGCGAGCGGGCGAAGACCGGCGACCTGCTGTGTGAGCTTGAGGGGCGCGCCGTCTCCCTGCTGGGTGCGGAGCGCACGGCGTTGAATTTCCTGCAGCATTTGAGCGGCATCGCCACGCTGACACGGCGATTCGTCGATGCGGTCGCCGGCACGAAGGCCGTCATCCTGGATACCCGCAAGACGACGCCTGGCTGGCGCCGGCTGGAGAAGTACGCGGTGCGTATGGGCGGTGGCAGCAATCATCGCCACGGGCTGTATGATGCGCTGCTCATCAAGGAAAACCACATCGCCGCTGCCGGCGGCATCACCGCCGCGCTCCTGCGGATACGGGCCTGCGCGGCGGCGCAGGGCTTGCCGGTCATCATTGAGGTTGAGCAACTGTCCCAGCTGGAGGAAGCGCTGGGACTGGCGCCCGGGCGCATTTTGCTGGACAATATGTCATTGGTGGAGTTGCGCGAGGCCGTCGTCATGGCCGCCGGCCGCGTGCCGCTGGAAGCCTCCGGCAACATGACGCTGGAACGCGTTCCGGCGGTGGCGGCGACTGGCGTGGACTACATCAGCGTCGGCGCCCTGACGCATTCGGCGCCCGCGCTGGACTGTTCGATGAGAATGCTCGCGAACGGAGAGGCATCATGGACCAGGTAATGATCGCGGAAGCTGCCGCGGAAGAGACGCTCATCGAGCAGGAAGCGGCGGCGCAGGACCGTATCCGTCGGGCGCGCGCCATCCTTGGCGATGAAGTGGTCATTCTGGGTCACCACTACCAGCGTGACGAGGTGGTGCAGTTTGCCGATTTCACAGGCGACAGTTATCAACTGAGCGTGGAAGGCGCGCGCGTCAAGGCGAAGGTCATCGTCTTCGCCGGCGTGCATTTCATGGCCGAGAGCGCCGTCATTCTGGGCCGCGAGGACCAGGTGGTCATCCTGCCCAACATGAAGGCCGGCTGCAGCATGGCCGACATGGCCAATCTTGAGCAGGTGCTCACGGCCTGGGAAGAACTGGGCGACGTCCTGGCGGATGACCCTGCCGGGAGCATCATGCCGGTGACCTACATCAACAGCGCGGCCAACCTCAAGGCCTTCGTCGGTGAGCACGGCGGTACGGTTTGCACCTCTTCCAACGCCCGCGGCGCGCTGGAGATGGCGCTCAGCGAACGGGAGCGGGTCTTCTTTTTCCCGGACCAGCATCTGGGCCGCAACACCGGCCGCGACATGGGCATCCCGCTGGAGCAAATGGTGCTGTGGAACCCCTTCGAGCCCTACGGCGGCCTCAGCGATGACGAGATACTGAACGCGAAGGTGTTGCTCTGGCAGGGGCATTGCAGCGTGCATCAGCAGTTCAGGCCCGAGCACGTTGATCTGTGGCGCCGCCATCATCCGGACATCAACGTCATCGTGCATCCGGAATGCATGATGGAAGTGGTGGAGAAGGCCGATTACGTCGGCTCCACTGCGTCGATCATCCGCACCGTCGAGGCAGCCGCGCCCGGCAGCAAGTGGGCCGTGGGCACGGAGATGCACATGGTCAATCGTCTGAAAGACGACAATCCGGACCGCATGGTGCAGTTGCTTTCGCCCTTCTCCTGTCTCTGCAGCACGATGTACCGCATCAGTCCGCTGGACCTGGCGGAGGTGCTGGAAAATCTCGTGGAAGGCCGGATCATCAACCAGATCACGGTGCCGGAAGACGTCCAGCATTACGCCCGCCTGGCGCTGAGCCGTATGCTGTCCATCCCGAAGTAGTCGCCGTGGATGCGCTACAGACGCATACGCTGGTCATCGGTTGCGGCATCGCCGGCGCGACGGCGGCCCTGCGCCTGAGCGAAAACACCAACCACGAAATCACCATCATCACCCGCGCCCATGATCCTGCCGACAGCAACAGCGGCTGGGCCCAGGGGGGCATCGTCACGCGCGGCCTGGACGATTCGCCGGAAATGCTGATGGCCGACATTGTCCGCGCCGGCGCCGGCCTGAGTTCGCCCGGGGCGGCGAAGTTGCTGGCCGAAGAAGGGCCGGACCTGGTTCGTTCAGTGCTGATGGAGCGTGCCGGAGTCCATTTTGACAGCTCGGCAAATGGCGACCCGGTCTTCGCCCTGGAAGGCGCGCACAGTACCCGGCGCGTGGTGCACGTCGGCGACCGCACCGGCGCGGCCATCACCAACGCCCTGCTCAGGGCCCTGTCCGCGCGCCCCAACATCCGCCTGCTGAACGCCCACACGGCCATCGACCTGATCACCTTTCCGCATCACGCGCTGGACCCGCTGGCCATCTATGGCGCGCCGACCTGCCACGGCGCCTACGTCCTGCAGCGCGAGACGGGTGAGATTCTGCGCGTGCTGGCGGGCGAAACCATCCTCGCGACCGGAGGGCTGGGGCAGATCTACCGCAACACCAGCAATCCGGCGGGGGCGCGGGGCGACGGTCTGGCGATGGCCGGGCGCGCCGGGGCGCGTATCATCAATATGGAATACATCCAGTTTCACCCGACTACCCTGAGCGTGCGGGGCGCGCCCAACCTGCTTGTCAGCGAGGCCCTGCGCGGTGAAGGCGCGGTGTTGCTGACCCCGGACGGGCAACCGTTCATGCAGCGCCATGACCCGCGCTGGCGCGATCTGGCGCCCCGGGACGTGGTCGCGCGCGCCATTCACCGCGAGATGCTGGAAAAGGGTCTGGAGCACGTCTGGCTGGATATCTCGCAGCGGAGATCGCCGGACTATATTCGCGAGCGCTTCCCGCAGATTGTGGAGAATTGCGCGCGCTACGGGGTGGATGCCACCAGCGAGCCCATACCGGTCGTGCCCGCGGCCCACTATGCCTGCGGCGGCGTGCTGGTGGATAAATGGGGGCGCAGCAGCATTGACAGGCTCTACGCCGTCGGTGAGGTCAGTTGCACCGGGGTGCATGGCGCCAACCGGCTGGCCAGCACCAGCCTGCTGGAAGGGCTGGTCTGGGGCGACCGGGCGGCGCGTCACATCGCGGCCAGTCTTTGCGACCCGATCGACGACGTGCGCGTGCCTGGCTGGGTGACGCGCAGCAGCCAGTTGCCGGACCCGGCGCTGCTGGAAGGCGACATGACGACCATCCGCAACCTGATGTGGCATTATGTGGGTCTGGTGCGGACCGGCGATCGCCTGCAGCGGGCCCAGCGCGAATTGCGCCACCTGTGGCACGAAATCGAGGAGTTTTACCGTGCCACGCAGTTGAACGATCAACTGGTCGGCCTGCGTAACGCCGTACAGGTCGCCCGTATGGTGACCTGGGCCGCCTTGCGCAATCGGCACAGCCGCGGCACACACTTTCGCGCCGACGATCCGGCGCCGGTTGGCGGGGGACAGGCATGAACGAACAAATCTATCTGGACAACAGCGCAACCACACCGACCGATCCCCGGGTGGTTGAGGCCATGCAGCCCTACTGGAGCGAGGTCTTTGGCAACGCATCCAGCCTGCATGGCGCCGGCAAGGCAGCCGAGGCGGCCATCCAGCACGCTACTGAAACGATCGCCGGCGTGGTGAACTGTCGCGGCGGCGGGCCGCCGGAACTGGTCTTCACCAGCGGCGGCACGGAAGCGGACAATCTGGCGCTGAAGGGCGTGGCCGGGGCCCTGCGCGCCCGTGGCCGCGGCAAGCACGTCATCACGACGGCGGCCGAACACCACGCCGTGCTGGACGTCGCCGAAGAGATGGCGGGCGAAGGCTACGACGTCACCTTTCTGCCGGTGGATGAATTCGGCTGCGTGACGCCGGAGCAGGTGGTCGACGCCATGCGGCCGGACACCGTGCTGGTGAGCGTCATCTATGCCAGCAACGAGATTGGCAGCGTCAATCCGGTCGCAGAGATTGGCGCGGCCATCAAACAGGTGAACCGACGCGTCCCCTTCCACATTGACGCCGTGCAGGCGCCGGGTTTGCTCCCGCTGGACGTGCAGGCCCTGAACGTTGACCTCATGAGTCTGGCCGGACACAAATGCTACGGGCCGAAGGGCATCGGGCTGCTGGTGATCCGGCGCGCGATTGCCCTGAAGGCGCAGATTGTGGGCGGCGGACAACAGGCGCATCGCCGCAGTGGCACGGAGCCCCTGCCGCTGATTGTGGGCATGGCCCGCGCCCTGGAACTGGCGGAAGCGGAACGCGAGGAGACCTGCGCCCGTCTGTCCGCGCTACGTGATGAACTCGTGGAGCGGATACTTGTCGATATCCCGGAAGCGTCATTGACCGGGCATCCGACGCGGCGTCTGGCGGGTCACAGCAGCTTTGTGTTGCGTTGGCTGAATGGCGATTCGATTCTGCTGGACCTGGCCGAACTGGGCATCTGCGCCAGCGGTGGCAGCGCCTGCACCTCCGGTCAGCAGGAACCCAGTCACGTGCTGGTGGCCTGCGGCGTCGACAGCGACCGGCTGATGGGGCAAATGCGCTTTGTGCTGGGCAAGGACAATACAGGGGCGCACATTGAGCGTCTGGTTTATCATTTGCGAACGCTGGTCGAACGACACCGGGCCATGGTGCCGCAGTTCGACTGAGCCGTGCAGCGATCAGGAGAGTCGGCTACAACCAGTCAGGATGCCGGGTCTGCAGACAGGGAGGAGAGAATGGCAAACGGGGCAGCAGTGAACAAGGTCGTTCTGGCCTACAGTGGCGGGCTGGACACGTCGGTGATCGTCCCCTGGCTCAAGAACAACTACAGCGATTGCGAGGTCGTTTGCTTCTGCGCCGACCTGGGCCAGGAGGAAGAGCTGGAGGGACTGGATGAAAAGGCGCGCGCTTCCGGCGCGAGCAAGTTGTACGTCCGCGACCTGCGTGAGGAATTCCTCACCGGTTTCGCCCTGCCAACCTTGCGCGCCGGCGCGATCTACGAGCGTGAGTATCTGCTGGGCACTTCCTTCGCGCGTCCGCTGATCGCCCGCCACCTGGTTGAAGTCGCCGAAATCGAGGGTGCCGACGCCGTGGCCCATGGCTGCACCGGCAAGGGCAATGACCAGGTGCGTTTCGAATTGACGGTCATGGCATTGAACCCCAGGCTGCGCGTTATCGCGCCCTGGCGCGAGTGGGATATTCGCAGCCGCGAGGACGCCCTGGCCTACGCCGAGGAGTTCAACGTCCCGGTCACCCAGACCGAACGTGACATTTACAGCCGCGACCGCAACATCTTCCATTTGAGCCACGAGGGGGGCTTGCTGGAAGACCCCTGGAACGAGCCGGAAGAAATGATGTACAAGCTGTCGCGCAGCCCGCAGGACGCGCCCGACGAGGCGCGGCTGATCGAACTTGGCTTTGAGAATGGCTACCCGGTCTCGCTGGACGGGGCGGCTATCGGCCCGGTCGAGCTGTTCCAGCAACTGAATCACGTCGCCGGTGAACACGGCATTGGCCGCAGTGACATCGTCGAGAACCGTCTGGTTGGCATGAAGAGCCACGGCGTCTACGAGACTCCCGCGGGCACCGTGCTGCTGCGCGCGCACCGGGCGCTGGAAAGCATCACGCTGGACAAGCAAACGATGCACTACAAGGACCTGCTGGCCTCGAAGTACGCCGAGCTGGTCTACAACGGCATGTGGTACACGCGTCTGCGCGAGGCGCTGGACGCCTTCGTCGACGTGACGCAGCAGCAGGTCAATGGTTCCGTGCGTCTCAGGCTCTACAAGGGCAACATGATACTGGCGGGACGCAAGAGCCCGACGGGCCTCTACCGCGAGGACTACGCGTCCTTTGGTGAAGAAGACGTCTACGACCAGAAGGACGCCGAAGGCTTCATTCGTCTCTTCGGCCTGCCGCTCAAGGTGGAGGCGCAGCAGGACATCGAGCGCGTGGGCCGCAGCCATTACCGCCAGGGATAGAGGGGCGGGACCTTCAGGAGGCAGTCATGGCGCTTTGGGGCGGTCGCTTTGCCGGGCCCACGGACGAAGACCTGCGGGCGCTGAACGACAGCATTCACTTTGACCGGCGCATGTACCGCGAGGACATCGCCGGCAGCCAGACCTGGGCGCGGGCGCTGGTGGGCGCCGGCATCCTCACAGCGGCTGAGGCGGAGCGTATCGTTCAGGGTCTGGAGCAGGTGCTGGCCGAATTCGAGGCCGACGGCTTTGAACTCAAGCCTGGCGACGAGGACATCCATACGGCCGTGGAACGGCGGCTGACGGAGATCGTCGGGCCCCTGGGGGGCAAGTTGCACACGGGACGCAGCCGCAACGACCAGGTGGCCACCGACTTCCGACTGTGGTGCATGGGCGCCTGCCAGGGGATCGGCGGGCAGTTGCGGGAGTTACAGGCTGCGCTCGTCGAGCGGGCCGCCGATCATCTGGACACCCTGATGCCGGGTTTCACGCATTTGCAACCGGCTCAACCGATCGTGCTGGCGCACTGGCTGCTCAGCTATTTCTGGATGCTGGAGCGTGACCGGGGGCGTCTGAAGGCGGCGCATGAATGCGCTGCCGTGCTGCCGCTGGGGTCCGGCGCGCTGGCGGGCACGCCGCTGGCCGTGGACCGCGATGCCATGGCCGGCGAGCTTGGTTTCGCCGCGGCCAGCCAAAACAGCCTGGACAGCGTCAGCGACCGGGACTTTGTGGCCGAGACGCTCTTTGCCCTGGCGCTGGCCGGCGTTCATCTCAGCCGGCTGGGTGAAGACATCATCCTGTACAGCAATCCACTGTTCGGCTTTTTCACGCTGGACGATCGTTACAGCACCGGTTCCAGCCTGATGCCACAGAAGCGCAACGCCGACCCGCTGGAACTGGCTCGCGGCAAGGCCGGGCGACTCATCGGCAACCTGACCGGCCTCATGACCACGCTGAAAGGCTTGCCCAGCGCCTACAACAAGGACCTGCAGGAGGACAAGGAAGCGCTGTTTGATTCCGTGGATACCATGCAGTCCCTGCTGCCGGTGCTTACCGCCGTGGTGCATACGCTGGGCATAAACACAGAAAGGATGCTGGCGGCGCTGGATGAAGAGATGCTGGCCACCGACCTGGCCGATTATCTGGTGGCGCGCGGCCTGCCCTTCCGCGAGGCGCATCACGCCGTGGGGGCGGCCGTACGCGCGGCCGCTGAAGCGACGCTACCGCTGTCGCAGTTGCCGCTGTCTGTCCTGCAGTCCTGCCATCCCCTGTTTGGCGCTGACGTGCACGAGGTGTTTGACTTCGGCAAGTCGGCCCGAAGCCGGGCATCCGCCGGCGGTACGGCGCCCGCCGCGGTGGCCGTCCAGCTTGAGGCGGCCCGCGCCACGCTGGCGGGATGACCTGTGCATCATATACAGGGATATTCCGGCAATCTGCCAGAAAAAGGGCGTCGGGGTCAGCGGGCCACACCGATGCTTGACAGTTTTCCACGCCGCGTTACAATGGGCGCGCTGCTCAACAATCGTGGCAGGAGTTTTCAGGTGCATCGCCCGTTCGGCACAGTGATTTCGCTGCTCGTCCTTGTTCTTGTCATTATTGGCGTTGTTTAGCGCAACGGGCGGTTGCTGATTGCCAGGAACAGGGCAAAACGAAAGCAAACCCCCGGACAGGGGGTTTTTTAGTAGCGCAAGCTGCATGTGAAAGCAGGCAACAGGAGATTGCGATGACCGCGGAGTGGATCTGGCACAATGGCGAATTCAGGCGCTGGGAGGATGCGACAGTCCACGTCTCAACCCACGCCCTGCACTATGGTTCCAGTGTCTTTGAAGGCATTCGCGCCTACACCACTCCCCACGGACCCGCCGTCTTTCGCCTGGCGGAGCACACGAAGCGGCTCGCCTATTCCAGCAAGGTCGCCAGACTCGATTTGCCCTTCAGCGAGGAAGAGATCAACGACGCCATTCTGGAGACCATTGCGCGCAACGGACATCAGGCCTGTTACGTCCGCCCGCTGGTGTTTCGGGGCGCCGGCCCGCTGGGGCTGGAAGGGCGCAAGAATCCGGTTGACGTGACGATCTTCACCATGGAGTGGGGCGCCTATCTGGGCAAGGAAGCGCTGGAGAACGGCGTGGACGTACAGATCAGTTCGTGGCGGCGTCTGGCGCCGGGCACGGCGGCTTCGATGGCCAAGATCGGCGGGCAATATGTCAACAGTCAGTTGATCAGCATGGAAGCGCACGACAACGGTTTCGACGAGGGCCTGGCGCTGGATGCCTCCGGCAACGTCAGCGAGGGCGCCGGCGAAAACGTGTTCGTCATCGTGGATGGCGTCGTCCACACACCGGGCAGCTGGGCGAGCATCCTGCCCGGCATCACCCGCGACAGCGTCCTGACCATTCTGGGCGAAATGGGCGTGGAGATTCGTTTTGAGACCATCGCGCGCGACTTGCTGTACCTGGCCGACGAGGTCTTTTTCACCGGGACGGCGGCCGAGGTTACGCCGGTGCGCTCGATTGACCGGCTGCAGGTCGGTGAAGGCCGGCGCGGGCCGATCACGAAGGAAGCCCAGGACCGCTTTTTTGCCATCACGTCCGGTGAAGTGCCGGACCGGCACGCCTGGCTCACGCCGGTACCGGTGGCACGACCGGTCTCCTGAGCAGGGGGTAAGGAGGAGCGCCATGCAACTCACGGGTTCGGAGATCCTGATGGAGTGTTTGCTCCGCGAGGGTGTCGACGTCATGTTTGGCTATCCGGGCGGCGCCATTTTGCCGACCTACGACGCCATGACGAAATACCCGCAAATTCACCATGTCCTGGTGCGGCACGAACAGGGTGCCTCACACATGGCGGATGGTTATGCGCGCGCCACCGGCAGGGTGGGCGTGGCCATCGCCACCAGTGGGCCGGGCGCGACCAACCTGGTCACCGGCATGGCCACCGCCATGATGGACTCATCGCCGGTCGTGTGCATTACAGGCCAGGTGCCGCGCGCCGCCATCGGGTCGGATGCCTTTCAGGAAACGGACGTGACCGGCGTAAGCCTGCCCGTAACCAAGCACAACTATCTCGTGATGGACGTCGACGAACTGGCCTGGTCCGTGCGCGAGGCCTTTCACATCGCGCGCAGCGGACGTCCGGGGCCGGTGCTGATCGACATCCCCAAGGACGTCCAGATCGCCAGCACGGAGTTTGTGTATCCCGAAGGCGAAATCGTCCTGCCGGGCTACCAGCCACGCACGACGGCCGACGAGGATGAACTGGATGCGGCTGCCAGTCTCATCAACGAGGCCGAACGCCCGATCATTCTGGCCGGGCACGGCATCCTGATGTCCGGCGCCACCGACGAATTGCTGCATCTGGTTGAGCGCTCCGGCGTGCCGGTGGCGCTGACGCTGCTGGGCAAGGGGTCCCTGCCGGAGAGCCACCCCCTGTCGCTGGGCATGATGGGCATGCACGGCACGGCCACCAGTAACCATTCCATCCAGGAAGCCGATCTGCTGATCGCCCTGGGCATGCGTTTCGACGATCGGGTCACAGGCAATCTGGCGACCTATTCGCAGAATTCGCGCAAGATTCACGTCGATATCGACCCTTCAGAAATCAACAAGAACGTCAGCGTCGACGTGGGCATCGCCGGAGACCTGCGCACGGTGTTGACACAACTGTTGCCGCGTATTGAGAAGCGTCAGCGAATCGACTGGGTGGCGCGCATCCGCGACTGGCAGGAAGATGATGACGAGCGCGACATCCTGCACCGGGACACCGGCGACCTGTTGCTGGGCGCCCAGGTGATCAATGACCTGTGGTTGCACACCGGGGGCAACGCCATCACGGTAACGGACGTCGGTCAGCACCAGATGCTGGAAGCCCAGTACTACCCCCATCAGCGCCCTTCGACCCTGATCACCAGTGGCGGACTGGGGACCATGGGCTTCGGCTTTCCTGCGGCCGTCGGCGCCAAATTTGGTCTGCCGGGCGAGGAAATCTGGGCCATTGTGGGTGACGGCGGCTTCCAGATGACGATGTGCGAACTGGCGACGGCGGTCCAGGAAGGCATCAACGTCAACATCGCGATCCTCAACAACGCCTTTCTGGGCATGGTGCGCCAGTGGCAGGAGTTTTTCTACGAGGAGCGCTACCACGCCACGCCGATGTTCAATCCTGACTTTTGCCTGTTTGCCGATGCCTACGGCGTGCCCAACATGCGGGTCACGAAGCGGGAGCAAATCGGGGAGTCGGTGGCATTCGCGCGCAGCATTGAAGGCCCGGTGCTGATCGAATACGTCATCGAGAAGGAAGACATCGTGTATCCGATGGTGCCCGCGGGCGCCGACCTGCACGCCATGATACGTCGTCCCAAACCAGGGGAGCCGGCCGACGCATGACCCCCGACACCATGACCGAACAGAAAGTTACCCTGGTTACGCTGGTCGACAACCGGCCAGGCGTCCTTAACCGCATCGCCAGCCTGTTCAGGCGACGCAACTTCAACATCGACAGTCTGACGGTGGGTCGTACGCACCGGCCGCACGTGTCCAGAATGACCATCGTCGTCGACGCCCGCCTGGCCAACGTCAACATCATCGCCGCCAATCTGCGCAAGCTGGTCAACGTCATTGAGGTGCGCGTGGTTTCGGATGAACCGCACGTCAGCCGGGACCTGGCCCTCATCAAGGTGCGCACCGATGACCCGGAATCGCGCAACATGGTGACGGAGATCTGCGAACGCTACCCTGGCCGCATCGTGGACATGGGCGTCAAGGTCGCCATCGTCGAGGTGACGGCGCACGAAGAGCAGGTCGAGGCGATGATCGAGGAATTCCGGCCCATCGGCATTGTGGAAATGGTGCGAACGGGCGTCGTGGCCATGGGGCGCGGCATCCGCATCCAGGACACGCAGTATGAACCGCCGTCGCTGCGCACCGGCGCGGGCAGCAACGGCGTACAGAAAAACATCCTGTAGACCGACGGAGGCGTTCCGTCGGCGCATTCGAGACCGTGGCGGCAGCGCCCGGCGACAGGGAGGAAGCGAATGGCAACCCTTTACTACGACAAGGACGCGGACCTGGGCCTGCTGGAGGGCAAGACCATCGCGGTGATCGGATATGGCAGCCAGGGACATGCCCATGCCCTGAACGCGCGCGACAACGGGCAGCGCGTCATTGTCGGGTTGCATGAGGGCAGCAGCAGCCGCGCAAAGGCCGCCGCCGAGGGACTTGAGGTGATGTCCGTCGCAGAGGCCACGGCAGCGGCCGACGTCGTCATGGTGCTGATCCCGGACACGCTGCAGGCGCAGGTCTACGAAGAGTCCATCGAGCCAAACCTCTCCGCCGGCGACATGCTGATGTTTGCCCATGGCTTCAACATTCACTTCGACCAGATCAAACCGCCGGCCAACGTCGACGTCACCATGATTGCGCCCAAGGCGCCGGGACATCGCGTGCGCGAAATCTTCACAGAGGGCGCCGGCACGCCGGGCCTGCTGGCCGTGGCGCAGGACGCCACCGGCAACGCAAAGGCCATGGCGCTGGCCTATGGCCGTGCCATCGGTTGCACGAGGGCCGGCGTCATCGAGACGACCTTCCGCGAGGAGACCGAGACCGATCTATTTGGCGAGCAGGTGATCCTCTGCGGTGGCGTGACGGCCCTGATTCGGGCGGCCTTCGAAACCCTGGTCAAGGCGGGTTATCAGCCGGAGGTGGCCTACTTCGAATGCCTGCACGAACTGAAGCTGATCGTCGACCTGCTCTACGAAGGCGGCCTTAGCTACATGTGGTACAGCGTCAGCAACACGGCCGAGTATGGCGGCTACGAGATTGGCGACCGCATCGAGGACATGGTCACGGAGGACCTGGACGGTGTGCTGCAAGACATCCAGTCCGGCAAGTTCGCGCGGGAATGGGTGCAGGAGAATCGCGATGGCCTGCCCAGGTTCACGCAGCGCCGTCAGCGCGAGCACGACCTGCTGATTGAGCAGGTAGGTGAGGAGTTGCGTGACATGATGACTTTCCTCGCCTCGAAGAAGGTGCGTCAGGCATCCGGTAGCGGCGGGTAGACAGAGCACTGGCCGGCGTGGCAGGAAAGGAGGTGATTGTGATGTCAGAAGACGGTCTTGCTGACCTCGTGATGGCAATGCATTTACCCGACCTGCCGATGGAAAGGATCACGCCTCATGGACAGTGACAACGTCGTAAGAATATTTGACACCACCCTGCGGGATGGCGAGCAAAGCCCTGGCGCCACGCTCAGCAGCGCGGAAAAGCTGGAAATCGCCCGCCAACTGGCCCGGCTGGGCGTGGATATTATCGAGGCCGGTTTCCCGGCCGCCTCGCCGGACGACATGGCCGCCGTGCAACGTATCGCGCGCGAAGTGGGGACGGCCGATGGCCCGGTGATTTGCGGGCTGGCGCGCGTGGTCGAGTCTGACATTCGCGCGAGTTGGGAAGGAGTGCAGGAAGCCGCCAAACCGCGAATTCACACCTTCCTGGGCACTTCGGACATTCATCTGCAGTACCAGACCGGCATGACGCGCGCGGAAGGGCTGGAGGCCATTCGCAGGGGCGTCAGCCTGGCGCGCAGCCTGTGCGAGGACGTCGAGTTCAGCCCGATGGACGCCGGCCGCACGGACAAGGCCTATCTGGTGGAGGTTTGTGCGCTGGCCATACAGTGCGGCGCCACCACGCTAAATATCCCGGACACCGTCGGTTACGTGACGCCGGAAGAATGGCAGGAGACGATTTCGTCCCTCATCGCCGAGACACCCGGCGGCGGCCCGGGCAGCGGCATCATCTGGTCGGTGCATTGCCACAACGACCTGGGGCTGGCCACGGCCAACACGTTGGCCGGTGTGCTGGGCGGCGCGCGCCAGGTGGAGGTGACGCTGAACGGCATCGGCGAACGGGCCGGCAACACCAGCCTCGAGGAAGTGGCGATGGCCATCCGTACGCGACCGCAGTTCTATCACGTGCGGACCAACATCAACACGCGCGAACTGATCAAGACCAGCCGCATGGTCAGCAACTATACGGGCCTGGCGGTGCAGGCCAACAAGGCCATTGTGGGCCGCAACGCCTTTGCCCACGAAGCCGGCATTCATCAGGACGGCGTCCTGAAAGAGGCCAGCACCTATGAGATCATGGTGCCGGAGGACGTGGGCCTGGCTTCCAGTGAACTGGTGCTGGGCAAGCACAGCGGCCGCCATGCCCTGCGGGCGCGGCTGCGGGAACTGGGCTACGAGGTCGACGGCGAGGAACTGAAGCAGGTGTTTGCGCGCTTCAAGGACCTGGCGGATGCCAAGAAGACGGTGACCGACGCGGACCTTGAGGCGCTGGTGCAGGATGAAGTGCAGGGGGTCCAGGAGTACTTTCATCTGGTCGACATTCAGGTCTCCTGCGGTACCATGGGCCTGCCGACCGCCACGGTCAAGCTGGCCGGCGAGGATGGCTCTGTCGTCGTACAACCCGCTGTCGGCACCGGGCCGGTGGATGCCAGTTTCAAGGCCATCGACGCCGTGGTGCAGGCGCCCAACACCCTGCTTGAATACAACGTACACAGCGTCACCGAAGGCATCGACGCCGTCGGCGAAGTGACCGTGCGCATCAGCCCGGAGGGTGAGGACCGCTCCTTCGGTGGCTATGGCGCGGACGATGACATCATTGTCGCCAGTGTGCGTGCCTATCTGGCGGCGCTGAACCGCATGCTGGCGGTCACCGGCGCGGGCGGCCGAACGCCGGAGGGCACGGTCGCCACCGTCAGCCTTCATTGAGTCGGCAAAGTCAGCGATACAGAACCATGGCGAAAAGGAGTCTGCGATGAGCGGAAACGGCCAGCGACCCAGGACGCTGTTCGAAAAGGTTTGGGATGGCCACGTGGTACGGCCGCCGGCGGACGGCGCGCCGACCGTGCTCTATATCGACCTGCACCTGGTGCACGAAGTGACCTCGCCGCAGGCCTTCACCACACTGCGCGAGCGCGGTCTCAGGGTGCGCCGGCCGGACCGCACCCTGGCCACCATGGACCACAGCACGCCAACCACGCCGCGCAACGAACTGGGCATCATCCCGGTGCTGGATAACCAGGCGGCGGCGCAGCTGGACGTCATGCGCAAAAACTGTGAGGACTTCGGCATACCGCTTTACGAACTGGGCAGTGAGAACCAGGGCATCGTGCACGTGATAGGGCCGGAGCAGGGCCTGACCCAGCCGGGCATGACCATTGTCTGCGGCGACAGCCACACCAGCACGCACGGCGCTTTCGGGGCGCTGGCCTTCGGCATCGGCACCAGTGAAGTGGGGCACGTGCTGGCGACGCAGACCCTGCTGCAGGACAGGCCGAAATCGATGGCCGTGCGCGTCGATGGTCGCCTGCAACCCGGCGTGACGGCCAAGGACATCATCCTGGCGGTGATCGCGGAGATCGGCATCGGCGGCGGCACCGGCCACGTCATTGAGTACATGGGCGAGGCCATCCGCGGCCTGGGCATGGAGGGTCGCATGACCGTCTGCAACATGTCCATCGAGGGCGGCGCGCGCGCCGGCATGGTCGCGCCCGACGACACGACCATTGAGTACGTCAGCGGGAGGCCGCATGCCCCGCAGGGCGAGGCATGGGACGCGGCTGTCGCCGCCTGGCGAGACCTGCCTGGCGATGAAAATGCGGCCTGGGACCGCGAAGTGGTGCTCGATGCAAACAGTCTTGTGCCCATGATCACCTACGGCACCAACCCGGGCATGGGCATGCGCATCACAGAGCGCATTCCGGACCCGGACCGGCTTGGAGACCCGACGGCAAGGCTGGCGCTGGACAAGGCCCTGCAGTACATGGACCTGCAGCCGGGCCAGAGCCTGCTGGGCAAACCGGTCGACGTCGTGTTCGTCGGCAGTTGCACCAATTCCCGCATTTCGGACCTGCGCGAGGCGGCGCAACTCATGAACGGGCGCAAGGTCGCCGACAACGTGCGCATGATGGTGGTGCCTGGCTCGCAGCTGGTGAAGCGTCAGGCGGAGGCCGAGGGCCTGGATGAAGTCTTTCGGGCCGCCGGCGCGGAATGGCGTGAAGCGGGCTGCTCCATGTGCATCGCCATGAACGGCGACCAGTTGCAACCGGGTCAGTACGCCGTCAGCACCAGCAACCGCAATTTTGAGGGCCGGCAGGGCAAGGGCGGGCGCACCTTCCTCGCCAGTCCACTGACCGCCGCGGCCAGCGCCATCAATGGCGTCATCAGCGACGTCCGCAGTATGCAGACGGAGCGTGCCTGATGGAACCCGTCACCGCTTTCGCGGGCCAGATCGTGGCCCTGCCCATCAACGACATCGACACCGACCAGATCATCCCGGCGCGCTTTCTGAAAACGACCGACAGCGCCGGCCTTGGCAGGAACCTGTTTGCCGACTGGCGCTACGAGGCCGATGGCACGCCACGGGCGGACTTCATCCTCAACCAGCCCCAACACGCGGACGCTTCCGTGCTGGTCGCCGGCGACAACTTTGGCTGCGGCAGTTCGCGCGAACACGCGCCATGGGCCCTTAAGGGCGCGGGCTTTCGCGCCGTCGTCAGTACCAGCTTCGCCGACATCTTCCGCAACAACGCCCTGCAAAACGGCCTGCTGCCGCTGCAGGTCGATGAGGAAACGCAACAGCAACTCATCAGCCTGGCGCAGGAAGACGCCGGCACGACGCTACGGGTGGACCTGGAAGCGCAGACCCTGACCCTGCCCGATGGACGCCAGGTGTCCTTTCCCATCGATGGCTTCGCACGTCACTGCCTGCTGAATGGCGTTGACCAGCTGGGTTACCTGCTGGGCCTGGAGGACGAGATTTTCGATTGGGAAGCAGCCCATCCGGGACGCATCGATTCTCTGACGCCGGGCTGAATTCATTCACGCAGGAGGAACGGAAACCACCATGACCATCGCCATCTACGACACGACCCTGCGGGACGGCACCCAGCGCGAGGGGGTGTCGCTGTCGGTGGCGGACAAGTTGCGCATCACGCAACTACTCGACGACCTGGGCGTGGCCTATGTCGAGGGCGGCTGGCCTGGCTCCAACCCTCGTGACGCCGCCTACTTCGATCAGGTGCGTGACCTGGATCTGCGGCACGCGCGCATTGCGGCTTTTGGATCAACTTGTCGCAAGGGCGTGCACCCATCCGAAGACGAAAACATCCGCGCCCTGGTCGAAGCCGAAACCCCGGTCGTCACCCTGGTGGGCAAGACCTCCATGCTGCACGTGAACGACGTGCTGCAGACCACGGCGGAAGAAAACCTGCGCATGATCGAGGCCAGCGTGCGCTATCTGAAGGACCTGGGTCGCGAGGTGGTATACGACGCCGAGCACTTTTTTGACGGCCTGAAGCTCGACCTCGAATACGGCATGGAGACCGTCGCCGCGGCGGTGCGCGGCGGCGCGGACCACGTCGTGCTCTGCGATACCAACGGCGGCTCGCTCCCCTGGGAAGTGGCGCGCTATTTCCGCATGATGCGGGAGGCCTTCCCGGACGTGTCGCTGGGTATCCATACCCACAACGACAGCGAACTGGCGGTCGCCAACACCATCGCGGCCGTGCGGGAAGGCGCGACTCACGTACAGGGCACGATAAACGGTTATGGCGAACGCTGCGGCAACGCCAACCTGTGCAGCATCATCCCGGACCTGCAACTCAAGATGGGCTATCAATGCGTGCCGCCGGACAGTCTCACCACCCTGACGCGTCTGGCGCGCACGGTGGCCGAGATCGCCAACCTGGCGCCGGACTCGCACCTGGCTTTCGTGGGACGCAGCGCCTTCGCGCACAAGGGCGGCATCCACGTCGCCGCCGTGCGCCGCAACGCGGACAGCTACCAGCACATCGAACCGTCGCTGGTCGGCAACGAGCCGCGGGTGCTGGTCTCGGACCTCTCCGGGCGCGGCAACCTGCTGAGCAAGGCGGAAGAGCTGGGTCTGGACACCACGCGCGACGAAGCCGTGCAGGTGCTGCAGGAGATCAAGCAGCTGGAAAACCAGGGATTCGTCTTCGAAGGCGCGGAGGCGTCGGTGGCTATCCGGCTTTACCGGGCGCGGCCCGAATACCTGCCCCTGTTTACCCTGATCGACTACACCACCATCGTCGAACAGCGCAAGGGGCGGGGCACCGTGGCCGAAGCCATGGTCAAGATCGAGATGGATGGCGAGGTGGCCCACACCGCTGCTGAAGGCAACGGACCGGTCAACGCCCTCGACGAGGCCCTGCGCAAGGCCATGCGTCCCCTGTACCCGCAGCTGGACGAGTTTCAACTGGTGGACTACAAGGTGCGCATTCTGGATGGCGCCAGCGGCACCGCCGCCACCACGCGGGTGCTGATCGACACGCTCTGCGGCGCGCAGCGCTGGAGCACCGTCGGCGCCGGCACCAACATCATCCAGGCCAGCTGGCTGGCCCTGGTGGACAGCATCGAATATGGCTTGCGCATTGCGCAGCCGGCAGCATTGGCCGAAGCCTGAACGGGGACGGCGTTTCATTTCACAAACGGGGAGCGAAGATGGCGACAGCGAACATACTGGTGCTGCCGGGCGACGGCATTGGCCCTGAAGTGACGGGGCAGGCGAGCGAGGCCTTGCGACGCATCGCCGCCCGCCATGGCCACGACTTCCACTTTGAGGAAGCGTTGATGGGCGGTATCGCCATCGACCAGACTGGTGAGCCGCTCCCGGCGGAAACGTTGCGCAAGGGGGAGCAGGCCGACGCCATTCTGATGGGCGCCGTCGGCGGCCCGAAGTGGTCCGACCCCAACGCCGGCGTGCGCCCGGAACAGGGCCTGCTGCAGATTCGCCAGCATTTCGGGCTCTTCGCCAACCTGCGCCCGGTCAAGGCCTGGGCGGCACTGGCGCAGCACGCTCCCCTGCGGCCTGAATTGCTGGATGGCGTCGACATGCTGTTCGTGCGCGAACTGACAGGCGGCATCTATTTCGGCGAGCGTCAGGAAGCGGGCGACGGTGACAGCGCCTACGACACCATGTTCTACAGCGCCGACGAGGTCAAACGGGTGGCGGACGTCGCCTTTCGCGCGGCCCAGGGACGTCGCGGTCGCCTGGCCTCAATCGACAAGGCCAACGTGCTGGCCTCGATGCGTTTGTGGCGGCGCACGGTGATGACGGTCGCCGAGGACTACAGCGACGTCGAGGTTGAGCATTTACTGGTCGACGCCGCCGCCATGCATTTGCTGACGCGACCGGCGGATTTCGACGTCATCGTCGCCGGCAACATGTTCGCCGACATTCTCAGTGACGAGGCCTCGGTGCTGGCCGGCTCGCTGGGCATGCTGCCTTCCGCCTCACTGGGCACGGGCACCTTCGGCATCTACGAGCCGATTCATGGCTCGGCGCCGGACATCGCCGGCAAGGGCATCGCCAATCCGATCGGCATGATACTCAGCGCGGCCCTGCTGCTGCGCTACAGCCTGCAGCTGGAAGCCGAAGCCCAGGCGCTGGAAGCGGCGGTCACCAGCGCGCTGGCCGCCGGAGCGCGGACGGCGGACATTGCGCCGAAGGGAACGCCGGCGCTCGGGACTGAGGAGATGGCAGCGGCCATTTTTGCGGAGATTTAAACAGCTTCCGGCTTGACACAGGGCGCGGTCTGTGTCAGGCTACTGACGGAGTTTGAAAACCTCAGAGATTCATCCAGAGTGGTGGAGGGAACGGCCCTGTGAAGCCACGGCAACCCCCTGTAGATCGGGAAGGTGCCAACTCCGTCGGTAGCGTGACTGCCGGGAGATGAGTGCAGTGAAGCGATTTGTCGCCACCAACCGAATACAGGGACTTCAAACGAAGTCAACAGGGAGCCCGGAGCCGATCCGGGTTTTTGTTTCCCTGAATGTACGGGAGGGTGGGGCATGAGCGACACGACGAGGGAGCGGCAGGACCTGAAGGAGGCGCATGGCAGCAGCACGCGCGCCATTCACGGCGGCGCGCCCCGTCGCAAGGCCTTCAATTCGCTGACCACTCCCGTCGTGCAGACGGCGACCTATACCTTCGCCGATACCCAGGCGCTGATCGACTTCATGCAGGCCAAGACCTGGGGCGATGGCGTCGACAACGAGGAATACGGGCGTTACGGCAACCCGACGGTGGCGGCCGTCGAACGGCGGCTGGCAGCGCTGGACAGCGGGGAGGACGCCGCCATGTTTGCCTCGGGCATGAACGCGGTCACCTCCGTGCTGCTGGCCTCACTCTCGACCGGCACCCACGTGGTGATGACCGACGACTGCTACCGGCGCACGCGTCAGTTCTGCGGCACATTTCTCAGGCGTCTGGGCATCGAGACCACCGTCGTCCCGATGGGCAATTACGAAGCGCTGGAAGACGCCGTCCGCAGTCATCGCAAGACGCGCTACATCATTTCCGAAAGTCCCACCAATCCCTATCTGCGAGTGGCGGACCTGGAGCGCATCGGCGACATCGCCCGGCGTCACCGGGTGCGCACCCTGATCGACAGCACCTTCGCCACGCCGGTCAACCAGCGGCCGCTGGAGTGGGGCATCGACCTGGTGATTCACAGCGCGACCAAGTACCTGTCCGGCCACAACGACCTGCTGGCCGGTGTGGTGGTGGGCAGCAGGGACCGCATCGCGGCCTTCCGCGAGGCACGCGGTGTACTGGGTGGCGTTGTCGATCCGCAAAACGCCTTTTTGCTGGAGCGCGGCATTCGAACCCTTGGCGTTCGCGTGGAGCAGCAGAACCGCTCGGCGCAGGCCGTGGCGGAATACCTGGAGGCCCACCCCGGTATCGAGCGCGTCTGGTATCCCGGTCTGGTCTCGCACCCCGATTACGACGTCGCGCAACGGCAAATGGAGGGCTGCGGCGGGGTCATCAGCTTCGAGGTCGCGGCGGACATGGCGGGCACCGGGCGTTTCATCGACCACCTGCAGATCCCCTACATCGCGCCCAGTCTGGGCGGCATCGAAAGCCTGATCGAGCAGCCGGCGCTGATGAGTTACTACGAACAGAGCAGAGAGGAACGCCTGGCGCTGGGCATCCGCGACAATCTGGTCCGTTTTTCACTGGGGATCGAGGACACGGACGATCTGATACGCGATCTGGAGCAGGCGCTGGCGCGTCTGTAGCGACGCCCCTCAGTTCTGCAGGCCCTGGACCAGATCGGCGAAAAGATCGCCAATGGCCGGGCCCAGCAGGGCAAGGATTACGATTACCACGACGGCGACCAGCACCAGGATAAGCGCATACTCGACCAGGCCCTGACCTTCATCCGGAATCTTTGGTGGCATTGTCGTCACTCCCAAATTTCAGGCGGGGACGGGCGCTTCCGGCTGCAGGATACGAGAGATTTCCTCGATGGAAGGTTCGGCCTGATGCAGGTGGTTGGGCCAGGCGGCGCGCAGACCGGGCAAGGTGTTGCGATGGTAGTTGATGGTGGCATCGGGGTCCTTGAGCACGTTGCCGGTCAGGATGCTGACCACGCTCTCGTCCGGGCCGATGACACCCGCCTGGGCCAGCTTGCGCGCTCCGGCCAGTGAGCAGGCTGATGCCGGTTCGCAGCCGATACCCTGGGCGTCGATGCGCGCCTTGGCGTCCATAATCTCCTGATCGCTCACTATTTCGACCACGCCCTCGGTCCAGTGCAGGGTGCGGGCGGCCTTCTTCCAGTTGACCGGATTGCCGATCTTGATGGCGGTGGCGATGGTGTGGGCCTCAAGCGCCTCGAAGCGTTCGAAGCCATCGCGCCAGGCCCGGTACAGTGGACTGGCGCCTTCCGCCTGGATGATGGCGACGCGCGGCACGCGGTCGATCAGGTCCAGTTCCAGCATTTCGTGCAGGGCCTTGCCGAAGGCCGCGCTGTTGCCCAGGTTGCCGCCGGGGCACACGATCCAGTCCGGCACCTGCCAGTCAAGCTGCTGGATGGCCTCGAAGATGATGCTCTTTTGTCCCTCCAGGCGGAAAGGATTGACCGAATTGAGCACGTAAATGCCCAGTTCCTCACTGACGCTGCGCACCAGTTCCAGATTGCGGTCGAAATCGGCCGAGACCTGAATGCAGGTTGCGCCATAGGCGATGGCCTGCGCCAGCTTGCCCAGCGCTATCTCGCGATTTTCAAAGAAGACGATGCCTTCCAGGCCGGCCAGGGCGGCATAGGATGCCAGCGAAGCGGAGGTGTTGCCGGTGGAGGCGCAGGCGATGCGTTGCATTCCCAGCAGCCGCGCCTGGGTGACGCCACCGGTCATGCCGCGGTCCTTGAAGGAACCGGTCGGGTTTTCGCCCTCATGCTTGAGCCAGAGGGCCTCCAGGCCCGCCCAGGCGGCCAGGCCCGGGCTGGAATACAGGTTGGTGTTGCCTTCGGGACGGGTGAAGATCTGGTCGTCGGCCAGGCCCGGGTAGATGAGTTCGCGGTAGCGCCAGACGCCGCTGTTGCAAGGCGGGCCTGTGGCCGACAGTCGTTCGTCAAAGGTGGCGCGGGAGACCCGTTGACGCAGGCTGTGCAGGTCATGCTGGACGTCCAGCAGACCGCCACAGGTGACGCAGGTGTAGGCGACCTGGTCAACCGGGTATTGACGGTCGCAGTCCATGCATTGCAGGATACTCTGCATTGGCCTCACCGTGTCAGGCAGAAGCGGCCACAGGATACCAGTTTCCATGGGCTTTGTCAGGGCATTCGCACCGGCCACCGTTGCCAACCTGGGGGCGGGCTTCGACATACTCGGCATGGCGCTTCAGGGTTCGGGCGACTGCGTTGAAGTTGCACCACGCGAGGAACCGGGCGTGGCGGTGCTGTCCATTGAGGGCGATGACGGGCGCCTGCCGCGCCGGCCCGAACGCAACACGGCCTCGGTAGCGGCGGCAGCGGTGTTGCGCATGGCGGGTGCGGATATGGGGCTCGACATCCGCCTGCACAAGGGGCTACCACTTAACAGCGGCCTGGGCAGCAGCGCTGCCAGCGCGGTGGCGGCGGCGCTGGCGACCAACGCCTGCCTGGGCGCACCCCTGCAACGGCGTGAACTCTTACCGGCCTGTCTTGAGGGTGAGGCCGCCGTCAGCGGCCGGCACGCGGACAACGTCGCGCCGGCCCTGCTGGGCGGCATCTGTTTGATTGCGGGCACGGAAGCCGCGGACATCCGGCAGTTGCCGGTCCCCGGTGACCTGCATCTGGCGCTGGTCACCCCGGCGGTGGACGTGCCAACAAAACTGGCGCGCGAAGTCCTGCCGGCGCAAGTCAGCCTGGCGCAAATGGTCGCGCAGACCTCGGCGGCGGCGCGCCTGGTGGCGGCCCTGTACACCAACGACTTGCCTGCTCTGGCGCAGGCGATGGAGGACGACGGGGTGGTGGAACCGGCGCGCGCCGGGTTGATGCCCCTGCTGTCGGAGGCGCGTCTGGCCGCAAAAAATGCCGGCGCCCTGGGCCTGGTGATCAGCGGCGCCGGGCCAACGCTCTGCGCGGTCTGCGATGATGGAGATGCCGCCGGGCGCGTGGCAACTGTTCTCCACAATCTGTACCGGGACGCGGGCATTGCCTGTGACGCCAGGGCCACACAGGTAGACAATTGCGGTGCACGTCTGCTGTAAATCACATTGTGAAATTCGTAGCAACAGGCTATACTGCGGGTAGACAAGTCCGACAGTTGCCCGGGCGTGCAGGCACATGGTCGCAGAGGTAAGGCACTACATCGGTGGCGAGTGGCGGTCGGCCAGTGATGGCGCGACCTTTGCCAGCGTCAATCCGGCGACGGAAGCTTGCGTCGCGCAGGTTGCTCTGGGCTCTGCCGATGACGTCGCCGCCGCCGTCGCCGCGGCAAGGGCGGCCTTCCCCGCCTGGCGTCTGACGCCGGCCCCGGCGCGCGGTGAGATACTGTTTCGCGCAGCGCAGTTACTGGCGGAGCGCAAGGAAGAACTGTCGCGCCTGCTGACCGGCGAGATGGGCAAGATCATCAGCGAGGCGCGCGGCGACGTGCAGGAAGCCATCGACATGGCCTGGTACATGGGCGGCGAGGGCCGACGCCTCTTCGGCCACACGGCGCCTGTCGAGATGCCCGACAAGTTCGGCATGGCCCTGCGCGAGCCGGTGGGCGTGGTCGGGCTCATCACGCCCTGGAACTTCCCGGTGGCCGTGCCTTCGTGGAAGCTGTTTCCGGCGCTGGTGGCCGGCAACACGGTCGTCTTCAAGCCGGCCGAGGACGCGCCGGCGACGGCAGCCCTGTTTGTGCAAATCTGCGCCGAGGCGGGCCTGCCGCCCGGTGTGCTTAACCTGGTTTGTGGCGCGGGTGAAACGGGCGCGGCGCTGGTGGCGCAGCCGGACGTGCGCGTCATTTCCTTCACCGGGTCGACCGAAACCGGCCTGCAGGTCTATCAACGCGCGGCGCGACTGGGGAAGAAAGTATCGCTGGAGATGGGCGGCAAGAATGCCATCATCGTGCTGGAAGATGCCGATCTGGAGCTGGCGGCGCAGGCCATCACCTGGAGCGCCTTTGGCACGACGGGTCAACGCTGTACCGCCGCCAGTCGCCTCATTGTGCAGCGCGGCGTGCACGATCAGCTGGCAGAAGCGTTGACGGAGAAGGCGCGCGCGCTGAAGATCGGCGATGGCCTCGACGAGAGCGTTGAACTGGGCCCGCTGGTCAACGCAGCGACGCTGGACAAGGTCGAGCGCTACATGGGCATCGCCGGCGACGAGGGCGCGCAGGTCCTGACCGGCGGTCAGCGGGCCGATGCGGAACGAGGCTGGTTTTTCCAGCCAACCCTGCTGGATGGCGTTCAGCGGGACATGCGCGTGGCGCGTGAGGAAATTTTTGGGCCGGTGCTGTCCCTGCTCACGGTGGACACGCTGGATGAGGCCATTGAACTCAACAACGAGGTGCGTTACGGCCTGTCCAGCAGTATCTTCACCCGTGACGTGAACCGCGCCTTCCATGCCATGCGGGACCTGTCCAGCGGCATCGTCTATATCAACCACGGCACCAGCGGGGCCGAAATCCAGTTCCCCTTTGGCGGAATACGGGCGACCGGCAATGGCATGCGCGAGGCCGGACAGGCGGGTCTGGACACATTTACCGAGTGGAAAACGGTGTACGTCGATTACAGCGGGCGTCTGCAACGCGCGCAAATCGACACCGAAGCCCTGCTTCAGTCAACTGCCGACGGGGCGGGCGATTCGTGATAGCGGGGATGTTGCGGTAGATTTATGCTCGATTGGGAATCCAGCCACGCCCTGGCGCGGGCGCTGATGGCCAGGCATCCGGATGCCGATCTTGACATGCTGGGCCTGGAGCAGTTGAACGCGTGGATCCTGGAGCTGCCAGGTTTCGTGGATGACCCCGACATGGTCAATGATGCAATTCTGACCGACGTGCTGCGCGACTGGTATGAGGAGGTCACGCTGGATGGCACAAACTGACCTGCGTGCATTGCAGGATACCGAGTTTCCGGTGCCGGCCGAACTGCAGGCCAACATCGCAATCACCAGTCTGGACAGGATTTACAACTGGAGCCGGCGCTCCTCGATGTGGCCGCTGCTCTTCGGCCTGGCCTGCTGCGCGATTGAGATGATCGGCACCGCCGCTTCCCGCTTCGATTTCTCACGCTTCGGTTTCGAGGTCATGCGCGGCAGTCCGCGCCAGTCGGACCTGATGATCGTCTCGGGAACGGTGACCAAAAAGATGATCGTGCCGATCGTGCGGCTTTACAACCAGATGCCCGAGCCGAAGTACGTGCTGGCCATGGGCGCCTGCGCCAGCGGCGGCGGGCCCTTCAAGGAAGGCTACAACGTCGTCTCCGGTGTGGACAAGTATCTGCCGGTCGACGTCTATGTGCCGGGCTGCCCGCCCACGCCACAGGCGCTGCTCCACGGCATGATCGCCCTGCAGAAGAAAATCGATGGGCAGTCGCTGGCAAACCTTGACGACGTCCCCTGGTATGGCGTCGGGCCGTCCGAGCCGACGCCGGTGCCGGTGCTGGGGCCGGACATCATCGATCCCCGGCAAATGGAACTCATTCGCGAGCAGGCGCAGCAGGCCGCGCTGGAGGCGCCTTTTGGAGTGCGGGAGCTGCCGGCCTGGGTGAACCCGGCGGAAATGGAGCAGGAAGCCGTTGTTGCTGAAGAAACGCAGGACGGTGCTGACGACGGCATTGACCCCGCCAAGGCGGCGCGCATGCGCAAACGCGAGGAAGCGATGGCGCGGCTGGCGGCGCGGCGCGCGGCGAAAGGCGGGTGAGTATGGTCGCCGTCGCTGAAAAGACACAACCGGACGTCAGCGCTTCCATCGAGGCCCTGAAGGAACGCTGGCCGGACGCGGTCAGCGATGACAGCCGCCAGGGGTTCAGCGGCATCATCGTCGATCCCGCTCAACTGGCCGACGTCGCGCTCGCCATTCGTGACGACCTGGGCTACGACTATCTGTCCAGTGTGACCGGCGTTGATTATCTCGGCATCTCCGACCACATGGAGGTGGTCTACCACGCCTATCGCAGCAGTGGCGGGCCGGCGCTGGTATTCAGGGCGCAAACGGAGCGGGACGCGCCGCGGGTGCCGTCGCTGGTGAGCGTCTGGCCCGGGGTGGATTTCCAGGAGCGAGAGGCCTACGACCTCTACGGCATTGACTTCGAGGGCCATCCAGACCTGCGCCGGATTCTGCTCTGGGATGGCTTTGACGGCCACCCCATGCGCAAGGACTGGAAAGAAGCCTACTACGAGGAAGAACACAAGCCCTTCGACAGCCGCTGGCCGGGCGGCCAGGTGCATCGCGCCGAGGAAAAGAACGTCTTCGGCAAGAACGTGAAATACCCGGATGACTTCGACCTGGGCCGGCTCAATGACGTGTCGGAATCCGACCTGTACCAGGGGTTGGGCCTGGGCGTTGACGTGCAGGCGCTGGATGGCGACGGCCTGCATATCGACAAACTGGTGGTGAACCTGGGGCCGCATCACCCCAGCACGCACGGGGTCTTCCGCATGGTGGTGACGCTGGATGGCGAGACCATTGCCTCGCTGGACCCGGTCATGGGCTACCTGCATCGCAATCACGAAAAGATTGGCGAGCGCAATTCCTTCCTGCACAACCTGCCCTTCACGGACCGGCTCGACTACATTTCCAGCATGAGCAACAACCTGGGCTATGCCCTGGCGGTGGAGCAGTTGCTGGCCCAGGGCGCGCGTTACTCGCCGCCCACGTATCGCGCCGAGTGCCTGCGCGTGCTCATGGTCGAACTGACCCGCATCGTCAACCACCTGTGGTCGCTGGGATTCCTGCTGAATGACCTGGGCGCCTTTTTCACGCCCATGCTTTACGCCAACAACGAACGTGAAAAGATCCTCGATTTCTTCGAGGCGACGTCCGGCAGCCGGCTGATGTGCAACTACATGCGCTTTGCCGGCGTCTACCGTGACATTCCGGAACGCATACGCAGCGTGGCCAACCTCGTCAATGACAAGGTGCGCGACTACAACACCATGGACTACCTCACCGAAATGGTGAACGAGCGCCTGCCGCGTTTCATGGACGAGTACGACAGCTTGCTGACCCGCAACGAAATCCTGCGCGAGCGGACCGTCGGTGTTGGCGTGTTGCCGACGGAGGACGCCATCGCGCTCAGCACCTGCGGGCCTCTGCTGCGCGCCAGCGGCGTTCCCTACGACGTCCGGCGCGCCGATCCCTACAGCATTTATCCCGAGCTGGACTTCGACGTGCCGACGGGCATCAACGGCGACATTTACGATCGCTATCTGGTGCGCTTCCAGGAAATGCGTGAGAGCGTGCGCATCCTGAAGCAGATTCTGCCGCGACTGGAGCAGACCCATGGCGAGGAAGTGGTGACGAAAGTGGGGCACACACCGCGCGTCCCCGTGGGTGAAGCCTATGGCCGCGTCGAGAATCCCAAGGGCGAACTTGGCTTCTACGTCGTCTCGGAAGGCGACCCGAAGGGGCCGCAAAATCCATGGCGCTATCACGTGCGCGCGCCAAGTTTCATCAATTTGACCGCTCTGGGCCCCATGTGCGTTGGACACAAGGTGGCCGACGTGGTAACCATTCTGGGCAGCATCGATATCGTGCTGGGCGAAACGGACCGCTGACAGGCTTGCGCCGGGGCAGGGGAGGACCGATGTACGGACAGGGCATTGCGCGAGGACTGCTGGTGACGCTGAAGCACGTCGCCCGCTCCTACATGGACGACATCCGCTACGCCGGCCGCAAGTACAGCGGTGAAGGCAACTTTGGCAGCCGCCAGGGCATGCAGGCGACCGGTTCCTTCACCGTCCAGTACCCTGACGAAAAGGTCGCCGTGCCGGAGCGTTTCCGCTTTATTCCCTTCCTGGTGATCGAGGACCATGACCATCCCGAACGGCCCGGCCATGACTGGTGTACCAGTTGCGGCATCTGCGCCAAGGTCTGCCCGCCACAGTGCATCTGGATCGTGCGCGGCAAGAACCCGCAGACCGGGCGGCCCGTCCCGGAGCCGGATGCCTTTTACATCGACATCGACATCTGTATGAACTGCGGCTATTGCTCCGAATTCTGTCCCTTCGACGCCATCAAGATGGACCATGATTACGAACTGGCCAGCTACGATCGCACGACCGCCCACATTTACGACAAGCAGAAACTCTCGAAGGAAGTCAGTTACTGGAAGCGGATTGCGCCAACCACGGCCGTCGAAGAGATGCAGCTGCGCGGCGGCTGGGAACACAAGGACGTCCTTAAGGAAAGGACCAGGGCCGAACGCGCTGCGGCCCGCGCCCGCAGGGCCGCTGCCAAAAGGGAGAGCTAGCTCCACATTTTTATGAACGAGCGACACGAGGCAGTCCTTAAGGCCCTGGCCACGGTCATCGAGCCGGAACTGAACCGGGACATCGTGTCGCTGGACATGGTGAAGGGCCTTGAGCTGGATGGCCCGGTGGCCCGCTTTACCATCGTTCTGACCACGCCGGCCTGCCCGCTGAAAGACGTCTTCGTCGAGCGTTGCCATGCAGCGGTGATCGGTCAGGTGCCGGGCATTGAGCAACTGGATATCCGCTGGGATGCCCAGGTGCCGCAGGACCGTCGCATTCATGGTCGCCTGGACGTCCCCATGCACAGCATCATCGCCGTGGCGAGCGGCAAGGGCGGCGTCGGCAAGACGACCATCGCCACCAATATCGCCGTGGCGCTGGCAGAGAGCGGCGCCCTGGTCGGCCTGATGGACGCCGATATCCTCAATCCCAACGTACCGGTCATGACCGGGTTGGGGTACGGCCGCCCCAGGGTCATTGACAACAAGATGCAGCCGCTGGAAGCCTGGGGCGTGAAGATCATCAGCACCGGCTTCCTGACGCCGCCGGACAAGCCGATGATCATGCGCGGCCCCATGCTGCACAGCGCCATTCGGCAATTCTTCACCGACGTCAACTGGGGCCGGCTGGACTACATGATCGTGGATTTGCCGCCGGGCACGGGAGATGCGCCCCTGTCCCTGGCGCAGTCCTTCCCCCTGACCGGCGCCATCATCGTTACCCAGCCACAGGACGTGGCCGTGGCGGACGCCCTGCGCAGCGTCGCGATGTTCGAGACCCTGGAAGTGCCGCTGCTGGGCGTGATCGAAAACATGAGCGGTGACTTTTTCGGCAGCGGCGGTGGCGAAACCCTGGCCGCGCAGCGCGAGCTTGCCTTTCTGGGTCGTGTCCCGCTCGCGGCGGCGCTGCGGGAGGGCGGCGACTACGGACGACCGCTGGTCGTTACGGCGCCTGAAAGCGAGGCCGGCCAGGCCCTGACGTCGGTGGCGCAGACGGTGGCGGCGCGCGCGAGCGTATTGATGCTGCAGGGCAACGACGTTATTCCACTGGACGTGATTGGCTAGCGCCGGGCTCAGTCGTCCATGCCAAGCACCCTGATGTCCCTGTCGCTGTCACCGACGGGGTTGTAACGCCCGATCAACAGCCAGAACAGCAGGTTGAGGAACAGGGCCAGCAGCAGGGCCGCCGTGAACTCGCCGCCAAGCTGATTGTAGTCGGCCCAGTACCAGAGCAGGTAAGCAACGCCGGCCATGATGATGGTGGCAAATCGCCGTCGTCGCCTTTCTGCGCGCTGGATAAAGAAGACCATGATTCCCAGCACGAAGGTCAGCAGAACGACGACGCCGGCATTCATGAGCTTCTCCCGCAAACTGAACACTGACGATTGTAGCGGCCTTGACCCTTTTGGCGACCTGATTCAGCGCCGCCAGGCATCAATGTCATTCAGGTTCACCTCACCGTAGGGCGGCAGAAAACCGTCCGGCCCGTCGCAGGGGGCTGCGCCAGAGGCAGGAAGATCGCTACGCGCTGCCGGCAGGGCCTGCCGGGGACTGAAATAGTTCCACGTCGCCCGCGAGATTCCCTCGATTAGCGGCCAGGCGCGCTCGTAGCTGAAGAATGACGTATCTTCCCAGACAAAGACGGCGATGATGTAGTTGCGCCCGTTGGGCGGAAAGACGATGCCGGCGTCCCCGTGCAGATTTTCCAGCCAGCCATTTTTGTGGGCAATGCGTGTGCCGGGGGGCAGGCCACCCTGCAGCAGACGCTGCAGGTGGTTGCCGCTCATCAATTCAATCATCTGCCGGCACTCGTTGCGCGTGTATGCCCCGTCGGGCCTGGCGGCCAGCAAGCCGGAGCCAAGGTGGGCACAGTCGTAGACCATTCCCAGCAGGGCTCCAAGGTCCTCGGCCGTCGTCTGGTTGTAGGCATCCGGGCGGGTATTGAAGCGCGGATTGGGTGACGTGCGCGGTGGAATGTTCGAGCCGGTGATCTGCCCCTCGACGCCCAGGTCGAAAGGCGCCGTGATGAAGGTGTTGCGGGCGCCGAGGAAGCGCGCATTGTCGGTGACGCTGGCCAGACCGCGAAAGATATTTTCGCCATCGCCGATGATTTGCATGATGAGGTTGGAGGAGGCGTTGTTGCTGCAGAGCAGTGAATTGGCCATTAGCCAGGCTTCATCATCATTGGGCGCCAGGTTCAACGTGCGATAGTAGTCCAGCATGATGGGCAACTTAATGGTACTGGCGGCGGAGACAGCGACGTCGGCATTCAGGCGAATCTCCTCGCCGCTCAGCAGGTCAGCGACGTAGACGGAGGCCAGGGTGGTCTGGCCATCGTAAATGAAGCCCTGTGTGTCCAGCCAGGAGCGGATGAGATTTTCCAGTATGCCCAGATGGACCTGGCCGGGGAGCATATCTCGCAGGGGTAGCGTCACGTGGCGCTTGCCGGCGCTGCGCAGGGCGTTCGTGACAACAGGAAGCGCGCGGGCGATATCCAGCGAACGTCCATCGGCTCCAGGCAATATGGTCAGCGTTTCCAGGTCCCAGGCGCCATCTTCCGGCGGCCGGTCATAACGTAGTCCGATTTCTCGCAGGAATTGCTCCAGCAGGGAATTCTGCCAGGTCGCGTTGAGTGCGATGCTCACGTTGCTGCGCGCTTCCTCGCCAATCAGGCCATAGAAAAAGCGCAGCCAGTTGGCAGTGCCGCCGGAACTGGCCTCGCGCGCTTCCGCCAGCATGGCGGCGTTGTTGATGCGGAAGCCGATGGCAGCCGGTTCAAGCAGAATCGGGCTGTCTTCATACCACAGCGTCAGCGGGCTGGAAAAGGCCGATTCCCACGTCGCCACGGCCTCGCCCGGCAACATGCCACCGACCTCGACGCCGGCGACGCTCACACTGGCGCCGAGACGATTTTGCTGCCGGCTGAAGTTGAGCAGTTCGACGATGAACAGGGCGATGGCGCCCAGCAGCATCAGGATGGAGAAAACGGGTAGCAGGGGAAGCCGGTTGCGCCCCCGGTTGCCGGAGATGGCGGATGAACTCGCCATGCGCGCGCCTGTCTGCGTGACGGGGCGGCCAGTCTAGCCACGTCTGCCTGCGGCGTCAACTGCGCTGTAGTCGGGGGAGTGGCGAGTTTGGTGGATTTTAGAAATTGTTTTAAAGTCGGGACGGGCGATTTGATAAATCGCCCCTACCGTGTTTGTGGGGGCGAGTGATTTGGTAAATCGTCCCTGCGGGACACGGAATGGCACCGCTGGTGTGGCTTCGGGCTTACGCCCTCGCTTGGATGCTGTAGGGGCGACATATCATGTCGCCCGAGGGCACACCATGTCGCCGGGAGTGGCGAGTTTGGTGGATTGCAGAAATTGCCTGCGCCTGGAGCCAGCCACAACGGTAGCGACGCCAATAACCGCACACTGACGCTCACCGCATCCAGTTCCTGTATCCAGTAAACCAGACACTCCCGCAGCCAGGACCGCAAACACTGGAATGCCACAGTCCGGCCTGTATACTGGCCCCATGCCTTCCGGTTCCCCTCCCGGCTCCCTGCTGCGCAGAATCATTAACCTGTCCATAGCGAGGGTACTGCCGCTGCTGTTGCCGGGGCTGATCCTGCTCACCCTGGCGCTGATCGTCGCCGAAATACAGCGCTGGCAGCGGGAACTGGCCTACTTCGAAAGCAGGGTCGACGACTATGCCGCCGTCGCCACTGAAATAGCTGTCAGCCGCCCGGCGGCCGGATCGTCCAGTCATCTGCTGGCTGCACGTTTGCCACTGGTCAGGCCGCAACAGGACATCCCGGAAGCGACTCTGGCCGCCACGCCGCCGCCGCTGCCCACCGTTCGTTACATGGGTGATCCCCGGCCCGACCAGGAGGACGTCACGGCAATACCCGCGCGAATGGAGCCGATCGATCGCGAGGAAAATGACCTGGTCAACATCCTGTTACTGGGCAGTGACTCGGAACTGGGCGAGGCGAACCAGCGTACCGACACCATCATTGTGCTATCGGTCAACCGGACGACCGGTACGGCATCCATGTTGAGCCTGCCGCGGGACCTGTTTGTGTGGGTGCCGGCCTGGCGCATGAACCGGATCAATCGTGTATATGGCCATGGCGAACTGGGCGGCTGGAAGCCCGGCGGGTTTGATTTGCTGCGGCAAACGATTCTCTACAATTTTGGCATCAATGCCCATTATCACGTGCTCGTGGATTACAGCGGCCTGCGCGAGATTGTTGATTACGTGGATGGCGTTGAGGTTGTGGTGGAATGCGCCATCAAGGACAAGAAACACGACGATACGCGAATTCCTGATGAGGCGCGCAAGGTTGAGGACGTGTACTGGGTCCTTGATGCCGGCGTTTACGAGTTTGACGGCCTGGAAGCGCTGTGGTACGCGCGTTCACGGCGCGGCGTGACGGACCTGGAGCGGGGTCGTCGGCAGCAGCAAATTCTGCGCGGAGTGTGGAGTCGTCTGCGCAGCAGCGGTCAGTTGACGAACCCCGGCGAACTCTACCGCCTTTGGCAGCTGGCGCAGGGCGTCGTGCGCAGCGACCTTGGGCCAGACATGCTGGTCAGCCTGCTGCCGGTCGGACTGGGGCTGGGCCCGGACGATGTCTTTTACCACTCATTGCAACTCAAGCGGCACACCATCCCCTGGCGCACGCCCGCCGGCGCCGAGGTCCTGTTGCCGCTTTACGATGGGCTGCTACCGGTGCTGGAGGAGTTCTATCGTCCTCCCGCAGCAAACCGACTGCGGCTGGATGGCCCCTCCATCAGGGTGCTGAATGGCAGTTCCCGACCGGACCGCGACCGCATCGCCGGCAGCCAGCTGGTGCGCGAGGGACTGAATGCCAGGGCAGCCGGTCTAGCCCGGGACGGCATCCACGCGCACACCATCCTGAATGACTTAACGGGAGCCACCAAGGGCAGCCCCGCCGGTCAGATTGCGCAGATCCTGGAGATCCCGGAAGAACGCATCCACGTCATGGCGGATCCGGCCCGGGACGTCGATTACGAAGTCGTTATCGGTGAGGACTACCAGACCTGCAAGCAGCCCAACGTGCTGAAGGTCAGGGGGTAGGGGCCGGGCTAGTCAATGGTGGTGGGGTCAAAGGCATCGCGCAGACCGTCGCCCAGCACGTAAAGACACAGTACCGTTACGAAAATCAGGAAGCCGGGCCAGAAGACGAGATGCGGTCCGTAGTACATGAAGCTGCGGGACTCGGTGAGCATGTTGCCCCAGGTGGGCTGGGGCGGCTGAACGCCGAAACCGAGGAAACTCAGGGTGGCCTCAACGAGGATGATGATGCCGATGTCAATTGCAAGGTTGATGAGGATGATGGAAAGCTGATTGGGAAGCACGTGCGCAAACATGAGCCGCAGGTTGCCGGCGCCGCTGGCGCGCGCGCTGATGATGAACTCGCGCTCGCGCAGGGCAATGGCTTCGCCGCGCACAAGGCGCGCCGTGCCCGTCCAGCCGAAGAGGCCGAGGGCAAGAATCAGGGTGGTGGCGTTGGGTCGGAGAAAGGCCGCAATCAGAAGAATAATGAAGAGCAGCGGTATCGAATTGAGAGTCGTTATGAACCAGATGACCGCATCGTCCAGGTGGCCGCCGATAAAGCCGGCGAGCAAACCGATCGAAACGCCGATGGCGAGCGCCATCAGGGCAGCCAGAAATCCAATCGACAGAGATACCTGGCCGGCCTCCAGCAGTCGCGCCAGATGGTCACGGCCAATATCGTCAGTGCCAAGAATGTGGCCTGGACTGAGCGGCGGCAGAAAGGAGTCCGAGACAATGTTGCGGCTGTTGGTGCCGGTCAGAATGTTGATTATCGGCGCGCCGAAGCACAGAAGGGTTAAAAACAGCAGTACCCCGATTGCCACCATTGACAGACGGTCGCGCCACAGGCGTCGCAGGGCCAGTTGCAACAGCGAGGGGCTAGCCTGCGCCTCGCCAGCGGTGTTTCTCGTGTCCAGACGGGTGGCGTCAGGAGAAGTCATGCTAGCGCAGACGAATGCGCGGGTCGATCAGCGCGTAAAGCATATCGGAAAGCAGATAGCCAAGTATGGTAGTGATGGAAGCCAGCATGACGATGGCCATGACGGTTGGATAGTCCCTCTGCTGCAGGGAACTGACGGCCAGCCGACCGACGCCCGGCCAGGAAAAAATGTTTTCGGTGACGACGGCGCCGCTGAGGACCCCCGTCACGCTGGGCCCGAGCAGCGTGGCGATGGGAATCAGGGCGTTGCGCAGGCCATGGCGAAACCAGACCATGCGCCCGGACAGGCCCTTGGCGCGCGCCGTGCGTATGTAGTCCTGGGTGCCGACGTCCAGCACGGAGGCGCGCATAAAGCGAGAGTAGACAGCCAGAAATCCGGCTGCGATGACGAATGTGGGCAGCACAAGGTATTCGAGACGTTGATAAAAGGGCGGACAGCCGCCCACCAGTACCAGTCCACAACGGTTGCCCATGGGCAGCAGCCCGAGGCCCGTCCCCCCGAATATCAACAGCAGGATCAACCCCAGCCAGAACACCGGGAAGGCATTGAAGATTACTGACACGATACGCGTGAAATTGTCGAATGGGCCGCCGCGATTCACAGCTGCCAGCACACCGACCGGGATGCCGATCGTCAGGCCGACCACCAGCGAGGCTGCCCCCAACTCAAAAGTTGCGCCGAGGCGTTCAAAAATAACTTCAATTACGTGCCGGCGGCCGTGGTAAAAGGAACTGCCGAAATCGCCACGCAAGATACCGCGGCGCTTGCCGGGTGGCTCGGGCTGACCGTCGCCATCGGCGTCCAGGGGGATCAGGTAGGCGGTATCGGCGATGCCGTCTCCGTCGCTGTCAAAGCGCATCCAGTCATCGCCGAGCAGCCAGCGCAGGTATTGAACGTACCAGGGGTCATTGATGCCAAGCTGGGCCGCCAGGGCGGCGCGCTCCTGGGGGGTGACATCGGGACTGAAGGTGAGCGCGGCCACCGGGCCGCCAGGCGTGGCCAGCATGATGGCATAGACAAGTATGCTGATGCCGAAAAGGGTGGGTATTGCCTGAAGCATGCGGCGGATGACGAATTTCGTCATGTGCTTGTGGGCCCCTCTTTGCAACCTGCACATCCCCTCCCTGAAGGAGGGGATGTGACAGTTGTTGGCGACTCAGCCTACTGGGTGATCGACCAGGTGTCGACGTTCCAGAGCAGCTGGGACGGGAAGGGGTCGAAGCCGTTGACTTCGCTGCCCGCGGCGTAGAAGCCATTGCGGACGAACATGAAGATGTAGGGCGTGTCCGCCTGAATGATGCGCTGGGCCTCGGCGTAAATCGCCTTGCGCTCGTCGACGCTGCAGCCGGGCAGAATGCGCGCCTGCTCGTTGAGGGCCGTGAACTCGGGGTTGTTGTAGGACATGCAGTTGCTGCAGCCGCCAACCACGTCACTGGCCGGGGTGAAGAGTTGGGTCGCGTCCGGGCGGTCCGGGTAACCGTTGCGCCAGCCGATCACGTAGGCGTCCAGCGTCTGGGTGAACAGTTTCTCCAGGTAGGAGCCCCATTCAAGGGTCTGGATTTCGGCCTTGACGCCAATCTGGTCCCAGGCTTCCTGGGCGATGGTGATGATGGCCGTCCGGCGCGCGTTTTCCTCGTTGGTGTTCAGGACGAAACGCATCTCGGTGCCATCCTCGGCCGTGGCGCAACCCTGACAGACGCGCACGCTGGTGGGGTCGTCCGGGTCCGAGTTGACCCAGCCGGCGTCGGTCAGCATTTGCGCGGCCATTGCGGGATCATGGGGTACGGGGTCGATGGTGGGGTCAAAGGCCCAGCTGGCCGGCACGAGATGGGAAGCCATGCGGGTGCCCTCGCCAAAGGTGGCGCGCTCGATGATGTCGTCAACGTCGAGCGCCAGGTTCAGGGCGCGGCGCACGTCGCGGCCTACCTCGGTGCTGCCGAAGACCGGGTGCATACCCTGGTCGATCGGGTTGCCGTCTTCATCGGTCGCGTTCTGCGGGTTCGCCGGGTCGGCCAGGTTGAAGGCCAGGTAGTCCCAGGAGTTGCCGGGGTAGGTGTAAATCTGTACGCGGCCTTCCTCTTCGGCGGCGTAGATCTCGGCGCGGCGCGCTTCCTGCGGGCCGGAGATGATGCTGAGCTCGCCGGCGAGGAAGCGCTCGACCATAACCGTCAAATCAGGCACGTTGAGCAACACAAACGCGTCATTGTTGACGTAGCCCAGATCTGCATCGACGTAGTCCGGATTGGCCAGCAGGGAAATGGACTCGGCCGGACGTACCTCGCCAAAGGTGTAGGGACCGGAACTCACGTAGAGGTTCTGGTTGAACTCCTGGTCCGGCATGGTGGTCAGGTCTTCCGGCGCGATGTGCGAGGGATAGGGCTCGAGCGAGCCGATACTGTTGATGGCGTCGCAGTCGGCCTCGGCGAAGGAGACGGCGATGGTGAAATCGTCAATCTTTTCCACATTTGCGATTTCGTCGGCGACGAAGCTCAGGTGGGTGGGTACGGCGCCACTCTGGATGAAATCCCACACGAACATGACGTCGTCGGCGTTGATCTGCTCGCCGTCCGTCCAGTACATATCCTCGCGCAGGCTGAAGGTGTAGGTCAGGCCATCTTCGGAGAGTTCCCAGCCGGTCGCCAGCGCGTTGGGCCCAGGGCCGTTGACGATGCTGGCCGTGGCGGGGTCGACGCTGAGCAGATCGGGGAAGATGAGCGCCTGTATGTCGGATGTCACCGTTTCGTTGGTGAGCAGCGGGTCGAAGGCGGTCGGGTCGGCGCCGGCGTTGCCGCGGACGACGATGCCACCCTCCTGGGCCGCCGCCGGCAGGGCCAGTACAAGCAGCGCCAGCAACACAAATGCCACATTCAATGTGTGTCTCATTGCCAGTCTCCTGTGGATTCTTTTCGGGAAATCTGGATGAGGTCTGGTGACCTGGACAGGCAGACCACACCCAGGGATGAAGGAATCGTCCAGGTCAGTCGGGGCGCCCGGATTCGAACCGGGGGCCTCTTGCACCCCATGCAAGCGCGCTACCGGGCTGCGCCACGCCCCGCTTGCCGCCAGCATAACCCTTCCGGCAAGCGCATGCAAGCATTTGTGTCCCTGGGCCACCCGCGGCCTGCACCAGGGTTCCGCTTGTCAGACTCCCGTCCCAATCCTATACTTTCATTATCCTTAAAAAGCCGGGGTGATGATGATGAGCGAGGAAATCAGACTGACCAGTCTGGCCGGCAGCGCGGGTTGAGCGTCCAAATGCGGTCCTGGTGACCTGGCGCACGTGTTGCAGCCATTGAAAGCACTGTTCACAAGTGAGATGTATCCTGCGCTACTGGCGGGGCTGGACGAGCCGGACGATGCCGCCGTCTGGAAGCTGGACGATGGGCGGGCCCTGGTGTCGACGGTGGATTTTTTCCCGCCCGTGGTTGACGACCCCTATGACTACGGCGCCATCGCGGCGGCCAATGCGCTCAGCGACGTTTACGCCGTCGGCGGCGAGCCGCTGCTGGCGCTCAACCTGGTGGCCTTCCCGGATACTCTGGACGAAGCAATTCAGGCAGAGATCTTGCGCGGTGGCGCTGAAAAAACGCGCGAGGCCGGCGCCGTCATCGCCGGCGGACACACGGTCACGGATGATGAGCCCAAGTACGGTCTGGCGGTCACCGGCATGGTTGCGCCCGGTGACATGATCACCAAGGGCGGGGCCCAGGCGGGAGACCGGTTGATATTGAGCAAGGCCCTGGGCACCGGTCTGCTCACCACGGCATTGAAGCGCGGGCAGGCAGATCCTGGAGATCTGGCCGTGGCGGTCAGCAGCATGAGTCGCCTGAATCGCAACGCGGCCAGGCTGGCGCGGGAGCACGACGTGCATGCCATGACTGACATTACCGGCTTCGGCCTGGCCGGGCACGCGCGCGAAATGCTGCGCGCCGGGACGCTGGATTTCGTCATGGATTTCTCCGCCCTGGAGTGGCTGCCTGGAGCGCGCGTCTGCGCCGAGGCCGGGTTCGCGCCAGGCGGCACCTCACGCAACCGGGAGTTCTTCGGTCGCTGGACCAGCGCGCCGGAAATCCCTGGCGACGTAGAGCAGTCCATGATTCATGACCCGCAGACTTCCGGCGGCCTGCTCATGGCTGTTGCGCAGGAACGGGCGCAGTCCCTGCTGGACGCCTTGCGCGCTGCCGGAGAGGCCGCACAGGACATTGGGCATGTCCTTCCAGGCTCGGGGCTGGTGCGTTTCACAGTGGGCGGCCTTCATCGTCCTGAAGCCTGAACCCGCTCACCGCTGACCCGGAGGGCAGATGAGTCCTGCATCGGCGATGGTCGCAAGGCCGGAAGCGCCTGGCGCGCCGCAGAGGGCCATCGTCAATACCACCGGCGCCTGGGCCAATCTGCGCGCCGGGCCGGGTGAGCAGTACCGGCTGATCGGGGAAATCGAGGACAAGGCGGTATTGCGCTACTACCCCGCTACCCTGACTGAGAATGACTGGGTCTGGGTGGAGCAGTCCTGGCGAGCGGGTTGGGTAGCATCCCACGTCGTTGATTTTGAACCTGTAGAGGAAGGGCCACGCCAACCTGACCAGCCCGAGACGCCCTACGACGGGCGCGTGGCCATCTGGCACTGGAAGGGCGACGTCCTGCCTTACAACAGCATCGATGAACTGGCCCAGGAGCTGAAACGCAACGCGCCGCAGGTGACGGAAGTCTTTGTCAAGATCAGCGATGCAACCGGGCAACTGGGCGCCAACTGGCAGGGCCGCTGGGACAACAACCCTGAACTGGCCCTGACCGGCCCGGACCGCATCGACCGCTGGGTGAGCGCCCTGGGGCGTTATGGCATGAACTTCCACGCCTGGAGCGTGGCACGCGGGCTGGACACAGTGGCCGAGACCAACCTCATCGTGCAGGCCTGCCGGCGACCCGGGGTGCGTTCCCTGATTCTGGACGTCGAACCCTACGCCGGCTTCTGGTCGGCCGGGCGTGAAGGTATACGACCGTTCATGCTGCGTATGCGGCGTCAGCTGCCGGCCGGTTTCCACATCGGAATGTCAGTCGACCCGCGCCGCCACCACTATCAGGGCATCTGGCCCGGGGAATGGCGCCCCTTCGTCAACAGCGTGCATCCCCAGGTCTACTGGGTGACCTTTGGCAATCTGCCCGAAGAGGCCTTGCAGGAGGCCTGGGATGTCTGGGGAGACTACGGTTTGCCCATCGTGCCGGTGTTGCAGGGGGACGCAGAGGCCCGGGAAATTCGCAGCGCGCATACCCTGGCCACACAGCGCCATAATGCGCCTGGCGTCGCGTGGTGGCGCCTGGGCGTGATAGGGCCGGCCCGGTTCCAGGCGCTCAACCAGCCGGTCACGGCGCCGGCCGGCGAGCCGGATCTGCCTGCGGCCGGCACTGGTCAGCTGGAACTGGTAAGGCCGGAGGATGCCGGCTTTGCCAGGGGCGCGTACGTGGGAGACGAACAGTTCGGCTCCTTTCGCGGCGCGATGGGCTGGCCGGTCTGGTACCGGCCGACGCAGGCGGGGCGCAGCCTGACCTGGGTTCACTGGGCGCCGACGCTCAGGCGGTCGGGCACTTACGAACTGGCGGTCTTTGTGCCGGACGAACATGCCGGCACGCAGAACGCAAGCTATCGCATCCATGGCGTCCGGGGCGCCGATTCCCTCGTGGCGGTTGACGTTGACCAGGATCGCTACAGCAACCAGTGGGTGACCCTTGGCGTGTATTCGTTCGAGGCCGGGGAAAGCGGGGCCGGCAGCGTTTTTGCCACCGATCGAACCGGTGAGGACGATCGCGAGATTGCCTTCGATGCCATTCGCTGGCGCGAATTGCCTGGCGCCTCTGCGGGCCCTGGCGACGGATCGGACTTGCTGGCGGATGGCTACGATGCGCCTGTCGGCACAGTCATCGAACGCCGCAGTCCCCGCCTCTGGCCCGGCAGTTGGCAAGCCAGTGATTCCTTCGGTCAACTGGCGTTGCGCCCTGGCAGGGAAGAGGGTTATTTGCCGGGAGTGAACCTGGAAATGAGCGAGCCATCCGCTCGCAGGGCCGTATTTGCCTGTGCCGGCGGCGTGGTGACCTTCACCGGCGCACTTTCCGGCCAGGGCGAAACCATCATCATTCGTCACGATCCCCTGGCCGGCAGCGGTCGCGTGCTCACCAGCCGCTATCTGCAGGTCGAAAACGTTCAGGTGCAGACCGGGCAAAGGGTGCGTCGGGGCGAACAGATCGCCAGCGCCGCCGGGGCGGCCGGCGGCGGTGAGTACCGGCTGGGCCTGGACCTCTGCGCGACGTCAGCGCTGGAGCGACAGCCCGGACACTGGCCCGGCCGTAACTATTTGTCGCTAATGCGCAACTACGTCGATCCGCATGATTTCATCAGCGGGCACCGGCCTGGTGAAGCGACCCTGTCGGGCTAGAGCAGGCCCCAGTCGTCCGCCAGCCCCTCCTCCATCATTGAAGGGTCCCACATTTCCAGGCCCATCTCTATGGTGGTTGGCAAGGCGAGAAAGTCCTGCGCGGTGCGGCGCGTCTGCTCCAGCAACTGCGGGGCGTAGGGGCAAAAGGGCGTGGTCATGATCATGACCACGTGGGCGCGGTCCTCATGAATCTCGGTGCTGCGCACCAGGCCCAGTTCAACGACGTTCATGCCAATTTCGGGGTCGATCACCTGGCGCAAGGCCTGCATCAGGCCCTCTTCCCTGGTTTGAACTTCCTGTTGTTCCGTCATGGCTGTTCCCCTGAGCGGGTCAATGACAGGGAAAACTATACCACACATGCTGCCATAACAGCAGCCAACCGGCCCAGGGCAGGGCGTTGACATTGGGCCGGGCGGACTGGTATACTGCAGTTGTTCACACATGGTTATCAATTGAAGTTAACCTCTACAAAACACAGGGAGTGGCCGCTGCATGGCGCTTGAAATCCGCGATTTGCAGGTAGCGATCGGGGAAACAGAAGAGGTCATCCTGCGCGGGGTGACGCTATCCATTAATCAGGGTGAAGTTCACGCCCTGATGGGGCCCAACGGTTCCGGCAAGAGTACGCTGGCCAACGTGTTGATGGGCAATCCGGCCTATGAGGTGCTCGCCGGCAGCATCCACTTCGATGGAGAGGACCTGCTGGAGATGGAACCCGACGAGCGCAGCCGGGCCGGCCTGTTTCTGGCCTTCCAGTACCCGGTGGCGATTCCCGGCGTCACGGTTGCCAATTTCCTGCGCCAGGCGCTCAGCGCGCGCATGAAGGCCGAAGACCCGGACAGCAAGGGCATGCCGGTGCCGCAGTTCGTGCGCATGCTGCGGCGCAAAATGAGCGAACTGAATATGGACCACAGTTTTGCCGGCCGCTACCTGAATGAAGGCTTCAGTGGCGGCGAAAAGAAGCGCGCCGAAATTCTGCAACTGGCGACCCTGGAGCCGCGCGTGGCCGTGCTGGACGAGACCGACTCCGGGCTGGACATTGACGCCCTGCGCATCGTGGCCGAAGGAGTCAACCGCCTGCGCGGCCCGGAACTGGGTGTGCTGGTGATCACGCACTACCAACGGGTCCTGAATTACATCAAGCCCGATTTCGTTCACATCATGCTGGATGGGCGCATCGTGGAAAGTGGCGATGCCGAACTGGCGCAGAAGCTGGAAGAAAGCGGCTACGAATGGGTGCGCGCCAGATATGACGAAGCCAAACAACTGGCAGGAGCAGCGACATGACAGAACTGGTGCAAAGCGAAAAGCAACTCACTGCCGAGGAAAACGCGCTGCGCGACGTTCGCGGCGATTACGACAGTACCTACGGCTTTCATGATGATGACGTGGCCTACAGCTACGTCAGCGACAAGGGCCTGGATGCGGAGCGGGTTCGCCAGATCAGTGAAATGAAGGGCGAACCGTCCTGGATGACCGACATCCGCCTGCAGGCTTTCGAGCATTTCAGTCAGCGGCCGATGCCGGACTGGGGCAACACGGAGCTGTTGAACGAGATCGACTTCGACGACATCTACTATTACGTGCGCGCCACGGACCGCAGCGAGCGCGACTGGGATGACGTCCCGGCGGAGATCAAGGACACCTTCGACCGCCTTGGCATCCCCGAGGCCGAGCAGAAATTCCTGCAGGGCGTCAGCGCGCAATATGACTCGGAGTCGGTCTACCACAACATTCGCGAGGACCTGGAGAGCAAGGGCGTCATCTTCCTTGACATGGACAGCGGCCTGCGCGAGTACCCCGAACTGGTGCGGGAATATTTCGGTTCGGTCATCCCCCTGAACGACAACAAGTTCGCCGCGCTGAACACGGCGGTGTGGTCCGGCGGCTCCTTCATTTACGTACCGCCCGGCGTTGAGGTGGAAATGCCGCTGCAGGCCTACTTCCGCATCAACACGCAGAACATGGGGCAGTTCGAGCGCACGCTGATCATCGTGGACGAGGGCGCCTGGGTGCATTACGTCGAGGGCTGTACGGCGCCGACCTACAGTTCCGACAGCCTGCACAGCGCCGTCGTGGAGATCATCGTCAGGGATGGCGGGCGCTGCCGCTACACCACCATCCAGAACTGGTCGAACAACGTCTACAACCTGGTCACCAAGCGCGCCCAGGCGCACAAAAACGCGACGATGGAGTGGGTTGACGCCAACCTCGGCAGCAAGCTGACCATGAAGTATCCGGCAGTGCTGTTGATGGATGAGGGCGCGCACGGCGAGGTGCTGTCGATCGCCTTCGCCGGCGCCGGCCAGCACCAGGACGCCGGGGCGAAAATCACGCATCTGGCACCCAACACCACCAGCCAGATCATCAGCAAGTCGATCAGCAAGGACGGCGGCCGCGCCAGCTATCGCGGCCTGCTCAAGGTGGTCGAGGAGGCTGACAACATCAAGAGCAACGTGGTCTGCGATGCCTTGCTGCTGGACGATGAAAGTCGCTCCGACACCTGGCCCTACATCGAAATCGACTCGCGCAAGGTGACCATGGGCCATGAGGCCTCGGTCAGCAAGGTGGGCGAGGACCAACTCTTCTACGCGATGAGCCGCGGCCTGAGTGAAGCCGAGGCCAACGCGATGATCGTCAACGGCTTCATCGAGCCGCTGGTCAAGGAACTTCCGATGGAGTATGCGCTTGAACTCAACCGTCTGGTGCAGATCCAGCTGGAAGGGTCCATCGGCTGAAGCACTGCCGGCAGGTGAAGCACTTGCCGGCCCGGGCTATCGGCTGCGCAACACACGCAATTAACAATGGAGAGTGCCAATGGTAGTTGTCGCCAGAAGGCGCGGCAGCGCAGGAAATCAGCCCGCCTGGACCCAGGCGGACGTGCAGCAGCTGTCTTCGTCGCTGGATGAACCGCAGTGGCTGCTGGAACGTCGGCTGGAGGCCATGGCTGTCGCCGGGGCGACGCCCATGCCCACCCTGAACGATGAGGAATGGCGCCGCACCGACTTTCGCAGCCTGCGTTGGGATGAGGCCGGCCGTCTGCCGGAGGAGGCCGCCGGAATCGAGGCCGTGCCGGCGGTCAATCTGCAGCCGCTGGTCGGCGCCGGGGAAGGAGGGTCGCTGGTCTTTGTGGACGGGCGCCTGCAGCGCAGCGAGACGGCTGCGGAACTAACGTCTGCCGGCGTGGTGTTCCAGGACCTGGCGAGCGCCGCCCGTGAACACGCCCCCTTGCTGCAGGAACATCTGATGACCAGGGCGGTGCGCGCCACGGACGGCAAGTTCGCGGCCCTGCACGCGGCCATGTGGACGCATGGCGTGCTGCTTTACGTCCCGCGTGGCCTGGCGGTGGAGTTGCCCTTTCACGTGGTGATGTACAACACGCGGCCGGGCGCCAGCCTGGGACACGTTCTGGTCGTGCTGGAAGAAAACGCCCAGGCGACGCTGCAGGTCGAGTACGCCTCGGCGGCGACGGAGACGCAGGCAACCTGGATCGGTGCCACCGAGTTGTTGCTGGATGCAGCCGCCAATCTGACCTTCGTTTCGCTGCAGGACTGGAATCGCAACACCTGGGAATTCAGCCACCAGCGCGCGCGCATAGGCCGCGATGCCATGCTGGACTGGGTGCTGGGGATCACCGGCAGCAGGTTGACCAAGGCCTTCCTTGAGCTCGACATCGACGGTCAGGGCGGCAATGGCCGCATGTCCGGCTTTTTCTTTGCCGACGGCCGGCAGATGCTCGATCTCGATACCCAGCAAAATCATAATGCGCCACTGACCACGTCTGACCTGCTCTACAAGGGGGCCGCCCGCGACCATGCGCGCACCCTGTGGCAGGGAATGATCAAGTCCCTGCCCGGCATGCAGCGTATCGATGGTTTCCAGGCCTGCCGCAACATGCTGCTGGACGACAATGCCCGCATGGACGCCATCCCCGGGCTGGAGATTGAGGCCGACGACGTGAAGTGTTCGCACGCGGCGACCTTTGGCTCGCTTGAGGAAGAGCCGATCTTTTACCTGATGAGCCGCGGCATTCCGCGGCCCGAGGCGGAACTGATGGTCATCAAGGGGTTCTTCGACGAACTGCTGGATCGGGTGCCCTTTGAGCGCGTGCGCGAACGGCTGCAGGCGACGGTCGAAAGCAAGATCGTGGGCGGCAATGGCGCCGGCAGGTGAGCGTCAGTGCGTGCACGCGCATATTCCTGGGCATGGTGTTGCCGGCGTTGGCGACAGGATTTGGGGTGATGGCGCAGCCAACGTTTGTGGTGAAGAAAGATTCAGTAACGATTTCTCACTGCCGTATGAAGCGGAAGTTCCCCTGGTAGAGGGCCGGCCAAAGCTTCATGTTTTTGTCGACCGCTCGTCCGTCGAGGTCTTTGTCAATGACGGCGCTGTTGTACTCACTGGCAGGGTCTTTCCGGGCCAGGACAGCGATGGTCTGGAGCTTTATACCATCGGTGGCGACAGCAGGTTACACTCGCTGACGGTCTGGCCACTGGCGGGCATCTGGAGCAACGATGGCTGAAGGAGAGCGCGATGGACGATCTGCAACGGGAGATCATCCTCGACCATGCGCGCAATCCCCGCTATCCGGGCATACTGGCGCCGGCGGACGTGGACCACGAGGAGTGCAATCCGCTCTGCGGCGACCGGCTGCGTTTGACCCTGCGACTGGATGAAAATCGTTGCATAGCCGCCGTCGCCTGGGATGCCGAGGGCTGTGCCATCTGTCAGGCAAGCGCGTCCATGCTGGCTGAACGCATTCTGGGCATGCCGCTGGCCGAGGCCCGGTTGATCACGAGGGATGAGATGCTGGACATGATCGGTATCCCGCTGGCGCTGAACCGGGTCAAATGCGGTCTGCTGCCCCTAAAGGCGCTGTCCGTCGGTTCTGAAGGAATTTCCTGATGGCCTGGATTGACGTCGCCGCTGCTGACGAGTTGAAACCAGGCGAGCGGATCGTTTTCGAGGTGGCCCATCACGTCATCGCGCTCTTCAACGTGGCCGGCGCGCATCACGCCGTGGCCGACGTTTGCACCCACGACGACGGCCCACTGGCGGACGGACAACTGATCGGCTGCGAAATCGAATGCCCGCGACATTACGCCCGCTTCGACTTGCGCGATGGCTCGGTGACCATGCCGCCGGCGGTGCGGCCGTTGAGGGTCTACCCGGTCCGCGTTGAGGGTGACAGCGTACAGGTTGAGATCGACGATGTCGGCTAATCTCGCCACCTGGCTGCGCGAGCGGCCCATGGTCTACGGGCATCGCGGCTTCAGCGGCGCGGCGCCGATGAACACGCTGCCCGCGTTCGAACTGGCGGCGGAATGTGGCGCCGACGGTGTCGAACTTGACGTACAGCTGTCCAGCGACGGGCACGCGGTCGTCATTCATGACTTCACGGTGGACGCGAGCACGGATGGCAGCGGCAAGGTCTGCGACATGGCGCTGGCGCAGCTGCAGGAACTGGACGCCGGTTCCTGGTTTGGCGACGAATGGCGCGGCACCAGGGTGCCGACACTCGCCCAGGTCTTCGCTGCGGTGGGCCGGCGACTGTTGATCAACGTGGAAATCAAGACCCTGCCGCAGCAGGATGATGGCATTGAGCAGGTGGTGGCGGACGAGATCCGCGCCGCAGGACTGGAAACGCGCGTGCTGGTGTCCTCATTCAACCCCTTCGCCCTGCGGCGATTGCGGACGATCATGCCGGAGCTTCCCCTGGCCCGTCTCACGTTCAACGGGATGCCGGCTGAATGGCGCGCGCACTGGCAGGGCATTCCCTGTGAGGTGCTGCATCCCGAACACGCTGAAATCGACGCGGCGTTCATGCTGGCGGCCAGGGCGAACGGTCACCTGGTCAATACCTGGACCGTCAACGACGTGGCGCGCGCCGGAGAGCTGGTGGCACTGGGCGTGGATGGCATTATGAGCGACCGACCGGACCTGATGCTTGAGTGTCTGGCCTGACCGGGCAGCCGACTGCGACTGGAATTTCACGGGCGCCATGTGTAGAATTCGCGCGCACGGTGGGTGTAGCTCAAAGGTAGAGCATCGGATTGTGGTTCCGAGTGTTGTGGGTTCGAGCCCCATCACCCACCCAGGGATCAACTGGCGGCGGACTTGCTTCAGGATGGGTCCGCTCGCCTGAACTGACGCGCCCGCTGCAGCCGACGCATGCCGGGATGTCCCAGACCCAGGACCTGCACCTCACTGGTTAGCATTATCGGGGCCGGGGCCGGGGCCGTTGGTGGAGGCTCCCGGGCGGGTTCAGGCAGAGGCGCTTCCTGTTCCGGCTCACTTTCCACCGGCGGCGGCCGTTCCACTCCAAAGACATCCCAGATACTGAGTTCAAGCTGACCGGGCCGCGGCGTTCTCGGCTGCGGCGTTTCCAGATCTTCGTCTTGCGGCAGCGGTTCCGATTCCACGGGCTGGCGGGCCTGCGGACTGTCCGGGGACAGGGCGGCGAAAGCGGGGTTGGGCTTTGTGTCCTCTTCCAGCAGCGGGGGTTCCTCAATGGGCAGGGGCAGGACGGGCACTGGATCGTCGGGGTCCCGCATCAGCGAAGGGTGGCGGGGCCGGTAGTTCAGGCGGGCGTCGTAGGAGATGGCATCGCGCATCAGGGAGCGGGCAATGTAAGCGGAGCCCTCACCAGCCGCCCGTTTCACCGTGGCCTGCAGGGACTGCAGACTTTCGTCCATGTACTTGCGATAGCTGCGCTTGCGGCCCAGCGCGTTGCGCATGCCGCCCAGACGTCCGCGGGGTTCGTAGCTGAAGGTCCATTGAACCGTGGTACCTTCCGCGATTTCCTGCAGGCGCAGACGGCCATGGGCGCTGCCATCCAGGAAGCGGTACTCATAGCCCAGTCCGTCATACCAGGCGGTTATCTCCAGCTCGAATTCCCTGCCGGCAAGGTTGCGATAGCGCCAGCGCGTGCCCTTGCCACTGCGCTGCTTGGAGAGAAAGACCACGTTCTGGCAGTCGCTTTGCCAGGCCGGATTCTGGTTGATGTCGCTGACGAAGGCCCAGACTGCCTCGGGAGCGGCCGTGATGAGGATGGTCTGATCCAACTCATTCATAAATAAATTATAGCGATTTCGCCTGCCGCTTCAACGTGCCGCCCTGTGCTACACTGCTCCAGCCCCGGTAGCTGGCGAGGAGCGACGCCGTGCCAGGCCCGACCATCACCTTCGGCTTTATGCTGGCCACCCTGTATGCCGCCGTCTTTCACGTTGCCGCCGGCGGTGACGTGCGCCGTCTGGCGCTATTCATGCTCGCTTCCTGGTTCGGCTTTGCCCTGGGACAAATGATGGCGACGTCGCTGGAACTGAACATTTTGCTGGTGGGTGAGGTGCATGCCGGGCCGGCCAGTCTTTGCGCCCTGATCGCCCTGTTACTGAATTACCTGCTGACCCGCCCCCGGCGCTGACCAGGCCGGATCCCCGGGCTCAGTGCCGGCCAGCGCCTGGGCCAGGCAGTCGGCGATCTCCTGCGCGAGGGGGCTGCGACTGGTACCGACCCGCGACGCCGCGATGAGACCGGCCAGACCCTGCAGGCAGGCGCCGGCAATGGCCGCCGCCCGCCGGCTGCAGCCCTGGGCCAGCAGGCCGCCGATGGCGCCGGCCAGCACGTCACCGCTGCCGGCGCGGGCCAGGGCATCGCTGCAGAAGGGCAGCACGGTCACGTCGCCACGCGGGCCCGCGATGAGGGTGAAGGCGCCCTTGAACACCAGGGTCAGGTTCCAGCGGGCGGCCAGTTCGGGCGCGAGTTGCCAGCGCTCCTGCTGCACCTGCGCCAGCGACATCCGCGCGAGCCGCGCCACTTCTCCCGGATGCGGGGTGATGATGCTGCCCGACGGCAACCTGCCCGGCCAGTCATCGGTCTCCGCAAGGAGGTTGAGGGCATCGGCGTCGATCAGCAGCGGCGGCAGGTCAAGCTCGAGCAGCCGGCGCAACAGCTGCCGCGTTCGCGACGAAATGCCCCAGCCTGGCCCCAGCACCAGGGCGTCGTAATCCGGCATGACTTCGCGCAGGGCGTCGATTGAATCGGGCAACCAGGTGACTCCAGGCTGCTGTGCGGCCAGCGAGCTGATCACCGGCTCCGGCGCGCTGACCGTCACCAGGCCCGTGCCAAGCCGTTGGGCCCCCAGGGCGCAGAGTCCCGCTGCGCCCCGGTAGTTCTCGCTGCCGCCAATGATGAGCAACTTGCCGAAAGTCCCCTTGTGGGCATCCCGCGGCCGTGGCGGCAACAGGGACTGCAGCAAGCCCGTGTCTGCGAGCACACGGCTTTCACCCTGCAGGGGCGGGAAATCATCGGGCACGCCCGCGCCGGCAACGCCCAGTTGGCCACAAAGCAGCGCGCCCGGTGGCCGCAGCAATCCCGGCTTCACGGCGATGAAGGTAAGGGTCTCGTCGGCCGGCAGGCACTGTTCAGCAACCTGGCCGCTATCGCAGTCCAGGCCGGAGGGGCAGTCCACCGCCAGCACCAGTGGTTTGCGTTCCCCCTGGTCCTGGTGAGGAAGGGCCGGGGTGCGCAGGGCAGGACGCGCCGGCTGACGACGCATTCGGAGCGCATCGCGGACCGTGGTCAGCAGGCGCGAGACATCCGGCCGCAGCGGCAGCCGCAGGCCGATGCCCAGCAGCGCATCAATGACCAGGTCCGCTTCGGCGCAGTATGATTTAAGTTGCCGCTGTTGCGGATCATCTTCTGCAACAATGACTGACACCCCGGCATCCAGGGCGTCCGTCAGCAGAGGGTCTTCCGGCCTGGCCCGCAACAGGTAGCAGCGGACCACGCAATGGTGTTCCCTGGCCAGCAGTCGTGCAGCGACGAGGCCATCGCCGCCATTGTTGCCGCTGCCGACCAGGACAAGTACCGATGCGCCGCTGCGGCCTTTCAGCAGGTCATTGGCGCGATCGGCCAGCGCCGCACCGGCGTTCTCCATCAGTTGCGCGTAGCTCAAACCCGAGGCATCGGCTGCTGCCTCAATCTCACGCATGCGGGCGACGTCAACTATGCGGATCATGCCCAGGCTGTGTTTGGCTGTCGTCCGGTGTCGGGTCGCAAGCGGGTGGGGTCAATGGCTGCGTTCAACGGTCGAGCGAGCCAGTTCGGCCAGTTCATCCACAGCGTCTGACGGGGGCAACGCTGCGAGCGAAGCCAGCGCCTGTTGCAGTGTGGCCTGCGCCAGCCGGCGCGCTTCCTCGATGGCGTCACCTTCAAGCACTTTTTTGCGCAACTCTGTCAGCGGTTCACTGGAAGTCATGACCGTCACCGGGCTGTTGTTCCCGGCCGCTTCCTGCACGGAAGCGACACCCTTGCCCTGCGCCAGGTCAATGCCGGCGGTCTTCCCCAGTTGGGCCTCGTCCGCCGTAAGATCGAGGATATCGTCGGTGATCTGGAAGGCAAGACCCGTGCTGTAGCCGAAACTGGCGAGGGCCTTAACCTGATCCCGTGGCGCGGACGCCAGTTCGCCTCCCAGACGGGCGCCGGCGCTGAACAGGGCGGCAGTCTTGCGTCCGATAATGCGCATGTAGGACTCACGCGTGAAATCGCCGTCGCGCACCGCGGCTGCCTGCAACGTTTCACCCTCGACGAGCGCGGTCGTTGCATCTGACAAAATGACGTTCAACTGCTGGTAGGGCGCCATCAGGGCATAGACGCAGGTGAAGAGGAAGTCTCCTGTGAGCAGGGCGAAAGTGCGGCCCCAGAGCGAATTGACCGAGGGACGGCCGCGGCGCATCACGCCGTGATCGTTGATGTCATCATGGACCACGCTGGCGGTGTGCACCAGCTCGACAGCCGCGGCAACCGGGATCACGCGTTCCAGTTCCACGCCCCCGGCGGCCGCCCAGGACAGCAACACCAGACGTGGCCGAATGCGCTTGCCGCCGGCCTGCAGGATGTGGCGGCTGGCATCGCGCAGGACATCGACGTCGCTGTCCACCACCCTGAGCATTTCCTCTTCGACGGCCCTCAGGCCCTGCGTCACGTCCATCCGCTGTCCCGGTATACCCATCGCCGGTCTACGCTCATTGCCCCTGTTGCTGCCGCCCACCATCCCCTTGCCGGTCGCCTGGCCCACGGTGTCAGGGACCGGGCTCGTCCTTCGGGCCATCCAGCGCAGCCCGAAACACATCCAGCTTGCGATCCACCTCGCCCGATACACAGCCGGTGAAGGCTTCCTCGATCGGTATTTCCTCGCCGCGGCACCAGGCCCGCAAGGTCAAAACACGGCGCAGGCCCAGCATGCTGCTGCTTACGCCCAGTTCCAGACGCAGGTCAGGGCTGGCGTTGGCGTTGAGGATCTCCGGCACCTGGCATCGTTCGCAGTCCACGGCCTTCCAGGGCTGTGACTCCGGGTTGCTGCGAATCAGGCGGCACTGCTGAACATTTCGACCGCGATGGAAGTCCTGAAAGTAGTGGCGGCACTCCTTGCCGGCCGGTGTGCGCATGGGCTCCTCCACCAGATGGGGCAAGTATGACCTGATTCACATGGCGGCGCCAGTCCGGCCAGGGTTTAGCCAGCGACGCGCCTCATGAGGCAATGAAGCCAGCGGCCCGCCAATGCGGGTGCAATCCGGCAGGGAATGGAGGAATTGCTGACCGTAGGCCTTGCTCAGGACGCGGCGATCAAACACAGCCACAATGCCCCGGTCCTCGTGACTGCGAATCAGACGGCCAAAGCCTTGTCTGAAACGCAGGACTGCCTCGGGGACGGCGTATTCATTGAAGGCGTCGGCATATGCTTCGGAACGGGCCGCGAACACCGGATCGGAGGGCACGGAAAATGGCAGGCGCACGATCACCAGGGCGCTCAGGTCATCTCCGGGTATGTCCACGCCTTCCCAGAAACTGCGGGTACCCAGCAACACCGCCCGATCAGCCTTGCGGAAACCCTCCAGCAGGGCGAGGCGGCTGCTCCCGCCGCTTTGGGAAAAGACCTCAATGCCGCCCAGCGCCAGGCGCGCGGTGACCGCCTGGGCTGTCTGACGCAACTGGCTGTAACTGGTAAACAGGGCCAGCGTACGACCGTTCAGGGCGGCCGCCAGTTCGATCAGCCCCCGTTCCACCGCCAACTGGTATCGTTCGCGTTGGGCCGGTTCCGGCATGTCCTGCGGCAGGTAGAGCAGGGTGGAAGCGCGATAATCGAAGGGCGAACCGACCTGGACGGCTCGAACGTCGCTCGCCCCCAGTCGTTCGCGCAGGAAAGTGAAATCGCCGCCGCTGCAAAGCGTGGCGCTGGTCAATACGATGGTTTCCAGCGAAGCCCACAGATGTTCCTCGACCAGCGATCCGACGTGCAGGGGAGCGGCATGCAGGGTCACCGGATTGCTGTGCGCGCGCGATACTTCCAGCCAGTAGATGGTGTTGTCCTGCGGACTGGCAATGAAGGAATCGAGTTGCTGCCGCGTCTCAAGGAACCAGCGCTGCACACTTTCGATCGAAGCCAGGTTGTCGGCCAGCAAGGAGGCGTCGTCGAGCGTGACCGGGCCAAGTTGCTCTGTCAGGCGCCGCAGGGCGTCGCTGATGCCGTGGAAAAAGCTGGCCAGGGTCTCCCACTTTTCAACGATTGGATCGAAGCCGTTGTGCTCCCGCAGGCGCGGCACGAGGCGCAGCCTGGAGGTATAGGCGGGTGATGAGCGGTCGAGTTGCGCGGCAAAATTGCGACATGCGGCAAACAGTCCGGTGGCGTGATGTTGCAGCAAGCCGCCCGCCTCGCCGATCGTGTCGATGACCTCTTTCAGCCGATCTCTCATCGGCGGCGCGATCGCCCCCTGGCTGCTGCGCAACAATTCGCCCAGAATGCCGCTTTCGGCCGTGCCCAGTTCTGCCAGTTGCAGCCGCAAGGTACGTTCATCCAGGCGGAAGCCAAAGGCATCCGACACGGCCTGTTCCAGGTGCTGGGCCTCATCAACGACCAGGGACGTGTACGGTGGCAGGACGTGATGCTCGCTGGCGGCATCCGCCAGCAGCAGGGCGTGATTGACGACGATCAAATGGGCGCTTTCAGCAGACTTGCGCGCCTTGAAAAACGGGCAGGTGCCCTTCATTTCCGAGCGGCAGCGTTCCAGACTGCAAAGCGGGTCTTCCGCGCTCAGTCGCGACCAGACGAAGGACTCGCCTGGCCCACGCAGGGTGATCTCGCTGCGATCGCCGCTACTGTTGTCGCCAAGCCAGACCAGAATTTTGCAGAGCACGCGCAACTCGTCCCGGTTCACCGGCCGGCGCCGGCGCAGGGTCGCCAGGCGGCGCGGGCACAGATAGTTGCCGCGACCCTTGAGCAGGGCGACCTGCAGGGCACTGGTCATCGTCGACTGCAGCGTGGGCAGGTCCTTGTGCAGCAACTGTTCCTGCAGGTTGATGGTGTTGGTCGACACGATGACGCGGCGCGAATTCAGTTGAGCCCAGCGCATGGCCGGCAGAAGGTAGGCGAGCGACTTGCCAACGCCGGTGCCGGCCTCAATCATCAGGTGCCGGCCGCGATTAAAGGCCTGACCGACCTCCTGCGCCATCTGGACTTGCTGGCTTCGTTCCCGGAAGCCAGGCAGTCCGGCGGCAAGCGGACTGCCGGCGGAGAGCGCTGCCTGAAGGTCGCCGGAGTCCAGCAGGACGATCTCATCGCCAGGCTCGGGCAGCGCTGCCTTCACCTGCGGCGGCGGAAACACAGTGTGCGCCGACCGCCCACGATCAGACGGCACTGCCGAGAGCAACTCCCGTGATTCAAGGGCGGCGCGGAACACCGGTTCGGCGTTCCAGGAGAGGCCCTGTGCCGCTCCGGCGATTTCGCCGAGCGTGTCTACGGGGAGCCGCAGGGCCCGCTGCCAGAGACTCCAGTAAAGCAGGGCGGTGGCGCGGGCGTCATCAAGGGCGCGATGGGCCTGCTTCAGTTCGATCCCCGCTTCGGCCGCCAGGTTGCCCAGTGAATAGCGGGAAGCGCGCGGCATGAGCACCGCTGCCAGTTCGACGGTGTCAAGGCGCAGGTTGTTGCGCAGGATGCCCTGGCGAACGAGGAATTCCATGTCGAAATCGACGTTGTGGCCAATCACCGGCGCGTCGGCGACGAAGCGGGAAAGCCCGGGAAGCAGGGATTTCAGCTCTGGTTGACCGACGAGCTGCTCCGGCCGAATGCCGGTGATGTCCGTGATGATGGGCGGCAAGGGCACGCCTGGGTCGACGAGCTGTGAATACTCGTCAATGATCCGGCCATTCCGCATGTGAACGGCGCCGATTTCGATGATGGCGTCGCGCCGTGGATCGAGCCCCGTCGTTTCCAGATCGATCGCCACCAGGTCAATGTGCATGCAGACGGTCCTTTAACCGGGCAACAGGGACCAGAATAGCAGGTGAAGTGCCGGATGTTCAGATGAAACCCGAGCTGTCGGGGGCGCGCAAACGGTTTGCCAGCCACAATACCGCCAGCGCCATGGCCACCAGAATCAGTCCGGTCTGAACAGCCGTATCAATGTTGCGTTCCAGCGCGTTGTATACCAGCAGGGGCATCGTTTGGGTGTGGCCCTGCAGGCTTCCGGCAAACAGGATGGTGGCGCCAAATTCACCCAGCGCGCGCGCCCAGGCCAGGGTCAGGCCGGCGCCCATGGTGCGCAGGGAGAGGGGCAGGGTGATGTGCACAAACAGCGCCATGCCACGGGCGCCATCCACGCGCGCTGCAGCCTCGATATCCGCCGGCACGCTGGCGAAGCCCGCCTGGGCGGCGCGCAGGAAAAACGGCGCCGCCACGAAGGTCTGGGCCAGCACCACCGCCGTCGCGGTAAAGGCGATGTTGAAATCCAGCGACTCCAGCAGGGGGCCGAGCAGACCGCGGCGGCCAAGAGTGAGCAACAGGGCGAGGCCGGCGACGGCGGGCGGCAGGACCAGCGGCAGTTGCAGCAGCAGGGCAAGGAAGCGTCGCAGGGGAAAGCGCCAGCGGACGAGCACCCAGGCCAGAGGGGTGCCGAAGCCGACCGTCAGCAGCATGCTGACGGCTGTGGTGACCATGCTGAGGGCCAGCGCCTGGGGCAGCGCGGTATCGGCAGCAGGGGCTGCCAGGGGAGACGCAAGACCAAAGGCGAGGAGGGCAAGTAGCGGCAGCAGCAGGAATGCGACCGCTACTATCGTTATGACAAGGACAATGACCGTACCAGGTCTTGTCATCAGGGCCACGCCGGCATGCAGGACAGCCAGTGGAAAGGCTGCATTTCGTCCAGGGCGGGCCGGAAACCATTGTCGACCATAATCTGCTGGCCGGCGGGTGACAGCAGGAAGTTCACGTAGCCGGCGGCTTCTTCCGGCAGCGCGCTGCCCCTGACGATGGCGACCGGATAGACGGCGTTGCCGGCGGCATTGACGGGAAGCGGTATGGTGCTGACCAGCGCGGCCAGTGAGGGCGTGATATCGCTGCTGTAAACGAAGCCGGCGTCAGCATCGCCCAGGGCGATCTTTAGCAGCACCTGGCGCACGTTGCTTTCTTCGGAAACGACGTTGGCCATCACGTCTGCAAGGTCATAGTCATGGCTCTGCGCCAGTTGTTCCAGCAGTCGATCCGAATAGCTGCGGATCGGAACGCCAGGCGCCGCCAGCACCAGGCGCAGGCCTTCCATGGCAAGGTCGGCCGTGGTTTCGAGACCGGCCGGGTTGTCCGCCGGGATGGCGAGGGCAAGGTTGTTGCGGACAAGGGTTGACGGGGAGGCAACGATGCCGTCGGCGAGCAGGCGTTCCAGCTGGACTTCGTCCGCGCTGGCGATGACGTCAGCCGGCGCGCCCAGTAGCAACTGGTTGACCAGCGTGGAGGAGGCCGCAAAGTTATGGAGGACGTCGATTTGCGGATTGCTGCTTTCAAACTCCGCCTCGATAGCCAGCAAGGCATCGGTCAATGAGGAGGCCGCGTACACCAGCAGACTGGTTTGTGCAACAAGGGGTCTGGCAGACAGCATCAGCAGCGCGAGACATATGGCCGGTAAAACCGGGCGCATGCCACAGACAATGCGGGGGCCATGCACCCTGGCGGGAAGCTTCACTGATTGTCGCAGCCGGGGCTTGACACGGTACGAATGCCGAGTCATGATGGACAGCCGTAAGGGGGCGTAGTGTAGCGGTTAACATGCCACCCTGTCAAGGTGGAGATCGCGGGTTCGAATCCCGTCGCTCCCGCAGCGGGTGCAGGCGTAAAGCCTGCACCTTTTTGGTTTTCCTGCCCATTTGCACAGGCCGAAAGTCGGGTCCTGGTGGCTATCCCTTCAGTCCGCCCGCTATCATCCCCGAGATGAAGCGGCGCTGAAACATCAGGAACAGGGCGACAATCGGCAGCACCGTGATGACGCTGGCAGCGCTGGTCAGTTCCCAGTCCGTGCTGTGCTGGTGCTGAAAGGCGAGAAAACTGGTGGTCACGGGCTTCAGCCCCTGACTGTGAATGAAGGTATTGGCGAAGAAAAACTCGTTCCAGGACCCCAGCGCTGTAATCAGGCCCACCACCACGAAGCCCGGCCAGGACAGCGGCAGGATGATTTGCAGCAGCACCCTCAGTTCGCCCGCGCCATCCACGCGCGCCGCATCTTCCAGTTCTGGCGGAAGCGACAGCATGAACGAGCGCAGCAGAAGGGTGCCAAAGGGGGACAGGATACCCCAGTAAATGACGATCAGCCCCGACAGGCTGTTGATCTGTCCCAGTCGCGTCCACATGAAGAAGAGCGGAATGACATACAGGGGCGCCGGCGCGGTTGTCGCCAGGAAGAGATAGGTGACCACGCCGTTGGCGCCCCGCACGCGCAGGCGACTGAGCGCGTAGGCCGCCAGCCCGCTGATGGCGCACACGCCCAGAACGCTGCCGGTCGTCAGCATGGCGCTGTTGCGCATGGTGGTCATAAACTTTCCACGCTGCCAAGCCTGGGCGTAATTCGCCAGTTGTGGCGTGTCCGGCAGGCCCAGGGGGTCACGCATTATCTCCTGTCCGCCCTTCAATGAATTGAAGAAAAGGACGAGAAGCGGCCCGACCGCAATCATGGCCAGGACTACCAGCGGGATATAGACCAGCAGCGCCCGCCGCAGCGTCCATTTGTGGTTGGCCACCGCGGGACTTGCGCTGACCGTCATTCTTCCCATCCCATGCGCTGAAGCAGCAGATAGCCGACAAGCACCAGCCCGCTCAGGAAGGACATGGTCGTGCCGATCGCCGCCGCATAACCCGCCTCGAACTTCTGAAAGGCGGACTTGTAGAGCAGGGTAACGGGCACTTCTGTGGCGCCGGCCGGTCCGCCCTGCGTCAGAATGTAGACGTAATCGAATACGTTCAGCGATCCAACGATGGTGATAAGGACGACGAAGAGCAGCGTGACGCGAATTCCCGGCAGCGTGACATGGCGAAACTCCCCCCAGGCCGAGGCGCCATCGACCCTGGCAGAATCGTACAGCTCGGGGTTGATGGCCTGCATGGCAGCCAGAAAAACGACGACCAGGAAGCCCCACCAGCGCCATACGTCCACCCATGCCACCGCATACAGGGCCAGATGCTTTTCGCCAAGGAAGGCGATGTTTTCAAGAAAGGAAACGCCCAGTCCGGCCAGTACCGCGCCGACACCACGAAAGGGATCATAGAGGCTGCGCCAGATATGGGCATTAATCACGCTCGCCAGCGTGACCGGGATGAAGTACACCAGCTTGAAAAAGGTCTGCAGGGGTCCGGCGAGGCTAAGCAGGACCGCACCGAGCAGGCCCATAAAAATTGGCACGGTGAGGAAGATCGCCGTCCAGATGACCGCGTGCTTCAGGGATTGCAGGAAGCCGGCGTCCCTTGCCAGTTGGCGGAAATTCTCAAGCCCGATGAAACTGGCCTCGCCGAAACCGGACCAGTCAGTGAGGGAAAAGGCGGCGGTCGCCAGCGTGGGCACCACGATGATAACGATCGTGGTGAGCATCAGCGGTAGCAGGAAAAGCCAGCCCCGGGCGGCATGCGCGCTCCAGGGAGTTTTAACGCGCAAGCGGTTCATGCCCTGGTCCTTGCGCCGAAAAGAGGTCGGCTTCGCATCATTAACGATTCAGGCTCACCCCCTGGACGGGGTGAACCTGAATACCTGCATGACTGACCTGTTCATTCGTAAGTCAGGTCAGGTTCACTGATCCGGGCTGGCTCAGCCCCTGCCAAAGACCGGAGGAACGGCGCCATCAGCCAGTTCTTCCTCGAACTGCTGCGCCATGCCGGCGCAATAGTCAGCCGGCGACAGGTCGCCTGTGAAGACCTTTTGCACTTCTTCGTAGAGGTACACGTGGCTCTTTGCCGGCCAGAAGGACCAGGGAGAATAGCCCAGGTTGCCATCCGCCAGCAGATCGAAGAACTTGCGCACCCTGCCGTCAAGTTCAGCCGGAAAGTCGCCTTCCTGGAAATTGAGCGGCGCGATGAAGTAGCTGGAGTGATCCACGATGCGTTGTGCGATTGTGGCCGTGTCGCTGTAATAGGTATCCAGGAAACTGGCGGCGAGGTCGACCTCTTCACTCTGCGTCGTGATGGACAGGGTCGTACCGCTACCCAGTGGCACGACCGGGTATTGCACTTCTTCGCGCAATGAAGGGTTCGGCACCCAGTTCCAGTTGTCGTCGCTTTCGGCAAAGAGGCCGTTCACCCAGGGAATGAACCAGGTCCCTTCCATGCTCATGGCGGCTTCGCGGGTCACAAGCTGGTCATGCACGGTTGAGAAGGTCGTGGCGAAGAACTGCGCGGCGCCACCGGCAAACCAGCCCTGCTGCATGTATGAATTGAGCAGTTCAATGGCTTCGACAAACAGGGGGTCGGCAAAGGAAGCGGCGCCCGTCAGGGCTCCGTGGACTGCGTCCGGCCCGGCGTAGTGGTTGAAGAAGATGGCCACCAGCCAGTTCACGCAAAGGGGGCAGTCCGCGGTGCCGCCGGCGAAGGGCAGGATGCCCTCGGCCACAGCCGCTTCGGCCACGGCTTCCAGTTCGCTGCGGGTTGTCGGCACGGTCCAGCCCATATCCTCGAACAGCGATTCGTTGTAGTAGAGGCAGGTCTGGTCCACCGAATTGGGGAGGGCGTAGAGTTTCCCGTTTACGCGGCCCGTATCCAGCGCCCAGGCCTGAAACTTGTCGGCCCAGCCAAACTGTTCCGCGTATTCATCCAGTTCAACCAGCCAGCCTTCCTGGGCAACTGCCTGAACGTGGGCCGGGCCGTTGCCCATGAAGATGTCCGGGCCGGCGCCCGCCTGCATCGCTATCGGGATTTTGCGTTCAAGCTCTTCGTCGATGTCCCAGGAAAACTCAAGGTTGACTCCCGGGTTTGCCTGCTCAAAGGGTTCAACAATGTTGGCGTTAAAATAGTCCTCGATTTCCAGGTAACCGGAACTCCACCACAGTTCGATGGTTGCTTCCTGGGCCAACAGCGATGTCGCAGTGGACAGGGCCCCCGCGGTGGACAGGCCGGCCGGCACAAGCCAGCGACCCGCTACGGGAGCGAGTGTGGAGCGAGACGTAAGGGACAGAAACTGACGACGTGAAAGACCGTGATTCATAGTACACCTCCAAACCTCATTTATGGATAGAGTCTATAAAGACGCGCATCAGGCGTGTCAAACTGGCCGCATGCAGGAGTTTCAGGTGATGAGCCGAAATCATTGCATGCGTGTCGACACTTCCGGCTGACCGTCAAGCGCCCGGAGCAACTGTCAATGAGAAACGGACTGGCATCCGGGAGGCGCCACTGTACGCAGTCTGTCCGGCCACTCCAGGGAGAGCGGAGCAAGCGAAGATGACCAGACTGGGGAATGTGAACACGGTTGACGTGAGGGATGCGGTTCAGCTTGCCTGTCAAACCATGACGAGAGGCTTCAATCGCCACGATTCAAACCATCCGTTTTTCAGCGCCTTCATACGCCCTGCCGCCCGCCTTGGCTGGAGCGGACACTATTCCGATGCGCACGTGCCCGGGCGCCATCTGAATGCCCTGGTGGCAGCCAACGAGGTTATGGGCGTGGAAATCGACGGACAGGCCGTCAGAAAACATGCCGCCGCCCTGTTCTTCTCGTTCAGTGGGGAAATACCTCTCCCCCTGAACCGGGCCACCATAGCCGCTGACAAGCCAACCGCGTTTCTGGCGCACAACCTGCGCGAAGGCTTTCATGGTCTGTACGCGTTGCTGCAGTGGGATGAAGACGGCCGGGCGTTTTCACTGACCAGGCGGGCGATCGATTTCATCAACCGTAACTGGGACCCCGTCGATGGCTGGCTGATTCAGGAAAGCCCTTCGGGATTCATGCCGAACCACGTGGTCAGCGGGGCAGGGCGGGCCATTGGACCGCTGGTCAAGATCCATAACCTGACGCAGTACCGGCCGGCCCTTGACCTTGCGCAAAAAATCGCCGTGAAAACGCTGGATGCCTTTCCCCCGGACGGCCGTTTCCTCAACGACAGGCTGGGCACCCACGTGCACTCCATCACGTCGACCATGTCCTCTCTGGCCCAGCTCGCCGAGGCCACCGGCGACCATGCCCTGCTGCAGCGGGTAGCCACCTTTTACGACCATGGCCTGTGGCAGATCCGTGACGAGATCGGCTGGGCCATCGAATCAACCTTGCCGCAGGCGAACCCTGACCGTGGCGAGGTGAATACCAGCGGCGACATCCTCGAAACGGCCCTGATACTGGGCGCGCAGCTGGATGCAACGTACTTTGGCGACGCGGAACGAATCCTGCGCTGTCACGTACTGCCTTCCCAACTGCGCGACATCTCGTTTGTAAACGGGTCTGCGGGTGTGGAACCTGCCTCGTTGCCGCAACGCTCCGTGGCCGCGCGCCTCCATGGCGCCTGGGGATTCCCCGCCCCCTACGGGCACGAGCCGATTGACCTGCAATCGGTCAGTTTCAATCTCGACATCGTGGGCGGGACGGTCGGCTCGCTATGTGAGTTCTACCGGAGGGCGGTGGTCCATGACGGCGTGGGGGGCTACACATTCAATTGTCTGCTGGACCTGGAGGAACCAAATCTGCGGCTTGCGACCCCTTACGTTCAGGATCGACTGACAATCCGTCTGAATGAACCGGGTAATCTGGCCGTCCGGGTCCCCAACTGGTTCGGGGCAGACCCCGTCACTTTCGCCGGCAACCACAATCTGCGCCATGAAAGCGGCTACTGGCTGGGTGACCGGCTGGATTACCTCGAAATGAAGCTGCCGCTTGCGGAGCAGGAAGTCGTGCTGCGCCATCGAACCAGGGACATCAGGGTGAAGCTGGCCGGCGATGCCGTTACGTCCATGGAAGACCACGGTGCCGATCTCACCTTCTTTGAAAGTTACTGAATGCCGGTCTGGAAATCTGTGTGTCAAGGCGGACGGCCTTGCCGGCAGCCGGCCAGGATGGCCAAGGTGGATGCAGGACTGGTTGTCCCGTCATAAAAAATCCCTTAACGGGACCTTAAGGCCAGCCAGATTCGACGGATTCCCGTCTCTCACAACAGAAATTTGACAGTGCATCAACGCTGCGCATAATTGGTAGCACCACTGACCAATTCATGACCAGAGTTGGGGAATCACGTGAACGGAAGTCATGGAACCATTGACGGGCTGGAAAGAATCAATCGGATGAGTGTTCGGGATCAGACCCTTGAACAACTCAAGCATTACATTGTTTCCGGCGAGTTGGGGCCTGAGGGACGCCTGCCTTCGGAGCGGGCCCTGTCGGATGCCCTGGGGGTCGGCCGCTACAGTGTGCGCGAGGCGCTGAAGATCCTGGAGGCCGTCGGTTTGCTGGAGACGCGACCCGGCGATGGCACCTATTTGGCGAGAAAGACCGGTGAACAGTTTGGCCGCATCCTTGGCGTGGGGCTGGCGGCCTGGGGCGGCGCCATCATCGAGATTCTGGACGCGCGCGAGATCATCGAAGTCGAGGCAGCCCGCGCTGCGGCAGAGCGCGCCACGGACCAGGACCTGACGCTCATGCGGCGCGAGTTGCAGCGTATGGAAGACGCCGCGGATGAACTGGATATCCCCAAATACCTCGCCGGAGACATGGAGTTCCATCGGCGCGTCGCCCAGGCCAGCCAGAACGCCATCATCTGGCAGTTCGTCAGCAACCTCACCGACCTGCTTGAAGAGGTCTTGCAGGAAACCAGGTTTGACGAGATGCCGGCCCAGGCGGAAGGCGGCGCTTCGCATCAGGACATCCATGACGCCGTTGCCAGGAAAGACTGTCAGGCAGCGGCCACGGCGATGCGACGTCACATCCAGTTCACAACCGGGGTGTGGCAGACGATGATCACGATCACGGCGCCCAAGGACTAGTCGGGAAAGGAGGAGAGCAACTGAAATCAGGAATGTCAGAAGAGATTGGCAAAGGGAGCATTCAAATGAGCAGGAAACTCCCGTTATCCGGGAATGCATTTTCGCGCAGAGATTTTCTTAGAGGCAGCAGCGTCGGGCTTGCCGCTGCGTTGGCAAGCCACCATGGCCTGGCTTTCGCCCAGGACGACGTTGGCATTCCGGCCGAACTCATGCCCGGCAGCCCGAACAATCCTCGTGGCTGGACGACGATCCTGCCGCCGATTCCGGAGGGCATGCCGGTGGACCCGCCGGTGACCGTCACCGGCAGTCGACGCGGCCCCTGGGATTTCGCCGAGGGCGACGACATCGAAAACTCACCGTTCACGCGTCTGAACGCCGTCGTGACCGGCATCCACTGGAAGCAGGCTTTCAACTGGACCGACAACGATGCAGAGGTCTTGCAGAAGTACAATCTCGCCATCGCCAGCAACGAATTGCCCGACTTCATGGAGACGGTGCCGCTACAGATCTATTCCGAATTGCTGGAGAACGACTTGCTGGAAGACATCACCGACGTCTATGAGGAAGTCGCGCATCCGGTATGGCTGAAGGAAGCGATGAGCTTCGGCGACGGCATCGCCTGGCGCCTGGCGGAAGTCAACGGGCGCAAGATGGGCCTGCCCTACATCGAGCAGGCGGCCCAGAACGACAAGGTCCTGTGGGTCCGCCAGGACTGGCTGGACGCCCTTGGCATGAGCGCGCCGACCACGATCGAGGAACTGCACGCGGTCGCCACCGCCTTCAAGGAAGCGGACATGGGGCAGGGCGGCGCGGGCACGACGGTCGGCATCGTCGCCTGCGGCGAACTCAACACCTGGTACACCTCGCTGGACCCGATCTTCGGCGCCTGGGGTGTGATGCCAACCTACTGGACTCCGAACGAGGACGGCGATCTGCGCTATGACAGCGTACGGCCGGAGAACAAGGAAGTGCTGGCGACGCTGCGGCAGTGGTATACGGAAGGCCTGCTGGCGCAGGACTTCTTCACCTTCGAGGCATGGCAGACGGCGGGCACGCACATCGGCGGCAACCTGGGCGGCATCATGTACTCGCCGGCATTCGCGACGGTCTTCGGCCTGCCGGACAGCGTCGACAACGATCCGGACGC
>DAOUJM010000015.1:0-83874 GCA_034422695.1 Anaerolineae bacterium
CAGCTGCCCCCGTTGGGAGGACCGCCCCAGGCGCCGGAGGGGGCGTTCAAAAAGGATACGAAGTTGGTCGTCAACGAATGGACATTAAGCCCGACACTGATCAGCTGAGTCGATACGCCAAATTTGTGCTCGGCGTCCAGCGTCACGTTGGCGAGCGCCACGCTGGGCGTTCTGCCCGCGGATGGCACAGCAACAATAAACGAGTCCGAGCCCGAGACCGCCGTGAAACTGCTGCCCCGCGTGATCGTGAAGCCCCCGCCCACGATGTTCAGTTCGATCGATTCCTCCACGATCAGGGGCGAGGTCAGTACGCAGTCGGCGGTCATTGTGTAGGTGACGGCAGTGACGATGTAGCCGCCGGCCGGCAGTCCGCAGGCGGTTGCGTCCGGGTTCGTCTGGGCTTGGGCGGGCGCGCCGGAGAGCGAGAGAGTCAGGCAGAGCGCGATGAGGATGACCCTGACAGGAAGGGCAGCGGGTAAAGCAGACAGGCGAGCATGATTAAGAGATAATGAAGGGGGGGGTGATTCATTAACATATCATTTACTTTCTGCAGCGTTCGCCGGCAACTGCGGATCGTTGATTTGAGATTCATGGCAGCAAAGTCCGTCTTTTTGTACAATTTTTGTATTAGAGTATCGCTTTGGGAATTTGTCAAGCGACAGGGCGTGGGAGTGGATTTCAGAAATTACCCGCGCCTGGAAGCAGCGACAGTTGTAGCGACGCAAACAACCGCGCGATGACGCTCACCGCATCCAGTTAATCAGACACGCCACCGCAGGCCCGCCCCTGTTCAGGGCCAGGTGGCTGCGCTATACTCGCCCGGCGGCGGAGGCATCCATGGCAGACGTGCAGGACGTTCAGGTCGACGACCGCGTGCAGTTGCGCAAGCCGCATCCCTGTGGCAGCGACGTCTGGGTGGTTTATCGCATCGGCGCGGATATCGGCCTGCGCTGCACGGGCTGCCGGCGCCGGATGCTGCTGCCGCGCAGGGCATTCGGCAAACGTGTGAAACAGATCGCGCGCGCTCCGGCGTGAGCGCCAGCCGCGCCGCCGGCGCGGGCATACACGAGGCATGTTGCTCCAGACGGAAAACCCCAGGCGCGTCCTCATCCTGATGTCCGATACCGGAGGCGGACATCGCGCGGCCGCGGAGGCCATTCGCGCGGCCCTGCACCGCGTGCCCGGTCCCGCATCCGTCGCCGTTGAACTGGTGGACGTTTTCCGCGATTACTCGCCGGCGCCCTACAAGTACCTGCCGGAGATCTATCCCTGGTGGGTGAACAACAGCAAGCAGTCCTGGGGCGCCGGTTACAAACTCTCCAACACCCGCCGGCGCGCCCGCATCCTCTCCGCCACCATCTTTCACACCATGGAGCCGGGGCTCAAGCGCCTGCTGCGCGAGCACCCGGCCGACGTCATCGTCTGCGTGCATTCCGCCCTGGCGCGGCCGACCATGAAGGCCATGCAGAGCCTGCCCGGCCGCGCCTCCTTCGTGGTGGTGGTGACCGACCTCGTCTCCACCCACCACATGTGGTACGAACGACGCGCCGAGCGCACCCTGGTGCCCACGGCGGCGGCCCTCGCCCGCGGCGTTGACAACGGCCTGACGCAGGAACAGCTGCGTCTGACGGGGTTGCCGGTCCATCCCAACTTCATCGACGGCCTGACCGATACGGCCAGCGCGCGGCAGGCGCTGGGCCTCGCCCCGGACATGCCGGTCGTGCTGCTGGTGGGCGGCGTGGACGGCATGGGCCCGGTTTACCGCACGGCGCTGGCCATCAACGAAGGGCGCCCGCGCTGCCAGTTGCTGGTCATCGCCGGCCGCAACGAGGCCCTGCGCCAGCGCCTGCAGGCGGTCAACTGGAACCAGCCGACGCAGATCTATGGCTTCCGGCGCGACATGCCGGTGGTGCTGGCGGCCACGGACATCATCGTCACCAAGGCCGGCCCGGCCACCATCAGCGAGGCCTGCATCGCCGGCGTCCCCCTCATCCTCTACGATGCCATTCCCGGTCAGGAGACCGGCAACGTCGAATGGGTGGTGGAGCATGACATCGGCGTCTTCACGCCCGACCCGCGCGCGATCGGCGCTACCCTGCTCGCCTGGCTGGCCGAAGGGCCGGCGGGGCTGCGGCGTCGCTCGGAGCGGGCGCGCGCCCAGGCGCGCCCCGACGCGGTCTTCGAGATCGCCGCCGAGATCTGGCACCAGGCGCAACAGGGCCCGCAGGCCACGCGCGGCAAGCCGCTGCGTCACGGCATCGAGGACCTGGCCGGCGCCGCCCTGCGCCGCGCACGGGACTAAACTCCGCTTCTTTCAAGCTCTATTTCAATTGGGAGAACAGCATGGATCCATTTGTTCGGGAGATTCTTGAAGTCTTTGCTCCATATGCCACTCCAATTGTGGTTGCGGTAGCAGGCTTTTTCATCAATAGAAATCTGAATCGATCTCAACGCCGTGCAGAACGCACTCGTGACCTGGAAGCAAAGTTGCGTGAGGATCGCCTTGAGATTTACAGGAAAATTATAGAACCATATATCTTGGCCCTTTCAAAAGATGAGAAGTTTTATGAGGCACAGCGATATAAGCCCATAAGAAACAGAATCAAAAACATGTCCAAGGAAGCGTTTGCACATGAAATCGTTACGTCAGTTGAATACAGAGAAGCTGGTTTCAGGTTGGCCTTATTTGGCTCCGACAGTGTCGTGCGATCCTTCAATAGTTTTGTTCAATTTGCCGCGAAGAACAAAGATGTCGGCGACCTGCAAGAGACGGGCAAGTCAATTGAATCACTCAAAGTGATGGGAGAATTTCTTTTGGCAATTCGAAAGAATGTTGGAAACGAAAAGACGAATCTGAAATACCATGAAATGTTTGCTGGTTTCATCCATGATATTGACAGCATTTTGGAAGAAAATGAATTGGAGCCCACCAAAAAAGACGTGCGCTCTCGACTTCGATTTCTTTGGTGCCAAATTTGTGATAAGGTTACCGGAGGGCAGCAATGAGTGGGCCTGAGCGAACTAAATTCTGGGAATATCCCAGGTTTGGCAAGGCAAGACTTACCGGGAGGCCGGTTTCGACTGCCAAAATCGAAAAGAATGCATACCCTCGCTCAAGGTCATTTGTACCTGGCAAGGAACGGGTGAGCCAGCCATGGCCACCACGTGGAAACAAGGACTGATTGCGGACGGCCTGGCTTAATCCACATCACCACTTCCGGACGTATTCATCGCACTGCTGTTCAGGAAAAGTTGCATCGCCCGCAACCTGATTGCAGCCCGCATGGTTCATCCTCGCGGCGGAGCATTCCTTATTGCTGTATTATCTGAAATTGCTGCATTATCTGAAGATAAACAGTTTCAGTGGGTGAATGAACCGCAATTCAGGATTCCGGAGGATACCAATGAGTGGGCCTGACAGGCGGGATAATGTTCTTGATGTGCGAAGATTTGCCCAGACAGGCAAGGTGCGGCTAACCGGAGAACCCGTTTCGGCGGTTGTCGTCCTTGACAAAAAATACTCCCAGTCCGGTCCCTTCGTGCCGGGCGAACGGGTTAGCCAGCCATATCCACCGTTGATCCGCAAAAAGAAGGATCAGGACCAGCCGGCCTGACCATCCACTTCACCAGTCCCGCAACCAAGTATTCACAGAACTGGTCTCATGTTGCCCTGCGCGCCGCGCGATTGCGGCGCGCGAAGTTCCCGTGTACCATGCCCGTCTTGCGCATCGTTGCGGGAGGCGCTGACGAATGAAGGCGGTCATCCTCGCGGCGGGTCAGGGGACCCGCCTGCGCCCGGTGACCCTCACCATGCCCAAGCCGCTGGTGCCGGTCGCCAACAAGGCCCTGATCGAATACGCCATCGACCTGCTGCGCGAGGCCGGCCTGGGCGACATCGGCATCGTCGTCAACAGCCTGGAATCGCCCATTCCGCAGCAGCTGGGCGACGGGCGCCGGCTGGGCGTGCGTCTGGAATACATCGTGCAGGAGGAGCAGCGGGGCCTGGCGCACGCGGCCAGCCTGGCGCAGCCCTTCACCGGCGACGATCCCTTTTGCATGTTTCTCGGCGACAACGTCTTCAAGGACCGCCTGACGGACCTGCTGGCCGGCTTCCCCGCCTCCGACGCCGAGGCCGCCGTGGCGCTGACCGAGGTGCCGGACCCCGAACGCTTCGGCATCGCCGAACTGGACAGCAACTGCGGCCGCATCCGGCGCGTGATCGAAAAGCCGCAGAACCCGAAATCCAACCTGGCCATTTCCGGCGTCTACCTCTTTCGACCCTCGATCTTCGAGGCCATCCGCAACATCCAGCCCTCCTGGCGCAACGAACTGGAGATCACCGACGCCATTGAGTGGCTAATCAAGCAGGGCAAGCGGGTGCAACCCCATATCCTGCAGGGCTGGTGGATCGACGCCGGCAAGCCCGAGTCCATCATCCAGGCCAACCAGGTGCTGCTGGGAGAGTTGCCCTACACGCCACCGCCGACCAGCCGCGACCAGATTCGCGGCAACTCCGAAGTCTCGCACCGCGTGCTCATCGGTGAAGGCAGCCAGATCGTCGACAGCGTGGTGCGCGGGCCGGTCATCATCGGCGACAGGGTGCGCATCCGCAACAGCTACGTCGGCCCCTACACGGCCATCGGCGACAACGTGGTCGTCGAGGGCAGCGAGATCGAGGACAGCATCGTCATGAAGGACTGCGTCATCCGCAACCTGCCGGGCCGCATCGATTCCAGCCTGCTGGCCGACAACTCGCAGGTCACCTCCGCCGAACACGTACCGGCCGCCCTCCGCCTCATCCTGGCCGAGAACAGCTACGTCCAGCTCTGACAGGGCCATACTGACGGGTTGCGCGTCAACCTGTCCTCATAATTCGCCAACCTGCCCCGCCAACACTTGACAGTGGCGCGCCTGTATGTTTCATTTTATGAAACATACAGGCAAATTATGGTTATTTATGACCGGAAACTGAAAAACGACCCAAATCGGCAATCCGCAATTCGTAAAGACAACCCTGGGATGATGGTCAATGCAAGGAGGATTCATGATATGAGCGTTTTCGACTCCTTCCCAACGGCCCCGTTCGGCCGGCGGCGCCTGTTGCGTGCGGCCATGCCTGTTACCCCCCCCCCTGAACATGCGTTCTTATTTAACCCTTCCTCTTCCCCCGCTCTCCCGGCTCCTTCTGCCGGCCGCCGTGCTCATGGTGCTGGCGGTCCTGCTCGTCCGCGACGCCCGTGCCGGCGTCGCCGGCCCGCCGGCCATGGCAACGACCTGCGAGACGCTGCCGGCGAGCATGATGGTCACCAACCGGCACCCTGACACGCAGTGCCGGCAGGTGAGCGGCGCCGGCATCGGCGTGGCCGCGCTCGTAGACGGCGGCGCCCGCGAGGCAGTCGACGTCTGGAATGTGGTCACGCCGGGCACGAAGGTGTGCTTCGCGGGGACGGGCGACAGCATCCAGTTTCTGGACGCGGCGGGCATGCCGCGTCAACCCTCGGAGTTGGCGGCCAACTCCGAGGGCGACATGCTCTGCGCGACGATCGACCGGCCGGGCACGGCGGTGTTGATGCCTGGACCAATGGTGGTGGCTTCGGTCCCCGCGGCTGCGGCCGCCATAATGGAAAAAGGGACGGCGCGGGCCAGGAATGAGGTGGGCAAGCGAGAGCGAGACCCTGCCGTCATCACCCTGCCGGAGCATGACTCCTTGCCCTCGTCCTTTCTCCGTCCCACCATAGTGGTCCACCGCGCAGATTACGAAAATTGCAACAGGCAGTGGCCCTGCCCGAACTAGTGACCGGCCTGACGCCGCAGGGCGACACCTGACCGCGATGCGACGCTGACGCCGGGTCGGACGCGGCGTTCCAGGCTAAACTGAATCGCAGGGGGACAGACGGGGAGGGAGCCCATGTCCGGTATGAAGCGACGTGAATTCCTGCAACGTCTGGGCGGGCTGGCGGCGCTTGCGCAACTGCCGGGCCTGCCGGCCGCATTCGCGCAAATCGAGAAGGACGACGACCTGCTGGCCCTGCTGCGCGAACTGGGCAAGCATGAAGAAATGACCGTCTATCGCGCGGATCCCCTTAACGCCGGCTCGCCGCTGGAGCCGCTGCGCGCCACGCAGGAGACGCCGGCGGACATTTTCTACCTGCGCAACCACGCGCCGGTGCCCACGCCGGCCGCGGAGAGCTGGCGCCTTGAAGTTGACGGGCTGGTGGAGCGGCCGCTGTCGCTCAGTCTGGCGGCACTGCAGCGCGACTTTCCGCGCCAGGAGCAGGAGGCCACGCTGCAATGCGCCGGCTTCCGCCGCCAGGAGATGCTCAATGAAGAAAACGCCGGCGGTGCGCTGCTGTGGTGCAGCGATGCCATCGGCAACGGGCGCTGGGGTGGCGTGCGCCTGCGCGACGTACTGAAGGCGGCCGGCGTACAGGCAGGGGCCGCCCACGTGGCGGCGCTGGGCCTTGACGAGATCGAGAAGGGCGGCGCGACTTTCGGCTTCGGTGGCTCGATCCCGCTGGACAAGGCGCATGGTGAAGAGGTGTTGCTGGCTGACGAAATGAACGGCGCGCCGCTACCGGCGGCGCATGGTTGGCCGCTGCGCCTGGTCGTGCCCGGCTACATCGGCGCGCGCAGCGTCAAGTGGCTGGGGCGCCTGACGCTGCAGGCCGGGCAGTCCGACAATCACTACCAGCAGCGCGCCTACAAGGTCTTTCCACCCGAAGTCAGCGTGGAGACGGCCGACTGGGACGCGGCCACGTCCCTGGGCGAATTGCCACTCAACTCGGTCTTCATCTCGCCGGCGGCGGACGCCGAGCTGCCGGCCGGGCCGCTGCAACTGACCGGCATCGCTATTGACAGCCAACCGGTCGCCGCGGTCGAGCTCTCTCTCGATGGCGGCGTCACCTGGCAAAATGCCGCTCTCAGCGGCGAGGGGCGCTGGAACTGGCGCTTCTGGGAAATGGAAGCGGAACTGTCGCCCGGCGATTATGAACTGGTGGTGCGTGCGCGCGACCAGGCGGGCAACACCCAGCCGGAGACAGTGGAGGAAATCTGGAACTTCAAGGGTTACATGACCAACCACTGGCAGCGGATGCGCGTCACCGTCCGCTGAACGAAGAGTCTAACCTCCAGTGCGTCCAGCGCCGCCTGTGTCATGCCGCAGGGGGATTGCGGCCAGCGGCGGCGCTCTCCGCCTGCAGCATTTGCAAGGCGACTGAACTGGCGTATACAATGTGGGTGGCTGCGCGAGGCGGGAGCCAATGGCCTTTGATGGAACGCTGTCGCTGGATATTGTCATCGCCATCCTGGCGCTGTTCGGCGCTGTCTGGCAGTTGAATGCGAGAATCGACAGCAAGCTAAACAACCTGCGCGCTGAACTCAGGAGCGACAACGACAACCTGCGCGCGGAATTCAAGAGCGACAATGACAAGCTGCGCGCTGAGATCAAGAGCAGCAATGACCAGTTGCGCGCGGAATTCAAGAGCGACAATGACAAACTACGCGCCGAGCTCAAGAGCAGCAACGACCAGTTGCGTGCGGAATTCAAGAGTGACAACGACAAGCTGCGCGCCGAGATCAAGAGCAGCAATGATCAGTTACGCGCGGAATTCAAGAGTGACAACGACAAGCTGCGCGCTGAACTCAAGGAAGATATCGCTGACCTGCGCGTTGAGTTCAGGGAAAACCTGAACAGGCTGGACGCAAAGATCGATCGCCTGCGGGAAGACGTCAATGAAGGCAACCAGCGCCTGGCGCGGCTTGAGGGTCGCTTTGAGGGGCGCGAGGAGCGGCTGGCGGCCGCGGGCGAAACCGACGCGGAAGCCTGAGCGCGTCGGGGCGGGACTCCCTGAAGCGCTGAAATTGCCCGCGAACCCGAGCTGAAATCATCGCCCTGGCCAGGGCTGACGCGTTGCGCTCGCTCAGGCGCGATCCGCCGCGGCGCGCAGTTCAGCGGGCGTTGGCGCGTAATTGCCCACCCTTTGCACCACCAGGCCGCTGGCGACGTTGGCCAGCATGACGGCTGCGCGCCAGTCCGCCCCGGCGACCGTTGCCAGGGTCATCACGGCGATGGCCGTATCGCCGGCCCCGGTGACGTCATAGACGTCGCTGACGACCGGCGCAGGGCAATGCTCGACCTCACCCGTCGTCGCCGCCAGGGTGGCGCCCTGTGGCCCGCGCGTGATCACCATGGCGCCGCTCAGGCCTAACCTGTCGCACAGTTCCCTGGCGGCGGCGGCGAATTCTGCGTCTGTAGCCAGCGGGCGGCCCAGCCAGGCGGCGGCGTCCTCCGCGTTGCTCTTGACCAGGGCGAAACCGTGATACTTGTCCAGTTCGCCCTGGGCATCGGCCGTCAGCAGGGGCGCACCCGAATTGCGCAGGGCGTCCACCAGGTCCGGCGTCAGCAGGCCGGCGCGATAGTCGGAGACCAGTACGGCGTCCACCGCGCCGGCCAGCGCCAGCACCTGCGCGCGCAGCCGCTCTTCGCTCTCCGCTGACAGGGGGGCGCGCGCAATGGTATCGACGCGCGCCAGTTGCTGCGGGTAGCGCAGGCCCATTTGCGCCATGACGCGCAGCTTGAGGGTGGTCGCGCGCCCGGCCTCGCTGACCAGCGCCGCGCATTCGATGCCCCGCGCCTGCAGCAGAACGCGCAAGCGGGCGCCGGCCGCGTCCTCGCCGGTGACGCCCGCCAGCAGGGCCTGGCTGCCGAGGCGGGCGATGGTGACGGCCGGGTTGGCCGCGCCGCCGGGGATCTGGCGCCGGCTCTCAAACTCCAGCACCGGCACGGGCGCCTCGCGGCTCATGCGCGTCGGGCGGCCGCTGAGGTATTCGTCCAGCAGCACGTCGCCGACGACCAGAACGCGTCGGTCCGCCAGCCCCGTCACCCACCGTTGCAGTGACAATCAGATCACCATGACCTGGTCGTTGACTCCGGCCAGTTGCCGCAGGTACTCGGTCTGGCCGGCGTGGTAACCGTCGTGCCAGACCAGCTCCAGCAGGCACTCGCGCAGATCGTCGCCATGATCGCAGCTGTCGGCGTTCAACTGCTCCTCACTGAGCGCGGCCAGCGTCGCCGTCAGCCGCCCCTGCGAACATTGCAGGTCGGCCAGGATGATGTCCAGCTGGACGGCATCGTCATCGGCCTTCATCGCAGCGCTGCCATACAGGTAGGGCCTTGAGCGCTCCGGGTCCCACAGCGGCTCCGCGCCCGCCAGTTTCAGCATGGCGTCGCGGTAGACCAAGACGTGGCCCAGCACCCAGTTGAGACAGTTGCCGCGGAAGGGCAGTTGCAGCATGCTGTCCGCATGGGTCAGGCCTGCGGTCTGCACCTCGATGACCTGCAGGTTGCGCGCCAGCAGATGAGTCATTTCCGCAGTTGAAATCACGGGCGCCCCTCCTCCCGGTCGCGTCGCTCAGATGACCTTGTCGTTGGTGCCGGTCAACTGGCGCAGGTACTCGGTCTGACCGGTGTGATAACTGTCGTGCCAGGTCATGAAGGCCAGCCGCTTGCGCAGGGAGTTGTCGCGCTCATTGTCGAAGGGCGCGTCCAGCGTCTCGTCGTCCAGTGAGGCCATGACCTCCGCCAGGCGCTCCTGCGAGCTCTGCAGATCGGCCAGGATACTCTCCATGGGCACGGAGTCAGCATCGGCCGTCATCGCCTCGCTGCCAAACATGTAGGGCGCGGACTTGTCATTGTCCCACAGGGTTTCGGCGCCGGCGATGCGCAGCATGTAGTCGCGGCTGACCAGCATGTGGCCCAGCACCCAGTTCAGGCAGTTGCCGCGGAAGGGCAACTGCAACATGCTGTCGGCGTGCGTCAGGCCTTCGGTCTGGAGCCCGATGACCCGCAGGTTTTGCGCCAGCATGGTCGTCATTTCAGCAGCCGTAATCATGGCATCCTCTCTTGTAATCACTCCTGGCCCTGAGTCTGGCACAAATCGCGTATGAATCAAGCCTGCGGCCAGGCGCGGCGTTCCAGCAGCACGGCCAGCACAAAGCGTGGCAGGCGCGTCATGCGGCGCAGGCGCCAGGGTTGCAGCGCCAGACGAAAGAGCCACTCCAGACCGCGGCGGCGCAGCCACTGCGGCGCGCGCTGCACGTCGCCGGCGACGTAATCGAAGGTGCCGCCCACACCCATGGCCATGCCGACCTGCAGGCGCGGCAAATTGCGCGCGATCCACTTCTCCTGGCGCGGCGCGCCCCAGGCCACGAAGAGCAGGTCCGCCTGGCTGGCGTTGATGCGCGCGACGATATCGTCTTCCTCCACCGCTGCCGGGTTGCCGTCATGGCAGCCGGCGATCTGCAGGCCGGGGAAGCGTTTCTGCAGGGCCGCCGCCGCCCGTTCCGCCACGCCCGGCGCCGCGCCCAGCAGGTACAGGCGCCAGCCGCGCAGGGCGGCGCGCTGCGCCAGCAGCGGCAGGCCGTCCGCGCCGGTGATGCGCCCCGGCAACCTCGCTCCCTGACGCCGCGCGGCCCAGAGCAGGCCGGCGCCATCCGCCACGCAGAGGTCGGCGCGCTGCAGGATGTGGCGGAAGTTCACGTCGCTGCGGGCGGCCATGATGAACTCCGGGTTCATGGTGCAGACGTGGCGGGCGCGACGCGGCCGCGCTGTTATCCAGGTCTCGACCAGCGCCAGCCACTGCGCGGTGGTCAGGCCATCGACCGGCAGGCCGAGAATGTGGAGTCGGCCGGGCGGCGGGGCCTGCGCTGCTGCCATGGTCGTGGGCGGCGTTTCGCCGCGCAGCAATTTGCGCGCGGCGTCCAGCACCTGCGGCACGCTGACCATGCGCATGCAGGTGCGCGCGGCGCAGCCCCGGGGCAGCCCCAGACTGTGGCCGACGTAGCTGCAGGGACTGCACTCCGGCGCGCTGCGCAGCACGACGTGGCGACCAGCGGGCGTCCAGGGCCCCCAGGCCGCCGGGTTGCCCGGCCCCATGATGGCCAGCACCGGCGCGCCGGCCGCCGCGGCCAGATGCATCACGCCGCTTTCGGCGCCGATGAACAGCGACGCCCCGGCAAGCAACTGCGCCAGTTGCGGCAGGGTCGTCTGACCCGTCAGGTCGATGACCGGTCCCTGCAGGGCCGCGCGCAGGGCGTCGTTGTCGTCTCCCGGCCCGCCGACCAGCACGATCTGCGCGCCGGTCTCCGCTCCCAGACGGTCCGCAATTTGGGCGAAGCGTTCCGGCGCCCAGCGGCGGGCGGGGTTGCGCGGCCCGCCGCCGGCGTGCAGCACGACGTAGCGGCCCGGGGGCAGGGGCCGCTCCAGCGCCGCGCGCGCCACCAGCGCCGGTCTGGGGCGCGTAGCGGCGCCGACCATGCCGGCCAGTTGCAGCCAGTATTGCGCCTGGTGCATGGCGCCGAAGCCGCCATCGGGCAGCGTTTCGTTGAGAAACCAGGCGTTGCCGTTGTCCAGGCCGATGCGCCGCGCGGCGCGCGAGGCCAGGGCGATGAGCGCGAACTTGAGCGTGCCGCGCTTCAGGGTGAAGTGATGGAAGAAGATCACCACGTCGTGCCGGCCGGGCCGGAGAATACGCCGCAGGTTGTGTGGTCGCAGGAAGCCGAAGGGATGGTTGCCGCTGGCCGCGTCGAGCGTGAGGATCTCGTCGACGAGGCCGCTGCCGGCCACCAGCGGCGCGCTGTGACTGCTGGTCAGCAGGGTGAGCCGGTCCGCGGGACGGGCGGCGCGCAGGGCGGCCAGCGCCGGCGTCGCCAGCACCAGGTCGCCCACGTCGGCCAGTTGCACCAGCAAAATGCGCATCAGCCCATTCCCGCCGCGTCCTGCAGCGCGTCCAGGGTCTGGCGGGCCGCCCGCTCCCAGGTGAAGCCGGCCGCGCGCGCCTGTCCGGCGCGCACCAGCCGCCGACGCAGGGCCCTGTCCTTCAGCAGGCGCGTCATCTGCCGCGCGATGGCCCTCACGTCCACCGGGTCGACCAGCAGGGCGGCATCGCCGGCCAGTTCCGGCAGGCTGGAGCTGTCGCTGGCGATGACCGGCGTGCCGCAGTGCATGGCCTCCAGCAGGGGGAAGCCGAAGCCTTCGTGCAGCGAGGGGAAGAGCAGCGCCAGCGCGCCGGCGTAGAGCGCGCCGCGGTCCCCGTCGTCGATATAGCCCGGCAGATGCACGCCCTCCAGTTGCGCGAATTCGCGTTCGTCGAAGAGCCAGCCGCGCCCGCCGGCCAGCACCAGTTCGGCATCCTGCCGGCGGTTGGCCGCGCGCCAGCGCTGCCAGGCGGCGACGATGGTCGGCAGGTTCTTGCGCGGCTGCAGCGTGCCGAAGAAGAGGAAGTAGCGCGCCGGCAGCGCGTACTTGTGGCGGATGGCGGCCAGGTCGCCGACATGGAGGCGCGACACGCCTGGGTAGACCACGCGGACCTTCTGCCCGGCGATGCCATGAAAACGGTGCAGGTCGTCAGCAGTGGCCTGGCTGTCGGCCAGCACGACAGTGGCGCGGCGGGCGCTGTAATGCGTCGTCAGTTCCAGATAATGGCGCGCCAGGGGCGGGTGCGCCTGCGGAAAGTGGCGGTAGCCCAGGTCGTGCACGGTGACCACCGCCGGGCCAGGCATGAACAGCGGCAGGGTATGCGCCGGCACGAAAGTGACGTCCGCCTTGAGGGCCGGCAGCGCCGCCGCGAAACGCAGATGCGTCCACAGGCGCGGAAAGGGAATGACGTGCCGGGTTACGTTGGCTGCCGGGAAAAGGTCGGCAGCCGGTGCATCGCGGAAGAAGAGGTGGAACTCGTGGTCGGCGTCGAGTTGCAGCAGGGCGCGGATGAGTTCGCGGCTGTAATGCTCGGTGCCGGTGGGCCGCGCGACGGTGCTGCGGCTGGCATCAATGGCGATGCGCATGGTCAGCGGCCGGACTGCCGGCAAGGACAAATGAGCATGTCTGCTGCTTGCCCGTCTGCCGGCATCTCGCTATACTGGGGTCTAGCGGCGACGTAGCCAAGTGGTAAGGCAGAGGTCTGCAAAACCTTTATCACCGGTTCGAATCCGGTCGTCGCCTTCTCTGCGCGCCCGCCAACGCCGGCGGGCGTTTTTCATGCCTCCGGTGGCGACGATCCCGGTTGCTCCCGCGCTGCGTGCGTCACCATGGTCACTAGGCCCATCAGGCCCTGGCCCTTGCCCATCGAGACCTCGCGGCCGAAGATCGTCAGCACGATGTCCTGCGGAATCGCCGCCACCTGCTCCCGCGGCGCGCCCGAGCAACAGTCCGCAAGGATGACCGCCAGGGCCATCGCCGACAGGCCCTGCGGATTGAGCACGTCGAAGCGAAACTGCAGCGTGCCGGCCTCCTGCGGCAGGGCCCAGACGAAGGCATCGGACTCGCAGGCGGGGACGCGGTGCGCCTCGTCGTAGGGGGGCGCCGCCACCTCCGGCGGCACCCGCACCTCGTCGAAGCGGTCGGCGGCGTCGATCAGCCAGGCCGCGCGCTCGTTGCGGTCGGTGATGAAGGAAAAGTCCTCCAGCAGTTCTGCCAGCTTCGCCGGAATCATGGCTTGCGGCTCAGCGCTCGATCGGCACGTTGACCAGGTTGCCCCATTCCGTCCAGCTGCCGTCGTAGTTGCGCACCTGGTCGTAACCCAGCAGGTACTTCAGCGCGAACCAGGTGTGGCTGCTGCGCTCGCCAATGCGGCAATAGGTGATGATGTCGTCATCCCCACTCAGCCCCTGCTCGTCCTCGTAGATCGCGCGCAGGCCGGCGGCATTGAGGAAGGTGCCGTCCTCGGGGTTGGCGGCGCGGCTCCAGGGGACGCTGTTGGCGCCGGGGATGTGGCCGCCGCGCAACGCGCCTTCCTGCGGCGAGCCGGGCATGTGCAGCAGTTCGCCGCTGAACTCTTCCGGGCTGCGCACGTCCACCGTCCGGCGTCCGGCCAGGACGTGGGTCAGCACGTCATCGCGGAAGGCGCGCTCCGTCTGGTCGTCGCGCACGGGCGCCTTGTAGTTTGTGTGCGGATAGGCCGGCACTTCACGCACCAGATCGCGGCCTTCCAGTTCCCACTTCATGCGCCCGCCATCCATCACGCGCGCCTTGCCGTGGCCGAAAAGCTGAAAGACCCACAGGGCGTAGCAGGCCCACCAGTTGCTGCGGTCGCCATAGAAGACCACCGTCGTGTCATGCCCGATGCCGTTGCGCGACAGCAGGGCCTCAAAGCCGGACTGGTCGAGGTAGTCGCGCTTCAACTGGTCGTTCAGGTCCACGGTCCAGTCGATCTGAACGGCGCCAGGGATATGGCCGGAGGGATAGAGCAACGGGTCCTCGTTGGATTCGACGATGCGAATTGACGGGTCGTCCAGGTTCTGCGCGACCCACTCTGTGGAAACGAGCATCTCGGGATGCGCGTAGCCCCGATCCTCGATGTTCTCGCTCATGAAAGATTCGCTCCTGTTCTGCCACACTGGCGAATAGACACATCCATCATAACTGACGCCCGGCCACGCGACAACGGGGGCCTTGTCGCGCGGGCGACCTTGCGACATTGCATTTAAGGTGTGCCGGCGGGCGACATGGTATGTCGCCCGCAACATCCGCAACACATGGCGCGCGGGCGACATGGTATGTCGCCCCTACATCTATCCACCGTAGGGGCGATTTACAAAAATGCAGTGTCAGCGTAGGGGCGATTTATCAAATCGCCCGCCCCGGCTGTAAAACAATTTCTGAGATCCGCCAAACGCGCCGCTTCCGGCGACGTGGTGCGCCCGCGGGCGACCTTGCATTAAGGTGTGCCCGCGGGCGACATGATATGTCGCCCCTACGGGACACGGTGTGGCGCCGTTGGCGTGCTTCGGGCTTACGCCCTCGCTACCCCTACATCCAAACCCGCCATTCCCGGCGACGTGGTATGCCCGCGGGCGACATGATATGTCGCCCCTACATCCAAACCCGCCACTCCCTTGTCGCGCGGGGGCAGCGCCGGCAGAATGCCGGTCATTATGCAGGTCACGGTCCATCATACACTTGACACCCTGCGCGAGTTGTACTGCTCCCCGCTGGGGCCGCAGGAAAAGTTCCGCCGCGCCGGCCCCATGCTGCTGGATCCCGGAACGGCCATCCAGCCGCTCTACCGGGCGCGCGCCAGTCACGGGCGGGACTGGCCGGCGCTGGACGTCATGGAAGTGGCGGGCTGCGACGGTCTGGAAGCCGTCAGCGGCAGCCAGGTCTGGGGCCTCTTCAACCCGCTGCGCAGCCTCGACGCCGCCGCGTGGGAATTCGCGCAGTACGACGCGGTCGATATTCACGCCCGGGCGACGCAGGTCCTCGCGCAACTGGCGCAGACCCTGGCGCTGCCCGGGGCGCAGGTGGACTGCCTGCTGTTGCCCTGCGATTCGGCCAGCCGCGCTCTGATGGTCTTCAGCCACGGCCTGAGCGTCTACGGCGCCGCGCCCGGCCTGGTGCTGCTGCGGCTCTGGCCCTGCGCCGCCAACATCGCGCGTCTGCCGGCCGCGCTGGCCCGCGCCTGGGCGCAGACCCTGCGGCATCTGGTGTTCGGTCGCGAGACCCTGCAGAGCCTGGCCGACTTTCTGGTGATGGAGGGCATCGCCGCGGCCCTGGTCGCCCGCCGGCAGCCGGATGCGCCAATGCCATGGCTGTCAACCCTGGCGGCGCCGCCCGGTTGGGGTGCGGAACTGAAGCGCATCGCGCGCAACTGGTACGGCCTCGCCGACTACAGCGATCTGGTGACCAACCTCTACGGCGCGGAGGTGGTCATGGGCGGGGAGCGGCCACCGCCGGCGCGGGCGCTGGACGGGGAGACCCTGGCCCTGACCATTGCCGAGCTCGGCGCCTCACTTGAGGCCGGCCACGCTCACGCCATCGCGGCTGCGCTCTACGGGGATGCAGTGCTGGCGCATGGCGGCCATCCACCGGCCGGCATCCCCGCCTGGGCAGGTTTCGAGGTCGCCTACCGGCTCGTCGAGGCCTGGCTGCAGGAGACGGGTGGCACCCTGGCGGAGGCCCTGGTCACGCCGACGGCGCGCCTCGTCAGGGAGTCCCGCCTGTTTGAGCGGCCCCTGTAAGCCAGGCGGCGATCAGCGCGCGCTCGGCGCCGCCGAAACTGTAAGCGCGCAGGGCCTGCGGCAGCGCCCAGGCGAGTTCGGGCGGCGGCATCACGTCCGGCCCGCTGACCAGACGGCACTCCCAGGCGTGCAGCGTCATGCTGAAGTGCGTGAAGCCGTGCTGCACCGGCGTCAGCGGCCGCGTGGGCTGCGCCCGCAGCGCCAGCGTTTCGCGCAGACTGCGACCTAACGCTGCCTCCAGGTCGCCGTCGTCCGCGGCTACCCGACCGCCGGGGAAAGTCCACAGGCCGCCCAGCAGACCCTCCTCCGGCCGCCGCTGTATCAGATATTCACCGCGATCATTGCGCACCAGCGCGGCGACGACGTCGTAATGGGGTCGCGCGGGGCGGGGCCGCCGCCGCGGTCGCGCGGCCTGCGTGCCGCGGGCGAAGGCCAGACACTGCGCCTGCAGGGGGCAGCGCGGGCAGTCCGGCCGCCGCGGCCGGCAGATGCGCCGCCCCAGTTCCATCAGCGCCTGGTTCCAGGCCCCCGGGCGCGTCGGATGCAGCCACTCCTGCGCCAGCGTCCACAAATGGCGCTGCGTCGCCGACCGGGTGATGTCTTCGTCCAGGTCGGTCAGGCGGGCGAGGACGCGCATGACGTTGCCATCCAGCACGGGCGCGGCCTCGCCGAAGGCGATGCTGGCGATGGCGCCGGCGGTGTAGCGGCCGATGCCGGGCAGTTGTTGCAGGGCTCTGGCCCTGCGCGGGATGCGGCCGGCGCGCTCCTGCATCAGTTGACGCGCCGCCCGGTGCAGATGGCGCGCCCGGCTGTAGTAGCCCAGCCCTTCCCAGAGTTTGAGTACCTCGTCCAGTTCGGCAGCGGCCAGGGAGGGAAGGTCGGGGAAGCGCTGCAGGAAACGTTCGTAGTAGGGAATGACCGTCGTCACCTGCGTCTGCTGCAGCATGATCTCGGCCAGCCAGATGGCCCAGGGGTCGTCAGTGCGGCGCCAGGGCAGGTCAGCCGCCTCACGGTCGTACCAGGCCAGCAGTTTGTCATCCGGGCGCCGGGGCGCGGGTTTCAAAATCGTGCCAGTCATTGCGTGTACAATAGCGTCATGCGCCGCCTGCTGCCTCTCCTCATGCTGCTGCTGACAGCGCCGGCCGTGTCCGCCCAGGCGGAGAGCGACGCGCTGATCGCCCTCGCCGATCACGTCGGGCAGGACCTCGCCAGGGCCGAACGCGCCATTGACCAGGCTTTCAACCTGCTTGGTCTGCTGGAGGCCTTCGGCCTGGTGGTGACGGTCGTCGGCGGCGCGGGCGTCATCTTCGGCGTCACGCGCTTCATCTCCGCCCAGAACCAGTTGCGCGAATCGCGCCGGCGCTTCGAAAACGAGATCCTCAGGACGCGCCGTCAGTTGCGGGAAGAGACCCGTCAGCGCGAGGAGGCTTTCGCCAGCCTGCAGGACTCCCTGCAGGCCACTGTGGAGAAATCGGTCGGCAGCGCCACCCGCGCGCTGTCCTTTTTGCCGCTGGGCGAACGCCAGTATCGCTCCGGCGACCTCGGTGGCGCCCGCGCCATTTATGAACGCGCGCTGCGGCTGGACCCGCTCAACCCGGTGATCAACTACCGCATGGGTTACACCTGCTCGCAATCCGGCGCGCTGGATGAGGCCGAGCGTTATTTGCGTCAGGCGCTGGCCAGCGAACCGGATTTCGCGCCCGCCCTCGCCAGCCTCGGTTACGTCTACCGGCGCCGCGCCGAGGAAATGCCGGAGGGCCTGGAACGCGCGCGCGCCTTCAACGAGGCCGAGCGGCATCTGACCCAGGCGCTGGCCCTGCTGCCCAACCTGGTGGACGACGACGGCGAATCCTGGTGGGGGTCGCTGGGCGGCCTGTACCGGCGGCGCGGTCAATTGACGGAAGCCGTCAGCGCCTACCGCGAGGCGGCGCGCGTCACGCCGGCCTCGTCCTATGCCTACGTCAACCTGGCGCTGCTGGGCATGCAGCAGTACGGCGTCGAAGCCATGCGCGAGACCTGGGGGCAGGCGCAGCAACTGGCCGCCGCCGAAACGCGCGCCGACGTCGACAATTACTGGGGCTACGCGGACCTGGTCACGACCAGCCTGGCGCTGGGCGACGCGGCGGCGGCTGACGACGCGCTGACGGCCTTTTTCCGCAGCATCCCGGCGGAAGCCGACCAGGTGCCGCAGGTGCTGCGCGGCTCACTGGAACAGTTGTCGGCAGCCCTGCCGGCGGGCGAACGCGGCGCGGTGCAGGCGGCGATCGGGCGCATCAACGCTCAGGTAGACGGCGCGCAGGGGTAGCCCTTCAGCCGCGCAGCATATCGATGGCGCGCATGTTGGCGACGCCGTCGCCAGGCGGGTACAGCGGCGGGCGATCGTGCAGCAGGGCGTCGGCGAAGTCCTCGGCCATCAGCGTGTAGCTGTTGGCGGGCGGGATGGTCGTGCGGCTGTACTCGCCGCCGCCGCCCCAGGTCTCGATGACCGTCTCCTCGTCCGGCTGGGTCACGAAGGCGGTCTCCACCCGGATGCGCCCCAGCGTGCCGCGCAGGTCGTAGCTCTGGACGCGATGGTTGCGCAGGCTGCAATCGATGATGCCGATGGCGCCCGAGGGGAAGTCCAGCACGCCGCCCAGCACCTCGTTGACGCCGCTGACGTCGCCGGTACGGCTCACGGCGCGGGCTGCCACGGGCTCCTCACCGGTCATCAGACGGGTAGCGCTGACGCAGTAGCAGCCGATGTCCATCAGGGCGCCGCCCTCCAGTTCCTTGCTGAGACGGATGTTGCCCAGGTCCGCCAGGTTAATGGGGAAATCAAAGCTGGCAGTCACCAGCACCAGATCGCCAATGGCGCCACCGCGCAGCAGGTCCAGCACCTTCTGCGTCTGCGGGTGGAAGCGGTACATGAAGCCTTCGGCCAGCAGCAGGTCGCGTTTGGCGAAGGCCACGACCATTGACTCGGCCCCGGCGGCGTCGACGGCGAGGGGCTTTTCGCAGAGCACCGGCAGACCGGCTTCGGCGCAACGGATGCTCCATTCGGCGTGCATGCTGTTGGGCAGGGGGTTGTAGACGGCGTCGATCTCCGGGTCGGCCAGCAGGGCCTCGTAGCTGCCGTGCGCGCGCGGGATGCCGAGGGCGTCGGCGGCCTGTTGCGCCCGCTCCTGAGTGCGGCTGGCGATGGCGACCACTGCGCCGTTGCGGCTTTGTTGCATGGCCGGGATGACGCGGTCGGTGCCAATTTTGGCTGTGCTGAGGATGCCCCAGCGGATCTTGCGCTCGCTCATGGTTCAGGTCCTTTCTCGCCATGACCGCCGGGGCGGCCACCGAATTCACGCAACAGGTTCTGCAGGGCACTGCGGAAGAACAACTGCATGCCCAGGCCGGTCAGGGTTGAAGTGGCCGGCGCCAGGCTGGTGGTGCGGAACCAGGCGCGCCAGCGCAACCAGGTGCCGCCGTGCCGCTCCGCTGACAGGGACTGCAGCGCCAGGTGGTCGACGATGAACTCGCTCTCCTCAATGCTGCTGGCCAGTATATGCGGTGGATGCGAGGCGACGATGTACTCCTGCACGGTGAAGGGGCCCAGACGCAGCCAGCGCACCGTGCTCACGCCGTCGCGCGCCAGGGCATGGCGCCGGCTGACGGTGCTGGCCGAGATCAGCGGCAGCCACTGGAAGAGCTTCGTGTGGTCGCTGATGACCTCGAAGATGCGGGCCGGCGGCGCATCCAGCAGGGCGCTGCAATCGGCGCGCAGCGGCGCGTCGGTGTAGGTGCCCACGTCGAAACCCCTGACGATGCGGTCCACGGCCCCCGTCCGCCCGGCTCGCTGCCAGAGAGTATAGCAAGGGCGCAAGCCCGCAGCACGCCCGTGGGGTAGCGAGGACGCAAGCCCGCAGCACGCCAGTGGCGCCATAGCGTGTCCCCGTGGGATAGTGCGGGGGGTCGCCGGTGAAATGCGGCGTGTATAATTCAGGGTGTCCCAGTGCCGTACGCGGGAGAGAACAGGAGGGTCAGGATGGCCGCTCTGCCGCAATTGATGGAACCGCCGCCCAGGCTGCCACGTCCACCCTTGCCAATGGAGGGACGATCTGAAGATTCAGAAATCCCTTCCCGGCTTTCAGGGGAAGAGCGCAAAAGGTTGCTCGCAGGGCTGGAAGCGACTCTCACCCAGCGCGAAATTGAGGTTGGTGAACTTGAGCAATTTGTTGCAGGCCTGGAAGACTTCAAACTGGAAACAGACAAGGGCGTACAGCCGGACGAGAAGCTGGTTGAAGAGTGGCTCTCGGCTATTGAAGGACTCTTCACGTGGGCAGCAAGGATAGCGGAAGAACGGGAAGAAAAGCTTTGTGAAATCGACAGCCTTCTCGATGAATTGAGTTCCGGAGATGCGGAGCTGGCACCTGCGGCAAAGTGCATTTCTTCCAGGTTGCGGGCATTGAGTGGGCGCGTTGAAGCGTTGTCCAGAGTTGAAAAGGAAGATCTGATTGGCAACTTGCTGCATCAGGTCGCCAAACAGCGCGAATTGAGCAAAGACGAAAAGATACGCTTGCTGCACTCCATCCCGTACAGGGGGCCGATCACCGACCAGCAGATTTCCACGCGTCGCGCGGATTGGTATCGGGATGACGTCGTTTCCACTCATCGGGCTGACTGGTACAAATAGTCGTGGTTGACCGGGTGTTTGTGGACTCCAACATTTTCCTGCATGCTGCGATTCCGGACATCGGCAATGATCCGCCGGAAGTCAAGGTGCAGAAGCATGAGGCCTGTCTGGCGCAACTGCAACGCTTTCTGGATGAGGGCGTTGCATTGTGGATCAATGGTCAGGTGCTCCGGGAGTTTTGGGTACAGGCAACCCGCTACGAAACCGAAGCGGGGCCGATGCCGCTCGCCTGGGCGCTTGAGCGGATCGCATGGTTTCGCGCATTTGCTCGTGAAGTGGACGAGACCCCGGCCGTGCGCGAACAATTGCTGGCCCTGGTGCAGGAATACGACGTGCGCGGCATTGCGGTCCACGACGCCAACATCGTGGCCACCATGCTGACACACGACGTTGGCGCGCTCTGCACGCTGGACGCCGGCTTCGAGCGTTACCGCAAGCGAATCACCATTCTTTCGCCACTGACCAGCACAACCTGATTTCCGCAGCTTCTTCCGCCTTGCAGGGCCTGGCCCGCCCGTGCCACAATCGCCGGCCAGGTGAGACGGGGAGGAAGCGACGGTGGACTGGATCACAAGCCCGGATGCCCTCGTGGGTCTGCTGACCCTGATCGTGCTCGAGATCGTGCTGGGCATCGACAACATCGTGTTCATATCGATCCTGGCGGGCAAGCTGCCGCCGGCGCAACAGGCGCGCGCGCGCCAGGTCGGCCTCGGGCTGGCGTTGCTGATGCGCATCCTGATGCTCTTCGCCATCTCCTGGGTCATCCGGCTGACGGCGCCGCTTTTCATGCTGCTCGGCCAGGAGATCTCCGGGCGCGACCTGATCCTCATCCTCGGCGGTCTCTTTCTGCTGGCCAAGGCCACCCACGAGATTCACGACAAGCTGGAGGGCGACAGCGGCCACGCCAGTGCGCGCGTGCCGCCCTCCTTCGGCGCGGTCATCCTGCAAATCGTGCTGCTGGACGCGGTCTTTTCGCTCGATTCGGTCATCACGGCCGTGGGCATGGTCAGCGAGGTCAGCATCATGGTGATCGCCGTCACCGTCGCCGTGGTCATCATGCTGCTCTCTGCTTCACGCATCAGCGACTTCGTCAACCGGCACCCGACGGTCAAGATGCTGGCGCTCAGCTTCCTGCTGCTGATCGGCCTGACGCTGGTGGCCGAGGGACTGGACCAGCATATCCCCAAGGGCTACATCTACTTTGCCATCGCCTTCTCGATATTTGTGGAGATGCTCAACCTGCGTCTGCGCCGGGTGCAGAAGCCGCCGCTGCAGTTGAATCAGCCGTACGTGGAGTAGGAATTAGGTCAAACGGGTCGGTCTATACCCTACACAATGAGCGATCATTGCAACAATTGCATTTAGCCCGGCCCTTTCCATTCGTCCGAGTCTCTTGCCGAATCGTTGTTCCGAAACTGATTTGACTTGTGATGCGTCAGCCCACGAGTCTTTGCGCAGGCCATTTGCGTTAGTCTTTGGTACCGGAACCATCCACTCCGCGTTTCTGTATCTTTCACCCTTCGTCGTAAGGGGTACTACGATTGCCAATCGGGGTCGACCTATCCGTTTAGCGCTTACAACTACAGCCGGACGCCTTTTCTTCATTTCGTTTCCGGCAAGCTCTTCCTCCTCTTCTCGAGGGTCAAAATCTACCAAATAAATGTCCCCACGATCGGCCGACACTACAATTCTTCCTCGCCGAACGCCTCAAACACTTCGATATCCAAATCCTCGGCAAGGTCGTAAGACCGTTCCATCCAGTAGTCCTGTTCCCCTTCCGACATTTTCAGAAACTCTGAAGTAGTCGGGAATTCGTCGGTTTCAACGACAGGAACTGCGAATTCATAAGCAGGCATTGCCTGCAAGACTCGTTCGTCTGACACCTTGTGGTTTTCCATGGCACGGAAGATCATTTCATCAAGCCGCGTTAGCTCTTCATCGCAGGAAATTGGGTAAGGCTCGCTTTTCCTCCATCCACGTCTGCTCACCTCAAGCCAAAAAAGATGAGCCAATGCTGGTGAGACGATTTCGAGATCCCGGGCTCGATACATCCATCCTTGCATACTCAGTCCGTAGCGACGCTTGAGGGCACCAAACTCACCGAAGGAGACTGAAGTTCGCCGTTGTCCCAGTTCCCTCCTGGCAGCTTCTTGCGGGACTAACAATGCGCCGGCGAATCGATGGGCAAGTCTTTCAACCTGTTCATCAGGCATGTCATCAGGCACATTCATTACCAGGTGTCCGAGTTCGTGAGCCAAATTAAAGCGTTTCCGATCCAGGTCAACGTCTGCCTTGGTCACAATGACAGGAATATTGTCACCGCACCATCCGGACAAACCATCGAACCTTGCTGTGGGGCGACCCCATTCAATGACGATCACGCCATTTGCTTCTGCCGTTTGTGTCAGGCTGGGGATGGGATCATCGCCCAACTCCCATTCGCTGCGCAATGCTCCAGCTGCATTTTCTGCATCGTCGAAACTGGTGACATTGATGCGTTCCGGGAAATTCACTTCTGTTTCGAGTGATAGTAGCTTGCGAAGCTCAAGATGTAGTTCCGCTACGTCTCGTGCGTAACTTTCGATGGCTCTACGAGTCTTGGCTGGAAGTGCCTTGCGTTTTCTGTAGCCCAACCATTCCATCTCAAGTTTTGGTTCATGCAACAGCCAGACGAGAGGCACTTCGAAAAGGCGGGACAAGGCCAACAACACAGAGGTGTCGGGTACTACCTTGCCTCGTTCGAATTCTGAAACATGAGTCTCTTGCACGGAAATGTCTGCCCGATTCAGCGCATCGGCAACGTCCTGCTGCGACATTCCCGCCAGCAAACGCGCCTGGCGAATGCGTGTGCCTGTCATCTTCACACCTCCACCATGCCGAGTAAAAGGCAATTCCCATTTTACAGGCCATCGGGTCTTTTGTCAGCGGCGACCACTTTTTGACAGGTTCAGGCGCAGTCGCTAGGATTCAGGCCTGCCGGCATTGTCGACAATCGACAGTTTCGCGCAGTCTGTGACGCAGTTTTCCGGCGCAAAGCGAGGACCCTGTATATGCCTTCTGATTCCGTCGCTGCCCTGCAGCAGCGGCATCGCGCCAATGATGATCTGAACGCCACCGTCATCCCCGCCGCCGCCCGTAACGCGCGGGACCTGGCGGCCGATGCCGTCGTCGGCCCGCTGGACGAGCGCATCATCGAGGCCACCGGCGCCGCGCTCGACGCCGGCCACACCCATTACGAACCGGTGCCGGGCATCGACGACCTGCGCGCCGCCCTGGCGCAGCACCTTAAGGACAGCACCGGCGCCGCCTGGAGCGCGGGCAACCTGCTGGTCACCGCCGGCATGCAGGAAGCGCGCTTCCTGACCCTGCAACTCATTGACGCCGGCGACGGGCCCCTGGGCCTGCCGGAGGTCGTGCATCCCGGCGTGCGCAAGGCGCTGGGCGTCCGCCCGCGCGCGACGGTGTCGCTGCCGGTTGACGCGGAGCGCTGTTTGCCGCGCCTGGATGGCGTCGAGGCTGCGCTTGCCGGCGGCAGTCGCCTTCTATACATCGAGTCGCCTTCGCGCCTGAGCGGCGCGGCGCTGGCTGCGGACGAAGTGGCGTCCCTGACTGCCCTGCTGGAGCAGTACGATGCCAGCGTGATCATCGACCGGGGCCTGGCGCCCTGGGTCGCGGGTGGCGCCGCCGCGCCGTCGGGCCAGGTCGCCCTGATCGGCGAGGCCTTCCCCGGCGCCGGTATTGCCAGTTGGCTGGCGGGCTACGTCGCCGTGCCGGAAGACTGGCTGCCGCCGATTCAGTCGCAGAAGCAGATCATGGCCATCTGCACGGCCACGCCGGCGCAGTTTGGCGCGCTGGAGGCCGGCCACCTTTACGCACAGGAGCAGCCCGCCCGTCTGGAATATCTGGGCGCGCTGCGCAGCCGGCTGGAAGCACGCGCTGCGGCCGCCGGGCTCGACGTACTGGCGGGCGGGGCGGCCAGCCTGCTCGCCCTGCGTTTGTCATCGTCGCAGAAGGAGCGGGGACTGGCGCGCCTGACCGACGCCGGTTACCAGGTGGCGGACGGCGGCGACTTCGGCGCGCCGGCCGTGTTGCGCCTGACCGTTAGCGACGCCGCGCCGGCCGCCCTGGACCTGCTGGCCGGGGCCTGAAGAGGAGGACGCCATGACACAGCAAAGGAAAAGCGGCACCAGTCTGCTCTATTCCATGATGGCCGAGGCCGCCGGCTATGACGACGCCATCATCATGGGGCGCGGCGACCCCGACTTCGACACGCCCGAACACATCATCGCCGCCGCGAAAGAGGCCATGGTGCAGCACCACAGCGATACCTCCCCGCCGGAAGGCCTGCCGGCCCTGCGCGAGGCGATTGCGGAGCGGGTGGAGCGCGTCAGCGGCGTGTCCTACGACCCTGAAACCGAGGTGGTGGTGACCAATGGCGGGCAGGAAGCCCTGTTCCTGATGGTGCTGACCCTCATCGGCCCGGGCGACGAGATGATCGTGCCCGAGCCGAACTACAACACCTATCTGGATTCCTCCAACTTCGCGGGCGCGCGCCAGATCGAGGTGGATACCTGGCCGCAGGACGACTTCCGCGCGGACCCCGCCGACGTGCGCCGCGCCGTAAATGAACGGACGAAGGCGCTGTTGCTGGTCTCGCCCAACAACCCCGCCGCCAGCGTCATCTCGCCCGACGACATGCGCGCCCTGGTGCAGATCGCCAGCGACCATGACCTCTTCGTCATCGCTGACGAAATCTACGATCTCTTCGTCTACGACGACGTCGTGCACACCAGCGCCGCCGCCATGCCCGGCGGGCGCGAGCGCACGCTGACGCTCAACGCGCTCTCCAAGGCCTATTCCATGACCGGCTGGCGCGTCGGCTGGGTGACGGGACCGGCGTCATTGATGGGAAGGCTGCGCGAGTTGAAGGCGGCCATCACGGGCAGCACCTCCATCATTTCGCAGTACGCCGGCATCGCCGCGCTGACCGGGCCCCAGGAACCGGTGCAGATGTTTGCCGATACCTACGTGCGCCGCCGCCGCGTCGTGCTGGACGCGCTGGACGAGATGGGCATCGAGTACGGCGTGCCCCAGGGCGGGCAGTTCATCTTCGCCGACATCGGCTTCACCGGCATGGACAGCATGGAATTCGCGCAGCGCGTCCTGAGCGAGCAGCACGTGCTGGTGTATCCCGGCTCGGCCTTCTCCGAGGCGCGCAAGCAATACATCCGCATGACCTTCCTGCAGCCGGAGGAAAAGCTGCGTGAGGGCCTGGAACGCATGAAGATCGCCATGCGCGGCATCCGGGCGGATGCCGGCAACGGGTCCGCATAAGCGAAAGACAAACATGGTCTACGAAATCCGCAATCCCGACCTGGTCAACCACTACCCGCTGGCCACGCTGCGCGGCTTCGCGCTGGACTTCCTGCAGGCGCTGGGCGCCACGGAGGAGGAGGCCGCCATCGTCAGCGACGGCGTGCTGACGGCGGCGCAGTGGTGGCACCCGGGCCAGGGCCAGGGGCTGGAGAAGTTCTTCCGCTACCGGCGGCGGGTGCATGAGGGCGGCATTATCCCCGGCGTGGCGATGTCCTGGCTGCGCGAGGGGCCGTCATACGCCCTGCTGGACGCCGCGAAGGGCTTTGGCTACGTGGCGGCGCAACGCGCCATGGCCCGCGCCATCGAAAAGGCGCGCGCGACCGGCATCGCCATCGTCGGCGTGCGCCACAGCAACCACTTCGGCATCGCCGGTTACCATGCCCTGGCGGCGGCGCGTGCCGGGCTGATTGGCTGGGCCTTCACCAACGCCGCGGCCGAAATGGCGCCCTGGGGCTCGGCGCTGCCGGTGCTGGGCACCAACCCCTGGGGCTTCGCCATCCCGCGCACCGCCTCCCACGCCATCGTGCTGGACATGGCGCTGACGATGTCCGGCAAGGGCATGATGCGTTGGTACCAGCAGGAGGGACGGCCCATGCCGGCCAACTGGGCGCTGACTCCCGACGGCCGCGAGACCACCGACCCCGGCGCGGCGATGGACGGCCCGATGCTGCCCATCGGCGAGTACAAGGGCTACGGTCTCAGCTTCGTCAGCGATGTGCTGGCCGGCGTGATGACCGGCGCGCTCTTCGGCATGAACGTTTTTCAGGACGAACAGAACTACGACGTCGGCCACATCATGGTGGCCATCGAGCCGCAGGCCTTCATGGGCGAGGCGGAGTTTCAGGAGCGGCTGGAGCAACTGGTTGCAGAGGTCAAGGGCGCGCCGGCGATCGACCCGCAGCGCCCGATTCTCTTGCCCGGCGAGATCGAGTTCGGTCGTCTGGAGGAAAGGCAGCGCGACGGCGTACCGGTCGCGCGCGAGACAGTCGAGGGATTGCGCGAGCTGGCAACCATGCTGGACGTGGACTTCCCGCTTTAGCCGCAGGATGCGAACAGGAGAAACGCTGTGACACAGGCACTGACAATCGGCAACGTGAGCGTGATGCCGGGCGAGACCGCGCGCGGCGGCATTCCCATCAACGCGGACATGTTCCCGCGCGAGCGGGAGATCCCCCTGATCGTGGTGCGCGGCGCTGCGGATGGGCCCATCCTCTGGCTGAACGGGGCCACGCATGGCGACGAGCCCGAGGGACCCTTCTCGATCTTCCGCGCGCTGGAGCAGATCGACGCGCAGCAGTTGCGCGGCACGGTGGTGGCAGTGCCCGTGATGAACGTGGGGGCCTTCACCGCCGGCACGCGCGGCGACCCGCTGGACAGCTTTGCCTACGACATGAACCGGCTCTACCCGGGCAAGCCCGACGGCTACCCGACCGAGCGCGCCGCCTACGCCCACTGGCTGGCCATGAAGGACTGCTGCGACCTGCAGATCAACATCCATTCCGGCGGCGAGCATTCCTATCTGGCGCACATGATCTTCGCGTCCGACAACCCCGCCAGCATGGAACTGGCGGCGGCCATGGGTTCCGGCTGGCCGCTGGTCTTCCGCAGCGGCACGGGCGGCGCCAACCCCTCCTCGCAGATTGCGGCGGACGGGCGGGCCGGCATCACCGTCGAACTGGGCGGCAACTGCCGCACGCTGAGCGCCGATTTCCACGGCATCGCCAACGACCTGGCGGATGGCTACCTGAACGTCATGCGTCACTATGACATGATCGACGGCGAGGCGAGCTACGAGGGCAGCTGGCACACCGGCTACCAGATCCCCTTGCTGGCGCCGGCCACCGGCATGTACGTCGGCAACGCGGAACTGCCCTTCGAGACGCTCATCCCGGAGGGGACGCTGATCGGCACGATTTACGACCTTTATGGCGACGTCATCGCCACGGTGAACGCACCGCAGGACGGCCTCGTCTTCGGCCTGCGCTCGCGGCCCTCGGTACTGGAAGGGCAGTGGTGTTGTTTCTTCGGCGTGGTCGAGGAGACAGTGACCAGTTTGACCTGAACGATGCAGCAACAGGACAGGCAGGGGGTTGACTATGGATAGCACGGCCGAACGTCGTCGCGGTCTTGTCCCCGAAGACCTGATGAACTTCCGCTGGCTGGAGGAAATTGTCCTCGCGCCGGACGGCAGCCACGTGGCCTACAGCGTGCGCGAACCGGATGGCGAGGCCGACGGCTACCGCGCCCATCTGTACCTGCGCCGCCTGGACGAAACGCAGGCGCGGCGCCTGACCAGCGGCGCCTGTCGCGTCTCCGCGCTGGCCTGGAGCCGCGACAGCGCGCAACTGGCCTGGAGCCACAGTACGGCGGATGGCTGCTCCGTGCGGGTCTGGCAGGTGGCGGAAGCGCGCCGACACGTCATCCCGCTGGGCGAAGAGCCACTGACCGGCCTCGACTGGTCGCCGGACGGCGTTCACCTGGCCGGCGTGCGCTGGACCATGAACAATCATCCGGACGAGAAGCGCGGGCCCCTGCCCTCTGTGCCGCGGCCGCACTTCAAGGTCGTGCGGCGCCTGCGTTACAAGCGGGACGGCATCGGCTGGGTGCACGACCGCTATTCCCAGGTGTTTGTGCTGGATACCGTCACCGGTGATCTGGACCAGGTGACGCACAGCGAATGCGACCATGAGACGCCGAAGTGGAGCCTGGGCGGCACGCGCCTGGCCTTCGTCGGCACGGCGCGCGAACAGAACATCCCCGAGGGCCAGGGGCACATTTTCCTGTGCGACTGGCCCGGCGGCGAGGGGCCGCGCCCCCTGCTGCCGGACTGGCAGGGCACGGCGGTCAGTCCCGCCTGGGGCGCTGACGATCGCTACATCGCCTTCGCCGGCCACAACCATCCGCCGCCCACCAACCGCCGCAACTTCTGGCAGCCGCACCTCGCCGACGTGGCGGCCGGCACGGCCGTCAAGCTGGACGAGGACATTGACGAGGAGGTCGGCAACTACGGCGTCGCCGACCAGCGCGTCAGCCTGACCAACGTCACGGTCAAGTGGGCGCCCGGCGACCGGTGGATTTACTTTCTGCTGACCGAGCGCGGCGCGGCCAACCTCTGGCGCATCGACGCCGGCGGCGCTTCCGAGCGACTGCTGCGCGGCGACTGCACGCACTTCGAGTACAGCCCGGCCTGTGGCGACCTGGCGGCCTATGGCGTGGCCGATCCCTCCAGTCCGGGCGACCTGTACCTCTGGCGCAACGGCGACAGCGAGCGCCTGACCGACCTCAATCCCTGGTTGCGCGACGTCAGTCTCTCACAGCCGGAAAGCTACGAATTCGAGGGCGTGGACGGCGTGCCGGTACACGCCTGGCTGATGCGCCCGCTGAATTACGATCCGCAGGGCAGTTACCCGCTCATCCTCTACCTGCATTGCTCCATGTTCTGCTGGGACTTCAACCACGAGTTCCAGGTCCATGCCAATTCGGGCTTCGCCGTGGCCTACTTCAACCAGCGCGGCACCACCGCCGGTTACGGCCAGGCCTGGACCAAGGCCACCGAGGGCGACCAGGGCGGCGCCGATTACGAAGAGATCATGCTGGGCGTGGATGATTTGCTGCGGAAACATCCCTGGATTGACGGGGCGCGCATGGGCGCCACCGGCGGCAGTTGCGGCGGTTATTTGACCAACTGGATCGCCGGGCATTCGGACCGCTTCGCCGCGACCGTCGCCCAGCGCTCGATCGTCAACAACATCAGCATGTTCGGCACCTCGGACATCGGGCCGGAGTGCAGCAGCGGCGAGACCGGCGCGGAACCCTGGGAGGACCTGATGGAGGTCTGGCGCCAGTCGCCCGTCGCCTACGCCAAGGACTTTCACGCGCCGATGCTGATCATCCACAGTGACGAGGACCATCGCACCGACCTTGAGCAGGCCGAGCAGCTGTTCGCCGCCCTGCGCTGGTACGGCAAGCCGGTGGAAATGGTCATCTTCGAGGGCGAGGACCACGGGCTCTCGCGGGGCGGGAAGCCGGGCAATCGCATCGAACGCATCCATCGCATCCGGGACTGGTTCCTGAAGTATCTGTCATAGTCGGGTCGGCCGGAGCAGCGGGCGAAAGGGGGAGGTCATCACAGACAGCGCGCAAAGACGCCGCGGACTCATCCCCGAAGACCTGCTGAACTTCCGCTGGCTGGAGGAGATCGCCCTCGCGCCGGACGGCAGCCAGGTCGCGTACAGCGTGCGCCGGCCGGACGCGGCCGGCAACGGTTATCGCGTCCATCTTTACCTGCGCTGTCTGGCCGGGAATTCCTCGCAGCGGTTGAGCGGCGGCGACTGCCGCGTGTCCTCCCTGGCGTGGAGCCGCGACAGCGCCCGACTGGCATGGAACCGGCATGACGGCACGGGCAATGCCCTGCAGGTTTTGCGCGTGGCGGATGGTGTGACGCGCAGCTTCCCGCTGGGCGGGGAGCCCGTGACCGGACTCGACTGGGCGCCGGACGGCATTCATCTGGCGGGGGCGCGCTGGACGCCCATGCCACTTTTGAGTGAAAAACGCGGCCCGCAACCGGGCGTGCCGGCGCCGACCATCAAGGTCATCCAGCGTCTGCGCTACAAGCGCGACGGTCTCGGCTGGGTGCACGACCGTTACCAGCAAATCGTCGTGATTGACAGCGTCACCGGCGACCTGAAGCAGGTGACGCACAGCGAATGCGATTATTCGGAGCCGGCCTGGAGCCTGGACGGGACGCGTCTGGCCTTCGTGGCCACGGCGCGCGAGCAGGACGTCGCCGCCGGTCAGGGGCAGATCCACGTCTGCGACTGGCCCGGGGGCAGCCCGCGGCCCCTGCTGCCGGACTGGCAGGGCTCGGCCCTCAGTCCCGCCTGGGGGGACGCTGACCGTCACGTCGCCTTCGCCGGCCATAACCACGCGCCGCCGGTCAACCGCCGCAATCACTGGCACCTCTGCATCGCCGACGTGGAGGCTGGCACAGCCGTCGAGCTGGACGAGGACATTGACGCCGAAGTCGGCAACTATGGCGTCGCCGACCAGCGCCCGGGCCTGGGCAACGTCACGGTCAAGTGGGCGCCTGAGGACGACCGCTTTTACTTCCTGTTGACCGAGCGCGGCGCGGCCAACCTCTGGCGCGGCGACGTCAGCGGCCGCAGCGAACGCCTGGTCAGCGGCGAGAGCACGGTCTTTCAGTACAGCCCGGCCGCCGGCGACCTGGTGGCGTATGGCCAGGCGGACCCGGCCAGCCCGGGCGAACTCTACCTGTGGCGCGCCGGCCGCAGCGAGCGTTTGACGGACCTCAACCCCTGGCTGCGCGACATCCGGCTCTCGCGTCCGGAGAGTTATGAATACGAAGGGCTGGACGGCGCGCCGATCCATTCCTGGCTGATACGCCCGCTGGACTTCGACCCGCAGCGCAGTTATCCGCTGGTGCTCTACGTGCACTGCTCAATGTTCTGTTGGGACTTCAACCACGAGCACCAGATCTACGCCAACACGGGCTTCGCCGTGGCCTACTTCAACCAGCGCGGCACGACGGCCGGCTACGGCCAGCAGTGGACCTGGGCCAGCCAGGGCGACCAGGGCGGCGCGGACTACCGCGAGACCATGCTGGGCGTGGACGATTTGCTGCAGCGCCACCCCTGGATCGACGGGGCGCGCATGGGCGTGACCGGCGGCAGCTGCGGCGGCTTCATGACCAACTGGATCGTCGGCCATTCCGACCGCTTCGCCGCGGCCGTGGCCCAGCGCTCGATCACCAACAATCTCAGCCACTTCGGCACCTCCGACATCGGGCCGGAGCGCTGGACGACGCCGTGTGACGACTGGCGTCAATCGCCGATTGCCTACATGGACGACTGTCACACGCCGCTGCTGATCGTTCACAGCGACGAGGACCACCGCACCAACCTGGAACAGGCGGAGCAGCTCTTCGCGGCCCTGCGCTGGCGTCGCCGGCCGGTCGAGCTGGTCATTTTCGAGGGAGAAAACCACGGACTTTCCACCAGCGGGCGACCGGGCAACCGCATCGAGCGCCTGCACCGCATTCAGGACTGGTTTCTGAGGTATCTGGCTCCAGTTCCATAGGGTAACATGGGCAGACGGCGCCCCTCTTGCGCCGGATTCAGGCAGGGAGGCAAGACATGTTGAAAGTTGGCAACATCAAGGCAAGACCAGGTGAGCGGGCCTTTGGCTATCTGGAGACGATGCTCACGCGCGCCGGGATGGCGCCGGATATTCCGGTGCATCTGGTCGCGGGGGCGTCACCGGGGCCGACGCTGCTGGTGCAGGGCGCCATGCATGGCGCGGAAATCATCGGGTCAATTGCCATTCTGAATTTTCTGGAGAAGATCGACCCGGAAACCATGAGCGGCAACGTCATCGCCGTGCCGGTGGCCAATCGCGCCGGCTTCGAGCTGGGCGAACGCGGCTCGCGCATCGACGGCAAGGACATCACGCGCCAGATCCCGGGCGACCCCAACGGCAGCGCCTGCGACCAGATCGCCCACATCTACTTTCAGGAAGTCATCAGCCAGGCCAACGTGATGGTCGACTTCCATGCCGGCGCGCGCACGGCCTACGAGCGTTACGTGCTCTTCATGGAAGAAGACACGCCGAAAAACCTGACGGAAGTCCAGATGAGGCGGCGCAAGGTGGTGGTGGCCTTCGGCCTCGACCAGGCGGCCTACTTCCCGCGCGGCACCTTCGGCGGCACCGAGACCAAGCGCTCCGTCGAGGACCAGGGCGTGGTGCAGATCACGCTGGAATTCGGCGGCGGCACCGGCTGGCACAAGAATGGCCTGCAAAACGTGCGCGACGCCGAACGCGGCATCTGGAACCTGCTGAAGTGCATGCGCATCATTGAAGGCGAGTTTGAGACGGATGGCCCGCTGTGCACGGTCTACAACGCGGGCGTGGTCATCTGGAAGCCCAATGCCGACGGCCTGTTTATCCGCAAGCGCAAGTTCCGTGATGAGTTGAAGGCCGGCGACGTCTACGGCGAACTGGTGAGCCCCTGGACCGGCGAACTGGTGGCCGAACTGAAATCGCCGCAAGACGGCATCGTGATCCCCAGCGGCCAGGAGTGGCCGACCGTCGGCTCCACTTCCATCGGCATCCTGGGCACCATCGATCGTGTCGAGGACCGTCGCACGATGGACATGTATGTTTCCTTTTAGTCACTTCACCCGTCAGGGGCAGATGCAGGAGGCCTGATCATGAAACTTGGAACAGTGGAAGCCGGCCAGGGCGAAAAGACCTTTGGCTTCTTCAAGACGGGGGAGACTCACGGGCGCTTTCCGGTGCACATCCCCCTGCACATCATCAACGGCGCCGAGCCCGGACCCCGCCTCGTGGTGCAGTCGGGCACCAGCGGCATGGAGATCGAGCCCGCGCTGATTCTGCCGAAAGTCGCGCAGGAACTGGACCCGGCGCAGATCCGCGGGACGGTGATCATCGTGCCGCTGATGAACACCTCGGGCTTCGATTTCGAGCAAATCACCAGCGCCTGGGACGAAAAGCACCTGAACCGCCTCGGGCGCGGACAGGCGGTCGGCAGCGTCAGCGAGCAGCTGGTGCACGCCTGGTATCAGGGCGCCATCGCCGGCGCGGACGGGCTGATCGACATTCGCACCGGTTCGCAGTTCAGCTATCATCGCTTCGCGGGCTGCTGGCAGGCCGGCAACGCCGACAAGTCGCAGGCGCTGGCCGTGGCGCTTGGCCTGCCGCACGTGTTGAACAACATGCCGGCGGATGACTCGATGGCGGCCGCCGCAGCCGAAGACGGGGTCGCGTCGGTGGCCGCCTACATCGGTGGCGGGCCGGGCCTGCGCGACTACCGCGAGGACGACATGGCGCGCATCCGCAGCGCGATACTGAACGCCATGGTCCATTTGGGAATGACGGACGGCGACATGACCCGTGAGTGTGACGAGGTCGCCGTGATCGAGGGTCACACGACCCTGATGCCGACCGGCGAGCGCGGCTTCACCTTCATCGATACCGGCAAACGCGGCCAGATGATCGCCGAGGGCGAGGAGATCGGCTACGTGCGTCACCCCTTCACCGGCGAGCGCCTGGAGACGATCCGCGCGCCGCGCGCCGGCGTGATGGTACACGCCGGCCTTTCATGGCCCGTGCCGCCGGAGGACACCGTACTGGCGATTCTGGGCGACGTGGTGGCGAGCGCATGAGCCGGAAGCAGGTCCTGCGCATTTTGCGCAGTCAACCGGAACGCAGGGAGGAAGAGGAAGTATGCTGACACACGATGGACTGAAGCGGGACGTGGCCCGCCGCATCGAACGGCTTCAGGCGATGATGCGCGAGCGGGACGTCGGCGCGCTGATTCTCGCCGGGCACGCCTCGCCGTCGGGCATGGGCGCCATCCGTTACATCACCCACGCCCATCTCTGGGGCGGGGTTGGCTACGCCATTCTCGGCGTGGACGACCCGCACCCCTGGCTGGAAATCTGGAGTTCCTACCAGGCGGTGTGGAGCCGGAACGAGACCACGACCCTGAAGGAGCGGGTGGAATGCCCGGCCGACGTGGTGGGGCGCACGGCCGAGCTCGCCAGGGAATACGTCGGCGGCAGCGGGCGCATCGGCATGGTCAACATGGACAAAATGATGTCGCTGGCGACGGCGCGGCAGTTCGAGGCGGCGCTGGCCGGCTGCGAACTGGTCGAGGTCACCAATGACTTCAACGTGATCCGCCAGATCAAGACGCCCTTCGAGCTGGAAGCCATGCAGCAAAACGGCGCCATTCTGGACGCGGCGATGGACGTCTTCGCGGAGTATGCCGCGCCCGGCGTGCGTTACTGGGACGTCTGCGCCGAGGTGGAGCGCTACATCAAGTCCTTCGGCGCCTTCTGGGGCCGCACCAAGCTGTCGACGGACCTTTCGCCGGAGACCGTGCCCACCGACAAGGACCAGCGCATCAGCGCCGACGACATCATCAACTTCGAGATCGTCTATGAATCGCCCTGGGGCTACTGGCTGGAGATGACGACCGTCTGCTCCTTCGGGCCCCTGCCGGATGACGTGCAGGCCCTGCTGGATGCCTATCTCTACGCCGTCGAATGCTCCTCCGCCGTGGCGAAGACCGGCAACACCCTGGGCATGATCGCCGACGCCAACGACGAGGCCATACGCAGCCTGGGCTTCGAGGTGGTGGGCAAGCACACGCCGGACTGTCACAGCACCGGCCTGGACGGCAGCGACGGCCCCAGCGACCAGGCGGCGCCGGACTTTGAACTGAAGACCAACATGACGCTGTCCTTCCACCCCGGCAGCATCACGCCGAACAATCGCGGCTTCCTGATTTCGGACAACTTCCTGGTCACGCCGGAGGGGGGCGTGCGCCTTTCTCCGCACAACGCCAGTCGCTATCATATGGACCTGGAGGACGATTGACGGGTATCGCGGGTGACAGCTCCCGGCAGGGGGCGATGACCGGCGACACCCCAGACCATTTTTGTTCAACACTGGAGGCAAGGAGCAAACGATGATGAGAAAAACTCGCAGGGGGGTCCTGGTCGCCCTGGCGCTGATGGCCGCGCTGGCCATGGCGGGCGCGCCGGCCGCCGCGCAGGACGACGGGATGACCGAGTTTGTGTTCGCCCATACCGGGCCGATCCGCACCATGGACGCGCCGGTCACCTGGTTCGGCTCGACGCACTGGCTGACCAACCTGCTTTACGAGTGCCTGATCTGGCGCACGCTGGACGGCTCCGGCTACGTGGGCCAGGCCGCCGCGTCCTGGGAAGCCACCGACGACACGACCTGGCGCTTCAACCTGCGGCCGGGCATCACCTTCCACAATGGCGAGCCGCTGGACGCCGAGGCCGTCAAGTGGAACATCGACCGCGTGCGCACCCGTGAGGACTTCATGGTGCACCCGCAGTGGCTATTCGTGAAGGACGTGATCATCGTCGATGAGGTGACGCTGGACATCACGACGCACGCTCCCGACCCCTATTTCGAGTATCTGGTCAGCTTCAACGGCTGCCAGTTGCTGCCGCCGGGCTACATGGCGGAGGTCGGGGAAGAGGAATTCGCCCGCAACCCGGTCGGCTCCGGCCCCTACATGCTGACCGAGTTCAGCGAGAGCGACCGTTACCAGTTCGACGCCTGGGATGACTACTGGGGCGGGCGGCCGGAAGTCGACCGCATCATCTACCAGGTGATCCCCGAGCCGGCCGCCCAGGTGGCCGCCCTGCTGGCCGGTCAGGTGGACCTGATCAGCGGTGTGCCGCCGGCGGACCGCGAGAACCTGGAAGCGGCCGAGGGCATCTCGCTGGTGTCGGACACCGGCGGCCGTATGCAACATCTCTACGCGCGGGTTGACACCGAGGTCGGCATCATGCCGGAGAACTATCCGGACTACCAGCCGGTCACGCTGGATCCGCGCGTGCGCTACGCCGTTTCGCACGCCCTCGATCGCGAGTTGCTGGCCGAGGTGCATGGCGCGGCCATTGCGAGACTGGGACGCGTCTGCGCGCACTTCCCGGAGGGCGGCGCCGACAGCTTCAACCATCCGGATAACGTGGCGGCGCACTATGACCCGGACCGCGCGCGTGAGTTGCTGGCCGAGGCCGGCCACGCGGACGGCGGCGTGAAGATCTACCTCGACTCGCCCACGGCTGACGCCCGCGGCGGCAGCGAGAAGGAAGTCGCCGAAGTGATCGCGGCCATGCTGGAAGAGGTCGGCTTTGACGTGGAGTTGAACATCCTCGACCCCTCGGCCTACCGCGAGCAGGTGCAGACCACGGGCGGCCATCGCGACCTGATGATGGTCAACCTGGGCTGCTCGGCGCCGCTGGTGCCGCTCTTCTACCAGTGCAACTGGCCTTCAAACATCGCCAAAATCTGCAACGAGGCCTGGGACGAGGTCTCCAACCAGATCCTGAGCACGATCGACTTCGACTCCCGCATGGCGCTGTGGGCCCAGTGGTGGGACTTCATGTTCGAGATGGCCCAGACGATCACGCTCTACGAGATCCAGGCCGTGTACGCCTATGACTCGGAGAACTTCACCTTTACCCCGCGCAAGGATGGCTGGATGACCTTCCGCGGCAACGTCGGGCTGGCCGACGGCTAGCGAGCAGCGAACCCTGACGGGGGCGTGGTCCGTCCCGTCCCCGTCAGAACGGCGCCACGTGAACAGTCAGGAGAAGCTGCCAACCGAAAATACCAGTCTGGACAGAGCGAGCCATTCAAGGAGTAGGTAATGCCCGGTATCTATCGCAAGGGAATACTGGTGCTGGTGCTGATTGCTGCGCTGGCCCTGCTGGCTGTGCCTCTGGCGGCACAGGATATGGAAGAAACAGAATTCGTTTTCGCCCACCCGGGACCGATCCGTACGCTGGACGCGCCGGTCACCTGGTTTATTTCGACTCACTGGCTGGCCAACCTGCTCTATGACTGTCTGATCTGGCGCACGGTCGATGGCAGCGGTTACGTGGGACAGGCGGCGTCATCCTGGGAGAACGTGGACCCCACCACCTGGCGCTTCAACCTGCGCCCCGGCATCACCTTCCACAATGGCGAACCGCTGGACGCCGCGGCCGTCAAGTGGAACATCGACCGCGTGCGCACCCGCGAGGACTTCATGGTGCAACCGCAGTGGCTGGACGTCGCCGAGGTGATCGTGGTGGACGAGACCACGGTGGATATCAAGACGGTCGGCCCCACGCCCTACTTCGAGTTCATCGTCAGCTTCAATGGCTGTGAACTGCTGCCGCCCGGCTACATCGAGGAAGTGGGCGAGGAAGCCTTCGCCCGCGCCCCGGTCGGCTCCGGCCCCTACGTCCTCAGCGAATTCAGCGAGAGCGACCGCTACGTCTTCGAGGCCTGGGACGATTACTGGGGCGGACGGCCCTCGCCGGACCGCGTCATCTACCAGGTGATCCCGGAGCAGTCGGCCCAGGTGGCGGCGCTGCTGGCGGGTCAGGTGGACATGGTCAGCAACGTGCCGGCGGTGGAACTGCCAGGACTGGAAGCCGCCGAGGGCATCGTGCTGACGAAGGAAACCGCGGCCGTCATGCAGCACATCTACCTGCGGGTGGACACCACGGCCGGCAACATGGCCGAGACCTTCCCGGACTATGAGCCGGCGACGCTGGACCTGAACGTGCGCCAGGCCATCTCGCATGCGATTGACCGCGATCTGCTGGTCGAGGTGCATGGCGCAGCCGTGCCGCGCCTCGGTCGCATCTGTCCGCACTTCCCGGAGGGCGGCGCTGACAGCTTCAACAGCCCGGACACGGTGACCGCGCACTACGACCCGGATCTCGCCCGTTCGCTGCTGGCCGAGGCCGGCTATGCGGATGGCGGCCCGACGGTGTACTTCGATACGCCCACCGTCAGCCGCGGCGGCAACGAGAAGGAAGTTGCCGAGGTCGTGGCTGCCATGCTGGAGGAAGTCGGGTTTAGCGTAGAACTCAACGTCCTCGATCCCGCGGCCTTCGGCGAGCAGGTCAACTCGCCCGGCAACAACCGCGACATGATGATGGTGACGCTGGGTTGCTCGGTGCCGCTGGTGCCGCTGTTCTATCGCTGCGTCTGGCCCGCCGCCCACCACGACGTGTGCATTGAGGAATGGGATGAAGTCTCCAACGCCATCCTGTCCGAAATGAACCCCGAGACGCGTCTCGAGCTCTGGGGCCAGTGGTGGGACTACTGGTTCGGCGTCCTGCAGAACGTGACGCTCTACGAGGTGCAGGCCAACATCGCCTACTCCGACGAGTTTGACTTCACGCCACGCAAGGACGGCTGGTATACCTTCCGTGACAACCTGATGCCGGCCGGCGACGGCATGTAAGCGATTCACGCTGACGGGGATGCGGCTGCGGCCCGTCCCCGTCAGCAAGGCAGAAGACGGGCGGTGCAAATAGTTGACTGACATGATTTGTTGATCCGGCCCGGTATATTTGATTTTCGACGGCTGTCACGCCGGAGAGGAGAACGCGCAAACCGTCAACACTTTTCGCAGGGGAAATGCAAGGAGAAGGCAATGACGATAGTCAATCGCAAGGGAATCCTGGTGCTGGCACTCCTGGCAGTGCTGGCTCTGTCGGCTGCGCCGCTTATGGCGCAGGACATGGAAGAGTCGGAATTCGTTTTCGCCCACGGCGGCCCGATCCGCACGCTGGACGCGCCGGTCACCTGGTACATTTCGACCCACTGGCTGGCCAACCTGCTCTATGACTGCCTGATCTGGCGTACGGTGGACGGCAGCGGCTACGTGGGCCAGGCGGCGGAATCCTGGGAGAACGTGGACGACGTGACCTGGCGCTTCAACCTGCGCCCGGGCATCACCTTCCACAACGGTGAGCCGCTGGACGCCAACGCCGTCAAGTGGAACATCGACCGCGTGCGCACCCGTGAGGACTTCATGGTGCAGCCGCAGTGGCTGGACGTCGCCGAGGTGATCGTGGTGGACGAGACCACGGTCGACATCAAGACGGTGGCGCCCACACCCTACTTCGAGTTCATCGTCAGCTTCAACGGCTGTGAACTGCTGCCGCCCGGCTACATCGAGGAAGTGGGTGAGGAACAGTTTGCCCGCGCCCCGGTTGGCTCCGGCCCCTACGTCCTCAGCGAGTTCAGCGAGAGCGACCGCTACGTCTTCACCGCCTGGGATGACTACTGGGGCGGGCGTCCCGACATTGATCGCGTCATCTACCAGGTGATCCCGGAGCAGTCGGCCCAGGTGGCGGCGCTGCTGGCGGGTCAGGTGGACATGGTGGCCAACGTGCCGTCGGCGGAAGTGCCCGGGCTGGAAGCTGCCGAGGGCATCGTGCTGACGTCTGAAACCGCGGCCGTGATGCAGCATCTCTACCTGCGCGTGGAGACGGAAACCGGCAACATGGACTCGACCTATCCGGACTATCAGCCGGCGACGCTGGACGCGAACGTGCGTCATGCCATCTCCAGCGCGCTGGACCGCGAACTGCTGGCGGAAGTCCATGGCTCGGCGCTGCCGCGCACGGGCCGTATCTGCCCGCACTTCCCCGAGGGCGGTGGTGACAGCTTCAACAGCGCGGAGGGCGTGGCTGCGGCCTACAACCCGGACCGCGCGCGTGAGCTGCTGGCCGAGGCCGGCTACGCTGATGGCGGCCCGACCATCTACCTCGACTCGCCCACGGTCGGCCGCGCCGGCAGTGAGAAGGAAGTCGCCGAGGTCGTGGCGGTGATGCTGGAGGAAGTGGGCTTCAACGTTGAGCTCAACATCCTCGATCCCTCGGCCTATGGCGAGCAGATTTCCTCGGGCGGCAACAACCGCGACATCATGATGGTGTCGCTGGGCTGCTCGGTGCCGCTGGTGCCGCTCTTCTACCAGTGCAACTGGGTGCAGGCGAACTACAACGTCTGCAACGAGGACTTCGACGCCGTGGCGCAGGCGATCCTGACCGAGATGGACGGCGAGGCGCGTCTGGAGCTCTGGGGCCAGTGGTGGGAGTACTGGTTCGATACGATGCAGACGGTGACGCTCTTCGAGTCGCAGGCGACCATCGCCTACTCCGACGAGTTTGACTTCACGCCACGCAAGGACGGCTGGTACACCTTCCGGGAGAACCTGAAGCTGGCCGGCGACGACATGTAAACGTTTCACGCTGACGGGGACGCGGCCCCGGCCCGTCCCCGTCAGCGACCTGTTCCCGAACGAGGGCAGCGAACTCCATGCAACAGTTCATCGCGACGCGGGTGGTACAAGGCATCATCACGCTCATCATCGTGTCTTTCCTCGCCTTTTTCCTGGTGCGTCTGAAGGGCGACCCGGTCGACATTACGGCGCCGCCGACCTTCAACGAGGACCAGAAGCAGCGTCTGCGCGAACTGTGGGGCTTCGACAGACCCCTGCCGGAGCAGTACCTCATTTTCATCACCAAGGCCGTGACCGGCGATTTCGGCATTGCCTATCTGTCAAAGCGCCCGGCGATGGAACTGGTGATCGAGCGTCTGGGGGCCACCTGGTTGCTGGCGGGCGTGGCCTCCCTGATCGGCCTTTCGGTGGCCCTGCCGCTGGGAATAATTTCCTCACTGAACCGCAACAGTTTCTTTGATCTGGGCAGCACCATGCTGGCCTCGATCGGGACGGCGATGCCGTCGTTCTGGCTGGGGCTCATGATGATCATCTTCTTTTCAGTGCGTCTGCGTATGTTGCCGGCCTTTGGCGCGCAGGACCCGTCGGCGATCATCATGCCCTCGCTGACGATGGGCGTCGGCATGGCGGCCTATCTCTCGCGGCTGACGCGCTCGGCCATGCTGGAAGTGCTGAACGAGGACTACGTCCGCACGGCCTACAGCAAGGGCCTGATCACCCGCACCGTGGTCTTTCGGCATGCCATGAAAAACGCACTCATCCCCATCATGACCGTCTTCGGTCTGCAACTGGGCTGGTTGCTGGGGGGCTCGGTGGTGGTCGAAAGCGTATTCTCCTGGCCTGGCCTGGGGCGCCTGATGATCGATTCGATCGGCGTGCGCGACAACACGGTGGTACAGGCCGCGCTGCTCTTTTTCTCGCTGTCTTTCATTAGCATCAATATCATTATCGACATCCTCTACGCGGTGATTGACCCCCGCATTCGTTTTGACTAGGGCCGGGACAGACGACATGAGCGCAAGCCAGGGCAATCCTGCCGTCAGCACAGAGATGGATGGCGACGTCGCGACGCTCGTCACAGGTCATTCGCGCCAGCCTTCACTGCTGTCTCTGCTCCGCCGCAGCCCGATCGGCCTTGCCGGAACGGCGATCATCGCCTTCGTCATTGTGCTGGCGCTGATCAGTCCCTACATCGTCCCGCAGGACCCGATTCGCGGCAACCTGCGCGCCCGCTACAAGCCGCCCGGTTTTACGGACGCCAACGGCGCCACCTACCTGCTGGGCAGCGACCAGCTGGGGCGCGATATCTTCAGCCGCATCCTCGTTGGCAGCCGCGTGTCGGTGCTGGTGGGCGTGGTGGCCGTGATGATCGCCGGCACCATCGGCGTGCTCTACGGTCTCACCAGCGGTTTCCTCGGCGGGCGGGTTGACGGCTTCATGATGCGCATCTGCGATGCCATGCTCAGCATCCCCTTTGTCATTCGCGTCGTGGCCATCTCGGGAATCGTCGGGCCCGGCCTCGTCACCCTGATTCTGATCCTCGGCCTCTCGGGCTGGGTGACCTATGCGCGCGTGATCCGCGGCGAGGTGCTCAAGGCGCGCGAGAACGACTACGTCATGGCGGCCTGGTCCATCGGCCAGCGGCCGCTGTGGGTGGTGCTGCATCACATTTTGCCAAACGTCATCGCCTCGGCCATCGTGCTGGCGGCGCTGCAGGTGGGCATCACCATGCTGGCCGAGTCCTCGCTCAGTTTTCTCGGCCTGGGCGTGAAGCCGCCGACCGTGACCTGGGGCATTCAGCTGGCCGACGGCAAGTCGGTGATTAACAGCGCCTGGTGGATGACGGCCTACCCCGGCATCGCCATCACCATCACCGTGCTGGGCGTGGTGTTCCTCGGCGACTGGCTGCGCGATTCGCTGGACCCCAACGTGCGGGGTCGCGACTAGGCGCGGAAGGGAGGGCGATTTGGAGGCCTTGTCACAGGAAGAACGGATCTACGCCGAGCAGGGCAGGTTCGCCATTCCGCGCTCGCGCAACTACCTCACGCACCAGCAACTGCGCGAGGAGATTCTGGCGGCGCTGGAGCCGATGCTGTTCAGCGCCAACGACAGCAGCTATCGCGCCCGCAAGGACTTCGAGGAGGCCTTCGCCGCCGAGGTGGAACAGACCTGGGCGGTCGGCGTGCACTCCGGCACCAGCGGCCTCTTCCTGGCGCTGCGCGCCTGCGGCGTCGGCCCGGGCGACGAGGTCATCACGGTCGCCAATTCCGACATTTCAACCACCGCGGCGGTGAGCAACTGCGGCGCCACGCCGGTGCTCTGCGACCTGCTGGCCAGCGACTACAACATGGACCCCGACCTGGTGGAGGCGCTCATCACCAATCGCACGCGCGCCCTGCTGCCGGTCGACATGCACGGTCACCCCGCCGACGTGAAACGCCTGCGGGAGATCGCCGACCGCCACGGCCTGCAGATCATTGAGGACGCCTGCCTCGCCACCGGCGCGCGGGACCATGGCCGCAGCGTCGGCGTGTGGGCCGACGCCGTGGTCTTCAGCTTCGCGCCCTACAAGCCCTTCGGCGGCGTCGGCAGCGGCGCCGGCGTGGCGACCAGCAACCCGCAGGTGCATGAGAAGTTGCGCCGGCTGACGGCCTACGGCGCCGGCCGCAGCGAGGGTTGGGAAGAGGAAATTCCCGGCCGGCAGTACGCCATCGACGAGGGCTACAATCTCTCGCTGGATGGCCTGCAGGCCGCCGTGTTGCACGTCAAGCTGCCACACCTGCGTCAATGGACGCAGCAACGGCGCGAAATCGTGGCGTGGTACCGCGAGGGTCTGGCCGGGACGTCGGCGGTGCTGCCGAGCTTCCGGCCCGAATCCGAACCCACCTTCCGCTCCTTCACCATAGGCGTCGACAACCAGCAGGAGTGCTACCATGGCTTGCGCAATGCCGGCGTTGAGGCGGCGTTGCACTATACGCCGCCGGTGCACCACTACGAGGTCTATCGCCACGGCCTGCCCAACGCCGACAACCTGCCGGTCACCGAATATCTGGCCGACCGGATCCTTACCTTGCCCGTCACGCAGGAATTCACCCGCGAGGACGTGGAGCACGTCACCCGCGAACTACGAGCCCTGCTGGACTGACAGCAGACCGATTAGCAGAGAGGTGGAACCATGAGCACGAACAATGGCCGCAATGCCGTCGACGTCATTGCCGCGTACGCCGCGAACCGGCGCTACGAGGACCTGAGCGACCTGGCGATCACCCGCGCCCGCCAGGTGGTGCTGGACACCATCGGCACGGCGCTGGGCGGCTATCAGGAACGCCTGGGCCGGCTGGCGGCGGAATACGCCACGCAGCGGATGCCCGGTGAGGAAGCGACGGTGATCGCCAACGGTGGCAGCAGCAGCGCCGAGGGCGCCGCCTGGGCCAACGGCACCATGTGCAAGTTTCTGGGTATGGATGACACGAGTCGCCTCTCGGGGCACGTGGCCTCGGAACTGGTGCCCGTCGTGCTGGCGCTGGGCGAGCATTTGCAGCTCAGCGGGCGCGAACTGATCACGGCGCTGGCGGTGGGCTACGACGTCTTCGACGCCATGCAGCCCTGGGTCCGGGACTGGCAGCGCGAACGGGGCCTCGACCACAAGAGCCAGGTGGGTTCGATGGCCAGCGCGGTGACGGCGGCGGTCGCCATGGGGCTGGACGAGGAGAGGATAGGGCAGGCGCTGGCACTGGCGATGGACATGGCCAGCGGCACGGAGCAATACGTCTGGGATGCCGGCTACTGCGATACCAAGGACCTGCTGGCCGGGCTGGGGGCCAAAAACGGCATCTTTGCCGCCCGCCTGGCGGAATTTGGCTTCCAGGGACCGCCCGGCGCGCTGGACGGCGCCTACGGCTACTTCCACGCCTTTGGCCCGGGCTACGACCCGGCCTATCTGGAGGTGCTGGGCAAACGCGGGGGGCTGGCCGAGACGGGCTTCAAGCCACACGCCGGCTGCCGCCACGTACATTCCTGCGTGGACGCGACGCAGGCGTTGCGGGACGGCAATGGCGGCCTGGACCTCGAGGCCATCGCCTCCATCGATATCGGCAGCTATTACGAGGCGATCAACCCCTTCTTCCGCATCGACCCCGAGCCGGAGACCACCGGGCAGGCGGGCTTCAGTCTGCCGGTGACGGTCGCCGTGGTGTTGCAGCGGGGCGCCTGGTACCGCGCCGACATCGAGACCTGGGACGAGCCCATGACGCGCCACTTGCGGCGCCTGGTGAAGGTCGGACTGGATGAGGAACTGGAGAACTCCGGCGGCAACGGCTGCAAGCTGAAGATCACCACGCGCGACGGCCGGGAGTACCGCAGCCAGGTGGACTACGCGCTGGGCGAGCCGGAACACATGCTGAGCGACAGGCAGTTTGAGGACAAGTTCCGCTTTCTCATCGGGGACCTGCTGCCCGAGGAACAAATCGCCGGGCTCCTCGACTCCTGCTCGCGCCTTGAGGAACTGGAGGACGTCGGCCAGATCATGAGCCTGACAGGCGCCGCCGTCAGGGTCTGAAGAATGTAAATTGCTACAGGCGCGTCCGTCACGGCAGTTCTGTGGCGGCGCGCCACGCCTCGTGGCTGAAGGTGGAGGGGGTCGCAAATGAGTTCAGTCGGGAAAGAAAACGCCGTCGACATTATCGCCAGGTTCGCCGCGAACCTGCGTTATGAAGACCTGGAAGCAATGACCATTATTCGGGCCCGCCAGGTGATGCTGGATACCTTGGGCACCTCGCTGGGCGGTTACCAGACGCGCCTGGGCCGGATGACGGCCGACTACGCCGCAGAGCGGATGCAGGGCGAGGAAGCGACGCTGGTCGCCGACGGCCGCAGCAGCAGCGCCGAGGGCGCCGCCTGGGCCAACGGCGTCCTGTGTCATCTGCTGGAAATGGACGATACGAGCCGGCTGTCGGGGCACGTGGCCTCGCAACTGGTGCCGGTCGTGCTGGCGCTGGGCGAGCATTTGCAACTGAATGGCCGCGAGTTGATCACGGCGCTGGCGGTCGGCTACGACGTCTTCGATGCCATCCAGCCGGCGGTGAAGGACTGGCAGCGTGAGCGCGGACTGGACCACAAGAGCCACGTGGGCACGATGGCCGCCGCGGTGACGGCGGCCGTCGCCATGGGCCTGGACGAGGCGCAGATCGGCAACGCGCTGGCGCTGGCGATGGACATGGCCTGCGGCACCGAGCAGTACGTCTACGATGGCGCCCACTGCGACACGATGCTGGCCGGTATCGGCGCGCGCAACGGTATTTTTGCGGCGCGGCTGGCGGAATTCGGCTTTCAGGGGCCGCCGGGGGCGCTGGACGGGCCCTACGGCTACTTCCACGCCTTCGGCCCGGGCTATGATCCGGCCGCGCTGGAGGCCCTGGGGACGCGCCAGGGGCTGGCGGAGACGGGCTTCAAGCCGCACTCCGGCTGCCGGCACGTGCATTCCTGCGTGGACGCGACCCAGGCCCTGCGCAACAGCAACGGCGGTCTGGAACTGGACGCCGTCACCTCCATCGAGATCGGCAGCTATCCCTCGGCGCTGACGCCCGACTTTCGCATCAATCCGGAGCCGGAAAGCGCCGAGCAGGCCCAGTTCAGCCTGCCGACGACGGTCGCCGTCGTGCTGCAACGCGGCACCTGGTATACGCAGGACATCGATACCTGGGACGAACCGCAGACGCGCCGCTTGCGGCGCATGGTGAAAATCGGCCTGGACGAGAAACTGGTGGCCGCCGACAGCAATGGCTGCGAGGTGCGGGTCACCACCAATGACGGCCGGCAGTTCAGCGGTCGGGTGGAATACGCCCTGGGCGAACCGGAGAACATGATGAGCGCCGCGCAGTTCGAGGGCAAGTTGCGCTATCTCAACGGGGACCTGCTGCCGGAAGCGCGCGTCGCCGCGCTCATCGACGCCTGCAAGCGCCTTGAAGAGCTGGAGGACGTCGGCCAGCTTCTGCGTCTGGGCGTTGCCGGGGTCAGGGTCTGAGTTCCAGGATGCGCAGGCAGGCGCACGCCTGACGGCGAGTGAAGACAGAAAGGTTGGGCAATGAGCGCGAACCATGGCCGCAACGCCGTCGACATCGTCGCCGCGCACGCGGCAAACCTGCGCTACGATGACCTGGGCGCAACGGCGGTCACGCGCGCCCGGCAGGTGATGCTGGACACGCTGGGCACGACGCTGGGCGGTTATCAGACGCGCCTGGGCCGGCTGACGGCGGACTTCGCCGCGCAGCGCTACCCGGGTGAGGAGGCGACGCTGGTCGCCGACGGCCGCGGCAGCACCCTTGAGGGCGCCGCCTGGGCCAACGGTACCATGAGCAAGATCCTTGGCATGGACGATTCGAGCCGCCGCGCCAGCCACGTGGCGGCGGAGCTGGTGCCCGTCGTCCTCACGCTGGGCGAGCGGTTGCAACTGAACGGCCGTCAGTTGATCACGGCGCTGGCCGCCGGTTACGACGTCTTCGATGCCATGCAGCCGGCGGTCAGGAACTGGCAGCGCGAGCGCGGCCTGGACCACAAGAGCCAGGTGGGCAGCATGGCCAGCGCCGTCACGGCGGCGGTCGCCATGGGTCTTGACGAGGCGCAGATCGGCAACGCCCTGGCGCTGGCGATGGACATGGCCAGCGGCACCGAGCAGTACGTTTACGATGCCGGCCACTGCGATACGAAAGACCTGCTGGCCGGCTACGGCGCGCGCAACGGCATCTTCGCCGCGCAACTGGCGGAAGCCGGCTTCCGCGGCCCGCCAGGGGCGCTGGATGGTCCCTACGGCTATTTCCACGCCTTCGGGCCCGGCTACGAGCCGGACTTTCTGGCGCATTTGAGCCCGGGCAGGGGCCTGGCGGGCACGGGCTTCAAGCCGCACGCCGGCTGCCGTCACGTGCATGCCTGCGTCGACGCTACCCAGGCCTTGCTGAACAGCAACGGGGGTCTGGAACTGGAGGCCATCGCCGCTATCGAGGTCGACAGTTACCTGCGCGCGGTCACGCCCGACTTCCGCGTCAACCCGGACCCGGCGACCTACGGCCAGGCGGGCTTCAGCCTGCCGGTGACGGTCGCCGTGGTGTTGCAGCGCGGCAGCTGGTACCGCGAGGACATCGAGACCTGGGACGAGCCGCAGACGCGCCAGTTGCGCCGGCTGGTGAAGGTCGGCCTGGCGGAAGACATTGAGGCCGCCGGCAAAAACGGCTGCGAGGTGCGCATCACCACGCGTGATGGCGCGCGCCTGCGGGGCCGCGTGGAATACGCCCGCGGTGAACCGGAAAACATGCTGACGGACGAGGAATTCGAAAGCAAGTTCCGCTATCTGGCGGGCGAGTTGCTGCCGGAAGAACGCATTGTAGCGCTGCACGAGGCCTGCGCCCGTCTGGAGCAACTCGGCGACGTCGGTGAATTGCTGCGCCTGACCCTGGCCCCCGTCAGGGTCTGAAGCGCGGCAGCTTCAACCAGGCGCGTCATCGCCGTTCCGTGGCATCGCCGGCCAGTTGGCCGAGAGTGTAGAGAGGCATCCCCCATGAGCACGGCCACAAGTGAGAACGCTGTAGACATCATCGCTGCGCACGCCGCGAGCCTGCGCTATGAAGACCTGAACGACATGACGATCACCCGCGCCCGCCAGGTGCTGCTGGATACGCTGGGCACGTCCCTGGGCGGCTATCAGACGCGTCGGGGCCGGATGGCGGTGGACTTCGCCGCGCAGCGGTACCCGGGTGAGGCGGCGACGCTGATCGCCGACGGCCGCGGCAGCACGGCCGAGGGCGCCGCCTGGGCCAACGGCATCCTGGCCCATGCCCTCGGCATGGACGACACGAGTCGCCTGGCCGGGCACGTGGCCGCGGAGCTGGTGCCCCTGCTGCTGGTGCTGGGCGAGCAGCTGCAACTCAGCGGGCGCGAACTGGTCACGGCGCTGGCGGTCGGCTACGACGTGTTCGAGGCCATTCAGCCGACGGTCAAGGACTGGCAACGCGAACGCGGGCTGGACCACAAGAGTCACGTGGGCTCGATGGCCAGCGCTGCCACGGCGGCCGTTGCCATGGGCCTGGACGAGGCGCAGATCGGCAACGCGCTGGCGCTGGCGATGGACATGGCCTGCGGCACCGAGCAGTACGTCTACGATGGTTTCGTCTGCGACACGCTGCTGTCCGGCATCGGGGCGCGCAACGGCGTCTTTGCGGCGCAACTGGCGGCATTCGGTTTTCAGGGGCCGCCGGGGGCGCTGGACGGGCCCTACGGCTATTTCCACGCCTACGGCCCGGGTTACGATCCGGCCGCGCTGGAGTCGCTGGGGACGCGCCAGGGGCTGGCGGAAACGGGCTTCAAGCCGCACGCCGGCTGCCGTCACGTGCATTCCTGCGTGGACGCGACCCAGGCGCTGCGCGACAGCAACGGCAGCCTTGACCTGGATGCCATCACCGCCATCGAGGTCGACAGCTACCGGAACGCGATCACGCCCTTCTTCCGCATCGATCCGGAACCGGGTAACGCCTACCAGGCCTGCTACAGTCTGCCGGTGACGGTGGCCGTCGTGCTGCAGCGCGGCAGCCTCTACAAGGCGGACATCAACGAAGCCTGGGACGACCCGCAAACGCGCCGTCTGCGGCGCCTGGTCAGGGTCGGGCTGGAAGAGGAGCTGGAAAACGCCGGCAGAAACGGCTGCGAGGTGCGGGTCATTATGAATGATGGCCGGCAGCATTGCGGCCGGGTGGAATACGCCCGCGGCGAACCGGAGAACATGATGAGCGACGCGGAGTTCGAGGGCAAGTTCCGCACCCTGGTGGGCGATCTGCTGCCGGAGGAACGCGTCGCCGAACTCATCGATTCCTGCGCGCGCCTCGAAGCACTGGATGACGTGGGCCGGCTGATGCAGCTGACCACCGTCGGAGTCATGGCCTGAGTCATGCGGGACACAGAGGTCGGCGCATTCTGCCGCGTCAGTTTGGGCGGAGGGGCCCTGGAATGAGTTCAGAGACGGCCACCAACGCCGTCGACGTCATCGCCGCGCACGCGGCCAACCTGCGCTACGAAGACCTGGGCGACGTGACGGTCACCCGCGCCCGTCAGGTGGTGCTGGACACGCTCGGCACGACCCTGGGCGGCTACCAGACGCGCCTGGGGCGGCTGACGGCGGACTTCGCCGCGCAGCGCTATCCGGGTGAGGAGGCGACGCTGATCGCTGAGGGTAGCCGCTGCACGGCCGAGGGCGCCGCCTGGGCCAACGGCGTTATGAGCAAAATCCTCGGCATGGACGACACGAGCCGCCTCGCGGGGCACGTGGCCTCCGAGCTGGTGCCGGTCGCGCTGGCGCTGGGCGAGCAATTGCAGCTGAGTGGGCGCGACGCGATCAGGGCGCTGGCGGTCGGCTACGACGTGTTCGACGCCATCCAGCCGGCGGTGTGGGACTGGCAACGCGAGCGCGGGCTGGACCACAAGAGTCAGGTGGGCTCGATGGCGAGCGCTGTCACGGCGGCGGTCGCCATGGGGCTGGACCAGGCAGGGATCGGCAACGCGCTGGCGCTGGCGATGGACATGGCCGGCGGCACCGAGCAGTACGTCCCGGACGCCGGCCATTGCGACAGCAAGGACCTGCTGGCCGGGCTGGGCGCGCGCAACGGCGTATTCGCGGCGCGGCTGGCGGCGTTCGGCTTCCAGGGCCCGCCTGGCGCGCTGGACGGCCCCTACGGCTACTTCCACGCCTTCGGCCCGGGTTACGAACCGGCGTATCTGGCGGGCCTGGGGGAACGTCAGGGCCTGGCGGAGACGGGCTTCAAGCCGCACGCCGGCTGCCGTCACGTGCATTCCTGCGTGGACGCGACCCAGGCGCTGCTGAAGAGCAACGGGGCGCTGGAGCCGGACGCCATCACGGCCATTGAGATCGACAGCTACCCGCTGGCGATTACGCCGGAAAACCGCGTCAACCCGGAGCCGCAGACCGCCGAACAGGCCGGTTACAGTCTGCCGGTGACGGTCGCCGTCGTGCTGCAGCGCGGCAGCTGGTACCGTTCGGACATTGCGACCTGGGACGAGCCGCAAACGCGCCGGCTGCGGCGCCTGGTGAAGATCGGCCTGGACGAGCAACTGGTGGCCGCGGACAGCAACGGCTGCGAGGTGCGGGTCACCATGCGTGACGGTGCCTGTTACCGGGGCCGGGTGGAATACGCGCTTGGCGAGCCGGAGAACATGCTGGACGACGCGGCCTTTGAGGGCAAGTTCCGCCAGCTGGCCGGGGGCCTGCTGTCCGAAGGGCGCGTCGCGGCGCTGTTCGATGCCTGCGGCCGCCTTGAGGAACTGGACGACGTCGGCCAACTGCTGCGCCTGACGCAGCCCTGATGGCCGGCGAAGGGTGAGGAGAGTGCCATGAAAATCACGGAAGTACGTTCCACCATCGTCCGCATCCCGCGGCGGCGCGCGCTGCTCACCTACTACGGCGAGTCGCCGGATACGGCCACCGTGGTCGCGGAAGTCATGACTGACGAGGGCATCACCGGCATCGGCCAGACGATCGCGCCGGCGCCTTTCTACGGCGATTCGGTGGAGGTCATCCAGGCGGGCATCGAGAACTACCTGGCGCCGGCCATGCTGGGCAAAAACCCCTTCGCCATCGAGCAACTCTTCGCGGACATGGTGAAACTGAGCGTGGGCAACTACGCGATCACCGCGATCGAGATGGCGCTGTGGGACCTGAAGGGCAAGGCGCTGAATGTGCCGGTCTACGAACTGCTGGGCGGCCGCGCCAACCAGGGCGCGCCGCTGCACGCCTTCGCCGACCGCGAGGACCCGGAGTTGATGGCCGAGAACATCCAGCAGCGCGTGGATGAGGGCTGGACCTGGTTCAAGACCAAGATCGGCTTTGACGTGGACGAGGACGTCAACTGGTACGGGCAGTTGCGCGAGATGGCCGACGAACGCGCCCGCTTCCAGCTGGATGGCAACACGGGCTACACCCTGGGCCAGGCCGTGCGGTCGCTGACGCAACTGGAGCAGATCGGCGGGGTGGCGCTCTTCGAGCAGCCGGTGCGCTGGATCGACGAAATGGCCGCCCTGAGCGAGCGCGTGAGCACGCCGCTGCAGGCGGACGAATCCACGCTGGGCCCGCGCAGCATCTTTGAAATTGCGCGCGCCGGCGCCGCGCACGTGCTGCATTACAAGCTGGAGAAATATGGCGGGCTGCTGCCGGGGCAAAAGATGAACGCCATCGCCGAGGCCGCCGGCCTGGAGATCTCGGTCGCGCCCTACTTCGACATCATGGCCGCTGCGGCCGCACATCTGGCCGCTGCCACGCCAATTGCGAAATGGCCCGCCGGCTTCTCGGACATGACCGACACGCTGCTGGCCGAGCCCTACGAGCCGGAGGGGCAGGTGCTGGAGCCGCTGGAGGCGCCCGGCCTGGGCGTGGCCATCGACCCCGACAAACTGGCATACTGTGCGGCGCACGATGGCAATCTCGGCTGAGGACTGGCAGGCACACACAACATGACGGAACAGGACAACAGACCCGAGGTGGTCACCCCGGACATCCAGCGGCCGCCGGCGCCACTCATCGAAGGGCTGAAAGCAATCGGCAGCGCCACGGCCTCCGCCGAACTCAGCAAGCTGGGCGTGCGCGATGCCCAGCTTCGCGGTCCGCTGGCCATGACGCCCGGCGCCTCCATCGTCGGGCCGGCGCTGACGCTGCAATGCATGCCGCGGCGCGAGGACCTGATCGATCTGGATGAGTACGTCGATCCGCAGCGCCAGTTGCATCGCCACGTGCTGTATCACACGCAGCCGGGCGACGTGGTCGTGGTCGACGCGCGCGGCGACATGGCCAGCGGCGTCTTCGGCGAAATGATGCTGACCTACTTCAAGGGGCGCGGCGGCATCGGCGTCGTCGTTGACGGCTGCATCCGCGACTTCGGCCATGCCCGTACCCTGGGCCTGGGCCTGTGGCTGCGCGGCGTGACCCCCAACTTCCACACCCAGACCAACATCATGCCCTTCGCCGTCAACCAGCCGATTGCCTGCGGCGACACGCTGGTCATGCCCGGCGACATCATCGTCGCGGACGACGACGGCGCGGTCAACGTGCCCGTCGGCCTGGCCGAACAGCTGATCCAGACCGCCGGTGAGCATGCCGACTGGGAAGTCTTCTCGCGCATGAAGCTGGCGGAGGGCGGCGACCTGCGCAAGTATTATCCGCTGCGGGACGACGCCCGCGCTGAATACGACGCCTGGCGCCGCGACCAGGAATGAGAGGTCCGGCCCTGCGGCGGGGCGGGCTGCCACTGTGGCGACGTCTGGCCGGCTGGCTGCTGCTGCTGGCCGCCGGCGGGATGTTCGTCGCGGCGGGCGCGCTGCTGCTGACTGAGTTGCTGCCGGCGCCGGATGGCTCGCCAGCTGTGTTTCAGCCTGCGGTCCTTCAACCACCGGCGACACAGAGCGTCGATCAGCCGCCTGCGCCCGCCACAGTCGAGACCTTGCCGACCCTCAACCCGGCGCAGCGCGAGGCCCTGCTGCAGGTTTCCGCGCCGCCGGCGGCCGGCGCCTGGCGCATTGAGCACAACATCCATGACCCCTTCACCGTCATTCCCGAACGCCGGCGCAGCGAGGTCATCCAGTACGTTATCGAGAAGGGCGACACGGTCATCGGCATCGCCGAACGCTTCGGCCTGCAGCCCAACACCATCGCCTGGTCCAACGATCGCTCGATCATCCAGAGTCTGCGGCCTGGCCGCGCGCTGAACATCCCGCCGGTGGACGGCGTCTATCACCGGGTCATCGGCAGCCGCAGCATCGGCGAAATCTCGCGCTCCTATCACGTGGACGATCCCTGGCTGGTCATTGATTCGGAGTTCAACCAGCTCTTCGGCGCGACGCCGGACACGGTCCTGCCCAGCGGCACGCAGATACTCATCCCCGGCGGCGAGGCCGAGCAAATCGCCTGGACGCCGAGCGTCAGCCGCGAGGGCGGCACCACGCGCAGCGGCGGCAGCTTCGTCTCTTTCGCTACGGGACAACCCGGCAGCTGCGGGCGGGTGCAGAACGCCACCGGCACCTGGTGGTCCAACCCCATGAGCAGTTACACCGTCACGCAGGGCTATTCCATCTATCACAGCGGCATCGACCTGGCCAGCGTGGTGGGCGCCCCGGTGCGCGCGGCCAATGGCGGGGTGGTCATCTTCTCCGGCTGGAACAGCTATGGCTACGGCTACACGGTCGTCCTCTCGCACGGGCCCTTCACCACCGTCTACGGGCATCTGAGCCGGATTGACGTGCGCTGCCGTCAACTGGTCAACACCGGCCAGGTGATCGGCGCCCTGGGCAACAGCGGCAACTCCACCGGGCCGCACTTGCACTTCGAAATCCGCTATCTGGATACGCCGCAAAACCCGGCCGCCACGATCGGTTTTTGACGCGCCGGCCTTCAGGTCAGGGTTTGCAGCCAGGCGGCCAGCGCCGCCCGCGTGGCTGCCGGATGGCTCAGGGGGAAGAGGTGGCCGCAGTCCGGCAAGGTGACGAAGCTGGTATGCGGCAGGTGCAGCTGCAGGCGCTGCAGCGAGTCCTGCGTGAGGACGTCGCTGGCGCCGCCCCGCAGAATGAGCGTGTGGCGCATATTGTTCAGCCACAACAGGGAGTCCCAGACGTCCATGCCGGCGAGCATGAAGTACGTGGCTTCCCAGTCGCGCGGCCAGGTGAGTTCCAGGCCCGCGCCGTCCGCGGCCGGGCAGGTCGCTGCGCGCGTATAGACCCACAGGGCCTCGTCATCCATTTCGGCGAAAAGAGGTTTCGGGCGCCAGTGGTTGTAGGCCGTCTGCAGGTCCGGGAAGCGGTCCCGGCGTCTGAGCGCGCCGTCCACGATGGGGATTTGTTCCAGCGTGCCGCGCTCGCGCATCATGCGCACGAAGTCGATGCGCTCGTGCGAAAGAATGACCGGGTCCAGCAGGACGAGGCCGCGGAAACGCTGCGGCTGTTCGAGGGCGGCCTGAATCAGGACGAGGGCGCCCAGCGAGTGGCCGACGCCGACTACGTCGCCCAGTCCCTGTTGTCCCATGCCCGTCAGCAGGTCCTGCGCGAGGTCATCCAGCGCAATCTGCTCCACCGGCGCCGGGCCGATCTCCGGCCAGAGGGCGCGCGGAGGCAGGCACAGCGCCCGCCAGTCCCGCGTCAGGGGAGCGACCAGCGGCGCGTAGCAGGGGGGCGGAAAGCCGTTGCCCGGCAGGACCAGCAGGGTCGGCGCCGGCGCCGCGCCACCAAAGACGTGCAGCGGATGCATCCCTCATCCTTTCCTGCGCCGCGCGACGACGCGCAAGCGAATGTAGTCCGCCACCCAGTGGTCCTCCCGCCACTGCGTCGGCCGCAGACGGCGCTCGCCGGCGTTCAGCACGCGCTCCCGCTCGGCCGGGTCGAGGCGCTCCAGGTGCTCGCCCAGGAACATGGTGTACCAGTTGCGCAGGCCCGCCGCGCCTGCCAGCGGCGTCGGTCGCGGGAAGAGCTGCGCCGCCAGCACCTCAAGGCCCTGCGCCGCGAGCAGGTCGCGGTAGGCGGCGGGCGTCGGAAAATACCAGGGGAACCTGGCCGGCAGCGGCTGGCCGGCCTCGCGCAGGGCGGCGCAGAAGCCGTCGTAGAGCGTCTGCACGTTGCCCGCGCCGCCAAATTCGGCCACCAGCCGGCCGCCGGGCCGCAGCGCCCGCGCCATGCCGGCCGCCACGCCGTCAGCGTCGCGCATCCAGTGCAGCGCGGCGTTGGAGAAGATGGCGTCGAAAGGTTCAGCGACGGAAAAGTTCTGGCCGTCCGCCTGCAGGAAGCGGAGGCGGGGATAGTTGGCGCGCGCCTGGCGCAACATGGCCGGGTCGCTGTCGAGGCCGGTGACGCAGGCGCCGCGCTCCGCGATGCGCTGCGTCAGGTGGCCGGTGCCGCAGCCAAGATCGAGGATGCGTTCAGCGGGCTGCGGCGCCAGCAGGTCGACCAGGTCCGCGCCCAGCTGCGAGACGTAGCCATGGTGCTGCTCGTAGAGCGCGCTGTCCCAGCGCCGGGCGTTCATCGCAGTATCAGACGGCGGTGACCAGCACGGGTTTGCCGCGGGTGATGACGACCGTGTGCTCGAACTGGACCGCCAGGGCGCCATCGACGGTGCGCAGGGTCCAGCCGTCGGCGGCCTTGCGGACGTGGGGCTTGCCGCTGGTCAGGAAAGGCTCCAGGGTCAGCACCATCCCCTCGCGCAGACGGTCGCGCGCCTGGCGATTGAAGTAGTGCGGCACGGCGTGCGGCGGTTCATGCAGGCCGCGGCCCACGCCATGCCCGCCCAGTTCGCGGATGATGCGGTAGCCGGCCGGCCGCGTCACGCGCTCGACGGCCTTGCCGATGGCGGACAGGCGCCGGCCGGCGCGCGCCGCCCCGATGGCCGCGTTCAGCGCCTGCCGCCCGGTGGCCAGCAGGTTGCGTTGGGCAGCGGCGACCGGCGGCACGCCAAAGCTGCCGCCGGTATCCGCGAAGAAGCCGTTCAGTTCGGCCGAGACGTCGACGTTGACCAGATCGCCGGGACGGATGAGGCGCGGGCCAGGGATGCCGTGGGCGGCCTCGTCGTTGATGCTGATGCAGGTGTGGCCGGGGAAGTTGTAGGTCAGGATGGGCGCTGAACGGGCGCCATGCCGGCGCAGAAAACGGGCGCCGACCTCGTCCAGCGCGGCGGTGCTCATGCCGGGCTCGATGGCCGCCGACATGTGCTGCAGCGTCAGGCCGACGATGCGCCCGATGCGCAGCAGGGCGGCCAGTTCCGCCTCGTTTTGTATCGTCATGCGGGCTCAGCCACCGATGTGGTACATCTCCACCTTGCGCTCGCGTGGCTGCGTCAGGGCAAAACGCTCCTCGGAGTAGCGGTCCTCGCGCCGCTGCCAGGTGCCGCGCACGATGGCTTCCAGTTCCTCATCGCCGGCGCCGCGGCGCAGGGGTTCGCGCAGGTCAATGCCCTCGCTGGCGAAGAGGCAGGTGAACAGGCGCCCCTCCGGCGAAAGGCGCAGCCGCGTGCAGGCGCCGCAGAAAGGCTGCGTCACCGAGGTGATCAGACCGATTTCGCCGCCGCCGTCGCGGTAACGATAGCGCCGCGCCACCTCGCCGAAGTAATTTTTGCCGGCCGGTTCCAGCGGCAGTTCAGCGTCGATGCGGGCCACGATTTCCGCCGCCGGCACGACGTCGTCCATGCGCCAGCCGTTCATCGTGCCCACGTCCATGTACTCGATGAAGCGGATGATGTAACCGTTGTCGCGCCCGAAACGCGCCAGATCGACCAGGGTGTGGTCGTTGAGGCCGCGCTGCACCACGGCGTTGATCTTGACCGGGCCCAGGCCCGCCTCGTCCGCGGCGCGGATGCCCTCCAGCACCCGATCCACGCTGCCGCGACCACCGCTCATGCGCAGAAAGATGTCTTCGTCGAGGGTGTCCAGGCTGACCGTCACGCGGCGCAGCCCGGCGTCCTTCAACGCCGCTGCATGTTCCGCCAGGTACCAGGCGTTGGTGGTCATGGCGAAGTCTTCAACGCCGTCGTACTGCGCCAGCAGGCGCACCAGTTCGGTCAGCCCGGGGCGCACGAGCGGCTCACCGCCCGTGAGGCGCAGCTTGAGCGCGCCGAGGCGCACGATGATGCCCACCAGACGGGTGATTTCACCGTAGTCGAGCAGTTCCCGCCGCGCGAGGAAGCGATAGCCCTCGCCGAAGACCTCGGCCGGCATGCAATAGCCGCAGCGGAAGTTGCAGCGGTCGGTGACCGAGATGCGCAGGTCGCGCAGGGGACGATTGAACCGGTCTTCGGGCATGACCACGCTGGCTGTTTTCAGGTACAGTGACGCATTCAGTCTACAGGTTGGCGGGGGGTCTGGCAAGCAGGCCGCCCGCGGGACGGCCATGCTCAGCGAACCCGCGCTCGCCCACGACGACATCCGCGCCGCGATCAAGCGGCTGTGGGGCCGGCGGGCCAGGACCCTGCAATTCCTGTCACCGGGGGGCGAATGTTCCTGGGGTTACCGCAGCGAAAGCGACGAAGGGGAACGGCTGTTCCTCAAGCTGTCGCAGAAACGCGTCTGCGGCACGATACTCTGCGAACGAAACCTGGTGGCCGCCGCCGAACTGGCGCGGGCGCTGGGACCGGAGCGCATCATCAGCGCCTGGCGCTCGCGGCGCGGTCGTTTCCTGGAAGCCATCGGCCCGTATCAGGCGCGACTGCAGCCCTGGGTGGAGGGCGTGGCCTTCATGGACCTGCCCGGCGGCCCGGATGCTGCGCAGCAACGGCAACTGGGCGAACTGGTCGCCGACGTCCACCGCTTCACGCCGCAGCAGCGGCCACTGCCCGAGGACTTCGCGGGTATGGAACTGCGCGACTGGCCGCGGCTGCGGGCCCTTGTGAACGCGGCGCCGGCGGCGGACTGGAGCCCGCCGCAACAGGCCCTGGCCGAACTGGTGCGCTGCACGCAGCCGCGCATGGCGCGCTGGATTGAGGACTATCATGCGCTGGAACGGCGCGCGCGGGCGGCCGGACATGCGCAGGTCTTTTGCCACGGCGACCCCTCCAGCGGCAATGCGCTGCTGCGGCCGGACGGGAGCCTGACGCTGGTCGATCTGGACGCGCCGGCCTGGGCGCCGCGCGAGCGGGACCTCTTTCACCTGCGTCTGTGGCCCAATGCGCTGGAGGGCTACCGCAGCCGCTTCCCGGACGCAGCGCCGGACGCCGACCTGCTGCGGCTTTACCAGTTGTCCTGGGACATCGGTGAGGTGGTGGACTATGGCTGGCGCGCCCTGATGACGCGGCAGAGCGAGGCCCAGCAGCAGCACGATCTACACGGCCTGCAGAAGCATCTGAAGGAGGCGGCATGACGCCCGAACTGGTCTGCGAGGACTGCGGCAAGCCCTGCGGCCCGCTGGACTGGCACTGCGAGGGCCGGCGTCTGCGCATCGCGGAAACGCCGGCCTACGACCATGCGGCGCGGGATGCGCGTGAGTTTGGCCTGTGGCGTTACGCGGCCATGCTGCCGGCGACGCGACGCGTCTCGCGCGGCGCCGGCGGGACGCCGCTGGCGCCGCTGCGGCTCGCCGGCCATGACGTTCACGCCAAGCTGGAATACTGCAATCCGACGGGCTCCTTCAAGGACCGCGGCACGGAACTGATGATCAACCACTTTCTGGCGCAGGGCGTCGAGTCGGTCGTCGAGGACTCGTCGGGCAACGCCGGCGCCTCGCTGGCGGCGTATGCGGCGGCGGCCGGCATAAGGGCGCGCATCTTCGCCCCGGCCGGCGCGCCCGCCGCCAAACTGGCGCACATCCGCGCCTATGGCGCCGACCTGGTGACCGTCCCGGGAGCGCGGCAGGCGGCCGCCGATGCCTGTCTGGCGGCGGCGCAGTCGGCGGTCTACGCCAGCCACGCCTGGAGCCCCTTCTTCGTCGCCGGGCAGATGACCTGCGCGTGGGAGATCTTCGAACAGGCCGGCGCGCCCGACGTCATCATCTGTTGCGCGGGCCATGGCGGCCTCTTCACGGGCCTGGCGCGCGGCTTTCAGGCCCTGCTGGACGCCGGTCTGATCGAGCGGCTGCCGCGCATGGTCGTGGCCCAGGCGGCCGCCTGCGACCCGCTGGTGCGCGCCTGGGAGCGCGGTCTGGCTGAAACGCCGGCCGTGACGCCTGAGGCCAGCGTTGCGGATGGCATCTCGGTGGCGCAGCCGGTGCACGGCGCGGAGATGCTGCGCACGCTGAGCGCCACGAAGGGCGCCGCCCTGCGCGTCAGCGACGAAGAGATTCTGGCGGCGCAGAAACGGTTGTGGCGCCTGGGTCTGCTGGCGGAGCCGACCAGCGCCGTGCCCGTGGCCGCGTTGTTGAGCGGCCGTCTGCAACTGACGGGTCGCATTGTCATTCCGCTGACCGGCAGCGGCCTCAAGTCGCTGGCCTGAGGCAGGCTACAATGCCGCGCATGCGCCAGCACTGGCTCGCCGTCTGCTGTTTCTATCTGATCTGTGCCATGGTGATCACCTGGCCGCTGGTCACGCGCATGGACACGCATCTGGCCGGTTACCCCTTTACCGACAGCATGGAGCGACTGCATCACGTCTGGTGGCTGGTCCATGCGCTGCGCACAGGTCAGCCGCTGTTCTGGCTGCCCAATCTGGGCTGGCCCGATGGCATGGCGGGCATCTCCCTGTCGGGGCACCCGCTGCAACACATCCCCGCTGCCCTGCTGGCGCTGGCGCTCCCTCTGGTCGTGGCCGACAATCTTTCCCTGCTGCTGCACATTGCCTTCATGGGCCTCGGCATGTATGCCCTGGGGCTGCACCTGGCCCGCGGCTCCCGCCCGGCGGCGCTGGTCGGCGGTCTGGTGTTCATGGCGGCGCCGACCTTCCAGGCACACCTGGGCGACGGTCACAACGTGCACCACTCCCTGGCCTTCGCGCCGCTGTTCGTGCTGGCGCTTGTTCGTATGAGGAGCGCGACCGGTCGGTCGCGGTGGCGCTGGTTTGCAGTCGGGTCGCTGTCCTTTGCCCTCGTCAATGGCGGGCAGACAGTAAACGTCATCTACATGCTTGTGCCACTGGTGGCCCTCCTGCTTTTGCAGAAGGTGATGCGGCGGGACTGGCAGGGCCTGGCGCAAACCGTGCTGGTATGCCTGACGGGCGCCCTGCTGCAACTGTTGATGGCCTTCCCCGTTCTCGGCGAGATACCTGGCAATCCGGCCTACACAGACGTCGGTGGCGACGTAAGGTTCAGCCTCGACCTGCTCGCTCCTGTGACGCCATCTTACTACCATCCGCTCTACGGACAACTCGGTTATTCCGAAAAGGTACTGGGCGATCCCACCGGGGAGCGTTCAGCCTGGATCGGCCTTGTAGCCGGCGCCCTTGTCCTGCCGGCGCTGGTTCGCGGACGTGGTCGCTTCTGGCTGGCTGTGGCGATTGTTGCCTGGGTGCTGGCGCTGGGGCCGCTGCTGAAATTGCTGGGTGAACCCCTTGTACTGAATGTGGATGATCATGCCAGCTTCGTGACCATGCCGGCGGCGATCCTGCAGTTGCTTCCTGTGCTCAACCTGGAGCGGGCGCCCGGCCGTTTCAGTTACCTCCTTGCATTTGCCGTAGCCTGCCTTGCCACACACGGCACGGATGAACTCTTAATTAATCCTCGGTTAATTAAGGGGGGGGGGTAATTTCAGGTCCCTGCTACCTGTGTTGCTTCTTGTCGCCATCCTGTACGACTATCAGTGGTTCTGGCCCTTCCCTACCCGAAGCGCTGTTGTTCCTGCTGAAATTGCCGACCTCGCAGTTCGCGGGGACATTCGGGCAATTCTTGACGTTCCGGTACGCCACCGGATATCTGACAAGGAGGCGCTCTGGTTGCAGACGGCGCACCACACACCGCTTATCGGCGGTCACGTGACGCGTGACTCGCCCGCCAATCCGGCGCGGCTGCGCCTGTTGCAGGACACGCTTGACCCGGCACTGCTGCGGATTGCCGGCGCCGACATTGTCATCGTGCACAAGGACCATGCGACGAAATGGCAGATTGATCGGGCCGTGCTAAATCTGGGGCCGCCAATATATGCGGACGAACATTTCGCTGTTCATGAAACGCCCGACACGGATGCTGCGCCGGTCCAGTTCATCCCTCCGCCGGCAACACTGCATCTCACAGGGCCCCGCAACATACCTGTATACACCAGCGGGCCAGGCTGGCTGGACCTGAGCGGCGTCATGACGGCAAGTCGACGGGACCTGGATATCCTGCTGGACAACACTCCTGTGCAGCGTTGGACAGTAACCCCGGGACATGCGCAGGCAAGGTCAGTCAGCCTGCCGCTGTGGCCCGATGCCTGGCAAATGGTGACGCTGGCGCCTGCTCCGGCATGTCCTGCTGTTCCCGCTCCTGCGCTGGAATGTTCCAGGGTTGTGCTGGAACATTTTGAGGTGGAAGCCCTTCCGGCAACTCATGGCGCGGCCAGATTCGCGGAGGGGGTAGCGTTGCGGGCCGCCCTGGTGCCGGCGCAGGCGCACGCCGGCGACAATCTGGAATTGAGGATGCGGTGGTCGTTTGCACAGGGCCGCGACCATCGGGACGTGCGTTTTGTTCATGTGCTGGATGACGATGGCCAGCTCGTCGCCCAGTCCGACGAGTCCCCCGGGCCGGTGGCGGCGGGCGGCCGGATGAGTGAGCGCGTCACCCTTTCACTGCCGGACACGTTGTCACCCGGCGAATACAGCGTCTGGCTGGGCTGGTACCGTTACCCTGAAAACAGGCGTCTGGCGCTGATCGAACCGGCCGGCCATGCGGGCGATCTGTTGCCAGTGGGCGTCGTCCGCATCGGATAGTTCTTCGGCGTTTGTTCCGTCCGGACAACGCAGGTCTGGAATGACTACCCGTCGTCCTCGTGCACCTGGCGGTGCAGCTCCTGCACCTCGCCGGAGTCTTCGCCCTCCAGCACCGACAGCATGTCGGCGCTGGACATGGAGGCATAGTTGCGCTCCCCGCGGGCGATGCCGACCGCGCGGATCTGGCGCGCAAGGGCTTCACTGCCGCAGCGGGGGCAACGGGGCGTGGCCGCCGCGTAGGCGGCGACGCTGCGCCAGTGCAGCGTGGCATGGCGACCGCAGTCCTCGCAGCGAAAGTCGTAATCCGGCACGGTCTCTCCCGCGGCAACGTGAGCGTGTGCTGAACAACTTCCACCAGAATACCGCGAAACCGGCGCGCGCGGCGTATACTGGGTACAGGGAAAGTCCGGAGACCTGATGCAGGACGACCCGCAATCGAGGCGCGACCGACATCCGCTGGAATGGCGCAACCCGCCCTCATCGGTGACGGTGACCCCGCGTCCGCCGGCGGCGGCCCGACCCGGCCCGCGCCTGCCCAGGGTGCCGCCCCGGGTGACCATGCTGTTGCTGGCGATCAACGTCGCCGTGTTCGCGCTGGGGACGCTGTTGCCCTTCGCCGGGCGACAGTTCTTCCTCGCCGGCGCCAGCCGCAGTTACGAGGTGCTGGTGCAGGGCGAGGTGCAGCGCCTGTTCACGGCCATGTTCCTGCACGCCGGCCTGATGCACCTGTTCTTCAACATGTACGCGCTCTACGTCATCGGGCGCGGCGTGGAAGGCCTCTTCGGTCACGCGCGCTTCCTGCTGATCTATCTGCTGGGCGGCCTGACCGGCTCGCTGCTGAGCGTGGCGCTGGGCTCGACCAACCCCTGGACCAGCGCATTCTCGGTGGGGGCCTCCGGCGCGGTCTTCGCCATTTTCGGCGCGGAGATGGTCTGGCTCTTCCGGCATCGACGGCTGCTGGGCGCCGTGGCCGGGCACCGGTTGCGCAGTCTGCTGATGGTGCTGGGCCTGAACCTGGCGATCGGCCTGCTCAGTTCAACGGGCGTCGGCGGCATGCGTATCGACAACTGGGCCCACCTGGGCGGGCTGGCCGGCGGGCTGGCGCTGACCTGGGCCATCGGCCCGGTCTATCGGCCGCAGCCGCATCCCACGCTGGTTGGGGCGTTTCGCCTGCGCGACGGCAACCCCTTCAGCGCCGGCTGGTGGCTGGCCGCGCTATACGCCCTCGGCTACGTCGCCCTGGTCGTTCTGCTGGTCGCCCTCGTCAACTGAAACCGCCCGCTCCAGATCGTGCCGCAGCAGGGCCAGTTGCTGCGCCAGTTCGCGATTCTGCTGCGAGAGGCGCGTGAGGATGACCGAGAAGTGCAGCAGGATGGTCAGCACGAAGAGCAGGGCGACCAGGAAGAGCGCGCTGGGCGGGTAGAAAATGCCGGTCAGCGAAGCCAGGGTATCCAGCAGCGGGCGCGAGAGACTCAGCAGCAGCAGGACGACGCCGGTCGCCAGCCACAGCAACGCGTATTCCTCGCGCAGGTGCCGGCGCCGCACCAGTTCCAGCACCAGCAACAGGGCGCCGAGCGACCCGGCGGCGCCGACGATCATCGTGCGGTCCGGCATCTTGTCCTCCCGTGTGGTCTCAGTCGCGGCGCCAGAGCAGGGGATTCTGGGCGTCCTCGTCGAGCAGGTCGCCGATTTGCAGGCGTTTCAGCATGTCCGGCGGCAGGACGTTCTCCTGGCCGTTGAAAACGCTGCCATCGGGCATGTAGGCGCAGGTCATGGCGCGGCGCCAGCCCGGCGTCATGTTGGCCGCGGCGCCGTGGGCGCAGAGCCCGTTGTGGAAGGAGCAGGAACCGGCGCGCATCGGCGCGGCCACCGACTTGATCTCCGCCCACTGCGGGTAAACGCGGAAAAGGTCGCCCAGGTTCTGGCCGATGCTGACGTTGTCGAAGCGGGCCGTCTTGTGGGTGCCCGGCAGAAAGTAGAGGCAGCCGTTGTCGCGGGTGGAGTCGTCGAGCGCGACCCAGAGGCTGATCGCCTGGCGCGAGGTGAAGGACCAGTAGGGCACGTCGAGGTGCCAGGCGGTGGGGTTGCCCCAGGGCGGCTTGATCAGCGCCTGGTCGTGCCAGATGCGCATACCGTCGGCGCCGGCGAGCAGGGTCGCCATGCGCCCGATGCGTGCATCGAACATCAGCTTGCGCATCCCCTCATGGTCGGTCCACAGGTTGATGCGCTGGATGAAGACGTTGCTGTAATACGAATCGCCCTTGTCGAGCCAGCGCTGTTCGTCCCTTGCCAGCTTGCGACCCTCGCGCTGTTCGACCGCCTCGTCGACGCAGCGGCGCCACTCCTCCAGCTCCTCCGGCGCGAGAAAGTCCTCAATGATGATGAAGCCCTTTTCCTGATAGAAATCGATCTGTTCCTGGCTGATGTCGTCGCGCATGCTGCCTCTCCGTCACTTGGTGCACGTTTTGCGGGTACTGTACCGCACAGGGCCGCCATGCTACCATAACCGCGCCCGGTGAACGCTGGAACAGGCGGCAGAACGAGAGATGCTGGACAGGCTGCGGGACGTGGAGGCGCGCTACGAGGAGCTCGGCCGGATGCTGGGCGACCCCGCCACGCTGGCCGACTACCAGCGCCTGGCGCCGCTTTCGAAGGAGCGCGCCGGCCTTGAGGAACTGGTGCAGGTGGCGCGCGAATACCGTCGTTGCGCCGAGCAACTGGCCGAGGCGCGCCTTATGCAGCAGGAGGAGAGCGACGCCGAACTGCGCGCCCTCGCCGCCGAGGAAAGCGAGACGCTGCAGGCCGGCATGGCTGAACTTGAAGCGCGCCTGCGTCTGCTGCTGCTGCCGCAGGACCCGCGCGACGAGCGCAACGTCATCATGGAGATTCGCGCCGGCGCCGGCGGCGAGGAGGCCGGCCTCTTCGCGGCGGACCTCTTCCGCATGTACAGCCTCTACGCCGAGGACCGGCGCTGGCAGGTGGACGTGCTGGGCCAGAACGTCACCGGCGTGGGCGGGCTGCGCAGCCTGACCTGCGAGATGCGGGGCAGGGGCGCCTACAGCCGGCTGAAATACGAGAGCGGCGTGCATCGCGTGCAGCGCGTGCCCGAGACCGAGAGCCAGGGGCGCATTCACACCAGCACCGTCACCGTGGCCGTGCTGGCGGAGGTCGACCCGGTCGACGTCGAGCTCAACATGAACGACGTGCGGGTCGACGTCTTCCGCAGCCAGGGCGCCGGCGGCCAGTCGGTCAACACCACCGACTCGGCCGTGCGCATGACGCATACCCCGACGGGCATCGTCGTCGAAATGCAGGACGAGCGCAGCCAGTTGCAGAACCGCGAGCGGGCGCGCCAGGTGCTGGCGGCGCGGCTGTATGAAGTGGAACTGGAACGGCAGCGGCGCGAGCAGGAGGACGAGCGGCGCGGCCAGATCGGCACCGGCGACCGCTCCGAGAAGATTCGCACCTACAACTACCCGCAGAACCGCGTCACCGACCACCGCATCGGGCTCAGCAGCCACAACCTGCCGGCCGTGCTCAACGGGCGCCTGGACGAATTCATCGACGAACTGGCCACGCGCGATCAGGCACAGAAGCTGGCCGCGAGTGAGTTGGGCGGTGGGTGAGCAAAAGCAGCACAATTCGTGATTAATTGTGATAAAATGCACACGTTTGGCATGGATGTGTGATTGCATGCATGGGAAGGTGTGACCGAGGGGAGCTTCAATGGTAAGTCTCGACAAATCCCAATTGGATTTCATCCAGGCTCCAGAAGGAAACATTCGGTTGTTGGCTCCGGCCGGTTGTGGCAAGACCCTGTGTCTGCTTCACAGATGTCAACACCTTGCGGAGCAATCCCAATCCAGACGCAATCGCTTTTTGATTGTCACTTTCACACGCGCCGCGCGAGATGAACTCAGGAGCAGGATCGCTGAGGACAGGGAATTCGCTCTACTTCGAGACCAAACAGAAATCACTACATTGAACTCTTGGGGCTATCGACGCATCCGAAATGCGGCATTCAGTCCTGAACTGCTCACAACCAGAACAAAGTATCACTTTGCAATGAGAAATCAGTTACAGCCTGTTTGGCGAAATCACGAACCCATCAGGAATGCCATCCAGAGTGGGAGTCAGTGGAAGAGAAATCAAGCTCCACGGAATCTGATGGATATGATTGACGCATTTAAATCCTTGGGATTCGATCATGTGAGGCATACATCACATTCCGACTTTGTTCACCACTGGAATGAACTCGAACGCCATGGACTGGGATGGCGTATGGAAGAGCAGATTGGACAACTAATACGCTTTGACGTTCTAGAAGAAGAAAGCTTTAATCCAGTTACACGCCAGAGAGAGGTTTTTAGGGTCTGGTATGGATTCTGGCGTGAAGCTACCGAGCATTTGATCGAAAGCGATACATTTACTCTGGAAGATCAAAAGTACTTTGCTTATCAGGACGAGCGCAAAAATATAGAGCAAAAGCGATTGTTGTCCGGTGCGGCAAGTTATGATCATGTTTTCGTAGACGAGTTTCAAGATATTAACCCCTTGGACCTCGCACTAGTGCGAGCAATTGTTGAGCGTAACCGAGCCAATCTGACGATTGCAGGTGACGACGACCAGGCAATTTTCGAATGGCGGGGCGCCACACCGGAATACATACTTGAGCCGGGACAGTTCTTCCGTTCGAAGTTCATGACCTTTACACTTGGAGTAAATTATCGTTCCCCGGAAAATATCGTTAAACTTTCCCAACGCCTGATCGCTCACAATCATCGTCGTGAACCCAAACAAACCTCTTCTGATAACCAGATTCAAGCGAAAATAGAACTCAAGCAAGTACCGACACTTTCTGATGCCCTTGACCATGTTCACACGTTGGTGACTTCCACAATTGCTCAAGGAGAGAGTCCGAGCCAGATAGCCCTTATTGGGCGTAAGCGAAGTCAGATCATTCCCTATCAGATATTTTTTGCCTCAAGAGAAATCCCCTTTTGTGCCGCCGAAGATCTGCAAGTCTTCCTGAGTGAAACGTTCGAACGTCTACTCAGACTTCTGGATATCAAGGCAACCGCGGATAACCGAAAGCGTCCCGGCCAAGTAGTAGAAGAGCTTCTGTTCTTGTGCAATCATGTCAAACGCTACCCTCTTAGCAAAAAGAACAGGGAGGAATTGAGAAGCTATCTACAGAGATCTCGTTCCATGACTATCATGAAAGGTGTTGATGCTCTGACTGGTTACCGGGGCGAGTTGAAAGGCAAAAATGAGGAAGGCAAAACCAGCATCGAAATGTCTGACGCAATTCGGACGTACATCGACGCAAAAACAGTATCAGAAGCGCTACTTTCACTAAGCGACAATTTTGAAGGTCTTCAAAGAGATCTAGGTAAGGCTGAAGAAGACATTTTCTACACAGACCCTCCTTTTTTGCAGTTGGCTGAATATGCCAGGCGATACGGAACTGGCTTCGACTCTTTTGTTGATGACATAGAGTTGGCAAAGGAGACTCTGGTTTACGTTCCGCCCTTCGAAGATGACGACAGCGAGCATGATCTCTCACAGAATCCTTTGCACCTAATGACTGCCTTGCGTGCGAAGGGCAAAGAATTTGACAAGGTCGTTCTGCTTGATGTGCAAGACGGAATATGGCCGAACAGGAACGCGCGCACGCCGAAAGAATTTGAGGCAGAAAGGCGAGTATTCTACGTTGCGTTCACGAGAGCAAAAGAACAGGTCACGATGCTGGTGAACAGGTCTTCGCCTGTTTCTCCCTACATCGCTGAACTTGGCCTGTAATCGCCACGAGCGGAACGCACAACAGCAACTGCGCAGGCAGGGGAGAATTGAGCATCTGGCTGACGACCGCCGGGCGCTGAGCGATTCAGGCCAGCGAGACTAAGGTCAGCCCTGCGGCGGGTGATTGGGGCCGATCCAGACGGTCTCTGACTCCTCGGCGGGGGCGATGTCCAGGTTGACGACCACCGCCTCCTGGTCGCTGCGCACGAGGATGCAGTGCAGCGGCTCGTCCGGGCTGGCGTTGATCTCCTGGTGCGGCACGTAGGGCGGCACGTAGATGAAATCGCCCGCCTCCGCCTCGGCGACGTACTCCAGACGCTCGCCCCAGCGCATGCGCGCCCGCCCGCTGAGCACGTAGATCACGCTCTCGAGTTCGCCGTGGTGATGCGCGCCGGTTTTGGCGTCGGGCTGGATGTCGACGGTGCCGGCCCAGAGCTTGCCGGCGCCGGCCTTCGCAAAGTTGATGGCGGCGGCGCGGGTCATGCCCGGCGTCTGCGGCGTGTTGTCGTCCAGTTCGTGGCTGCGCACGATGCGCACGCCCTGTTCGCGCCAGTCGACGCTCATGATCGTCTCCTTTCGCTGCCCGGTCTACGAGGATCAGTCGCGCGCCAGCAGGCCCTGCGCCGCCGCGACCACGGCGTCGGCGGTGATGCCCAGGTTCTGGTAGATCTCCTCGAAGGGCGCGCTGGCGCCGAAGCGCTCCAGACTAATCGCCACGCCCCCGCTGCCCAGCCAGCGGTACCAGCCCTGGGCCACGCCGGCCTCCACGCTGACGCGCGCGGTCACGGCTGCCGGCAGCACCTGCTCGCGGTAGTGCGCGTCCTGCGCGGCGAAGAGTTCGTGGCAGGGCATGGACACCACACGCGCCCTGACGTCCTCGTCGGTCAACGTGCGCCAGGCGTCGCGCGCGATATGCAGCTCGCTGCCGGTGGCCAGCAGGATCACCTCGGGCGTGCCGTCGCAGTCCAGGTGGACGTAGGCGCCGCGGGCCACGTCAGCGCGCAGCTGCAATGCGTCCTGCTCAATGACCGGCAGGTCCTGGCGGGTGAAGATGAGGACGCAGGGGCCGGGCTGCTGCATGGCGACGGCCCAGGCGGCGACGGTCTCGTTGGCGTCGGCGGGGCGCAGCACAGTCAGGTTGGGGATGGCGCGCAGGGCGGCGAAGTGTTCGATCGGCTGGTGCGTGGGGCCGTCCTCGCCGAGGCCGATGCTGTCGTGAGTGAAGACGTAGAGCGCCGGCACGCTCATCAGCGCGCCGAGACGCATGGCGGCGCGCATGTAGTCGCTGAAGGTGAGGAAGGTGGCGCTGTAGGGCTTGACGATGCCGCCGTGCAGCGCGAGGCCGTTGACGATGGCGCCCATGGCGTGTTCGCGCACGCCGAAACGCAGGTTGCGCGCCGTGGCGACGTCGGCGCCGCTGCTGGCCGCGCCGGAGATCAGCGTTTTGGTACTGCCGGCCAGGTCGGCGTCGCCGCCGATCATGGTCGGGACATGCTGCGCGATGGCGTTGAGCGCCTCGCCGTTGGCGTTGCGCGTGGCCATTGCACCGCCTTCGTAGTGCGGCAGGTCAGCGTCCCAGCCGGCGGGCAGTTCATTGCGCTGCAGCCGCTCCCATTCCTGCGCCGGTTCCGGATATTCGGCGGCCCAGCGCCGGAACAGCGCCTGCCACTCGCTCTCCAGTTGCGCGCCGCGCGGGATGGCCTCGCGAAAGTGTTCCAGCGCCTCACCGGGGATGTGGAAGTCCTCGTCGGGCCAGCCGAGCGCCGCTTTGGTCAGGCGCACCTCGTCCGGGCCGAGGGGGGAGCCGTGGGCGTCACTGGTGCCGGACTTGTTGGGGCTGCCGTAGCCGATGGTGGTCTGCACGGCAATCAGCGTCGGGCGGTCCGTGACCTGCTGCGCCTCGGCCAGCGCGGCGCCGACCTGTTCGGCATCGTTGCCATCGGCGACGGCCAGGGTGTGCCAGCCGATGGCCTGGAAGCGCTGCAGCACGTCCTCGCGCCAGACCATGTCGGTCGGCCCGTCCAGCTGGATGTCGTTGCTGTCGTAGAGGAAGGTCAGTTTGCCGAGGCCCCAGAGCCCGGCCAGCGCGCAGGCTTCCATGCAGACGCCTTCCTGCAGGTCGCCGTCGCTGACGAGGGCCCAGGTGCGGTGGTCGACGATCGGGAAGCCGGGCCGGTTGAAGCGGCCCGCGAGGAAGGCCTCGGCCAGCGCCAGGCCGACGGCGTTGGCCGCGCCCTGACCCAGCGGGCCGGTGGTGGTCTCGACGCCGGGGGTGTCGCCGTACTCCGGGTGGCCGGGGGTGTGGCTGCCCCACTGACGGAAATTTTTCAGTTGCTCCAGCGGCAGGTCATAGCCGGTCAGGTGCAGCAGGGCGTAAAGCAGCATGGAACCGTGGCCGGCGCTGAGCACGAAGCGGTCGCGGTTGGGCCAGGCCGGGTTGCGCGGGTTGTGGCGCAGGACCCTGGTCCACAGCGCCCAGGCCATCGGCGCCGCGCCCATGGGCAGGCCGGGATGGCCGCTGTTGGCCCGTTGCACCGCGTCCATCGCCAGTGCCCGGATGGTGTTGATCGCCAGGGTTTGCAGGTCGTCGCCCATGGATTGGCCTCCCGCTGCATCGTCAATGTAATGGCGTCCATGATAGCGCAGAATAGCGCCTGTGGTTGAGGGTCAGGCTGCGGCGCGGCATACTCGCGGCAAGGTTTCGACGCTGAAGGGACAGGGGACATGAGCGAAATTTCCGCCGAAAAACTGTTGACCACCACGCGCAGCGTGCGCAAGCGACTGGACCTCGCGCGCGCGGTGCCGCCGGAGGTCATTGAGGAATGCCTGCAAATCGCCATTCAGGCGCCGTCGGGCAGCAACCTGCAGAAGTGGCACTTCATGGTCGTCACCGACGCGGACAAACGGGCGCAGATCGGCGCCTGGTACAGGGACTCATTCCTGCAGTATGCCGACACGGGCGACGGGGACATTCAGGAACGGCGGCGTCACCACCGCATTCTCGACAGCGCGCTGCATCTGGCCGAGCACATGCACGAGGTGCCGGCGCTGGTGATCCCCTGTTACGAGGGGCGCGTCGAGAACGAGGGGCAGATGGCGCAGGCGGGGCACTACGGCTCAATACTGCCGGCCGTGTGGTCCTTCATGATGGCCCTGCGCGCCCGCGGCCTGGGGTCGGCGTGGACGACGCTGCATTTGCGTTACGCCGACGAGGTGGCGCAACTGCTGGGCATCCCGCCGGACGTGACCCAGGCGGCGCTGCTGCCGGTGGCGTATTACAGTGGCAGCGATTTCCGCCCGGCGGGGCGGCGCCCGGCGCGGGAATTCACCTATTGGGACAACTGGTCAGGCACGCGCCAGGGCTGAACCCGGCGCGTCCCGCTACTCGTCGCGGTCCAGCCAGTCGATGGCCGTCAGGGCCGCGGCGCAGCCGTCGCCGGCGGCGGTGATCGCCTGGCGGAAGATCTGGTCGTGGATCTCGCCGGCGGCGAAGACGCCCTCAATATTGCTGCGGTAGAGTTGGTCGATGAGCACGTAGCCGGCGTCGTCGGTGGCCAGCTGACCCTCAAAGACGTCGCTGTTGGGGTCGTAGCCGATGAAGATGAAGACGCCGTCGACCGGGCGCTGCTGCTGCTCGCCGGTCTTCACGTTGCGGGTCACGATTTCATCAACCGAGCCGCTGCCGTTGGCGCGAATCTCATCGACCACCGTGTCCCAGATGAACTCGATCTTTTCATGGGCGAAGGCGCGCGTCTGCAGGGCGACGCTGGCGCGCAGTTCGTCGCGGCGGTGGATGATGTCCACGCGGTTGGCGAAGCGCGTCAGAAAGAGCGCTTCCTGCAGCGCCGAGTCGCCACCGCCGACCACCACCACGTCCTTGCCGCGGAAGAAGAAACCGTCGCAGGTGGCGCAGTAACTGACGCCGTGACCGACGTACTCGGCCTCGCCGGGGATGCCGAGGGCGCGCGGGTTGGCGCCGATGGTGACGATGACGGCGTCGGCCTCGCGGGTCTCGCCGGTGGCGGTCTCGATGCGGAAGGGCGGGCCGTCCTGCAGTTGCGCCCGCGCGACCGAATCGTAGACGAACTCCGTGCCAAAGCGTTCGGCCTGGGCGCGCATGGCCTCCACCAGCTCGGGGCCGGTGGTACCGTCCGGGAAGCCGGGGTAATTCTCGACCTCGTGCGTGGTCGCGATCTGCCCGCCCAGCAGGGGGCCGGTGATGACGGTCGTCGGCAACTGCGCGCGCGCCGTATAAAGGGCGGCGGTGAGCCCGGCGGGCCCGGAGCCGATGACGACGACGCGTTTCCTTGCTTCATTCATGGGGTATCTGTCCTCAGGCTTGCAAGCGGTCAGCATTATCCTGCCCGGCGCGCAGCACGGCCAGCAGGGCTTCGTATTCCTCGCGGCAATCCGGGCAATGGGCGATGTGGGCGGCCGCTTGCGGCAGAATGTCGTGGATGTCCGCCCCGTTCAGCGCCTGCTCGCCCAGACTGGTGAAATGGCTGGCGGCCGTGGCGCAATCGATCCCGCCGTCGCGATGGACGGTGGCCAGGCATTCCAGCAGCCGGCGCATGTGTTCGCGACTCATTCCATGGTGCTCCACCCGGCCCGCAGCCGCGGGATACGTTCTGTATTGTGATGCCGGCAAACTCTCATATCTTACTTATGTTGGCTCAGGAGTCCCCGGCGAACAGTTCGAGCATGTAGGCGACGTCCAGACCCTGGGCCTCCAGCTGCGCGCGCAGCTTGCGCCGGGCGTCATGCAGCAGCTTGTAAAGTGCGTTGCGGTTGCTGCCCATTTGCTGCGCCACGACGTCCAGCGGTACGCCCTGCAGGACGACGGCCACCAGCGCCTGACGCTGGCGCGGCGTCAGGGATTCGTTCAGGGCCCGCTGAATGTGAGCCTGCACGTCGTTGCGCTCGGCAGCGCCTTCGGGCGATGGCGACAGGTCATCTTCCGGCAGCCCGGAGTCGCGCAGGGGCAGCAACTCGCCGTCCGCCGTCAGGTCGTCGAGGCGAAAATCGCGGTAGCGCGCCCGCCGCAGGTCACTGATGGCGATACGCAGGGCGATGCGCGTGGCCCAGGTGGTGAAACGGCTTTCGCCGCGGAAGCTGTCGAGACGCTGCAGGATGCGCAGCACGGCGTCCTGGGCGTAGTCCCCGGCCATCTGTTCCAGCTCCGCCGCCGGCCGGTCGGCCAGGTCGCTGCGCTCACGTGAGAGGTACCAATAGAGGCTGCGCTGCAAGCGTTCGTCGAGTTCCTGGATGGCTACCGCCTGCAGCCCGGGCGCGCCCCGCAGCGCCTGCAGCCACTCCCCGTTGCTGCGCCCCGCTATCTCCGCCGGAACCCTGTCGATGACAGCCATGCCGGCAGTATAGCGAGGGCGCAAGCCCGAAGCATCCCCGTGGGATAGCAAAAGGGCGCCAGCGCACAGCACACCAAGTCATTCCGTGTCCCTGCAGGGGTAGCAAGGGCGCCAGTCCGCAGCACGCCCGCAGGGGTAGCATGGGCCTTCAGGGCCTTTTCGTACCAGGCCGGGCGCAGTTGACCCAGGGCCCATCCCTCATTATCATGAGAGCGGACAGCGTGGAGACCCGCCGTGAACAACCGACCCAACCAGGACGGCAACAACGACAATTCGCCCTTTGCGGGCCGCAATGCCCAGCGTTTGCTCATTGGCATGGGCGTCGTCGTGCTGCTCCTGTTCGTGCTGGCCATGGGCGGCCAGAGCAACTTCCAGAGCAGCAACCGCATTCCGCTCAACGAACTGGCCACCCAGATCCAGCGGGGCAACGTCGAGAAACTCGTGGTGCGCGGCGGCCAGGACGTCTACGTACAGTTCTTCAACGGCATCACCGCCTACTACTACAAGGAGCGCGAAGCCGACCTTTTCAATGACCTGCGCACCTACGGCGTCACGGATTCGCAGTTGCAGTCCATCACCTACGCGCCGCAACCCGGTGACAACACCGGCGGCCTGCTCTTCCAGTTGCTCATCGCCATCGTGCCGACGGTCATTATCATCTGGCTGCTGTGGCGCATGATGCGCTCGGTGCGCAGCGGCCAGGACCAGGCGATCAGCTTCGGCCGCAGCCGGGCGCGCGTCACGCGGGACGTGGAACGGCCGCAGGTGACCTTTTCCGACGTGGCCGGCGCCGAGGAATCCAAGGAGGAACTGGCGGAGATCGTCGAGTTTCTCAAGGAACCGGAGAAGTTCATTCGCCTCGGCGCGCGCATCCCCAAGGGGGTGCTGATGGTCGGCCCGCCGGGCACCGGCAAGACCCTGCTGGCGCGCGCCGTGGCCGGTGAGGCCGGCGTGCCCTTCTTCAGCATATCCGGCTCCGAGTTCGTCGAAATGTTTGTGGGCGTGGGCGCCAGCCGCGTGCGGGACCTGTTCGAACGCGCCAAGTCCGAAGCGCCGGCGATCGTCTTCATCGACGAGATCGACGCCGTCGGGCGGCATCGCGGCGCCGGCCTCGGCGGCGGTCACGACGAACGCGAACAGACGCTGAACCAGATCCTGGTCGAGATGGACGGCTTCGAGCAGGGCACCAACGTCATCATCATCGCGGCCACCAACCGGCCCGACATCCTCGATCCGGCGTTGCTGCGCCCAGGCCGCTTCGACCGCAAGGTGACCATGGACAACCCGGACGTGGCCGGTCGGCTGGCGATCCTCAAGGTGCACGCGCGGGGCAAGCCGCTGGCGCCGGACGCGGACCTGCAGGCCGTCTCGCGCATCACGCCGGGCTTTTCCGGCGCCGACCTGGAGAACCTGATCAACGAGGCCGCCATCCTCACCGCGCGGCGCAACCGCAAGACCATCAGCATGAAGGAATTGCAGGAAAGCATGGAAAGGGCGGTGATGGGGCCGGAGCGCAAGACGCGCGTCATCTCCGACAAGGAGAAACGGCGCCTCGCCTGCCACGAGGCCGGCCACGCCATCCTGTTCCACGTGCTGAAATACGCCTGGCCGGTGCACAAGATCACCATCATTCCGCGCGGTCGCGCCGGCGGCTTTGTCATGCCCCTGCCGGAAGAAGACCAGTTCCTCGTCACCGGCGAGGAATTTGAAGACCGCATCGCCGCGGCCCTGGGTGGACGCATCGCCGAGAAGATCACCTACACCAGCCAGCAACTGTCCACCGGCGCCCAGATGGACCTGCAGCAGGCCACCGGCATCGCGCGCAGCATGGTCACGCAGTACGGCATGAGCGAGTTGCTGGGGCCGCGCACCTTCGGCAGCAGCCACACCTCGGTCTTCCTCGGGCGGGAGTTCGGTGAGCAGCGCGATTACAGTGAAAAGACCGCCGAGCAGATCGACCAGGAGATCAAGCGCCTCGTCGAGACCGGCGAGCAGCGCGGCCGCGATATCCTGCTGAAACATCGCAGCAAGCTGGACGAGCTGGTCGAGGTACTGATGGAGCAGGAGACGCTGGATCGCGAGACCTTCGAGCGGCTGATGCAGGGCGAACTGGAGGGCGCGGAGCTGGCCGCCGGACCCGGTCAGCCACAAGCCGACGCCGGCGGGGAAGAGACCGCGGGCGACGGCGACATTTCGCGCAAGGACCCGCCAGCCACCGGTCTCGGCGACATGCTGCCCGTGCCGGGCAAGTAGGTCGCGCTGCGATCAGATCAGGGCTTGTCCGCCCAACCGTAGATAAAGAAACTCTCCGTCAGGTGCAATGAGGGTCGCAGCCCCTGCGCGGCCAGGCTGGCGCCCAGTGTCTCCGGTTCGTGGAAGACCTTGACAATGGTGAAGTGCCGCCCGTCGTTCAGCTTGCGCTCGTCGAGAATGCTGTCGCTGTACGGGTCGCGCAGCGAGTGGTCGCTGGCGCCGGCGTATATTTCACGGCGCGAGTCGACGAGGAACAGGCGCCCGCCGGCCTTCAGGGCCTGCGCCACGTTGTGCAGGAAGGGCGCCATTCGATCCGGCGGCACGTGCGAGAGCCAGAAGCCGCAGAACACCAGGTCGTACTCCTGGCGGGGCTGCCAGGTGAAAAGGTCGGTCTGCTCATAGCGGACGCGGTCGGACTGCAGCTTCGCGCGGTTGATGGCCAGCATCTCCGGCGCGGCGTCGATGGCGTGGACGCGCTGACTGATCTTTAGCAGTTGTTCGGTCCAGATGCCGGTGCCGCAGGCCAGTTCCAGCGCGGACTCCAGCGGGCCGCAGCGCCGCAGGGCCTGGCGCACCTCGGCCAGCTGGTCGTGCCACCGCCGGTTCAGTTCGGGACCGTAGTCGAAGCGCCCCTGGCGCAGGGCCCACTGGTCGTATTCAGCGGCCCGCGCCCGGTAGTAGGCGAGTTGTTCCTGCAGCAGGTCGTCCATCCGTCTACCTTTCAGGCCCTGCCTTGCCGGCCACGGCGCGCATGAGCGCCAGCACCATGTGGCAGTCGGACAGGGCGCGGTGTTGCTGGTCTACAGTCTGGCGGCACTCGCGCCGGAAGGCCCGCTCCAGCCCGTGGCCGCTGGTGGCGCCATGGCGCTGACGGCGCCAGGCGGCGTAGTCGTTCATCGCGCAGCGCCAGGCGATGGCCGGCAGGCGCAACTCATGCCGGGCGCAGGTCTGTTGCAGCAGACGTCGGTCGTAGGCGGCGTTGTAGACGAGCACCAGCGCTGCCGCGTCCAGGGCCGGCGCCAGGCTGGCATGGACGTCTTTCCAGTTAACGGCGCCGAGTTCCCGCAATCTGGTTTTCGTCAGACCGTGGACGCGGGACGCATCGCGCGGGATGCTGCCCAGCGGCAGGGCGAGGCGATGCAGCAGTTCCTCGCCGCGGGTGTTGATGAGCGCCACCTCGATCACCTCCGACTCGCGGCCGAGGCCGGTGGTCTCGGTATCCAGGATCAGCACGTCGCCGCGATCCAGCAACTGCGGCCAGTCATGAACGCCGGCCCCGTCACGCCGGCCAGGGCGCCGCCGGCCAGTGGCGCGCGGTCGTCGCCGCGGATAGCGCCGGCGGAACGGCCAGGGCGACATGCCCGCCTATGACCCCGCCGTCGCGGCGGCGTCTTCACGCGCGGCCAGGGCGGCCGCCAGTTGGCCCAGCAGATGCCCCTGCACCGGCACGGTCAGGGCCAGCGTAATCAGCCAGCCGACGCCCGGAACGGCGCCCACGATACCCAGCGCAAGGTTGGCCACCACGCTGAAGAGGAGCCATTGCAGGAAGAGGTCGCTGTTGGAGCGCAGCCGGTCCCACAGTTCGCCCGGCTGAAACCAGGCGGTCAACTGGCGCGTCTGCGCGTAGCGCACGGCGCCGGCCGCCAGCATCAGGCCGATAAACAGGTTCCACAGCAGCATGAAGAGCAGGAGACAGCAGAGCGGCAACAGCACCAGCAGGCCGGCCTCCTGGCCTGTGCCGGCCAGCAGCAGCAGGCCGCAAAGCGGCAGGGCGTTGGGGATGTTGTAGACGAGGATGGCGACCAGGGCGTTGAAGCCGTCGCCCAGGCGGGCGTTGAACTCGTACCAGTCCGGCAGGGGGCGCTGCTTGCCGGCCTGCAGGTTGCGCAGCAGGTCGAGCGTGTAGCCGGCCAGCATGGCCATGCCGACCAGGCCCAGCAGCGGGACGAGCGCAAACAGGCTCCAGACGAGCACCAGCAGCAGTTTGCGGGCCCACTGCTCGTCTTCAAAGGGGTACTGGAAGGCGCGCGACAGGTTCATGGCTGATCTCCGGGGTCGCGCGTTGCGCTGGATGGCATGGGGTCAGGACTCCAGCAGAGCGAGCCAGCGCCGAAGCGCGGCCAGTGTGATTTCGCCGCGCTGCACCGCCGCGATACGGCCCGCGGGATCGACGAGGAAGGTCATGGGCAGGCCTCTGGCGCCCCAGACGTCGCCGGCATGGCCGTCACTGTCCAGCAGCACGGTCAGGTTGCCCACGCCCTGTTCGGCCAGGAAGCTTTCGATCGTCGCCACGTCCTCGGCGCTGTTGACCGCCAGCACCTGCGGCGCATTCGGGCCGCTGTGTGCTGCACTGAAGCTCGCCAGCGCCGGCAGTTCGCGCACGCAGGGCGCGCACCAGCTGGCCCAGAAGTTGACGATGACCGGCCGGCCGCGCAGCGACTCCAGCTCGAGCGTCGCGCCGTTTGCCAGCCGCGGCAGCGCCAGCGCCGGGGCGGGTCTGCCGATCAGGTCCTGTTGCAGGGGTCGGGGCGCGGGCGGCGCGGTGGCAAGGTTGCCGCCGTAACGCTGCACCTGGATGGCGGCGGCGATGCCGAGCAGCGGCAAGAGCAGCAATGCCAGCCAGAGCAGATGATCGCGACGCAGGCGGGGTATGGGTTGGCCGGCCACGGAGGTCTCGTATTGCAGGGACACTGCCGCCATTGTGCCGCGGCCCGCCCCCGTCCGCAACAGCGACGCCGGCGGCTTCGCGCTACAGTAGGCGGCGAACGCAGGGCAGGCAGCAGGGGAGGATGGCGATGCGCAGCATTATGCGGGAGTTCCGCGAGTTTGCCGAGCGCGGCAACGTGATGGACCTGGCCGTGGGCCTGGTGCTGGGCACGGCCTTCAAGGACATCACCAATTCGCTGGTGAAGGACATCATCACGCCGGTCATCGGCGCGCTGACCGGCGGCGTGAACTTCGATCACCTCTTCCTCAGCCTTTCCATTACGCAGTACGCGACCCTGGAGCAGGCGCAGGAGGCCGGCGTGGCCACGCTTGGCTACGGCAAGTTCATCACGCAGGTGCTTGAGTTCGTGATCATCGCCTTCGCCATGTTCATGGTGGTGCGCACCATGAACCGTCTGGCGCGTGAAGTGGAGCAAAGGACCGACGGGGACCCGGCGACCTGAGGCGCGTCAGACGCCGCGAAGGGGAGTGTCCGGTTTACCGGATACGGGAACCGGATGCGGTGAGCGTCATCGTGCGTTATTGGCGTCGCTAGCGTTGTGGCCGGTTCCCAGGTGCGGGCGACATGATATGTCGCCCCTACATCCAAAACCCGCCACGCCCGGCGACATGGCGTGCCTGCGGGCGACATTACATTATGGTGTGCCTGCGGGCGACATGATATGTCGCCCCTACGTCATCCGCCGCAGGGGTAGCGAGGGCAAGCACGCCAACGGCGCCATTTCGTGCACCAACGGCGCCATGCCGTGTCCCGCAGGTGCGATTTACCAAATCGACCGCCCCCACAAAACGCGGCAGGTGCGATTTACCAAATCGACCGCCCCCACGAACACGGCAGGGGCGATTTATCAAATCGCCCGCCCCGACTTTAAGACAATTTCTGAAATCCACCGAACTCGCCACGTCCCCGCGAAGGCGACCCCTGTAAGGAAGGGACGGCAGTGTGTATACTGATGGCGGCAATGGTGCCAGATTCGGGGTCATGCAAGGGAGAGTGCAATCATGCACGAGGACAGACTGAAGGAATTGCGCGGGGAGATCGACGTCATCAACCTGCAGATTCTTGAACTGCTCACCCAACGCGCGCACGTCGTCTCGGCGATCGGGCGCGTGCAGCAAAGCCTCGGCACCTCGTTTTATGACCCCGAACGTGAAGCCGAGATGCTGACGGCGCTGCAGCAGGCCAACGAAGGCCCTTTCAGCAACGAGACCATCAGCGCGTTATTCAGCGAGATCTTTCGCGCCTCGCTGGCGCTGGAAGAGGAGGAAGCGCTGGCCAGGATCCTGGTGCAGCGCAAGTACCCGGACGAGCGCACGGTCATCACCATGGCGGACGGCACGGAGGTGGGCGCCGGCGACTTCACCGTCATCAGCGGCCCCTGCGCCATCGAGAGCGCGGAACAGGTCGACGCGGTGGCGGAGGCGCTGGCGGCGCGCGGCGTGCGTTTCCTGCGGGGCATGGGCTGGAAGCCGCGCACCTCGCCCTACGATTTCCAGGGCCTTGGCATGGAGGGGCTGCGTATCGCGCGGCAGGTGGCCAACCGCCACAACATGTTCATCGTCAGCGAGGTGATGGACAAGAGCCTCGTCACCGAGATGTCCGAATACGTCGACGTCTTCTGGGTTGGCGCGCGCAACATGTCCAACAGCTTTCTGCTGAAGGCGATGGGCCAGGTACGGCAGCCCGTGATCCTCAAGCGAAGCTTCGGCGCCACCATTCAGGAATTCCTCTACGCCGCCGAGTACATCGTCAGCAGCGGCAACCCCAACGTGATTCTGATGGAACGCGGCATCCGCACCTTCGAGACGCGCACGCGTAACACGCTCGACCTGAGCGCGGTGGCGTTGCTGAAGCTGGAATCGCATTTGCCGGTGGTGGTCGACATCTCACACTCCGCCGGCCGGCGCGATATCGCCGTTCCGCTGGCGAAGGCCTCAAAGGCGGTGGGCGCGGACGGGCTGATGTTCGAGTGTCACCCCAACCCGCCGGTCGCCATGAGTGACGCCAAGCAGCAACTGAGCATCCCCGAGATGCACGCGTTGCTGGACGAGATCATGGACGAGCAGAAGGTGTTGGCCTGATTCGCAGGACGGCCTCCTGAACTGACAGGGGCAGGGGTGGCGGCGTCGGTCGTCACCCCTTTCGTTTGCCGCCGGCCCGGGCGCCTGCTACACTGACGGCCCTGCAGGAGGAGTCCCGGCCTTGCCCGAACAAGCCCTGTACCTCGCCTGGCGGCCCATGCGCTTCGAGGACGTCATCGGCCAGGAGCACATCACGCGCACCCTGCGCAATTCCCTCAAATCCGGCCGCGTTCGTCATGCCTACCTCTTCAGCGGGCCGCGCGGCACCGGCAAGACCACGACGGCGCGGCTGCTGGCCAAGGCCGTCAACTGCCGGCACGCGGAGCCCGCGCAACGTCCCTGCAACGACTGCAATGCCTGTCTGGCGGTGAACGAGGGCCGCTATCTCGACCTCATCGAGATCGACGCGGCCACCCACACCGGCGTCGATGACGTGCGGGACCTGCGCGACAAGATCGCCTTCGCGCCGGGCGAGGGCAGCTACAAGGTCTACATCATCGACGAGGTGCACCGCTTCACCGGCAACGCCTTCGATGCCCTGCTCAAGACGCTGGAGGAACCGCCGCCGCACGCCGTTTTCGTGCTGGCCACCACTGAAATCGACAAGGTGCCGGCCACCATCAAAAGTCGCTGCCTGCCCTTCGAATTCCGGCGCGTGCCCGTGGCGGCAGTGGCCGATCATCTGCAACACATCGCCGCCGCCGAGGGCCTGCGAGTTGAGCGCCCGGCGCTGGAACTGATCGCGCGTCAGGGCACGGGCAGCGTGCGCGACAGTATCAGCCTGCTGGACCAGGTCGTCACCGACCCGGAGGCAGAAATCACGCTGGAGCTGACGCAGGACGTGCTGGGCACCGCCGCCGGCGACGCCGTGCGCGCCCTGCTGGATGCGCTGGTGCAGCGGGATGCGGCCGCCGGCCTGAACGTGATCAACCAGGCCGTCGACGCCGGCAGCGACCCGCAGCAGTTCGGTCAGCAGATCGTCGAGCAGTTGCGCAACCTGCTGCTGACGCTGACCGCCGGCGCCGCGCTGGTGGTGGCGACGGAGGAGGAGCGGGAACGCTACCGGGCGCAGGCCGGGCAGATCAGCCTGGGCCAGGTGCTGCATGCCTTGCGGAAATTCAACGCGGCGCTGTCCGATGAAACGGGCGGCTGGCAACCACAGCTGGCCCTTGAGCTGGCCCTGGTGGAGAGCATCGCCCCGGCAGCAGCTGAAGCAGACAGGCCGACGTCGCCCCTCGCCGAAATGACGTCGACGCCATCGACTGCAACGACGCCCGTAAGCGGCGCAACAGCGGCGCGGGAGACCGCGCGGGCGTCTGCCGTTGCGCAACGGGAAGCGAAGCCGGCCGCAGTTCAGGTGGAAAAGACACAGGCGCCACAGGCCGCAGCGCCGGCAGGGGTCGCGCCTGACGCGCCCGCCCCTGAGGTCGGCGCTGAACTGACGCTGGAGCACTTGCAGGGACGCTGGGAAGAAGTGCGTCAGGAGATCGGGAAACTCAGACGAAGCGGTATCCCGGCGCTGATCGAGCATGCAAGGCCAGGCGATCTGCGCGACAACATGGTCATGCTGGATGCCTCATCGGCGTTCTTCCGGGACCGGCTGAACAGCGGCGATACGCGCGCCGCGCTGGAAGCGGCGCTGGAGGCCGTGTTCGGTCGGCCCCTGCGCGTGCGGGTGCGGCTGCAGGCGCAGGGCGGGAGCGCTGACGCGCAAATCGATGAAAGCGACCCGCTCATTGCCAGCGCCGTGGCGCTGGGGGCGCGGGTCAGCGTGAAAGAGACAGGAGCAGAGGGAGACTGAGATGCCCAAACGGCCCAGTCAGGCCGCCATGTTGCGGCAGATTCAGAAAATGCAGGACGACATGAGCGCGGCGCAACAGGCCCTGGAGCACGAAACGGTGGAGGTCTCGGTCGGCGGTGGCGCGGTGGCAGTGGTGATCACCGGTCACCAGCGCGTACAGTCCATCGCGATCGATCCGGCGCTGATCGACCCCGAAGATGAGGAATGGCAGGAAGACCTGCAGGACCTGCTGGTCGCGGCCATGAACCAGGCCGTTGAACAAAGCCAGTTGCTGGCGGCGCAGAAAATGGAAGCCATCACCGGCGGCCTGGGCGGCCTGCCGGGCATGGGCGGCTTGCTCGGGTGAGGCACTTCGCTGGAATGCGGCCCTGGCCATGAAGTCCGCCGTTCCCGAACCCGTCAGCCGCCTGAGCGAGGCCTTCGCCCGGCTGCCGGGCGTGGGTCCCCGGACGGCCTCGCGCCTGACCTATTATTTGCTGCGCGCGCCGGATGAGGTCGGCCTGACCCTGGCCGATGCCCTGCGCGCCCTGAAGGCCGAGACGCAGCTTTGCTCGCAGTGCTTTCACATCACGGTCGAGGACCCCTGCGAACTCTGCGCGGACAGCGGCCGCGACCGCAGCCTCATCGCGGTCGTCGAGGAGCCGCTGGACGTGCTGGCGCTGGAACGCACCGGCAGTTTCAACGGGCTGTATCACGTGCTGCACGGCGCCATCTCGCCGCTCAACAACATCGGGCCGGACGAATTGCGCATTCGCGAACTGGTGCAACGCGCGTCGCTGCCGGAGGTGCGTGAAATCATCATCGCGACCAACCCGGGGATGGAGGGCGACGCCACGGCGATGTTCATCGAACGCAGCCTGGAAGGCCGGGGACTGCGCCTGACGCGCCTGGCGCGGGGCCTGCCGGTGGGCGGCGACCTGGAGTACGTCGACCCGGTGACCCTGACCCGTGCCCTGCTGGGGCGCTCCGAGGCGCGCTGAGCGAGGGCCATCCGGTGCGCGTAAATCCTGTGCAAGGGTGCCTGGGCAACGCAAAACAGGTAATGTTGCATGGAACAAGGCAGTCTCACAGAAATTGGTGATTGTAAGGAAAGGAGAGGTCCCCAATGGAATGGGAAGACACACTTAGGAAGCCAGTAATTTTCAACATCATTACGATTGTCGCCATGCTGATTTCCATCATCTCACTGATCCAGAGCGGGCAGCGTCTGCAATCAGAGACGCACGGCGCACTTGGCGCGCTGGAAGCAGCTGTCGACGATTCCAACCCGGCCCTGGGTGAAGCCGTCGCTGCCCTGAAATCGACGCAAGAGGAACGTCAGGGGCTGTACACGATGGCCCTGTTGACGATGGCGATCGCCATTGCGGCGAGTGTCATCGCCAATTACCTGGGCCGCTCCCGTCACTGGACCAACATGGCGCGGATTCGGGAACTGGAAAAGGAAGTCGAAAGTCTGGGCGGCCAGTAAGGGGCCTGGACCGGTTGCGGGGTACCGAGCCATGGCCTGGGTTTCGCCCGCTGCCGTTGCAATCGGGCGGGTGGCCTTGACAGGGGTGCCTGCGGGGTGGTAAGGTAGCGGTTCACGCGCGACACCTTGGCGTGTACCCGCCTCATGCGGGGCGACGCGGCTTGACAACAGGACAGCGGGAAAGACAGAGAAGCCGGTGCGACCGGCTTGAGGGGCCATGTACCCGGGCCCTGGAGAAGTACGGGTATGAGAGCGGTAGGGATACAAACGGCGAGTTTGATCCTGGCTCAGGATGAACGTTGGCGGCGTGCCTAACACATGCAAGTCGAACGGGAAGCCTTTCTTCGGAAGGGTGGAGAGTGGCGGACGG
>DAOUJM010000016.1:0-259625 GCA_034422695.1 Anaerolineae bacterium
CTGAACCTGAACCGGAGGACTGACTGAACACGCTGCTGGTGCTGCCGATTTTGATCCCCTTTCTGATGGCGATTTTGTCGATCATCAACTGGGGCAACCGGCTGCTGCATCGCTTTCTGGCGCTGGCGGGTGGCGTCGGCCTGCTGTTTGCGGCGCTGGCGCTGCTGACGGCGGTGAGTTCGCAGGGCATCCTGAGCACGAACGTGGGCAACTGGCCGGCCCCCTTCGCCATCGTGCTGGTGGCGGACCTGCCGGGCGCGATCATGGTCGTGATGACGGCCCTGGTCGGCCTGGCGGTGGTGGTGTATTCCACCGGCAGTATGGACGAGGCGCGCGAGCGCCATGGCTACTACCCCCTGGTTCTGATCCTGCTGGCCGGCATGTGCGGCGCCTTTTTGACCGGCGACCTCTTCAACCTCTACGTGTGGTTCGAGATCATGCTGATCGCCTCCTTCGCGCTGCTGGCGCTGGGGGGCAGCCGGGCGCAACTGGAGGGCTCGGTCAAGTACTTCGCGCTCAACCTGCTGGTCTCGGCCTTCTTCCTGACGGGGGTCGGCTTTCTGTATGGCATGACCGGCTCGCTGAACATGGCGGCGCTGGCGCAGGCCCTGCGCGCGGCCGGGCCGGAGCAACCGGTGACGACGGTGGCCATCTTCTTCATGATCGCCTTCGGCATCAAGGCAGCCATGTTCCCGCTCTACTTCTGGTTGCCGGCCTCCTACCACACGCCGCCGGTGCCGGTCTCGGCCATTTTCGCCGGCCTGCTGACCAAGGTGGGCGTCTACGCCATGATCCGCGTGTTCACGCTGCTCTTCGTGCAGGATACGGCGTGGACGCACGGGCTGCTGCTGGCCGGGGCGGCGCTGACCATGCTGAGCGGGGTGCTGGGCGCGGTGGCGCGGCGGGAGATCCGGCGTATCCTGTCCTTCAATATCATCAGCCACATCGGGTACATCGTGCTGGGTCTGGCGCTGTACCGGCCGCTGGCGCTGGCGGGCGCCTACCTGTACATGATCCATCACGTCGTCGTCATGGCCACGCTGTTTCTGGTGAGCGGCATCGTGCAGCGCGTGGGCGGCTCCTTCCGCCTGGCGCGGCTGGGCGGGCTGTATCATGGTCATCCCGGGCTGGCGCTGCTCTTTCTGGTGCCGGCGCTGGCCCTGTCGGGCGTGCCGCCGCTGTCGGGCTTCTGGCCCAAGCTGGCGCTGTTACAGGCGCTGCTGGAAGATGGTCTGTGGCTGGTGGCGGCGATCGCCCTGCTGGTGAGTCTGCTGACGCTGTTCTCGATGATGCGCATCTGGACGGGCGCCTTCTGGAGTGAGGCGCCGGCCGGAGTCGCGCCGGCGCCCCCCCTGCGCCTCATGGAGCGACGCCTGCTCTTCGGGCCGGCGCTGGCGCTGCTGGCACTGACCGTGGGCATCAGCGTCCTTGCCGGCCCGGCCTTCGAACTGGCGCAGCGGGCGGCGGGACAACTGCTCGATCCGCAGCAATACATCGTGGCTGTGCTGGGGGAGGGGACGTGAACTGGTTACTGTTGCACGTCCTGCTGGCGCTGATCTGGGCGGCGCTGGGCGGCGAACTGACGGTGGTCAGCGTGGGCGGCGGCTTCGTGGTGGGCTATTTGATACTGCTGCTGGCGCGCGCGGCGCTGGGCTGCCAGCGTTACGTCACGCGCGTGCCGCGGGTGCTGGGTTTCCTGCTGTACTTTGTGGTGCTGCTGGTGCAGGCCAACCTGCGTGTGATGCTGGAGGTGCTGACGCCGAACTATCGCGCGCGGCCGGCGATTGTGGCCATTCCGCTGGACATCCGCGACGAGGTGGCGATCACCACCCTGGCGAACCTGATCACCCTGACGCCCGGTACGCTGTCGCTGGACGTCTCCACCGACCGGCGCGTGCTCTACGTCCACGCCATGTTTGTGACGGACGTGGAGGCCTTCCGGCGCGAGATCAAGGAAGGCCTGGAACAGCGCGTGCAGGATGCGTTTTCATGACGCTGTCTGATCTGGCGCTTTACGTGGTGCTGCCGGTGCTGGGCATTGCGCTGCTGCTGGCTGTTACGCGGCTGCTGCGCGGGCCGCGCATGCCGGACCGCATCGTGGCGCTGGACCTGATGGTGACGCTGGGGCTGGGCATCATCGCGGCCTACGCCATCGGTACCGACCAGGCGACGCTGCTGGACGTGGCGCTGGTGCTGGCGCTGATCTCCTTCCTGGGCACGACCGCTTTCGCCTACTATCTGCAGCGGAGGCCGGAAGCATGACCCTGGTGGAGGCGCTGACGGCGCTGCTGCTGCTGACCGGCGCCTTTTTCATGCTGCTGGCGGCCGTGGGCATCGTGCGCATGCCGGACCTGTTCATGCGCATGTCGGCGTCCACCAAGTCCGTCACGCTGGGGGTGAGTTCCATGCTGCTGGCGGTGGCGCTGCACTTCAATGACCTGGCCATCGGCGCGCGCGCGCTGGCGGCCATTCTTTTCGTCTTTCTGACGGCGCCGGTGGCGGCGCACATGATCGCGCGGGCGGGCTATGCGCGCGGCGTCAGCCTGTGGCAGGGGACCATCGCCGACGAGTTGCGCGGTCGTTACAACGCGGAGACGGGCGAACTGGCCAGCGGCGCGCCGGAACTGGCGCCGCCGCCTGGTGAGCCGGAGGACTGAGAGCCCTCACCCCCGGCCCCTTTCCCGCTCAGTCGCGGGAGCCCTTCCCGTCCCGGGGGACGGGAGCCCTTCTCAGGGAGAGGGGGTGTAACGCAAGAATTCAGAAGGGAATTAGGAGGAGGACAGGGTTCCCCGATCCGGAAACAGGAGATTTCGCTTGCGGGTAAGTGAGGGTCAGGGATGCATCAGATTCGAATCGATATGAATTCCGCAAAAGTCATAGTTGGCAAAGAGTAAAGAAGTCCCTCTCCCTGAGGGAGAGGGATTTAGGGTGAGGGCGGGTTTGCCAGAGTTCCTGGTTACCGTCTTCATGGCAATCGGGGAAATCTCATCAATGGCAGCACTCTGAATTTTTCAGGAGCGGACCATGCAATATACACATCCCGGTCGTAGCGGACTGCTGGTGAGCCGCCTGTGTCTGGGCACGATGAACTTCGGCGCGCGTACCGACGAGGCGGAAAGCCACGCCATCATGGACGCGGCGCTGGAACTCGGCATCAACTTCTTCGACACGGCCAATATCTACGGCGCGTACGGCGGCGATCTGCCCGGCTACCGCGGCCTCACCGAGGACATCATGGGGCGCTGGTTTGCGCAGGGTGGCGGCCGGCGCGAGAAGGTGGTGCTGGCCACCAAGCTCTACAACCCGACGGGTGACTGGCCCAACGAGGGCAAACTCTCCGCCCTGCACATTCGCCGCGCCTGCGAGGACAGTTTACGGCGTCTGCAGACCGACTTCATCGACGTCTACCAGGTCCATCACGTCGACCGCGAGACGCCCTGGGAGGAGATCTGGCAGGGCATGGAGCAGCTGGTGCGCGAGGGCAAAATCCTCTACGTGGGCAGCAGCAACCACGCCGGCTGGCACGTGGCAAAAGCCAACGAGGCGGCGCGACGCCGCAATTCCCTGGGCCTGATCACCGAGCAGTGCAAGTACAGTCTGATCGAGCGCCGTGTCGAGCTGGAACTCTTGCCGGCCTGCCAGGACTACGGCGTGGGCGTGATCCCCTGGGCCCCGCTTGACGGGGGCCTGCTGGGCGGCGTGCTGCGCAAACTGGAGACCGGTCGGCGCGCGTCAGCCGAAACGAGGCCGCGCATCGAGGCCTTGCGTCCGCGACTGGAGCGCTACGAGGCCTTTTGCGGCGAACTGGGCGAGGAACCGGCGGACGTGGCGCTGGCCTGGCTGCTGGCGCAGCCGGCGGTGACGGCGCCGATCATCGGCCCGGCCGACGTGGCGCAGTTGCGGGGCAGCCTGCGTTCGCTGGAGATTCGGCTGGACGCGGAACAGCTGGCGACGCTGGACGAGATCTGGCCCCGGCCGGGAGGGTAGGCACCGGAAGCCTGGGCGTGGCAGAAACAGTTTTGAAGTGTGGGCAGAGATTAACAGGGACAGGAGAACAACATGCAATACACACATCCCGGACGCAGCGGCCTGAGCGTCAGTCGGCTGTGCCTCGGCACCATGAACTTTGGCCCGCACGCCAGCGAGGCCGACAGCCAGATCATCATGGACAGGGCGCTGGACGCAGGCATCAACTTTTTCGACACGGCCAACCGTTACGGCTTGCGCGAAGGCAGGGGCCATTTGGGTCTTACCGAAGAGATCATCGGGCGCTGGTTTGCCCAGGGCGGCGGTCGCCGCGAGAAGGTGGTGCTGGCGACCAAACTCTACGGCGCGATGGGCGACTGGCCCAACGAGGGCAAGCTGTCGGCGCTTAACATCCGCCGGGCCTGCGAAGCCAGCCTGCGGCGGCTGCAGACCGACTACATCGATATCTACCAGATGCATCACGTCGACCGCGAGACGCCCTGGGAAGAGATCTGGCAGGGCATGGAGCAGTTGCAGCGCGAAGGCAAGATTTTGTACGTGGGCAGCAGCAACTTCGCCGGCTGGCACATCGTGAAGGCCAACGAGGCGGCGAACCACCGTCACTTCATGGGTCTGATCACCGAGCAGTGCAAGTACAGTTTGAATGCGCGCAGCGTCGAGCTGGAAGTGCTGCCGGCCTGCGCGGACTACGGCGTGGGCACAATCCCCTGGAGTCCCCTGGGCGGCGGCCTGCTGGGTGGCGTGCTACGCAAGATTGAGGAAGGGCGACGCGCCGCGGCCGGCATGCAGGCGCGCATTGAAGCCTTGCGGCCGCAACTGGAGCGCTACGAGGCCTTCTGCGGCGAACTGGGCGAGGCACCGGCGGACGTGGCGCTGGCCTGGTTGCTGGCGCAGCCGACGGTGACGGCGCCGATCATCGGGCCGCGCAATCTGGAGCAGTTGCAGGGCAGTCTGCGCTCGCTGGACATCGAGCTGGACGCGGCGCAGCTGGCCGAGCTGGACGAGATCTGGCCGGGGCCGGGCGGTCCGGCGCCGGAAGCCTGGGCGTGGTAGGAGGCCCTTTTCCCGCTCAGTCGCGGGAGCCCTCCCCCGGCCCCTTTTCCTGAGAAGGGCTCTCGCGGCCAGGCGAGAAAAGGGGTTCAGGGTGGAAGGGAAAATGGCCCTCACCCCCCAACCCCTTTCCCGCTCAGTCGCGGGAGCCCTTCCCTCAGGGAGAGGGGGAGTTCCATCTGGTGAGAGAAGTTGAAGACCCTCTCCCCAAGGGAGAGGGGGTGTCCTTTTGAGAGAGTGTCAAAAGGCAAGCAAGCATTAAAAGGGGACGACTCTGGCCAATGATTTCAGGGGATAAAGTCCCTCTCCCTCAGGGAGAGGGATTTAGGGTGAGGGCCGACGAGCAGGTCGCCCTCACCCCCCGGCCCCTTTCCCGTCCCCTATGACGGGACAAGGGATTCAGGGTGAGGGCCGTCCCTACAATTCCTCCCCCGTGACGTAGACCGTGTCGCGGAAGCCGAACTGGTGGTAACTCTGGCCCAGGTTGTCGCGCAGGATGAAGTGATAACAGGCGTCGCCCTGGGGCGCGACGCTCAGGGGCTCGTCCAGCGTCACGGTTGACAGTGACCAGCCCTGGGGCAGGGCGGGACCGCTGATATCCGGGCGGCCGCTGGCGGTGGCGTGCATCACGAAGCGCGCCCCGTTGTCGCTGCCCAGGACATGGACCTGACCGCTGAATGAAAGGTCATGACACTTGCGGATGACGGTCAGGCTGACGTGGCCGGGCAGCACCAGCGGGCCGAGGCAGCCGAGGCTGGAGGGGTGGCAGTCCGTCGCCGCAATGATGGCCAGATCGAGCCAGCTGTAGTCGTCAATCTCGCGGAAGCGGAAGCAATCGTCACCGCTGCAGGCGATGTCGCTGCGCGCCGGCGCCTGGCCGAGGGGCGGCGAACTGTGAAAGCAGCTGTCGTCGAAGAGCAGGTGCCGTTCGCTGTTTTTGGTCCAGGGCAGGGAAGGCTGGAAAGCGGACCAGGCGTCGGCGCTGACGGGGTTGGGGCCGCCGGCGACGACGACGTGATTGCCGGGCAGACCGGGCAACTCGACCAGCTCCAGGGCGGTGCCGGGCGCACCACAGCGGGCGTGGGCCGGGCGTTCGCGCTCGTGAAGCGTGATGGCGAAGGAGTCCCGCCGCGTCAACAGGTCGTTCCAGGCGACGGCGACCAGGGCGTAGACGAGGCCGACCAGCAGCGCCAGGCGCAGCAGGGTCAGTAGTAATCGGGCCAGAAAACGCACGGCTCCTCCGGGTCGCGTGAGCTACCTGACAAGGCTATCATAAGTCGCTCGCAACAGTGCATCCACCGCAGGCAGGAGTGGATATGTCCGATTACATTCTGGCGCTGGACCAGGGCACGACTTCTTCGCGCGCCATCATCCTTGACCACGCGGGCAGCATCTGCGCCGTCGCGCAGCAGGAGTTTCCCCAATTGTATCCACAGCCGGGTTGGGTGGAGCATGACCCGCCGGCGATCTGGCGGACGCAACTGGCGGTGGCGCGGGAGGCGCTGGCGCTCGCGGGCGTGAGCGCGTCGCAGGTGGCGGCCATCGGCATCACCAACCAGCGCGAGACGACGCTGCTGTGGGAACGCGACAGCGGCCGGCCCTTGCACAACGCCATCGTCTGGCAGGACCGGCGCACGGCGGGTTTCTGCGACGAATTGAAGGCGGAGGGCTTCGACCAGGTCATTCTGGAGCGCACCGGGCTGGTCACCGACCCCTACTTCTCCGGGACGAAGCTGCACTGGCTGCTGGAACAGGTGCCGGACGCGCGGGCGCGGGCGGAGCGCGGCGAGTTGGCCTTCGGCACGGTGGATACCTGGCTGATCTGGTGTCTGACGGGCGGGCGATTGCACGTCACGGACGTGAGCAATGCCAGCCGCACGATGCTCTACGACATTCACGCCCAGGAGTGGAGCGACCCGATCCTGGAACGTCTGGGGATATCGCGGGCCCTGTTGCCGCGGGTGACGGCCAGCAGCGAGTTGCTCGGCGAGAGCGACGCGGCGCTGCTGGGCGCGCCCGTTCCGCTGGCGGGCATGGCCGGCGACCAGCAGGCAGCGACCTTCGGCCAGGCCTGTCACACGCCCGGTATGGCCAAAAACACTTACGGCACCGGCTGTTTTCTACTGCTCAACACGGGCGCGACGCCGGTGCGCTCGGCCAACAATTTGCTGACCACGGTGGCCTGGCGAGTGGGCGACGACGCGCCGGTCTACGCGCTGGAGGGCAGCGTCTTCGTGGCCGGGGCGGCAGTGCAGTGGCTGCGCGACGAACTGGGGCTGATCGCCGACGCGGCGGAAAGCGCATTGCTGGCGGAGAGCGTGCCGGACAGCGGCGGAGTCATCGTGGTGCCGGCCTTCACCGGGCTGGGCGCGCCCTGGTGGGATGCGTATGCGCGCGGGGCGGTGCTGGGCCTGACGCGCGGCAGCGGGCGGGCCGAAATCGTGCGCGCGACGCTGGAGAGCATCGCCTTCCAGTCGCGCGACGTGGTCGACGCCATGAGCGCCGACGCAGGCCTGGCCCTGCAGACCCTGCGCGTCGATGGCGGGGCGGCGGCCAACGACTTTTTGATGCAGTTCCAGGCGGACATTCTGGGCGTGGCCGTGCAGCGGCCGGCGATCACCGAGACGACGGCGCTGGGGGCGGCGTATCTGGCGGGCCTGGCCAGCGGCTTCTGGCACGGCAGCGAGGAAATCGCCGCGCAATGGCGTGTGGAACGGGTCTTCGAACCGCGTATGTCACCGGACGAACGGGAAACGCGCTATGCGGCCTGGTTGCGGGCGGTGGAGCGTGTGCGGGGTAGCGCGGCGGAGGGGTAAGGCGGACGATGAGCGCCCTCACCCCAAACCCCCTTTCCTGCTTGACGCGGAGGCCCTTGCGTCCCGGGGGATGAGCCCTCACCCCAAACCCTTTCCCGCCCTGGGGGACGGGAGCCTTTCCCGCTCAGCCGCGGGAGCCCTTCCTCAGGGTGAGGGGCTTTTAGTACAATTCTGGAGAGTTGCATGCTTCCGGGAGCGGGATGGAATTCCAGGGCAAGCCAGTGTTTGTGAAGGCGGCGAACTAATGCCTGTTCAAACGCGGGAGGAGATGTTGCGGGCGCTGCGGGAGCGGCCGGACCTCGACGTCCTGATCATCGGCGCCGGGGTGAACGGCATCGCGGTCTTCCGCGACCTGGCCTTGCAGGGCCTGCGCGTGCTGCTGGTGGACAAGGGCGACTTCTGCTCCGGCACCAGCGCGGCCTCCTCACACATGATGCACGGCGGGCTGCGTTACCTGGAGAACGGCGAGTTTCGCCTCGTGCGCGAGGCCCTGCAGGAGCGCAACCGCCTGCTGCGCAACGCGCCGCATCACGTTAAGCCGCTGCCGACGACGATGCCATTGTTCCGGCGCTTCTCGGGGCTGTTCAATGCGCCGCTGAAATTCATGGGGCTGTCGCGCCGACCGGCGACGCGCGGCTCGCTGGTCCTGCGCATCGGTCTGCAGGTCTACGACTGGTTCACGCGCCAGGGACGCGCCATGCCGGCGCATCATTTCAGCGGGCGCGAGGAGGCCTTGCGCGCACGCCCGGCGCTGAACCCGGACATTCTCTGCACGGCGACCTGGTACGATGCCTGGCTGGCCAGCCCGGAGCGGCTGTGCATTGAATTGACTGGCGACGGCCTGGCGGCGCATGAGGAGGCCTTCGCGCTCAATTACGTGACGGCGCAGGCGGGGCAGGGCAGGACGGTCACGCTGCGCGACGAAGAGACGGGCGCGGAACTGGACGTCCGCCCGCGACTGGTAATCAACGCCGGCGGGCCCTGGATCGACCAGGTCAACCAGCGCCTGGGCCGGCCGACGCGCTGGATCGGCGGCACGAAAGGGGCGCATCTGGTGCTGGCGCATGAAGGCCTGCACGCGGCCTGCGCGGGTCACGAACTGTTTTTCGAGACGCCGGACGGGCGCATCGTGCTCTTCTTCCCGCTTGACGCGGGAGCCCTTCCGCTTGACGCGGGAGCCCTTCCACCGGAAGAGCGGGTGCTGCTGGGCACCACCGACATACCCGCCGACGACCCGGATGCGGTGGCGGTCAGCGAGGAGGAGACCGACTACCTGCTGGGCGCGCTGCGCGTGGTCTTCCCGGACATGCCGGTCGGGCGCGAACACGTCGTCTTCCACTTCTCCGGCATCCGCCCGCTGCCGGACAGCAGCACGGCCACGACGGGGCAGATCAGCCGCGACCACAGCATCCGCGCGATCGAGGCCGGCGAAGCCGGTCTGGACTTCCCGGTCATGGCGCTGATCGGCGGCAAGTGGACGACCTTTCGCGCCTTCGCCGAGCAGGCGGCGGACGAGGCGTTGCGCCGCCTGGGCCGCGAACGGCGGCTTTCGACGCGGGAACTGGCCATTGGCGGTGGACGCGACTGGCCGGCGGACGACAAGGCGCGTGCCGCCTGGCTGGCGCGGACAGCAGCGGACACCGGCCTGTCCAGGGCGCGCCTGGCGCAATTGCTGGCGCGCTACGGGACCATGGCCGAAAACGTCGCGGCGTATCTGGCGGCGGGCGCTGACGGGATGCTGGAGCATGTGCCGGGTTACAGCCGGCGCGAAGTCGCCTGGATCGCGCAACGGGAAGCGGTGGTGCACCTGGACGATTTTTTGCTGCGCCGTTCGCTGCTGGCGATGGGCGGCCTGGTGACGGCGGCGGGTCTGGCGCAGGCGGCGGCAGTCCTGGGCGCGGCGTCGGGCTGGAGCGAAGGGCGTATCGAGGCGGAGCGCGCGCGCGCCGGGAAGATACTCAGGGAGCGGCACGGGGTGGAGTTGTGAGGTCATCATTCCTCGACCCTGTTTTCCTTCCGGTCAGGAAGCGGCGATGTGCCGCCCCTCACCCCCCGACCCCCTCTCCCCCCGGGAGAGGGGGAGAAACGAATGCCTTGACAGGTTAAAGTCCCTCTCCCTGAGGGAGAGGGATTTAGGGTGAGGGCAGGCGCACATATGAACTCCGTTGATAACTCCGAGAGGGTCGTTCAGCCTGAGGTGGCAAGCAAAACCCTGCGTGATCTGGCTCGCGGATTGCGCAAAAGGCAGACATTGGCAGAGCAACTGCTGTGGGAAGAACTGCGGGATCGCAGGACAGGCGGTCTTAAGTTTCGACGACAATATCCAGTGCCCGGCACGATGTACGTTGCTGACTTTTGCTGCTTTCAGGTACGCCTGTTGATTGAACTGGAGGGTGAAATTCACAGACAGTTGACGTTTCAGGATCGAGCAAGACAGCAGGCTCTGGAGGAACGGGGCTACAAGGTGCTCCGCATTGCCAATGAGCGTGTATTCAACGATCTCTGCAATGTTGTGGCCGAGATCGCTTCGGTGGCCAGGGATTTGCAGTGAGCCCTCACCCCCGGCCCCTCTCCCTCAGGGAGAGGGGAGTAGAACTCGTTGCACAGAGAGGGCATGATGTATTTGGGAATTTCCCCGGTTCCGCCCCAGTCCGGTCCTTGATGAGTAGCCTGTGGCAATTAATGGCAATGAAGTATTGGCTACAGACGGGCTCCCCTCTCCCTGAGGGAAGGGCTCCCGTCCCCCAGGACGGGAAAGGGCCGGGGGTGAGGGCCATGGACGTGAGCCAGTTTGAAACTCCAGGAGAAACCGCATGAAAGCCATCATGGTGATGTTTGACACGCTGAACCGGCACATGTTGCCGCCTTACGGCTGTGACTGGACGCACGCGCCGAATTTCGCGCGTCTGGCGCAGCGCACGGTGACCTTCGACCGCTCCTACGTGGGCAGCATGCCCTGTATGCCGGCGCGCCGCGAACTGCACACCGGGCGCTACAACTTCCTGCACCGCAGCTGGGGCCCGCTGGAGCCCTTCGACGACTCAATGCCGGAACTGCTGAAAAACAATGGCGTGTACACGCAACTCGTCACCGACCACTACCATTACTTCGAGGATGGCGGCGCCACCTATCACCAGCGCTACAACAGTTGGCAGTTCGCGCGCGGACAGGAAGGCGACCCCTGGATCGGCCAGGTGGCCGAACCGGATATCCCGCAAACCCTGCCCAATTCGCGCCGGCTCGGCGCAATGTGGCGCCAGGACTGGGTCAACCGGGGTTTCATGCAGGAGGAAGGCCGGCAACCGCAGGCGAAGACCTTCGCCATGGCGGAGGACTTCCTGCGGCGCAACCATGCGGACGACAACTGGTTCCTGCAGATCGAGACTTTCGACCCGCACGAGCCCTTCTTCACCCAGGAGCATTACAAGGCCCTTTATCCCCATCGTTATGACGGGCCGCATTTCGACTGGCCCAACTACGGCAGGGTTAGTGAGACGCCGGAAGAGGTGCATCACCTGCGCATGGAGTACGCGGCGCTGCTCAGCATGTGCGATCACTACATGGGCCGGGTGCTGGACCTGATGGACGAACTGGACCTGTGGCAGGACACGCTGCTGATCGTGAACACCGACCACGGCTTCATGCTGGGCGAGCACGACTGGTGGGGCAAGATGGTGATGCCCTTCTACGAGGAAGTGGCGCATACGCCGCTCTTCATCTGGGACCCGCGTTGCCGCAAACAGGGAGAGCGCAACGGGGCCCTGGTGCAGACCATCGATTTGCCGGCGACGCTACTGGAGTACTTTGGCGTGGAATTGCCGGCAGCGATGCAGGGACGGCCCCTGCGCGAGACCCTGGCGACGAATGCGCCCGTGCACGAGGCGCTGATCTTCGGCCTGCACGGCGCGCACGTCAACCTGACGGACGGGCGTTACGTTTACATGCGCGGCCCGGCGGGCGAAGACAACCGGCCGCTCTACAACTACACGCTGATGCCCACGCACATGCGGGAACGCTTCCCGACCGGGGAATTGCAGGATACCTCGCTGGCGCCGGCCTTCGAATTCAGCAAGGGCTGTGCGCTGCTGAAGATTCCCTCGCAGCCGAAGCACATGTCTGAACCCCACGCCTTCGCCACCACGCTCTGGGACGTGGAGGCGGACCCCCTGCAAACCAGACCACTGCAGGACGCGGCGCTGGAATTGCGTCTGGCGGAGCAGATGCGGGCGCTGATGCAGGAAAGCGAGGCGCCGGCGGAGCAGTACGAACGGCTGGGATTGTAGGGGCGGCCCTCACCCCCTGCTACAGGTTTTCTCCCCTTCTCCCTGAGGGAGAAGGGGCCGGGGGATGAGGGCGAACCTGCATTTGCCATCATTGCATTTGCAGTATCGCCCTCACCCCAAACCCATTCCCGCTCAGTCGCGGGAGCCCTTCTCAGGGAGAGGGGCTTTAATAGTATTCTTGAGTGTGTCTTTAGTGGAAGAACAGGAAATTGAGCGGGAGGATGAAATGAACGTATGGCAGCCAAACAGCCCGCTGGCGGGTCTGCCCTTTGTCAAGCGCCATGCGCGCTCGAAGCGTGAATCCAGCTGGGACCGGACGGGCGCCAACCGCGATTTCCGCGTGGTGGAGCCGGGCGCGACGCAGGTGCTGGCGGAGATTGAGGGGGCGGGCTGCATCCGCCACATCTGGATGACGACGCGCTGCTACGCGCCGCAGTACCTGCGCAAGCTGGTGCTGGAGATGTACTGGGACGGCGAGGAGAACCCCAGTGTGCGCGTGCCCTACGGAGATTTCTTCGGCGTGGGCCACGCCACCTGCCGCCACTTCGTGTCGCTGCCGCTGAACATGGTTTTCGGCGAGCGCCGCGGCCCCAAGGGGCCTTTCTCGGCCTCCAACAACTGCTACTTCCCGATGCCCTTTGGCAGCAGCGCGCGGATTCAACTGATCAACGAAAGCGAAGAGCCGATCGCGAACCTCTTCTATTACATCGATTACGAGCTTTACACGGCGGAGGCGCCGGAAGACCTGGGGCGTTTTCACGCCTGCTGGAACCTGGAAAACCCGGCGCAGGCCCTGCCCCAGGAGCAGCCGTACGCGGACCCGGCGCCCTGGGACCTGGGCGGGGTGAACCTGACGGGCGCGGACAACTACGTCATCCTGGACGCGCGCGGCGCCGGGCAATACGTGGGCTGCGTGCTGAACATCGACAACTTCGACGCCTCCAACCAGGTCTACACCTGGCCGGGCGAGGGCGACGACATGATCTTCATCGACGGCGAGCCCTGGCCGCCCTCACTGCACGGCACCGGCACCGAGGACTACTTCGGCTGCTCATGGGGCTTCCCCAGCGGCGAGTATGACGGGCCCTACCATGGCATCTCACTGGGCAGCGACGTGCAGGAGCACTTCGGCAAGTGGAGCCTCTACCGCTGGCACATCGAGGACCCGGTACGCTTCACGGAATCGATCCGGGTGACCATCGAGCACGGCCATGCCAACGACCAGGGCAACATCTATTCCAGCGTGGCCTACTGGTATCAACTGGAGCCGCACCGGACGCAGCCGGCGCTGCCGCCGGTGTCAGAACGTCTGACGCGGCGCTGGCCGGAGCACGGCCTGTGGGACCGTTAGGCACGGTTGGACTTCGTTGTCAGGACTCGCTACATTTTCCCCGTAGAGACCCCTTTGGGGCACAGTTGTTCAGGAGGATTTTGGAAATGAAGAAAGCATTGTTGTTGTTGCTTGCCCTGTTGCTGGTGACCGGACCGTCGGCCCTGGCGCAGGACGAGCCGGTCACCCTGACCGTGCTGGTGGAGGGCGGCGGCATCTCGCTGCAACTGGCGGCGGCCGAACTCTTCGAGGAGCAGACTGGCCACACGGTCGAGTTCGTCGAGGTCGGCTATCCGGCCGTCTTTGAGAAGCTGGCGGCCGAGATGGCGACCGGCGGCAGCGCCTATGACGTGGCCACGATCGACGTGGTCTGGATCCCGGCCTTCGCCGATTTCGCCGAATCGCTGGACGCGCTGATCACCGAAGACGTGGCGGCGGACATCTTCCCGGCGCTGCTGGCGGACGGGCTGTGGAACGGCAGCTACGTCGGCATGCCGACCTGGGCCAACGCCGAGGTGATCTACTACCGCAAGGACCTGTGGCAGGACCCGGACGAGCAGGCCGCCTTCATGGCCGAATACGGCTACGAACTGGCGCCGCCGACCACCTGGCAGGAATTCACCGACATGGCGACCTTCTTCACGCGCGACACGGACGGTGACGGCGAGATCGACCTCTACGGCACCGACGTGAAGGGCGCGCCGCCCGGCGCGGACGTGGAGTGGATGGTGCACGTGCTGCAGGCCGGCTCGCCGGGCGTGGTGCTGGACGCCGATGGCAATATCATCGTGGACAACGACGCGCATCTCGCCGGCCTTGAATATTACGTCAGTCACCACTGCGAACTGGGTCTGACGCCGCCGAACCCGCTGGAAATCGGCTGGGCGGAAGGCGAGGGACTCTTCTTCCAGGGCGTGACGGCCATGACGCGCTTCTGGGGCCATGCCTACCGTCTGCACCAGTTTGATCTCTCGGGCGGTCTGGTGGGCGCCGGGTACATCGGGCCGGAAGCGGTAGCCAACGTCGGCGTGGCGCCGATGATCGCGGGCGAGGCCGGCATCGGCTCGATCCCGGGCCCCTGGTTCAACATCGTGCCGAAGAGTTCCGAAAACAAGGATGCGGCGATGGCCTTCGTGCAATTCATGTATGACCAGAACGTGCTGGGCGTACAGGAACCGCTGGGTCTGTCGGCGCGCATCTCCGCCTTCGAGCAATTCGCCGGTGAGGAGAACTACGAAAGTCTGTCGGCGCTGATCGCCACGCTCAACGGCCCGCAGACCATCGGCCGGCCGCTGGTGCCCAACTGGCAACAGGTGAGCGACGAGGTGGTGGTGCCGATGGTGCAGGACGCGCTGGGCTGCGAAGTCTCGCCGGCCGAGGCGCTGGCCTGGGCGCGCGGCGAACTGGAGGCCATGGGCTTCGAGTAGGCGGGGCTCACTGAATTCACGTGATGCGCGCCTCCCTTGTACGTGTTCCCCCTCTCCCTGAGGGAGAGGGGGTTAGGGGGTGAGGGCGCGACAGTCACGCGGTCTGATGCTCCGAATTATGGAAACGATGCAGATCTGACACAGCCCTCACCCCAAACCCTTTCCCGTTCAGTCGCGGGAGCCCCTTCCCACCTTCGGTGGGAACCCTTCAGGGAGAGGGGCTTTAAAATCTGCAATGACAGTGAACATGAGCCGAGACAGGCTGAATCTGCATGTCCCGCGCTGACCGCCGCTACGTATTGTTGTTGCTGGCGCCGGCGGCGATTTATCTGGCGGTATTCGTCGCCTGGCCGCTGCTGAACCTCTTGCGCGACAGCCTGTACGAGGTCGCCCTGATGACGCCCGGCGAGCGCAGCTTCGTCGGGCTGGATAACTTCAGCAGGGCGCTGTCCTCGTCGCGGGTGGGCGGCGCGGCCCTGCGCACCCTGGGCTACACGCTGATCGCGCTTTCCATCGAGTTCACCCTGGGCTTCGGCATCGCGCTGCTGTTCAACAGTCTGGGGCGCCGCTCGGAGTTGCTGCGCACCATCTTTCTCTTTCCGCTGATGATCCCGCCGATTGTGGCCGGGCTGTTGTGGCGCTTCCTGCTGATCGACAACTTCGGCATCGTCAACCACGTCCTGCACGCGCTGGGCCTGCTGGCGGCGACCGGTGACATCGCCTGGCTGGGTGACCGCGATATCGTGCTGTTCTCGGTGACCTTGCCGGACATCTGGTTGACCACGTCTTTCGTGACGCTGGTGCTCTACACCGGCCTGCAGAATATCCCGGCGTCCCTGCTGGAGGCGGCGCGCATCGACGGGGCGGGCGCGCTGCAACTGTTTCGTCACGTCACCCTGCCGCTGCTGCGCCCGGTGATCGCAGTGGTGTTGATCATCCGCGGCATCGACGCGGCGCGGGCCTTCGACATCATCTGGGTGCAGACCGAAGGCGGGCCGCGTTTCGCCTCCGAAGTGCTGAGCATGCACATCTACCGCATTATGATTCGCTATGGCGACGTGGGCTTCGCCTCGGCCATTGCGACGCTCTTCCTGCTGGCCCTGTTGCTGATCAGCCTGCTGGCCTTTGTCGGCATCTGGCGGCCGGGCGCGATCCGGCGGGACGCATGAGCGGGCGCGCGCTGACCCCCGGCCGCCTGCTGGTGATCGCCCTGCTGGCCCTCGTCATGCTGCTCTACGTCAGTCCCTACGGCTACCTGATGCTGACCTCCTTCAAGCCGCCGGAGGACGCCATCGCCATTCCGCCGCACATATTGCCGCGGCAGTTCAGCCTGGACAGTTACAGCAGCTTCGCCACGGACCCGGAGGTGCCGCGTTCCTTTCGCAACAGCCTGGTGATCGCCACGCTGAGCACGGCGCTGGCGGTCGCGCTGGCCCTGCCGGCCGCCTGGGCCATAGCGCGTTACGGCAGCTGGCCGGGACGTCTCTTTCTGCTGATCGCCCTGGTCACGCGCATGATCCCCTACATCTCGATCGCCATTCCCTTTTTCGCGCTGATGCGCAGTTTCCGCCTGACGGACACCTGGCTGGCCGTGGCGCTGGCGCACGTGACCGTCAGTCTGCCGCTGGCCATCTGGCTGCTGGCCGGCTTTCTGGAGGCGATACCGGGCGAACTGGAGGACGCCGCGCGCGTCGATGGCTGTTCGCGCCTGGCGGCGCTCTTGCGGGTGATCGTGCCGGTGGCGGCCGGCGGCATCGTGGTGACGGCCATCTTCTGCTTCCTGGCCTCGTGGAACGAATTCCTCTTCGCGCTGATGCTGACCAGCGTGCAGGCCAGGACGGCGCCGCTCGTGATCGCCGGCTTCAAGACGCAGTACGGCATCAACTGGGGGCCGATGACGGCCATCGCGACGCTCTACTCGCTGCCGGTGATCGTTTTCTCGCTTTTCATGCAGCGCCGCATCGTGGCCGGCATGACCATGGGCGCGGTGAAGGGCTAGGCCCTGATTTCTGTAAGGAAAGGCTGGACTGGCAGCCCTCACCCCAAACCCTTTCCCGCTCAGCCGCGGGAGCCCTTCCCTCAGGGAGAGGAGGTATCAGACGGGGAGGAACGAGTGATTGTTGGTCATCAGGTGGTTGCCTGGGGGCAGAATCGAGGATGGAAACTGTCAGGTTAATGTCCCTCTCCCTGAGAAGGGCTCCCGTCCCCCCGGGACGGGAAAAGGGGGCTGGGGGGTGAGGGCTGCGCCAGGGGCGGCAAACTGGTCTTCCTGCTGCCCCGGATGGCAAGTTGTTCAGGGGTCCCTGTAGCCTTCAGACCCTGGGGTGGGTTACACTGCTGCCGGTTTGATTGACCCGCGAAAGAGGAACCTATGAGCGCCATCACGGCAGCAGTGCTTGCCAAACTGCAGGAATTCGACACACCCACCATCTGCAACATCATCGAACTGTTTGAGGTGCGCCCGCGCAACCAGGGCTTTATGGACCGCAGCATCAGGGCGGCCTTCCCGGAGATGAAGCCGATGGTCGGTTTCGCCTCCACCATCAGTTGCCGCACCACTTACGACCCACGCATGGGCAGCGCCGCCTACGCCGGTCTGGGCGATCAGATCCGCGCCTTTGGCGAGCTGGACGGTCCGGCGGTGGTGGTCTTCCAGGACCTGGACGATCCGCCCCTGGCGGCGACCTTCGGCGAGGTGATGTGCACCTCCTACCAGAAGTTCGGCGCGGTCGGCCTGATCACCAGCGGGCCGGGGCGCGACCTGGACCAGGTGCGCGAGATCGGCTTTCCGGTCTTCACGGACGGCGCCAACTGCTCGCACGGCTACATCACGATGAGCGCGCTGCACGCGCCGGTGCAGGTGGGCGGCCTGGCGGTCTACGCCAACGACCTGCTGCATGGCGATTTGAACGGCGTGACCAGCATCCCGCAGGAGATCGCCGTCGAGGCCGCCGCTATCGGTGACGAGTTCGTGGCCTGCGAGCGGGTGGTGCTGGACGCCCTGGCGCAGGATGACCTGACGGTGGACCAATATGATGAGGCGCGTCAGGAAATGGGCGCGATGCAGGCGGCCCTGCAAAAGCGGGTGACGCGCCGCAGCGACTAGGGCGTCCGGGTCGCTCTCACAGCCCCTCTTCAGACGAAGAGGGGTTTTGTTTACCTGCCGCCAGAATCGCCCTTGCATGCACGTTAAGAACAGGTTATATTGTACCTACAGGTTGATACAGTTATTTTCACCAGTATCGGGTTTGAATGGCGGATCTCGGCGACCTCAGGGTAGATCACGACAGTCTGGTGCCGCTGCACACCCAGTTGCAGCGTCAGTTGCGCAACCTGATCGTTTCCGGGCAGTGGGCGCCAGGCAGTCGTCTCCCTTCCGAAAACCAGTTGCACCGGGAACTGAATATCAGCCGCAGCACGGTGCGCCAGGCCTTCAGCGAATCGCAGCATGAAGGTCTCATCGAGCGCATTCCCGGGCGGGGCACCTTTGTCGCCGACCCGGCGCCGGACGGCCGTCAGAAGCGGCTGATTGCCTTCATCATCAGCGACTTTGACAGTGAGCGCGAATGGGAACTGTTGAAGGGCGCCGAGGCCGCCGCGCGCAGAAATGATTGCCACGTCGTCTTTTACAACACCCATCACAGTTGCCGTGAAGAGCGGCGCGTGCTCTCGCAGTTGCTGTCGCAGAACATCAGCGGCGCCCTGCTGTGGTCCTGCGCCGACGCGGATGACGGCAACGCCGCGCAGACGTATGACCTTGACAGCCTGCCGCCCCTGGTCATGATGGATCGCGATTCGCCGGCGCTTCAGGGCGATCTCGTCACCAGCGACAATCATGGCGGCGCCTCGCTGGCGCTCAGCCATCTGCTGGCGCTGGGTCACCGCCACATCGTCTGCGTGACGCACGACAGGGTTGGCCTGTCGACGGTGGCCGCGCGCATCCGGGGTTATCAGGACGCCCTGCAGGCACCCGGTGAGATGGTAGGCAGCGTCTGGGCAATGCCGACCGGCGCCGAACTCTCGACCGAGAAGGCGCTGCAACTGGGCAACGACCCGGACAGCGAGGCCATGCAATTCCTGACGCAGCGCCTGGCGGCGGAAAAGCCGACGGCGCTGTTTGCCATCAACGACCTGGTGGCCCTGCTGGTGCTGCGCGCGGCGCAGGCCATCCAGTTGCGCGTGCCGCAAGACCTGTCGGTCGTCGGCTATGACAACATCGAGTTCAGCGCCCTGATGGCGACCCCGCTGACAACCATCGCCCAGGACTTTCACACCATCGGCCGGCGCTCCTTCGAACTCTTGCTGGAGCGCATGGACGGCGTTGACGTCCCGCCGCGGACCTTACGCATTCCGGTCGCGCTGCGGGAACGCGCCACCACTGCCAGACTCGCAGATCAACCTGATCTGATATCGTTGCAATCATGAACCCACGCAGGAGGTGAAACGCTGAACAACCAACCCTACCGTGTTTATCGTCAATTCAGACAGAGGAGTTGAAAGTACCATGAGAATCAATCGTGCACTTTTGCTGCTGCTGACCCTGGCGTTGATGGTCTCCCTGACCGTCAGCCTGGTCTCCGCGCAGATGATGGAGGTCCCGCGCGAGGACACCGTCATCTTTGACGTGGACGGCAGTAACCCGACCAACCCGAACCCCTTCAACCACAACATCTTCTTCGGTCACAGCCTCGGCGCGGCCGGCGGCAACACCGGTACCGGCCAGGCGGTCTACGAGCCGCTCTTCATCCTGAACTACGAGACCGGCGTCATCCAGCCCTGGCTGGGTGAGAGCTTCGTGCCCGACGAGAGCCAGACCGTGTGGACGCTGACGCTGCGCGACGGCGCCTACTGGCAGGATGGCGAGGCCGTCACGGCCGATGACTTCGTCTTCACGCTGCAGATGCTGCTGGACGACGAGACCGCCCGCCTGTATCGCGCCGGCTCCTTCCAGGACTGGGTCACGAGCGTGGAGAAGGTCGACGACCTGACGGCGCAGGTGACCCTGAACCGTCCGAACCCGCGCTTCCAGCTGGACTTCTTCTCGGTGCGCATCGGCGGCAGCTTCCAGATGGTGCCGGAGCACATCTGGAGCATGGTCGAGAACGTCTACGAGTTCACGAACTTCGACCTCGAGAACGGTCACCCGCTCGGCAGCGGCCCCTACAAGATGGTCAGCGCCAGCGAGAACGAGTTCGTCTACGACCGTGACGACAACTGGTGGGGCGCCGCGACCGGCACCTTCCCGCTGCCCGAGCCGCGCCGCCTGATCTGGGTGCAGACCGGCAACGACGACATCCGTTCGCTGCTGACCATCAACAACGAGCTGGACAGCGTGATGGACATCACCCTGGGCGCCTTCGAGGCCATCACCGCGCAGAACGACAAGGTGATCGCCTGGCAGGCCGGCATGCCCTTTGCGTGGCTGGATCCCTGCCCGCGCCGCATCTCCGTGAACCACGCGGTCGATCCCTGGGGCGACCCCAACATGCGCTGGGCGCTGAACCACGCCACCAGCCGCAACGACGTCGTGCGCATCGCCTACGAAGGCACCACTATCCCGTCGCAGAGCATGTTCGTTGAGTACGGCGGCATCATCGACCCGTACATCAACCGTCTGGCCGAGCTGGGCCTGACCATGAACTTTGACGCTGACGTGGCCGCCGCGCAGGCGCTCATCGAGAGCGCCGGCTATGCCATGAACGACGCCGGCATCTACGAGAAGGATGGCGAGGAACTGGCCATCGACATCCAGACGCACGAGGGCTTCATCGAGAAGCGCCGCATTGCCGAGAACGTCGTCGAGCAGTGGCGCAGCGCCGGTATCGCCGCCACCCAGACCAACGTGGCCGGCGGCACCTGGAACGACAACAAGGCCCTTGGCAACTTCGAGGCCACCGGTGACTGGGACCAGTGCGGCAGCGTCAACGAGCCCTGGGCCTCCATGGACCGTGACAACGGCAAGTGGTACGCGCCGGTTGGCGAGCGCGTGGTTGGCAACAACCTGCTGAACCGCTGGCAGGGCGAGGGCAATGCCCGCTACAGTGAACTGGTGGACCAGATCGGCGTGATGCCGCTGGGCGACCCGGCCATCCTGCCGCTCTTCGAGGAAGCCTACGAGATCTGGTACAACGAACTGGTCTCGCTGCCGATCACCCAGGCCAAGAAGCTGATCCCCTTCAACACCACCTACTGGGAAGGCTGGCCGACGGCCGAGAACAACTTCAACCATCCGGCGACCTGGTGGCACTCCACGCACCAGATCATCCAGAACCTGCGCAAGGCCGGGATGTAGGACGGTCTGACCGCAATCGTCCGGGGGGAGGGCTCCCGCCGCAAGGGGGAACCCCTCCCGGACCAGCGGGTCGGGGCGCATTTTGCCCTGGCCCGCTACAATTATCATGAGCCAGGGAGGCTGACATGGGCGGCCTGACACTCAACTACATCATTCGTCGGCTCGTGATCTTTCTGCTGACGATCTGGGTATCGATAACAATTATTTTTCTGGTGGCGCGCCTGGCGCCGGGCGACCCGATTTCGGCCATGGTGGCCCAGGCCTCGGCCAGCATGGGCGTCGTCGAGGGCGCGGACAAGATCATCGAGGGCTGGAAAGAGTATTTCGGCCTGAATGACCCGCTACCCATTCAGTACGTCAAATTCATGGGCAACCTGCTCACCTTCAACTTCGGCCCCTCGCTGATCGCCTTTCCGGCGACAGTGAACGAACTGATCGCGCGGGCGCTGCCCTGGTCGATCGGCCTGGGCCTGGTGACCCTGCCGCTCATCTTTTTCATCGGCAACCTCTTTGGCGCCCTGCTGGCCTGGCGCCGCACGCCGGGCCCGTTGAAGGCCTTCATCCCGATGACGATGGTTTTCACCTCGCTACCCTCGGTGCTGGCGGGGCTGGTGTTTATTTTCGTCTTCGCCTTTCGTATGAAGCTCTTCCCGATCTCGGGCCCCTTCGGCCGCGGCATGCAGCCCTCCTTCACCATCGAGTTCATCTCCAGTCTGATCCATCACGGCTTCCTGCCGGTGGCCTCGCTGGTGATCGTGTCCTTCGGCTTCTGGACCCTGGGCATGCGCGGCATGATGGTCACCACCGAGGGCGAGGACTACATGACCCTGGCCGACGCCAAGGGCCTGCCGCCTTTCTACGTGCTCTATCGCTACCAGGTGCGCAACGCCATCCTGCCGCAAATCACGGCGCTGGCGATTGCCCTGCGTACGCTGGTGGCCGGCCAGATCCTGGTGGAGGCGATCTTCTCCTACCGCGGCATCGGCACCCTGATTTACACCTCGATCCGCAACCAGGACTACAATTCCATTCAGGGCACCTCCTTCGTCGTCATCCTGTTCACGGCGGTGTCGGTGCTGGTGATCGACCTGATCTACCCGCTCATCGACCCGCGCATTTCGCTGGAGGGCAACTGACATGAGCGCCGCTTCCGGACAACCCGCGACTCTCGCCGGCGCCGCCCCGCGCAAAATGGGGCGCCTGAACCGCTTCGACAACCCCTGGCTCAACATCAAGCTGATTATCGGCGTCCTTTTGGTGGGCAGCATCATCCTGATGGGTATCGTCGGCCCCATGCTGCGCGACCTTGATCTGGCCTACGTGGGGCGAACGCCGCTGAACCTGCCGCCGCCCGGTTTTCAGAACATGCGCGGCCAGGATGGTGACCCGGCCTATCCGCTGGGCACCGACAACAGCGGCCGCGACATGCTGTCGCTGGTCATTGTGGGCGCGCCCAACTCGCTGCTGGTCGGCTTCGTCGCCGCCGGCTTCGGCATGCTGGGCGGCATCTTTCTGGGGTTCTCCTCCGGCTTCCTGGGCGGCCTGGTGGACGACGTCATCCGCCTGAGCGCGGACATCACCATCACGATACCCAGCCTGCTGGTGCTGATCGTGATTCAATCGGTCATTCCCGTGCAGAGCCTGCTGGTGATGGCGGTGCTGCTCTCGCTCTTCGCCTGGCCGCAACCGACGCGCCTGATTCGGGCGCAGGTGATGAGCATGCGCGAGAGCGGCTACGTCAAGATGGCGCAATTGAGCGGCGTGCCGACCTTCAGCATCATGTTCCGCGAGATGATGCCGAACCTGCTGCCCTATCTGGCGGCCAGCTTCATCGGCAACACGACGGGCGCCATTCTGGCGGCGGTCGGCCTCGAGATTCTGGGGCTGGGGCCGCAGCGCCTGCCGACCCTGGGGCGCACGATCCAGAATGCCATCGACAACTCCGGCATCCTGCGCGACATGTGGTGGTGGTGGGGCCTGCCGACGGTCATCCTGATCGTGATTTTCATCGGGCTGCTGCTCATCAACCTGGGCCTCGACGAGGTCGCCAATCCACGCCTGCGCAAGGCGACGCGGCAGTAGCGGGCGACGGGAGTTGACATGGCCGAAACCAACGGAATGACGACGGAGCGGCGGCAGCGCAAGGTGCTGGAGGTGCGCAACCTGCGCGTTCACTATGAAACGCCGACCGGCGACGTGATCGCGGTGGCCGGCATCGACTTCGACCTCTATGACGGCGAGACCCTCGGGCTGGTGGGCGAATCCGGCTCCGGCAAGTCAACGGCGGCCTACGGCATCCTCAAGCTGGTGCAGCCGCCGGGGCGCATCGTCGAGGGTGAAGTCAACCTGGAGGGCAACGAACTGGTCTCGATGGGCGACGGCGACTTCCGCCAGATCCGCTGGACGAAGCTGGCGCTGATCCCGCAGGGCGCGATGAATTCGCTGAACCCGACCATGCGCGTCTACCGGCAGATTACGGACGCCATCGAGGCCCACGAGGGCAAGCAGGACAAGGAACAGCTGCGGGAGCGGGTGCTGGAACTCTTCCGCATGGTGGGCTTGCCGCAGCGCATTTACAACATGTTTCCGCACGAACTGAGTGGAGGCATGAAACAGCGCGTGTGTATTGCCATGGGCATCGCCTTGCACCCGACGGTGGTCATCGCCGACGAGTCGACCAGCGCGCTGGACGTGGTGGTGCAGCGCGTCGTGGCGCAGACGATGCTGCGCGTGAAGCGGGCGCTGGGCGTCTCGATGATCATGATCGGCCATGACATGGGGCTGATGGCCCAGATGGTGGACCGCATCGCCGTCATGTACGCCGGCAAGCTGGTCGAGGTGGCGCCGGTCGAGGTGCTGTTCGACGAGCCGCTGCACCCCTATTCGCAAATTCTGATCGATTCGATCCCCTCGCTGCAGGAACGCAAGCCCCTGAAGATCACCGAGGGCATCACGCACGACCCGCGCAACCCGCCGCCGGGCTGCATTTTCCAGTTGCGTTGTCCCCACGTCATGGAGCACTGTCGCAGCGTCGCGCCGGAGTTGCGTGAACTGAAGACGCGTCATCAGGTCGCCTGTCATCTTTACGAGGATGACGGGAGCCTGATTGAGGAGGCGCAAATCAGGGAAGCGGGGTGAACGCGCCGGTTTCCCGGTCTGGACCCCTGCCGGCAGGGGAGACGCGCAGGAAAGATACGCGCTGATTTAAAAGGAGCTGGCCATGGCGCCGCCCGTGCTGGAAATACGCAACGTCACCAAAATCTATCGCATGTCCGGCGGCTTCCTGAGCCCGAAAAAGGAAGTGGTCGCGCTGCAGGACTACAGCCTGACGATCGAGAAGGACCCGGCCAGCATCGTGACCATCGCCGGCGAGAGCGGCAGCGGCAAGACGACCCTGGCCAATCTCGTGCTGGGCTTCACGCCGCTTACCGCCGGGCAAATCCTGTTTCACGGGCAGGACCTGGCGACCATGAACAGACAGCAGATGCTGAACTACCGGCGTAACGTACAGGCCGTATTTCAGGACCCCTTCGGCGTTTACAATCCCTTTTATCGTATTGAACACGTCTTTCACACGGTAATTCGCCACTTCAAACTGGCCGACAACGAGAGCCAGGCGCAGGACATGATCGAGGACGCGCTGAACGTCGTCGGGCTGCACGGCGTGGACGTGCTGCGCAAGTATCCGCACCAGTTGAGCGGCGGCCAGCGGCAGCGCATCATGATGGCGCGCGTCTACCTCATCAAGCCGGAGGTGATCGTCGCCGACGAGCCGGTCTCCATGGTCGATGCCTCCCTGCGCGCGGCGATTCTGGATGCCATGCTGAGCCTGCGCGACGAACTGGGAGTCTCCTTCCTCTACATCACGCATGACCTGAGCACGGCCTACCAGGTCGGTGACAAGATCAACATCCTCTATCAGGGTTCGGTCGCCGAGAACGGGACCACGGTGCAGGTCATCGACAAGCCGCAGCACCCCTACGTGCAATTGCTGGTTGAATCGGTGCCGGCGCCGGACCCGAACGAGAAGTGGGACACCGAGATCGAACTGCCGGACGAAGAGGTCATGCGCTCGGCCACGGCGACGGGCTGCCGCTTTTATCCCCGTTGCCCCAAACGGATGGACCGCTGTCTGGAGGCGATGCCGCCGCTTTACGATATTGACGGCAGGGGGCACGAAGCGGCCTGTTACCTCTACGAGGAAAAGGCGCAAGCGGCGCCCGTCATCTGAGGCCCGGGTTGCCTACCTGGTGGTTGTGGCGCGCCCTGCGCTATCCGCCCGCCAGCCCCGTGCTGCGCATGCGCGCTGCGCGTGTGCCAGGGCAACCCCTGGCGCTGCGGCGCCGGCGCGATCCCCTGGCTGGCCCGTGGCCCAGGCTGGGGCTGGCCGCGCTGATTCTGTTTGTCCTGCTGCGCTTTGGCGTGGAGGGACTCATCATGAGCCTCGTCGTCGTGCCGGGCGGCTTCATCCTGGCGTTCCTGGCCCTGCCCCTGCTGATGCCACTGGCGAGCATCTTTCTCGGCAGCTACTGGTCCGCGGATATCAGCCGCAACATTCGCCGCGAACGCGCCCTGCGTACCTGGGACCTGCTTTGCGCGACGCCACCCGGCACCCCCGGCGCCAGCCACGTGATCACCAGCCGCTGCCTGCTGCGCAGCGGTGTCTTCTCCACCTTTCAGTTGCTGCATTTGATTGCGCTGGGTCTCTGTCTGGGCGCGCTGCTGCTGATGGGCGCGATTTTCGTCGTGATGCTGCTGCGCGGCTCGGCGCCTGACGAACTGATCCCCGCTTTTCGCACGCTGCTGGACCTGACGGCCATCGTGGTGGCGCTGTGGCTGCACTGGCAGCAGACGGTGGTGCTGGCGGCCCTGACCGGGTTGCTGCTGGCCAGCAGCGATAACAGGGAAACGCCATGGTTTGCCCCGATCCTGTTCCCCGCCCTGCAAGTCGGCAGCTGGACGCTCTTCGCCCTGCAAATGCAGTTGTTGCAGCCGCTGACAGCCGCCCTGACGCCGGAGACCTGGCTGGCATGGAGCCTGCTGCCGCTGGGCTATCTGGTGCTCTTCCTGCTCCCGCGCGAGGCCCTGGTGCTGGCGCTCCTGCGCTTCACCGGCAGGCGCCTGCAGACGGAAGGGCTGTTCAGTTCCCGTTGGTGGCAAAACGCGACAGCGCAAACAGGCTGATATCCACGTCCGTTTCACCCCGCGTGACGAGGTCGGCGAGGATCTGACCGCTGCCGACGCCGAACTTGAAGCCATGGCCGCTGAAGCCGGCGCCGATGGCCACGTGCGCGTGCTCCGGGTGGCGGTCAAGAATGAAGTGCTCGTCGGGCGTCATGGTGTAGAGGCAGACCCGGCCGGTCTTCAGGGGGCTGTCCGCCAGCGGAATGTGACGCCGGAAAAAGGCGCGCAAGGTCTCGCAGACGGAGTCATCCACAGTGCGCAGGGTATTGTCGGGGTCGGTGGGCTCGCCGTTGGTGTGAATGCTGGCCTTGAAGCCACAGCCGTCGATATTGGGGATGCCGTAGAAATGCAGCAGCGAATTGAGCGCATGGCGTGAACCGTGCTCCCTGAAGTAGGGCATACGCTCGGGCGTGAAGGCGGCCGGATCCTGGGTATCGAAGAAGAAGAGTTGCTCGCGCGTGGGCTGCAGCGGCAGGTCCAGGCCGATTGTGCGCAGCAGGGGCCCGGCCCAGCTGCCGGCGCTGACCACGAGCCGGGCCGCGCTGAAGCTTTCGTCGGCGGTGCGCACGGTGACGGAATCGTTGTGGGGCTCAATGGCCGTGACGCGGGCGCCGGTCTGCAGGGTCGCCCCGTGCTGGAGCGCCATGCGGGCGGCGGCGGTGACGCAGGGCGAGGCGGAAAGCACGCCGCCATCCGGCTGATACAGGCCCATCATGTGATCGTCGAGGCGGAACTGGGGGAAACGCGTGCTCACTTCCTGCGGCGTCAGCCAGTCGTAGGGCATGTCGGCATCGGCCAGGGTATCGCGGGTGGCGATCAGGGTGGCTTCATCGGCCGCGCCGAAATCGAGCCCGCCGACGATGCGCAACAGGCGTTCGCCGGATTCAGATTCCAGTTCGCGCCAGAGAGGGTAGGAGAGATGGGCGAGGGGGATGTAGGCGGGGTGATCGTAGGCGTAGCGGATGATGCGTGAACTGCCGTAGGAACTGCCGTTTTGATGGTCGAGTTCGAACTGCTCCAGCGCCAGCACCTTCTGCCCGGAGCGCGCCAGGAGCCATGCGGCCGTGCTGCCCACCACACCCAATCCGATGACGATTGCGTCATAGTGCCTGTCCATGCGAACTCCCTGCTGCCTGCGCCAGACCCGGTAATTATAGCGAGGGCGCAAGCCCGAAGCACACCAGAGGTGCCATTACGTGTCCCTGTGGGATAGCGAGGGCGCAGCCCGCCGCACGCCGCCGGCGCCATTCCGTGTGCCGCAGGGGATATATGGTGTGCCTGCGGGCGACAGTATATGTCGCCCCTACATCATCCGCACCCACAAAACGCGGTAGGGGCGATTTATCAAATCGCCCACCCCCACAAACGCCGTAGGGGTAGCGAGGGCGTCGGCCTGAAGCACACCAGTGGTGCCATTACGTGTCCCCCCAGGGGATATATGGTGTGCCTGCGGGCGACATGATATGTCGCCCCTACATCATCCGCCGTAGGGGTAGGGGCGATTTATCAAATCGCCCGCCCCAACAAATCGCCCACTCCCGCATACCGCAAGAGATAGCGAGGGCGCAAGCCCGAAGCATCCCCGTGGGATAGCGCAGCGCCGCAGCCCGGGTAGAATGGCTATTGAGGAGGGCTCATGGTCTATCGACAGTTGTTGCAGGGCGGTGACGGCCGGCCGGTGGTCACCGGCGTCATCGGTACGGGACATTACGCCACGGCGATCGTCACCCAGGCGCAGGCGATTGAGGCACTGGAGGTGCCGATCGTTTGCGACGTGGACGTTGAGGCGGCGTTGCGCGCCTTCGAACTGGCGGGTCTGGCGGAAGAAGACTGCGTCGTCTGCGAAAGCAGGGCAGCGGTGCAGGCGGCTTGTGAGCGCGGACAGCGCGTCATCGTGCCGGATGCGGCGCTGCTGCAGGCGCTGCCGCTGGACGTGGTGGTCGAATCGACCGGCGTGCCGGAGGTGGCGGTGCGCCATGCCATGCTGGCGCTGGAGCAGGGCGCCCACCTGGCGATGGTCAGCAAGGAGCCGGACGCGCTGGTGGGGCCGCTGCTGCGACAGAAATTCGCTGCCGCGGGTCTGGTCTACAGCGCGGTGGATGGCGACCAGCACGGCCTGTTGATCGGGATGATTGAGTGGGCGCGCGCGCTGGGTCTGGAGGTGGTCTGCGGCGGCAAGGCGCGCGACGTGGAGATCGTGTTTGATGAGGACGCGGGTCAGTTGCGCACGCGGCGCAAGAGCGTCGACCTCACGGCGGAACAGCGGGCCCTGTTTGCGCCGGCGCCGGCGACGGAAGCGCGCGACAAACTGGCGTGTCGTATGGAACTGTCCTGGGACCTGAGCCGTTTGATGGGCTACGATCTGGGGGAGTTGGTGATTGCGGCCAACGCCACGGGACTGGCGCCGGACGTGGATACCCTGCACGGGCCGCTGGCGCGCGTGCCGGAGATACCGGAACTGCTGGCGCCGCAAGAGGAAGGCGGTATCCTGGGTCGGCGCGGCGTCATTGACGGCGTGACGGTGTTGCGCGGGCCGCACGAGGCCGGTATGGGCGGCGGCGTCTTTATCGTCGTGTCCTGCGCGAACGACTATTCGCGTCACATTCTGACGACCAAGGGGCTGATCCCCAATGCCGGGGACACGACGGCGCTCATTTTCCGGCCACATCATTTGTGCGGTGTGGAAACGCCACTGACGGTGCTGCTGGCGGCATTGCAGCAAATCCCGACGGGCGCGCTGGACTTCGAGCAGCGCTTCGACGTGCTGGCCGAGGCGACGGTGGACCTGGCCTGTGGCGAGACGGTGGAGGACGATCACAGTCCGAAGCTGCTGGCGCGCATGCGGCCGGCGCAGCCGATTGCGCCTGGCGCGCCGCTGCCAATCCACATGGCCATGGGCAAGAAGCTGTTGCGGGATGTCCCGGCGGGCACGATATTGACGACGGACATGGTGCCCGAGCCGCCGGATGCGCCGCTCTGGGCGCTGCGCCGTGAGCAGGACGCGTGGATGGCGGCCAGGGCCGTGAATTGACGAATGCCGGCCCTCACCCCCCGGCCCCCTCTCCCCTGGGGAGAGGGGGGAGGAGATAGCTCGGGGCGAGGAGCATCATCCTCGCTCTTGCACGTGAGTTCTTGAGAATGCGCGCGCTCTACATCCTGGGCGACCGCGGCTACCGGCGCATCTACGGTCCGCAGGAGCGCGCGGATATCGCCGCTCAGGTGGAGCTCATCGCGGACATGCAGACGCCGCAATCGCTCGCGGCGTCGCCGGACCTGCTGGCCGGGGTCGAGATCATCCTCTCCGGCTGGGGCGCGCCGCGGCTGGACGCCGATTTCATGGCGGCGGCCCCGAATCTGAAGGCCGTGTTCTACGGTGCCGGATCGCTGCGCAAGGTGGTGACGGAGGCCTTCTGGGAAAGCGGCGCGCAAATCACCAGCGCAGCCGGCGTCAACGCCCTGATCACCGGCGACTTCGCCTACGCCCAGGTCCTGATGGCGCTGAAGGGCGCCTGGCGCCATGCGCTGCGCCTGCGACAGCGGGGGCAGTGGTCAAAAGGGCCGGCAGCCGCCGGATTGTACGGTTCGGTCGTGGGGCTGGTGTCGCTGGGCCGGGTGGCGCAGCGTGTGGCCGACCTGTTGCAGCGACATGATCTGCGGGTCATCGCCTGGGACCCCTGCGTCGATGCCGGACGGGCAGGAGATCTGGGGGTCACACTGGTCGATACGCTGGAGGAACTGTTCGCTGAGGCGGACGTGGTGTCCCTGCATACACCGTTGCTGGATGAGACGCGCGGCCTGATTGGCGGCGAGCACTTGCGGATCATGAAACCGAATGCGGTCTTCGTCAACACGGCCCGCGGCGCCATCGTCCGTGAGGACGAACTGGTTGAGGTGCTGCGTGAACGGCCAGACCTTTTCGCGCTGCTGGACGTCACCTGGCCGGAACCGCCGCCGCCGGGGTCGCCGCTGTTCACGCTGCCCAACGTCGTGCTGACGCCGCATATCGCCGGCGCGCAGGGCGTGGAATGCTACCGGCTGGGCCGCTGCATGGTCGACGAACTGCGGCGCTTCCTGCGCGGCGAGCCGCTGCTGTATGCCCTGACGCGCGAGACTTACGCGCGCATGGCCTGAGGAGGGCGGATGTTACACGCCGGCCTGGTCTCGATCACCTTTCGCCAGCTGGAACCGGCGCATATCGTGGCGCTGGCGCGGGAAGCGCGGCTGACGAGTATCGAGTGGGGCGGGGACCTGCACGCCCCGCCGGGCGATGAAAGGCGGGCGCGCGCGCTGGCGTCACTGACGCGCGACGCGGGTCTGCGGGTCAGCGCCTACGGCTCCTACTACCGCCTGCGCGACGAGGCGGAAGAAGAGGCGCCCTTTGAGGCGGTGCTGGCGACGACGCTGGCGCTGGAGGCGCCTGTGATCCGTGTCTGGGCCGGAGCGGCCGGTCCGGACTCAGTGATGCCGCCGGAGCGCGAGCGCATCATCGATCGGGCGCAGGGCATAGGCGCCAGGGCGGCGGCGGAAGGGGTCAGCGTGGCCTTCGAATTCCATCGCAACACGCTGACGGAGACCAGCGCGATGGCCCGTCACCTGCTGCAGCGGGTCGGCACGGCGGGTGTCTACTGGCAGCCGCGCAACGGCTGGACCCCGCAGGAGAACCTGCCGGCGCTGGACGCGGTGTCGCCCTGGCTGGGCAACGTGCATTGCTTTCACTGGTGGCCCAGCGCGCGCGAGCGCCGGCCCTTGCAGGAGGGCGAGCAGGACTGGCGGCTTTATCTGGCGCGGCTGGCAGCGCTGCCTGGTGAGCGGCAGGTCTCGCTGGAGTTTGTGCGCGACGATTCGCCGGAGCAGTTTCGGCGCGACGCGGCCACGCTGCGCGCCTGGCTGGCGCGTTACGCATGAACGACTGGAGCGCGGACCTTGTCGGGGAACTGGCGCGGGCCCTGCCCGGGCCGGACCTGTTCAACCAGTATGCCGATACCCCCGCGTGCAACGCGCTGCGGCGGGCGAATCTGCGGCGCTACCTGCGCGACATGGAGGCGCGTCAGCCGGAGGCCCTGCTGCTCTTTGAGGCGCCTGGCTACCGCGGTTGCCGCCTGACGGGTATCCCGGTGACCAGCCGGCGGGTCCTGCTGGAGGGCGTCGCGCCACTGGGTCTCCTCGGTCGCGAGCGCGGCTACGTGGATGTGCCGGAAGCGGGCTTCGAGCGGGTTCAGGGCGAACAGAGCGCGACGATCCTGTGGCGGGCACTGGCAGACCTGCGCCTGGCGCCGCTGATCTGGAACAGCGTGCCCTTTCACCCGCAGCGGGCCGGGCGGATGTTGAGCAACCGGCCACCGCGGGCGGCCGAACTGGCGCAGGGACGCGATTACCTGGTCGAAGTGCTGTCGCATTTCAGGCCACGGGTGCTGGTGGCTGTGGGACGTTCGGCCGAGGGCAGCCTGGCGGCGCTGGCGCTGGAGCATCATGCCTTGCGGCATCCGGCGCATGGCGGCAGCGCGGCATTTGTTGCAGGGCTGCAGACGCTGTGTGTGGAGGAGTGTCTGGTCAGGTAAGTTGCCAGGCATCCTGTCAGTATGTTACACTGATGTCATACACGGTAGGCGCCCGCGCGCAATGAACGCGCCCGGCGCAGAAGGGAATCAACCCATGAATACTGATGAACAACTTGCCCGGCCCAGGGGAAGCGATTCGCACCTGGTGACAGAGGCCGACATGTCGGACGCGGGCAGTGAGTTGAAAGCGGCATGCAAGGCCCTGCGCAGCGAATTACAGGCGCTGGAAAGGTCCCTCAAGGTCTGGCTCGTTGCTGCGGCCATCGTTCAGGGTGTGTTTAACCCGTTGATCATGCATGCCATCTGGTCTGGCTCGTAGCCGCGCGAGGGTTAGCCAGGTCCCCTCAAACTACTCTCTGCCATCAGTGCCGGTCGTATTTTCAGTATGGGTCTTGCTGCTTGTTCAACCGGCGTTGTGCCGGTCTTCCCTCAGCCCTTGACGCCGGTGAGGGCGATGCCCTCGATGATGTAGCGCTGGAAGATGACGACGATCGTCAGCAGGGGCAGCAGCGAGAGCGTGGCGCCGGTCATGACGAGGTGCCAGTCCGCCGTGAACTCGCTGGAGAAGAACTGCAGCCCGACGGGCAGGGTGAACATGTCCAGCGAGGACGTGACGATCAGCGGCCAGATGAAGGCGTTCCAGTTGCCGAGGAAATTGAAGATGCACAGGGCGCCGACGGCGGCCATGCTGAGCGGCAGGGCGATGCGCCAGTAGAGGCCGAATTCGCTGACGCCGTCGATGCGGCCCGCGTCAAGCAGTTCATCGGGGACGCCCTGCATGAACTGGCGCATGAGGAAGATGCCGGCGGCGGTGATGACGCCGGGAAAGGCGATGCCCCAGTAGGTATCGACCCAGGTGGTGCCGATCGGCGGATTCACCGACATGATGTACCAGGGGATGATGAGCATCTCGGTGGGCACCATCAGCGAGCCGAGGAAAGCGATGAAAATGACGCGCTTGCCGGGGAAGTTGTACTTGGCGAAGGCGAAACCGGCGATCGAATCGAAGAAAGCCACGCTGACCGTGCTCAGGACGGCGACGATGAAGGAATTGACGTACCAGCGCGGCAGGGCGGTCTCGGTCAGGACGAAGCTGTAGTTTTCCAGCGTCGGGTTGTTCGGAAAGAAGTTCGGAAAGCGGATTTCGGAGGCGGTCTTGAAAGAAGTCGCGATCATCCACAGGAAGGGCACGACCATGGTGATGGCCAGCAGGATGAGCAGGCCGTAGACCAGAACGCGCAGGGCCAGGTCGCCGCTGCGAACAGGGCTGGCCTGCTGCAGGGGCAGGGCGGTTTGCGCGCGCTCGACGCTGCTCATCGTCCCCCCTCCATCAATTGGTGCGGCGCGTGGTGACGCGCAGCTGGAAGATGGTGACGAGCAGGATGATGCAGAAGAGCACGACCGTCAGCGCCGCGGCGTAGCCCATGTTGAGGCGCTGGAAGGCCTCGCGATAGACGCGCAGCACGACGGTGGTGGTGGAGTTGAGCGGGCCGCCGTCGCCCTGGTCGGTCATGGCCAGCACCGGCGCGAACATGCGCAGGAAGGAGATCGACTGCAGCACGACGAGGTAGACGATGCTGGGGTTGAGCAGGGGCAGGGTGATGTTGCGGAAAGTCTGCCAACGGGTGGCGCCATCGACGCGGGCGGCCTCGTAGTAGACGCGCGGGATGTGCTTCAGGCCGGCGAGGAAGATGACGACGGCGAAGCCGAGCCCCTGCCAGATGACGACGGCGAGGATGGAAGCCAGGGCCTGGTTCGGGTGATTGAGGAAGCGTTGCTGCGGCAGTTCGAAGGCCTTGAGCAGAATGTTGAAGAGGCCGAACTGGGGCTGGTAGAGCCAGCGGAAGACCCAGGAGATGGCGATGGTGGAGGTGACGAAGGGCAGAAAGAAAGCCAGGCGGAAGAGCGTGGCGAATGAACGTATTTCGTTGAGCATCAGGGCGATCAACAGGGCGATCAGCAACTGCAGCGGCATGCCCAGCACGATGTAGCCCGCGGTGTTGACGAAGGACGCCCGCGTGACCGAGCGCGGCTTGTTCAACTCGTTCAGCAGGGTCTCGTAGTTTTCAAGGCCGACGTAGGGCTGGTCGATGGCCAGGGGATTGTAGTCGAAGAGGCTCATCGCGAAGGCGAAGAAGGCCGGATAGATGCGGATGACGGCGAAGAAGACGATGGGGATGGCGAGGAAGATATAGGCCCAGAGCATCTTGCGCCGCGCCACCGTCAAATGAAACAAGGCTTTGGCCCTCACCCCCAACCCCTCTCCCTGAGGGAGAGGGGAGCGCTTGCTGTGTGGTCGCGGCAGCCATTCTCGCCCCCTCTCACTTTCAGGGAGAGAGGAGCAATCAAGCAGCCACGGAGTTCATTCGGTGGACGCATTGTGCCCGGACCTGGCTTCGGGCGGCCCGACCGCGAGGGTCAGGCTGCCCGAAGCATCGTGGCTGAGACAGCCGGGGCGGGATCAGCCGCGTCCGGCCCAGAAGTCGTCGAGCAGGGCCTGTTCCAGCGCGGCGCCTTCAGCCAGGGCGTCACAGGGGTCCATGCCACCCAGGCGGATGAGATCGAAGGCGTCGATCAGGTGCTGCCGCTGCTGTGGCTCATTAACGAAGAAGGTCGCGTGCGCGTACTCCAGCCCGGCGGCGAAGGGGCCAAGGCGCGAGTCGGCCAGCAGATCGGGATCACCGGCCGACTCAAGCTGGGCCGGCAACTCGCCGACCATGTCCACCCACAGGGCGCCGGCCTCGGCGGTGGTGATGAACTGCAGGAAGCGCGTGGCGGCGTCCATGCGCGCCTCGTCAGCGGCGGCGCGGCGGGTGATGCCGTGCGTCCAGTAGGAGCCGAAGGTGCTGCGCTCGCCATTGGGGCCCACGGGCAGTTCTGCCACGCCGTAGTTCAGATCGGGGTTGTCTTTCGCGATGCCGCCGAGGCGGAAGGAACCGTCGATGTGCAGGGCGGCGGTGCCGGTGATGAAGGAATCGGTCGCGCCGTTGAAGAGATCGTTGCTGCCGGTCTTGTGCTCGGTCTCGAAGCTGGCCAGCCAGGCGAAGGCCTCGCAGCCCTCGGGGCTGTTGAATAGCACCTCGGTGCTGTCATCGTTGTAGGGGACGCCGCCGTATTGCCGCAGCAGCACCTCGCGGAACCAGTGATGCGCCTGGCCGGAGAGTTGCGGCGCGTAGCCCTGCTGCGTGATGTTCATGATCTCGGCGTCGCCGTCGTAGGTGGTGGTGGCGATGGCGATCTCCATGAATTCATCCAGGGTGGCGGGCGGCGCCTCGGGGTCGAGACCGGCGGCCTCGAAGATGTCCTTGTTCCAGAACAGGGCCAGCGAGCGCACGGCCGTCGGGACGGCCCAGTAGGAACCTTCAAACTTCGAATTGGCGACCATGGGCGAGAAGTGACTCTCGATCCAATCCTCGGGGAAGTCCTCTGCCGGCAGCGGCACCAGATAACCGGCGTCCACGAAGGCCGGAATCCAGCCGTAGAAGAGCGTCACGACATCCGGGCCGACACCGGCGGGCGCCGAGGCGGCCACTTCGTCGATGAAGTTGGCGTAGGGGATGTCGCTGTTGTGGACGACGCGCACGTCGGGGTTGGCCTCGTGGAACTGCTCGATGAGCGCGTTCATGGCGTCGACGCGGGCGCCGAAGTTGTACTGCCAGTACTCGATCTCGACGACGTGTCCGTCAGCGAGCGCCGTGCCCGAGAATGCCAGCAGCACAATGAATATCATCAACAAACGGAAGCGATTCATGGGAAACTCCTTCAGACAAAAATGACGGTTGAAAGAGGAACGTCCGGGAAAGTCTAGCGTTAAGGGTAGGGAAGGGCAAAAAGAGGGTCCCTGTCCCAACCGCGACGGGATGCCTGGTAGCGCGCCGCCCTCACCCCCCAACCCCCTCTCCCTCAGGGAGAGGGGGAGAGGGTATGGACAGATCAAACTTTTTTTCCTTGTTTCAAAACAGATCGTGGAATAGCAGGTAGCAAACAGATTTATGCTCAATGACGTTGGCAATGGCCTTTACAGATGAAAGGCGTTTTGAGGAAATCTCATTGCAATGTCTTGCACCCCTCTCCCTGAGAAGGGCGCCCGCGACTGAGCGGGACAGGGGGCCGGGGGGTGAGGGCAGCCCCTACAACTTGAACAGCCGCGCCGAGTTCTCGCTGAAGATGGCGCGCAACTGGTCGTCAGTGAACCCAAGTTCGCGGCAGTCGCGGATCTGGTCCTGCAGGTAGCGGATGGCGAAGCCGCGCGGGAAGTAGCTGGAGTCGCTGCCGAAGATGATGCGCTCCGCCCCGATGGTCTCGACGTACTTGCGGAAGAGCTTCTTCGTGTTCCACTCGCCGTCGACCCAGCGCACCCACTGGTTGGAGCCGGAGGTATCGATGCAGACGTTGCCGCAACCCCAGCAGAGCTGCAGGGTCTCGCGGATCCAGGCACAGCCGAAATGCGGCACGACGAAAGTCACCTCGGGGAAGTCGCGCGCGACAGTATAAAGCTTGAGCGGGTTGATGTTCTCGTGCCAGGGGACGCCGCCACCGCTGCCGAGGATGCCGAAGTGTATCAGCACGGGGATGTCCAGTTCGCCGCACATCTCCCAGACGGGGTAGCCGGCCTCGTCCTCGATGGGGCGGTCCAGCGCGGGGGCCAGCAGCTTGTAGGCGCGCAGCCCCAGTTCCTCGACGCCGCGCTTCACTTCCTGGGCCGCGTTGTCGCCGAAGAGGTAGTTGTGAGCGAAGCCGACGAACTTGTCCGGGTGACGGGCGACGATGCCGGCGAGATGGTCGTTGCCGCCGCCGGTGACGAAGCCGACGGCGCGCAGGCCGTAGCGTTCGATTTCGGCGGCCCAGCGGTCGGCCTGGGTCTCGTCGTCGGGCGGGTCGCTTTCCGGCGGGTCGAAGCCCCAGGTCAGGCGCCAGTGCCGGTTGTAGTCCATGGCGTGCGCGCGCGCGATCTGCGCCCGTCGTTCGCCACGCCGCTCGACGTATTCACGGCGCCGGTCGGGCCCCGGGCCTCCCGGGCCGTCGAACATGGGTTTGCGCGTCGGAAAATGGACGTGAAAGTCGATGATTTCCAAACCGAGGTACATGGCAAATCCTGTTCAGTGTGCAGTCTCGTGCCGCGAGTATAGCATCCCGCGGGGATGGCGCGTCGCTTGCGAGTCTGGTTCTGTCTTTCAGACAATATCGCAAGTTAACCATTGCAGCTTATCCTCACCAAGCTCTTGACAGTCGCAAATAATACACTATAATGAGACTTGAATTGTATGTTAGCCCAAGATGGAGGCAAGGATGCTTTCTAAGCGAGTCAACAGAATCACTGTAAATGCAACAGCCGCAGAAAAAGTTCGGTGGGAGTCTGCGGCAGAGGTCGCGAATATGAGACTACAGGACTGGATCCGCATGACAATGGATCGGCAAGCTATCGCGACGCTCAATGTGGCTGAACTAGCAGCAAGAAATATCCCGAAGGATTGGGAGTTTTGTCATCATCATTCTACTGGAAGGCTGTGTTGGGCGTTCCCCAAGTTGAAGGACACGCCAGATGGACTCGCCTATGCAATTGTACATCGCGTTTCGTACGGACGGTTCAAGGCACGTGTGTTTTTGCATGATAGCAAACAGCGTAGAAAGCCGTCTTGGGAAGTCGGCAGTACCATTCAAGAAAGTGAGGAGACAATGACACTTCAAGAGGCATGTGCGTTTGGTGAGGACTATGTCTTTCGGACAAACCGGGGCAACGGAATAACTGCTCAACAAGATGAAAACTGTAGTGACGCAATGCGCGATGTTGGAATCTCGAATGCAGACAACGTGCCGGAGGGTTGGCAGTTCTGTCGTCGATACGATTCCAAAGAGCCGCGGTGGGTGTTTCCTAAATTGGAGGATGCACCAGATGGATACGCTTATGCGATTGTATCCGAATCACAATGCGGAGGATTCCTGGTACGCATTTACTTGCATGATAGCGGCCAGCGCAGACACTTAGCCTGGGAAACCTATATTCATGGCTTCGAGGGGGAAAGAAAGGAGACCAAGACTCTTGAAGAAGCGTGTGCTTACGGCGAGCACTTTGTACGCCAAACGAACAGGAACAATGGATTGCCCGCTGACTGGGTTGAAGATGGACGAAGGCCAACACCACTAATCACTGAGGAGTAACAGGACATGAAAAGCAAACGACTGGGTGTGATCGGACTGGGAGACATGGGCCTGGCGATGGCGCGTTGCCTGCTGACAGCGGGCTATCCCGTCACGGGCTACGACGTACGGCCGGAGCGGATGGCGCTGCTGGAGGGTGAAGGAGGCGCCGCAGCAACGACCCCGAGGCTGGTGGGGCAGGCGGCGGACACGGTCATCGTGATGGTCTTCAACGGGCAGCAGGTGCTTGAGTCGCTGCAGGGCGATGAGGGTCTGGCAGCGGGCCTGGCGCCGGGCGGGACGGTCATCATCACGTCGACGATCGAGCCGCGGGAGGTGCGCGCGGCGGCGGCCCTGCTGGCGGAGAGGGGCCTGCGCGCCATGGACTGCTCGGTCAGTGGCGGACGCACGACGGCGCCCATCGGTCAACTGGCGCTGATGGTGGGCGCGGCCGGCGAAGACCTGGAGGCGCAACGCGACGTGCTGGAAACCCTGGCGCACACGGTGCAGCACGTGGGCGAGGAGCCGGGCATGGGGCAGACGGTCAAGGCGGCGCTGCAGGCCTTCATGTACACCAGTTCAATGGCCATGCTGGAAGCGCTGGCCCTGGGCGCCGGCGCCGGCATACCCGGTGACGTTCTGCATGAGGTCTTTCGCAAGAGCGCCATCCAGTCGGGCGAGACAGGCTTCTTCCGTAAACTGGTCGACCATGTCTTTGCGCGCGACTTCATCGACACCGGCAGCCAGATTACGGTGACGGCCAAGGACGTCGGCATCAGCGTGGCCATGGGTCACGAGTGCGGCGCGCCGCTCTTCACCACCGCCGCGGCCTACGAACTGATCAAGGCCGGTGTGGCGCGTTACCCGGACGAAGACAAGCACAGTGTGATCAAGATGCTGGAGGAGGTGACCGGCGTGGTGGTGGAGCGCTAGCGACCAGACTTCCCGTTGTTACCTGATTTGCACGGGTCCTTATGGCCCTCACCCCCCGGCCCCCTTTTCCCGTCTTGGGGGACGGGAGCCCTTCTCAGGGAGAGGGGGTGAAACGAATCATGGCTACCCAATTCAATTCAAAGTCCCTCTCCCTGAGGGAGAGGGATTTAGGGTGAGGGCAGCGGACTCGGTGTGGAGACTCATCCCCTTGTCCCGCTACCCGGAACACAAGCCCATTCGTCGCCACGACGCGCTACTGTGCCTTGCACCGGTTTCAGGATAGATGAAGGATGATGAAAACAAAACGGATTGGCCTGATCGGACTGGGCGAGATGGGGATGGGCATGGCGCGCAATCTGCTGGCGGCCGGTTTTCCGCTGACCGGGCTGGATCTGCGCGGGGAGCGCAGGGCCATGCTGGAACAGGCCGGTGGCGCTGTTGCCGACAGTCCGGCGGCGCTGGGCCGCGCGTCAGACACAGTCATCCTGATGCTCTTCTCCGGCCCGCAGGTGCTGGACGTGTTGCAGGGCGAGGAGGGATTTCCGGCCGGGATGCGGCCCGGCGGGACGGTCATCGTGTGCGCGACCGTCGGGCCAGGCGTCATGCGCGAGGCGGCACGCTTGCTGGAGGAGCGAGGCCTGCGCTGGCTGGACAGCCCGGTCAGCGGTGGACGGCGCGTCGCCGAAGCCGGCGCGCTGGGGCTCTACCTGGCCGGCAGCGAGGCGGACGTCGCTGCGCAGCGGGAGGTGCTGGAGACGATCGGCGAGCGACTCATCCACGTCGGTGCCGAACCGGGGCTGGGTCAGGCGCTCAAGGCGGCGACGCTGGGCTTTTACGCCGTGGCCAGCGTCGGCCTGCTGGAGGCGCTGGCCCTGGGCGCCCGCGCCGGCGTGCCCACTGCTGCGCTGCGTGAGGCCTTCTGTGGCAGCGACGGGCAGGCTCATTTTCAGGAGCTGGCCGGCTGGGCGCTGGACCGTCGCTTCAGCGGCACGGACAACCAGATTCGCTACACGCTCAAGGACCTGGAAATCTGTCTTGAGCTCGGTCGGGCGAGCGGCACGTCCTTGCCGGCTACCAGGGCTGCGCATGAACAGGTGCGCGCCGCGCATACGCGCTTTCCCGACGAGGACAAGCAATGTGTGATCAAGCTGCTGGAGGGGCAGTCAGGTGAAAGGGCGGGAAAGTAATCGCCTGCCCTCACCCCCCCAACCCCCTCTCCCTCAGGGAGAGGGGGAGCACCTGTTACGGAGAGGATCGGCAAACAGCGGACGCTTCTCCGTATTGCAGTCTGGATATCGTTTCGCTGATCGTGGGATCGCTGGCCGCGCAGAAGAATTCCTTGCGCCAGGTAGCGGGATGCAGGATAGTTCGCGCGGGTCTGCGGACCCCTGTGCCTTCATACCGGTGGAAAACAGGATATGGCGACGAAACGGGTGGGCGTTATCGGTCTGGGCGATATGGGCATGGGCATGGCGCGCAACCTGCTGGCGGCCGGCTTCCCGGTGACGGGGCTGGACCTGCGGCAGGAGCGCATGACCATGCTGGAGGAGGCGGGCGGCGCGATTGCCGCCAGCGCCGCGGAGGTCGGGCGCGCCGCGGATGCGGTGTTCATCATGGTGATGAACGGGCAACAGGTGGTGGACCTGCTGCAGGGCGGGGATGGCCTGTTGGCCGGGATGGCGCCGGGCGGGGCCATCATCGTCACCGCCACCATCGAACCGCGCGAGATGCGCGCTGCCGCGAAACTGCTGGAGGGCAGCGGCCTGGGCCTCATTGACAGCCCGGTCAGCGGCGGACGCTCCGGCGCGGACGCCGGCACGCTGACCCTGATGGCGGCCGGCGCCGGCGCCGTATTCGCCGCGCAGCAGGACGTGCTGGGGGCGGTCGGCGAGAAGCTTTTCCACGTCGGCGAGGCGCCGGGCATGGGGCAGACGGTGAAAGCGGCCCTGCAGTCCTTCATCGGCCTCACCTTTGTCGCCATCTTTGAGTCGCTGGCCCTGGGCGCCAGCGCGGACGTCCCGGGGCAGGTCCTCTACAACGTCATCAGCAATACGGCCGCGGGCAGCTCTCCCTTCTACCGGGAAAACGCTGAGCTGGTGCTGGACCGCCGCTTCGTCGATACCGGCAGCCAGATCGGGACCATGACCAAGGACCTCGGCATCACCATGGCGCTGGGGCGCGAGACGGGCGCGCCGCTCTTCGCCACCGGCGCGGCCTGGGAACTGTTCAAGGCCGGCATCAAACGCTTCCCGGATGAGGGCAACACGAGTGTGGTCAAGATTCTCGAGTCGATTTCCGGCGTGGAGGTGCAGCGATGAAGACCGGGGTGATCACCGACGGCATCAGCCGTAACCCGGAGCGGGCCTTCGCGGTGATGAACGAATTCGGCCTGGAATACGCCGAACTGCAGTACGTCAATGACCTTGAGGTGGGCGAGCTCAACGACGCGCAGACGGCGCGGCTGAAAGACCTGCTGCAGGCGCACGGGCTGAAGGTGTCCTGCATTTCGCGTCATGTCTTCGCCGGCCTGGCGCTGGGCGAGCTGGGGCGCGACTCGCCGGTGTATCGCGAGCAGCTGGAATACCTGCGGCGCTGCATCGAATTCGCGCGGGCGCTGGACTGCCCGCTGGTGCGGGTGATGAGCTTCCGCAAGGAGATGATCCTGTTTGGCGCCAATGGCGCCGACCAGTGGATCGTCACCGCCGGGGCCTGGGACAAGCTGCTGCAGTTGATGGCGCCGGCGGTCGAGATCGCCGAAGCGATGGACGCCCAACTGGTGGTCGAGAACGGTAACAACGCCATGATCACCTCCGCCTGGCTGGGGCGCAAACTGATCGGGGAACTGGGGACGACGCGGCTGAAGTTGCTGTGGGACCCCGGCAACGGCCTTTACTGCAACGAGCCCGCCTGGCCCGACGCCTACGATGCCTTGCAGGGCCCGGATGGCAGCCTGCTGGCCCACCTGCACATCAAGGACGTGGTGGTGAACATCCCGCGCGCCCGCTCGGACTTCGTGCCCTTCGGCCACGGCGACATCGGCCCGCGCCTGCCGACCATCGCCGCGGCGCTGCGGCGCGACGGCTATGAGGGTGTGGTGTCGCTGGAGAGCGTGTACCGGCCGCCAGGCGGGACTTTCGAGGATGGCTTCCGCGCCTCGGTGGGGCGCTTTAAGGAGTGGTACGGGTAGGAGCCGCCCTCACCCCCCGCCCCCCTCTCCCTCAGGGAGAGGGGGAGAAGTGCTGGAAGGATTATTGTGACAGGGATATCTTGCAAAAAAATCCCTCTCCCTGAGAAGGGCTCCCGTCCCCCAGGACGGGACAAGGGATTTAGGGTGAGGGCAGAACAGGGGGAAACTTCCAGGCTTCCCTAACCGCTCTGGCCCTTGACGCTCCAGACCGCGCCCGTGGTGTAGGTGTTGCGCTCGGAACAGAGAAACTCGATGACCTCGGCCACCTCTTCCGGATCGGAGTAGCGGCCGATGGCGGTCGGCGGGTTATCCAGAAACTCCTGCGTGAAGCGCGGCACCACCATGTCGGTCAGGGCGCGACCGGGCTCGACGCCGTTGACGAAGACGTTTTGTCGCGGCCAGGCGTTGCCGAGGGCGCGCACCATGGACCAGACGGCGCCCTTGGAGCAGGAGTAGGGCACGACGTGAGTGCCGCCCAGGCGCGCGCCGGAGGTGATGGTCACGCAGCGGCCCCAGCCCCGTTCCAGCATGTGCGGCACGGCCGCCTGGTGGGCGTAAAAGACGCCGTGCACGTTGATGCGCTGCACGCGCTCGAATTCGGCTGAGGTCTGCTCCAGAAAGGGCACTTCCGCGCCCAGCACGCCGGCGCAGCAGACGAGGATGTCGAGGCGACCCAGCTGTGCGACGGTCTGCGCGACGGCGTCGTGCACGGCGGCCTCGTCGGTCACGTCGGCGCGCAGGTACAGCGCGCGCTGCCCCAGCGTCTCAATGTCCGCGACGGTCTGCGCGCCCTCGTCGTCCAGCAGGTCAAGCAGGGCGACGTCCCGGCCTTCCCTGGCGATGCGCAGGGCAGTGGCGCGGCCGATGCCGCGGGCGCCGCCGGTGATCAGGGCCACGCGGCGTTCCCTGGGCGCGGCGAAGCGCAGGTCGCTCATGCCGGCGCTTTCTCGTCGGCGTCCAGCAGCGGGATATCGAGTGCCGCCGCGATGCCGTGGAAGAGCGCGCTGACCTCAGGCAGGTCCTCCGTCTGCGCGCCCTCGATGATGATCGGGTAATCCGGCGACAGCTGGTGCATGCGGCGACAAAGGGTGCGAAAGTCGACCAGGCCGCGGCCGGCGCAGCCATCGCTGATGTGAATCACCAGGCGCGGCTCGACGAAGACGTCCTTGGCGTGGCAACTGACGACGTGGTCGCCCAGCAGGTCGAAGTGGTGATCGATGGCGGCGCCGCTCTCCCAGGCCGTGCGCAGGTTGAGCCAGTTGGCCGAGTCGTAATCCAGGCGCACCCAGGGCGAGTCGACGGCGTTCAGCACGTCCAGCGTCACTTCCGGCGATTCGAGGGTGACGGTCTGGTGTGCCTCGACGCTGAGGTAGACGCCGGCGTCTTCGGCGGCGAATGCGGCCTCGCGCAGGCTGCGGATGAGTTGACGGCGGGCGAGCGGCGTCCAGTTCTCCGGGTGTGGCGCCCAGGGCCCGTGCGGGCTCATCGAACCGGGGCCGGTATCGATGCCGCGCGCGCCGAGCCAGCCGGCCAGGCGCAGGGCCGCCTGCAGGGTGCGGACGCTCTCGCGGCGCAGGTTCTCGTCGCCGGTGACGAGGTTCTGCCAGTAGCCGGTGGCCTGGAAGAGCCGCAGGTTCTCGCCCGCGAGCAGGTCACGGAAGCCCTGTGCCTCCGCGCGCGTGGTCGTATGCGGGTCGTTCTGGCGAAAGCGGGTGAACACGCCGCTGAAGCCCAGCTCGCGTACGCGGTGGCAGAGCGCCGGCGTGAAGTCGTGCATGTTTTCCGGCAAAAAGGCGCTGCACATTCCAAGTCGCATGATGGCTGGTCCCTTGCTACAGGTCCCCCTCTCATTGAGGCGGGGGCATAGACACTGTGGTCACTGTGCAAGTGTTTCGCGTTCCGTGTCATGACGCAAGGCCACGACGCTGCTGCTAGAATGACTGCTGCCAATGCAATTGGGGAGAAGAGCATGAAGGTACTGCTGGATACGGACATCGGCTCGGACATCGACGACGCGGCCTGCCTGGCCTGGTTGCTGGCGCAGCCGGACTGCGAGTTGCTGGGCATCACGACGGTCACGGGCGAGGGCCAGCGCCGCGCCATGCTGGCCAGCGCGCTTTGCCGCGAGGCGGGGGTAGACATCCCGATCCATATCGGCGCGGAACAGCCCTTCTTGGTCGAGCAACGTCAGCCACGGGCGCCGCAGGCCGATGCCCTGGGCAACTGGCCGCACGCCACGGAATTCCCGCGCGGTGAGGCGATCGGGTTCATGCGGCGCACGATCCGGGCGCATCCGGGCGAGGTGTGGTTGCTGCCTATCGGGCCGCTGACCAACGTGGCGTTGCTCTTCGCGACCGACCCGGAAATCCCTGCGTTGCTGGGCGGGTTGATGCTGATGGGCGGCTCCTACTGGAGCGGCGTGCGCGACTTTGAAGAGTGGAACGCCATCCTTGATCCGCACGCGACGGCCATGGTGTACCGCGCGCCCGTGCGGCCGCATCGCTCGGTGGGGCTGGACGTGACGACGCAGGTGCGGCTGTCACCGGATGAAGTGCGGGGGCGCTTCAGCAAGGGTCTGCTGCGCCCGGTGATGGACTTCGCCGAGGTGTGGTTCACCGAACGCGCGGTGATGACGCTGCACGATCCGCTGGCGGCGACCTGCCTGTTTGACGCGGGGATCTGCGAATTCAGCAGCGGCCAGGTGTCGGTCGATCTGGGCGAGTCGCCGGGCAAGACCGGCTGGCGGGCTGACGTAAACGGCCCGCACGAGGTGGCCACGTCGGTGGACGTGGCGCGTTTCTTCGAACTCTACTTCGGCACGCTGGGAGTGTGACCCTGGCTGATCCGGGGAGGGCGGTTGATTGCCCTCACCCCAAACCTCTTGTCCCGTCCAGGGGAACGGAAGCCCTTCTCAGGGAGAGGGGCTTTCCCCTGTTTTCGATGTTTTCAATCAGTGTCAGTGACCAGATGCTGTCGATCAGACGAGGCGATTCGTCAGGCGGCCGAGACCGTCGACCTCGACGCTGACGACGTCGCCGGCCTTCATCCAGACGCGCGGCTGACGGCCCATGATGACGCCTTCGGGCGTGCCGGTGGAGATGACGTCACCGGCCTCAAGGGTCATGTAGCGACTGGTGTAACTGACGATTTCGGCCACGCTGAAGATCATGTCGGCGGTGTTTGAGTCCTGGCGCAGTTCGCCGTTGAGCCGGCAGCGCAGACCCAGCGCCTGGGGGTCGGGCACCTCGTCGCTGGTGACCAGCCAGGGGCCGAGCGGCAGAAACTTGTCCAGCGTCTTGCCCAGCAGCCACTGGCCGGTGAGCATCTGCAGGTCGCGCGCGCTGACGTCGTTGCTGCAGCAGTAGCCGACGACATGGTCGAGCGCGTCGTCCACGCTGACGTCGCGCGTCGTCACCCCGATGACGGCGGTCAACTCGACTTCGTAGTCGTATTCCACCGCTGTGGCGGGCAGGGGAACGTCCTCGTCGGGACCGGCGAGGCTGTTGTTGAACTTGGAGAAGAGCACGGGCGTGGCGGGAATCGCCTGGCCGCCCTCGGCCGCGTGTTTGGCGTAGTTGAGGCCGACGCAGATGATCTTGCCCGGCTGCGGCACGCAGGGGCCGAGGGTCACCTGGTCGGCGGGCAGCAGGGCGGCCCCGGGCGGGTCGGCGGCCAGGTTACGTAGGGAGCTCAGGGCCGGCGCGCCGCCGGCAAGGGCGTCGGCCAGCGTATGCGGCATGCCGCTGATGCCGGTGGCGGAGGTATCGACGACGTTGTCGCCGAGCCAGATACCGAGGCGCATGTCCGGGGCGATGGATACGAGTTTCATGGGGAATCCTTGTGGGGCGGGCCCTCACCCCAAACCCCTCTCCCTCAGGGAGAGGGACTTTGGCAACAGTTGGGAGAGGTACCCGAAGCATAGCGCGCTGCGATGAACGCGGCCAGGCCTTCAACGCAGGGCGGGCAGGACTTCTTCCTTAAGGATGCCGATAACGTCTTCGGCGCTGAACTCCAGAATCTCCAGAATGAAGCGACTGACGCCCAGGTCGATGAAGGTCTGCATCTGCTCGATGACCTGCGAAGGTGAGCCGACGAAAGCCCCCTCGCGTTCCCGGGAGCGGCTGTTGCGATCCCGGGCGGCCTGCTCGCCGGCGGCGACGCTGAGGCGGCCGCTCCAGGAGATCTCGATGTCGGCCGGGTCGCGCTCCAGTTCCTCGCAGTGCTGCTGAAAGATGGCCAGGCGCTCGCGGAAGGGCGCGAGGGTGAAGACGGCGGGGTTCCAGCCGTCGGCGTACTGCGCGGCCAGGCGGATGGATTTGCGTCCGCCGGCGCCGACGACGATGCGCGGGACGGGCTCCGGCCGCGGTTCGCACCAGGCGTCGCTCACGCGGTAGTGGCGACCCTGCCAGCTGACCGGGCCGGGCCGGCGCCACAGCCGCGTCAGGATTTCGAGGGTATCCTGCAACTGCTCAATGCGGATGCCGGCGCGCGGAAAGGGGAAATTGTAGGCGCGGTACTCGTCTTCCTTCCAGCCGGCGCCGATGCCCATGATGAAGCGCCCGCCCGAAAGCGTTTGCAGCGTGGCGCCCATCCTGGCCAGCAGGGCGGGGTTGCGGTAACTCTGGCTCAGCACAATCGACCCGATCTGAAATTGCGGCCATCTGGCAGCCAGGTAGCTCATGACGGTCCAGGCCTCGTAACAGGGGTCGTCGTCCCGGATGAAGTGGTCGCTCATCCACAGGCCGTCGACGTGACCGGCCAGCTGCGGCAGGGCGACGTCGAGATCGTCCATGTACGCACTGATTTTGCCCTTGTCCGGGCCGGGCGGCAGAAAAATGTCGACGTGACAGGTCATGATCGACTCCCTTCAGGCGATGATCCCGACGTCCGTCGCAAGGCGGGCAGGACCTCCTCCAGCACGGCGCCCAAAACATCCTCGTCGGCGAAATCCAGAATGTCGAGCATGAAGTAACTCACCCCTTCCTCGACGAAGGGCTGCATCAGCTCGATGCACTGGCCGGCCGTGCCGACGAAAGCCCTGCCGCGCGTCCAGCGGCCGTCGCTGCGGGCGATGGCGGCCTGCTCGCTGGCGGCGATGCTGAGGCGTCCGAACCAGGACACTTCGATACTGGCGGGGTCGCGCCCCAGTTCCTCGCAGTGCCGGCGCAGGATGGCGTGGCGCTCGCGGAAGCGTTCGATGGGCGAATCCGGCAGGTTCCAGCCGTCGGCGTACTGCGCGGCGAGGCGCATGGTCTTGCGGCCGCCGCCACCGACGATGATGGGCGGCACGGGGTCCGGGCGCGGCTCGCAGAAGGCGTCGCTGATGCGGTAGTGGCGTCCCTGCCAGCTGACCGGGCCGGGCTGACGCCACAGGCGGGTCATGATTTCCAGCGTGTCCTGCAATTGCTCAATGCGTATGCCGGCGCGGGGGTAGGGCCAGTCGTAGGCGCGGTACTCGTCTTCCTTCCAGCCGGCGCCGATGCCCATGATGAAACGCCCGCCCGAGAGATGCTGCAGGGTGGCGGCCATTTTGGCCAGCAGGGCGGGGTTGCGGTAGCTCTGGCCCAGCACCATGGGGCCGATGCGAAACTGGGGCCAGCGGGCGGCGACGTAGCTCATGACGGTCCAGGCTTCGTAACAGGGATTGCTGTCCCAGATGAAGTGATCGGTCATCCACAGGCTGTCGAAATGACCGGCCAATTGCGGCAGGGCGAGGTCAAGGTCGTCCATGAACTTGCCGACGGGACCGATGATGGGGCCCGCGGGCAGATTTAAGCCGAAGTGCAGGGTCATGGGCTGGCTCCTTCTGATGTCAAATGAGAGATGGCCCTCACCCCCGGCCCCTCTTTCCCGCTCAACCGCGGGAGCCCCTTCCCACCTTCGGTGGGAGCCCTTCAGGGAGAGGGGAGTTTAGCAGCGCTTGTGCCGTTTTTCCCCCAGAAATCCGTCGTGGAAAGTGTTGTCTCGCCCTCCCCGCTGACGGTTGCTGGCAGCAATACAGGAATTTACCAGGCAAAGCGAGAGAAAGGTTGCTCCCCTCACCTTGGGAAGGGTTCCCGCGGTTGAACGGGAAAGGGCTCCCCTCTCCCTGAGAAGGGCTCCCGTCCCCCAGGACGGGACAAGGGGCCGGGGGTGAGGGTGCCTGAAGCCAGCACGCTATACTGCCGCCATGGGTGAGCGCAACATCTACCTTGAGGATATCCCGCGTGAACAGGCGCTGGCGCGACTGCTGGCGGCCCTGCGCGCGGTCGGGCGGGACGGGCCGCTGCCGGGTGAGCGGGTGTTGCTGGCCGCGGCCCCGGGCCGGGTGACGGCCGACGCCGTTTATGCGCGTCTGTCGTCGCCGCACTATCACGCGGCCGCCATGGATGGCTACGCGGTGACGGCGTCGGCGACGGAAGGCGCGACCGAGACGCGCCCGCTGACCATGCGCGTCCCCGCCGGGGCGCAGCCGGTCAACACCGGCGACCCGCTGCCGGCGGGCAGGGACGCCGTCATCATGATCGAGCATACGCAGGCGCTGGGCGACGACGGCATCGCGATTCGCAGCGCGGTCGTCCCCTGGCAGCACGTCCGTCCCCTGGGCGAGGACATGGTCAGCAGCGAACTGGTGCTGCCGCCCAACCACGTGCTGCGGCCGGTTGACCTCGGGGCGCTGGCCGGCTGCGGCCACGACAGCGTGCTGGTGCGCCGGCGGCCGCGCGTGCTCATCCTGCCGACCGGCAGTGAGTTGGTCGCGCCCGGCGTTGACCCCGCGCCGGGCCAGATCGTCGAAAGCAACAGTCTGGTGCTGGCGGCGCAGATTCGGCAGGCGGGCGCTGAAGCTACGGTGCTGGATAGCGTACCGGACGAGTTGGAGGCGATCCGCGCGGGATTGCTGGCGGCGCTGGCTGAGAGACCTGACCTGCTGCTGCTGCTTTCGGGGTCATCGGCGGGCAGCCGCGACTACAGCGCGGCCGTACTGCGCGCGGAAGGCGAACTGCTGGTTCACGGCGTGGCCGTGCGACCGGGACACCCCGTGATTTTGGGCATGGCGCAGGACGTGCCGGTGATCGGCGTGCCCGGCTACCCGGTCAGCGCGGCGCTGACGGGCGAGCTGTTCGTGCTGCCGCTGCTGCGGCGCTGGCTGGGCCTGGGCGAGGCAACGCGCAGCGAGGTGAGCGCAATCATGACGCGCAAGCTGGTCTCGCCGACGGGCGACGATGACTTCGTGCGCGTCACGCTGGCGCAGGTGGATGAGCGCCTGCTGGCCGCGCCGCTGGGGCAGGGCGCGGGCGTCATCACCTCGCTGGTGCGCGCCGACGGCCTGGCGCTGGTGCCGCGCTTCAGCGAGGGGCTGAACCGGGGCGCGCAAACTTCCGTGCAGTTGCTGCGCCCGCTGCAGGACGTTCGGCGCAGCCTGCTGGCGCAGGGCAGTCACGATCCCCTGCTGGACCTGCTGGCGCAGTGGCTGGCGCAGCGGGGTCAGCGTCTGGTGTCGGCCAACGTGGGCTCACTGGGCGGGCTGGTCGCGCTGCGGCGGGCGGAGGCGCACCTGGCCGGTACGCATCTGCTGGATGCAGCCAGCGGCGACTACAACGTGGCGGCGGTGCAACAGTGGCTGCCGGAGGAGGCGCTGCGTCTGGTGACCTTCGCCCATCGCGAGCAAGGCTTGATCGTGGCCGGCGGCAACCCCCTGAACCTGCGCGGACTGGAAGACCTGCCGCGGGCGCGCTTCATCAACCGGCAGCGGGGTTCCGGCACGCGCGTGCTGCTGGACTATGAACTGGGGCGGCTGGGCATCCCGCCGGACGACATTCCGGGTTACGGGCAGGAGGTCTATACGCATCTGGCCGCAGCGGCGGCGGTGGCCTCGGGCGCGGCGGACTGCGGCCTGGGCCTGCGGCGGGCGGCGCTGGCGCTGGGGCTGGACTTCGTGCCGGTGGGCGAGGAGCGCTTCGACCTCTGCATTCCGGAGCGGCACTGCGCGCTGGCCGGCATGCAGGCGCTGCTGGAGGTGCTGGCGGAGGGCGATTTCCGCGCGGCGCTGGGGCGCGAGCCGGGCTACGATGCGCGCGAGACGGGCCGGGTCGTGCTGCAGCAGGGGTGACCTCGTCACGCTTGTGACGCAGGTCGTCATTTCGTGTAGTCATTATTAACCATCAAACACACCGCCAAACCATCCCCCCACAAACGGGATGTGGCGAGTTTGGTGAATTTCAGAAATTGTTCTACAGCCGGGGCGGGCGATTTGGTAAGTCGCCCCTACAGCGGATGATGTAGGGGTAGCGAGGGCGTAAGCCCGCAGCACACCAGCGGTGCCATTGCGTGTCCCGTAGGGGCGACATATCATGTCGCCCGCACAGCCAGATTGACCCCTGGCGCGGCGCGTGTTATACCTTGAGCGCCGTTGGTAACCCCTGAGCCCCTGCCGCATGAGTCCCGAGCAGCCACCCGCCAGCACAGCATGGCCGGGCCATCCGGCGCCCGATACGCGCCCCGGGACAGCCAGTACCGGCGACAGTCACGTCTTCGTCAGCTATCGCAGCGATGACGCCGAGTTCGCGCTCTTGCTGGCCGCCGCCCTGCGGCGCGCGGGCATACGCGTGTGGATGGACCGGCTCAACATTCTGCCCGGCGAGGACTGGCGCAGCGAATTGCAGGACGCCCTGCACAGCGCCGCCGCCACCATCCCGGTCATCACCCGCGGCTACGTGGCATCGCGCTACTGCCAGCGCGAGCTGTCGCGCGCCGACCGCATCGGCTGCCCGCTGATCCCGGTGCTGCTGGAACACATCGAGGAGACGCAGTGGCCGATGGAGGTGGAGCGGGCGCAGTACTTCGATTTCAGCGACTGGCGCAGCCCGAACCGCTTTCGTCACAACGCCGAACAACTGGTGACCGTGCTGCGGCGGCACTTTGCCGCTCGCATTCGCCTGGCGCCGGACCCGACGGAACGCGCGCTCACCGAACTGGCGGTCGAACTTTACACCCGGCGCGGCATGCAGGAGTATCTGGAACAGGCCAGCCCGGTCGACCGCGTCATCAGCGGGGACCGCGCGCAACCGGACCCGCCGGGTATCCAGGCCTGGCTGGAGCAGACCCGCTACGTGGTGATCGACCACGCGCCGGCGCTGGCTGAAATGGCGCCGCTGGCCGGGCGCCGCGCCGCGCCGCGCACGCTGGCGCAGATCCGTGAACGGCACCCGCGGCTGGTGCTCGTCGGTGAACCCGGCAGCGGCAAGTCCAGCGCGCTGCACAACCTGGCGCTGCACGATATTCACAGCTGGCAGTTGCTGCGCACCGGGCCCCTGCCCCTGCTCATCAGTCTCGCCGACTGGGAAGACCGCATGACCGTGCCGGAACTGATTCGCTCGCACTGGTCGCTGCCGGGCGATCCGCTGCGGATGCTGGCGCGCGGTCAGGTCACGCTGTATCTGGATGGCCTCAACGAAATCGGCAGCCACCGGCATCACAAGGTCGGCTTGCTGCGCAAGTGGCTGGCATCGGCGACGGCGCCACAGCAGGTCATCATCACCTGTCGCTCGCAGGACTACCGCTTCGACGTCAGCCTGGGTTTGCCGCTGGTACAGATGGACCCGCTGTCGCCGGAGAACATCCGCTTTTACGCGCAGAGCTGGCTGGGGCCGCAGGCCGCGCCCCTGTTTCTGGAGCGCGTGCCGGCGCAGGGTAGTGGCCGGGACGAAGAGGCAAGACCGCTGCGTTTGCTGGCGCGCAATGTGTTCCTGCTGGGGGCGCTGTGCCTGTTGCACAAGACCCGTCCCGGCAGCGAAGCGGTCGAAAACCGGGGCGCCTTGCTGCGCCGCGTCACCGCTGAAATGTGGCTGCGGCAGCCGGATGACAGTCTGTTCACGGGTATCCGCCTGGAGGAGCTGGAAGCCGGCCTCGGCGCGCTGGCCGGCGCGATGATCGCTGAAGAGGCCGGCGTTCACGTGACGCAGCGGGTTGCCCTGGCGCACATTGGCCGCCGGGACCTGCTGGAAGCGGCGGTGCGCACCAACTTTCTGCAGCGGCAGGGGGACCGCCTGCGCTTCACCTGGCAGGCGCAGATGGACTACTTTGCAGCGCAGGCGCAGCGGGACGGCACCTTTCTGGCCCAGCTGCGTCCGCCGGTCACGGGGGAGGGGGGTGACCGGCAACAGGACAGCCGCGAGACGATGATCATCACCGCGGCCTGTCTGGGCTCCAGACCGGAAGAGACGCTGCTGGACATCAACCGCGTCAATCCCTTTCTGGCCCTGCGTTGCATCGCCCATGGCATCGACGTGCCGGCGCGCACCATAGAGCCGATCATCGGCAACTTGATTCGGGTGGCGCACAGCCCCCGTCATGACCGGCGGGTCGCCACCGCCGGCGCCCTCGCCGAGATCGATCTGGAACTGGCGCTGCCGGTGCTTTTGGGCGCCATGCGCGAAGGCGACCCGGCGGTGCGGCGCGCCGCCGTGCTGGCGCTGTGGCAACTGGACGTCCCCATACTGGACTCGCTGCGCGAAAGTCTGATGCAGCCCGGGGCCGGCCTCGCCGACGCCTCACGGGTGGCCATTCGCAGCCTGCGCGAGCGGGGCCTGCCAACGCTGTTGCTGCTGTTGATGAACGAGGCCGCGCCCTTGCGCCGCGCCGCCTGCCAGGGGCTGGCCCTGTTGCAGGATGGCGCCGCCGTGCCGGGCCTGGTCCAGCTCCTGCATGACGACGACGCTGCGGTGTGCATTGAGGCCAGTTCAGCCCTGGCCGGTCTTGGCGACGCCATGGCCGCCCCGGCGCTGGCCGCCAACCTGCGCCATGACAACTGGCGCGTGCGCCGGGCCGCCGCCATGGCGCTGGCGGCCATTGGCGAGCCGGCGCTGTCGACCCTGCTGCCACTGCTGGAGAACGACGAGGCGAATGTCCGGCGCCTGGCGACCGCGTCGCTGTCGCGCATTGAGGCGCCGGCGGCGGAAAAGGCCCTGCGCCGGATGCGGCGCGATGCGGACCAGTCGGTGCGCGATGCCGCGCGCGAGGCCCTGCGCGCGCGTGAAAATGGTCTGCCCGCCGCGGCGCAGGCACAGATGCCGCACGCGGGACAGCGGCCGCCGGCGACCGACACCCTGGAATCGCTGCTGGCCAACCTGCGTCACAGCGCCTGGGGCGAGCGTGAGGAAGCCTCGCGCGCCTTGACGGCGTGGGCGCAGCACTTTCGCGGCAAACGCAGCGACCGGATCGTGGCGCGTCTGGTTGAGGAATTGCGCGACCCGGACTGGATGATGCGCTGGGCGGCAGTGGAAGCGCTGGCGGCGCTGGGCAACCCGGCCGCCGGCGACGCGCTGGCTACCCAGCTGCAGGACAGCAACCAGCCGCTGCGCATTGCGGCCCTGCGCGCCCTGCTGGAATGTGGCGATGCGCGCGCCGCGCGGCATCTGCTGCCGCTGGCGGGCGATCCCGATGACCTGGTGCGCGAGGCAGTGGCGGAGGCCCTGGGCCGTCTGGTGCATCCCGAGGGCATCAGGGCGTTGGGCACGCTCTGTGTGGACCGCGAACCCCTGGTGCGGCTGGCGGCGGTGGTGGCGCTGGGCGAGGCAGGGCGGCGCGAGGGCGAGCCCTACGCCATTGCCGCGCTGCAGGACGAGGACCCGACGGTGCGCTGGTACGCGGTGGCGGCGCTGGAACGGATCGGTACGCGGCGCTGTGTGCCTGCCCTGCGCGCGCTGCTCGATGAGCACAGTCATCCGCATTGGCAACGGCAGGAGACCGGCCAGCTGGCGCGCCAGGTGCTGCGGCAACTTGGCGCGGAGCCCGGCCCGGCCGCGGACCGGCGTCGACGATGAAGCTGTTCGTCAGCTACGCGCGCGTTGACAAGCCCTATTGCGTGCAAATCGTCAGCGCGCTGGGCACGCACGACATCTGGTACGACCAGCGCCTCTACGCCGGCACCAACTGGTGGCACGAAATTTACCGCCGTCTGGAGTGGTGCGAGGGCTTTCTGTGGTTGCTCTCGCCCGAGTCAGTCCGTTCAACGGCCTGCCTGCGTGAGTTCAACCTGGCCCACAGTCTGGGTCGCATCGTCTTCCCGCTGCTCATTCACCCGGAAGTGGAACTGCCCGCGGCCCTGCGTGACATCCAGCACGTGGACTTCAGCCGCGGCCTGCAACAGACTGCGCTGGAGGCGCTGCTGCGTTCGCTTGAGGCGGCGGAGCAGACGGCCCTGCGCGGACCGGCAACTGCGCCGCGGGCGGGCGACATCGACGATGCGCCGCACAAGGACCTTGAGCAAAGCATCCGCGAAGCGACCAGGGAGATGCAGCAGGGCCAGTACGACGAGGCCGTCTTTCTGCTGCGCCGGGCGCAGGCGGCCGGTCACCGCTCGCGTTTTGTGGACCTGGACGCCGTGCTGGCGGAGGCGGAAGCGGGCCTGGAGCGGGTGAGCAGCCGGCGCGAGGCGGAACGGGAGTACCGTCAGATCGCCGCCCTGGTGAAGCTGGACAGCACGCGCCGGCTGGGCTGTGAGGCCTTTCTGGCCTTTCGCGAGCAGCATCCCGGTCATGATCCGGAGGGACTGGCCAGACTCTGCAACCCGGAGCTGGTGGCCCTTTCCTTCCCCTTGCCTGGAGAACAGGTTGACGCTTCCGTCATCCCGGCGCCGGCCGGGGCATTTGACCTGCCCCTGCTGGAGTGGTGCGAGGTGCCGGCGGGAGAACTGCACTGGACGCCACAGGGGGAGAACGGCGCGACGCAGCCGCAACAGCGGCACGTGGCAGCCTTCCGCATCAGTCGCTACCCGGTGACCAACGCCCAGTTTGAGGCCTTCGCGCAGGACCCGCAGGGCTACGCCAACGCGCGCTGGTGGCCGCCGGCCGCGCGTGACTGGCGCGGGCGCCATTCAGGGCCGCAGCCCCCCACCTTCAGCAACGCGCTGCGCCCGCGCGAACGGGTGAACTGGTACGAGGCGATGGCCTTTTGTAACTGGCTCAGTGACCGGCTGGGGGTGGGAGTCTCGCTGCCCACCAGTCTGCAGTGGATGCGCGCGGCGCGTGGCGATGACGCGCGCGCCTTCCCCTGGGGGGACGAATTCGACCGGCAACGTTGCAACGTGCGCGAGAGTTTCATCCGCATGACCACCCAGGTGAGCCGCTATCGCGAGGGGGCCAGCCCCTGCGGTGCGCAGGACATGGCCGGCAACGTCTGGGAATGGTGCCTCGACGCGCTGCCGACCGAAGGCGCTGCGGCCGGCGGCAAACGTCTGGTGCACGGCGGCTCCTTCCTGAGCCAGGCCGAGCGGGCCGTCATCGACTTTCGTTACTTTCTGGCGCCGGAGCGCGCCCATGCCTCGGTGGGCTTCCGCCTGGCGCAGATACCGGGGCCGTTGAAGGGCTAGTCTGACGACGCGGCTGTCCCGCTCTCCGCCTGGCGCCGCGCGCGCGCCAGGGCTTCCGCCGAGAGCGTGCTGACGCGGGTGGCGTGCAGCGCCAGGCAGCCCGTCTCCCCGTCCCAGGCGCAGTGGCCATCCACCACCAGTTCTTCCTGCGGCAGTTTCAAGGCTTCCTCCACCTTGCGCCACTGACGCGCGCTGACGTAGACGGTGACGGGCAAGGGCGAACCCGGCAGGGGCGGCACGCCACGGGGCAGGTCGGGCGTGGCCGGGCTGTGGGTCATGGTGGTGATCACCAGCTCATGACGTCTTTCGATCTGGCCCGGGCGGCCGGTGAGCGAAACTTTCATGGCGCTGACCTTTCCGCTGCGGCGCAGCAGGGATTTTGGCAGGGCTTTGCGATCGCTGCGCCTGAAGGGGGCGTAGCGTTCGCGGGCGCGTTGCTGACGGGCCTGGCGCGTGGGGAAGAGGGCATGGCGCTCGGCGGCGCGCATGCGGCCGCGGGCGAGGTAGAGGAAGACGCCGCCGGGGCTGCGCAGGCGGTCACCGGCTTCGGTGAGCATACCGCCGGCCGCCTGTATCGCCTCGCAGTCGCGCAGGATTTCGCGGGCGAAGGGGACGCCGCAACGCTCGACCAGGCGCCGCAAGAGGGCGCGTGGAGCCCGGCGGCGTTCGCCCAGGCGCCCGGCGAGTTCTGTGGCGAATGCCTGCTCGTCAGTCAGGATCTGCCCCGTCAGTGAATACTGCGCAAAGCATAGCACGGCCTTGCGCAGCGCGGTACACTGCGCCGGTCAGGGACCTCAGGCTGCAGGGAGAAAAAATGGATACCCGTTGTCTGGACTTTATGTTGCACGATGCCGAACGGCAGGCCTTTGAACGGGATGGCTTTTTCATCGTCGAGAACGCGCTGACGCCGGAGCAGCTGGAGCGGGCGCTGGCGGCCTTTGACCGGCTGGTGGACGCGCGGCGCGAAGAGCAGCAGCTGGGCGCTGGCGACCGCGTCGCTGTTTTTGACTTCGCGGGGCGCGACGAGGCCCTGCTTGAACTGGTGGACCTGCCGAAGACCTTCGCGCGGGTCTGGGGCCTGCTGGGCTGGAACATTCAGCTTTATCACTCGCATCTGAACCTCTCCCCGCCCGAGGACCCGGCCGGCGGCCACGGTCTCAAATGGCACCAGGACAGCGGCCGCCTCAACCTGGAGCTGGAGACCGACCCGCAGCCCCGCATCTCGCTCAAGGTCGGCTTCTTCCTGACGGACTGTTCACAGCCGGGGCGCGGCAATTTCCACGTCGTGCCGGGCAGCCAGTTGCAGAAGACCATCGACTTCCCCAATGGCGATCGCGCCAGCGAGTTGCCCGGCGGCGTGCCGGTGCTGGTGCCGGCGGGCTCGGCGGTCTTCTTTGACCGGCGCCTCTGGCACTCGACCAGCGCCAACCACTGGCACAGCCCGCGCAAGGTGCTCTTCTACGGCTACAGTTACCGCTGGCTGCGGCCGCGCGACGAAGTCACGCTCGACGCGCGCCTCAACGAACGGATGGACCCGATCCGTCAGCAGCTTTTCGGCGCCTCGCCGACCGGCAACTATGGCTACACCTCGCCCGAGGCGGTGGACGTGCCGCTGCGCAGCTGGATTGAGACCAACGTCGGCGCGGAGGCCATCGCCAGCTAGGCGGGAAGTTGCCCGGCGGGTCGCGTCATGCTTCAGATCGCTGTTGCCTGTTGTCCTGGCATGCCAGCTTAATGGCGTAATCCAGGGCAGCGCGCAGACTGCCGGGGTCGGCGACGCCCTGACCGGCGATATCGAAGGCGGTGCCGTGGGCGGTGGTGGCGCCGATGACCGGCAGGCCCATCCACAGGGTCGCGATATCCTGGCGCGGCAGCAGCTTGCGGGCGATGTTCAGTTGATCGTGGTACATGCAGACGACGCCGTCGAAATCCCCGTCGAGCGCGCGTTTGAAGACGACGTCGGCCGGGACCGGCCCGCTGACGTCGATAGTGGCAGCCTGCGCGTCATTGATGGCCGGGGCGATGACGTCGATCTCTTCCCGGCCCAGCAGCCCGCCTTCACCGGCGTGCGGGTTTAATGCCGCACAACCGATCCGCGGCGCCGCATGGCCGAGTTGGCGCAACACCTGATCGAGATGTCCGATATAGCGGCGGACGCGTTCACGGGTGATGTGGCTGACGATGTCTCTGAAGGGCAAATGCTCGGTGACGGCGACCGCCTTGACGGGCCCCGCGGCGCCCAGAATGAAGGGCTCCGCGCTGCCCGTGATCTCGCCGAGAAACTGCAATTCGTCAAGAAAATCGTAACCGGCGGCGCGGAAGGACTCCTTGTTCATCGGCGCCATCACGACGCCGTCGACGCTGCCCTGCATGGCGAGTTGATACGCCAGCGCGAGATAGCGCGCCGCCGCCTCGCCGAGCCTGGGATGGACGGCCGGCGGCGGGAGCGGGCCCAGGGCGAAGCCGGGCGGATTCAGCACGTCGATGACGCCCGGCTCGAAGCTGGCGGCGGCGAGCTCCTGAAGCGCGCGGAAGCGGAGCGGGGCAGCCAGGCCGGCGGCCGCGGCGCGCATGACCGCCAGGTCGCCGATGATGAAGGGCCGGCAGCGCCGGTGCAAATCGTCGTCGGCCAGCACCTTGACGATGAGTTCGGGGCCGATGCCGACGGGGTCGCCCATGATGATCGAGATGACCGGACCTGCTTTCATGAATGCTCCCTCGTGCTGGACGACGCGCGTATCGTAGCAGAAGCGCGGGCAGCATGCCCGGCGCTGTGAGACGCGGGATACAATCGAGCCCCTGTCTCGCCTGGCGGGCTGGGTTCGGATCGGGGAAACGGGCATGGTCGGCTGCACAGTGACGAACGCCGGCGTGGAGACCGTCGCTCCATGAAGCCATTGTTTCTCGACAGATTGCGTGAGCACAGTCTGACGCAGCCGGACAAGGTCGCCATCGAGTTGCTGACGCCCGCGGGCGCGCAGTCCCTGCGCTATGGCGACCTGGAGACCCGGGTGCAACGCACGATGGGCTGGCTGCAAAACCTGGGGTTGCGTCCCGGGGCCTGCGCGGCGACGCAGTTGCCCACCTGCCTGGCCTTTGTGCAACTGCACCTGGCGATCTGCCGCCTGGGCGCCGTGCACCTGCCGCTGAACCCGGCCTTTCCTGAAGCGGAACTGCGCTACTTTCTGGCCGATTCCGGCGCGACGCTCTTTTTCCATGCGGCAGGTAACCAGGCCGCGGCATCGATCGCGCGCAGCACAGCGGACCTGCGCTGCGTCGCCCTGCGCGATGACGCGGCGTTCGCGCGACATGTCGCGGCCCATGAGCCAGTGACTGCCGCAACGCCCGCCGCAGCGGATGCCGTGGCGCTGATGCTCTACACCAGCGGCACGACGAGCAGACCGAAGGGCGCCCTGATCACCCATGGCAACCTGACGGCCAACATTGAGGCCCTGCACGAGGCCTGGGGCTGGCGCCGTGACGACGTGCTGCTGCACGTGCTGCCGGTCTTTCACGTGCATGGGCTGACCGTGGCGTTGCACGGCGCCCTGCGCGCCGGCGCCACCGCCGTGCTGCTGCCGCGCTTCGAAGCCGGCCGGGTGCTGGCGCTGCTGGCGTCGCGCCGCTTCTCGGTCTTCATGGGCGTGCCGACCATTCACCGCCGTCTCTACCGGGCGGCGGCGGGGCGGACCTACGATTTCAGTTTCATGCGCCTGCTGACTTCCGGCTCCGACCGGCTGCCGGACGATCTCTTCGAGAATGTGCGGCGGCGTTTCAACGTCACCCTGCTGGAGCGCTACGGCATGACCGAGACGGGCATGAACCTGTCCAACCCCCTGCATGGCGAACGACGGCGGGGCTCGGTGGGGCTGCCGCTGCCGGGGGTGGAGGCGCGCGTCGTCGACCGGCTGACGGGATTGCCCCTGCCAGACGGTAACGTCGGCGAACTGCAAATTCGCGGCCCGCACGTCTGCGCCGGCTATCACAACCGGCCGCAGCAGACGGCGGCGGCCTTCACGGCGGATGGCTGGCTGCGCACCGGCGACCTGGCCGAGCGCGCGGCGGATGGCTACTTCACGCTGCAGGGGCGGGCGAAGGACCTGATTATCAGTGGCGGCATGAACGTCTACCCGCCGGAGGTGGAACGGGCGCTGCTGGAGCATCCACAGGTGCGGGCGGCGGCGGTGATTGGCTGCGCCGACGAGGACTGGGGCGAACGCGTCACGGCGCTGGTGCAGCCGGAAGATGGAGCCGCAGCGGAGGCGACGGGACTGGAGGCCTGGTGCCGTCAACGACTGGCGGGCTACAAGGTGCCGCGGCGCTGGCACCTGGTTGAGTCCCTGCCGCAGAACGCCCTGGGCAAGGTGCGCAAGGCCGTGCTGCGAGAGCAGTATTGCGGGTAGGCGGTCATGGCAGGGGCGATTTATCAAATCGCCCGCACCCCAACAAAACGCCGCAGGGGCGGGAAGAGGGAGTAAGGGGGTGAGGGTGCAAAAAATGTCCTGTTTCAACCCAGGCGCGGGAGTCCTTCACAGGGAGAGGGACTTTAACCAGTCTTGCGACTATTGCCTCTTCCCTTCATTGCCATAGAACACTCGAGCGTTTCCCCCTCTCCCTGAGGGAGAGGGGGTTAGGGGGTGAGGGCGCAAATAAACGTCCTGTTTCAACCCAGGCGCGGGAGTCATTATCATGGTGAGGGCGCAACAAATGCCGCTGAAATCAGCGACCGGGAAAACGCCCCGACGCTTGCGGCCCGCGTGGCATGCCGCGATAATGACCGCGCCTTAATCGACTGGCGTCCGCGCTGCCGCGGGACAGGGGTTGCATGAGTCATCCGGGCAATGGCCAGAGCGCGCTGAGCCGCGACATACATCTGCTGGGCAACCTGCTCGGCGAGGTCATCGTTGAGCAACACGGCGAGGACGCGCTGCGCCTGGTTGAGTACATCCGCAAGCTGGCCATTCGCCGCCGCGACGAGGACGACCCGGCGCTGCTGGAGGAACTGTGGCAGCGTGTACTCTCGCTACAGTCGGATGAGCGCGGGATTCTGGTCAAGGCCTTCAGCAATTACTTCCAGCTGATCAACATCGCCGAGGACATCCAGCGCGCGCGTGTGCTGCGTCAGCGGGAACGCGGCGGCAGCGTGCGCGAGTCGGTGGCGGACGCCGTCAGCAGTCTGCACGCGGCCGGCCTTGAGGCGCGGGACATGGTCGGCATTTTCGACCAGTTGCGCGTGCGGCTGGTGTTGACGGCGCACCCTTCCGAGGCCAAGCGCAAGGAGATGCTGGTCAAGCTGCGCGCCATCTCGGAGATGATGGACCGGCATGACCGTGAGGACTTTTCGCCGCGCGAACGGGCGATCTTTCTGGCGGCGCTGCGCGAGCAGATCGAGGCGCTGTGGCAGACGCCGGCCAACCGCAGCACGCGCAAGACGGTGATGGACGAGGTCGACTTCGGCCTCTACTATCTCACCAGCGTCATCATGGACGTGGTGCTGGACGTCTACGAGGACCTGATCCGCAGCCTCGACGGGGAATATCCGCAGGGCGAGTGGTCGCAGCCACAGGGCCTGCTGCGTTTCGCCTCCTGGATCGGCGCCGACCGCGACGGCAACCCCAACGTGACGCCCGGGGTCACGCTGCAGACCCTGACGACCCTGCGCCGGGCGGCCATTGAGCTGTGGCTGCGCGAGGTGACGCTGCTGCAGGAGCAACTGACTCACGCGGTCAGCGCCGGCCACGACGTCAGCGATCTGCGCGAAACGCTATTGCGGCAGCCGGACGCGGCGGCACTGGCAGCGCGCTGGCCGGGCCAGCCCTGGCGACAACTGCTGCACCTGGTCGGCCGGCGTCTGCGGGCCACGCTGGATGAATCCCCGGGCGCCTACGACGACAGCCGCGAACTGATCGACGAACTGGAGCGCATCCGCAGCAGCCTTGAGGCCAACGGCAGTTGCGAGGTCGCCAACGGCTCGCTGCTGCGTCTGATCCGCAAGCTGCGGCTTTTCGGTCTGCATCTGGTGCCGCTGGAAGTGCGCGAGGACGCCGGCCTGCAGCGTGAGGCGCTGGACGAGATTTTCCGCCACTATGGCCTTGCCGACGACTATGCGGGCATGGCCGAGGACGCGAAACAGGCCCTGCTGACGCGCGAGATCGCCAATCCACGGCCCCTCTTCCCCGTCGACGTCGGCGACTTTTCGGAAGACACGCAGCGCGTCATCCGCACCTGGCGCATGGTGGCCGCGGCCCAGGCACGATACGGCGTCATCGCCATCGATACCTTCATCGCCAGCATGAGCCAGGCGCCCAGCGACATGCTGGCCATGTTGCTGCTGGCCAGCGAAGTCGGCGTCGACGAAACGCTGGAACTGGTGCCGCTCTTCGAGACCATCGACGACCTCTACGGCGGCCCGGCGATCATGCGCGCGCTCTTCGCCAACGAGGCCTGGATGCGCCATTTGCGGGCGCGGGGGCGGCGCCGCGGCCTGCACCAGCAGGTGATGGTCGGCTATTCCGACAGCAGCAAGGACGGCGGCTATCTGGCCTCCAACTGGCACCTTTACCGCGCGCAGCAGCAGCTCACCGAAACCTGCGCCGATCACGGCGTCGCGCTGCAACTCTTTCACGGACGCGGCGGCAGCATCAGCCGCGGCGGCGGCCCGACCAACCTGGCGATCCGCGCGCTGCCGCCGGGGTCGCTGAAGTATGGCACCAAGATCACCGAGCAGGGCGAGGTCATTGCCTACCGTTACGGCAACCGTGACATCGGCCGGCGGCATTTGCACCAGGTGATGCACGCCATGTTGCTGGCGCTGGGCTCGCCGCAGGAGGTGACGGTGGAGCCCGCCTGGACGGCGGCGCTGAGCGAACTGTCTGAGCTGGGCATGGTGGCCTGGCGCGACTTCGTCTACGGCAGTGAGGACTTTCTGGACTACTGGCAGCAGGCCACGCCGATCGGCGAACTGGCGCGCCTGCCGATCAGTTCGCGGCCGGCAAAACGCAGCGCCGCCGGCGGCTTCGGCTCGATACGCGCCATTCCCTGGACCTTCTCCTGGATGCAGAGCCGGGCAATCGTCCCCAGCTGGTTCGGCGTGGGACACGCGCTGGAGACCTGGTGCGCGCGCGAAAATGGCGGTCTGGCCCTGCTGCAGGTGATGTACCGCAGCTGGCCCTTCTTTAACGCGCTGCTGGAAAACGCGCAACTGGACGTGGCCAAGGCCGACCTGGGCATCGCCGGCCTCTACGCGCGCGAGCTGGTGCAGGATGACGACCTGCGCCGGCGTTACCTCAGCCGCATCAGGGATGAGCACGCGCGCACCTGGCGCATGATCTGCGCGGTGACCGGGCAGGAAAGCCTGCTGGAGAACAACCCGGTCATTCGCCGTTCCATCGAACGGCGCAACCCCTACGTCGATCCGCTGAACTTCATTCAGGTCGCGCTGTTGCAGGAACTGCGCGCGAACCCGGACGCGCCGGGGCAGGAGGCCGTGCTGCGCGAGGTGCTGGCGACCATCAGCGGCATCGCCGCCGGCATGAAGACGACGGGTTAGGCCAGGCTCTTGCGGACTTCACCCGGCCGCGCCCGGCGCCCGGCACCCGGCCAGGCCGGGCACACGGAGGCGCAGCATCCGGCCAGCCGCGGCATCGATCGCATGTCGACACTGGAGATCGTCACCCTGATGAACCGGGAAGACGCCACCGTGGCCGCCGCAGTCCGCGAGTGCCTGCCGCAAGTCGCCGCAGCGGCGGAGCGCATCGCCGCCCGCCTGCGTGACGGCGGTCGTCTGATATACGTTGGCGCGGGCACCAGCGGCCGTCTGGGCGTGCTGGACGCCGTGGAGTGCGGCCCGACCTTCAGCGCAATGCCGGAGCAGGTGCAGGGCCTGCTGGCCGGGGGGCAGGGCGCCATGTTGCGCGCCGTCGAAGGCGCGGAAGACAGCGCTGACGACGGGGCGCGGGCCTTGCGGGCGCTGGCTGTGTCGGCAGGGGACGCGGTGGTCGGCATCGCCGCCAGCGGACGAACGCCTTTTGTGCTGGGCGCGCTGGAATATGCGCGCGGGCAGGGCGCCTGCACGGCGGCCATCACTTGCAGCGCGCCGGCGCCGCTGCTGGACGCGGCGCAGATCGGCATTGCCGCCCTGACCGGGCCGGAACTGATCGCCGGCTCGACGCGGCTGAAGGCCGGCACGGCGCAGAAGATGGTCCTCAACATGCTGAGCACGGCGGCCATGATTCGCCTCGGCAAGGTGCATGACAACCTGATGGTGGACCTGCGCGTCAGCAACAGCAAGCTGGCCTTGCGGGCGCGGCGTATGGTGGCGCAACTGGGGGGGATCAGTGAAGATGAAGCGGCGGACCTGCTGCGCCGGACTGACCAGGCGGTCAAGCCGGCGGTGCTGATGGCTCGTCTTGGCCTGAACGCGCAGGAAGCGCAGGCGCGTCTCGCTGCCGGCGACGGCGTGCTGCGCGCGGCGCTGGAGCCGCAGGGGAAGGGGACATAGCCATGCCGCAGGTCAGCGCGGAAGCATTGACGGCCTTCTCCAGCCGGCTCTACCGGGCCACCGGCGCGCCGCCGGACATCGCCGATTACCTGGCGGAGACGCTGGTGCGGGCCAACCTCTGCGGCCACGATTCGCACGGCGTGCTGCGCCACCAGGCCTATCTGCGCCAGGTGAAGGAAGGGGCGATCATCCCGGCAAGCCGGCCTCGTTTGCGCAAGCGTCACGGGGCCATCGCCGTGGTGGACTGCCGGCGCGGCTTCGGCCAGACCGGGGCGCGCTATGGCATGGCGCTGCTGCGCGGCATGACGCGCGAGCATGGCGTGGCGGCGGTCTCGCTGGCCAACTGCAATCACATCGGGCGTCTGGGCGAATATGCCGCCTGGCTGGCGGAGCAGGGTCTGGTGGGCCTGGTGATGGTCGGCTGTCCCGGCACCCAGGTGGGGCCCTGGGGCGGTCGGGAGGCGGTGACCGGCACCAATCCGATGGCCTGGGGCGTGCCGACGAGCCGGGGGCCGCTGGTGCTGGACTATGCGACCTCGATTGTGGCGGCCGGCAAGATGCACGTCTACAGTGACCGTGGCGAGCAAATTCCGGAGGGCTGGGTGCTGGACGCGGAGGGTCAACCGACGCGCGACCCGGACGCGCTTTTCGCGGGCGGCATGTTGCAGCCCTTCGGCAGCTACAAGGGTTACGGGCTGAACCTGATGATGGCGCTGATCCCGGTCCTGCTCGCCGGCACGCTGCCCTCGGGCGCGGAGGGGACCGACCCGCATGGCAACCCCACGCTGATGCTGGCGCTGTCGATTGAGCACTTTGGCGGGCTGGAGCGCTTCACGCGCCTGGCGGACGAACTGCGCGAAAACGCGCACGCCATACGTCCCGTCGAGGGGCACGATGAAGTGCTGCTGCCCGGCGAACCGGAGGAGCGCATGATGGCGCAGCGCTACCGGGGTGGAATCCCCATACCGCCGCCGGCCTGGGAACTGCTGGGTTCGCTGGCGCAGGAATGGAATGTCGAGCCGCCGCTGGCGGACGCCTGACGCCAGGCCCCGCGTTGGCGAGGCCTGGCACCCGGTGCTGTTCTTTCCCTGACTGCTTCAGGGCCCGTGACAGGGTCTTTAGCCGGTGCTCACCAGGTTCTCGTGAATCCAGCCGTTGGCGCCATAACAACTGGCGCGCAGCCAACCATTCTCCGCCGGCGGCCAGACCGTCAGTGACCAGCCGATCCCGCACCAGCGCAAATGCGGATGCTCGGTTCCCGGCCCGCTGCGGATGTGCGCCGGGCCGGTGGTCACCACGGCCGGCTGGCCGCTGGGGGGCAGGGGTCCGTCGCTGACCGCGGCCGGCATGGTGTCGGGTTCGGTCGCTTCCTCGCCGATATTCACCAGGTTCTCGTGAATCCAGCCAATGGCGCCATGGCAACTGGCGCGCAGCCAACCATTCTCCGCCGGCGGCCAGACCGTCAGTGACCAGCCGATCCCGCACCAGCGCAAATGCAGATGCTCGGTTCCCGGCCCGCTGCGGATGTGCGCCGGGCCGATGGTCACCACGGCCGGCTGCCCGCTGGGGGGCAGGGGTTCGTCGCTGACCGTGGCCGGCATGGTGTCGGATTCGGTCTCTGCCTCGCCGATTTGCACCAGCGACTCGTGGATCCAGCCGTTGGCGCCATAGCAACTGGCGCGCAGCCAGCCGTTCTGCGCCGGCGGCCAGACTGTCAGCGGCCAGTCCACGTTGCACCAGCGCAGGCGCGGATGCTCTGTTCCGGGCCCGCTGCGAATGCGCGCCGGGCCGCTGGTCACCACGGCCTCCTGCCCGTCGTCGGCCGGGAGTTCATCGCTGACCGTGGCCGGCATGGTGTCGGATTCGGTCTCTGCCTCGCCGATTTGCACCAGCGACTCGTGGATCCAGCCGTTGGCGCCATAACAGCTGGCGCGCAGCCAGCCGTTCTGCGCCGGCGGCCAGACCGTCAGCGGCCAGTCAACGTTGCACCAACGCCGGCGCGGATGCTCCAGGCCAGGTCCGCTGCGGATGCGCGCCGGGCCGCTGGTGACCACGGCCCCTTGTCCGACGCCAACCGGGACTTCATCGCTGACAGGGGGTTCTTCCATGGTGTCAACAGGGGCTGCCCCGAAGCGGTAAATTCGCGTTCCCAGGACTGGCTCGTCGGCGGCGGATATGTACAACATGCAACTATCTGGCCCGCCGGCAATCCAGCCATTTCCCACACCGACACGCATCTCCCAGGCGGAGTGCGGGCTCGTCGGGTTCTCTACACAGCGTTCCTGGGCCGCAAGGGGAAACATTGGCAGCAGGAGCAGTGATGCAAGTATCAGCATCAGGGTCTTCATTATCTGTCCTCCGGAAATGGCAGAATAGACTGGCGCGATTCACAGACTGTGCTGGATGTTATCCTCTTTCCCGCTACCCGTCAAAGTGTGATAAGAGGTCTTATCAGTAGTAATTGCATGGCGCCTGATCCGGGAAAAGACTGGCAGCCTGCCGCTCAGAAGGTCAACTCCACCCGCCTTTCGATCCTGCTTTCATCCAGCGCCATGCCCAGGCCGGGCAGTTCCGGCAGCGCGAGATGACCGTTCTGTGGTTCGTAATGCCGGGTCTGGAAATATTGTTTGGGCGGCTGGTGATAGACCAGATACTCCACCCAGGGCACGGCGACGGGCGACTGTGACGCCGCGACGTGCAGCGCGGCCAGCAGGGAATGTCCGTGGGCGATGACCGGCACCTCAAAGGCCGACGCCAGCGTACAGATCTTCACCAGTTCGCTGATGCCGCCCGTCCAGTCCGGGTCATTCTGCAGCACGTCCACCGCCTCGTTGACCAGCAGTTCCTTCGTCTGCCAACGGGTGTAGACGTGTTCGCCCGTGGCAATGGGCACCCGCGATGCCCGTCGCAGCTGGCGGAATTCGCTGACGCGCTCCGGCGGAATCGGTTCCTCCATCCAGGTGGGATTGAGCGGCTCCAGGGCCTGCAGCATTGCGCGCGCATAAGGCACCGTCCAGCTCGTGAAGGCGTCGAACATCAGCGGGTAGTGTGGGCCGACCGCCTCGCGTACGGCCTGCGCCAGCGCGATATTGCGCTCCATCCCGCTCTGACCCGCGCCCGGCCCGTGGCGGAAGAACCACTTCTGCGCCGGGAAGCCCTGCGCCTGAAAGTCCGCCGCGCCCTGCGCCGCGGCCTCCGGCTCTGTCGCGTGGCCCAGCATGCTGGCATAGGCCGGTACCTGCCGGCGCGTCGGCCCGCCCAGCAGGCGGTAGACGGGTTGGCCCCAGGCCACCCCCTTGAGGTCCCACAGCGCGCAGTCGATGGCGCTGATGGCGGTCATGAAGACGCCGGAACGCCCGTGCCGGTCCAGCCGCAGCATGAGGTCAAACAGCAGTTCGGTCGCCAGGGCATCCTGCCCCAGCAACAGGGGGCGCAACTGCGTGGCGATGATGTAGGCCTGGCGGCCATCGATCGCGCCGAAGAGACCGGACACGCCCTCATCGGTCCGCAGTTCGACAAAGATCTGTTTCAGCTCGTTGACGCGCAGATTGGGCGGGTAGGGATGCTCCACCTCGGGGTAGAGATCGAGCGGCAGCGCCACCCGCGTGCGTCTCACGCCCTCATCCCGGGCGGCGCTGATTTCAAACAACACGATGTCAGTGATTTTCATGGGGCGCTTTCCCTGTGCATCAACCGGCCGGCAGGTGCCGCCGGGGCCGGACTCAGGCGACGAGTATAGCGACATTCACGCCTCCCTTCCGCCGCTGCGACGGGTTTCAGCCAGTGCCCCTCAGCGGATATAGTCGGATGCATCTGTTGGTTATTCAGACTGTCCGGTACAGCCCATGGCAATTGTGAATCGCCCCTGCCCCGTGACGCGCGTCACGCAGGGCCCCTTCCATCACTTTTTCGGCTATTACGACAAGACGCCCTGGGACGCGGGTGGGCGTTACCTGCTGGCGTTGCGGGTGGCCTTCATGGACCGCCCACCGACGCCGGCAGACGTCGCCGTCATTGGCATGCTGGACAGCCATGACGGTTATCGCTGGCAGGCGCTGGCAGAAAGCACTGTCTGGTGCTGGCAGCAGGCCAACATGCTGCAGTGGCTGCCGGGTGGTCCGCGGCGTCGCATCATCTTCAACACGCGCAGGGCGGAGTCCTTTGCAGCCTGTATCCTGGACCTTGAGAGCGGGGAGCGCGAGTTGTTGCCGCGCCCGGTCTATTCGCTGGCGCCGGACGGCAGGCAAGCGGTGACGCTCAACTTCGCGCGGCTGCAGCGCACCCGACCCGGCTATGGCTACGTCGGCCTGCCGGACCGCAGCGTCGGGCAATGCGCGCCGGCGGATGACGGCATCTGGCACCTGGACCTCAACACGGGCGACAGTCGACTGATTGTCAGTCTGGCGCAACTGGCTGAAGTGCAAGCGAATGAGACCATGCAGGGCGTTGAACACTGGGTGAACCATCTGGAGTGGAACCCGGCGGGCAATCGCATCTCCTTTCTGCATCGCTGGCCGTCGCCGGAGGGGTTCCATACGCGTCTCTTCACCGCGGACCCGGACGGCGACAACCTCGCCCTGCTGGAAGGATCGGGCACTGTCTCGCACTACGACTGGCGCGACGACGGGCACATCCTGGCCTGGACCCGGTACGATGGCGGGCGGCACTTCCATCTCTACGACGATCCATCGGGCGAGGCCCGGGTGGTCGGCGCCGATACCCTCACCAGGGACGGCCACAATTCGTTCAGCCCGGACCGCCGGTGGTTGCTGACGGACAGCTATCCCGATGCGCGGCGCAATGAACGACTGCTGATGCTGTATCACCTGGAGAGCAATACGCGTTTCGACGTCGGCCGCTTCCATTCCGACCCCGCGCTCAGCGGTGAGATCCGCTGCGACCTGCATCCCCGCTGGAACCGCGACGGGAGCCTGGTGTGCATCGACTCGACGCACGAGGGCGAACGCCAGCTGTACATCGTCGACCTGTCCTCGCTCACGGGCTGAGCGGAACAGGGCTCAGGTCAGCACGAATTCGCGCAGGATGTCTTTGGGCGGCCCTCACCCCAAACCCCTCTCCCTGAGGGAGAGGGGCTTTAACTTTCAGTGCATTGGAAGACGGTCACAGCGCGTGATTTAGTCCGCCTTGAGGGTCACCGCGACACTGTCAGGGATTTCTTCATCTTCGTCCCACAGTGAAAGGATGAGATTTTTCATCTGAGCCGAAGGTATGGATTCGGGTTGTACAAGCCAAAGTTCACCGGGAATTAGCGCTCCTTGATACTCTTTTTTGTCGAGGTTCACTCCGTGAGAGGCGAGAGCCTCAATACAATCAGTTGAGATTACACACGAATCCGCTCGAACAAACCCCCCGTGCTGAAGATGCGCTTTGTAAACATTGCACACATTCTCAACACACTTGCGCAACCTCGTTTTCTCGCGCATCTCTTTTTCCTGCTTAGCCCGGTTAACTTCATTCATTACCTGTTTCACGGTCTGGGCCATTGTGTACGCTCCTGACTGAATGTAAAGAGCGACATCAGGACGCTCCTTTGTCATCTCTTGTCATCATACACGAATTCAAGGGGAATGGAATCTGGCGCTACGTCAGCACTAATTCGCGCAGGACGTCGTGGGCGCGTGGCTAGCGGGTTATGACCATAGCGGACTTCAACTCAGCAATTGCATGATATCGGGCGCCCAGATCGCCAGAATTGCCAAGAGCCATGCGTCGGCAAGCAAGGCAATGACAAACAGCACTGCCTGGACTGTCAACGTCGTTTCACCAGCCAGCAAGATTACGGCGGCCATTCCGTACATCAGCCAGTAGAAAACGGGTCTCACGACAAGCAGCAGCCCAAAAACAAGTTGTTTTCGGACAAGAATGATCAACAAAATGAGGGCAACCGGTGTCAGTAACCAAGGCGCAACCCCTATAGTTGCGTAGTTGGGGATTCTGAATATCAGCAAATATGCACTGGCAACTAAGGCAAGAGCGAAGGAACTTTGGTCGCGTTTTACGTGGCCATAATCGTGCGCCAATTCATCTAGGTTTCCTATAGTTGCCCCTGCGGCAAGTATTTCTTTCGCCGGTCGAAAGCTCTCCATGGCGATGCTGTTTAGCGCGAGCCCGAACAGGGTAAGCGACAGGGAGGCCAACGTGACCGTCATCGCCAGATCGGTATTGTGGCGTACCAGCAGTTCAACAAGCCCCAAAAGCGCAATGCCGGCTGTCGAATTCCTCAGCATGAGTTCTTTAACCTTCTGAGCCCATCCGAAAGCTGTGTCAAATTTGGCAGTTCCTCTCAGGGCTCAGGTCAGCACGAATTCGCGCAGGATGTCTGTCGGCGCCTGGCCGAGGGGATTGTGGCCGTGGCGGTCCTCGCCGCGCACGAAGCAGGCGCGGAAAGTCGGCCAAAGCTCTGCATCGGCGCGCGCTTCGCTGGCGGAGTAGCGCAGGGTCAGGCCGCAACGCAGGCGGTCGGACTCGTTGGGTGCGGAGCCGTGCACCAGGTTGTCGTCGTGAATGCTGATCTGCCCGGCCCGCAGACAGAGGTGGACGGCGTCGTTGCGGCTGAAGTTGCCGCGCTCGAGGCGCATGTTGAGCACGTCGTGTTCGTCGTGCTCGCTCTCGTGCAGCAGGATGCCGGCGCGGTGCGTGCCGGGGATGACCTGCATCGCGCCGTTTTCGACGTCGCTGTCCTCGAAGGCCAGCCAGACCGTGACCGTGCGATGCGGCGTGAGGGGCCAGAAGGCGGCATCCTGATGCCAGCCGGCCACGCTCGGGTCGCCCGGGTCCTTGCTGAAGAACTGTGAGCCCCAGAGATAGAAATCCGGGCCAATAATGGGCTCGAGGACATCCAGGATGCGGGGATCGCTGCCCAACTGCCAGAGCTCAAGGTCAAGGTCGTGCCACTGCTTCATCTCCTGGGTGGAGGTGCCCGGCGGCAACAGGGCGCGCAGACGCCAGTAAGTGGCGCGCAGGCGGCTCAGTTCCGCGTCGGACCTGAAGATGGTGAAAGGAAAAAGGAAGCCGTCGCGCTGGAAGCGCTCAACGTCGACCGTGGCGTCATTCATGATCTCTCTCCTGCCTCCGGGGCTATCCCCGAATGCCACTGAAGGTGATTCCCTGCACGAAATAGCGCTGTACCAAAACATACATCAAGACAATCGGCAGCGTCATCAGCACAACACCGGCCATGATTTCGCCCCATGGGCTGTCATAGCGACCGAGCAGGCTGCGGATCGCCTGGGTCAGCACCCATTGCTCCTTGCGCTGCAGATAAATAATCGGCAGAAAAAACCCGTTCCACATGCCCGTGAAGTGCAGCACGCCGAGGGCGATGAAGGCCGGTTTGGACACGGGCAGGACGATGCTCCTGAAAGTCCGCAGCGCCCCTGCCCCGTCCATGGTCGCCGCGTCCTCCAGTTCGCGCGGGAAGGCCAGGAAAAACTGGCGGAAGAAGAAGGTCGCGAAGGGACTGCCGAAGAAGGCGGGGATGATGAGCGGATTGGGGGTGTTCAGCCAGCCCAGTTTGCGAAACAGCACGTAGGTTGGAATCAGGGTCACGTGTCCGGGCACCATCATCGTCGCCAGCAGCCCGTAAAACCAGACGTTGCGCAGCGGAAAGCGCCAGCGCGCCAGGGCATAACCGGCCAGCGAGCAGGACAGGAGCATCCCCAGGGTTGACAGGCCGGCAATGCGCAGGGTGTTAAACGTGTAACGGGCCAGGTTGGGCAGGGCGTCGAGCAAACCGGTCGTGTAGTGCTCGAAGGTAATCGGGTTGGGTATCCACTGGTCTGGCCGCAGGAGGTTGGCATTGGTCCTGAGGGACGTGGAGATCACCCAGGTGACCGGCACCAGATAGGCCACGACCAGCAGCCCGAGCAGGCCATAATAGAAGGCTGAGGATACAGGACGGGTGGCGCGCATGCCGGGCCTCCTCAGCGCTCCTCGTCGCGCAGGTAAAACACCGTGCTGCGCGCGAAACGGAACTGCGCCATCGTCACGACGAAAATCAGCGCTGCCAGAATCCAGCCGATGGTTGCGCCGTAGCCCAGCCCCGAGATGCGCTCGGAGAACAGAAAGGTCTGTTCGTAGAGGTAGAGCACGATGGTGCGGGTGGAGCCGCCCGGGCCGCCTGGCGCGACGCCGGTGGCCCCGCCGGTCAAAATGACCACGAGGTCAAAGAGTTGGAAGGCGGCGATGAAGGACGTGACCGTCAGGAAGAGCACGACGGGCGAGAGCAGCGGCATGGTGACGAAACGAAACTGCTGCCAGCCGGTGGCGCCGTCCACACTGGCCGCATCGTACAGTTCGCCCGGAATCCCCTGCAGCCCGGCCAGGTAAATCGTGATGCCGTAACCGAGGGCCTGCCAGGTCGCCACCGTGGCGACGGCCATCATGGCGTAGCTTTCGTCCAGCAAGAGGTTGGGGATTTCAAGGCCCAGATGCCGAAAGAAGACTGGTAGCGGACCGGAGCGCGTGTTGAACATCCAGCTCCAGACCAGACCCACCGCCACCTGTGAGGTGATGTAGGGCAGAAAGAACAGGGCGCGAAACAGGGTCGTGCCCCGGCGTCGCTGGTTCAGCAGGACGGCCAGCGCAAGCGACAGGATGAGAAAACTGCTGGTGGCCCAGAGGATGAACCAGATGGTATTGCCCAGCACCTGGATGATGCGCGGGTCCTGAAAAATATGCTGCCAGTTCCCCAGGCCGGTCCATTTGGGGGCGGGGGCGATCAGGTCCCAGCGGGTAAAGGTGTAGTAGAGCGATACGACCAGCGGGCCCAGGACGAAGACAAACAGGCCGATCAACTGCAGGCTCATGAAAGCATAGGCGGTAAGCCAGCGACGCCGTTCCTGCGGACTGGCCTCCCGCCAGGGGTTGACGATGGCGCTGCGCCGTATGTTGAGAAATCTGGTCATCGACACTCTCTTTCCCGGACCCGGCCGGGCGATAGTGGCCGCGACAACGCCGATACGCTGGATGAATGCTGCACTGATCTCACTCCGGGCTACGCACGATAACCTTTGCCCGTGTATGGGCGCCGGTGTTCTGCAGCATAAAGGTCACGACGACCCTGCCGCTCCAGTCAGCGGGCGCATGGCGGGCCGGCGACAGTTGAAAGTCAGACAGGCTTTCCAGTTCGATCACCTGGTCGGCCGCCCGTTCCGTTCCCCAGGGCATCGGGGCCGTCCGCCCGCGCTGGTACAGGCCGTCGTGAAAGACGACGCTCTGCGAATAGCCGCCGGCGCCTTCATAATCGAGTCGCAGGCCAAGCGCAGTGTTTATGTCCAGTTGTTGCAGCGACCCTTCAGTCAGGAAGGATACGTTCAGCGTGTCCGGCAGGCCGGCGACAGTGACGCCAAGCCGCGAGTCGGCCAGGTCCTGCAAACCCATGCCCAGGCGCGCTATCCACGTGGCGCTGTCAAATTCGGCATGGTTGTCCATGCGGCGGTCCGGGAAATAGCGGTCGACCCGAATGACGTCGCCTGGCATGGAGACCGGCGTGAGTTCCGACCGGCCGCTGCCGTCCGTCACTTCCAGATAGACGACGCCGTGGTCCGGAATGACGCCGGACCAACCCGGGGCACTGGCGCTCAGGTTTTCGTGGATTTCTACCGGGACCAGTGCTTCGCTGGCGGGGTTTTCGAAATAGCTTGCATGCTCCTCATCGATCCGGTAGACGCGCAGGGTCCCGCCGGCGAAGGGAATGTTTTGCAAGTCCACGTATATCTGTTTGTCGGAACGGGAGCGGTTCCACAGCAGGACCGCCGACGTGTGCGCGTCGGTCGACGCGAGGCCTGAAAGCGAACGGGACGTCGTTATGGCGCGCCGGTCCACGGGCATCATGGCGTACAGCCTGAAGGCATTGTAGGCGGCGCGCCGGTGCCCTTCCAGGTCGATCACGCCCAGCGTGTCGTAGCCGCTCTCCATGAACTGGGCCCAGTGCACCCGCGTGACGTCCGGCTGGTCCACCAGCATCGCGATCTGATCGAGGATGATCGCCGCCTGGGTGTAGCGCACCGTCGGCGCTTGCGGCGAATGGTAAATCATGGAGGGGTTTAGTTCACTGAACACCAGTTCCGTCCTGTCAAAATACGGGCGGTCCCTGATCTTGCGGCGAACTGTGTTGATTCTGTAGGTCGGGCTGACGCCGATGGCATGGAAGGCGAAGAAATCCAGCGGCAGCCGGTTGTCTTCCACGAAATCCAGAAAGGGCTCGATCCACTCATCCTTGAAGGCCAGGTCCGGGCCGCCGACGAAAGCGTCCGGGTCCCCTGCGCGCAAACCCTCGACGCCATAACGGTAGAGTTGGGAATAGACCTCGACCGGACGGTCATAAAAGATCTCGAGGTCCGGTTCGTTCCAGATGGCGTGATAGGCCGGGCGGAGGTCCGCCTCGCGAAAATGGCGCGCGAAGCGGTACATGATTTCGCGCCAGGCCTTCAGGCTGGAGGGGTGCGTGGCATGGCCATTGCCGGTCTGCAGCGGCAGCGGGTTGTAGCAATATGACCAGTAACCGGCCATGCCGAGGCCCTTCAACATCTGTGACAGTTCGTCGATTTCCGCGAAATCAAAAACGAGCTCGTCGGCTGTTCCGCTCACCATTTCCGTCGTCCAGCCATTGATCTGCGGTTCCCCCCAGAAGAGATCGACGCGCAGCGACCGGGCCCTGAGATCGGCAATCAGGTCCAGGTCCCGCCGGTAGCGCCACAGCGGCACGATGCCTGAGTTCATGAAGTCAAATTTCTTGACCAGGGGCGGATCGGCGGCGGCGGCGAAGTCGGCGACGACAGTGACTTCCGGCAGGCCGGAAGCGTTGTCGGCTGCGGGCGTGGCGGACATGCGGGCGCTCCCTTCAGGAAAAGTGGTTTGCAGCAGAAGGCAAGCCAAAAGGACGTGCGCAAGCCCTGGCCTGTTCACTGGCTACAGTTTCCATGAAGCAAACTGGCGGCACGGGACGCATGCCGCCAGAATGCCAAATTCACATGATGATTTGCCCGAACCAGGCGCTACTCCTGCATCACGGCATCGACCCTGGCACAGACGCCTTCCAGTGCCTCCGCCGCCGATTTCTTGTTGTTGAGGATTTCGGTCAGGGCGTCGCCAAAGCCATCCGAGCCCTGAATCTGGTCCGTTCTCTCGTTGTACATGCTCGGGTAGGTCGTCAGGTCCCACTCCAGCGGGTCAAGCTGCGCCTCTTTCGTATGCTCGGGCGCATAGGGGGCATCGACGAAGTATTCGCCGAGGGCGTTGTCCTGGTAGGCCGGTATCAGGGTCATGATCGAGCCGTAGTCCCCGACCGACCCGTCGGTGGCCAGCCACTTGACAAGATGCCAGGCCAGGTCCTTGTTTTCCGATCCGTTGAAGATGCTCCACATGTGCACCTGGATGACCGTCGCGTTGCCGGCGTCACCCCGTGGCAGGGGGGCAATGTCATAGTTCAGTCCCGGGTTCTGGTCGTCGACCAGTTTGGCCTGTTCGAAGGAGCCGTGCTGCAGGGCCACCTGGCCGTCTACCCAGCGCAGGAAGCCGATCTGTTCGGCGTGCGCGTCCGGCTTCACCGTCGAGTGGTCCACCCACATGAGGTCCTGGATGAATTGCCAGGCCCTGACGCTGTCGGGATGCTCCAGATTGCAGGCCTGCCTGTCCGGCAGGGTCATCGCGCTGCCGCCGAAGGCGAAGAGGATGGGATCGTAACCATTCCCCCAGGGCCAGACAAAGTGGTTGTAGTAGCCCCACTGTTCGATGTTGGCGGGGTCGAAGTCCGCTGACGCCGGCGTGTTGCCGTTCGCGTCTAGGGTCAACTGCAGCGCCCACTCGCGAACGTCGTCCCAGGTGTAGTCGCCGTCAGCCGGCGGGTACTCCAGGCCCGCGGCGTCGAACATGTCCCTGTTGTACCACATGCTCTGGATGTTGAAGCCCATCGGCAGACCGACGACCTGGTTATTGCGCAGACTGGTCACCGCCTCGATGGTTACCGGATGGAAATCCGCGATGTCGAGATCGGGGTCGGCTTCAATCCGCGGCCCGAGGTCCTCAAGGACACCGTCATTCGCCATGGCGTTGTAGTTCCAGCTGCCAGGCACGAAGACGTCGGCCATCGTGCCGCCCGCAATCAGGGTCTTGCAGGCGGCGTAGCTCGCGCCACAGCCACCGGCGTCGACCAGTTCGATTTCGACGTCGGGAAACGCCTCCATGTATCTGGCGATGGCCGCTTCATAGGTGTCGATGTCGGGTGGGCCGCCCCACATGAACACGGTGAGTTGCCCGGAAGGCGCCGCATCCTGCATGGCTGCCGGGGCGACCACAATCAATGACGTCAGGAGCAGGAACGGGAGAATAACGGCAGGAATGCCCTTGCGCAGACCACGAAACTGTTGAAACGAAAATATAGACATCTCTTTCTCCTTTTTGCCGGCCAACCTGTTTCACACAGGTCGCTCACTACTATAGCAACCGGCAATCAAACACGAAAACCGTCACAGGCGCCGGGAGTGTCTGGTTTACTGAATACGGTGAGCGTCATCGTGCGATTATTGGCGTCGCTACCGTTGTGGCTGGTTCCAGGCGTGGGCAATTTCTGAAATCTGCCAAACTCGCCACTCCCGGCGACATGGTGTGCCCGCGGGCGACATGATATGTCGCCCCTACGGGACACGGTATGGCGCCGTTGGCGTGCTTCGGGCCGGAGCCCTCGCTACCCCTACAGCATCCGCCGTAGGGGCGATTTACCAAATCGCCCGCCCGGCTTTGAAGCAATTTCTGAAATCCACCAAACTCGCCACTCCCCAGGCGCCGATCGCGCCGTGCTCGCCCCTGCACGGCATGCAGGAAATCGATTACATTTCCTCGCCGGCGGTGACCTGCCGGTACGCGCGCATCAGGTCGGTGGGCGCCATGCCGGCCGGATTATGGTTGTAGCGATCGACGCCGCGCATCTGGAAGGCCCTGAAGAAGGGCCAGACCGAGAGATCGGCCTTCACCTCGGTGGAGGAGTAACGCAGCGTCAGGCCGCAGCGCAGGCGGTCGGAGTCGTTGGCGTCGGAGCCGTGCAGGATGTTGTCGTCGTGCAGGCTGACCTCGCCGGCCTTCAGTTCCAGGTGCACGGCATCGTCCCAGGAGAAATCGCCGGAAGCGACGCGCGAAGGCAGCACGTCGCTGTCAGCGTCCGTGTCCTCGTGCGTGATGTGCTGCGCGCGGTGCGTGCCGGGGATGACCTTCATGGCGCCGTTGGCCGCGTCGCTGTCCTCAAAGGCGACCCACACGGTGACGGAATCGTGCGGCGCGAGCGGCCAGAAGAAGGCGTCCTGGTGCCAGGGCGTGGTCTTGGCGTCGCCGGGGTCCTTGCTGAAGAACTGCGAGCCCCAGAGGTAGAAGTCCGGCCCGAGGATGGGCTCGACCAGATCGAGGATGCGCGGCTCGCTGGCGACGGCCCAGAGCTCGCGGTCCTCGCCGTGCCACCAGTCCATCTCCTGGGTGGAGACCCCCTCGGGCAGGAGGGCCCGCAGACGCCAGTAAAGCCGGCGCAAAGGCTCAACTTCAGCGGGGCCGTAGACCGGGATGGGACAGAGATAGCCCTGCTGTTTAAACTTCGCCACGTCAACAATCATGGTACGCTCCTTTCAGCGCGCGTGCGTCAGCGCACAGTGATGGGACGAATGCCCAGCACGCGACAGGTCTCTTCCAGATGCGGCATGTAATCGCCATAGACCAGGCTGAGGTGGTTGCTGCGCAACTCGCGGGCGACGTCGCGCGGGTCGGCATCCAGCCTGACGAAGGCGTGCGGTGAAAAGTCCCAGTGCGTTTCCCGCAGTTTTTCGTGCGGCATGTCGAGGCACTCGCCGCCGGCAATGAGCATGACGTGTTCGCCGGCCTGGCGGGTGATGCGCGCCAGGGTGACGCGACCGGGTTTGTTGACGGCCTGCGGCGCGGCGCCGCCCAGCTTCCACTCGAACTCCTGAAAGCCGTGCTCGACCCAGTGCACCTGGCTGCGGTCCTTCGCCAGCGTGGTGGCCTGCGAGCCGCAGTTGGAGATCCAGATCTCGCCCTCGACGAGGCGGATGGTGCGCACGTCGCCGAACATGACCGGGGCGCCGCCGAGGTGCTTGAGGATCTGCATGGTGAGCGCGCCGTTCGAATCGGACTCGCAGGAGCAGCAGATGGCCTCCTTCTCGCCGTCGGCGTCAGACGTGTCGTTGAGCAGGGCGATGGTATAGCAGAAGGTGGTGAAAAGCACCGGCGTTTCCGGCAGGCAGCGCACGGAGACGAAATCGAAACCGCGCTCGGCGATGAGGCGGCGCGAGGCGAGGTACATCTTCATGGCGGCGCGCATCACCTCGTCCTTCACCTGAATCGAGCCGAAGACCTGATGGCTCCAGGCGAGGTGCGAGTCCACCTCCCCGTCGGGCATCTTCTGCGCGATATCGATGATCTCGCTCTGGTCCCAGGATTCGATTTCAACGCCGAACTGGCGCCGCCACTGGTTGGCATCGACGGCGGCGGTCAGCATGCCGAGCGAGCGCGAGCCCATCAGGCCATAGACCTGGCCCCGCAGGCGGCTGCCCGCGGCCGCGCCGAGGCAGCGCACTTCCAGTTCCTGCAGCGCGACGGGATCGTCGAAGTCGCCGTAGACGAGGCAGTTGGTGACGCCGGCCTCGTCCAGTGAGCCACGCACGACGCTGGCGCCGACGATGCCCACGGCGGCGATGTCGGTGTTGGTCCAGACGACGACCGGTACCTCGCATTGCAGCGCGGTCTCCACCACGCTGGTGCCATAGCTCCAGCGGGCGACGTAAACGACCAGCACGTGGACGTCGGCGTTGCGCAGCATACGACCATGGGCGCGCGCCTGTTGCAGCGAGGTGGTGAATTCGTCGGGCGCGACGACCTCGACGCCAAAGCCTTCCAGCACCTGACGCGCCTGGGCGAACATCTCCCGCGCCGGCGCGCGCACCTCCTCGCCCCAGACGTCGTGCAACTCGGGCGACATGCTGCAGATCAGGCCGATGCGGGCGCTGCTCATGGCGCCGACCCCTCTTCTCTCAGGGCGCAAAGCTGGCTCCAGGCGCGCTCGCTGACGAAGATGCCCTCGCGCCGGCGGCGTTCCATTTCGCGGGCCTCGGGTTCGCCGGGGATGAGTATCTCGTCGAAGCCGGGTCGCAGACGACTGCTGCGGACGTAGTCCAGCAGGTCGCTGACCTCGGTCTCAAACTCCTCCGGCGTGACGAAGGCGCTCGGGTTGATGGCGATGATCAAGGTGGCGTTGTGCCAGTCCGGCGGGTCCGCCTGGCTGGTGCCGCCGCCGCTGAGCGCGCCGGCCAGCACGTCCACCACCACGCCGAGGGCGAAGCCCTTGTGGCCGCCGAGAGGCAGCAGCGAACCGGCATCGAAATCGGCGGCGTCGGTCGTGTCGTTGCCCTCGCTGTCAATCACCCAGCCGGGCGGCAACGGCTCGTCGCGCAACTGCTTGATGTTGACCTTGCCGCCGGCCACGACGGTGGGCGAAATATCGACCATGATGTCCGTCCCCGGCGCGGGGATGCCCCAGGCGAAGGGGTTGACCGAGAGGCGCCGCTCCACCCCGCCCCAGGGGGCCACCAGCTGGGCGCCGCCCTGGCCGTTGACCGTGACGAAGCCGATCAAACCGGCGGCGGCGATCTGCTCGACGTATTCGCCGAGGCGGCCAATGTGGCTGCAGTTGCGAATGGTCACGGCGGCGATGGCGCCACTGCGCGCCTTGTCGATGGCGACGTCGGCGGCGCGCCAGGCCATCAGCTGGCCCAGGCCGCCATGCGCGTCGAGCACAGCGTGGGATGGACTTTCGCGCAGGACCTCAAGCGCCGCGCCAAAGATAATGTCGCCCTTGCGCCACAGATCGAAATAGTTGGTCAGCATGCGCACGCCGTGGGAATCGTGGCCGCGCAGGTTGCTGCCGACGAGATGGTCCTGCAGGCGCAATGTTTCCTCGTCGCCGGCGCCCATGCGGGCGCAAATGTCGGCCACGGTCCGGCGCAGGTCAGCTTCGGTCAGAACGGGCATGGGGGCTCCTGTGAATGTGTGGATGAGGAATCTTTCGCAGGGCACGGTTGTTGTGCGGGAAGATCTGACCGGGAAAAAACGCCCTCACCCCCCGGCCCCCTCTCCCTCATGGAGAGGGGGAGCAAATTGCATCTCATATCATTGAGACTAACGGTATGACAATGTCTTTCGCCCGCAGCGGTTAAAGTCCCTCTCCCTGAGGAAGGGCTCCCGTCCCCCAAGACGGGAAGGGCTCCCGTCGAAGACGGGAAAGGATTTAGGGTGAGGGCAGACATCTACTCGTACTCCAGCGCCAGCATGGCGAAGGTCTCGAAGGGCGGCACGGCAATTTCGGCCATGCCGTCGGCGACGCTGAACTCCAGTTCATTCTCAGCAGGCAAGAGGATGGCGCGGGTCGCCTTGCGGCCCTTAAGCGCCAGGCGCAGGCGGGCGTCGTGGACGGGCACCTGGGGGAAGACCTCCTGGAAGTTCACCAGGTTGGCCAGCAGGCGGCCGCGTTCGGGCTGATCGAAGAGCGTGACCTCGACGACGGGCGGCGCGTCGGCCTCGAAGCTGTAGTCGTCGCAAAGCTCGCGGATCAGGCCCAGGAAAATGTCCTGCAAATGCTCGTGGCGCTCGATGCCGCTGCTGACGTAAATGACGCTGCCCGCGCCAAATTCGTTGCGGACGATGCCGGGCATGTCAGTGGGGAAGCCGGGCGGGTCGTTGTGCAGCGAGGTGAAGACGATCGAGTCGGCCGGCACGGTGTAGGGCAGTGTGATGGTGGCGAGGGTCGTCGTACCCTCGTCCGGCTTCACAATGAGTTGGATTTCGTCGAGTCCGGCGGGGTGCCGGCGCGTGGCCGGGGCGAACAGGTCGTCGCTCCCCTCCACCGGCGCGAGGTAGGTGAAGTCCTCGACGGTCTCACCGGAATAGTGCAGGCCGAAGACGTCATTCAGCATGAAGTCATCCTGGCGGTAACCGTCGCGGGTGACGAGCGAGGTATTGCGGCTGGCATAGAGCTTGCCACCCTGGCGCACGTACTCGCGAAAGGCCGACACCTCCTCCGCGCTCATCATGAGCACGTCGGGCAGCACGATGACCTTGTGACGTGACAGCTGGTCGAGGCTGGTATCGCAGATGACGCCGAAGGGGACGTGGCTGTCACGCAGGGCGCGGCAGGCGCCGACGACGGCGTCGGTGTGCGATGAGCTGGACGCCTGGCCGGAGCCCTCGACGTGCAGGCCATTGTCCGCGAAATTGCATTTGGAGTTGAGGCTGTAGTAGACGGCCACGTCCTGTTGCAGTTCGCCACCCATGTGCGGCTCGTAATGTCGGGTGCGGCCCCAGATCTCGCCCATGCGCTCGTAGGTGGTGGGCTCAAGCGTGCCGACGGGATCGATGCAGGTGATGTAGATGAAGGCGCAGCCGTCGGCCATGGCGGAGCAGGCGGCGGCCTCCAGCAGCCCGCGCGGCTTGATGGCCGTGTAGTTGGCGAGAGAGACGGAAACGCAGGTCTCGAAGCCGACCGGCCGGTTGGGGCTGAGGTTGTAGAAAAGCTTGCGCACCAGTGAGCCCTGAATGGTGCCGCCGTAGAAATCGCCCTGCAGGTAGGTGTTCTGCAGCGCCAGGCGACTGTCCACGCCGAAGCGCCAGCCGGCCTCGTGCGGGATGGAGGAGGCCTGGTGTTCGACCGAGAGCGCCGGGTTGGCGGCGAGGGCGGTCCGGGTCTGGCGTTCGGCAAACTCGGCCATCCAGCGCTCGCGACAGCGCTGGAAGGCGACCCAGCGCGGGTCTTCCCAGTTGATGATCTCGGGGATTTCGCCGCCGACCTCTTCGGCGTAGCGGCGGCGACAGTGGCGACAGTAACAGGGCCGCGGCCAGAAGGTCATGTCCATGCGAATCCCCTCGACGTCGAAGGTCTCGCAGATTTCGCGGGTGAGGTCGCGGGTGTAATCGCGATAGGGCGAATTGACGCAGCAGAGGCCGGCGCGCGATTTCTGCGTGCTGCTGATGTTGTCGGCGATGCCGCGCCCGTGCGTGTCCTTGACCTTCCAGTCGTCATGGTTGCGACAGGCCCAGGTGTCCCAGACGAGGCTCATGTAGAGCACGACCTTGAGGTCGTGGCGGCGCGCCTCGTCGATAACCTCCTGCGGCAGGTTGCGGCCGTTCAGGTTGGCGTGCACCGGCGCGACCTGTGAGGGATAAAAGGCCTGCCCCACCACCGACTGGGCGTACATGAACATGGCCTGGGCGTTGGACCTGCGCACCATGCCGACGTAGTGTTCGGCGTCAAAACTGGCCAGAAAGTCCGCGTTGACGTCGGTAATGTGCTGGTCGATGACGGCGCGGCGGTAAATGTTTTCGTACCAGGGCCCGGTCATATTTGCCTCAATTCAGAAATCTTGTGTGCAATCGTCTCTCTGCAGGTGCCTTGCTGTCTCTGGCCCTCACCCCCATGGCTACTCATACTCCAGCGTGAGCATGGCGAAGGTATCCAGTCTTGGCAGGGTGAAGCTGACGCCGTCGTCGTGCCTCTCGGTTGGCAGCTCGCTGCCGGCGGGTTGCTGCAGGAGCCGCGCCGGTTGCTGCGGAATGCGCAGGCGGACCTGGATATCATGCACGGGGATGTTCGGCAGGGCCTGCTGGAAGTTGATCAGGTTGACCAGCCAGCGCCGCTCCAGCGGCTGGTGAAACAGGGTGATCTCCACCGGTTTGGGCGCGTCGGATGCGAAGGACCAGGTCGGCTGCAGGTGACGCAGCAGGTTGACGAAGAGCTCGGGGCGGGTTTCGGCGCGCTCAATGTCGCCGGCGACGTAGATGGCTTGGCCGGCGCCGTAGCGATTGTGCACGATGGCCGGTTGACCCGTGTAACGGCCGGGCGGGTTGTTGTGAATGGAGGCGAAGCGCCAGGGATCGGCCGGGTCCGTCCATGGCAGCACCAGTTCGCCGGGCACCTGCGCCTCCGGCCGGGCGACGACGCGGATCTGTCGCTCCTCAAGGCCCAGGGGGTGACTGCGGCTGTAGGCGGCGCCGAAGAGCGCCTCCTGACCGGGCGCGGGCGCGATGTAGGTGAAGTTCTCCGTCGTTTCGCCGGCGTATTGCACGCCAAACACGTCCGCCAGCATGAAGTCCTCAAGGAAGTGGCCCCTGGCGGTCACCAGCGACGTGAAGCGGCTGGCGTAGAGCGCGCCGCCCTGGCGCACAAACTCGCGCAGGGCGTTGCACTCCTCCTCGTCCATCATCAGCACGTTGGGCAGCACGACGATCTGGTGGCGATGCAGGCGGCCGAGGTCCGCCCGGGTGATGACGCCGAAGGGGATGTTGTGGTCCATGAGCAACTGGCAGGCGCCGAGGGCGGCCTCGACGTGCGGGGCGCGGCTGTGCAGGTCACCGGCAGCGCTCACGAGGCTGCCGTTGTCGGCGAAGTCGCCTTTCGATTGGGTGCTGAGATAGACGGCGACGTCCTGCTGCAATTCGCCGCCGAGCCAGGGCTCGTAGACCTGCGTCTCGGCAAAAATACGGCCCATGCGCTGATAGACCAGCGGGTTCATACTGCCGACGGGATCGACCGAATCGATGAAGATGAAGGCGCAGCCATCCGCCAGCGCCGCATGGGCCTTGCAGCGCAGCAGTTCCTCATCCTTGAGCGCGGTGTAATCGCGCAAATTGTCGGCGATGCTGGTCTCGAAGCCGCCCGGCCGGTTGGGCGAAAGGTTGTGGAAAAGCTTGCGCACGAAGGAGCCCTGCAGGATATCGCCGTAGAAATCGCCCTGCAGGAAGTCGGTCTGCGCGGCCAGCGGCGTGGTGACGCCGAAGCGCCAGGGATGGGCGAAGGTCGAGGACTGGTGCTCCACGCTGACGTCGGGGGCCGCCAGGCGCACGGCGTCGGTGCAGAGCGCGGCGAATTCCACCAGCCATTCCTCGCGCTTGCGGGCGAAGGCCACCCAGCGCGGATCGAACCAGTCGATGACCGTGGGCAGTTCACCGCCGACCTCGTCCATGAAGCGCCGGCGGCAATGTGAACAGTAACAGACGCCCGGCCAGAAGGTCATGTCGAAGCGGATGCCGTCCAGCGGGTAGCCGCTCGCCAGTTCGGCGGCGATGGCTGCGGCGTAGTCGCGGTAGGGCGAATTGGGGCAGCAGACGCCGTAGCGGCTGGCGTCGCCGTGACCGCTGTAGTCGGACTTCGTGAGGCGCCAGTCCGGCTGCGCGCGCCAGGCCAGCGTGTCGTAAATCAGGCTCATGTAGCCGACGACGGCGATGTCGTGCTGGTGGCACAGGGCCAGGGTCTCGCCGAAGATGTCGCGGCCGTCCGGGCCGGCATGCACCGGCGCGACGAGGGAGGGATAGAAACAACTGCCGACGTGCGAATGGGCGTAGAGCACGACGGACTGCAACTGCGCTTCCAGCATCAGGTCAACGAAGCGTTGCGGGTCGTACTGCGTCATGAACAGCGGATTGTCTTCGGTGATGTGCATGTCGAGCACACCACGGCGCCACGCCTTCTGATACCAGGTCATACACGGACCTCCTGCGCGGCCATGAAGGCCTCCAGTTGCGCCCGCGTTGGCGCGCCCTCCATGGGGCCGGTCTTCGTCACGGCGAGGGCGCCGACGGCGTTGGCGAAACGCCCGGCCTGCTCCAGCGGCATATTTTCCAGCAGGGCGACGGTGAGCGCCGCGCCAAAACTGTCGCCGGCGCCGGTTGAGTCGACTTCAGTCACGCTGAACCCCGGCACCGGCAGACGTTCATCGCCCTGATAGAGCGTGCAGCCGGCCGCGTCCTGCTTGAGGGCCACCAGCTTGCCCTGCCCCGCCCAGTGGCGGCAGCCGGCCTCGTCGTCGTCCAGCCCGGTGAGCATGGCCGCCTCGCCGGCGCTGGGCAGAATCAGGTCGGCGCGCTCGATAACCGGCTGGCAGAGATCGCGAATCTCCTCGACGCTGAGGACCTCAGGCCGGATGTTGGGGTCGAAGCTGACCTGCGCGTCGGCGGGCAGGCAGTCCATGGCGCGGTAACAGGCGTCGCGGGCGGACTCGCAGATGGCCAGGTTGCAGCCGCTGAGGTGCAGCCAGCGGACGTCGGCCAGGGCGACGGGGTCGACGTCATCCGGCGCCAGTTGACCGGCGGCGGCGTGGCGCCAGTGGAACAGGAAGCGACGCCCGCCGTCGCTGAAGCGGGCGTTGAAGGCCGCGCCGGTGCTGTGCTGCGGCAGGACGCGGACCTGTGAACAGTCCACGCCGTCCGCCTCAAGGCGCCGCAGCAGGCAGTCGCCGAAGTCGTCCGCGCCGACCGCGCCGATATAACTGGCGGGCAGGCCGAGGCGGGCCACCTGGCCGATGTAGATGACGGTATCGCCACTGGGAAAGGGCCCCTCGAAGGTCCCGGGCCGGTCCAGCGGCGCGTCCAGTTGCGGCCGCATGATCTCGACCAGCATGTTGCCCACGGAGAGCACCCGCGGCGCGCTCATGGTCAGTCAGCCTCGTAGCTGGCGAGCGGCGCGCCAACCTCGACCGTCTCTCCGGCCGGCACAAGGATCTCCCCCACCCTGCCGGTGAAGGGCGACTCCACTTCAACGGTGGTCTTGTCGGTCTCGATTTCGCAGAGGATGTCGCCGCGGCGCACCTGGTCGCCGGGCTGCACGCGCCAGCCGGCGACGGTCCCCTCCTCCATCAGATGCCCGAGCATGGGCATGTTGAAGTGCTGCATGCAGCCTCCGTCGGGGTCAGGCGAGCAGGTCGCGCACGGCGTCGCAGATCCAGGCGGAATCGGGCACGACGGCCTTCTCCAGCTCGGTGCCGTAGGGGATGCCGGTGCGCATGCCGCAGACGCGGCGGACCGGCGCCCGCAGTTCGGCAAAGCAATTTTCATGGATGACGGAGGCCGCCTCGCCGCTCCAGCCGCCCTCGGCCGGCGCTTCGGTCACGACGACGCAGTGTTTCGTGCGCGCCACCGAGTCAATCAGGGCCTGCTTGTCCAGCGGCCACAGCGTGCGCGGGTCGATGACCTCGCAGGAAATACCCTCGTCGGCCAGGGTCCTGGCGGCGGCCAGCGCCTGCAGCACCATCCAGGAGGTGGCGATGATGGTGACGTCGTCGCCGGAGCGTTTGATATCGGCCACGCCGAAGGGGATGCTGTAGTCGCCTTCAGGCACCTCGCCGCGGGTGAAGTAGAGCGACTTGTGCTCGATGAGCAGCACGGGATTGTCGCTGCGGACGGCGGAACGCAGCAGACCGCGCAGGTCGGCGGGGGTGGCGGGCATGGCGACGATGAGGCCCGGGACGTTGACGAACCAGTTCTCCAGGCTCTGGGAGTGTTGCGAGGAATTGCGCATGCCGACGCCGCCCTGGGTGCGGAAGACCACCGGCACGCGCACCTGGCCGTTGGAAAGCTGGTGGTACTTCACGCCATGGTTGATCATCTGGTCCATGGCGATGGTGATGAAGTCGATGTACATGATCTCGACGATGGGGCGCAGGCCGTAGAGCGCGCTGCCGATGGCGCAGCCGGTCATGGCGGCCTCGGAGATGGGTGAATCGCGGATGCGCTCCGGCCCGAATTCCTCCAGCAGGCCGGCGGAAGCGCCAAAGAGGTTGCCCCAGCGGCCGACGTCCTCGCCGATGAGGTAGACGTCTTCGTCACGGCGCAGTTCCTCGGCGGTGGTCTCGCGGATGGCGTCCCGATAGCTCATACGTGCCATGGCGTTCAGTCCTGTCCCAGGGGGATCATCACGTGATCGGTGGCCTGTTCAACGGTGGGGAAAGGTTGTTCCAGCGCCCATTCCATGTCTTCCTCAATGGTGGCGCGCACCTCGTTCTCCAGGTCGTCGAGAGTTTCTTGCGTGTAGCCGCGGGCCAGCAGGCGGGTGCGCGCCAGGGTGAGCGGGTCGCGATTGCGCCAGACGGCGATTTCCTCACGCGAGCGGTAGGTGTGCTCGGGATCGCCGCCATAGTGGCCGCGGAAGCGGTAGGTCACCATTTCGATGAAGACCGGGCCGTCACCGGCGCGCAGTTGCGCGAGGGCGTCGGCGGTGGCGTTGAGGACGGCCTCGACGTCCATGCCGTCGACGGACACGCCGTTGAGTCCATAGGCCGTGGCGCGCTGCGAAATGCGCGAGACCGGCACGAACTCCTGCACCGGCATGGCCTCGCCGTACTGGTTGTTCTCGCAGATGAAGAGGACGGGCAGGTCCCAGATGGCGGCCAGGTTCATCCCCTCGTGGAAGGCGCCGGTGTTGGAGGCGCCGTCGCCGAAGAAACAGACGGCGACGCTGTCCCGCCCCTGGCGTTTGAAGGCGAGGGCCACGCCGGTGGCGACGGGCAGGCCGCTGCCGACGATGCTGCCGCAGAAGAAATTGTGGGGCTTGTCGATCCACTGCATGGGGCCGCCAATGCCCTGGCTGACGCCGCCGCGGCGCCCCAGCATTTCACAGAAGACCGCGCGGGTGGTGCTGCCCTTGGCGATGGAATGGCCCTGGGGACGATGGGTGGAAAACACCACGTCGTCCTCGCGCAGCAGGGAGCAGACGCCGACGGCCACGGCTTCCTGCCCGCTGTAGGGGTGGAAGCCATTCATGATCAGGTCTTTCATCTTGAGGTCGTAACAGGACTCGTCGAAGTGCCGCAGCACCAGCAACTGGGTGTAGAGCTCCATCAACTGTTCGTTGTCGCTCACGAAATGTCTCCTTCGGGGAAGGCGATGATGCGCACCGGACAGGCCTCGACGCCGACGATGGGCAGCGGCAGGATGAAGACGGTGACGCGCTGCTCGCCGATGGCCGCCAGGTTGGTACAGGACTCGACCATGGCCAGACCGTTTTGGAACATACTGAGGTGATTGGGCTGGTAGTCGGTGCCGGGCACCTCGAAGCCGGCGGCGTCGGTGCCGATGACCGTCGGCCCCTGCGCGACCAGCCAGTTGAGCGCCTCTTCCGTCAAATAGGGCTGGTCGTTCCAGCGCTCGCCGAAGAAGTACTGGTCCATGTCCGTGCGCAGGAAGATCATGTCAACGTCCTGCAGACGGTCGGCGTGGAGCTGCACTTCCTCCAGCGTGATGGCCTCCAGATGCTCCTTGTGCGAAAAGTCCAGCACCACGGCCGTGCCGATCAGGTTTTGCAGCGGGTAGTCGGCCAGGTCGTCGCCCGTCTCCCAGTGATGGAAGGGCACCTCGATGTGGGTGAAGGTGTGGGTGCTGAACTGCACGTTGCCGATGACGTACCAGATGTCATCGCGATGCACGACCTCGGGCAGGATTTCCGTGACGTCGCGCACCTGCGCGGCCAGTTCGAAGTAGCCCTCGCCGGGCGTCATGCGGTGACTGAGTTCGATGATACGGTCCTTGCGCATGGCGACTCCTACATTCGAATGGCGCCGGACATCAGGCCGCGGATGAAAAGGCGGCTGGTGAAGGCGAAGAGCACAATCATGGGCAACGACGCCAGAACGTAGCCGGCGAAGAGCGGCCCGTACTCGGTGCGGAAGATCCCTGTGAAGATCATCAGGCCCGCCATGACCGGCTTCAATTCGGGGTTTGTGTTGATAGTCAGGGGCCAGATGAGATCGTTCCAGATGACGTTTGCCTGCAACAACGCCAGCGTGCCCAGAATGGGAAGCGAGAGCGGCAACACGATCGACCAGAAGATGCGTATCTCGCGGGCGCCGTCTACGCGGGCGGACTCAAAGAGGTCTTCCGGCAGACCGGCGAAGGAGGTGCGTAGCACAAGGATGGCGAAGGCCTGGCCACCGGCGGCGTAGGGCAACCAGAAAGCCCAGCGTGTACTCAACAGCTTCAGGTCGATGATCAGGATAAAGGAAGGGATGAGCGTCAGCACGCCGGGAATCATCAGCAGACCCAGCACCATGTAAAACAGCACTTCCTTGCCGTAAAAACGCAGGCGGGCGAAGACGTAGGCGGAGAGCGAGGCCGGCACCAGGGTCAGTGCCACGCTGCCCACGGTGTACATCAGCGAGTTAAGCATGTACTTGCCGATGTCGGCGTTCCAGGCCCTGGTGTAATTGTTCACGTAAAGCGGCAGCGTGATCTCAAAACGCTGGGCAAAGAATTGCGTGTTGTTCTTGAACGAAAAGAGCAGCAGCAGGAAGACCGGGATGATGGTCAGCAACAGCAGGATGATCAGGATGGAGTGAGACACCCACTGGACACGCTTCAGGTCGACCGATTCGCTGAAGCGCCTGGTCAACGGGGCCATGTCTGAAGGTCCTTTGAGGCAGGCATCAATCGGCCACGTATTCAGTTTGCGAGCGGAAACGATGCATTGAGAAAATGGTCAGGATCAGAATCAGGACAAACATGGTCGTGCCAATAGCCGAGGCATAGCCCATCTCGGAGTAGTTGTAACCCTGCCGGTACATCCACAGGCCCGGCACCATGGTGGCGTAACCCGGGCCGCCGTCAGTGAGCACGTACTGGGCCTGAAAGCCCTGGATGCCCCCGATCAGCGCAAGGATGCCCAGCAAACGGATCTGGCCCTTGAGCAGGGGCAGGTCGATGTAAATCACGCGTCGCAGGGCGGTGGCGCCATCCAGTTCCGCTGAGTCGCGCACTTCCTGGTCAATGTTTTGCAGGCCCGCCAGATAAATGAGTACGTTGACGCCCGACGCGAAGGGAAAGCCGATGAGCATCAGGAAATACAGGGCGTTGTTGAAATCGCCCAGCATGCGCGTCTGCAAATCCCAGCCGAAGGCGTCGAAAATTGATTTCACCAGGCCGATGTCGGGATCGTAAATGAAATTCCAGACGTAGAGCGTGACGACCAGCGGCACAACGATGGGCACCACGAAGAGCAGGCGATACCAGTACTGGGCGCGATCGCTGCGCAGCGAGTCGATCAGTTCAGCCACGATGAGCGGCGGCACCAAAGCCATCAGCAAGGACCAGACGCTGATAATGAGCATGTTGCGCAACGACGCCAGCATGATCCGGTCACTGGCCATCTGTTCGAAGTTTTCGAACAGGATGAACCTGGGTTCGGCAAAGCCGTTCCATTCTGTCAGGGAATGATAGAGCGCCGAAAAGGCCGGAAAGTAGGAAAAGACGAAGATCAAGGCAAAGGTAGGGAGCAAAAACACATAAGCGGTCAGGGAATTCCTGAGCAGCCGCCCCTGTTCCCCGTCCAAAGTGAAACGGGACCCTCTGCTCTCCGTGGTAACGGCCCGCATCAGAACATCTCGCTGTCAATACACGGCATGACGATCATCGTATTCAGTGATGCAGAACGCGGGAGGAGGCGCTGTGCCCCTCCCCCCGCGCGGGTTACAGACTGCATGCTAAACGTTCAGCGTGTCCTCGGCCGCCTTGACCAGCTCGGCCTGCATGACTTCGGTGTACTCGTCGACGCTCATGCCGCCCAGCAGCACGAGTTGCCAGTTGCGCACCCAGGCATCACGGGCTTCCGGTGTGATGTGGGTGTTGCCCCAGCTGTTGACGAACCAGTAGGTCGCGTCTTCATTGATGCGGAAGCCGGAGAGCGAAGGCGGCAGGGATACGTTCTTGATGTTGGGTACCAGCCCCTGGTCTTCGGCCAGCAGCGCGCCAATGTGATCCGGCACCGACAGATACATCAGCAGGTCGGCGGTGGCGTCGCGCTTGGCGCCGCTGTTGTAGGCCGGCAGCGTGAACAGGGTGTGACCGGCGATGAACACGGCCGCCGTCTGTTTGCCCGTCGCATACTCGGATTCCATGGTCGAGATGATCGGGATCGGGAAAGCGCCCCACTCGAAGGGATTCTCGTTGGTCGGCATGTCCCGCAGGAGATTCTTGTTTTCCCAGATGCCGCCGTAGCGGGAAGCCGCTTCACCGGCGAGGAACAGGCCGTAATCCTGCCCGTCGCCGCCGCCGCTGTGGGCGCCTTCCGGCGTGTATTGCCACCACTCCGTCAGGAGGCGGAAGCAGTCCTGATAGGGGCCCTGGTCGATGCCGTAGCGGCCGTCCAGCACGGCTTCAGAGACCTGGGCCGGCAGCGGCTCGCGCAGATCGCCGGCGGCGATCTCCTCGAAGGTGCTGTGCAGCACCTGATTGGTGGCCATGTCGAAGGTCCACACCGCGTAGGCCAGGCCGAAGAAGTCCGACACCGGAATGGCCACGCCCGAGTCCTGGATGGCCTGGTAGAGCGAGATCTGCTCCGCCCAGGTCGTCGGCGCTTCCCAACCGTTGGCGGCGAACATGTCCTTGTTGTAGTAGGTCCAGAGCGTCGTGTTGTCGAGCCCCAGCCAGGCGGTCTGACCGTTGGACTGACGCTCGCCGGGCTTGATGAACTGGTCCGACCACTGCATGTTCCCTTCCACGTAGGGATTGGGAGACTCAAGGTAGGGGTCCCACCAGCCAACCAGATCGGCCGTCATCCATTCCTCGATGAGATAGGTCCAGTTGCCGAAGAGCAGATCGGGACCGTCCTGTGCCTGCAGGCGGCGGGCCGCCCACTGCTGAATATCATCCCAGGCGCCCGGGTCAATGGGCGCGTGGTTGACGGTGACGTTGGGGTGCATGGCGTGATAGTCGTCCAGCAGCATGCCCAGTGCCTGGCCCTGGACTTCGTTTTCCCCGGTGGGGTCTGCCCCGTAACCGCGGAAATCGATATTGATGACGATTTCGTCCTGTGAAGGCGCCGAGGCGCCAACCATGCCGGCCGGCATCGCGGTCACTGCCGCGCCCGCTGCACCGGCCGCGCTCATCTTGAGCATGTCGCGTCGGGAAATCCTGTGTTTGGCGTCCATTTTTCCTTTCCTTGCCTCCATGAAACTCATTCTTTGCCGGGGACAGTGACAGCTCCCGTCCTGTTTGACGTCATGCGCTCCTTTCTCCCGTTCCCCTGGCTGCGGGCCACGGCGTCGGCAGGGACAGACAGTTCAGCCGACACCGTGTGCATGGACGATGACTGGTCGCGCCACGCCGGCTCCAGCGGCGGCGCTGCGGTTGACTGGCGCGTCACCAGGCGCGTGGGCAGCGAGACGCGCTGCGCGCCGGCGGCGCCACTGACGAGCATGCGCATGCCTTCGCGCCCCAGTTCCCGGGTGGGCACGTGCACGGTCGTCAGGGGCGGCGCCATATGGGTGACGAAGAAATTGTCGTCGATTCCGGTAATGGACAGGTCGCGCGGTACGGAGAGGCCCAGCAGGTCGGCCGCCTCATAGGCGCCCAGGGCCATCATGTCGTTGCCCATCACCAGGGCTGTTGGCCGACGGTCGCGGGGCTGGTCGAGCAGGTCTTCGGCGCAGCGGCGACCGCTGTCGGTCGAATAGTCTCCGTCGCGCTGCAGACTCTCGTCCAGGTGGATGCCGGCGCCCGCCAGGGCCTTGCAAAAGCCCCTTTCGCGCTGGACGCTGGAGGAGCGACCGGGAATGCCGCCCACGAAGCCGATGCGGCGGTGACCGAGATTGATGAGGTGCCCTGCAGCCTGCCGGCCGGCCATGAACCAGTCAAAGCCGATGATGCTGGCATGTTCCTCCGCGGGGGGCTGGTCGCGGTCCATGATGACGACCGGCGTGTGGCCAAAACGCAACTCGCGCCAGACAGATTCCGGCAGGGGCTGGGTGGCGAGAAAGACTCCATCCACCCAGTGTTGCTGCAGCATCTGCACCTGGTGCGGCACGTCCATGCAGTCATCCCTGGCGCAGGCGATGAGCAGGCTGCAGCCGGCCTCGCGCGCGATTTCGCCGGCGCCCTGCACGATGCCGGCGGTGAAGGGATTGTAAATGTTGGTGACCACCAGACCGAAGGTGCGGGTCCGTCCGGTGGAGAGGCTGCGGGCGATGGCGCTGGGGCGGTAGTTGCGCTGTCGCATGACCTGCAGCACGCGTTCGCAGGTTTCGGGCGAGACGATGGCGGGGTCGTTGAGCACGTTGCTGACCGTGCCCACCGATACCCCGGCCTCACGGGCGACTTCGCGAATGGTGGTCATGCGCACCACGTTGCATTGAACCGGTTCAATAGAGCATAGCGCGCTTTGACAGCCTGTCAAATATTGGCCGGGCGTGCGTCCATTTGCCTGCATACCATTTTGCGCCGGCGCGTTTGCCGCAGGCCGTCGCCCGCGCTAGATTTCAGGACAATCTGATAACGGGAGGGTTGCAATGCGGCTGGGATACTACACCGACTATTCCGAAGAGACGGCGGCCTTCGCCTCGGAGACCGGCTTCACCTCCCTGGAACTCTCCGCCTGGCCGGATTCCGCCATCAACCCGGATACCGTCAGCGAGGCGCGGCTGGAGGAGATCCGTGCCGACCTGCAGCAGCGCGACATCGAGATCTCGGCCCTCGGCTACTACCCCAATTACCTGGCGCCGGATGCGGCGGAACGCGATGAGAGCAAGCGCTACTTCCTTAAGGTGCTGGACCTCGCGCAGCGCATGAACGTGCCCGTGGTCTGCACCTTCGTCGGGCGCAACCCCTATTGCACGGTTGAGGAAAACATGGGGCCCTTCCAGCAGCTCTTCAGCGAATTTTGTCAGGAAGCGGAGGGTCGCGGCCTGCGCATCGCCATCGAGAACTGCCCGATGGTCGAACTCAAGACCGGGCACAGCATCAACCTGGCCTTCAGCCCGGAAATCTGGGAGCGGATGTTCGAACTGGTGCCCTCCCCCGCCCTGGGCATCGAGATGGACCCCTCGCACATGGTCTGGCAGGGCATCGATTACATCAAGGCCATTCGCGACTATGGCGAACGCATCTACCACGTTCACGCCAAGGACATGGAAATCCGCCACGACGTGCTGCAGCGGGTGGGCATCCTCGGCCAGAGCTTCGGTGAGGTCTTCGGCCTGGGCCATGGCTGGTGGCGCGGGCGCGCGCCTGGCTGGGGCGAGGTGGACTGGCCGGCCTTCATCAGCGCGCTGATTGAAGTGGGCTACGAGGGCAACGTCGACATCGAGCACGAGGACGACGTGCTGGCCTACAGCGAACTGCGCGACTTCAAGGCGGACATGGAATCGTCGATCGTGATGGCCTACGGACGCGAGCACAAGGGCCTGCTGCTGGGTTATCAGACGCTCGCGCCCCTGATCCCCGGTCACAAACGCTGACAATCGGGGTCCTGGCTGAAGCACAGGCCGGGCGCCGGTCTTGCAGGGAGATGCACCCGCGGCATTCCTGGTGGCGGCGTGTCTTCCCGCCTCACAGGGGGTGAAAGGCCTTTCATTGGGTGACGGGTGGACTGCCACCCTGATTTGCCACGCCACCCCCGCCGCGCTAGATTCGATGTTCCCGCAATTCGGGGGTTGACGATGCGCCTCGGCTTCTACACTGACTATTCCGAAGAAACGGCGGCCTTTGCCGCGGAGACCGGCTTCACCTCGCTGCAACTCTCCGCCTGGCCCGAATCCGCCATCAACCCCGACACCGTCAGCGAGGCGCGCCTGGAGGCAATTCTCGACGATCTGCGCCGCCGCGATATCGAAATCTCCGCCCTGGGCTACTATCCCAACTACCTGGCCCCTGACGCCGGCGAGCGCGCCGAATGCCGCCGCTATTTCCTCGCCCTGCTCGATCTGGCGCAGCGCATGCAGGTGCCCGTCGTCAGTACCTTTGTCGGCTGCAATCCCTTCTGCACGGTAGAGGACAATCTGGGGCCCTTCCAGGAAGTCTTCACCGAATTCTGCCGGCAGGCCGAAGAGCGCGGCCTGCGCATCGCCATCGAGAACTGCCCGATGATCGAGCGCAGGACCAACCACTGCACCAACCTGGCCTTCAGCCCGGAAATCTGGGAGCGGATGTTTGAACTGGTGCCCTCCCCCGCCCTGGGCCTCGAAATGGACCCCTCGCACCTGGTCTGGCTGGGCATCGATTACATTCAGGCCGTGCGCGACTTTGGCGAGCGCATCTACCACGCCCACGCCAAGGATACGGAAGTGCGGCGCGACGTGCTGGCGCGGGTGGGCATCTATGGCCAGACTCTCGGCGAGGTGAGCGGCTTCGGGCTCGGCTGGTGGCGCGGGCGCGCGCCGGGCTGGGGCGAGGTGGACTGGCCGGCCTACATCAGCGCGCTGATTGAGGTCGGCTATCAGGGCAATCTCGATATCGAGCATGAGGAAGACCTGTTCGACTTCAGCGAACTCGTCGACTACAGGCCGCAGGAGGAAGTGCCCATCGTGCCGGCATTCACGCGGGACAGCAAGGGGTTGCTGCTCGGTTACCAGACCCTGGCGCCCCTGGTTCCCGGTCATCTGCGAAAATAGAGGACAGGAGGTTGCCAGAAGCCGTAACCGGGCCGCTTTTATCTGATATTTGGAGGCAGTAATGCGTGCGAAACCCGTAGCATTCGTTCTTTTGACCCTGTTGCTGGTGGTGGCTTCGGTCTCCGCCCAGGGTGACATCGGTGAAGTGCCGCGCGAGGCGACGGTCATCATCGAAAACGAATTTGGCCGCGTGGCCGTTCCCGACAACATGAACCCCTACATCGCCGGTCAGTATCTGGACTGGGGCATGTGGCAGGCAACCCAGGAATCGCTCTTCTATCTCAATTACGAGACCGGAGAGTTGATGCCCTGGCTGGCGTCCGGCTACTCGTTCAATGATGACAAGAGCGAGGTGACCATCAGCATCCGCGATGGCGTGAAATGGGCCGATGGCACCCCCTTCACGGCAAATGACGTCGTCTTCACCATCAATATGCTGAAGGCCAACCCCGATTTGCAGTATTCCGCCGATATGGACCTGTGGGTGGCGGACATCAGCGCGCCCGATGACAGCACGGTCGTCATGACCCTGACGCGACCGAATCCCCGTTTCGTGGCAACTTACTTCGGCGTGCGCATCTGGGACACGATCCTGATCGCGCCCCAACACATCTGGGAAGGCGTCGATCCGAATACCTTCACCAACTACGACCTGGAGGCCGGCCTGCCCATGGGCACCGGCGCTTTCCGTCTGGTGCGCTCGACGGAGACGGAGACGGTCTTCGACCGGCGCGATGACTGGTGGGCCGCCGAGACCGGCTTCCACGACCTGCCGGCGCCGGAACGGGCCATCTGGCTGGGCGCTCCCGGCGAGGACCTGCGCGCGGCCCTGATGTCCAACAACGAACTGGATGCCGGCTGGACCTTCAGCCGCTCGACCTTTGAGCAGGCGCAGTCGCGCAACCCCAACATCGTGGGCTGGACGACGGACCTGCCCTATGCCTATCTCGACCCCTGCCCGCGTTATCTGGGCCTGAACAACAAGGCGGCGCCCTTTGATGATCGTGAAGTGCGCTGGGCCCTCAATGCCGCCATCGACCGCGACGTGCTCGTGGCCATCGCCTATGAGGGCATGACGGATCCGGCCGCCACGCTCTATCCCACCTATGCGCCGCTGCAGGCCTTCCTGGACCGCAACGCCGCGCTCTTCGAAGAGTACGACGTGCTCGGCAGTGACGACATGCTCATCAACAGCGTGATGGAGGGCAAGGGCTACTCGCGCGATGCCGACGGCCTCTGGGTCGACGGCGATGGCGCCCGCATCTCCTTCACGCTCGTCGCCCGTTCCAGCCAGACCGACAAGGTGCGCATGGGCAATATCCTTGCCGAGCAGGTGCGCGCTGCCGGTTTCGATGCCTCCTTCCAGCCGCTGGAAGACGGCATCTTCTATGGCGACGTCTCCCAGGGTTCATTGCAGGCCTGGATCACGGATCTCTGCGGCAGCGTGAGCGACCCCTACGAGACCTTCTCACGCTTCCACAGTCGCTTCTCGGGGCCGATTGGTGAATCCGTGCCGGGCGTCAATGCCAGCCGCTTCGAGAACGCCGGGTATGACGAGGTCGTTGACGCCATGGCCGTCCTCGCCGCCTCGGACGAAGGCTTCAACGAACTGGCGGACCAGGCGCTGGAGATCTGGCTGCGCGAGCTGCCCGGCATCCCGCTGGTGCAGGCGCGCCTGCTCACGCCTTTCAACAGCACCTACTGGACCAACTGGCCGTCTTCGGACAACAACTACATCCATCCTGGCCACTGGTGGGTCACCGGCGCAGTGATGCTTCACAACATTCAGCCCGCCGGCTAGCACGGCAAGGCGGGGTGTGGCGCCCTCCGGCGTCATGCCCCGCCCTTTCGCCCGTCACAATCCAGGCTGACCATGAATCCCCGCTATCTCGGGCGGCGTCTGGCGACCTTTCTGCTGACGATCTTCGTCGCCTCGACGCTGAACTTCGCCATCACGCGTTTGACGCCACAGGACCCGATTGCCGCGCTGCTGGGGCGCATGGCCAGCCGCGGCCGCACGGTCGAAGATGGCGGGGAAATCGTCGCGCGGTATCGTGAGCGCCTGGGGCTGGACGCCCCTTTGGTGCAGCAGTATGTGAGCTATCTGCGCAATCTGCTGCAGGGTGACCTGGGCTATTCGCTGGCCTTCTTCCCCATCAAGGCGGAAGCCGTCATCCTGCGCGCGCTGCCCTGGACCCTGGGGCTGCTCTCCGTGGCCACCCTGCTGGCCTTTGTGATCGGCAATCTGCTGGGCGCGCTGGCCGTCTGGCCCCGCGTGCCGGCCGGCTTTCGCTGGCTGGTGTACCTGTCCATGCCCTTCAGCGCGATTCCCTATTACCTGCTGGCCCTGATTCTCGTCTATCTCTTCGCGCTGAACTGGTCGCTCTTTCCGCTCGGCGGCTCCTTCACAGTGGGCAGCGACCGTGGCCTCAACCTCGAAACCCTGGCCGACCTGCTGCACCACGCGGCGCTGCCGGTGCTCTCGGTGGTGCTGGCGGTCATCGGCTTCTGGGCCCTGAGCATGCGCGGCATCATGGCGACGGTGCTTGGCGATGACTATCTGATTTACGCGCGGGCGCGCGGTTTGCGCTCGCGCCGCATCTTCAGCCACTACGCGATGCGCAATGCCATGTTGCCGCAGGTGACGGCGCTGGCCATCGATTTCGGGCGCCTCATCTCCGGCCAGGTGCTGGTGGAGATCATCTTCAATTATCCCGGCGTGGGCTGGGTGCTCTACAACGCCTTGCGCGCGGCCGATTTCTTCGTGATTCAGGGTGTGACGCTCTTCATGGTCTTTACCGTGGCGGTGGCGACGCTGCTGCTGGACCTGCTTTATCCCTTGCTGGATCCACGGATCCGCTACCAGAGCTAGCGACGCCTGTGAGTAACCGCCTGCGCGCTCCCTTCTCGCCCACCATGTGGCTGGGGCTCGTCCTGCTGGGGCTGGTGCTGGTGCCCGGCCTGTTCGGGCAATTTTTTGCCGACCCGGATCAGCTCCGTCTGATGGCCGGCGGCATCAGCGCCCCGCCCAATGCGGACCATCCGCTGGGCACCCAGAATGAAGGACGCGATCTGCTGACCTATATTCTGAAAGGGATGCCCAATACCCTGCTCATCGGTCTGGTGGGCGGCGGTTCGGCCGTGCTGCTGGGCACCGTGCTGGGCATGCTGGCCGGCTACGTCGGCGGTTCGCTGGACGCGCTGGTGCGCAACACGGTCGACATCGGCCTGACGATTCCGCCGCTGGCGATCCTGATCATGATCGCCGCCTCCTTCCCGGTGGTCACGCCCCTGATCATGGGTCTGGTCATCGCCCTGACCTCCTGGATGCACCCCACCCGCGTCATCCGCTCGCAGGTGCTGAGCCTGCGCGAACGCGAGTTCGTGCTCCTGCTGCGTCTGTCGGGCGCCTCGCCGCTGCACATCGTCTTCCGCGAACTGCTGCCCAATCTGATCCCCTTCCTCGCCGCGACCTTCGTCAACGCCGTGGCGACGGCCCTGCTGGCCTCCATCGGGCTGGAGGTCCTCGGGCTCGGCTCCTTCCAGACGCCGACCCTCGGCAACCTCATCTACTTCGCCATCATCGGCAACGCGATGTGGCTGGGGCTGTGGTGGTGGTGGCTGCCACCCATCGTCATTTTCATCGTCCTGTTCATGGGTCTCTTCTTCGTCAGCACGGCCCTGGACACGCTGGCGAACCCGCGTCTGGAGCAGGGATGATGGCGACCACGCCCGGCGGCGGGCTGCGCAACGAGGTCGTGCTGGAGATTGAGGCGCTTCGCATTCACTATGAGATGCAGGCGGCGACCGTTCGCGCCGTCGACGGGGTGGACCTGGAAGTGCGGGGCAACGAGGTGCTGGGCCTGGCCGGGGAGAGCGGCAGCGGCAAGAGCACGCTCGCGCTGGGCGTTTTGCGGCTGTTGCGTCCGCCCGGCCGCGTCGTGGAGGGGCGTGTGCGCTTCGGCGACGTCGATCTGCTTGCACTGCAGGAGCGCGACCTGCGCGCGCTGCGCTGGCGTCAGTTCGCCTACATTCCGCAGGGCTCAATGAGCGCGCTCAATCCGGTGATGCGCCTGCGCTCCCAGTTTGCGGACACGCTGGCGGCGCATGGCGAGCGCATGCCGCCGGCGGCCATGCACGACCGCTTCACGCAGGTCCTGCATGGCGTGGGGCTGGAGGCGGACATCCTGCCGCGCTATCCGCATGAACTGAGCGGCGGGATGCGGCAGCGCGTGTGCATCGCGCTGGCCCTGCTGCTGGGGCCGCAGTTGATCATCGCCGACGAGCCGACCAGCGCCCTCGACGTCATCTCCCAGCGCGTCGTGCTGGAGACCCTGGCCGCTGCGCGGCAGGCGATTGGCGCTTCCATGCTGCTGATCGGCCACGACCTGGCGTTGCTGGCGCAGGTGACTGACCGCCTGGGCATCATGTACGCCGGTCGTATCGTGGAGCTGGGCGCGACGGGCGAGCTCTTCGCCAATGCGCAACATCCCTACACACAGCGCCTCATTTCGTCGATACCTGACCTGCACGACCGGCGCCCCTTTCAGGATGACGAGCTCGACAGCGCGCCGCAGTGGCGTCTGGACGCAGAGCTGGCGGAAGTTGCCACCGGGCACTTCGTGCGCCCCTGGGACGGCGGGGTAATGCCATGAGTGCCGACCTGCTTGCACTGAACGGCATCCACAAAAGCTTCCGCCGCGGCCTCGGCCAACGCGTCGCCGCGCTGCAGGGCGTGGACCTGCGCGTTCCTGCGGATGAGGCGCAGATCATCACCATCGCCGGTGAGAGCGGCAGCGGCAAGTCCACCCTGGGCATGCTGGCGCTGGGTTTCCTCACGCCGGATGCCGGCGAGGTGCGCTTCCGCGGCCAGGACGTCGGGCGTCTGCGCGGCCAGGCACTGCGCGAATTCCGGCGCTCGGTGCAGGCCATCTTCCAGAACCCCTTCTCGGCCTTCAATCCCTTTTATCCGGTCGACCACGTCCTGCGCCTGACCCTGCGTAACTTCGCGCCGCAGCAGGACCGCGCCGGTGTAGAGGCCGGCATCAGTGACGCGCTGAGCGCGCTGCACCTTGATCCTGCCGTCATCCTCGGGAAACACCCGCACCAGTTGAGTGGCGGGCAGCTGCAACGCGTGATGCTGGCGCGCGCCTTTCTGCTGCGGCCGGCCCTGATCATCGCCGACGAGCCGGTATCCATGATCGATGCCTCGCTGCGCGCCGTGGTACTGGGCAACATGCTCGAGTTGAAGGAACGCCACGGGATTTCGCAACTCTACATCACGCATGACCTGTCCACCGCGCGGCAGATCAGCGACCGCATCCTGATTTTATATCGCGGTCGCGTGGTGGAAGCGGGGCCGATGGACCGCGTGCTGGACGCCCCGCAGCATCCCTACACGCAACTGCTGATTCAGGCCATTCCGCGGCCGGATCCGGCGCAGCGCTGGCAGGCGCCGCTCGACTGGCAGGGCGATGAGGCGGCCGCCGCCGGCGAAGGGGCGGGTGGCGGCTGTCCCTTCTACCCGCGCTGTCCGCAAAGGATGGAGCGCTGTCTGGCCGCCGTGCCGCCCCTGTACGTCACCGACGTTGACACGCGCGCCGCCTGCTTCCTCCACGAACCCGGTCGCGCGCGCTGAGCCTGGCCTCGCCTCCCGCGCGGCCCGTCACGGGCTAGAAGGCACAATGAGTGGGTCCGTTAGACCTGCTGCCCGTCACCGGGTTTACAGGCGTGGCAGGCGTGGTAGGGGTAGTAGGCGTGGTAGGAGTGGTAGGGGTAGACCCGTTTCCGCCGTTGCCATTGTCCTTGCCTGGCGTTGGGCTTCTCACAGTGCTGCGGGTTCGCGGCGGTGACTTCCGCGAGGGGGGTCCCGGGAGGAAGCAGGTGCCATGCGGGATCCAGCCCGGGCCCGGGCCCGAGTGACCCTTTTGGTGGCATTTGAACGCCTGCGTCTCCAGGTGTAACCACCCCTGCCCCTCCTGCAGCGGCTGCGCAACCAGCAGTAGTGGCTGCGCGATAAACAGCCCTGCCAGCACTACAGTGTACAACTTCAGTTTGTACCGGATTTCCGTTGCCTCCTGCCCTGTTCGCTGCACACTTGTCCCTGACAGCGACAATCGGGGCAAAGCGGCCGCTGCTGCCAACCGCTGATATCGGGCGGAGGACTATACACCTGCTTTAATCACATGCCAAAATGGCCGCTGACGCGCGCCCCTCGTGCAACGCGCCCTCATGCCCGGCTTGACACCCGGCGCCATTCCGGGTCAGGATGAAGACGGCAATCAAATCAACGGGTTTCCAGGGAGGCCGGCATGAACTTCAGAGAGAATATCCGCTCCGCCAGGCCGGGCGACTACGCGCGCCGGCTGCCCACGTCCCTGTTGCTGCTGGTTGCGCTGTCGCTGCTCCTCCCGGCCATCCGCGCCCAGGATGAAGGGGGTGAGGGCGCCCCGGTCAACCTTGACGTCGAGGTCACCGCTGAGGGCATCGTGCTGAACTGGGACGCGCCGACTGCCGACGCCGAAGGGATCAGCGGTTACGAAATTGCCGGCAGCCACGTGCGCCGCGGGGCGGGCGTCGTGGAGAGCGTCACGGGCAGCACCGACGACGAAACCACCACGTGGCTTGACGAGATGGCCACCGACCCCGAACTGCTCTACGTGTATCGCGTCAGGGCGCTGCGCAACGGCGATGAAGGCCCCTGGTCCGCTTTCGTGATCACCGAAATCGACGACGTCGCGCCCGCGCCCACCATCGCGGCGCCGGCGCCGGAACCCACGGCGGCACTGCCGGAGCCGGAACCCACCGAAGTTGTGCCCGTCGCGCCGTCGGAACCCACGGCCGCGCCGCCGCCGCCCGAACCCACGTCCGTGCCAGTGGCGCCACCGCTGCCTGAGCCCACCAGGGTTGTTCCGGTTGCCCCGGTGGAACCCACGACTGCGCCGCAGCAGCCGGAACCCACCACGGCGCCCGCTGCCGTTCCCGCGCAACCCACGGCGGCCATGCAAGAGCCGGAACCGACTGCGTCCGCCTGAGCGACCTTGCGCCGCCAGTTGCGACGGGTACATTTAACGCGCTGTGGCGCAGTGAGGGAACATACTGACAATGCCGAACGACCTGGAGCGCTATCTCTTTGACCTGAACGGCTATCTGGTGCTGCGCAAGGCGCTGGACGCGGAGCACCTGCGTGAACTGAACGAGGGCATCGATGCCCTGCTGCCGCTGGAGATCGGCGAGTGGAACGGCTACGTGCACGGCCACAATTACGACGACGACGACGGCTTCAACCTGCAGCAGATCTACGAAGGCGGCGAGCCTTTCGAGCGACTGATCGACCACCCGTCGTGGATTGAACACGTCAAACATTTCGTCGGCGGTGAAGGCACCTTTGACTGGCACCACGGTCCGCTCTTCATCGACGAGAATTTCGTCACCCTGCGCGGGCCGGGCGAGGCCATCGGTCTGCACTCCGGCGGTCATACCGGCACCAAGCGCACACAATACCGCTTCCACAACGGTGAGTTCCATTGCGGCCAGATCGATATCCTGATGGCGCTCACGGACATCGGCCCGGGCGACGGTTCAACCATGGTCATTCCGGGCAGCCACAAGGCCAATCTGGATCACCCGGAATTCGAGCGGCACCGGATGTACAGCGAGGAAGATTCGGTCGACGGCGTCACCGCCGCCATCGAGGTGCACCTGGCAGCGGGCGACGTCCTGCTTTTCGTCGACGCCATTTCACACGGCTCGGCCCGGCGCGTGAACGAGGGACTGCGGCGCACCATCGTCTACCGCTACGGGCCGTCCTGGGGCAACTTTCGCCACGGCTACCAGCCTTCGCCGGAACTGCTGGCGCGTCTGACGCCGGAGCGGCGCCGAATCGTGCAGCCGCAGCAACTGATCCCGCGCCGGCCGCAGAAGCAGGTACAGGGATCGTGACAGACGCGGGCTTCGGTATTTACATCTCCTGAATATCATGTAATCTGGTGCTGGCGCAGCCCGCAGTTCGCAGGCAATCGCCTGCAGGGTGATTTGGCGCCGCAAGCGATCAGGAGAGTTGTTGAAATGTCAGAGCGTGCACGCGGTACCGTGAAGTGGTTCAGTAACGAAAAGGGCTATGGCTTCATCAGCCAGGATGACGGCCCGGACCTCTTCGTTCACTACTCCGAAATCCAGGGAAGCGGTTACCGCTCGCTGGAAGAAGGCGCCTCCGTCGAGTTCGAAATCACCGACGGCAAGAAAGGCAAGCAGGCCAGCGCCGTCGTCCAGGTCTGAACCTCGTTCAGGTTCAATAGCAGACCCGCCACTCTGCGAGTGGCGGGTTTTTGATTCAGCCAACTTCAATGCTGCCGACGCGTTGCAGATTGTCGGCTGTGCCGACGACTGGCAGACGGGTGAGGGTGTGCTGATCGTAAACGCCGATGAAGACATCGTAGTGGCCGGGAGTCTGTGGCAGGGTCAGCCACTTTTCGTCGTCGAAGTGATAGTCGGGCAGCAAGGAGAAGGTCTGCAGGGCGCCGTCCTGCGGCGGGCTGTCCCGGTTGGCCACGAATTCGCCATCGTGGAAGAGGTAGACGCCGATGACCCAGGCCGCCTCGATCTGGCGCGGCCCCGTGCGCCAGGCGCTGCGGACGGGCACGCGCCCGCCCGCCGGGCCAGTCTCTGGCAGCTCCGTGCCCAGCAGCAACAATTTGTCGCCGAAGGATACTGTCGGCCCGGCCGTCGCGACCCTGTTGCGCCCGGAGTCGCTCAGAATGGCGGGGCGCGCCAGCACCGGCCGCGCCTGCACTTCGCCCGCGGCGTCGCGGGGAACGTGACCCGCGTCAAAGTCGCGCCCGGGGTAGACGTCCAGCACGACGCGCCCGGTCCGCTCCAGGGGGCCGTCGAGGCGCGGATAGCTGAGGCCCACGTGCTCCACGTAGACGGGGCCAGGCTCCAGCGCGCTGGTGAAGTCACGCGGGTAAACGACGTAGCCAACGGGCCGGTCCAGCGCAATGATGGCCTCATCATCGATGAAGTACTTGAGCGAGAAGCTGTAGTCGACGTCGGTTGGCTGCAACAGGCGCCAGTAGAGACTGACGACCCAGGGGCGGAAGGGCTGGATGCTGTTGCGCGGACTGTACTGTTCGCGCACCTGCCAGCCAACCAGTTCCAGCGTGTCGTCATAGCGCAGGCCGGCCGCCGTGGCAGCGGGCGGCAGGTCAGTCAGCGTGACATCGCGCGGCAGTCCGGTCGCGCCCGCCTGTATGGCCAGCAGCGTGACAGCTGCGCCCGCCGGCAGGTAGCGCTTGCGCAGCAGGATGGCTGACAGGCTGCCGCTGCGCAGCGCGGACAGACCCCGGTCGAGGGCATGGCCGGCCGCCGGCAGCATCCAGACGATCACGGGCGTTTTCAGACGGGACTCGACCCAGGTGAGCAGCACGAAAAACATGAAGGCGAGAGCGCTGCCTGTCAGCAGGGCCGCCAGTGACCGGTGCCCGTTCCGCCACAGTGAAAGCAGGCCGGCCAGCGTCAGCAGCAGGAGCAGGGAAAAGCTGAGCGGGTTGCCGGCCAGCAGCGACGATACGCCCTGGCCGGAGCGGTGAAAGCTGAGGTTGTTGCCTGGTTCCGTGCTGCTGAGGAACAGGGCCAGCTTGTGCAGCGCCAGCTGGGCAAAGCGTCCCGGCTCCAGCGCGATATCCTGCAGCAGCCAGTGAAGGTAGTCGTCGTGCGTCGAATCGTAGGCATTGGAGGGGCTGCGCAGGCCATCGGTGTCGCGATTGTTGCCACGGTACATCTCCCGCGGGCCGGCGGGCGTGATAAGCCAGTCGGCGCCGCCCTGACGGTTGTGCAGGACGACCGGTGAGAGCAGCAGCAGCGCGCCAAAAGCCATGAACGCCACCTGGCGCAGCCCCTGGCGGTTTCGGCGCTGCCACAACAACCAGAGCGCGGCAACCAGACCTGGCGCGACCAGTTCGAAGCGGGTGACAGCGCCGGCGCCGAGCGTCAGGCCCGCCAGCAGCGGCCAGAGCAGATGGCGCGGCCGGCGGCCGGCCAGCCAGACGCTGCCAACCATAATCGTCGCCAGGACGAGGGCCTGGGAGGTGATGACCAGGTCCGTATCGTAAAAGGCGCTGACCGGATACAGGGCCAGCAGCAGACCGGCGGCGAGGCCCGCCCGGCGGCGACCGGTCGCCCGCCAGGTGAAGGCCGCCATCAGACCGCAGTTGAGCGCGGCCAGCGCCGCCGTGACGAGGCGCAGCTGCAGCAACCCGCTGCTACCCGCCAGGGCGCCGGCCGCGCCAAGGAAGTAGACGATGCCGGGTTGGTAATGGAAGCGCCGCGGCGGAAACCTGCCACCCTGCAGGTCCAGGAACTGCCCGTAGTAGGTCCTCTGGTCGCTGCCTGCGGGCAGGGGCTCCCAGGCGGCGAGGTCGTTGGGAGCGGCGGCGCGATCGGCCATGATGACGAGACGATGACCGAACGCAAGGACGATGATAAACAGCAGCGGCCACAGCTGCCGCAGCCTGCCTCCCGCCGTCATTCCGGCGCGCCCGTCCAGGTGACGCGCAGGATCAGGCCTTCATCCCATTCGACGATGTAAAGCGCGCCATCCGGCCCGGCGGCGACGTCCACCGGTCGCCAGGCCGGGCGGATGGTGGCGAAAGTCCTGGCCACGGGCGCGGCGGGCGCATTGTCCGTCTCCCCCAGGGCGACGAAGACCACCTTCTTGCCCTGGTCGTTGAAGCCGCCGAACTGGGCGAGATAGATGCCATGGCGCCAGTCAGGCGGAAAATGCTGCGCGCCGTACCAGGTGAGGCCGGCGGAGACCGAGGAGGTCGGCAGGAGCAGCAGCGGGGGCTCGGTGGCCGCGTCCCGGGGGCGAATGCGGATGTCGAAGCCGTAAACGTCCGGAAAGCCGTAATCGGCTCCCTGACGCACGAGATTGAGCTCTTCCGGCGGGTAGAAGGGCATGGTCGCATCAAGGGAATCCGGGCTGTTGTCGGCGGTGAAGAGGCGGCCATCCGGGGCGAAGGCCAGGTCAAAGGGGTTGCGGAAGCCGGTGGCGAAAACCTCGGGAACACCGCCTTCCGGCGAAACGCGCAGGACGGCGGCTTCCAGCGGATCGCGCAACGGGCCGTGGTCGCTGGTCGAGCCGACGGCGATATAGAGCAGGCCGTCCGGGCCAAAGGCGATGCCGTTGTTGGAATGGAAGGGATACTGCCGACCCGGCAAGCCGGCGACGAGGGTCTGGTAGTGATCCAGCGTGCCGTCGCCATCGCGGTCGCGCAGGCGACCGACGCGTCCCTCGTCCGAGACGTAGATGTCGTCACCGCGCAGGGCCATCCCGGCGGCCCAGCCCAGCCGCGGCAGGCCACTGACGTCGTTGTTAAATATCAGCCGCTGCGTGTCGGCCAGGCCGTCATCGTCGCGGTCGCGCAGGCGGAAAATGCGGCCATCCAGCGCCAGGGCGATGAGGTCGCCATCCGGCGCGAAGCCGATATCCGCGATGGTGGTCGGCGCCTCGCGCAGCCAGGCGAAAACCTGCGCTGAAAAGCCCGGCGGCAGGGACAGGATCTCGTCGGGATGCGGCGCAGCCGGCGTGGCGCTGGGGACGGGAGTCGGCAGCGCGACGCTTGCCAGGCTGAAGCGGCGGGCGGGCGGGGCCGGGCCGGGTACGGCCTGCACCTGGCCATCCCTGCCCTGGATGACGGCGATCGACCAGTGAAACTCGCCCGCGCCCTGCTGCTGCAGCCAGCGCGTCAACGGGAAATTGCGCTCGCGCGTCCAGGTGATGCCATGGTCCGGCGCGCCGGGGCGCCAGACGCGCACGTCGAAGTGTTCATCCTCCGCCAGCGCGCGGCCCCAGTCCCAGACCAGCGTCACGTCCGCCGGTGTAGCGAAGCTCGCGCCATCTTCCGGCCCGAGCAGGGTCGGCTGCCAGAACTCGCGACGCAGGGCGCTGACGGTGGCGGCAACCTGCGTGGCGACGGCGGGCGAATTGTCCTGCGCCTGACAGGCGGACAGCAACAACAGGACGGGCAACACCAGGACGAGGCGCGGTGAAATCACGCGCAGAGAATAGCCGTCAGGTCCCTGCCCTGCCAGCGTGGGCAGACCCCGATAATGCGGTCTGAAACGAATCCGGGCCACCGCTCATGAGCGAGGGGCGGGCGCGACGCGGGCGCGCCGGACTTGCCGCCGGCCTCCCCGCTGTGGTATCACATGCGCCGGTTAACAAGGGAGCGTGTTCATGGGTTGGCGCGGCATCTTTCCAATCGTGGTAACGCCCTTCAGGGACGATCTGGAGCTGGACGAAGAGGGGTTGGCGGACCTCGTCGAATTCTGCATCGCCAACGGCGCGACCGGCCTGGTCGGCCCGGCCAACGCCAGCGAATTCACCATGCTGGACGATGAAGAGCGGCTGCGCTGGCTGGAAATCGTGTGCGCGACGGCCGCCGGGCGCATACCGGTGGTGGCCACGGTCAACGCGGGGCATGCGCTGCCGGCGGCCCGCCTGGCACGGCGCGCGGCGGCGCTGGGCGCAGGGGGCATCATGGCGCTGCCGCCCTACGTGGTGCATCCCGACGCCGCCGGTTGTTATGACTTCTACAGGGTGCTGGCGGGCGCAACCTCGCTGCCGCTGATCGTACAGAACTACATCGCCCCGGTGGGCACGCCGATGAGCGCGGAGCTGCTGGCGCGCATGTGCCGCGAGATTGAACGCGTCGACTACATCAAGGAAGAGACGACGCCGGCCTCACGCCAGGTCAGCCGCACCATCGCGGCGGCGGGGGCGGACTGCAAGGGCGTCTTCGGCGGCCAGGGCGGCGTCTACATGCTGGATGAACACCGGCGCGGCGCGGTGGGCAACATGCCGGCCTGCCAGGCCATCGACGTGCACAGCGAGATCTGGCGGCGCCTGGACGCGGACGACGAGTCTGGCGCGCGCGCGCTCTTCAATCGCCTGTTGCCGCTGATCAATTACGAGCGGCAGTACGGCGTGACGCTCTACAAGGCCGTGTTGCAGCGGCGCGGCGTCCTGCGCAGCAGTGCCTGTCGCCATCCCATGGGCGCGCTGGAAGGGCCGGACCTGGCCGAGCTGGACGCGCTGCTGGAAGGACTGTTTTAGGCTCTCACCCCCGCCCCCGTTTCCCGTCCTAGGAGACGTGAACTTTCCAGGAAATCAGTGGGCAACCAGCACGCATAACTGCATGAAGTCCCTCTCCCCCCGGGAGAGGGATTTAGGGTGAGGGCCGCTCTCACCCCCTGCTCCCGTTTCCCGTATTTCCCGTTCAGGGAGATGTGAACTTTCCAGGAATTGAGTGGGAAACCAGCACGCATAACTGCAAAAGTCCCTCTCCCTGAGAAGGGCTCCCGTCCCCCCAGGACGGGAAAAGGATTTAGGGTGAGCGCGGCCCTCACCCCCCGGCCCCCTCTCCCTCAGGGAGAGGGGGAGACCAGGGTTGACAACGGACTCACTTGTTCAGGGCGACAAAAAGTATGACATCGCGTTCCATGTGAGCACGTCAGGACAACGCGGCGACGGAACTGCGGGCGATGCGCAGTTCGGGGCCCGGCGCCAGTTGACGCCGCAACTCGGCCAAGGCGAAATTGCGGTCCTGACCCACGTCCGCGCCCGCAATCTGCTCACAGTAATCCAGAACATCCGCGATGATGCGCTCGCAGCGATAGTACGCGATGGCCGGCGGATCGGGCGACCCCTGACCATAGCCCTCCTGGAACCAGGCGCTTTCCTGCGGCGCCTGCCAGTGACCGGCCACGCCGGCGCCGATGAACATCAGGTCGCGCTCACGCGGGGCCAGTTGCAGGGTATCGAAGTCAACCAGAAAAAGACGATTTTGCGCGTCAACCAGTACGTTGCCGGCGTGGATATCCCCGTGGCAGGGGACCAGCGGCAGGCCCCGGGCGCGCAGGGCCGGCGCCAGACCCACGGCCGTTTCACAGAGCCAGTCGAGTTCTGCGTGTTTGTCCTGCAGCAACGGCGTCAACGGCGCGCCGGGCGCATTGGCCGGCGCAGCGCAGGGCTGTGCCAGGAGGCGCTGCAGCTCTGCGCTGGTCTGCGCCGCGAAGCGTTCCCGCGGCAGGCTGCGCAACAGGTCGTCGGGCAGTGGCGTTTCATGCAGGGCGCGCAGGGCCCGGCCCAGTTGACGCCAGGCGTCAGCGTTGAGGGGACGCTCGAAGCCGTCGTGGCCATCAACGTGGGGGTAGAGCGCCAGTTGCCCGCCGCCGGCGTCGACCCTCAAGGCGCCGGAGCGCGTTGGCTGCGGCGCGATGAAGGCCGGCTCGCCGCGGGCCTGCAGCCAGTGCGGCAAACGCAGGGCGGCGGGGTTGCACTGGCCACGGCGCCACTTCAGCAGCCGGCGTCCGCCCCTGGCGTCCTGCACGCGGTAAAGGCGCGCATCGCGGTCCGCTCCACGCGGGCCGCCGCTGATCTGCGCGCCCGGCAGACCATAGTCGGCCTGCAGCACAGTGACCAGGCGGTCGACCGGAACATGACTGTAGTCCGGCACCCGCTCGCCGGCCTTCAGTCCCTGGCCGGCGTGGTAAGGGTTCAGCCCTGGTCGTCTTCCTCCATCCCGTCCTCGTCCATGTCCATCAGGTCAGCATGGTGAGCGACGTGGTAAATCGCGACGTCGCCACTGGTGATGGTCGGCGCCTCCGGCAGCAGTTCCGCCAGGGCCTCGGCAACAAAGGCGGCCGCAATTTCATTGGTAGCGTTCAATTGCTCTTCGCTGTCGAAGATATTGAGCGCGCCGTATACCTCAGCGCCATCATGCAGGTTCAGGTAGAGCTTGAATCCGGGCGACTCCGAAATGACGGGCACGACTTCCCCCACTACGGCCTCCACAATTGCCGGCGCGTCGTCAGGGTCAACGCCGCTGTAGTGGCGCAAGCTGAGGAAGAGCGGCTGCATGGCCTCCATGGCATCGTCGTCATCCATGTCCTCGTCATCGTCGGCCATGGCCTCGCTGTCGTCGTCGGCCATGCCGTTGCCGTCCCCATCCGGCATGTCCGCGTCACAATGGCCGGGAAGCGCCAGCACGACGACGTCGCCGGCCGTGATCTGCGGCGCTTCCGGCAGATATGGCGCCAGATTGTCCGCGATGAAATCGGCGGCCCTTTCATTGGAAGCCTGCATCTCTTCCTCGCTCTGGAAGACGTTCACGGCCAGTATCTGGTCCGGCAGGACGTTGGTCAGGGCGTACAGGACGAAGCCCTCCGCAGCGCTGATGATGGGCACAAAGCCCTGCCTGGTGTTCTCGTTGATGGCCTCAAAGTCGTTCGGATCGACGCCGGCGTAGTGCCGGATGCTGATGAAAAGCTCGCCGCCCAGGTCAGCCAGATTGACCGGAGCGCAGTCCATCCCCTCCTCGTCGCCATTGGCGAAGGCCGGCCCCGCCAGGGAACCCGTGAGCAGCAGCAGGGACAGAAGTACACATGCAGGTTTCAACATGGCAACGCGTCCTTTCATCACCGTCAATTTATCCAGCATAAGCGAACTGTAGTCGATAGTGGATACACAATGCTATCCATTGTCTGCGACAGGCACTGACCGCTTGCACGGTCACTCATTGAGCCAGCGCGCGGCCTCCTTCGCGAAGTAGCTGAGGATGAAGGCGGCCCCGGCGCGGCGGATGGCGATCAGACTTTCCAGGGCAACGCGGCGCAGCTCCAGCCAGCCGTTGGCGGCGGCGGCGTGGAGCATGGCGTACTCACCGCTGACCTGGTAGGCGGCCAGCGGCAATGGCGTGCGACGGCGGGCGGCGGCGATCACGTCAAGGTAGGCCAGTGCCGGTTTGACCATCAATATGTCGGCGCCCTCGGCCTCGTCCAGCGCCAGCTCCAGCAGCGCCTCGCGCCGGTTACCGGGCGGCAACTGATGGCTGCGGCGGTCGCCAAAGCCCGGCGCGCTGTCAGCGGCGTGCTGGAAGGGGCCGTAGAAGCCGCTGGCGAACTTGGCAGCGTAACTGAGAATACCGGTCTGCGGGTAGCCATGGGCATCAAGCGCGCCGCGGATGATCGCCACCATGCCATCCAGCATGCCGGAAGGCGCGATGAAGTCGGCGCCGGCGCCCGCGTGGACCGCGGCGGCCCGCGCCAGAATCTCCAGGCTGGCGTCGTTGAGCAGGTAGCCCTCAGGCAAATGAGGACGATGGTGGGCGCTGCCTGGCCGGTTGATGATGCCGCAGTGACCGTGGTCCGTGTAGCTGCAGAAACACAGATCGGAAAAGACGACCAGTTCCGGCGCGGCAGCTTTTAGTTCGCCGATGGCGCGGGCGGCGATGCCGTCGGGATCGTAATTCTCGCTGCCCTCATCGTCCTTGCGCGCGGGGACACCAAAGAGCATCACGCCCGGGATCCCGAGGTCGAGCAGTTCGCGCGCCTCGGCCGCCAGCTGGTCCACGCTGAGTTGCATTTGACCGGGCATGGCCGGCAGCGGCCGGCGCTGCCCGCTGCCATGCACGACGAAGAGCGGGTACACGAGATTCGCGGGTGTCAGCGCGGTCTCGGCCAGCATTCGCCGCAGGCCCGCATTGCTGCGCAAGCGTCGCGGCCGCCGCCGCAGATCAACGCTGTCGCTCATGGCCTCCCCTTCCCTGCTACGGCCTGGCGGCAGTATGCCAGTGCCGCGCCAGCGCGTCCAGCAGGGAAGCCATGGAATGGTCGCCGGCCAGCTCGACGTGGCGGAAACCGGCCTGCTGCGCGGCGCTGGCGGTTGGCCGCCCCAGGCAGGCACAGGGAAGCTCCTGGAACAGCGCCGGATCCCCCCCTTCGTCGTGGAGGCGGGTCAGGGCGTTGCGCACGATGGAAGCGCTGGTGAAGAGCAGACCGTCGACTTCACCGGCGCGCAGCAGCGCCGGCAGGTCCACGCCGCCGCTGCCCGGTACGTTGCGCCAGGCGGCGACGCTGGTGACTCTGGCGCCGGCCGCCCGCAGCGCGTCCCCCGTGTCAGGGGGCGCGACGTCCGATTGCAGCAGCAGCACGCGCGTCCCCGGTTGCACCCCCATCGCCGCCAGCAACCCGGCGCGATCGCCAGCGGGCGCCTGGGCGCGGGGGCGCACCTCAGGCAGGAGCTCGGCTGCCGTCGCGACGGCGGCGCCCATCAGCGCGAGTTTGGTCCGTGTCAAACGGATTTCCGGATGCTGCAGGCGCTCTGCCAGCGCGGCGACGCTGTTGCTGCTGGTGAGCAGCAGCCAGTCGAAGCGGCGGGCCATGGCGGCGTACAGGACCGCGTCCAGCGCATAGCGATCGGGCGCGGGCTCGACGGCGAGGCAGGGATATTCAAGCGGCAGGGCGCCTCGCTCGCGCAGCAGATCGCATAGCGGCCCGGCCTGATGCGCCGCGCGGGTGACCAGTATCCGTTTGTCATGCAGGCTCATCGTCCCTCCATCAGGGTGGCGGCGCCCCGCTCCAGGGCCCGTTGCGCCAGGCGCCGGCCCAGGGACTCCGCTTCAGTCGGCGAATCGACCAGCGTGAAATCCAGCAGGCGCGAGCCGTCCGCGGCCATGACGCGGGCGCGCAGTTGCAGCAGATCATTCACGATTTGGGCGTGGGCCGCCAGAGGCGCGCTGCAGCCGGCCGCCAGTGTAGCAAGAAAAGCGCGCTCGGCGCTGACGGCCTGGCGCGTGGGTTCATGATCAAGGGGCGCCAGCAGCACTGTCAGCGGGTCTGCCGCGCGACACTGTAGCGCCAGCGCCCCCTGGCCCGGCGCCGGCAGCATGATTTCATCCGAAAGCCATTCGCTGATGCGGGACTCCAGCCCGAGGCGCAGCAGGCCCGCCCCGGCCAGCACGAGGGCATCGCAGGGACTGTCGGGCGCGAGCAGACGCTCGATGCGCGTATGGACGTTGCCGCGGACGGGACGAACGTCCAGATCCGGCCGCTGATGGCGCAGCTGGGCAGCGCGGCGCGGACTGCCGGTGCCGATGACGGCGCCCATCGGCAGGCGGGCCAGCGGCGCTCCGTCGCGGCTGACGAGGACGTCGCCGGCGCAACCGCGGCGCGGGATGGCGCCGATCACCAGGCCGGGCGTGGGAGCGGTGGGCAAGTCCTTGAGACTGTGTACCGCGAGGTCGATCTCACCCGACTGCAGGGCCTCCGTGAGCGCGCTGGTGAAGAGGCCGCCACCGGGCGGAATCTGCAGGGGCCCGCTCTGGCCGTCGCCCTGACTGCGGATGACGAGCAGACGCACTTCAAGCTCCGGCCAGACGCGCAGCAGGCGGGCCCGCACGTGCTCCGCCTGCCACAGGGCCAGGCGGGAGCCGCGCGTGCCGATGCGCAGGACGGCGGGAGGCTTCATGCCTTAACTATACGAAATGACAGGCGCAGTGCGCCAGGTGCCCGGCCTCCTGCCCAATCGCCCCTGCCGTGTTTGTGGGGGCGGGCGATTTGATAAATCGCCCCTACGCTGGCGCTGCATTTTGTAAATTGCCCCTGCGGGACACGGCATGGCGCCACTGGCACACGGAATGGCACCGCTGGTGTGCTTCGGGCTTACGCCCTCGCTACCCCTGCGGCGGATGCTGTAGGGGCGACATATCATGTCGCCCGCAGGCACACCATACGATGACGCTCACCGCATCCAGTTCCTGTATCCGGTGAACTGGACGCTCTCTGGTTGTTGATCCTGACTACACGAAATCCGGCATGCGCCAGTCAGTGGCAGGCGCCCTCGCTATCCCACGGGGACACGTAATGGCGCCGCTGGCGTGCTGCGAGCTTCGCCCTTGCTATACCACAGGCATGCTTCGGGCTTACGCCCTCGCTATACTGCGGGCATGAGCGAGTCGCTGCTGTTGCAGGAAATCATGGAGCAGCCGGCGGCGCTGCAGCGCCTGCTGGATGTGGGACGGGAACGCATCCGCAGCGCCGTCGCGGCGATCCAGGCCTTTGACCCGCTCTTCGTGACCATCGCCGCGCGCGGCAGTTCCGACAACGCCGCCCGTTACGCCCAGTATCTGTTCGCGGCGCAGAACGGGCTGGCGGTCGGGCTGGCCACACCTTCACTGTTCAGCGTGTACGGACAGGCGCCGCGCCTGCAGCGTTCGCTGGTCATCGGCATCTCGCAGTCCGGCCAGTCGCCCGATATCGTGGCCGTTCTGCGCGCCGGCCGCGAACAGGGCGCGTTGACCCTGGCGATCACCAACGACGGGGAGTCCCCGCTGGCGCAGACGGCGGAGCACTGCATCCTGCTGCACTGCGGGCCGGAGCGCAGTGTGGCGGCCACCAAGACCTACACCAGTTCGCTGCTGGCGATCGCCCTGCTGGACGCGGAACTGGCCGGCGCCGCGGCGCGTCTCGACCTGCTGGCCGGCATGCCGCAGCAACTGCAGGCGCTGTGCCGGCGCGCGGAGGAGTTCCGCGCTGCCGGGGCGTCCCAGGCGGACATGGGCAGTTGCGTGGTGCTCAGCCGCGGTTACAACTATGCCACCGCCTTCGAAATCGCACTGAAACTGAAAGAACTGGGCTATGTGATGGCCGAACCCTGGTCATCGGCGGATTTCAGGCACGGGCCGGTGGCGCTGGTGGACCGGGGCTTTGCGCTGCTGGCGATCGTGCCGCCCGGGCCGCTGGCGGCGCCCCTGACCGGCTTGCTGCAGGAACTGCGCGCGCGCGGCGCCCGCCTGCTGGTCATTTCGGCGCAGGCGGAGGCCCTGGCGCTGGCGCACACGCCCCTGCCACTGCCCGTTCTGCCGGAGTGGGTGACGCCCCTGGCGGCCGTGGTGCCGGGTCAGTTCTTCGCGTTGGGGCTGACCCAGGCGAAGGGCCTGGACGTGGACCAGCCGCGTGGCCTGAGCAAGGTGACACGGACACGGTAGGAGCCCTCACTCTCTTGTCATGGCGGCAGAAAGACTATCGCGGGCTGCCCTCACCCTAAATCCCTCTCCCTCAGGGAGAGGGACTTTAACCATTCTGTTTCCACACATTCCAATCTGTACCTGACAGGGCCTCAAGTTTGTCTCCAGGAGCCGGGGTGGGCGATTTGATAAATCGCCCCTACACCAGATGATGCAGGGGTAGCGAGGGCGTAAGCCCGAAGCACGCCAACGGCGCCATACCGTGTCCCGTAGGGGCGACATATCATGTCGCCCGCAGGCATACCATGTCGCCGGACGTGGCGAGTTTGGTCGATTTCAGAAATTGCCCGCGCCGGGAACCAGCCACAACTTTAGCGACGCAAATAACCGCACGCTAACGCTCACCGCATCCAGTTCCTGTATCCAGTAAACCAGACATTCCCTTGCCTCCTGCCCATCAGGAAAGGCAGGTCGCCAACGCGCTATGCCACAGGCATGCTGCGGGCTGGCGCCCTCGCTATCCCACAGGGACACGTAATGGCGCCGCTGGCGTGCGGCGGGCTTCGCCCTTGCTATCCCACAGGGACACGTAATGGCGCCGCTGGCGTGCGGCGAGCTTCGCTCTTGCTATACTCGGCGCCTGTTGCATTGACAGGGAGTGACCATGCGAGTTGGCATCGTGGGCGCGGGCTTCATGGCGCAGACGCACGCCGACGCCTGGGCCGCCACGCCGGCGGAGGTCGTCGCCGTGTACGCCCCGCGGACGGCGCCAACGCGTCAGCTGGCCGAACGGGCGGGCGCTCACCCCTGCGCCTCGCTGACGGAACTGATCGACCGGGTCGACGTGGTCGATATCTGCGCGCCGACGGACCGGCACAGCGCCATCGGCATCCAGGCCGCCGCGGCGGGCCGGCACGTGCTGGTCGAGAAGCCCCTGGCCCGCCGCCTGGACGAGGCTGAGACCCTGCTGCGCGTCTGTGAAGCGGCCGGCGTGAAACTGCTGGTCGGGCATGTGTTGCGCTTCTTCCCGGAGTATGCGGCGACGCAGGCCGGCGTGGCGCGCGGTGACGTCGGCGAGGTGGCCGTTGTGCGCCTGACGCGCGGCAGCTTCCAACCCTGGGCGGGGACCTCGCACTGGCTGCTGGACGAAATGCGTTCCGGCGGACTCATACTGGACCTGATGATCCATGACTTCGACTTCGCGCAGTGGGTCGCCGGGCCGGTTGCGAGCGTTTACGCGCGCAGCGTGCGCAGCCGCGAACCCGATGCGCGCGGCGATTACTGTCTGGCCCTGCTGCGGCACAGCAATGGCGCCATCAGCCATATTGAGGGCGCCTGGGCCTACCCACAGCCGCTCTTCCGCACCTCACTGGAGATCGCCGGCAGCGATGGCCTCATCGAGCAGCCGGTGGACTCCGCCATCCCGCTCAACCTGCACCTGGCCGGGCAGGACGCAGAGGCGGCGGACATCGCCGCGCCGACCAGCCCGCTGGCGGAAGACCCCTTTGTCTCGCAGATGCGCCACGTCCATGCCGTGCTGGCAGAAAATGCGGAACCGCGTTGCAGCGCGGCGGAAGCGCTGAACGCGCTGCGCATTGCGCTGGCGGCCCGCGCGTCGGCGCGCAGCGGGCGTCCGCATCGCCCGGACGAACTCGACGGGGAGGCGCAGTGATGGACGGCTTGCGCGTCGCCCTGCTCAGCAGCGCGCACGTGCACGCGGCGGGCTGGCTCGCCGGTCTGCGGCGTCGGCCGGAGGTAACGGTGATCGGCGTGGCGGACGAGGACGAGACGCGCGGTCGCATTTTCGCCACGGAGCATGGGCTGCCCTGGTTTGCTTCGTACGAAACGCTGCTGGCGGAAGGGCCGGACGCGGTGGTCATCAACAGTGAGAACACCCGTCACGCATTGCTGGTTGAACTGGCCGCTGCCGCCGGCGCGCAGATCCTTTGCGAAAAGCCGCTGGCGACCACCGCTGCCGCTGCCCGGCGGATGCTGGCGCAATGCGAGGCGGCCGGTGTGATGCTGATGACCGCCTTCCCGCTGCGCTTCAGTCCACCGGTGCTGGCGGCGCGCGAGACGCTGCAGGCAGGCAGCCTGGGGCGGGTTTACGGCTGCAACGCTACCAACCAGGGGCAATTGCCGGCGCATGTCCCCTGGTTCATCGATCCGCAACTGGCCGGCGGCGGCGCGCTGATGGACCACGTCGTGCACGTGGCGGACCTGCTGCGCTGGTTCTTCGGCAGCGAAGCGCGCGAGGTCTACGCCCAGGCGAACCGCATCCTGCACCGCGAGCTGGCGCCGCAGGTGGAGACCGGCGGGGTGGTGCTGCTGGACTTTGAGGACGGCAGCTTTGCCAGCATCGATTGCAGCTGGAGCCGTCCCCCGCAATACCCCACCTGGGGCAACGTGAAGCTGGAGATCGTCGCCGAGCGCGGGCTGCTGACGCTGGACGCCTTCCGCCAGGCCAGCACCGTTTACCAACGCGGGGCGCCCGGCGCGCAACTGGCCTACTGGGGCTCGGACGCCAACCAGGGCCTGATCGACGAGTTCGTCGATGCCCTGTTGCAGGGGCGGGCGCCCTCCATCAGCGGGCATGACGGCCTGCAGGCCAGCGCCATCGCCGAGGCGGCGCTGCTCTCCGCGCGCAGCGGGGAGCCGGTGCGGCTCCAGGGCGAAAGGGAGACCCCGTGAAGGTCACCGCCATCGAAAGCCTGCGCCGGGCCGCCGGGCCGTGGTGCGCGTGCATGCCGGGAACGGCCGGATCGGGCCCGGTGAGACAGCGGACAAGCTGCCGGGCAGTGTCGCCGATCTGCATGGCACCATCGCAGCCCTCGCGCCGGGCCAGAACGCGCGCCCGCATTTCAGTTGGTCGATTGCGCAACGGGGCGTCATACTTTCGCATCGTTTACAAAGATACAGAAAGAACGATATGCCCAGGATGACAGGCGCCAGTCTGCTCGCGAAGACCGTCCACGCCTATGGCATATCCCACGTCTTCTTCATGCCCTATATCGCGCCACGCGCCCTGATGGAGATGGAGAAACTGGGAATCAGGCGCGTGCAGACCCACGGCGAAAAGGCCGCTGCCTACATGGCCGATGCCTACGCCCGTGTCAGGCGCGCGCCAGGCCTGTGCATGGCACAGTCCGTCGGTGCGGTCAACCTCGCCGCCGGCCTGCAGGATGCCTGGCTCTCCTGCTCCCCGGTTGTCGCCATTACCGGGCGCGAGCATCAGCGCCACCAGTGGCGCCACGCCTATCAGGAAGTCGATCACCGGGCACCCTTTTCGGCAGTCACCAAATACAGCGCCTGCGTCACCCGGCCGGAAGAACTCTCACAGCACCTGAGGCAGGCATTCCGCGCCGCAACCACCGGTACGCCGCAGCCAGCTCACCTCGATTTTGAGGGCATTGATGGTGGCGGGGTCGTTGACGTCGAAGCCGATCTTGATGTCATCATCGAGCCGCAATTTGCCCGCACGCCGCCCTTCCGTCCCTCCGCCGACCAGGACTCGATCACTGCCGCGCTCAGCCTGCTAGAAACAGCGCAGCAGCCTGTTATCGTCGCCGGGGGCGGTGTCACCACATCTGATGCCCGCGCCGAGCTCATCGCCCTGGCGGAAAAACTTTCCATCCCGGTGGCGACGTCGCTGAATGCCAAGGCCATGTTTCCAGCTGATCATCCGCTTGCCGTTGGCGTTCCCGGGTCCTACTCGCGCGCCTGTTCCAATCAAATCCTCTGCGAGGCCGATCTGGTTTTCTTCATAGGCAGCCACACCGGCGGGCAGCTCACCAACAATTACACAATCCCGCCACCAGGTGTCAAAGTCATCCAACTCGATATCAATCCGGCAGAAATCGGCCGTAACTACCCGGTGACGGTCGGCCTGCAGGGCGATGTCCGTAATACCCTGCGTCAGATGCTGGCGACCTCGACAAGCGCCTTGCCGCGCACAACATGGATCGAAAGTGTGCAGAAACGGGTGCGGGACTGGTGGGAAACCGTGGGGCACCACTATCACTCGGATGACGAGCCCATCCGTCCCGAGCGCCTCTGCAAGGCATTGAGCGAAGGCCTGCCCGCCGATACCATTCTCGTTTCCGATACCGGCCACTCCGGCGTGTGGACCGGCACCATGCTCGATCTTCGTCATCCCGGACAGTCCTGTATTCGTTGCTCAGGGTCGCTTGGTTGGGGACTTCCCGCCGCGATGGGCGCCAAATGCGCCCGGCCAGATCGACCCGTTGTCTGCTTCACTGGCGATGGCGGAATCTGGTATCACCTCGCAGAGTTGGAAACCGCCGTCCGCTGCAGCATCAATACCGTCACCGTGGTCAACAACAATCACTCGCTCAATCAGGAGCGCGACGGTGTGGAAGCGATCTACGGGGGACAAAGCGCCGGTTCGGACGAGCTATGGCGCTTCGAAGACAGCGACTTCGCAGGGATCGCCGAATCGATGGGCTGCCTGGGCCTCACGGTCAGGCGCGCAAGCGAGATCGAAAGCGCGCTGGAACAGGCGATTGCCGCGGATCGTCCTGCTGTCATTGATGTAAAGACGGACATTGAGGGGATCGCCCCGCGTGCGTGGCGGCCAGGAGCCGGCCGCGGTGGCCGGCGCCTGGCGTGACACAAGCGGGGCCGGCACAGGGCAGGAGCGCGAGTTGAAGATCACCGCGATCGAGAGTCTGCGCTGGGCGGCCTGGCCGCGCCTGGCCGTGGTGCGCGTGCATGCCGGCAACGGCCTGATCGGGCTGGGCGAGACCGTGGACAAGCTGCCCGGCAGCGTCGCCGCCCTGCACGGCACCATCGCCCCGCTTGTCCTGGGCCAGAACGCGCTGGACATTGAGGGCGTCTGGCGCTTCGCCATGGACAACATCATGTATCACGGCTACGCCGGCGCGGAACTGCGCGCGCTCTCGGCCTTCGAGATGGCGCTGTGGGACCTGATGGGCAAACGCTACGACGCGCCCCTGTTCCACCTGCTGGGCGGGCGCACGCGCGAGCGCGTGCCGACCTACAACACCTGCGTCGGCTTCGGCGAGTATGACGACTACGCGCGCTGGCACGAAGACGCCGGCGGCCTGGCGCGCAGCCTGCTGGACGATGACATCCACGCCATGAAGATCTGGCCCTTCGACCGGTTCAGCGAAGGCAGCTTCGGCCAGTACATCAGCCTGGCGGACATCGAGCAGGGCCTGCGGCCCGTGCGCCAGATCCGCGACAGTGTCGGCGACGCGATGGAAATCGGCATTGAATGCCACTTCCGCTGGAGCCGCGCCGGCATTGAACGCATTGCGCGCGCGCTGGAGCCATACAACATCCTCTTCATCGAGGACCCGATGCACGCGGTCTATCCCGACGAAATCCGGGCCTTCTCGCAGCGCACCTCCATCCCGGTGGTCGGCTCGGAATTGCTCATGACGCGCTGGCAGTATCGCGACTGGCTGGCACAGGGCGTCTCGCAGATCCTGATGACGGACACCAGCTGGACCGGCGGCATCGCCGAGACGCGCAGGATCGCCGCCATGGCCGAGGCGTACAACGTGCCGCTGGTGCTGCACAACATCGCCGGCCCGGTCAGTCACGCGGCCGCCATGCACCTGGCCGCCCATATTCCGAACCTCTTCATGGCGGAGTCCGTGCGCGCCTTTTACCGCGGCTACTTCCCGCAGCTGGGCGACCTGGAAGTGCAGCCCCGGGACGGCACGCTGGGCGTGCCCGGGGGGCCGGGTCTGGGCGTGAACCTGAGGCCTGAACTGCTCGAACGCGCCGACCTGCAGCGCCAGATTTCCAGCGGCGAGGGTCTGGCGCAGGGACGACGGGCCATGGGCGACCACTGGGCCGTGGAGGAGATCAGGTAGGGCGCCGGCCTCTCAATCAATTCATTCGCGAGTGAGGCAGGCCCCGCCCTCACCCCCGGCCCCTCTCCCCCAGGGAGAGGGGAGAGGAAAGTGCTTTTTCGCCTAGAAATATCAGGGGATTCTCATTCCTGCCTGTTGAGTCGGATGAGAACAATCCTGGAGGTCCTTTGTTCAGAAACACAGTCGCGGTGTGACAACTGCGTCCAAACCACAATTTTGTCTCCCCTCTCCCTGAGGGAGAGGGGCCGGGGGTGAGGGCGAACGGGCTGAACCCCTTTCTTGAACGGCTCCCGCAACTGAGCGGGACAAGGGATTTAGGGTGAGGGCCGGCCACAACAGGCAGGACTCGACAGCCCGGGAAATCACCCTCTCTGCTTCACGTAGTACAACAACTCGCCCGGCTGCAACTGTTTGACCTTCTGACGCGGGTGGATGGCCTCCAGCGCCGCGATGATTTCTCCCTGCGGGATAGCGTTGTTGGGGTAGAGATCGTTGTGGCCGGGAATGAGCGTATCCCAGCCGAGGTCGCGCGCCAGGCGCGCCGCCTCCACCGGCAGCAGGTTGCCGACGGCTTCGGCCTCGGTCTCGCGGTACCAGTCGCGCCCGTTGACCGGCACGATGGCGACGTCCGGCGTGGGCAGGGACTGCAGCGTGTCGACGTAGCCGGGATGAATGACGGTGTCGCCGGCGTGATAAACGGTGACGCCATTCCACTCGATGAGAAAGCCGAGCCAGCGGTAACCCAGGTGCTCGTCGTGTTCCCGCTCGTAGTGCGCGCCGGGCACGGCCGTCACGCGCATGCTGCCCAACTCCAGCGGCGCCGGCGCCGGTGGCACGACGATGCGCTCATCCGCGACGCCCAGGTCGTTGAGCAACCTGCGGCACCAGCCGGGCGCGACGAAGCTGGCGTCCGGCGCGGCCTGCGCGGCCGGGCCGAGAGTCAGGGGATCGAGATGGTCGAGGTGCTCGTGGCTGACGAAGAAAATGTCCACGTCCGACAGGTCTTCAGGACACAGGGGCGGCGGATAGGCGCGCGTCCACCAGTCGCCGGCGGCTTCGCGCACGACGTCGCTGAGGCAGGGATCGATGACGATCAGGGCGTCCGGCCCCTTGATGGCCACGCCCATCTGCCCCAGGCCCCAAATGGCGAGGCTGCCAGGCAGGACCTCAAGCGTGCGCATCTGCTCCCGGGTGATGGACATGGGCCGCTCCCGTCATGTTGAAATGGCTGCGGGAAGTATAGCAAAGGCAAAGCCTGCAGCATCCCGCAGGGGTAGCAAGGGCAAGGCCCGCAGCACGCCAGCGGCGCCATTCCGTGTCCCCGTGGGGTAGCGCGGGCGCCGCGTTTTGTATGGGCGGGCGATTTTTGATAAATCGCCCCTGCACAGTGCCGTAGGGGCGCCATACCATGGCGCCCGCGGGTACATCATGCCGCCAGGTATAGCAAGGACGCAAAGTCCGCAGCATCCCTGTGGGATAGCAAGGACGCAAAGCCCGCAGCATGCCGCTATCCCTTCCTCGGGACACGTAATGGTGCCTCTGGCACACGTAATGGCGCCGCTGGCGTGCTTCGGGCTTGCGCCCTGGCTATACTGCGCCGGGGAGAGCGACATGCGACTGGCGACCCGCAGGGCGAAACGCATTCTCACGCCGCAACGCGGGGGCTTTCTGCGCGCCGGGCCCTGGCCCTTCACCCACTCACTGAGCTGGTCGACCGGCTGTGGCCTGGGCAAGACCTACTGCGGCCGCTACTGCTACGCGCAGACCCTGCCCAACTGGATCTTCAGCCGCGACGAGGGCGAGGACTGGGGCGACGCGCTCATCGTCAAGGAGAACGCGGCTGAGTTGCTGTCCGCCGAACTGGCCGGCGCCGGACCAGAGGGGCGGCGCAATATGCGCATCTTCATGAGCACGGTCAGCGACCCCTGGCAGCCGCTTGAGCGCAGGCTGCGTCTGACGCGGCGCTGTCTGCGGGTCTTCGCGCAGTATCCGGACGTCGACCTGCTGCTGCTGCAGACCCGCAGCCCCCTGGCGCTGGACGATGCGGAGTCGATCGCCGCCCTGCCCCAGGCCTGGCTGGGCATGACGCTGGAGACGGACCGCGGCGACCTGGACAACGGGCCCACGCCAGGGGCGGTCCGCCGGCGTCTGGCGGCTGTTCGTTCGCTGGTGCAGACCGGCGCGCGGGTGCAACTGGCCGTGGCGCCCTGCCTGCCGCACAGCGCTGACTTTGCGGACCTGCTGCTGGCCAGCGGGGCGCAGCGCTTCGTCGTGGATACCTTCAGCGCCGGCGATGGCAGCCAGGGCGCGCGCACGGCCGGCAGTCCCTTTGCGACACAGGCGACTTATGACTGGCGCGACCAGGGACCGGCGCGGCGTCTCTACGAGAGTTTGCGGGCGGGCGGCGCGGAGGTCGGCTGGAGCGCCGCGGGCTTCGCCGGGGTTCCGCCGCGGAGACTGCTGTGACGAGGAGCCCTCACCCCCCGGCCCCCTCTCCCAGGGGAGAGGGGAGACAATGCAAAACTGCATTTATTTCCCTGACTGGGGCGAAAGCCCCCTCTCAGTGAGTCCCGGGAACTCTTCAGAGAGGAGAACGGGAGTCAGTACGCTCAGAAGCGGGTAAAGTCCCTTTCCCTGAGAAGGGCTCCTGTCGAAGACGGGAACAGGGACTTTCCGTATAGTATGCATTGCACGGCTTGCTCCCCCTCTCCCGACGGGAGAGGGGGCCGGGGGGTGAGGGCCCATGCCACAACGCCTCAGGGTACTGGACTTCACGCGCGTGCTGGCCGGGCCGGTGTGCACGATGCTGCCGGGCGATTACGACGCTGACGTGATCAGGGGGACTTTCACTATAGTATGCATTGCACGGCTTGCTCCCCCTCTCCCTGAGGGAGAGGGGGTTGGGGGGTGAGGGCCCATGCCACAACGCCTCAGGGTACTGGACTTCACGCGCGTGCTGGCCGGGCCGGTCTGCGCGATGTTGCTGGGCGATTACGGCGCCGACGTGATCAAGGTGGAGCGCCCTGGCCGCGGCGACGACACGCGGCACTGGGGGCCGCCCTGGGCGGGCAGCGGCGCACTGCGCCTGAGCGCCTATTTCTTCTGCGTTAACCGCAACAAGCGCAGCCTGACGCTCGACTTGCAGCAGGCGGCAGGGCGGGCGCTGGCGCGGCGTCTGGCGCTGCAGAGCGACGTGCTGATCGAGAATTTCCGCGTCGGGCAGATGGCCGCCTGGGGCCTGGACTACGAGGCGCTGGCTGACGAGCATCCGGGTCTGGTGTATTGCAGCATCAGCGGCTACGGCCAGGCCGGGCCGCGGGCCCATGAGCCGGGCTACGACTCCGTGATTCAGGCGCAAAGCGGGCTGATGGCCATCACCGGCGAGGCCGACGGCCAACCGGTGAAAATCGGCGTGGCGCTCAGCGACGTGATCACCGGGCTCTACGCCACCACCGCCATCCAGGCGGCCCTCCTGCAACGCGAACGCAACGGGCGCGGCCAGTACGTCGACGTCGCGCTCTTCGATTCCCAGTTGGCGGCGCTGGTCAACATCGGCAGCAACGCCCTCATCGGCGGCAGCGAGCCGGGCCGCTACGGCAACGCCCATCCCAGCATCGTCCCCTACCAGACCTTTCAGGCCGCCGACCGCATTTTTTCCCTGGGCGTCGGCAACGACCGCCAGTTCGCCCGACTCTGCGCCATCGTCGGGCGGGCGGAACTGGCGGCTGACCCCCGCTTCGCCGACAACCCGTCGCGCGTGAAGCATCGGGAAGCGCTGATTCCGCAGTTGACGGCCGCTTTCCGCAGCCGGCCGGCGCAGCACTGGATCGACGCGGCACTGACGGCCGGCATCCCGGCGGGGCCGATCAACAGCGTTGGCGAGGCGCTGGCCGATCCCCAGGTGCGGGCGCGCGGTCTGGTGCAGACCCTGACGCTGGGCGATGGCAGCGCCGCGCCGATGGTCGGGCCGGTGGCGCAACTCTCCGGCGAACCATCCAGCATCCGCCTGGCGCCGCCGACTCTGGGTCAGCACACGGAGGAAGTCCTGCGCGGGCGCCTGGGTCTGGATGAGGACAATATCGCTGACCTGCGCCGGCGCGGGATCGTGTAAGGGACGCCGGCCACAGATTTGCGCTACACTTGAGCAAAACGCGGGGAGGGAGGCCATGATGGTGGCGCCGGAAAGCGTGGTGCGCAGCACCTGCCCCTACTGCGGCGTGGGCTGCCAGATGGACCTGCACGTGCGCGACGGCCTCATCTATCGCGTCGAGGCCCCCTTTGACAGCGCGCCCAACTACGGCAACCTCTGCGTCAAGGGCCGCTTCGGCCTCGACTTCGCCACCCATCCGCGGCGTCTGACGACGCCCCTGATTCGCGCCGGCGGGCCTGGTGAGTTCCGCGAGGCCTCCTGGGACGAGGCCCTGTCCCTGGTCAGCGAGCGTCTGGCGGCCATCGTGGCGGAGAGCGGCGGCGACAGCATCGCCACCTACGCCTGCGCCAAGGCCAGCAACGAGGACAACTACGTCTTCCAGAAGTGGGTGCGCGCCGTGCTGGGCACCAACAACGTCGACCACTGCGCGCGGCTCTGCCACGCCGGCAGCGTCACCGGCCTGCAACTGGCCATCGGTTCCAGCGCCATGAGCAACAGCATCTCCGAGATGGAGCACCTCGACACCTTCATCGTCACCGGCAGCAACACCACCGAAACGCACCCGGTCATCAGCCTCTTCCTCAAGAAGGCCGTGCGGCAGAATGGCGCGAAGTTGATCGTCATCGACCCGCGCCAGATCGAACTGACCGACTTCGCCACGCTCTGGCTGCGTCAGGAGCCGGGCACGGACGTGGCCGTCTTCCAGGCGATGGCGCACGTCATCGTCAGCGAGCAGCTGTACGACGCCGACTTCATCGCCCGCCGCACCGAGGACTTCGACGACTACGTCGAGTCGCTGGAGCGCTTCACGCCGGAATGGGCCGCAGGCGTCAGCGGCGTTCCCGCGGAGGACATCCGGGCCGCGGCGCGCATGTACGCCAACGCCGAACGCGCCGCCTTCTACTGGGGCATGGGCATCAGCCAGAGCACGCACGGCACCGACAACGCGCTCTCGCTGACCAACCTGGCGCTGATGACCGGCAACGTCGGCAAGCCGGGCACCGGGCTGAACCCCCTGCGCGGCCAGAACAACGTCCAGGGCTGCTCCGACAGCGGCGGCCTGCCCACCGTCTACACCGCCTACCAGCGCGTGGACGACCCCGCCATCCGCGGCCGCTTCGAGCGCGCCTGGGACGTGACCCTGCCGCCGGAGCCGGGCCTGACGGTCACCGAGATGGTCGACGGCGCGCTGACCGGCGAGATCCGCGCCATGGTGGTGATGGGCGAAAACCCGCTGATGAGCGAGCCCAACCTCAGCCACGCGCAGCACGCGCTGGAGGCGCTGGACTTCATCTGCTGTATCGACATCTTCATGAACGAGACTGGCGAGCTGGCGGACGTGGTCCTGCCCTCGGCCAGCTTTGCGGAGAAGGACGGCACCTTCACCAACAGCGACCGCCGCGTCCAGCGCGTGCGCCAGGCGCTGCCGCCGGTGGGCCAGTCGCGCGCCGACTGGGAGATCGTCTGCGACCTGGCGCAGCGCATGCAGCGGCTGCAGGGACGCAAGCAAAACGGCTTCCACTACGCGCATCCCGAGGAGATCTGGGAGGAGATGCGCGCGCTGACGCCCGACTTCGCCGGCATCACCTGGGAGCGACTGGAGCGCGAGGGCGGCGTCCACTGGCCCTGCCCCGCCGCCGATCATCCGGGCACGCCCTACCTCTTCGAGGACGAGTTCCCGCGCGGCAAGGGCAAGTTCTGGGCGCTGGAATACGGCACCGAGAGCGAACTGCCGGACGAGGACTACCCCTGGAACCTGACGACCGGGCGCGTGCTCTTCCACTGGCACGGCGGCACCATGACGCGCAACTCGCGGCTGGAGGAGGCCTTCCCCGAGCCGCTGATCGAAATGCACCCGGATGATGCGCAGCGCCTGGCGCTGGTCTCCGGCGACTGGGCCGAGGTGACTTCCCGGCGCGGCAGCGTGATCTGCCGCGTGCTGGTGACCGGGCGCTCGCCGGCGGGCACGGTCTTTCTGCCCTTCCACTTCGTGGAGGCGGCGGCCAACCTGCTGACACTGGACAAGGTCGACCCGCGCGCGAAGATTCCGGACTTCAAGATGGCCGCGGTGCGCATCGAGCCCTGCGCGGCGCCGGCGGGACGCGCCGGCACGGAAACGCCGCTGGAAGAACGCGGCGCGATCCGCGAGCCGACGAAGTACGTGCATTAGGGGCGCGTCCGGCCTCCTTCCGGCATCTTCCGCCGGGCGCATTTACGCGTTATGCTGTGGACAGGAGGCGTCCCGTCATGAGCAGGTTGATACGGCCTCATCTTCCAGAAGACAGAATCCGCGAATACTGCGCCGGGCAGCCGATACGGCGTTTATCGGTGTTTGGCTCCGCCGCGCGCAATGAATTGACGCCGGAGAGCGATATCGATTTGCTGGTTGAGTACCTGCCGGATGCAGCAATCAGCCTGTTTGACATGGGCGGGCATTTGACGGATTTGAGCGAGATCGTCGGGCGCCGCGTGGAGCTGTGCACGCCAAACGGGCTGAGCCCGTATATTCGCGATGAAATTATAGAGAGCGCGAAGCTCATCTATGCGAAGGAGTCCTGAGCGCGATCGCCTGCATCTGATATGCATGCGCGACGCGGCGCAACTGGCGCAGCGGTGCGCCCTCCGCGAGCCGACGAAGTATGTGCATTAGGGATACTGTGGTCACGACCCATGCTCTCTGGAAGACTCCTTCCGGTGGCCCTCACCCCCCAGCCCCCTCTCCCTCAGGGAGAGGGGGAAAAGAACAAACATGTGAAGTTGCAACAGTTTTGTGAACTCTTAAAGCCGAAGGAACATTGTCTTAACTTGCTCCGCAAAGGTTAAAGTCCCTCTCCCTAAGGGAGAGGGATTTAGGGTGAGGGCAGGCAACATGACAGAATGCCCGAAATCGGGCAATTGAAAACCATGAAGCCCTTCACCGTCGCCATCAACGCCGGTGGCCGCAGCCGACGCATGGGCCGCGACAAGGCGCTGGTCGAACTGGACGGGCGACCCATGCTGGAGCACGTCATTGAGCGCGTCAGCGGCCTGGGTCAGGCGCAGACCCTGCTGGTCAGCAACGACCACGCAGCGCACGCGCGCTTCGGTCTGCCGCTGGTGCGCGACTCACTGCCGGACGCCGGCTCCCTCGGCGGCATCTACACGGCGCTGCTGCACAGTCACTACGGCCACACCCTGGTCGTCGCCTGCGACATGCCCTTCCTGAGTCCGACGCTGTTGCGCTACATGCTGGCGCTGCGCGAAGGCGGATACGACGTCATCGTGCCGCGCGTGGACGGCTACCCGCAGGGCCTGCACGCCGTCTACAGCCAGGCCTGCGTCGCCCCGATTCGCGCGCAAATCGAGTCCGGCCGGCTGAAAGTCATCGGCTTTTACGACCAGGTGCGCGTGCGCTATCTTGACGAGGCCGAGTGGCGGCCGCTGGACCCTGACGGCCGCGCGCTGCACAATCTCAACACGCCTGAGGAACTGGCGGCGGCGCAGGAAAGGAAACAGGTTATTTCATGAGCGAAATTGTTCCCTCAACTCCCGAAGAGCGTCGGATCACGGTCCGCGGCGTGAGTCGCAGCCCGGTGGCGACGACTGTTTTGCTGGTCGCCGCCGTAGTCCTTGCGTTGCTGTTGGTGTCCACTGATGGTGCTCGGATACAGCAATTGGGCGAGATCAATGCTCTCCAACGTGAGTTGGACGCCTTGAAGGATGAACGGGATGATCTGATTCGAAAAAACGAAGGGCTTGAGAGCGACCTGAAAGATACTCGCACAAAACTCGACGCTGCATTGGCTGATCTCGAAAATGCACGAAAAGAATTGGAAGACAACAGGGAAGATCTGGCGCAGTCGCGCGAGCAACTGGCTGCTGCCGAGGTCATCATCGAACAGTTTAAAACAGATTTGGCAGAAGCAGAGGCTCAACGCGACATTGCTATCGCAGAACGCGATGAGGCGCGAAAGGCTCTTGAAAACCTGAAGAAAGACCTGGAAGACCTGAACAGACGAATTGGCGAACTGGAAGCGAGTCTTCAGGAGTCGCAAACGAAACTTGATGTTGCCGGGAAAGAACTTGGAGCAGCCATCGAAAAAAGGGAAGAGGCTTTCGCCGAGCGTGATGCGGCCCGCAAGGCACTGGAGGAGTGCCTAGATCCGTCCGAGTGCGCTAGGTTGCGGCAGAAACTTCACGACGCGAACGAGACACTGTCCGAAACCCAGGCGCAACTAAAGAACGTAACAGTGGAACGGGACGATGCCCGGATGGAGCGTGACAACGCCATCCAGGAAAGGGACGCGGCTCGCCAGGAACTCAGCGCTGCCAACGACAAAATAAGCGAACTTGAAGACCAACTAACCGATCTCCATGCACAGCTAAAGGACCGCGCAGCCGAACGGGACGATGCCCGGTCAGAACGTGACGGCGCTGTCAAGGAACGGGATGCGGCACGCGAGCAATTGAACGCTGCCAACGAAAAACTGAAGGAACGTGAGAACCAACTGACCGACGTCCAGGCGCAACTGGACAATGCAAACGCGGAACTGGATACTGTCCGCACCAGGTTGGAAAGTGTTACCGCCGAACGGGATCAAACTCTTGCGGACCTGAACCTTGCCCGCGAATCGCTCATGGAAAGTGAGAAGCTGCTGGCAGACACCCGGACACAACTGGACAACGCGAACACGGAACTGGAGAAGGTTCGCGGAGAACTCGAAACCGTCACTGGTGAACGGGATGAGTTGCAGACGGCTCTCAACGATGCGAACGAGAGTCTCACCGGACTGAACACCAGGCTAAACAAGGTACAGGCCAGACTGGACAAGGCACTGACAGACCTGAACTCAGTGCGTGCGCAACTGGCAGAAGTCAACATTCCCCTTGTTCTTTTCGGCGACCTGCAGGAACGTAGTTTCCCCCAGGCTTCTTTCTATCTCGCCAACGGCACCATCGAACTGGAAGCAGGCGTGTGGGCCTTCGTCGCCAGTGACATTGGTGGGCAGGATGTAACGCGCGCCGGTGATGCGACCGTCTCGCATTCCGTGATTCCATCCACTTGTGTGCATGAACTTGACGGCGAATGGCCTGGCGCCCTGGCGCTGACTTGTCCGGCTACTGTCGAATGGAACGTCGAATCCAAATATCCGCATTTCCTGCTGAATATCCTGCCGCTGGATGAAGCCATCACGTTGCAGACCCAAGAGGAAGACGCACAGAGTGAATGACCCGCCGGTAACAGCCGCACAGCTTGACTCCCTCCTCGCCCCCTACGCCGGGCGGGGACGTGAAGCGCTGCTGCCCGTCCTCTGGGACGTGCAGACCGCGGCCGGGCACATCAGCCCGGAGGCCGTGCACAGCATCTCGCACTGCCTGCGCGTGCCCGAAGCCGACATCTACGGCGTCATCGGCTTCTACAGCCTCTTCCACGCTGCGCCGACCGGCGAGCGCATCGTGCGCGTCTGCACCGACCCGGTCTGCGGCCTGCGCGGCGGCGACGCCCTGCTGGCTGCCCTGCCCGACGACCCGGACCTGACCATCGAACACTCGCCCTGCCTCGGCCTCTGCGAGCACGCGCCGGCGGCCCTGGTCAGCGCGCGCGGCCAGGGCGAGCGCAGTCTGGCGCCGGTGACCGACGTCGCGCAGTTGCTGGCGCCGGACACAGTGCCGGACTATCCGCTCGTCCATGCCGGGGCGCCGGCGGTGCTGCTGGCCGGCGCGATCCCCGACCAGGCACAGACCCTCGCGGATTACGGCGATTACAAAGGTCTGCGGCGCGCGCTGGCACTGACGCCGGAGGAGATCGTGGCGCTGCTGGACGAGTCCGGCCTGATCGGGCGCGGCGGCGCGGCCTTCCCCACCGGCCGCAAGTGGCACTTCACGCGCGGCGACCCCGAAGCGAGGCGCTGGCTGGTCTGCAACGCCGACGAAAGCGAGCCCGGCACCTTCAAGGACCGCGCGCTGATGGAGGCCTGCCCCCATCGTCTGCTGGAGGGCATGGCCATCGCGGCGCGCTGCATCGGCGCCAGTTATGGCTACCTCTTCATTCGCGGCGAGTATCCGCTGGCGACGCAGCGCCTGGCGGCGGCCATCGCCGAGGCCGAAGCGGCCAACCTGCTGGGCGCGGGCATTGGCGGCGGCGACTTCGACTTCCACGTCGAGCTTCGCCGCGGCGCCGGCGCCTACATCTGCGGCGAGGAGTCGGCGCTCTTCGAGGCCATTGAGGGCAAACGCGGCTTCCCGCGCATCAAGCCGCCCTACCCCACCGAAGTCGGCCTCTTCGGCGAACCGACGACGGTCAACAACGTGGAGACCCTGGCGGCGGTGCCGGGCATCCTGCTGCATGGTCCGGCATGGTTCCGCGGCATGGGCACGGCGGACAGCAGCGGCAGCAAGCTGGTCTCGGTCAGCGGACACGTGCGCCAGTCGGGCGTCTACGAGATCGAGCCCGGCATCAGCCTGCGCGCGCTGCTGGACGGCCCCTGCGGCGGCGTGGAGGGCGAGCTGCAGGCCGTGCTGATGGGCGGCGCGGCGGGCACCTTCCTGCGGCCGGAGCAGATCGACGTGCGGCTAAGCTTCGAGGACCTGCGCGCAGCTGGCAGCACCTTCGGCTCCGGCGCTATCATGGTCTTCAATGACACGGTCGACCTGCGCGACGTATTGCAGCGCCTGGCGCGCTTCTTCCAGCACGAGAGCTGCGGCAAGTGCTTCCCCTGTCAACTGGGGACGCAGCGGCAGCTGGAGTTGCTGGAGCGCGCGCCGCAGCCGGGCGACGCGCAGCGGCTGCATGACGTGGGCTGGACGATGACCGAGGCCTCGCTCTGCGGCCTGGGCCAGACGGCCGGCTCGGCCGTGCTCAGCGCGCTGGAGCAGTGGCCGGGGCTGTTTGTGGAGGTTGAAGCCGACCATGGCTGACGACACGGTCACCCTCACTATCGACGGCGTGGAGTTGACCGTGCCGGCGGGGACGACCATCCTTGAGGCCGCGGCGACGCTGGGCATCGAGATCCCCATTATCTGCTGGCACGAGGCGACCACCGCCAACGGCCTCTGTCGCGTCTGCGTGGTGGACGAGGACGGCGGACGCCTGCTGCAGCCGGCCTGCATCGCCGAATGTCGGGCGGGCGCGAACATTGAGACGCGCAACGAGCGCGCGCTGCGCAGCCGCCGCACCATCCTTGAGATGCTGGCCGCCTCGGTCGACCTCAGCGAGGCGCCGGAGATCGAGGCCGCCATGGCCGCTTGCGAGGCCGACGCGGGTCGCTTCCCTCAAGCACAGGCGCGCGAGCACGAACTCATCGACGACAACCCCTTTTATCTGCGCGATTACAGCCAGTGCGTGCTCTGCTGGCGCTGCGTGCAGGTCTGCGCCGAGGACGCGCAATACACCTTCGCCCTGACGCTGGATGGCCGCGGCCACGACACGCAGGTCTCGACGGCCTTCGACATCTCCATGATGGAGTCGCCCTGCGTCTTCTGCGGCCAGTGCATCGGCGTCTGTCCCACGGGCGCGCTGAAGCCGAAGACGGAATGGGGTCTGGAGCAGGGGCTGGCGCCGGAGGAGATCCGCACCCTGACGCGGGCCCCGCGGCGTCGGCGCGAGGAATGAGCAGGCCCGCTGGTCGATCTGGCCGCTCTTTCCCGAAGGGATTACTGTTCCGTCGTGGGAGTCTTTCACGGAGATGAGAGAGCTTTCATGTTCACATTGCAGGTTTAAAGTCCCTCTCCCTTAGGGAGAGGGATTTAGGGTGAGGGCGCCTTTCCAGAGCATGCTTCTCAATCAAGAAAGTCGGAATCCAGGTCAAAGACAAGAGATGTACCGGGTGAATCAGATTTCTGGTGCTCGGATGGTTTCCTTTGGCCCTCACCCCCGACCCCTCTCCCTCAGGGAGAGGGGAGAAATAAACAGAATCAAATGAACGCGACCACCCCCGGCGCCCTGCCGCAACGCTACTGGCTGGTTGAGCAGGAGCGGGCGACCCTGACCGAAGGCGGCGTCATCGAGGAGGCGCTGCTGGACATCTACGTCAACGGCCAGGAGCTGGCGACGGTGATGTGCAGCCCCCTGCAGCAGGAGGCGCTGGCGCTCGGCTTTCTGTATACGGAAGGCGTCATCGACGCGCTGGACGAGGTGGCGCTGGTGCAGGCCAATGCGCCGCGCACGGTGGTCGACGTGCTGCTGACGCGCGCCGACTTCGAGCCGCCGCGGCGCATGGTGCTGACCAGCGGCTGTGGCGGTGGCGTGACGCTGCAGCACATCACGGAGTCCTACCCGCCGCTGCGCAGCGACTTTCGCACGGCGCCGGGCATCATCCTGCAGCGCATGCGCGACCTGCAGGGCGCGGCGCGGCTCTACAACGCGGTGCGCGGCGTGCATACAGCCGTGCTGGCCGATGAAGAGCAGTTGCTACTCAGTGCGGAGGACGTCGGGCGCCACAACGCCGTGGACAAGATCGCCGGCCTGGCGCTGCGGGCGGCTATCGATACGCGCGACTGTCTGCTGCTGAGTAGCGGCCGCATCAGTTCGGAGATGCTCTCCAAGGCCCGTCGCATGGACATCCCGCTGGTGGCCAGCCGCACGGCGCCGACCAGCACGGCGATACGCCTGGCCGAGGCCTGGCAGCTCTGCATCGTCGGCTACGTCCGGCGCGGCGGCATGCGCGTCTATACGCATCCCTGGCGCCTGGGCCTGGGTGAAGAAGCGGCCACGTCGTAAGGCCGCCCTCACCTCACCCCCCCCCGACCCCTTTCCCGCTCAGTCGCGGGAGCCCTCACCCCCCGACCCCCTCTCCCTCAGGGAGAGGGGGAGACTGGCCCCGGCCATGTGTGTTGTTAAAGTCCCTCTCCCTGAGGGAGAGGGATTTAGGGTGAGGGCGCGCCGGCAGCACAGCCCTCACCGCTGGTCAGCCGCTATACTCACCGCATGAAAAGCGCTGAATTCTTCAACGTGCAGCCCGTCCCCCAGGCGCTGGCGACGCTGCTGGCCCACTGGCAGCCGGAGCCACCCGTGGAAGCGCTTGATCCACGTGAGGCCCTGGGGCGCGTGCCGGCCTGTGCCGTGCCGGCGCCGGAAGACTTGCCGGCCTTTAGACGCAGCACGGTGGACGGCTACGCCCTGCGCGCGGCGGAGAGCTTCGGCGCCTCCCCCGCCCTGCCGGCGCTGCTGCGCGTCGCCGGTGAACTGCGCATGGGCGAAACCACCGACGAGGCACTGCCCCCGGGCTGCGCGCTGCTGATCCATACCGGCGGGATGCTGCCGCCGGGCGCGGACGCCGTGATCATGCTGGAGCGCGCCCAGCCCCTGGGGGACGCGGAAGTCGAGTTGCTGGCGCCTGCCGCGCCGGGCGAAAACGTGCTGCAACCCGGCGAGGACATCGCCGCCGCTGCGACGCTGCTGGACGCCGGGCAACCCTTGCGCGCGGCGGAGATCGGCGGCTTGCTGGCGGCCGGCGTCACCCGGGTGAGCGTGCGGGCGCGGGCGCGCGTGGCCATTCTGAGTAGCGGCGATGAACTCGTCCCGCCGGAAGCGACGCCCGCGCCGGGGCAGATCCGTGACATCAACGCGCACACCCTGGCGGCGCTGGTGGAAGAAGCGGGCGGTGTTCCGCTGCATGGCGGCATCGCGCGCGATGAATTCGACGACTATCTGACGCGGGCCCAACAGGGCCACGCGGCCGCCGACCTGCTGGTGCTGACGGCCGGCAGCTCGGTGTCGGCGCGGGACCTGACGCGCGCGGTCATCGATGAACTGGGCGCGCCGGGCGTCCTGCAACACGGCCTGGCCCTGCGTCCAGGCAAGCCCACGCTGCTGGCGGTCTGTGAGGGAAAGGCGGTCATCGGCCTGCCGGGCAACCCGGTCTCGGCGCTGCTGGTGGCGCGGCAGATCCTGCTGCCGCTGCTGCGCCACTGGTCCGGCGCGACCCGGACGCCCCCGGCCGGCGTGCGCGCGCTGCTGGGCAGCAACCTGGCCTCGGCCAGCGGACGCGAGGACACGGTGCCCGTGCGCCTGCGTGAGCGTGAGGGTCAGCTGGTGGCGGAGCCGGTCTTCGGCAAGTCCGGGCTGATTTTCACGCTGGTGGGCGCGGACGGGCTGGTGAAGATTCCCCTGGACAGCGGCGGCTTGCGGGCCGGAGCGGAGGTCGAGGTGGAACTGCTCTGAGCGGGCGCTCAGGCGCAGTCGGCCTCGCTGCGGGCGTAAAGCGTCAGGACAACATGTTCCCGGTCAACATGTCGCCGACATAACACCCTGTCCTGCGCCAGCCCCTTTTCGATTTCACTATCTTTTGTCGAGACCAACAGCCATACCCGTGACCGATCGCCGACCTCCGCCAGGACCTTGTCCGGCTGGTCCTCCGGCGAGAAGCTGACGCCCGGATAGTTCAGGACAGCGGAATAGTATTCGCCGATACGGCCTGTCGCCGGCACCAGTTTCTTTTCCAGCAGGAGCCAGTCGCCGTCGCGCAGGTTGGTCACGAGTTGCTGGTCGGCCAGATGCAGTGGCGGGAGCCAGAAATAATCGATGGACAGGTAGTACGGGGTGCGGAGTCCGATGAAGAGGCTGATGGATACAAAAGCCGCCAGCAACCAGTGAGCGAGCGCCGGCCGTTTCCTGCCCAGGGCATGGACAACATAACCTCCCGGCAACGCAAGCGCCGGCCAGATGGCCATGAAATAGCGCATGCGCCGGTGCAGGATTACCCTGGTCACGCCCTCATTCATAACGATGGCCAGCAGGATGAACAGCAGGGACGACATGGCCGCAAACCAGGGGAAACCGTTACCCGTCTTGCCTCGCGCGCGACGCCAGACAAGGAGCAGAAGCAAGGTCGGCAGTGACGCCAGGGCAGGCCAGGCAGCCCACTCAGGCAGAAGCACGATGTTGTTCGACAGTACCTGAGTTAACTGGACCACGAGCCCCGGTGCACCCAGCCCAACCGGATTCGCAGCGAAGCGCGTCTGGTTGAAGACGATTCCGTCAAGAAAAACTTCCAGTCCCGGCAAAAAGGTCAGGCAGGTCAGTACAAGCACCAGGAAAACCTGCCACCAGCGTCGGTCCTTGCGGACAAACAGGGCGTGAATCACGCAGATCGCCAACAGCAGCAGCGCGGCAAAATAGTGCGAATGGAGCAATCCGGCGCCACCCAAAAACAGCCCCGCCAGATAACGCCTGTCCGCCGCTCCGGGTTCCATGGCCGCGCGATGGTAACACCAGAGCGTCAGCGTGGAGCACAGCGCCACCACGGTGAAGGCGCGCGCCACAAACAGGTAGGTTGTGAACATCACAGACGTGGACAGCAGGAGCAGGGCCACCAGGGCGGCTCTGTGAGAGATGTATGTAGTGCCAACCCGGTAGACCAGCGCCAGGGTCAATATGCCGGCCAGCCAGGAGACGGCTCGCAGCGAGACAGTGGACCACCCCGCCAGGCTTCCCCACCTGTTGATCAGGACCACCCAACCAGAGGCCTGATCGGGGAATCTTGCATTCTGGGCCTGAATGGCCTCCAGCGGAGTGAGTGGACCAAAGTCCCTGGCTCCGGCCGTTATCAGCGTTGCAGCCTCGTCAACCTGAACGGGCAGATAATTCAGGCGCCGCCCGCCGAGCGTCAGCGCCAGCAGCAGCAGGGGAACGGCCCACAGCCAGCGATTACCCGGGATCAGGGACAACACTTCAGACCGTGTTCCTTCCCTCTCGCCAGCGCTGCCCGACCAGAGCTGATGCCGCAGACCCAGGCCCGCAAGTGTAGACTGCCACAGGGCTTAAGGCTACACTGCGAGGCATGCAACGGCTGTCCGCAACGACCCCGGCCTCCACTGCAACCCGGCTTTGGCGACTGGCCGGGCTGTTGTTCTCCCTGTCACTGGTTGTCGTGCTGCTGAATGCGCTGGACCTGGACGCCTTCCGCGTCATGGCGGCGGGAATCTCGCCCGCCAGCCTGCTGTCGGCGCTGCTCATCTATCTGCTGCTCAACCTGTTTCGTACCCTGCGCTTTCAGGTATTGCTGGCGGCAGAAGCGCCACCACTGACTGCCCTGTGGCCGCTGGTCGTGGTGCACAACCTGCTGGTACGTCTGTTGCCCTTCAAGGCCGGTGAGCTTTCATGGCCATTGTTACTGCGACGCCACTCAGCGCAGGGGGTCGGCGCCGGCCTTGGCAGCCTGCTTGGCGCGCGCCTCTTTGAACTGTTGATCGTGCTGCTGGTGGGTGGCTCCGCGCTGCTGCAGGGCAGCGACATGTTCGCCGCGACTCGCGACACCCTGTCACTCCTGCTGGCTGCGACATTCCTGCTCTGCCTGGCCGGGCTGTTCAGTGCCGACCGGGTCCTGCGTCAGGCACGACGCCTGCTGCCGCAACGCCATCCAGTCGGCGCGCGTCTTGCCACGCAACTGCCGGCGCTGGAAACGAGCCTGGCGCGGCTGCGTCAGCCGCGGGTATTCCTGCTGACCCTGCTGCTCTCCTGCCTCACCTGGGGCTCAAGCGTCTGCTTCAATCTGGTGCTGCTGGCGGCCCTGGGCATCCATGGTCTGCCGCTGCTGGTTGGCATCATCAGCATTACCATGCTGGTCGAGGCGCTGCCGGTGGCCAACGTCAGCGGCCTGGGCGTCATCGAGGGCGGCTGGACTCTCGGTCTGGTCAGCCTGGCCGGGCTGGAGCCAGGCGCCGCCGTGGCGACCGGTTTCTTTCTGCATGCCTGCCAGTTGCTGGCGGCGACGATCTGCGGTCTGACGGGCTGGCTGTGGCTGCGGCGTCTGCCGCGCATGGAAGTGGCCGCATGATGCGCCCCTGGCTCTCGGTCGTCATCCCGCTCTACAACGAGGCCGAGTCGGTCCCGGCCCTGCACAGGGAACTCGCAACCGTGCTCGACGCGCTGGAATTTGACAGTGAAGTCATCGTGGTCGACGATGGCAGCGGCGACGCCAGTTTCGCGGCGCTGTCTGCGGTGCATGCGCGCGATCCGCGCTGGACCATCCTGCGCTTCCGCCGCAATCACGGGCAGACCACGGCGCTCAGCGCCGGCTTCGAAAGAGCGCGGGGCGAGGTGGTCGTTACCCTGGATGCCGACCTGCAAAACGACCCGCGGGACATCCCGCGCCTGCTGGCGATGCTGGATGAAGGCCACGACATCGTCAGCGGCTGGCGCCGGGAGCGCAAGGAACCCTTTCTGACCAGACGTCTGCCCTCCATGCTGGCCAACCTGTTAATCTCACGCGTGACCGGCGTCCACCTGCACGATTATGGCTGCACGCTCAAGGCCTACCGCAGCGTGGTCGTCAAGAACATCCAGTTGTACGGCGAACTGCACCGCTTCATTCCGGCGGTGGCCTCGCAGATCGGGGTGCAGGTGGCCGAAGTCGCCGTCAACGACCGGCCGCGCCGCCATGGCCGCAGCAAGTACGGCATCGGCCGCACCTTTCGCGTGCTGCTGGACCTGCTGACGGTGCGCTTCATTCTGGGCTACAGCACGCGGCCGCTGCAGGTCTTCGGTGGCCTTGGCCTGCTCTCCGCCGGCGCCGGCGTGCTGCTGGGGTTGCTGCTGACCATCGAAAAACTGGTGGCAAACGTCGATATCGGCACGCGGCCATTGCTGATTTTGGCGGCGCTGTTGATCATCGCCGGCGTGCAACTCATCAGCATCGGCCTGGTGGCGGAGATTCTGGTGCGCAGCTGGCATGAAATGCGCGGCCATCCCCTTTACCTGCTGCGCGACGTCCTCGAACGTGATACGGAAGACCTGGAGGAGGATTGACGATGAAGGCGACCTGTGGCCCGCAACGGGCGATCGAGTTGCTGCGGGTGGAACACAAGGCAGTGCGTGAACTCATTGAGGCGCTGGGTGAAGAGGAAATGACCCGCCCCAATACCATCCGCCACGGCATGTACGCCGACCAGCGTTGCTCCTTCAAGGACCTGCTGGCGCATCTGATCTGTTACGAGGCGCTGGCGCTGGAGGCCATGGCCGCCTGGCAGCGCGGCGAACGCCATGAAGCCTCCGACATCATGCGCAGCCCGCAGCGCAGTTACGAATTGCATTACAGCGGCATCGAGGATCGTCGTGACCACAGTCTGGCGCAGGTGCTGGCGGAGTGGCAACGTTGCCATGCGGGCCTTGAAGCGGCCATCGCCGCGCTGGACGAGGAGCGTTGGCACAGCCCGCCGCCCTGGCCCACGCGTGCAGCCGAAGACCTGGGCGGCATGGTCGAGGAGATCATCGTCACGCCGCCGCGTCCCTACTATCGCCATCTGCCCGTGCACGTCCCGGACAGCGCAGAATACATCCGCTCCCTGCGGTGAGGGACCGCAAGGCGCTCCAGGATACCTGCCGGCGGCTGCTGGCCCGGATTCACCAACTGCCCGATTTGCGCGTGGCGAGCATCCGCGTCCTGCCGTCTCCGCGTCAGGGAGCGTCCGGCGCGGAGGTGCAACTGCTGCTCGTGCGCTGGCGCAGCGCCGCCGGCGCGCAGGGCGAGGAACGACTGGTCTGCAAGCATGCCGGCCTGGTGGAACGGCGGATCATGCAGTTGCTGCAGGCGCAGGGCCAGGCCGTGCCGCCGTCGCAGTCTCCGGCCCATGCCGGCGACTCGCCCGGCCGCGCGCCGCTGCTGATGCCCTTCGCGCGCAGCCGCCCGCCGGAGCGCATCCTCGGCGATCCCTACGCACCGCTCACGCAGGAGGTGGCGCAGGGGCTGGCGCGCATCCACGCGGCCAACCGGCAGAAGCGCCCGCACTGGTTGCCGCGCGCTTCTGATGACTACACGAAGCGGATAAACCTGATCGAAACGCAAATGGCCTGGCAGCGCTGCATGGCGAACGCCCACTTTCGCCGCGACTACGGCCAGTACGATGGCCCCCTGCGCGAGTCGCGGGCGCGCCTGCTCAGCCTGCTGGAGGCGCTGGAAGATGAGGGCGAGTGTTGCACCCTGATCAACACGGACCTGCACCCCGACCACATCCGCCTCCATGGCACCAGGCCGGTCTTCATCGACTGGGAACAGGCCTGTTACGGCCCACTCTACCTGGACCTGGTGAACTACTTCACGCTGGAGACGGCCCTGCTCTACCGTGACGCCCTGGCGGCGGCCGGCCACGCCATCGACACGACGGTTTACATGCAGCGCTTCCGCGAGGCCGGACGCTACATGGGCCTGCGCTATCTGGAGGTCGGCCTGCTCAACTGGCTGGCCGGCGGCGCGGCCTGGCGGCAGGGCCGCTGGTTTTTCCACTACTGCCTGAGCATGGCCCTGGGCGGGCGCTGAGGGACGCCCTCACCCCCCGGCCCCCTTGTCCCGTCCTGGGGGACGGGAGCCCTTCTCAGGGAGAGGGGGAGAAATCAGGGGCGAAGGTGCTGAAGCGTTTCTCGCCAGGGAGAAAAGCACTCAATTCCAAAGATTGAGCGTTTTGCGCGGAAAGAAAACACAACAGGAGTTTCGTTGCATGAAGTCCCTCTCCCCCCGGGAGAGGGATTTAGGGTGAGGGCCAGTGTGAAAAGCCACCCCGCTTTCACGTCTGCCTCATTTGCCCTCACCCCCCGGCCCGTCCTGGGGGGTGGAAACCCTTTCCAGGGCGAGACGGAAGCGAACTGTACAGTTCTGGTTAAAGTCCCTCTCCCTGAGAAGGTCACATTTTGTGGACTTCCAGCGGTCCCGCATCATACTTCGCAGGCACGGCGCAACGGCGCCAGGTGGACGACGTGAACCATAAAGTGAAGTTAAAGTCCCTCTCCCCCCGGGAGAGGGATTTAGGGTGAGGGCCAGCGCGAAAGCCATCCCGCTTTCAATCTGCCTGATTTGCTCTCACCTCCCGGCCCCTGTCTCGTCCCTGAGGACGAGGGGAAGAAGAGTCACATTTTGTGGACTTCCAGCGATTCCCGCGTCATACTTCGCAAACAGGGCGCAACGGCGCCAGGTGGACGAAGTGAACCACAAAGTGAAGGTTAAAGTCCCTCTCCCCCCGGGAGAGGGATTTAGGGTGAGGGCCAACCGTGAACACTGAAGCCCACACCAATGAACGCGTGGCCCGACTTGAAGGCGCATACGAGCATCTGGCCACCAAGGCGGATATCCAGTCCGCGAAGATGTGGATCATTCTCGCCGCCGTCATACAGGCGGTCATCAGCGCCGGCATTGGCGCGCTGGTCAGCCATGCCTTGCGTTGAGTTGCCTGGTTCAACCGGGTGTAATCCCGGACTGCGCTGCTTTCTCTAAACGGGCGCCCGTCGCCTGAATTCTAGCTGAGCACGGGATACAGCCGCTCCAGCGCCCGTTCCATCAGTTCCGGCGCGACGGCGTGGCACAGACGCAGCCAGCCCTCCCCTTCCGGGCCGAAGGCCACCCCCGGCGCCAGCCCCACCCGCGCCTCGTGCAGAATCTCACTGGCGAAGTGGTAACTGTCCGTCACGCCCTCGCAGGCGAACCAGGCGTAGAAGGCCGCGTCCGGCTGCGGGCAGTTGACGCGCGGCAGTTGGGCGAAGGCGTCCAGTAGCAGCCGGCGCGACCCTTCCCAGCGCTCCAGGTTCTCGCGCAAATAGGGTTCGCCCTCAGCCAGGGCGCGGAGGCCGGCCAGCTGGGTCGCCGCCGGGCTGCAGGAATTGGTGTATTCGGTCAACATCTCGAAGCGGCCCAGGGTGCCGGCGGGGATCGTCAGCCAGCCGAGACGCCAGCCGGTCATGGCCCAGGTCTTGGAAAAGCTGTTGACGATGAGCACCGGGTCCTCGGGGCCGATTTTGTCCGCGAAGGTGGGGGCATACGGCCGGTCGTAGACGATGCGGTTGTAGACCTCGTCGGCGACGAGCCAGATGCCGCGCCGGCGGCAGAAGTCCAGTATCGCCCGCTGCCCGGCGTCGTCGAGCATCCAGCCGCTGGGGTTGGCCGGCGAATTGACCAGAATGGCCCTTGTGTCCGCTTCGCAGGCATCGAGGAACTGTTGCAGGTCCAGTTGCCAGCGCCCGTCGCGCAGCACCAGCGGCACCCGCTTCACCCTGGCGCCCCGCAGTTGCTGGATGGCGCCGAGGTTGGGCCAGGTGGGCCCGTGCGTGACCAGCACGTCGCCGGGCGAGAGCAGCGCCTGGCTGGCGATGGTCAGGGCCAGGGTGCCGGAGCCGGTGACGAGGATGCGGTCCACGTCAAGGCTAATGCCGTAGAGCCCGTTCATGTAGTCAGCCAGCGCCTGGCGCAGGGGCGGGATGCCGGCGTTGGGCGTGTAGAACGTCTCGCCCTGTTCCAGCGCCAGTTGACCGGCGCGGCGCACCACCGCCGGCGTGGGCCGGTCCGGTTCGCCGTACCAGAGCTGGATGAGATCGCTGAAGTCAGGCGAATCCGTGGCCTCGTTGGCCAGTTGACGGATCAGGCTGGGTTGCAGGGCCTGGACCTTCCCGCTCAGGGCCGGGAGCACGCCGGCTACCCCCGCCCCATGAAAGGCATGCCGTTGGCCATCACGGTGACGAAAGGCACGTTCACCTCCAGCGGCAGTTCCGCCATGTAGCGCACGGCGGCGGCCACGTGGTTGGCGTCCATGGTCGGCTCCGCGCGCAACTCGCCATTTGGCTGCAACACGCCGGCTTCCATGGGCCGGGTCATGTCGGTGGCGGCGTTGCCGATGTCGATCTGGCCGCAGACGATGTTCCACTGACGGCCGTCAAGCGAGGTGGAGCGCGTCAGGCCGCTGAGGGCGTGCTTGCTGGCGGTGTAGGGCGCGCTCATGGGGCGCGGCCGCTGGGCGGAGAGCGAGCCGTTGTTGATGATGCGCCCGCCGCGCGGCCGCTGCCGCTTCATCAGGCGGAAGGCGGCCTGGGTGCAAAAGAAGACGCCGGACAAATTGATATCGATGACGCTGCGCCAGAGCTCGGGCGTGAGTTCTTCCAGCGGTACTGCCGGCGCGCTGATGCCCGCGTTGTTGAATAGCAGGTCCAGGCGACCGAAGGTCTCGTCCACCCGGGCAAAAAGGTCCCGCACGGAGGCCTCGTCGCTCACGTCGCAGGGAACGACCAGGGCGCGCTCCGCCGCGACCGCGCCCTCGGCGACTGTTTTGTGCAGCATGGCCTCGCGCCGGCCGCTGAGCGCGACCGACCAGCCGGCGTCCCACAGGGCCAGCGCCGTGCGGCGGCCGATGCCGCTGCCCGCGCCGGTGATCAGCGCGATCTTCCTGCCCTCGCTCATGTGACCTCTCCTTCACTTGCGGTCGGCCTGGCGCCCCAGGTGCGGCGCGCCAGCGCCTCATAGTTTGCCCCGGGCGTGATTTGGCCCAACACGGCGGGTTGACTGGCGCCGGTGAAGGCCGGCAGGCTGCCCGGCCGGTTGTGCCAGGTCTCGTGGGCCAGCAGGGCGAAGACCAGCGCTTCCTTGTGGTCTCCCGGATAGCCCAGGTCTTCGTGCGTGAGCAGCCGCGCCGGCGCCAGCAGTTCGCGCAATTCGCTGACGATGGCCGGGTTGTGCCGGCCGCCGCCGCCGAGGATGACCTCCTGCACCGGCTGCGGCGCATGGCGTTCGTAGGCGCGGGCGATGGAACGCGCCGTCAGCGCGGTCAGTGAGGCGATGATGTCGGGCGCGCTCATGCCGCGCCGCTGCGCGCTGGTGACGAGGCTCTTGACCATGCCGGGGCCGAAGGTCTCGCGTCCGGTGGATTTGGGTGGACGGCGATTGAAGTAGGGATGCGCCAGCCGCATCTTCAGCCAGTCTTCCTCCACCGTGCCGGCGCGCGCCAGCAGGCCATGGCGATCGTAATGGCGCCGGCCGTCGGAGAGGAGGTTGACGGCGGCATCCAGCAGGGAATTGCCAGGGCCGGTATCGAAGGCCAGCGGCTCGCTTTCCTCATCGTTCAGCGGCGGCAGGAAGGTGACGTTGGCGATGCCGCCGATGTTTTGCACGGCGCGCCAGTGTTCCGCATGCCGCAGCAGCAGCCAGTCCGCCAGGGCCGTGAGCGGCGCCCCCTGGCCGCCGGCGGCCACGTCGCGCGAACGAAAGTTGCAGATGGTGGTGATGCCGCTGCGTTCGGCGATGAGCGAGGCCTCGGTCAGTTGCAGCGTGGCGGTGACCTCGCCGCGCACGTTGACGTTGTGCCAGAAGTTTTGCCCGTGGGAGCCGATCAGGTCGACGTCCGCCGGTTCAAGCCCGGCGTCTTCGATCAGCGCCAGGGCGGCGTCGGCGAAGAGTTCGCCCAGTTCGAAGTGCAGCGCAGCCAGCTCATCCGTGGTGCCCCGGCGCGTGCCGGCCTCAAGGATGCGCGGCTGCATGTCCGGCGGGAAGGGGTGGGTGCGGCTGGCGCGCACCTCAAGCGAGATCGAGGGCGGCGCCCCGTGAATCTCGCACAGGGCGGCGTCGATGGCGTCGGCGGAAGTGCCGGAGATCAGGCCGATGACGAGCATGGCTAGTCCGTGTTCCCCGTGTTGTCTGCCGGCGTGGCCGCCACCATTCAGGTCAGGCGACCGCAACCGGTAGCAGTGTACCAGACCTGATGCATTGCCGGATACTGCCCACTGATTTTATTGGGGGGCGGGCGATTTGATAAATCGCCCTGCGGCGGATGCTGTAGGGGGTAGCGAGGGCGCAAGCCCGAAGCACGCCAACGGCGCCATACCGTGTCCCGTAGGGGCGACATATCATGTCGCCCGCAGGCACACCATGTCGCCGGTAGTGGCGAGTTTGGGTGATGTAGGGGCGACATATCATGTCGTCCGCCTGGCAGGTCGGCGCGAAATGTTGCGCTGCTTCAGGCTTACCACTGCGCCAGGATGCGCCCGGCGGCGCGCCAGGCGAGCGCCATGATGGTCAGCACCGGGTTGAAGCCGCCGTTGGTCACGTGCACCGAGCCGTCCAGTACGAAGAGGTTGTCGTGACCGTGGACGCGTTGCCAGCGGTCCACAACCGACTGCGCGGGGTCGTCGCCCATGCGGCAGGTGCCCGCCTGGTGCTGGCCGCCGCTGAGGCGCAGCGTGCCCCGTACACCCCAGAGCTGTTGCACGCCGGCCGCGCGCCACCACTCTGCGGCGCGCCCGTACATGAAGTCCACCGTGCGCAGCGTCTCCGGGTGGGTGGTGCCGGAGAGATGCGCGACCGGGATGCCGAATTGGTCGCGTACCTTTGGATCAAGCGTGACGCGGGCGTCGGGACTGGGGATTTCCTGGATGGTGCCCTTGGCCTCGCCGACGAAACGATAACTGTCGCGCATGAAGCGTTTGGCGGCCAGGCCCCAGCGCGGCAGGTCCGGTGGCGTAAAACCCTTCCAGAAGATGACCGGCAGCACGATCAGGTTGTCGATCAGGATGCCGCCACCGATGACGTCCGGGTTGTCGTGGTTGAAGTCGCAGGTGCCGATGCCACCGCCCGGCCCCAGGTTATCCATGACGGGCTGCGGGAAGATACCCCTGACCACGGCGGTGGTGTGCCCCTGCAAGTGCCGTCCGACCTGGTCGCCCTGGTTGCCGAGGCCGCGCGGCTCGCGCCGGGTGGCCGAATTCAGCAACAGGCGCGCGCTCTCCGTCGCGCCGGCGCTGACGATGACGACGTCCGCCTCTGCGGAACCTGGCTGACCATCCGCCTCAAACCAGCGCACGCCGCGCACCCGGCCGCCGTCGTCGCAGTCGACGCGCTCCACCATCACGCCGGGGCGCAACTCGCAGTTGCCGGAGCGCAGGGCCGCCTCAATGGTGGTGTTGCGCGTGCCGTTCTTGGCGTCCACGGGGCAGGCGAAACCGACGCAATGCTGGCAGCGGATGCAGGCCGGGCGACCGTTGTATTCCGCGCTGTTGATGAACTGGGGGATGGGCACCTGGTTCCAGCCCAGCGTCTGCAAGGCGGCCTGGCCCGCGCGCACCTGGGCGTTGGGCGGCAGCGGCGGCATGGGATAGGGGCGCCGGTAAGGCGGCAAATGTCCCATGGCGCGGTGGTCGCCGCTGACGCCGACCTCCCATTCCACGCGCTCGTACCAGGGCTCCAGCTCCTCGTAGCCGATGGGCCAGTCCGCCAGGGAACTGCCCGGCGGCACGCCATACACACTGGCCATGCGGAAGTCCTGCGGCATGAAACGCCAGGCGCGGGCGCCGAAGACCCGCGTGCCGCTGCCGACCATGGCGGCGTTGTTCTGGTAGCCGGCTTCATGCGGGCGGACGACGCGACCGTCCGCCAGGGTGCGCGGGTTGCCCTCGACGTCGGGGCCGGCATTGTGCCCGTATTGCGAGAGACGCTGGTTGCGCAAATGGTCGCGACCCAGCTCCCCGAAGCCCAGGTCCGGGCCGCGCTCCAGCAGCAGCACCCGTTTGCCGGCCGCAGCCAGCACGCCGGCGGCCACGCCGCCGCCCGCGCCGGCGCCAATGATGATGGCATCATGGCGTTTCATGCGCCCGCTTCCCTGGCCAGGTCGCCCTCACCCCCCACCCCCTTGTCCCGTCTTGGAGGACGGGAGCCCTTCTCAGGGAGAGGGGGAGAGCAGGAAATCCAGGATCAGGGATAACAGCCTCCCGCACCATGTATTGCCGCGTGTAAAGCCCCTCTCCCTGTGGGAGAGGGGTTTGGGGTGAGGGCAAGCTCACCACTGCTCGACGATGTGTTCGGCGGCGCGCCAGGAGGTCGCCATGATGGTCAACACCGGGTTGAAGCCGCCGTTGGTCACGTGCACCGAGCCGTCCAGCACGAAGAGGTTGTCATGGCCGTGGACGCGCTGCCAGGGGTCGACCACCGATTCCGCCGGGTCCTCGCCCATGCGGCAGGTGCCCGCCTGATGCTGGCCGCCACTGAGCCGCAGGTCGGGCCGGTAGCCCCAGACCTTCTCGGCGCCGGAGGCCCGCAGCCACTCCTCGGCCCGCTCGTACATAAACGTCGCCGTGCGCACCGTTTCCGGGTGCGTGGTGCCGGAGAGATGCGCGACCGGAATACCGAATTTGTCGCGCACCTTCGGGTCCAGCGTGACGCGGCCGTCGGGACTGGGAATCTCGTGCACCGGGCCCTTGATGTCGCCGAGGCAGCGGTACTTCTCGCGCATGAACTGCTTGGCCGAAAGGCCCCAGCGCGGGATGTCGCGCGGCGCGTACATCTTCCACGAGATGATCGGCAGCACGATGAAGTCATCGGCCAGCATGCCGCCGCCGATGACGTCCGGGTTGTCGTGGTTGAACTGACAGGTGGCCACGCCGCCGCCCGGCCCCAGGTTGTCCATCATGCGTTCGGGGAAGAGGCCGATCGCCAGCGGGTAGTAGTGGCCCTGCAGATGGCGGCCCACCTGGTCGCTGTTGTTGCCGAGGCCCTGCGGCTCGCGCGCAGTGGCGGAGTTGAACAGCAGGCGCGCGCTCTCGACCGCGCCGGCGCTGACGATGACGATGTCCGCCGTCGCGCTGTCCCGCTCGCCGTCATTGCCGATCCAGTTCACCCCGCGCACGCGACCGCCGGCGTCGCAGTCGATGCGTTCCACCATGACGCCGGAGCGGAGCTCGCAGTTGCCGCTGCGCAGGGCTGTGGCGATGGTCGTGTTGTGCGTGCCGTTCTTGGCCTCTACCGGGCAGGCGAAACCGACGCAGTGCTGGCAGCGGATGCAGGCCTGACGGCCCCCGTAGGGCTCGCTGTTGATGAACTGCGGCATGGGCAGCGCCTGCCAACCGAGGCTTTCCAGGCCCTTCATGTGCGTGCGCATGGCGGTGTTGGGTTCCAGCGAGGGCATGGGATAGGGCTTGCGGTAGGGCGGCAGATGCGTCATGGCCGAGTCCGTGCCGGAGACGCCGATCTCCCATTCCGCCCTCTCGTACCAGGGCGCCAGTTCTTCATAATCGATGGGCCAGTCCGCCAGCGAACTGCCTTCCGGCACGCCGTAGATGCTGGCCATGCGGAAGTCCTGCGGCATGAAGCGCCAGGCCTGGGCGCCGAAGACGCGCGTGCCGCCACCGACCATGGCGGCGTTGTTCTGGTAGCCGCGCTGGTGCGGCTGAATGATGCTGCCGTCCTCAAGCGTGCGCGGGTTGCCCTCGATATCCGGGCCGGCGTTGTGTCCGTAAAAGGACATGCGCTGGTTGCGCAGATGGTCGCGCGGGACCTGCGCGAAGTCGGAGTGCGGGCCGCGCTCCAGCATCAGAATACGCTTGCCGGCCGTGGCCAGCACGCCGGCGGCCACACCGCCGCCCGCGCCCGCGCCAACGATGATCGCGTCGTAGTGGCTCATCCATTCACCTCGTAACCGATCATGCGCCAGGCGACGCCGTCACGGTTGCCGCCGTTGCCCGGATCGCTGTAAAAGCCCTCCGCGCAATGCTCGATGAATGCCGCAAAAAAGGCGCTCGGGTCCAGCGGCCAGTCCGTGCTCACCTCAGCGCGCTCCACGCGGGCCAGCAGAATGTCCTGCGCTTCCGCCGCCAGCGCGGCGAAGGCCTGGCCGTGCAGGGCCTGCGCCTCCCCTTCCAGCGCGTCGCAGAAACGCGGATAGTCCGTCGCCAGGTGCGCCAGGTCCCTTCCCAGTTGCCCGTGCAAATAGTCGGCGACGCCGGCCTCGACGCCGCCCGGGAAATCGTCCGGCGGGATAACCCGGTCGATTGCCGCGTGCAGGGTGCGCAACTGCAGGTCATTGAACATGAGCCCTCCTTCCGCGGCGAAGTGTAGCGCGAAGCCCGCCGGCCAGACAGGGCCGGTGGTTGTTGGCAGCGGCCCTGTGCCATTGTAGACTCGGGAGGCAATGGGACCGGCCACGTCGCCGGAAAGCGAGGGGCATGATGGCGGTTGAAGCGGAACATCTGCAGGACGTCGATCTCTTCCGCGCCGCGGACGAGGAGGCGTTGATCGACATGGCGCAGCACTGCACGCGCATCGAACTGCTGGCCGGCGCGACGCTCTTCGAGCAGAACGCGCCCGGTGACGCGCTCTATGTGCTGGAGGACGGGCAAATCCACATCCTGCGCCAGTACGAGGATGGCGAGCAGGTGATCCTGGCGACGGAGATCCCCTTCTATCCAATCGGCAACCTGTCCATGCTGGCGGCCCAGCCGCGCACCGGCACCGTGGTCGCCGTCTCGGACTGCACCCTGATCGTGCTGAAACGTTCGACCTGGCTGGCGCTCTGCGACCGTCACCACAGCCTGCTGCGCGCCGTGCAGGAACGTCTCGCCCTGCGCCTCTATCGCATGAACCTGCTGGTGCGCGAGAACGCCATCGGCGATGCGGCGGCGCGCGTGGCCAGCCTGCTCCTGCTGATGGCCGAGGACATGCCCGACAGCCCCCTGTTGCAACCCTACCGCGTCAACCGCATGGCGCGCGCCACGGCCACCGACGTCGACGTCATCGAGCATCTGCTGGCGGACTGGGAAAGCGAGGCGTTGATCCGCATACATGACGACCAGGTGGAGATTCTGGACGTGAAGCGTCTGGAGCGACTCGCCGGCCAGCCGGCCTGAATTCAGGTTGACGCCGTCAGGGACCGCCGCAACCACGCTTCACTGAAACATCGGTGTTGAATGTGTTCCCGCCGCCAGGTGTAGACCAGGTGGATCAGCCCGTCCTGCGTCTGTAACAGGGTCGGATAGGAAAACTCCCCCTCTTCCTGTTCCAGTGGCAGCGGCTCACTCCAGTCCTCGTTGCCTGAAGCCGACAGCAGGGCCAGCGGCGTGCGACCGCGCTGCACCGGGTTGCAGGCCAGCAACAGATCGCCGCCCTGCAAACGGATCAGGTCAAGGCCCGAGTTCGGGTTGGGGATCGAAGTTGCCTGTGGCGTCGTCCAGCGCTCGCCGCCATCATCGGAGACCGCGCGCCAGATATGGCCGCCCCGCCCGCCCGGGCGCAGGTACGCCAGGATGCGCCCGTCGTCCAGCTCGACAAGGCAGGCGTGGATGTTGCCCGGCACTGAGACAATCGGCTCGCCCAGGCGCCAGGTCTCGCCGCCGTCCTGCGAGATCAGCATCCGGGATTGCCAGCGACGCTCGTCGTAGGCCGGCAGCAGAATGCGCCCCGGCAGTTGCAAGGCCGCGCTGCGAAACATCAGGCCGGGGTATGCCGGCAGCGGCTGCAGCGGCCCCCAGTTGTGGCCGCCATCGGCCGAGTCCTGATAATGCGGCTGCGCGCTGGTCCAGCGCTGACCCGGCGGCACCACGTTGCAGAACAGGCGCAGGCGCCCGTCGGCCAGGGGTAGAAAGACCGGCTGACCCAGGGCATGGCCGGGCACGGCCACCAGTACCCGCGGCGCGCTCCACTCCATCGCACCGGACTCCAGCCGCGCGCCCAGGATGACCACGTCCGTCGCCAGTTCGCGCGTGCCGCCGAACCAGGCCGCCAGCAGCGTCCCGTCCGGCAACTGGCACAGGGTGGCGCAGTGGACGGAGGGCTGTTGCGGCAGCGGTCGATGCAGGGGGCGCGAGATCATCGCGACGCATAATTGGTTTGATGGCATTGAAACATCAAACTCTAGTGCAAGGGCTCAAGTGAATTGTTGAAGATTCAAGTGATATTTTACTTGATCGCTTTGAGAACATGTTTATCGAGTTCTGTTAGGGAATCCTCGCTCAGCGACATATTCTTGTTATGCTTTCGCTGGTCTGTGAGTCTGCCAGCCTCCAATACGATGGACTGATGCCGCTCATCTTTTGGGTCGAAAGCAGGGATCTTCAAGTACTCGATGACGGTTGTGCCCAAACTCAACTGTGAAGCATAAGCTGAAATAGCCGCGGCGACGGTTGGAGCATTTAAAATCCCCGTCAGGAACTGTGCCTGCTCAATAGAATCAACTGGCACCATGTAGACCTTGTGGTCAGGAATCGCAATTCTCTTGCCCAATATCGGATCATCGACAGGACCAATGTATGCCGCACAAAACCGGTTGCCTGACATTTCTTTCCACATCACCTTGTAGCAACTGAATGTGTATTGTCCAGTACTCCATGTAGACCAGAAAGGTTTTCCTCTTTGGTACCTGCGGTAACTGCCGCGCTCCAAAAGCGCATCCTTGAATTGTGCAAGAAAACTATACGTCAGAGGACTATTGGATGGAAGTTGATCGTCACCATGCATGCCTCTTTGTGGTATGAGAATTCGATATTCAGGATCCACTTCAGCATGAAAGGCTGAGACCCCTCTCCCCCGTACCAGAGGGAATAGGTGTGTTGACTCCACAGTACTCGTTATTGTGGGTATGTTGGAAATCCGGCCCAAGTTTGGATCATTGCGAATTTGCACGTTGTTATTCTGAGTTTTCTTTAGGACTTTCACAAAAAAAATGCCGTTCCGATCGGTAGTGACTCCCTTGCGAGCCTTGTATTCAGATGGTAGCTGTGCGTCAAATAGCCTTTTCCAAGTCCGCAACTGCCTTTCAGTGCCCTTGAGCCAAGGACCGCTGTCAGTGCCAGGAACAGGCAGTGCCTGCAAGTCAGTGTGTTTTGCAGTATCAAGAAACCCATTGGCATGCACTGGCTGAGAATCAAAGCAAGGTGGTTCCCAAACACGGTAAGTGACCGGATACGAAGTTGCACTGCCTTCACTCAACACGAGAAGAGCGGGATGGTTAGTAACTCCCTGGAAAGGGTCAATTTGTTTAAAATCTTCGACTCTCCTGATTCGGCACATAGGAGAACCGTCGGTATTCTCGAACCGCCTGAAGCCTTGGCTTGACTCATTCGAAAATACAGTCGCTGTAATGTAGAACGCCAGCTTGCCTTTTGGTGCCAGCCATTTATTGATTGCTAAAAAGGTAATGACAGTGGAAATATCCGATTCTATGCCGCCAACGTAGCGAGCATCACTGAATACGTTGATGTTTGCGCAGATCGGTTTAATGAAAGTGGCATAGTCTGGTGGCAGATGGGACCACTTCACCCAAGGAGGATTTCCAGCTATATGCGACACTCTGGGAATTGACCCAACTGCGAATCTGTCTGCTATTATGGGACACCATATGCCATCCCAATTGTCTTTGTGCAAAGAAACAAGTTCGCTAACCGTGTAAGTTACGGCATCTATGTCTTCGGCACCCAAGTCATTTCCAGCAACTTGTAATGCTTGTGTCTGGATAACACGTTCGTCGAGATCTGATAAAATCAGAGGGCGTAACTTTTCGAAGAACTTGTATAAGTTCCCTGATTCAACCAAGCCTTTTGGTAACTTAAACAGGCGTTCGCCCTTCTCTGTCTGGATACGATGGACATAATTCCCTTGCTCAGAGGTAGCGGTATTGATGGCGTCGCCAAGAAAAATGGGCAGCGTTACTTCTTCGCTTCCATCCAATCGATCAGATAATTCCACCACAATGGAAGCTTTGGTTGCCAAAACGGCAACTGGATTGAGATCTATTCCATATAACCCTCCCAAGAGTTCTGAGGCCTTTGACCGCCGACCGCTTTTGCGTTCAACTTCAAGGCGGCGACGGAGAGCCTGCAACAAGAATGTTCCCGTGCCGCATGTCGGATCAAGTAATTGGTCATTGGGCTTCCAGCCAATTGCATCCAAGGCGTGGTCAGCCATCCAGTCTGGAGTATAGACTTCTCCAAGAGCATGCCTAAGCTCACGCGGAACGAAATCCTCGTACAGCCCTTTAAATAAGTCTCTAACAGTTTCCGGCCTCTTTTTAGTCATGTCGAACGACAGGTTACGCAGACTTAACAGTAGTCTTTGTAGTGGACTCTGGATAATCAGCCAATTGGGGTCGTCTGCGGGCCACGAAAAGAAGTCTCCTGACAGCATGTTGGTAACGCCCGTGGAGGCAAACATCTGCCCAGATTCCAATGACAGCATTCTTTGTTTGAGATCAACGTTCTCATCTGTAATATCCTGGCTCACTCTAGGGAGAGCGAGTGCGGAAACAAGCCTTACGGTCATCGCAATTACAGTGTGCAAAGTAAACAGGTAGCAGGAGACGTGTTGATCGTATGGTTGATCATGTGCTGTAGACTGACGGTGGAGCAAATCGCTTAGAGCTTTCGTGTTGATGCCAATAGCCTGACCAAAAAGAAGCTTCCACTCCCGAAATAACAGGGTTGTCTTGGTCTGAACAGAGTTTGAATCACCAACATCAGCTGCCAGCACTGCTTGAAACAAAGCAGACATTAGCGAAGAACCCACTTCGGATTCTGGGCCAACCATTGTCCGCAGTAAGCCGGGGTGTACTAGTGGACGCCCATCGTTGACCAAGAGCCTCAACAGATACTCTGCTTGAACAGCATTGAAAGCGACTAGTGGGTCCCAATGATGCTCGTTCCCGTCAGTCGACCCGAAAGCGATATGGGCTCCATCCCAGATTACCAAAACATACTGCTGAATCGGACGACCTTCGTCCACCGTCATACGCAAAGCATAATCCTGTGCCTGTCTTTTGGCATGAGACACTGCACCACTGCGTCGGCCACCTGAGAATGAGCGCGGTGGTTCATACTCAATAATGATCCCACCGTGAACGACATCAGCGAATCTTGGATGTGGTTTGCCGCCGCGAAGAGTCTTCCCAAGTTGATAAGGAATATACGGGATTTGAAGTTCTGTACATTCGGCGCGCAGCAAGTACTCTAGCTCATTGACGAGACTAGCCTCGTTGCTGGAACTGGCTGTTGCAATTGCAGTTCCAGTGGCAAGCCGACTGGCACTGTTGTTAAAGGTCTGGATTCGGTCCATTTCAAATCGGAAACGGTATTCCAACGGCGAACAAATGTGTGAATCTTGGACATTCTAACTTCTGTTTCAAGTAGTTCAAAATCTCCGTATCCAGTGTGACATTTCCAAATCTCATAAGTTGCGGAAATTGCGACGCACAGCGTCATAGACTACATTGACGGGGACGAAGCGCAAACAAGCGGGCGGGACCATTGTATGCTCACAGCCGCCGACTATTTTGATCTGGAGCGCACGGCACTGGCCGGGATATTCGCGGACACCGAATATGTCTGGCAGGCGGTGGCGCGCATCGGCCCCTGGATCGAGGCACAGTTTGCGGCGGGTCTGCAGCCGGGCCACGCCGGCGCGCAGCTGGCGCCGACGGCGGTCCTGGGCGACGCGCCGATATACATCGGGCCGGGCACGGTCGTCGGCCCCGGCGTGTACATTGAAGGCCCGGCCATCATCGGCGCGAACTGCGAGATTCGCCACATTGCCCTGCTGCGCGCCAACACCGTCCTCGGCGACGGCGCCATCGTGGGTCACGCCAGCGAGACCAAGAACGCCCTGCTGCTGGAGCGCGCCGCCGCGCCGCACTTCGCCTACGTCGGCGACAGCATCCTCGGCCAGCGCGTCAACCTCGGCGCCGGCAGCAAACTCTCCAACGTGGGCATCACCTCGCGCGCGGGGCCGGACGCGCCCCGGCGCCACGTCATGCTGCACTGTGACGGCGTGACCCATGACAGCGGCCTGACCAAGCTGGGCGCCATCCTGGGGGACGACGTGGAACTGGGCTGCAACTGCGTCACCAACCCCGGCGTGCTCATTGGCCCGCGCAGCCTGGTCTACGCGCTCACCTCGCTGTTGCCCGGCTGCTACCCCGCCGACAGCGTCATCAAGTTGCGCCAGACGCAGAAGATCGTAACGCGCCGCCGCTCGCGCGGACGCTGAACGCGCTCAGCCTGGCAGACAGTAGCCGGCGGGGTCGATCAGGGCGTCGAGCAGCAGGGGCTGCCGACTGTGCAGGGCCTCACGCACGGCCTCCTCGCACTCGTCCAGGTCGCCGCTGCGCAACGCGTTGAGGCCATAAGCCCTGGCGATTTGCGCAAAGTCCGGGTTGCCAAATTCTGTGCCCCAGGCCGGGACATCGGCGCGGTACTGCGCCAGGCGGATGAGGTCCAGCGCGCCGTCGTTCATGACCACGGTGACCACCGGCGTGCCCAGGCGGGTGACGAGTTCCAGTTCGCCCATGACCATCGCCATGCCGGCGTCGCCGCTGAGGCAGAGCGCCGGGGCGCCATCCAGGGCCAGGCTGGCGCCGATGGCCGCCGGCAGGCCGTAACCCATGCAGGACAGGCCGTTGGAGAGGAAGAAGCGTTGCGCTTGCCTGTCCGGCCATTCAAGCGACGCCAGGATCTTGTGTGAGCCGACGTCCACGGCCAGCACTGTATCGTCCGGCGCGGCCCGGCGCAGCGCGGCCAGCAACGCACGCGGCCCCATGCGGCCCGCCGCCGGCGGCGGGTAACGTCGCCGCGCCAACCCGTTTCGCAGTCGCGCAACTCTCGCCGGTCCCCATTCTACGTTCATCTCCCCCTCTCCCTTGGGGAAGGGCTCCCGTCCCCCGGGACGGGACAGGGGTCGGGGGGTGAGGGCTTCACGTTCCGGAACACAAGCCATGCGCCGCAGCACCGGCGCCATGTCACCGACGAAGCTGGCCGCCGCCGGCAACTGCGGGTCCTCGTTTTCCCAGGGCGCCAGCCAGATCAGTGGCGCGGAATCTGCCCTCACCCTAAATCCTTTCCCGTCCTCGACGGGAGCCCTTCCCTCAGGGAGAGGGACTTCATGATTGCCGAAATCCTTATCGTTGCTTTTTTCACTGTCTGAAATTATGGATTTGTCAGTTCTGAATCCTGAAACCGATAACTCCCCCTCTCCCTGAGGGAGAGGGGGCCGGGGGGTGAGGGCTCCCCACGGGCGCACCAGTTCGACGGCATCGAAGCCAATGGCCAGCAGGCAGTCGGCCTCGTCCAGCAGTTCGTAAACCGGGTCGGCGCGGGTCAGGCCGATAACGCCCGCCGCCAGGGGATGCGCGCCGGCGATCGCCCCCTTCGCCTTCGGCGTCACGATGACCGGCGCCTGGCTGGCCTCGGCCAGCGCTTGCAAGTCCTGGTAACAACCCTGCAGATTAATACCCAGGCCGACCAGGATGAGGGGGCACTGTGCAGTGCGCCAGAGGGACTGCGCCCGCTCGAGATCCACCAGATCAGGCGGGGCGGGCACGGGCATGGTAAAGGGCGCCGTCACTACTGCCGGTTCAGCAGGGCTGGCGGCCACGTCGCGGCTGAGTTGCAAATGCACCGGGCCGGGGCGACCGCTGACGGCCCTGTGCAACAGGTCGCGCACAATCTGGCCCGCGTCCTCTCCCGGGCGCAGGGCGTGGCCGGCCTTGACCAGCGGGCGAGTCAGCGCCGGCTGATCGAGCAGCTGATGTGTGTGGCGCCCTGCCAGGCTGGCGGGCACCTGGGCCGTCAGCAAGAGCAGCGGCGCGCGGTCCAGCCAGGCGTGACCCAGACCGGCCATGGCGTTGGCGAGCCCTGGCCCCAAAGTCGTTAGACAGACGCCGGGCCGCCCCTCCAGACGCGCGGCGGCGGCGGCCATGTAGAGCGCGGAGCTTTCGTTGTGCACCAGCACAAAGTCCATGCCGCTGCGGCGCAGGGCTTCCAGCAACTCGACGTTTTCGCCGCCCGGCAGGCCGTAGCTGCGGGTGATGCCGGCCTCCTGCAAGCCCTGCGCTATCGCTTGCGCCATGTTCACGTGAACATCTCCCTTTCGAGATCCAGCGACTGCGCCGCGGCCAGGTCCTCCGGCGTGCCCACGGGGAACCAGAAATCAGCCGTGACGATGGAGACCGGTCGCCGCTGCGCGTAGTCGTTGACCAGTTGCGTCAGTTCGTATTCGCGCCGCTGCGGATGCAGCGTCAGCGGCAAATCGAGGACGTCGCGCGTCAGGTGGCAAGCGCCCACGTACACCTGCACTGGCGGGGGATACAGGCCCGGCGCGGGTTTTTCGTGCAGGCGCTGCAAATGACCGGCGGCATTTGCCAGCAGCACGCCGTATTGCGAACCGTCTTCGCGCTGAACGGACAGCACGCCCGCCGCCGTCGCCGCCAGGCGTTGCAGCGAGATGGCGTGGAACAGGTCGTCGCCGTTGATGACGAGAAAGTCCGGCCCCCTCAGGGCGTCGCGGCAGGCGCGCAGGGCATGGCCCGTGCCCAACTGCTCCCCTTGCTCGACCAGACTGTAGTCGCTGAAGATATCCTGCTGCGCCATAAAGGCAGCGATCTGCTCGCCCAGGTAGCCGGTGACCACCAGCGCGCGTTCGACCGCGGGGCGCAACGCGCGCAGCGACCATTCGAGGATGGGCCGCCCCTGCACCGTCAGCAGGGGTTTGGGCGTGTCTCGCGTCAGTTCGCGCATGCGGGTGCCGCGGCCCGCCGCCAGGATGATGCCCTCCATCAGTCCGGCCCCTCCAGTTCGATGTTGGCCACCTCGCGCAGCACCTCGGCGAAGCGCTGGCGGCAGGCGTCCATGGCCGCCTCGTCGCGGCCTTCAAAGCGCAGGCTCAGCACTGGCTCGGTGTTGCTCATGCGGGCCAGCCCCCAGGCGTCCTGCAACTGCAGGCGTAGCCCGTCGATGTCGAGCAACTCGCCCTCCCCTGCCAGACGCTCGCGCAAGGCCGCCATGACGCTCTGCCCCGTCTCCGGCGGACAGTGCGGCCGGTACAGCGGGCTGACGACCGGCCGCGGCAATTGCTCGTCGTGCGCGGAGAGCGGCAGGTCAGCGGCGGCCAGCAGTTGCAGCAAACGGGCGGCGGCGTGAAAGGCATCGTCAAAGCCATAATAATTCTCGGCGCAAAAGAAGTGTCCGCTGATTTCGCCGCCCAGCGCCGCGCCGCTGGCCGCCAGTTCTGTCTTGACCAGCGCGTGCCCGGTCGGGCAGAGCTCCGCTTCCCCGCCCGCCCGGCGCAGTTCGTCGAGGAAGACCTGGCTGCAGGACACGTCGGCGAGAACGCGCGCGCCCGGACGTCGCCGCAGCAGGTCCAGCCCCAGCAGGGTCAGTACGCGATCGGAGGCGACGATACGACCGCGCTCGTCGATCACGCCGAGGCGGTCCGCGTCGCCGTCGAAGGCCAGCCCGACGTCGGCCTCCAGGCGCGGCACCGCGGCGCACAGCGCCGCCAGCGTGCGGCTGTCACCGGGGTCCGGCTGATGGTTGGGATAACGGCCATCCGGCTCGCAGAAGAGGCAATCGACCAGTTCATGCCCGAGCGCGGCCGACAAATCCCGGACGAGTAACCCGGCTGTGCCATTGCCGGCATCGACCACGACGCGCAACGTCCGGCGCGACTGGATACGCTGCGCCTGGTCGGCGATGTACCTTTCATAGAGCGGGAGTCCCGTGTAACGCCGCAACTGACCGACGCCGCTCTCAAAATCCAGCGTCTCAATCAGGCGACGCAGGGCCTGCAGTTGCTCGCCGTAAAGGCTCTGCGCGCCCAGCGCCAGCTTGAAGCCGTTGTACGCCGGTGGCAGGTGGCTGCCGGTGACCATCAGGCCGGCGCTGCGGCCATTGTGTACCACGCTGTGGTAGAGCAGCGGGGTTGGCACGAGACCCACGTCGAGGACTTCACAGCCGCCGGCCAGCAGGCCTTCCAGCGCGGCGCCGTGCAGCGCGGGCGAGGAGAGGCGATTATCGCGGCCGATGACGACCCGGCGCAGCCCGTGTTCCCGCTGCAACAGCGTCCCGGTCGCGTGGCCGATCAGGCGGGCGACGTCGGCAGTGAGCGCGGCTCGCGGGCCCTCCGTACAGCCGCGGATGTCATAGCGGCGAAAGAGCCCGGCGTCGATGGCGATCCTCTGGGTCATCGCGGCCAGCATACCATGCGGCGACCGCGTTGCCCTCACCCCCGCCCTCTCGCCCGGAGGGAGAGTGGGAGAAACTCGTAATGAAGAAAGCCCCTCTCCCTGAGAAGGGCTCCCGCGACTGAGCGGGACAAGAGGGGTTTGGGGGTGAGGGCCAAGGTGTGGACACATTTAGAACTACGTCTCCTCGTGCCACGCCTTCACTTACTCTCCTGCAGAGGGAGAGGGGAAGAAACTCGTGATGAAAAAAGTCCCTCTCCCTGAGAAGGGCTCCCGCGACTGAGCGGGACAAGAGGGGTTTGGGGTGAGGGCCAAAGTGGTGACGAGAGCCTTTCCCACTTGACGCGGGACAAGAGGGGTTTGGGGTGAGGGCCAAGGTGTTGAGATAAAGTCTTGCAGCAAGAATTGGGGATACTTCGTGATATCAGCACCTTTATCCCTGAGGCGGGCATGAAGCCGCGCGTTTTGCGATTTGCTGATCTGCCGCAACTGATGCGCTGGCTGCCGGCGGAGCCGCTGATGCAACGCTATCGCCTGCGGGATGCCGTCATCGAAAGGGCGTTGCGCGCGGCGCTGGGCCGGGACGATATCCTGCGCACGGCAGACCGGCCGGACGCGCCCTGCTGCGCCCTGGCGTGGACGCAGCCGCGCGCCGGTCTGGGGCGTGGCGCCTACCTGCGTCTGCTGTTCGTCCAGTCCGGCCAACAGGGCCACGGCATCGGCCGCGCCCTGCTGACCGCCTGCGAGGAAGCCGCCCGCGCCCGCGGTCAGGAATCCCTGATGTTGCTGGTCTCCGACTACAACCTCGGCGCGCAGGCGTTCTACCGGCGCTGCGGCTATGAAGCAGCCGGCCGTCTGCGGGAATACGTGCTGCCTGGCGTGGATGAACTGCTTTTCTGGAAGCGCCTGACCGGCCCCGGTCACAGTCACGGCGGCGCGGGCCATACTGTATAATGGCCGCGACGTTTCGTTCACAATACTGGAGATTGTCATGACAAGTCGACTGCTTCCCGCCCTGCTGCTTTGCGCGCTGCTGGCGCTGACCGGCCTGGGGCCGACGCTGGCGCAGGACAACATTCTGGTGATGGCGCGTTCGGCCGATACCACCGGCCTGGACCCCCACACCCAGACCGCCTTCGCCTCCCATCGTCTGCTGGAACTCATTTATGAGCCGCTGGTGGAACTGGACGCGCAACTGAACATTGTTCCCGCGCTGGCCGAGAGCTGGGCCTTCAACGAGGACGCCACCTCGCTGACGCTCAACCTGCGCGAGGGCGTGACCTTCCACGATGGCTCGGCCATGGATTCCGCCGACGTGCGCGCCAGCTTTGAACGCATCCTCGACGAGGAGACCGGCGCCGCCGCGCGCAGCCGCTACACCGGCATCAGCGGCATTGAGACGCCCGACGCGCTCACCGTCACCTTCGTCCTGTCCGAGCCGAACGTGCCGCTGCTGGGCGCGCTGGCCAGCGTCAACGCGGCCATCATCTCCGGGGAAGCCGCCGGCGGCGCCGACTTCTCCGGGGCCAACGGCACCGGCGCCTTTGTGCTGGATGAGTGGACGCCCGAGGAAGTGACCACCCTGAGCGCCAACCCTGACTGGTGGGGCGAAGGGCCCCACGTGGACGGCATCGAGATCCGTATCATCCCGGACGAGGCCTCCATCCTCGCCGCCCTGCGCGTGGGTGAGATCGACTTCGCGCTGCTCAACGACCCGCTCATCGCCACCCTGCTGGTCGGCGACGACAGCGTCCAGCTCAACCGCGTGCCGGCCATGGCCTATCACGTGCTGCAACTCAACGCCAGCCGCGAGCCGCTGGACCAGCTGGCCGTGCGTCAGGCGCTCTCCTGCGCCATCGACCGGCAGCAGATACTGGACACCGCCTCGCTGGGCGAGGGCAGCGTCACCGGCCCCCTGACCAGCGCGGCCTACGCCGTGCCGCTGGACGAGTACTTCTGCTACGAGCGTGACGTCGACATGGCCCGCAGTCTGCTGGCCGACGCCGGCCTGGCGGAGGGCTTCAGCCTCAGCGTCATTGCCGCCAACGCCGAGCCGCCCACCGCCCTCGCCGAGGCGCAGACGATTCAGGCGCAGCTGGCCGAAATCGGCGTGGAGGTTGTGATCGAGTCCATGGAACTGGGCACCTACATCGACCGCTGGCTGGCGGCGGACTTCGATGGCGCGGTGGCGCTCAACGGCGGCCGTCCCGACCCCTACACCATGTATTCGCGCTACTGGACGAAGGACGGCAACCTGCAGAAGGTCGCCAACTACATCGATGACACGCTCGACGAACTGATGGCGCAGGGCAAGGTGGAGACCGACCCCGCCGCGCGCTACGCAATCTTCGCCGACTTCCAGAAGCACCTGGTGGAGATGGCGCCCTGGCTCTGGCTCTACACCGGCTACGAGTACTCGGCGCAGCAGGCCTGGGTCAGCGGCTTCGAGCCCCACCCCGGCGACAAGCTGACCTCGTTCAGCGCGGTCTCGCTGGACCGGTAGTTGCCCTCACCCCAACCCCTCTCCCTTGAGGGAGAGGGGCTTTCTTTCCTGGGGGATGGGAGCCCTTCCCTCAGGGGAGGGGCCTTTTTCTTTGGGAATTGCAGTCTCATTCTCCCGTCCTGCAGGCGGGTTCAGGATGAGATGTGAGGACAGGTACAACGAGAAATACCTTGTTTTGGCTGAAATCATTCTCCTTTCCAGCCGCACAACAAGACAAATCTGTCTTTCTCCCCCTCTCCCTGAGGGAGAGGGGGTCGGGGGGTGAGGGCCGGGGAATATCCCCTTGCCACAAGATTTCACTTATCAAGATGACAGACAGTGAGACCAGGAGAACCGATTCTGAAGATTGCAGAGGCCCGGTGTAACTCATTCTGTTGCTGCAACTGCCATGGCGATTTCTGACAATACTTCGTCCAGTTCCTCAAAAACCCTCACGTTCGTAATGCGCAAAACACGAAAGCCCTGCCCTTCCAACTCCACCTGACGCTTTCGATCCTCTTGCATCCGGCGCTTGTGAATGCCACCATCCAGCTCAATCAGCAACCTCACTTGATAACAGCAGAAGTCAGCAATGTACGTGGTGCCGGCAACGGGATGTTGCCGACGGAACTTTAGACCACCCAACCTGCGATCCCGAAGTTTCTCCCATAACAGCTGTTCTGCGTCCGTCTGTCTTTTTCGTAAACCGCGTGCCAGATCGCGCAAGGATCTGCTTGCCATCTCGCGATGCACGATTTCTTCGGGGTCTTGTGAAGTGTTCACTCTGGTAGTGGCCCTCACCCCAAACCCCTCTCCCTGAGGGAGAGGGGCTTTTCTTTGGGAACTACTTGCCTGTGTACATTGTGAGGCAGTTTGGATTTAGTTCCAACTTGACCTTTCAATTTTTTCTCCTCCTCTCCCTCAGAAGGGCTCCCGCGACTGAGCGGGAAAGAGGGGGAATCACCTGACAGCACACTCCCCCTACCCCGTCAGCCGTTCCAGCACCGCCGCGCCCATCTCCGCAGTGGAGGCCTTGCCGCCCAGGTCGCGCGTGTGGACGCCGGCCGCCAGCGCAGCCGCCACGGCTGCCTCGATGTTTGCCGCCGCCGCCCCCTGCCCCAGTTCGCGCAACAGCAGCGCCGCCGACAGGATCAGGCCGCAGGGGTTGGCGCTGCCCTGGCCGGCGATGTCCGGTGCGCTGCCATGCACCGGCTCGAACATGGAGGGGAACTCGCCCTCCGGGTTCAGGTTGACGCTGCTGCTGAGGCCGACGCTGCCCGCCAGCGCTCCGCCCAGGTCGCTGAGGATGTCGCCGTACATGTTGGTGGTCACGATCACGTCGAAGGCGCCCGGCGCCTGCACGAACTTCATGCTGGCGGCATCCACCAGCAGCAGGTCCAGCGTCACGTCCGGGTAGTCCCGCGCCACCTCCTCGACGATGGCGTCCCAGAAGGTCATGGTGTGCAGGATGGCGTTGGACTTGGTGACGTTGGTGACCTGGCGCCGCCGCCGCCGCGCCAGCTCGAAAGCGTAACGGGCGATGCGCTCGACGCCGCTGCGGGTCAGCACCGTGGTCTGGATGGCGACGCCGTTTTCCCACTCACCGTGCAGCACCCCGCCCGGCCCGGCGTATTCGCCCTCGCTGTTCTCGCGCACGATGACCATGTCGAAGGCCGGTTCCCCGCGCAGCGGCGCGGGAGCGCCGGGGAAGCTGCGCACCGGGCGCAGGTTGGCGTACTGCCGGAACTGCTTGCGAATGGGAAACACAAATTCCCAGGAAGAGCGCTCGTCGCTGACTGCCGGGTGTCCCGCGGCGCTGAAGAGGATGGCGTCGAAATCGCGCAGAACGCGCAGACCGTCGGCCGGCATGAACTCACTGTGGCGCAGGAAGTGTTCCGCGCCCCAGGGGTAGGACTGGCAACGCAGGTTTACGCCGGCCTGGCGCGCGGCAGCCTGCAGTACAGCCAGCGCCTCCGGCATGATTTCCGGGCCGATGCCGTCGCCGGGCAAAACGGCGATGTCGAAAGCGGTCGTCATGCTTGTGTCCCGGTCAGGCAAGGCGACCCTCCTGACGCAGTTGCTCCTCGATCCAGGCGTAGGTCTGCGCCATGCCCTGCTCCAGGCTGACCTGCGGCCGCCAGCCCAGCACCTCCTCGCAGCGCCGGTTGTCGCTGTTGCGGCCGCGCACCCCCTGGGCTTTCGTCAGGTCATGACGGCGCCGGATGCGCTTGCCGGCCTGCCTGGCGACGATATCGACCAGTTCGTTGATGGTCACCAGACGGTCGTCGCCGATGTTGAGCGGCTGCGCGTGGTCCGAGCGCATCAGTCGCAGGATACCATCCACGCAATCGCTGACATGGCAATAGGAACGCGTCTGCAAGCCGTCGCCCCAGACCTCGATTTCGCCGCCATCGGGCGCCAGCGCCACCTTGCGCGCGATGGCCGCCGGCGACTTTTCGCGGCCGCCGTCCCAGGTGCCCAGCGGGCCGTAAATGTTGTGGAAGCGCGCCACGCGGGTCTCCAGGCCATGGTCCTCGCGGTAAAAGCGGCACAGACACTCGGCGTACAGCTTTTCGTGACCGTAGCCGTCTTCCGGGTCAGAGGGCCAGGCGTCTTCTTCCTTCAGCGGCGTGACCGACGCTTCCTGCTGCAAATGCTGGGGATAGACGCAGGCGCTGGAGGCGAAGAAGGCACGTTTCAGGCCGGCCTCACGCGCCGCCTCCAGCGTCAGCAGGTTGATGAGTGTGTTGTCGTGCACGATGTCGGCGGCCACGCCCTCGCCGCGGCGCCGTTCGATGAAGCCGATGCCGCCCATGTTGGCCGCCAGCATGTAGACCTCGTCCATATCGGCCACGGCCTGCTGCGCGGCCTCGCGGCACCGCAAATCCAGCAGCAGGAACTCCTGCGCCTGGGTCGGCGCGTACTCCGGGTGCTTGATATCCACGCCGCGCACATGCTCCCCGCGGGCCACCAGTTCATTGACCAGATGGTGACCGATGAAACCGCCGGCGCCTGTGACCAGAATGTTCATGCACCCTGCCCCGTTCCCCGTCGCCGCGCCAGTATACCTGAATCCCGCGCCCTCACCCCCGGCGCCTGCGGAAACCACCGCGGCCCACGGCATGGATGGCCCCGGAGTTGGCAACGACGGGAGTGGTGAGTGTGGCAGATTTCAGGGGCGGGCGATTTGATAAATCGCCCCTACGCCGGCGCTGCATTTTGGTAAATCGCCCTGCGGCGGATGATGTAGGGGTAGCGAGGGCGTAAGCCCGAAGCACACCAGCGGTGCCATTGCGTGTCCCGTAGGGGCGACATATCATGTCGCCCGCGCTTGACAGGGCCATTCCCGCCGCCTTGCCCCCCGCTCGCAGGAGCCCTGTCTGCATTGTTCTTAAAGCCCCTCTCCCTCAGGGAGAGGGGTTGGGGTGAGGGCGTTTCGCCTGCCCGCTCCATCATCCCGCTACAGACACAGTGCTTGACAGCGCCATTTGACCAGGCTAGATTTAGACAAGTCTAAAAATCTCGCAGGAGACCCCGATGAATTTCAAAGTGCTGGTGGCCCTGTCGCTCCTGACGGGCCTGCTGGCTGTATACGGCGGCCTCGGCGCGCAGGAATCCGCGCGTCCGCTGGTCCTCGCCACCACCACCCAGGCGCGCGACGCCCTGGAAATCGTCGCCGGCGATCGTATCGAACTCATCGATCTGATGGGCGCCGGCGTGGACCCCCATCTGTACCGCCCCACCGAAGCCGACATCAGCGCCATGAACCGCGCTGACGCCATCTTCTACAGCGGCCTGCACCTGGAAGGCCAGTTTGGCGAGGTGCTGGCCGCGCTGGGCGAACGTGCCGTACAGGTGGTCGCCCTGTCCGACCCCGTTAAAAAGGCCGGCTTCACCATCGGCGGCTTCACCCTGTCGGAGGAATTCAGCAACGTCGACGATCCGCACTTCTGGTTCGACCCGCGCAACTGGCAGCTGAGCGTCACGCACCTGGCGCAGGAACTGGCCCTGCTCGATCCCGACGGGGCGGAGGAATTTGAACAGCGCGCCGCTGAATACAACGCGCAACTGGACCTGCTCTTCGAGTGGGCCGGCGAGGCCATGGCCGCCGTGCCGGAAGACCGGCGCGTGCTGGTGACGTCGCACGACGCCTTCCAGTACTTCGGCCAGGCCTTTGGCTGGGAGGTGCGCGGCCTGCAGGGACTGAGCACCGAGGACGAGGCCGGCGTGGCGGACGTCCAGGCGCTGGTGGACTTCGTGATCGAACGCGACATCCCCGTGCTTTTCGTCGAGAGCAGCGTGCCGCCCAACGCCATTGAGTCGGTGCGCGAGGCCGCCGCCGCCAGGGGCCATGAAATTGGCGTCGGCCGGCGCGAATTGTACTCGGACGCCATGGGCGAACCCGACAGCTTCGGCGGCACCTACGTCGGCATGCTGGCCGAAAACGTCAGCACCATCCTGCAGTCCTGGGGGCTGCCCCTGCCGCCCTGGCCGGAAGAGTTGCTCCCGGCCCTGCCCGCTGAACTTTCCGGGGTTGAAGCCGAAGAATCGTGAGTGATTCACCCGCGCTGCAGATAGAGGACCTGACGGTCGCCTTCAACAGTCGGCCGGCGCTCTGGGACCTGGACCTGGAGGTGCCGGAGGGCGTGTTGATGGCCATCGTCGGGCCCAATGGCGCCGGCAAAACCACGCTCATTCGCGCCGCGCTGGACCTCATCCCGCGCGCGGCCGGCACGGTGCGCATCTTTGGCCGGCCCGTCGCCAGGGCGCGCCGGCTCACCGGCTATGTGCCCCAGCGCGGCAGCGTCGACTGGGACTTTCCGACCACGGTGCAGGACGTGGTCATGATGGGACTCTACGGCCGTCTGGGCTGGCTGCGCCGCCCGGGCGCCGCCGAACGTCAACGCACGCGGCAGGCGCTGGAGCAAATCGGCATCGCCGACCTGGCGACGCGTCAGATCAGCCAACTGAGCGGCGGCCAGCAGCAGCGTACCTTCCTCGCCCGCGCGCTGGTGCAGGACGCGCAACTGTATTTCATGGACGAGCCCTTCGCGGCCGTCGACGCCATCACCGAGCGCGCCATCGTGACCCTGCTGCAGGAATTGCGCGCCCGTGGGCGCACGGTGGTCGTGGTGCATCACGACCTGCAGACCGTCCCCGACTATTTCGACCAGGTGACGCTGCTCAACGTCGAGATCATCGCCAGCGGGCCCACCGCCGCCGTCTTCTCGGAAGACAATCTGCGCCGTACCTTCGGCGGGCGCGTGGCGGGTATCGCACGCGTGGCGCCGGAAGCCGTGACGTGAGCGCCGCGACGGACCAGGGGTGGAAGTCCGTGGCAGCGCTGCTGGTGCTGGCCCTGCTGCTTGTCCCGCTGGGCCTCGCGCTCGCGGACATTGTGGTCGATTACACGCTGGTGACCGTGGCGGCGGGCGGCGCCGTGCTGGGCGTCGTCTGCGGCGTGCTGGGCTGTTTCGCCGTCCTGCGGCAGCAAAGCCTGCTGGGCGACGCGCTGTCGCACGCGGCCCTGCCCGGCGTCGCGCTGGCCTTTTTGCTGGCCGGGCGCGAACTGGGCTGGCTGCTGCTGGGTGCGGGCATCGCCAGCTGGCTGGGCGTGCTGCTGATCAACAGCCTGGTGCGCAGCACACAGCTGACGCAGGACGCCGCCATGGGCATCGTGCTGACGGCCTTCTTCGCCCTCGGCATCACGCTGCTGACCTACATCCAGTCGCGTAACGACGCCAGCCAGGCGGGACTGGACCAGTTCATCTTCGGCCAGGCCGCGGCCATCCGGCGTCAGGACGTGTTGCTGATCAGCGCCGTGGGGCTGGTGGCCTTCGTCATCCTCGCCGCGCTGTGGAAGGAATTCAAGCTCATCACCTTCGACCCGGCCTTCGCGCACGCCAACGGCTTTCGCCTGCGCCTGCTGGACGTGCTGCTTTCCACCCTGATCGTGGTCGCCATCGTGCTCGGCCTGCAACTGGCGGGCGTGGTCCTGATGGTGGGCCTGCTGATCGCGCCGGCGGTGGCCGCGCGGCAATGGACGCAGCAGCTGGCGCAGATGCTGACGCTGGCCGGCATCTTCGGCGCCCTGGCCGGGGCGGGTGGCGCCATCCTCAGCGGTCTGCAACAGGGCCTGCCCACCGGGCCGCTCATCATTGTGGTCGCGGTGACCCTCGTGTTTCTGTCCCTCGCCCTGGCGCCGGGACGCGGCCTGCTGTGGCGGGCCTGGCGGCGACGGCGCGACCGGCGCCGTTTCGCCGCGCAGCAGGTGCTGGAGGACATCCACCGCCACGCCCGGCAACATGGGGACATGCACTATCCCGCGCCCGGCGGCATGCTGGTCGCGCTGCGCGGCCCACAGGCCCGGCGCGCCTTGCGGCAACTGGGACGGGAAGGGTTGCTGCAGGAAGGCGTCGGCGATCACTGGTCGCTGAGCGGGACCGGCCGACAGCGCGTCGCCGCTGAGGATGCCGGAGAATCGGGGCGAGCCTAAACCGTGGCAACGCTGGAACGCCTGCTGATTGACCTCTTGCTGCGCGCCGTCGACGTGGAGCAGTTGAACGCCATCCTGGGCGATCCGCAGACGACGGCCCTGCTCACCGGCGCGCTGGTGGCCTTCGCCGCCGCCCTGCCGGGCACCTTCCTGCTGCTGCGCAGGCTGGCCATGACCACCGACGCCATCAGTCACACGGTGTTACTGGGCATCGTGCTGGCCTTTCTGCTGCTGGCCGCCCTTCCGGGGCTGGAGGCCGACCTGAATTCGCCCTGGCTAATTCTCGGCGCGGCGCTGGCGGGCGTGGCCACCGTCCTGCTCACGGGCGCCATCCAGCGCTCCGGCCTGGTCAGGGCGGACGCCGCCCTCGGTCTGGTCTTCCCGCTGCTCTTCGCCATCGCCATCATCCTCATCTCGCGCCTGACCGATGACGTCCATCTCGACAGCGACGCGGTGATCCTCGGCGAGATCGGCGTCGTCTGGGCCGATGCCCGCAGTCACTGCCGGCAACACTGCGATCCGGTGCATATCTCCCCGGATGATCCGCGCGCCGAGACGGCCAGACGCTGCAGCAATTGCGCGGCGCTGGACATCGGCCCGCGCGATCCGGCGGCCGAATTTGAGGAGTACTGCCTGAATTGCGACAGCTACAGCGCCGCGGAAGCCTGGCGCGCGCGTCTGGTGACGCAGGCCCCCGTGCTGGTCTTCTGGCCGCGCGCCATCACGGCCATGTTGCTGACCGCCCTGCTGAACCTGGGCTTCATCGCGCTCTTCTTCAAGGAACTGAAGCTGACGACCTTTGATCCGGCGCTGGCGGCTTCCCTCGGGCTGCGGCCGGCAGTCATGAACACCGCGCTGATGGTGCTGGTGAGCATCACCGCCGTGGCCGCCTTCGATGCGGTCGGCTCGGTGCTGGTGGTGGCCTTCTTCATCATTCCCCCGGCCACGGCCTGGCTGCTCAGCGACCGGCTCGCCCACATTCTGCTGCTGGCGCCGGCGGGCGGCATCCTGGCCTCCCTGACCGGCTACGGACTGTCGCGCGGCAACTTCCTCGGCATCGCGCAGATGAGCGACCTGCTGGTGTGGCTGGACGGGCTGATCGGGCTGGACGGCTTTACCGCCTGGAACACCTCCATTTCAGCCTCGATCGTGTTGATGATGTTCTTTTTCTTCCTGCTCGCCTGGGTGTTCTCGCCGCGCCAGGGCCTGCTGCTGACCCTGCTGCAGCGGCGCGCGCGGCGGCAACACTTTGCCGACCAGTTGTTGCTGGGCCACGTCCATCACCATCAGGGAACGGCCGAGGCCGCCAGTGAACTGGCGCCGGCCCAGCTGCACCGGCACCTCGGCTGGACGCCGCGCCGAACGCAGCGCGTGCTGGCACGTCTGCGCCTGCGCGACCTGCTGCGCAGCGAAGATGGCACGCTGCAATTGACCGCGCGCGGCGAGCGCAGCGTGCGCAGGTTCATGGCCCTGCGCGGCACAGGCGCTTGAGAAGGGACCAGCCCTGAAGGCCCGGTTTCCCGGGATTCCATATGAGTTAAAGCCCCTCTCCCTGAGGGAGAGGGGTTTGGGGTGAGGGCTCCCGCAACTGAGCGGGAAAGGGTTTGGGGTGAGGGCCTTGTGAACAACGAAGCACAGAAGCAACCCAACGCCGCGCCCCCGTGGGCGACCGTTTTGACCCCCGCCCCTCCCGACGCTATGCTCACGCGCCAGGGCAGGAGGGGAAGCCATGAATGACAGCGGGGTACAGGAAATCATCAGCGAGGATCAGGCGGTCGAGTTGCTGGCGCTGTTCGTCAGTTCGGCGCAACTGCTGATGAACGAACCGGCGCATTACGGGCCGTTGCGTCTGTTGACGGCCACCGAACGCCTCAGTGCCATGCTGTTGCCAAAGGCCTCACCGGAGACCCGACCCTTTCTGGAACTGGCCATCGAGCGCATCCCGCAACTGCACATGCAAATGTCCGACGTGCCGGCCTATACGGCGGGGCTGGAGGAACTGAACGCGGCGATTGGCGACTGCCTCGTGCGCCGCGCCGGACTGGAGTGAGCGGGATTACGGGGTGAGAGACGGTTTGGGGGTGAGGGCCTTATGAGCAACGAAGTGTTGAACGCCATCCGCAAGCGCCGCGTCGTGCGCGACATGAGCTTTGAGTTAAAGCCCCCTCTCCCTGAGAAGGGCTCCCGCGACTGAGCGGGAAAAGGGGTTTGGGGGTGAGGGCCTCGCGATGAGCGGAAGGTCTCCCGTCCCCCTGGACGGGAAGGGGTTTGGGGTGAGGGCCATTTTGAGGTGAGGGCCTTATGAACAACGAAGTGTTGAACGCCATCCGCAAGCGCCGCGTCGTGCGCGACATGACCGACGAGCCGGTCACGCAGGAGCAACTGGAGCAGGTGCTGGAGGCCGGCCGCTGGGCGCCGACGGGCGGCAATTTGCGCCAGAACCGCTTCGTCGTGGTGCAGGACGACAAAATCAAAAACCTGATCTACCAGGTGGCGCCCGGCATGTTCCAGCGGCCACCGGTGATCATCCTGATCTGCAGCGACCTGCAACTGGCGCTCGATCACCAGCTGGGCGAGGACAAGTCCACCTTCCTCATGGACGTCGGCAAGGCCGCGCAGAACATGGCCCTCGCCGCGCACTCGCTGGGCCTGGCCACCGGGCCGGTGACCTCCTTCAGCCAGACGGCCGTCAGCCGCATTCTTAACCTGCCGGATACGCTGGTGCCGCACATGTTTATCTGTCTGGGGCATGCCGCAAAAACGCCGCAGTTCAACGTGCGCCCCTGGCAGCGCATCACCTGGCGCGACCTGACCTTCTACGATCGCTTTCCGTCAGAGCCCGGCGGCGGATAGTAGCGCCGTCCGGCCAGGCGCGCCGGCAGACGCGACTCGCTGCCGTCGTCCTCGCCGTAGCCCAGCGCCTTCATCAGGCCGGTGGGCGCGTTGCGCAACTTCATCGGCACTTCAAGGTTGCCGGTGCGCTGCACGTCTTCCAGCGCCGCGAAGAAGGCATCGCAGGAGGCGCGGCTCTTGGGCGCCTGCGCCATGTAGGCCGTGCCCTGCGCCAGGTTGATCTGGCACTCCGGATAGCCGATGGTCTCGCAGGCGCGGAAGACCTCGTTGGCGACCACCAGCGCCGTTGGCTGCGCCATGCCGATGTCCTCGCTGGCGAAGATCACCATGCGCCGCGCGATGAAGAGCGGGTCCTCGCCCGCCTGTACCATGCGCGCCAGATAGTAAAGCGCCGCGTCGACGTCGCTGGCGCGCATCGACTTGATGTAGGCGCTGATGGTGTTGTAGTGCTCCTCGCCCTGCCTGTCGTAGCGCAGGTGGGTGGACTGCAGCACCTCGCGCAGTTGCGTCGCCGTCACCCTGTCCGTCCGGTGCAGCCGCGCGGCGGCCTCCAGCAAATTGAGGGCGCGCCGGGCGTCGCCGTTGGCATAGGCCGCCAGAAATTCGCGCCCCTCCGCCTCCAGCGTGACGTCGAGGGCCGCTGAACCGCGGTCAAGGATATCGCCGATGTCCGCCGCGCCGAGCGCTTCCAGCACGAACACCTGGCAGCGCGAGAGCAGCGCCGGGATGACCTCGAAGGAGGGGTTTTCGGTGGTGGCGCCGATGAGGATGATGGTGCCGTCCTCGACGTAGGGCAGCAGATAGTCCTGCTGGGCCTTGTTGAAGCGGTGGATCTCGTCGAGAAAGAGGATGGGGGCGGGCAGTGCGTCCCCACGCTGACCGTCGTCAAAGAGGGCAGTCGTCATGCCCTCGCGGGCCTGGACTGCGTTGATGATAGCGCGCACGTCGCCCTTTCCGGCGGCGACGGCTGACAGGGCATGGAAGCGCCGCCCGGTGTTGGCGGCGATGATGCGCGCCAGCGTGGTCTTGCCGACTCCGGGCGGCCCCCAGAAAATCATCGAGCGCACCTGGTCGCGCTCGATGGTCAGTTGCAGCGGTTTGCCGGGCGCGGTCAGATGACGCTGACCGACGAAGTCCGCCAGACCTTCCGGCCGCAGCCGGTCCGCCAGGGGCGCCTCACTCCCGCCGCGACTCACAGGCCCGTGGTCTCGTAACTGCGCGCGATCTTGCGCATGGCGACCAGCCAGGCCGCCGCGCGCGGGTCTTCCAGTCCCTCGCCCAGCCAGGCCTCGCGCACCTCGCCCCAGGCCATGCGCATGGTGTCCACCAGCCCGGAACGCACCAGCGTCAGTTCGTCGCTCTCCATGGAGAGGTCCGCGCGCAGATGCGGCGGCAGGGTCTTGCCGGTCAGGGCCTCCAGCGCCTCGATCACGCGTTGCATGCGTATCTCGTCCAGGCGCCGTTCGAGGCGTCCGAAGCGGATGTGCGCCAGATTCTTGATCCACTCAAAGTAGGAGACGGTGACGCCGCCGGCGTTGACGAAGGCGTCCGGCAAAATCAGCACGCCGCGCGCCCGCAGTTGCTCGTCGGCCGCGCTGGTGACGGGGCCGTTGGCGGCCTCCACGATCAGCCGGGCGCGGATATCGCCGGCGTTGCGCTCCGTCACCTGCGCCTCGGTGGCCGCCAGCAGCAGCACGTCGCAAGCGAGCCCGAGGCAGGACTGGCCGTCCGCGACGACCTGCGCGTCCGGGAAGCCGCGTACGCCCCCGTGTTCGTCCATCCAGGCGCGCAATGCCGTCACCGACAGACCGCGCTCGTCGATCACCGCGCCGTCGCGTTCAATGACGCAGACGATGCGCGCGTCGTCCTCCTCCGCGAGGAATTTGGCGGCGTGAAAGCCGACGTTGCCCAGCCCCTGCACCACGATGCGCGCGCCCGCCAGACCCTGCAGGCCGACCCGCCGCGCGTCCTCCGGCTCACGGGTAAACTCGCGCACGACCGCCTGCACGCCGCGCCCGGTGGCCTCCACGCGCCCGGGTATGCCGCCGCTGCCAACCGGCTTGCCGGTGACGCAGGCGAGGTAATTCACGTCGTGCGGGTTGACGCGCCGGTAGGTATCGGCGATCCAGGCCATCTCGCGCGGGCCGGTGCCCATGTCCGGCGCCGGGACGTCCGTGCCCGGCTGGATGTAACCGCGATTGATCAACTCGCGCGCATAGCGGCGCGTGATGCGCTCCAGTTCGCCCTCACTGTAGTCGCGCGGGTTCAGCCGCACCCCGCCCTTGGCGCCGCCATAGGGCACGTTGACGATGGCGCACTTGCAGGTCATCAGCGCCGCCAGCGCCGTCACCTCGTCGAACGAGACCAGTTTGTCGTAACGGATGCCGCCCTTGGCCGGCTGCAAATGCTCGCTGTGGATGGCGCGCCAGCCGAGGAAGACGCGCCAGCTGCCGTCGTCCAGTTGCACCGGGAACTGCACCTGCAGCGTGCTGTTGCAGGCCAGAATCTGCTCGCTCAGGCCCGGCGGCAGCGACAGCCGCCGCAGGGCTTTCGCCGCCATGCGGTTGACTTCGGCGCTAAACGACATCGGTCCCTGCCCTCACACGGGGGATGCCCTGGTGGGGCCTCAATCGCCGGACTTGAGGCGCACCGCCGTGCCGCTGGCGACGACCATCAGCATGCCGCCGCTGCCGCCTGGCGAGAAGGCCTCGTGGTCGATCTTGACGCCCACGACGGCGTCGCAGCCCAGATCGCGGGCGCGGCTCTCCATCTCGCGGATGGCTTCCTGCCGGCCCTCCATCAGCTTCTTCTCGTAGCCGCCGGAGCGCCCGCCGATGATGTCGCGGATGCTGGCGCCGATATCCAGAAAGATGTTGGCGCCCATCACCGCCTCGCCGGTGACGATGCCGCGATATTCCGCAATTTTGCTGCCTTCCACGTCAGGCGTTGTCGTGATGATCATCGCGTTCTCCTGTCCGAACCCTGTCTTCAGTGTATTCCAGAACACAGAAATTTGCCGCAGTGGATGATGTAGGGGTAGCGAGGGCGCAAGCCCGAAGCACACCAGCGGTGCCATTTAGCAAGGGCGCAAGCCCGCAGCACACCAACGGCGCCATACCGTGTCCCGTAGGGGCGACATATCATGTCGCCCGCGGGTATGGCAATGCAGCCCTGCGTCGCTGCCTGTCGTGGCGGACAGGGTCGTCCGGCGCCTGTTCGTAACACCTGTCACTGCTTTTGCCGCCCGTTGTCGTACCTTGATTCTGCGGTCATTCACAGGGACGTGGCGCCGGGCCGGGCACAGTTCTGACACTGCCCGGGTTGTGTTGACCGCATCCGCAGACCTTGCGCAGCGCCAGCTGGCGCCATTGGGTATGAAAATGGGGAGGAGAGAAGATGAGCGAATTAACGCCTTTTGCGGGCCGCATCCTGTGGGTTCACTGGGAAGGCGATCGGGTCGAGGAGGAGAGCATCGGGGAACTGGCCGCCAACATTGCGCGCGACACGCCCAACGTGGCCGGCGTGCTGGTGAAAAGCAGCGATGGCCACCACTGGCAAGGCCACTATGACGGCAAACGTGCGCTTGCCGTCAGCGGTCCGGAACGCCTGGCTGCCTGGGCCGGGATCCTGGCGTCCCAGGGGCTGGAACTGCATTTGTGGTGCGTGCTGCGGGGCGCGCAGGTGGAGGCGGAGGCGGCGCGCGTTGTCGAGGCCTGCGCCGTGCCTGGCGTGCGCTCCATGCTGCTGGACGTGGAGAGCGGCCCGGCCTATTTCGGCGGTCGCAGCGCGGCGGAGGCGCGGGCGCTGATCAGCCGCATCCGCGCGGGAGTCGGCCCGGACTTTCACCTGGGGCTGAATTTCGACGCGCGCGGCGGCCATCCGCGCAGCATTCACATTGGGGAATGGCTGCCGGAGGTGCAGTCGCTGCATCCAATGGTCTACCACCAGGCCTTCGGCCGGCACCCGCTGCAATGGTGGCTGGATCACATACTGGACATTTGCCGGCAACTGGCCCCGCATTTGCCGGTGGTGCCGATGCTGGGCAGCTTCCCGGTGGACGGCCGGCCGGTGGCGCCGGCTGAACTGCGCGCGGGGATCGACCATGCCCTGCGCCACGCGGAGGGCGTGAGCCTGTTTCGCCTCGGCAACGTGGGCGCGCTTTGCTCACCGACCGCCATCCGGCGGGCCGTGGCGGCCGGCAGCGGGAAACCGACACGACGCGGGGGCGTCGTTGGCGGCAACCGTATCGGGCTAAACATCAACGCCGCCGAAGCCGACCGGGAGGCAGTGCTGGCCCACTGCCGTGAGGCAGGCGCGACCAGCTACCTGGTGATGAACGACCACGGCTTCGCCCAGCGCCTGCACGAGCACCTCGGCGGGCGCAGCATCATTGTGGCGCGCGGCGACTGGCCCGATGACACGACTGACATCCCCGTGGAAAAACTGCTGTCGCGCTGGAGCGACCGGGCGCGCATCGCCCCGGATGTCTACCACTACTATCCCAATGAACCGATACCGCATGACGCCTGCCCGCTGCCGGAGTTACTGCGGCGGCTGGTGGCGCTGATGGATGCCTGCCGCGAGCGGGGCGTCAAGGCCTGCGTCGGTAACTTTGCCACGGGCACGGTGCCGCAATGGAGCGACGTGCAGGCCGGAGTGTGGGACGATTTCATCCGCACCGCGCTGGCCTTCAGCGCCGATGGCGGCGGCTACGTCGGCTTTCACGACTACGGTTTCGGCGTGCTGCCCTGGGGCTGCGCCGGTCGCGACCCGCAGGACCTGATCAATCAGCCGCAGCGAGTGGCCGCGCGCAGCAACTGGCCGACAGCTGCCGAGGTGGAAGCGGCGCCGGACAGCAACTGGCATCTGATGCGCTTTACGATGCTGGCGGCGCGGGCCCGGCAACTGGGACTGCCCATGTTCCCGCTGCTGATCACCGAGTTCGGCTGGGACCGCATGCCGAACCTGGAACTGGAAGGGGTGATCCCCTGGTTCGATGCGCGCATGGGAAAGACGCGCGGACCCCTGAAGCAGGTGCCAATGCTGTCGCGGCACTGGTTCGGCGAGGACTGCGACGCGCTGGCAGTTGCCAGGGAGCAATTGCAATGGGCGGAAGCCACCTACCCGGATTATGTCAGGGGCCTGCACCTCTTCGCGTGGAACAACAATGCGCTTTGGGAGGAGTTTAACTATGCAGCCTGGCCTGGCGCGCTTGACATGCTGCGGGCGCTGCAGGGCGGCGCCGGCGCACGGCCGCGAAGCGCTGCGATCCGTCCCCCCGCCCGCAAGACGGGAAAGTCGACCATGCTGGCGGCGCTGGCGGAAATCGACCGGCAGGTCGACACCATCCGGCGTTCGCTGGAAAGCGCGGAAGGCTGACGTCCCGCGCCTGGCGCCTGGTTACGCCGTCAGAAACTGAAAGATAGCGTCCTGGTGACCGGGCAGCTGCTCGTGCGCGAAATCCGGATAGTGGATGACCGACTTCGGCGCGCTGATTTTGTTGTACGTCGCGTACTGCGATGAGGGCAGGCAGATGTCGTCCATCAGGCCCACCACCAGCAGGACCTCGGCCCGGATGCGCGGCGCCAGGAACTGCACGTCGAGGTAGCCGAGGCGGGTAAAGATCTCCTCCTCGCGCTCGTGCAGCGGATCGTGGCGGCGGAACCAGTCGGCCAGCTCGTCGTAGGCAACGACCCCGGTGGAACCGCGCAGGTCGTAGACGCGTTTGATGTCGCTCAGCCAGGGGTAGACGGGCGCGGCGCGGCGGATGCGCGGCTCCAGCGCGGCGCAGGCGAAGGTCAGGGCGCCGCCCTGGCTGGCGCCGGTGGCGCTGACCTGATCGGGATCGACGCCGGGCAGCTCCATGACGACGCGGGCCAACTGCACGGTATCGAGGTAGATGTCGCGATAGAAGAGGTCGTCGGGCGAACCGTCGAGGCCGCGGATGACGTGACCGTCCAGGGTCGTGCCGGGATGGCCGCCGGGGTCCTGCGAGCGGCCGCCCTGGCCGCGAACGTCCATGTAGGCGACCGTGCAGCCCTGCGCGACGTAACCCAGCTTGTCGATCCAGTCACCGGAATCGAGCGTATAGCCGTGGAATATGAGGATGGCGGGGCCGGGCGCGGGAGCCCTCACCCCAAACCCCTCTCCCGACGGGAGAGGGGCTTTAACTACAGACTGCTTGGGACGCCACAGCTTGGCGTGGACGCGGGCGCCGCGCGTGCCGCTGAAGTAGAGATGACTGCAGTCGGCGAAGTCCGTCTGAAAGTCGGCGGGGACGAATTCGGGAGCGGGATCGGTACTGCGCTGTTCGGCCAGGGCGCGCGCCCAGTACTCGTCGTGGTCGGCCGGGCGCGGATTGATGCCCTGGTAATGCGGCAGTTGCTCCAGCGGCATGTCAAAGAGGAGGGGCATGAATCGGTCTCCTGCTGGTGACGGGTGCGGGAAGTGTAGCGGGTACGGGGATGACTCTCACCCCTGACTGCGGGCGGCAGTGCTGTGTGGGTGGAAGCCTGCATGGCCGGAGAATGACCGCGGGATGGCCGCAGGATGACCGCTTGCGGCACCATTCTGGCCGTGTTTCGGGCAGAAAAGGCGCGGCGGCGCGCCCTGGAGTGGCCGCATGATGACCACGGGATGACCGCCAGGTGGCGTCCGCATGGCCATTTTCTGCAGGTGATCGGGAGACACTCAGACGAAGGCGATCGGGAGGCGCGACCGGGGGCCGGGGCCGGGTTTGGAGGCCTCGTGTGGCGGAAAGGGCTGGTCGCGCAACTGCTCCGGATAGCGCAGCAGCAGGCGAATGGCGCGCGGCCATTTGTAGACGCGCTGAATGACGCCGGCGCGTCGCAGGCACTTGAGCCGGTAGCGGGCGGCGCTCCTGGTATACCCGCAGGTTTCGGCCAGTTCCTCATGGGTAGGCACGACGCCGTTCTGTTCCATGAAGCGATCGAGATGGTACCAGACGCGCTGTGTCGGCTCGCCCAGTGAGGCGTGGACGAGCGTCGCGCGGCGCTCATCGGACGGGGAGTTTTCGGCCAGGAAACTCCGCAGCGGGACGTCCATCCAGGGCGTATAGACATAGCCGGAGGAGACGCTGTTCGGCAGGGGGTAGCGCAGCAGCAGGCGGATGGCGCGCCGGCTGCCGTCGAAGAGCATGACGATTTGTTCGCGTTCGAGGCGGCGCAGATGGACGCGGACGGAGCCCAGCGAGCAGCCGCTGCCGCTGGCGAGATACCGGTAGCTGGGCGAGAAATGGCGCATATGGAAATGATAGTCGAGATCGAACCACATCTGGCGCGCGACGGTGGGCAGACGGCCCATGGCATGGACGGCGAGCCGTTCCTGCAGTTCGGTATTTTGTTTCACGGAGCACCTGTGTCAGGGGGCGGGGACTCCAGTGTAGGGGACGAGGCGCTGATGCGTGATGACGGGCGTGTCGTATTGTCGCGCGCGCGCCAGTCAGTCGCCGTGGTCATCCGGGCGCGGGTTGATGCCCTGCCAGTGCGGCAACTGCTCCGGCGGCATGTCGAATAGCAGGGGCATGAGGCGTTCTCCTGTTATCGCTAACCGGACCAGCGCAAGCGCTTACATATCGATCAAAATCTTGATCGCGCCTTCGTCGCGGGCGCCCTGCAGCTCGTAGGCCTCCATGACCTCGCTGAAGGGAAAGCGGTGGGTGATGAGCGGCGCGGCGTCCACCTCGCCGCTGGCGATCATGTGCAGCGCCTGGCGGGTGGAGGCGTTGCCGGGGTCGCGCGTGGCGCCGACGGCGGCGCGCATGGTCAGGTTCTTGTAGAAGTAGTCCTTGATGGCGAAGGGTACCCTGGTGGCGCGCGGCGCGCCGAAGCTGAGCAGGAAGCCATCGCGGCGCGTCAGGGCCACGGCGAGGTTGATGCTGTCCGCCTCGCCGGCGGCCTCGACGACGATATCGGCCATGCGCCCGTCGGTCAGCTCGGCGAGGGCCGCGACGGCGTCGACTTCGGCATTGTGAATGATATCGGTGGCGCCGTAGAGCCGGCCGGCCTGCAGGCGGTGGGCCTGCAGGTCGATGGCGATGACGCGACGGGCGCCCAGGCGGCGCAGCATCAGGTCGAACCAGAGACCGGCCGAGCCCTGGCCGATGACGACGACGTCCTGGCCCAGGACGGTGGGCAGCTGCTTGCAGGCGTAGATGACGGTGCCGAACTGCTGGGCCTGCAGGAGTTGCGCCGGCGGGACCTCCGGCGGCAGGTAGAGGACGTTGTCGGCGCGCGCGAGGCAGTACTCGGCCATGCCGGTGTGATCGGGCACCAGGGTCAGCGCCAGGCGCTCTGGCGGCAAATCGTGACCGGGCGCGTCATGCGCGACGATTTCGCCGATGATTTCGTGGCCGGTGGTGCCGGGCGCCATGGGGTAGTCAGCGGGATCGAAGTAATGCAGCCACTGGACGTCGCTGCCGCAGAGGGAAAGCAGGCGCGTGCGCACGAGGGCGTGGCCGGGCTGCAGTTCAGGCAGCGGGATCTCGATGAACTCCGCGCGCCCGGGCGCCATGACCTGGACGGCGCGCATGGTGTCGGGCAGGGGCTGGTAGAGGGTGGGCACGAATGGTCACTCCAGCGGCGAAACAGCGCGCGAAGTGTAGCGCGGGCGGGGTGAGGTTGCTATCGCGAGGATGCGGGGGGAGTGCCTAATTTACTGGATACAGGGCCTGGATGAGGGGAGCGTCATTGCGCGAATACTGGTGGCGGTACAGCTGTCGCCGGTTCCAGGCGTGGGCAATTTCTGAAATCCCCCAAACTCGCCCCTATCGAAGCTGAAAACAACGCGGAGTGACAGGCCCGCGTCGCTTTGCTGCGCAGGACCTTCACAGGGGCGTCGCGTTACCCCCGCCAACGCGGATATGGACGGCCTGCCTGTCACGGCTCCCTCAGCCGCAGCCCCCTGCGGCGTTACGTGACTGGCGCTGATCCAGCCCCTGGCGCCGTGGTAGTCCACCTCGTACCAGCCGTCTGCGCGCGCGAAGGCCGCCAGCGCTTTAGGTTTTAGGTGGCGGGGCTGGTCTCACCTTCGGAAGCCAGCCGCTCCGCGCGGCCTTCAAAGCGACCCTCGAGCCGCGCCAGCCGCTGGTTGCCTTCGTCGACCCTGTCTCGCACCCCATCGACTTTCGCGTCGACGTTTTCGATCTTTGTCTCCAGCCGCTGTCTGACGTCATCGATTTTCGCGTCCAGGCGCTGGATATCGCCCCTGAGTTCATTGCGCGTGTCGGCGATCCTGGTCTCCAGGCGCTGGCTGACATCGTCGATTTTTGCGTCCAGACCCTGGATATCGCCCTTAAGCTCCTTGCGCGTGTCGGCGATCCTGGTCTCCAGACGCCAGACGGCGCCAAGAATGGCCAGGATCGTGATAACAACTTCCAGCGACAGGACTGAATCCAGGGTCATCGGTTTGCGCCGCTTCCATCCATGCGCCCAGACTAGCGCATGCCGGCCAATCCGGCAACTTCCGGGCTCACGCGGGAGCGGGCAATAGTCGGCTGCCTGGCCGCGTCCGGTCGCGCCGGCGGGGGACTGCGTGTGACGCCGCAGAAAACGGGCGACCCCGCCAGGGAGCCGCCCGCGTGGATGGCGACAGGTTGCGCCGGCTCAGCCGCAGTCCCCCTGCGGCGTGACGTGACTGGCGCTGATCCAGCCCCTGGCGCCGTGGTAGTCCACCTCGTACCAGCAATATCCACACGATGATGCTCACCGCATCCAGTTCCTGTATCCGGTAAATTGGTCGGGGCGGGCGACATTGCCTGCGCAGCGCCTTTGACGCTACACTGCCGGGGCGTCTGGAACGCGGGAGGGATGCCATGCCGCTGCTCTTTGACATGCCGGTCGAGCAACTGCCTGCATATCAGGGCCGCAATCCGCGCCCGGACGACCATGACGCGTACTGGGCCAGCGCGCTGACGGAACTGGACGCGCAGGAGTCGGCGGTCGAACTGGAGCCGGCCGACTTCGGCGCTGACTTCGCCGAGTGTTTTCACCTGTGGTTCACGGGCGTGCGCGGCGCGCGGGTGCACGCGAAGCTGCTGCGCCCGAAGGCGCCGGCCGGTCCCGGACCGGCCGTGCTGATGTTCCACGGCTATTCAGGCAACGCCGGCGACTGGGTCGACAAGCTGGGCTACGTGGCGCAGGGCTTCACCGTCGCCGCGCTCGACTGCCGCGGCCAGGGCGGCCCGTCGCAGGACAGCGGCGGTCACCTGGGGACGACGCGTCAGGGGCACATCATTCGCGGTCTGGCAGGCCCGCCGGAGGACATGCTGTACCGGCAGATCTTCCTCGATACGGCGCAACTGGCGCGCATCGTGATGGACATGCCGCAGGTGGACGCCGATCGCGTCTGCGCCACGGGCGGCAGTCAGGGCGGCGCGCTGACCATCGCCTGCGCCGCGCTGGAACCGCGCATCAGTCGCGCCGCGCCCGTCTTCCCCTTCCTGAGTGACTACCTGCGCGTCTGGGAACTGGACCTGGACGTGGACGCCTACGGCGAACTGCGCGCCTGGTTCCGCCACTTTGATCCGCTGCACGAACGCGAGCAGGATGTCTTCACGCAGCTGGGCTACATCGACATTCAGCACCTGGCGTCGCGCATCCAGGCGGAGGTGATGATGGGTACCGGACTGATGGACCAGATCTGTCCGCCCTCGACGCAATACGCCGCGTTCAACAGGATAAGCTCGCCGAAGTCGGTGCGGCATTATCCGGACTTCGGGCACGAGCCCCTGCCGGGTCACCAGGATGCGATCTTTGAGTTTCTGGCGGGGTGATGGCATGGCCGCCAAACGCAACGGATTGTGCGACTGTAAAGGGCAGGCCCTCACCCCCCAACCCCCTCTCCCTGAGGGAGAGGGGGAGTCGAGTCATGGAGGGGGACAGGAGCCCCTTCCCGGTCGCAGGAGTCCTTGAGGCAGTGGGGGAAGTCGCGCTGTATTCACGTTTTGCAATAGTGGAAAGCTGAACTGATGCGCTTTTCGAGTTTTATGCCCGAGCCGGGGTCGCCCCTGGACCGGGCGGCGTCGCTGGTGATCGCCAACCTGATGTGGACCTTTCTGGCGATGCTGATCATCCCCCTGCCGGCGGCCACGGCGGCGCTGTTCGCGGTGCTGACGCCGCTGGCGCGGGGCAAGGACCGGGAGTTTTTCGCGACCTTTTTCAGCGCCCTGAGGCGACACTGGCTGAAGGCGACGGCGCTGGGGCTGATCGACCTGGCGCTGGGCACGTTGATTCTGGTGAACCTGCAGGCGCTGGAGACCATGCCGCTGCCCGACCTGCTGCTGTGGTTTCTGCGCAGCCTGACCCTGCTGATCGGTCTGACCCTGCTGCTGACCAACCTCTACGCGTGGCCGCTGCTGGTGATGTTCGACCTGCCGCTGAAGCGACTGGTCAAGGTCTCCCTGCTGCTGTCACTGGCGCATCCGCTGCAGTCGCTGTTGACCCTGGTGATCGGGGCGGCGCCAGTGGTGGCGGGGCTGTTTCTGCCGCTGTGGCTGCTGGCCGTGGGGCTGGTGTCGCTGTCGGTGCTGGCCATCAGCTGGGGGTCGTGGCGCGTGATCAGGCTGCGGGCCTCGGCGGAGGAACTGGCCGAACTGGACGACCCGATGCGCAGTCAGTGAAATGGCTCGCTGCTCCAGAGGATGCGCCTTTCCAGGATTGATGGGCAAGTAGCCGCCCTCACCCCCAAACCCCCTCTCCCTCAGGGAGAGGGGGCTTTCCTGTGGATGAGGGAAAGAGTCTTCAGGATCCAGGGCTTGGGGGATGAGAATGTGTTACTGGCGATGCGGCGTTTCAGCCGTCGCGCCAGCGGATGAGACGTTCGAGTGGCTCGTAGTCCCAGGGGACGGTGCGGCTGAAGATGAACCAGGTGGCGCCGGCGGCGGCGTATTCATCGAGGTTGGCAGTGAGGTCCTGCTCGCCCACGCCAACGGTGCGGGTGATGGCGGCGGGGTCGCGGCCGACCTTCGCGCACCAGTCGTCGAGGACGCGATTCTTGTGAATCCAGGATTTTGGCGGGCCGAAGGTGTTCCACAGGTCCGCCTGTTCGGCGACGATGCGCAGGGTCACCTTTTCGCCGCCGCCACCGATCATGACGGGTAACGGATTCTGGATGGGCGGCGGGACCTCGGCCTGCAGGCGGGCCCTGAAGACCGGCAGGTCGGCTTCCAGTTGGCGCAGGCGGCTGTTCACGGTGCCAAACTCGTAGCCGAATTCCTCGTAGTCGCGCTCGAACCAGCCGGAACCGATGGCGAAGCAGAGGCGACCGTTGCTGATGTGGTCGACGGTCTTGGCCATCTGGGCCAGCAGGGCCGGATTGCGATAGCTGTTGCAGGTGACGAAGCAGCCGACGCCGGCGCGGGTGGTGCCGGCGGCGATGGCGGCCAGCGCCGACCAGCCTTCAAAGTGCTTGCCTTCGGGGTCACCGGTGAGGGGGAAGAAATGGTCCCAGGTCCAGATGCTGTCCACGCCCATGGCCTCAACGGTACGCACGGCCTCGATGTATTCCGGCCAGGAGCAGTGCTGGGGTTGCATCTGGACGCCGATGTGCATACGGGTCATGGCGCAGTCCTCTCTTGTGGTTGACAGGAAGTGTAGCGTTGGCTCAGGTATGCGGCCAGGCGGAGCCCTCACGCCAAACCCTTTCCCGTCCCGGGGGACGGGGGCCGGGATGGGCGATTTGATAAATCGCCCCTACGGGATGCTGTAGGGGCGACATATCATGTCGCCCGCAGGCACACCATGTCGCCGGGAGTGGCGAGTGTTGGCCATCACCCCAAACCCTGTCCCGCTCAGTCGCGGGAGCCTTTCCCGTCCTGGGGGACGGGAGCCCTTCCTCAGGGAGAGGGGCTTTTAAGTACAATACCCCCGGTGTTCGTGTGTCCCTGTGACGGGCCGGGGCAGGAGTGATAAGTGGACCTGAACCCGCTTGAGCAGCCGCACCGGCGCAAGAATCTGCTGACGGGAGAGTACGTGCTGGTCTCGCCGCAGCGCAGCCGGCGGCCCTGGCAGGGCGCGCAGGAGACGCCGGCGACGGCAAGGCTGCCGGCGTACGACCCGCAGTGTTATCTCTGCCCGGGCAACGAGCGCGCCGGCGGCCGGCGCAACCCGGACTACCGGCGCACCTTCGTGTTTCGCAACGACTTCCCGGCCCTGTTGCCGGAGGCGGGGAGCGCAGCAATGGCCGGCGACCCGCTGCTGCAGCGGGAAGCGGTGCGGGGCGACTGTCAGGTGCTGTGCTTTTCGCCGCGACACGACGTGACGCTGGCGGAAATGCCGCTGAGGGAACTGCGCCACGTCATCGACGTGCAGGCGCAGTTGCTGGGTGAACTGGGACAGCGCTGGCGGCACGTGCAGTTCTTCGAGAACCGCGGCGACGCGATGGGCGCGTCGAGTCCTCACCCGCACGGACAGATCTGGGCCTGCGACGTACTGCCGACGATCGTGGCGCGCGAGGACGACTGCCAGCGGGCCTGGGCGCGTGCTCATGAAGACCGGCCGCTGCTGCCGGCTTACACAGAGGTCGAGTTGCGCCAGGGGGAGCGCCTCGTATGCATGAACGAACACTGGCTGGCGCTGGTGCCCTTCTGGGCGCTCTGGCCCTTTGAGACCCTGTTGCTGCCGCGGCGCTACGTGGGAAACCTGCAGGCGCTGCGGGATGACGAACGCGACGCGCTGGCCGCCATTTTGCGTGAACTGCTGCGGCGCTATGACGGGCTTTTCAATGCGCCCTTCCCCTACTCCATGGGCTGGCACATGGCGCCGGCGGGGGCCGAGGCCTACTGGCAACTGCACGCGCACTTTCTGCCGCCGTTGTTGCGTTCGGCGACGGTGCGCAAGTTCATGGTGGGCTTTGAATTGCTGGCGGAAGCGCAGCGCGACCTGACACCGGAGCAGGCGGCGGCCAGGCTGCGGGAGGTGCAGGTGGAGTAGGCCCGCGCAGGGCGCCCTCACCCCCGGCCCCTCTCCCTCAGGGAGAGGGGAGTCCTTGTGCCTGAGCCGCGTCATCAGGAAGACGCTATAATTTGCACAGGGAACCTGGGAGCGAAGACATGCAAACTCCTCTCAAACTCAAAATCGCACCTGAAGCCCGGACCGGGAAAGCCTCGCCAGGGTCAGCAAGGCGCAAGGTCAGCAAGGGCATTCCCACGAACAATCTGGTGTTCAGTGCATACACGGATGGCAACGACCGTGTATTTCCGCGCATTCTCGACCTGTACGTCAAGCCGGGCAGTGTGGTGGCAGATGTCACTTATGGCAAGGGAGTGTTCTGGCGTCACATACCGGCGGACCGCTACGAGTTAAGGGCAACTGACATTCAGGATGGCGTGGATTGCCGGTCACTGCCCTATGCTGATGGCGAGATCGACTGCGTTGTACTTGATCCACCCTACATGCATTCACCAGGTGGCACCGCCCACAAAACGCATACCCCGTTTGAGGACCATTATCGCAACAACGGCTCGGGTGGGCAGACAGGCAGCAAGTACCACGAGGCCGTGCTGGAACTGTACCGGGATGCCGGTCGTGAAGCCTGGCGCGTCCTGCGCGAACGTGGCGTATTGATTGTTAAGTGCCAGGATGAAGTTTGCTCCAATCGTCAGCGTTTCACACACGTAGAAATCATGCAAATGTATGACGACCTGGGATTCGTCGCCGAAGATCTGTTTGTCGTGGTGAGAAACAACCGGCCAGGCGTGAGTCGCGCAATTCGACAGGTGCATGCCAGGAAAAACCACTCCTGGTTCCTCGTGTTCTGGAAACGCGGTGGCAGCAAGGGCCTGTGGGAACCGCCAGTGTGAATGCCATTGCACTGATGGTGGAAATCATTCAGGAACATGCCCCTGAAGACATATGGCAGGGGTCGCCATTAATTGGCTACAGAAGCCTCGGCAACACAAATCGGGGAGCAATTGGCGAGGAATTCATCCGCCGGTTTCTTGAGGAAGCCGGGCTGACAGTACGAAAGAGCGCCCGTACATCCGATACAGACCTCCGGGTTTCGGAACGACGAATCGAGGTCAAGACGGCCTCACTGGGCGCAAACGGCACCTTCCAGTTCAATCATGTTCGCCTTGACAGAAACTATGACTTCCTTTTGTGTCTGGGCATCTGCCCGCATGCAATTGTGTTCAATGTATGGCGCAAGGGAGAAGTTGCAGAAAACAGGGCGGGACACCTGGTACGGATGGCCGAAGGACAGGCTGTCACGTACAAAATTACGAAAAAGCTTGTTGACATGCGCCCGATTGAGGAACTGCCCGATCATCTCCGCAGCAGGCTACATCGCTGAAGATTTTCTGGAACTTTCTCTTTCCCGCAAGATAGCCGTGAACTGACGCCTACACCGGCAGGCGGCGGGTGATGCGGCCGAGGAGCGGCAGCGGCCGCTCATCACCGCGCAGGGCGCGCAGCAGGCCGCCGAGCCAGAGGATGGCGCAGAGCAGCCAGGTGGAGAGCACCAGCGAAAAAGAGGCCAGCGCGACCAGGGGGCCGACGAAAGGCAGCCAGGCGACCAGCCAGGCGGCGGGCGCCCAGACTGCAAACGCACCAATGACCGTCAGCCAGAGGGCGAGCGCCTCACGCAGGGCCTGACGGGCGCGCTCGTCAGCGCGATGCTGCAACCAGAGCCAGGCCCAGCCGATGACCGGCAGGAGCCAGGCGATGACCGGCGCGAGGCGGCTAGCCGGCATGGCCGGCTACCCCCCGCAACTCCAGTTCATCGGCGAAGTGACAACTGGCCCAGTGCCCCGGTTTCACCTCGCGCAGCAGGGGTTCCTCCGCGCTGCAGCGATCGCGGGCGTGGCGGCAACGCGGATGAAAGACGCAGCCGGAGGGCGGGCTGGCGGGGCTGGGGACGTCGCCCTCAAGGATGATGCGTTCCGGACGGATATCGGGGTCGGCGGGCGGGACGGCGCTGACGAGGGCCTCGGTATAGGGGTGCAGCGGTTGCGCCAGTAACCGGTCGGTGGGGGCCAGCTCGACGATCTTGCCGACGTACATGACGGCGATGCTGTCGCAGATGTGCTCGACGACGCTGAGATCGTGGGAGATGAAGAGGATGCTGAGACCGAGTTCCTCCTTCAGTTGCTGCAGCAGGTTGAGCACCTGGGCCTGAATGGAGACGTCAAGGGCCGACACGGGCTCGTCGGCGACGATCAGACGCGGGCTGAGCGCGAGGGTGCGGGCCAGGCCGATGCGCTGGCGCTGGCCGCCGCTGAATTCGTGCGGGTAGCGCCCGGCCAGCGCCGGACTGAGACCGACGGCGCGCAGCAGGTCGGCGACGCGCCGGTCCAGTTCGGCGCCCCTGGCCTCGCCATGAATGACGAGCGGCTCGGCGACGAGGTCGCGCACGGTGAAGCGCGGATTGAGCGAGGAAAAGGGGTCCTGAAAGACCATGCGCATCTCGCGCCGCAGGGGTTTGAGCGCCGCCTGTGACAGCGCGGCGACGTCAACGACCTCGCCACTGGCGCGCCGGTAGCGGATGGAACCGGAGGTGGGCTCGTAGAGGCGCAGGATGCTGCGGCCGGCGGTGGTCTTGCCGCAACCGGATTCGCCGACGAGACCCAGCACCTCGTTGTAGTGCAGCCGCAGGGAGAGGCCGTCGACGGCCTTGATGTGGCCCTGGACGCGTTGCAGCAGGCCGCCGTGAACGGGGAACCACTGACGCAGGTCCTCGACCTCGAGAATGACGTCGGGGTCCATGTCAGTTCCTCGCCACCGGGAAGCTGCCCTTTTCCCGTCTTCGACGGGAGCCCTCCCCCGGCCCCTTTCCCGTCCGGGAAGACGGGAGCCCTTCCCTAAGGGAGAGGGGGAGAGTGCCAGGCCGCGGGATCGGGTTCAACCCCGCCGGGAGAATTGCTGCAGGAAAACTAAAGGTTGGCATAGGGATCGACGGCGTCGCGCAGGCCGTCCCCGAGGAAGTTGAGGCCGAGGACGGAGGCGATGATGAAGATGACGGGCGAAAGGATCCAGGGATTCTGGCCGAGGGTCTCGAGGTTCTGGGCGTTCTTCATGAGGAAGCCCCAGCTGGTCAGGGGTTCCTGAATGCCGATGCCGAGAAAGCTGAGAAAGGCCTCGGCGAGGATGATGTCGGGAATGAGCAGGGTGAGGATCACGATCACGTGGCTGAGCGCGTTGGGATAGAGATGGCGGAAGATGATGCGGCGGTCGGAAGCGCCCTGCTCCTTCGCGGCGAGGACATAATCGGTCTCGCGCAGGGAGATGACCTTGCCGCGCACCTCGCGCGCCAGCACGGCCCAGCGCAGCAGGGGGAAGATGAGGCACATGACGAAGAAGACCTGCAGCGAGGACCAGGTGCGCGGGATGATGGCGGCGAGGGAGAGCCAGAGCGGCAGTTCCGGCAGGGAGAGGACGATTTCGACGAAGCGCTGCAGCAGGTTGTCGATGACGCCGCCGTAATAGCCCGAGATGACGCCGACGCTGGAGCCGACGACGACGGCGACGAGGGCGGCGAGCACGCTGAGCGTCAGGGAGATGCGGCCGGCGAGGGCGGCGCGTCCCCACAGATCGCGGCCAAAGCGGTCGGTGCCCATGAGGTGCACCGTGCCGCCCTGCTCCACGCCGAAAAGGTGTATGTCGGTCTCAATGAGGCCCAGCAGTTTGTATTCCCAGCCGCGTACAAAAAAGTGCAAATAGTACTTTTGCGAAACGTCGTCGGTCCAGATGGCGGCGAAGGTGACGGGATCGTATTCGATGGCGAGGTTGTAGACGAAGGGACGCAGGCCGAAATTGCCCTCGGCATCCACGAAGCGCAGGGTCTGGGGCGGGATGTAGGAATCGCCGAGGGACTTGCGGTCCGGATCGACGGGGGCGAAGAACTCGGCGAAGACGGCGAGGAAGGCCAGGCTGATGACGAGCGCGGCGCCGAAGGCGGAGGCCTTGCTGCGGCTGAAGCGTTGCCAGACAAGTTGAAGGTAGGACTCCTGGCGGTCGTCGTCAAGCGCGGCGGCGGGGATGTGCAGCGGCTCGCGGGCGTCGGCGGCGTCGATAGCGGTCATCGGAGGGGACCTGTGCATGGAAGGGTTGCCGGGCGGCCCTTGTCCCGCCCTGGGGGGCGGGAGCCCTTCAGGGAGAGGGGGAGAAGAACATTACGAGGGCGAACAACCTTGGCAGGATTCACTGTCCGTAGTCCTCCTCTAGCTGAAGCGGATGCGGGGGTCGAGGAGGCCGAGCGAGAGGTCGGCGAGCAGGTTGCCGAAGACCAGCAGGGCGCCGTAGAGAATGAGCATGGTGCCGGAGATGTAGATGTCCTGGTTGTAGAGCGACTGCAGGAAGAGCGGCCCCAGCGTGGGGATGCTGAGGACGATGGAGGCCTCAAGTTCGCCGTTGAACATGTAGGGCAGGACGGCGCCCTGATAGGCGAGGATGGGGTGCAGCGCGTTGGGTACGGCGTGGCGGTTGATGACCTTGCGCTCGCGCAGGCCCTTGCTGCGGGCGGTGGTGACGTACTGGGCGTTGAGCACGTCGAGCAGGTTGCCGCGCATGACGCGCATGTTGCGCGCGACGCCGCCAAAACCGGCGATGAAGACCACCGGCCAGACGTGCTTGAGCAGGTCAACCAGCTTGCCGAGCGACCAGGGGGCGAAGACGTATTCCGGCGAATAGAGGGACTGGACGCTCTCCTGCCCCAGGTTGAAAGCGAGGAAATAGATGATGATCAGGGCGAGGGAGAAGCGCGGCACGGAGGTGGCGATGAAGGCCAGGGTGGAGGCGAGGTTGTCGGCGAGGCTGTACTGGCGCGTGGCGATGTAGATGCCGATGGCGATGCCGACCAGCGACGAGATGGCGTGCGAGGCGAGGGCGAGGAAGAAGGTGCGCGGCAGGCGTTCGGCGATCAGTTCGCCAACGTCGCGGCTGTAGGCGAAGGAAAAGCCGAACTCGCCGCGCGTCACGATGCCCCCGATCCAGTTGACGAACTGAATGGGCAAGGGCGCGTCGAGGCCGTAGCGCTCGCGCAGGCGGTTGGCGGAATCCTCGGCGTCGCTCGGGTCCATGTTGCCGAGGTTGATGAGTTGCTGCTTGTAGACGTCGGCGAAGTCGCCGGGCGGCAACTGAATGACGGTGAAGGCGATGGCGGCGATGATGAGCAGGACGACCACGGCGGAAGCCAGACGGCGCAGGATGTAATCGACCATGGGGTTACGTCAACTGGCTCCTGTTACACGCCCTCACCCCCAACCCTTCCGCTCAGTCGCGGGAGCCCCTTCCCACCTTCGGTGGGAGCCCTGCTCGGGGAGAGGAGCATTCTTCAAAAGCAAAGGGAAGTATAGCGCGGACGCAAGGACAAGCACGCCAACGGCGCCATTACGTGTCCCTTTGGGATAGCGCGGACGCAAGGACAAGCATCCCCGTGGGATAGCAAGGGCGTAAGCCCGCAGCACGCCAGCCGCGTCATACCGTGTCCCGCAGGGATAGCGAGGGCGCAACAAGCCCGACGCACACCAACGGTGCCATTCCGTGCGCCAGTGGCGCCATAACAGCCCGCCAGCCGCGTAGGGGCGATTTATCAAATCGCCCGCAGGGATAGCGTGAAGCAGGGGCGGGTGTGAAACCCGCCCCTGCCCGTGAGAGATCAGCCGTAGACCGGAAGGGTGCCCGGTGCGACCTCGGCGATGCGGTCCTCGGGGGCGACCCAGACCTGGTCCGGCTGGACGTTGCCCCAGGTCCACTGGTAGAAGAAGGGCGGCGCGCCAACCGGGATGTTACGGAAGCGCTTGGCCAGGGCCAGGCCGTAACGCCCGATGACGGTACCCACCTGGTAGACGTTTTCGGTGAAGATGCGGTTGTAGTCCGACATCAACTGCGCGCGCACCGTGCTGTCGGGCTCGACGCAGAAGGCGTTGACGATCTCGATGAGTTCGAGCTCGAAGCCCAGCAATTCGCGCGGCTGCTCGCCCTTGCGATGCCAGTCCGGCTTCTGCACGGTGATGGGCGCGAGGTCCTGGCAGCGGGTGAAGGGCGTGGTGAATTCCTGACCACTGCGGTTGATGCGGAACTCCCACTCGCCGCTCTCCTCAAGGTCGGTGGAGGTGGCGCCGTCAACAACGCGGTGGTTGAGTTGAATGCCGACGTCCTGCAGCAGCAGCACGAGCGCATCGGCGACCTGGCCGGTGGCCGGTGCGGCCTGACCGCTGAGGATCTGGATGACCAGATTCTCGCCGGACAGCGAGCCGCTGGTCCAGTTCAGAATGCCGTCGCCGTCCGTGTCCTCAAAGCCGAGACCGGCCAGCAAGGCGCGCGCGGAGTCGGGATCGTAGGGGTAGTAGACGACGGAGTCGATGTCGTACTCGGAGGCCGCCGGGGCGATGCCGCCGGGGAAGGCGCGCAGGAAGGGGCCGCGAATGACGGCCTGGGCGACGCCGTCGCCATCGACGGCGTGGGCGATGGCGCGGCGGAACTCGAGGGTGCGGAAGAGTTCGCGCAGGGCCGCGTCACGCTCGTCCTGCACGCCGAGGTTGGCCGAAAGGTTGATGATGAGCGGGAAACTCAGCGATTCACCGGCCCAGCTGATATCGAAGTGGGCGTCGGCGTCCTGCAGCCGCGTGGTGGCCTGGACGTAGGAGCTGGGGTTCTCGAGGTTGGAGTGATCGATGGAGCCGGCGAGCGTGCCCAGGGTGCGGCCGATGCCGGAGTCGCCCAGCTGGAAGGTTACCTCGTCGAGGTAGGGCAACTGACGACCCTCCTCGTCCACCTTCCAGTAGTAGGGGTTGCGGCGGTGCACCATGAACTCGTCGACGCGATAGCCGGTGGCGACCCAGGGGCCCATGGTGACGGGCGGGATGGCCTCCATCGGCAGCGCGGTCTCGAAAGCCGAGTAATCGTTGTCGCTGAAGGCGGGGTGCAGGGGCTCAAGCACGTGCTGCGGGCAGACGTTGAAGTCGAGGAAGTCCATCTGGAAGAAGAACTGCACGGGCCGCGGCTGCGGGAAGGTCCAGACGATGGTGTCGGCGTCGATGGCCTCAAGCGCGATGTCCTCGCCCCCGATCTGCCAGGAACTGCGCTTGGTCCAGGAGTTGACGTTGTCATCCAGGATGATGTGTTCCCAGGTGAACAGGACGTCAGCGGCGGAGAAGGGCGCGCCATCCGACCATTTGGCGCCGGAGATCAGCTCCATGGTCAGCTGCGTGCCGTCATCGGACCAGGTCCAGCTCTTCGCCAGGTTCGGCAGCGGCTCGACGGCGTCGCCGCGCATGAACATGGGGCCGGACTTGACGAGGGACTCGGCATAGATGTAGTTGATGCCGTACCAGCCCTGGGTCTGGCCGGCGCAGAGGTTCCAGCCCTGGCGGCTGGCGCCGGAGAAGTCACGCCAGACGCCGCCGTACTGGCCGATGCCGTCGGACATGGCGCCGGTCAACAGCACCTGCGGCTCGTCGGGCAGGCGCTCCGCGACGGGCGGCAGGCTGCCGTCCGCGACGAAGGCGTCCATCCACTCGGGCTGGCTGTAGCTGTCGAGAGCCTTGTAGGCGAGGATCTCGTCGAGGTTGAAGCGCACGATGGGCGCGCTGTCGCCGATGGGCGTTCCGGGCGGATAGGGGACCGGGTCCACGACGTCCTGCGCCGCGAGGGGCGCGACCATCAGCAGACCCAGAGCCACCACCAGGAACAACAGTCGATGGGCGTTGGCTTGCATTGCGAATGTCCTCCAGTTACCAAACAGTAGACAGATCACCGGTGATTTCCCGGGGGATCCCAATTCAGTGGTGCAGCCAGCAGGCGACCGAATGCCCGTCTTCGGGTTCGGTCACGGGCGGCTGCTCGAGACAGATTTTCATGGCGTGCGGGCAACGGGCGGCGAAGGCGCAGCCCTTTATGTCCGAGGTAGAAGCCGGCACCATCCCCTCAATGGGCACCAGCATGGCGTTGCTCTTGCGGCCCAGCACGGGCACCGACTGCAGCAACCCCTGGGTGTAGGGGTGCAGCGGATTGTGGAAGATACTGCGGGTGGGGCCGCGTTCGACGACCTTGCCGAAGTACATCACCGCGACCTCGTCGGCCATCTGTGAGACGACGCCGAGGTTGTGGGTGATCATGACGATGGCGGAGTCGAACTCGTCCTGCAGCTGACGCATGAGGTCGAGAATCTGCGCCTGCACGGTGACGTCGAGGGCCGTGGTGGGCTCGTCGGCGAAGAGGATGGACGGGTTGCAGGAAAGCGCGAGGGCGATCATGACGCGCTGGCGCATGCCGCCGCTGAGCTGGTGCGGGTACTGTTTCAGGCGCTGGTCGGGGTCGCTCATATGCACGCGGTTGAGCATTTCCAAGGCGCGCGAGAGGGCGGCCCGTTCGTCCAGCTGCTGGTGCAGCATGACCGATTCGGCGATCTGGCGGCCGACGGTGTAGAGCGGGTTGAGCGAGGTCATGGGCTCCTGAAAAATCATGGAGATTTCGCCGCCGCGGATATCGCGGATTTCCGGGCCGCGCGGATCGAGTTGCGCGAGGTCGACCGGCTGCTGCGAGCCATGCGAGGGGTAGAAGCGGATTGCGCCCTCGACGATCCTGCCGGGCGGCTCCTTGATGAGGCGCATGACGGAACTGGCGGTGACGCTCTTGCCGCAGCCGGATTCGCCGACGATGCCGAGGGTGGTCTTGCGCGCGAGATCGAGGTTGACGCCATCCACGGCGCGGACGACGCCCTTGTCGGTGAAGAAGTGGGTGCGCAGGTCACGGATTTCGAGAATACGATCAGGGGCGGGAGCCATAGAAACCTCCCCGTGCGCCGCAGGAATCGCGGACGATGAGTTCACTGTGCAGCGTCCGCTGCATTTCCGGCGGCTTGCGGTCGTTGATGAGATCGAAGAGCATTTCGGCGCCGCGGCGGCCGAGTTCGACTTCCGGGGCGCGGGCGGTGGTGAGCGGCGGCAAGGTGAAGCGTGAGAAGCGCACGTCGTCGTAACCGACGACGGCGACGTCCTGCGGGATACGCAGGCCGGCCTCGCGGATGGCGTTCATGGCGCCGAAGGCCATCATGTCGTTCATGCAGTAGACGGCCGAGGGTCGGGGATGCTCCCGCAGCAGGGAATGCATGGCGGTGATGGCGGTGGCGGGTTCAAAATGGCCGAAGCGGACCAGGTTGTCGCGGCGGGGGATGCCTGCGGCCCGCAGGGTATCGTGGAAGACCGCCAGGCGTTCGTACACGTGATGCTCGGCAGAATCAAAGGCAATGCAGGCGATATCGCGGTGGCCGAGGTCGATGAGGTGTTCAATGACGGCGCGCGTGCCGGCCATATGGTCGATGGAGACGCTGTAAAGATCGCTGGACAGCGTGGTCTCGAGCGAAACGAGCGGGAAGCCGTCGCCGGTCAGTTCCGTGAGGCAGGCGTGAACTTCATCCTGGCTGGCACCATGATACTGAAGCAGACCGGCGACCTCGCCGCTGCGCAACATGGTGTTGACAAGGTCGATTTCGGCGGGTTCGTGGATGATTTCGACCATGATGCGGAAATTGTGGAGACGGGCGACCTCGCTGATGCCGGTGAGCAGGTTGGGGGCGTAGGGGTCGATGAAGACGTATTCGTGGGGGTACACGATGGCGAGGCCCAGCGTATCGCTGCGACCGCGGACGAGAGAACGGGCGGCGGCGCGGGGCACGTAGCCGAGGTCACTGGCGGCCGTCCGCACACGCTGACGGGTGGCAGGGCTGATCTGCTCCCTGCGGATGTTGTTGAGCACGAAGGAGACGGTGGTCGGGGAGACACCGGCACGGCGGGCGACCTGACGGGCGGTGACCTTGCTACGCTTCAATTAATCCACCAAAACGCTTTAGTAAATCGCTTTACCTGCCCAGCGTAACACAGGCTGGCAGGGGATGCAAGCGGGGAGGTGAGGGCGGGAGCGTCTAACTTGCTGAATATATGAACTGGACGCGGTGAGCGTCATATCGCGGATATTTGCGTCGCTACAGTTGTCGCTGATTCCAGGCAGGGACAATTTCTGAAATCCACCATGCTCGCCACTCCCGGCGACATGGTGTACCCGCGGGCGACATGATATGTCCATCCGGCGCAGGGGTAGCGAGGGCGTAAGCCCGAAGCATCCCGCAGGGGCGATTTATCAAATCGCCCGCTCGCCCGCAGCAACCCGTCACTCGCCGGCGAGGATGGCGTTGACTTCGGCGTATTCGTCAGGGCTGAGCTGCCAGTCGGCGGCGCGGGCGTTGGCGCGCAACTGGTCGAGCCGCGTCAGGCCGGAGATGACGGAGCAGACCTCGGGCCGGGCGAGCAACCAGGCGTGGGCCAGTTCGGCCATGCTGCGGTCGCGTTCGCGCGCCCAGGCGGCAAGGCGCTCTACCAGCGTGTAGTTGGCATCGGTCATGTAGCGCTGGACGTAGGCGCTGGATTCGCCGCGGGAGCCAGGCGGCGCGCCGGTCTCGCGACGGTACTTGCCGGTGAGAAAGCCGCCGGCGAGCGGAAAGTAGGGGATGAAGCCGAGCCCGCTGTGCGCGCAGAAGGGCAGCACCTCGTCCTCGACCTGGCGCTCCAGCATGTGGTAGTGGGACTGGACGCTGACGAGCGGCTCCCAGGCGTTCATCTGCGCCAGCATGCCCGCCTGCGCCAGTTGCCAGGACATGTAGTTCGAGGCGCCGATATAGCGCACCTTGCCCCCGCTGACGAGGTCATCCAGCGTGCGCAGGGTCTGTTCGAGGGGCGTGCGCCAGTCCCAGCGGTGCATCTGGTAGAGATCGATGTGGTCGGTCTGCAGGCGGCGCAGGCTGTCCTCGACGGCGCGCAACAGGTGATGGCGCGAGGTGCCGCGGTCGTTGGGGCCGGGGCCGACGGGGAAGAAGGCCTTGGTGGCGACGAGAAAGTCGTCCCGGCGACCGCGCAGGGCGCGCCCGAGCAGGCGCTCCGATTCACCGCCGGTGTAGGCGTTGGCGGTGTCGATGAAGTTGATCTCCAGTTCCTGCGCGAGGGAGAGGACGTCATGGACGGTGTTCTGGTCGACCGCGCCGCCGAACTGGTTGCTGCCGATGCCGATGACGGAGACGCGCACGCCGCTGTTGCCAAGTCGTCGCAGTTGCATGGGGAATCCTCGCTGGTGGTCAGGCTTGTCCTATTTTACGCGAAGGTGGCGGACAGGGGTGGCTGGAGGGTGATCGAGTCGACAAATGACGGACGATATGCCACAATACGGGAGTCCATGGCAGGCGTCGCAGCGTCCCGTACGCATGACGGCGCAGAAAGATGACCCTCCTCATGTCCCAACCACAGACGGTCACCACAGAGTCCCTGCCGCCGGAGTGGCAGAATCTGGCCACGAAAGCCGACGTGGCGGAATTGCGCAGCAGAATGGCGTATATGGCCACGAAGGAAGACCTCGCGGAGTTGCGCGGCAAGCTTGCCTGGCGGCGGAGCAACCCGCGGATGGACGGCCTGTTCATCGGGCTGGAGATCGGGCTGGTGGTGGCCCTGGTGCAGATCGCGCTGTTCTTTTTGCTGAGGTCACTGGGCTGAGGAAAAGTCGCTCAAATCATTTTAAGCCGATGGGCGGTTGTGAGGAGGTGTGTAGCCTCTGCGCGCGCGGATGGCCATAAAATGTGCCATGGAACGCGTACCCTTTTCCGAGTTACAGGCTCCACAAAGCAATTGTAGATTGGACTTTATGTCTGGCCCCCCAAGGGCACGAGGCACAATATGGTCCAGTGTCAAGTTTCGTTTGGGGAAATAGTGTCCACAGCCTAAACAGCAGCCATCCTGAGCGGCAAACAGTTCGTTTATGACTTCCGAGCGATCATACCGCTCACTTCTATCGGGTAAATCCTCGCGTGAGATGATCCGGTTGGACAGAAGAGTTAACTGTTCGGTGCCTGAGAAACGATCAACTACAAGTTCTGTAGCCTTGGGGGAAATGTCGATACCAATCCAGCGACGCTCGAGATTTTCAGCAGCCACACAAGTCGTAGCGCAACCACAAAACGGGTCCAGAACCCAATCGCCCTCATTGCTACTGGCTTCGATGATGCGTTCCAAAAGGGACAGGGGCTTCTGCGTCGGGAAGCCAACGCGCTCCCTAGCCCATGGCATTACGCCATGCATGCGAAACACATCATCCGGGAGCTTGCCCTTTTCGAGATCGCGTGAGCTTCCGTCCGCTCTCTTTTGTCCCCGGTCCCACTTGTGCTCCTCACGCACAGCATCAACATTAAAGGTCCACTCATCCCCTTTCGAATAAAATAAAAGAATGTCGTGTTTCCTAGCCCAGTATTTTGTTGATGCGCCGCCGCCGCCATACCACCAAACGACTTCATTGCGAAACCTGTCCCGGCCAAAAATCGCATCCAGCAGAAGTTTGAGCGAGTGGCTCATGGTTGGGTCGCAATGCAGGTAGAGGCAGCCAGTGTCCTTGAGAATTCGTTGCATCTCGATGAGGCGAACCGCCATCATCACCAGGTAAGACTTGTCGCCGTCGCCATTGACGGCTCCCACAGCATCAATCAATCGTGCCAGCCCGGGATTGGCTGCAGCGACATCATCAATCCAGGCTTCATCAATATCAGAAAGTGTCCAAGTATCGCGAAACGCTGCGCCAGCAGCCCTGCTGCCAATTGGAGCGGCATATTCACGGCGCGAATTAAACGGTGGATCCAAGTAGATTAAGTCTATACTTGAATCAGCCATGCGGCGCAGCACGGGTAAATTGTCGCCCGTAAAGACCGTGCGGTTTCTGATGTTGTCTTCACGTTCTTCACTCATTGGAAGCGATTTCCATTGTCATTTACAGCGCATCTGCGCCCAAAAGGAAAGGCGACCCCTTTTCCCAACATGCACATTTTCATACGGAATGGTCGAGAGTCAGTAGTTGTTTCAAGGGTCCCGGTTGTCCAAGATTTCCTTTGCATCCCTGTAAACGTCAACGATCTCGAAATACTCCTTTTCCAGATAATCAATCAGAACACGCTCTATCATCGCAAAGCGTCGTGTTGAGTCAGTTGGGTCACCTAGGCCATGCCTGGCGATACTGTATGCTTCTTCTGACACCTTGTAAAATCGCCGCAGCAAGTTAACTAGGACTTCTTCAAGCTTCTCGTTGCGGCGCTCGACTTCATTTAGTTGTTGCTCAAGCAAATACAGTCGGCGCTCAACATCGTCTGGCATCAGACTCTCCCGTGGTCATCACGAACTTCATTTTCTGTCACCGAATACTGATTTGTCAATTCTCCGCAAGGCCGGCGGCGGCCATGACGCGACGCAGGGCGTTCACGGCGACGGTCATGCCGTCGGGGCCGCTGTAGCCGATGCTGTGTTCGGCGCGCTTGAGATGCGGCTCAAGGGCCAGCACGCCGCGGAAGTCCCGCTCGCGCAGGGCGGCCATCAGTTCAGGGAACTGACCATCCCCCTCCCCTGCCGGCACGACGGTGTTGTCGGCGCGGGAGTCCTTGACGTGAATGCAGTCGACGCGCTCCGCCTGGGCGTCAAAGTGTTGCATGCAATTCAGCACGCCGACCTGAACGTAGTTGGCGGGGTCCCAGATGAGGCGGAAGTGGGGGCTGTCGATGGCGTCAGCAAAGGCCTGGACGCGCTCAGGCCGGTCGCCGACGATATGGCGCTCGTTTTCGTGCAACAGGGTGAAGTCGGCGCCAGCGACGATGGCGGTCAGGGCGGCCAGGCGGTCGATCACTTCGTCGACGAACCGGTCGTAGTGGGCGTTGGTCGTGATGTCGTCCGGGTACCAGGAGAAGATGCGGATGCGCGTCGTGCCGAGGATGTTGCCGAGTTCGATCAGGCGGCGGATGCGATCCTCGTCAAGGGCGATCGGGTCGGCCAGGGGCGACTTGCCAACCGGACTGCCGAGGACGCTGACGTGGATGCCGGCGGCGTCACAGGCCTTGCGGGCCCGGCGGGCCTGCTCGTCCGTGAGCTGCAGCACGTTGATGCCCCAGGCGGCGCGCAGGTCGATGCCGGGTACGCCTAATTCGTTCAGCAGGGCCAGTTGCTCGTCGAGGTCGAGGGCGATCTCGTCGCCAAAGGCGCTGAGGGTGACGCTCATGCGCTGGCCTCCATCGCTGCTTCCTCGTCCTGCAGGCGCTGCAGCAAATCGGCGTAGACCTCGCGGTCGAGCGGGAAGTCGATGGTCTGGCCGCTGTAGTGCGAGGCGATCATGCCATTGGCGAGTTCCAGGCCGTGCAGGGACGAGGGCCCGTCGGCGACCAGCGCCTCACCATGCAGGATGGCGTTGCAGAAGTTGCGATGAATATCGACGTGGCTGCCGGTCTCGGGGCCCAGCTCGGTCTCGACCTCCTGCATGCCGGGGTGACTGAAGCCATCCTGGGCCGTGACGATGAAGTCGTAGAGGTCCTGATCAAGGCGGGCGAAGCGAAGCGCGTTCTTGTCAACCCGGATGACGCCGCCGGTGCCAATGACTTCGAAACGGTTGATTTTGCCGCCTTCGGCGGTGCTGGCGTGGAAGACCCCCATGGCGCCGCCGGGCCACTGCATCATGGCCTGCACGGTGTCGGCCGGGGAGATGTCGTGGAAGATGGTGGGCGCCCAGGCATGGACGCGGGCGGGCATGCCGATCAGCCAGCAGATGAGGTCCATGTCGTGGGGCGTCTGGTTCATCAGCAGGGCGCCGCCCTCGCCGTTCCAGCTGCCGCGCCATTCGTTGGCCTGATAGTAGGCGGCGGCGCGGGTCCAGGTGGTCTTGACGTCGACGTGCTGGATCCTGCCCAGCTGGCCGGACTCGATGATGCGTTTGGCGGCGACGATCTCGGGGCGGGTGCGTTGCTGGTAGTTAATGGCCAGCAGGCGACCGGCTTGCGCGGCCGCCCGGTTCATGGCGTCGGCGTCGCTGACCTGCAGGGCCATGGGCTTTTCGCAGAGCACGTGGGCGCCGGCGCGCAGGGCGGCGACGGCGATTTCGGCGTGGACCTTGTGCTGGGCCATGATGACCACGGCCTCGGGCCGGACTTCATCAAGCAGCTGTTGATAGTCGGTGTACCAGGGGCAATCGAAATGTTCGGCGGCCTTACGCGCCCGACCCTCGCGGTGATCGCAGACGGCGATGACCTCGTTTTCAGTCTGCTCGATGGCGGGATCGTGCATGCGACGCACGGCGGCGCCGGCGCCGATCAGGGCGTACTGGACTCTTCGGGTCATTCATTCTCTCCCTGGAAGATGGTAGAGGGTGGCCCTTACTTTCCTGGCCCTTTTATCAGAATGTGATCCTGCAGGCTGCCCTCACCCTAAATCCTTTCCCGCTCAGTCGCGGGAGCCCTTCCCTGAGGGAGAGGAACTTTAACTGCAAGGTTGTGGAGGTTCAGGTTATCACTCAAACTTGTTGACCGCAATTCAGACGTCTGCTGTTCAGATTCCGGGCAACTTCCGCAGAAGCGTATGCCAGGGAAGTTCAGTGTGCAGACAGCGTAGCCTTTCTCGCATTCCTGTCTGCTACTCGAAGACGCGGGCGATGGCAGCCTTGAGGAAGGCGAGGTTATGCGGCAGGGCTTCCTGGACGGGGCGGGCGGCGCTGAAGTCCTCGATGCCGAGCCAGCCCTCGTAGCCGGCGCGTTTGAGGGCGCTGAAAAGTGCGTCCCAGTCCACCACGCCGTCCTCAAGTGGCGACCAGTCCGCCAGCCAGAGTCCGGCATCGCCTTCCGGCGGCAAATAACGGGCGTTCTTGATGTGGACGTGGGCCAGCCAGGGGCCGAGCACCTGCAGGCCAAGATCGTAATGTTCATAGCCTTCGCGGGCCATGTTGCCGGCGTCGTGCAGGACACCGATGAAATCGGGGTCGAAGGGGGCGACGAGACGCTGCGCCAGCGAGGCGCTGCAGGTGATGGTGCCATGATGCATCTCGACGATGGCGCGCACGTTGTACTGCCGCGCCAGTTCCTGGCAGCCCTCGAGAAAGCGCGTGGCGCGGGCGAAGCTGTCGGCGTAGGAAAGGCCGTCGCGGTCGGGCCAGCGCCCGGGGTTGACGCGGATGTTGCGCGCGCCGCAGGTCTGCGCGAAGCGCATGGCGCGCTCGGTGTGTTCGAGGTCGCCGACGTCGATGTAGGTGCCCAGACCGGGGATGGTCAGGTCATGGGCGGCGGCGAGGTCGCGGGCCTGGATGGCGCTCTCCTCGCTGAGCGGCAGCGTACAGCGGTTGGCGCCCCAGTAGGCGAGACGCCCGGCAGAGCCACTGGGCCTGACTTCATCGACGACACGCCACTCGACGCCGGCGTAACCGTGACGTTGCAGGGCAGCGGCGCCTTCTTCCGGCGTGAGTTCCGGCAGCATGACGGTGAAGACGGAGATGTTAAACACGGGGAACTCCTTTATAACATTCGTAATTTGCCAGGTAAATGCGCCCTCACCCTAAATCCCTCTCCCTCAGGGAGAGGGACTTCATTGCCAATTCGCCATGAATGCACTTCCCGGGGATGAGAGAGAGATGACAAGCTGAATACCGAACAGAATTCATTGACGTAGCTCTGGAACCAAGGATACAGGCGCCGGGCATCCGATGCACATCAGCCGAAGAGCAGGGACTGGGCGCCGTCGATGTAGACGACCTCGCCGGTGACGTGGCCGGCCATGTCCGAGACGAGGAAGAGCACGACGCGGGCGACCTGCTCCGGTGTGGCCGGTTCGCCATCGGTTAGCGGAACGTTGCCGGCCGGCGCCTGCATGAGATAGCGCAGACCTTCCCGCCCGCGATGAGTCGTGTTGCGCGAAATGTTGGTCGTGACGCTGCCGGGACAGATAACGTTGACGCGAATGCGGTCGCGGGCCAGTTCCAGCGCCAGCATCTTGCCCATGGCCAGCTGGGCTGCCTTGGAGGCCGCATAGACCGAGGCGCCGCTGTTGCTAAACATTCGCGTACCGTTGACGGATGAGGTGATGACGATGGCGCCGCCGCGCGCCCGCAAATGCGGCAGGGCGGCGTTGATGCTGAGAAAGGTGCCCTTGAGGTTGACGTCCATGGTCCGGTCGTACTCGTCGGGCGTGATGTCGTCGACGGGCGCCCAGACGCCATTGATGCCGGCGTTGGCGAAGAGGATGTCGAGGCGGCCGAAGCGTTCGGTGAGTTGCGCGACGGCGGCGTTCAGGGCGGCGGGGTCGCGCACGTCTGCCAGCAAGGGCACGGCGCCCGGGCCGGCGGCGGCCACCTCCGCGGCGGCCTCGTCCAGCATGTCGGGCGTGACGTCGAGCAGGCCGACGCGGGCGCCTGCCTGCGCGAACTTCAGGGCTGCGCCGCGACCGATGCCGGAAGCGCCACCAGTCACCAGCGCGACCTTCCCGCTCAGTCGCGGGAGCCCTTCCTCAAGCAGCATTCCGGTTCCTTTCCGGTGCGTAAGTCAGGCGCGTCCAATCATAGGGCGGATACGAAGGGTCTGCCAGGAGCGCTGCCCGGCGGTCACCGGGGCCGGGAATCAACCACGCAGGATGGACGTGGCGTCCTTTTCCCGTCTTCGACGGGAGCCCTCCCCCGGCCCCCTTTTCCCGTCCTGGGGGACGGGAGCCCTGTCCCGCTGAGTCGCGGGAACCCTTCAGGGAGAGGGGGAGAACGCGGTCCTGAGATGTTTTCGACTTTCAGTTGCGGTTTTCCTGGACCGGCAAATACCTGCCGCCTGGACATTTGGACTACCCGCGCAGGATGGAGACCGCGCCGTCGACGACGAGGACCTCGCCAGTGACGTAGCTGGCGAGGTCCGAGACGAGGAAGAGTACGACACTGGCGATCTGGTCCGGCGTGGCGGCCACGCCGTCGGTCAGCGGTACGCCACCGGTGTGCTCAATCGGGTAACGCAGCTTCTCCAGGTTGCGGTAGCTGATGTGGTCCAGGATGTTGGTGGTGACGCCGCCGGGGCAGACGACGTTGACGCGGATGCGGTCATGCGCCAGCTCAAAGGCCATCATCTTGCCGAAGGCCAGCACGGCGGCCCTGGTGGTGGCGTAGGCCGAAGCGCCGACGTCGCTGTACATGTGAGTCCCGGTGACGGAGGAGGTGATGACGATCGACCCGCCCTGCACGCGCAGGGCCGGGAGGGCGGCCTGCACGCTGAGAAAGGTGCCCCTGACGTTGACCCTGAGCAGCTCGTCAAATTCATCGGGCGTGATGTCCTCGACCGGCGCCCAGACGCCGGGGATGCCGGCGTTGGCGAAGAGGATGTCCAGCCGCTCATAGCTTTCCAGCAAGCGTTCGACGGCAGTCTTCAGGGCGGCAGGGTCGCTGATATCGGCCAACAGTGGTAGCGCCCCGGGGCCGGCGGCCCCGATCTCTGCAGAAGCCTCGTCAAGGGCTGCAGCGTTGCGGTCCAGCAGGCCGACGCGGGCACCTTCCTGCGCAAGGCGTAACGCCGTGGCGCGGCCGATGCCGGAAGCGGCGCCGGTCACAAGGGCGACCTTGCCTTTGAGCAGCATTCCGGTTCCTTTCCGGTGCGTAAGTCAGGCGCATCCAATCATAGGTCGGATACGAAGGGTCTGCCAAGTGCACTGTGCAGTGGTCGCCGGAACCGGAAATCAACCGCGCAGGATGAACGTGGCGCCCTCACCCCCCAACCCCCTCTCCCTGAGGGAGAGGGGGAGAACCCGGCCCTGAGATGCTTTTGACTCCCGGATGCAGACCTTCTGGCAACCCGACCCTGACGAATACGCCGACGTTGCTGCGGGCGATTTGATAAATCGCCCCTACGATGGTGCTGCAATTCGGTAAATCAGCCTATGCCGGATGATGTAGGGGCGACATATCATGTCGCCCGCGGGTACACCATGTCGCCGGGAGTGGCGGTTTGGTGGATTTCAGAAATTACCCCTGCCTGGAATCAGCGACAACTGTAGCGACGCAGGTAGCCGCGATATGACGCTCACCGCATCCAGTTCATATTTTCAGCCGCGAATGAGAGACTCGGCGCCGTCGATGACCACCTCCTCGCCGGTGACGTGGCTGGCGAGGTCAGAAACAAGGAAGAGCACGACCCGCGCGACCTGGTCGGCGCTGGCAAAAACGTCGCCAGTGAGGGGGACCTGGATGCTGCCATGGTGGTCTTCCAGATTGCGGAAGGCGATCTGGTTCAGGATGTCCGTGGTGACGGTGCCGGGGCAGATGATGTTGACGCGGATACGATCACGGGCGAGTTCCATGGCCAGCATCTTGCCCATGGCCAGCTGGGCCGCCTTGGAGGTGGCATAGACAGTGGCACCGGCAGAACTAAACATCCTTGTGCCAGTGACGGAGGCGGTGATGACGATGGACCCGCCCTGCACGCGCAGCGCCGGCAGGGCCGCCTGCACGCTGAGAAAGGTGCCCTTGACGTTGACGTTGACAAGTTGATCGAACTCGTCGGGCGTGATGTCCTCGACCGGGGCCCAGACGCCAGGGATGCCGGCGTTGGCGAAAAGGATGTCGAGCCGGCCGTACTGCCCGGTCAGTTGCGCGACCGCGGCTTCCAGAGCGGCGGGATCGCGCACGTCCGCGTGGAGCGGAAGCGCAAGGGCGCCCTCACCCCCCTCCCCCCTCTCCCTCAGGGAGAGGGGGAGACATTCCTGCGCTGCGGCATTGACTTCCTTTACGGCCTCGTCGAGGGTGACGGGGTTGCGGTCCAGCAGGCCGACGCGGGCGCCTTCCTGCGCAAACCTCAGCGCGGTGGCCAGACCGATACCGGAGGCGCCGCCGGTGACGAGGGCGACCTTTCCTTCGAGCAGCATGGTGCCTTCCCTCTTCTGTTCGTGCAGATTTTAGCGGGCCCTTTTCCCGTCTTCGACGGGAGCCCTCCCCCGACCCCTTTCCCGTCTTGGGGGACGGGAGCCCTTCTGAGGGAGAGGGGGAGAAATACGGGCGATGCTACAAATTCATGGCAACTTCAACAGGTCGTCGACGTTGACGGGGAGGCCGCTGACGATGGAATGATTGGCGGCAATACCGGTGAGGACGGAGGCGGCCCCGTCGATATGACTGGCGCCACGCCGCAGGGGATCGGGCGGCGGCGCGGGCGAGAAAAGCTGCTCCAGCATGAGGGGGTCAGCGCCGCCGTGGCCGCCCGTCGCGACCGGGATTTCCGCCAGCCAGGACGCGGCGAAGTGGGGGAAGACGCGCAGTTCCGTCGAGCGATATGAACCCACGTCGGCGGCGGAGTCCTGCGATGACGAGGCGTTGGCCATCTCGCGCGAGGGGCTCTTGGCGTTCTCGACGACGTCAAGCTCGAGGCGGCCACGGTCGCCGCTGATCGCGACGCGGTAACCCTCCCAGGGGGCGTAGGCGACGAGGCTGTAGGAAAGCAGGACGCCGCTGCGGTAGCGCACGGTCACACAGTGCGTGTCCTCCACGGTGACCGGCTCGCCGAAGACGTTGCGATCGCGCAGGTAGCCGCTTTCGGCCTCGGCCTCAAGGTAGAGGCCGCGCAGGGCCGGGTCGCGGTCAAGAAAGAGGGCGAAGGGGTCGTCGCGGGCGGCGGGCTCGCCGGTGTAGCGGGCGTAGCCGTAGCGTTCGCCGCGGGCGGCGGCGTTGGCCTGGCCGTAAAAGCTGAGGTCCGCGAAGGCGAAGACCTGCTGCGGTCGTGAGTCGATCCACCAGTTGACCAGATCAAAGTGGTGGGTGGCCTTGTGGACCAGCAGGCCGCCGGAATTGTGTTTCTCGCGGTGCCAGCGGCGGAAGTAATCGGCGCCGTGGCTGGTATCGAGCATCCAGGTGAAGTCGACGTGCAGGGGGCGGCCGATGGTCCCGGCGGCGATGAGTTCGCGCAGGCGGGAATGAACGGGCGAATAGCGATAGTTGAAGGTGACGCGCAGGCTGCGTCCGGTCTGCCCAATGGCAGCGAAGATGGCGCGCGCCCTGATCTCGTCGGTGGTCATGGGTTTTTCGCAAATGACGTCACAGCCGAGTTGCATGGCGCGGATGACGTAGTGGTGATGGGTCGCGTCCATGGTGGTGACGATGACGACCTCCGGTCGGGTGTCGGCGATCATGGCGTCGAAGTCATCGGCATGGTAAGTGGGTAGCGGCGGATGACCGTATTCCCGCTGCAGGCGGCGGTTGTGCCAGTCCATGCGGACCTGGCTCAGGTCACAGAGGGCGACGAGGCAATTGTCGGCGCTCCACGTATCGCAGAGGGCCTGGACGTACATGCCGGCGCGGCCGCCGGTGCCGACGATGGCGTGACGTTTCATGCGTACTCTCCCGGTGCGCGTTCCGGCAGGACTTTACACGCTTGCAGCGCCTGTCCCAAACCGGTGGCCCTCACCCCCCTGCCCCCTTTTCCCGTCCCGCGGGCGACATGATATGTCGCCCCTACGGGACACGAAAATGGCGCCGTTGGCGTGCTTCGGACTTGCGTCCTCGCTAGTATGGCGCCGTTGGCGCACGAAATGGCACCTCTGGTGTGCTTCGGGCTTACGCCTTCGCTACCCCTTTCCAGGGATGCTTCCGGCTTGCGCCCTCGCTACCCCTTTCCAGGGATGCTTCGGGCTTACGCCCTCGCTACCCCTACATCGTCTGGCGCAGCACCAGGGGGACGGGAGCCCTTGATGGAGGGATGGCTTGTGCTGCCCTCACCCCAAACCCCTTGTCCCGTCCCGGGGGACGGGAGCCCTTCTCAGGGAGAGGGGCCCTGGACTGCATCACCAACCCGCCACCTGTGAGAGGCGGCAGGGGTCAGTAGTGCAGCGCTTCGAGTGTGGGCGGGGCGTCGCGGGTGGGTTGGGCCTGACCGGCGACGAGCGGGTAGAGGCTGGAGAGGGCCTGGCGGGCGGCGGCAACCAGCGGCTCGCAGGGACGGTGGCAGACATCGAGCAGGCCGCTGTTCCAGGCCTCGCCGAGGCTGTCACCGAGGGCGGAGCGATCGTAGAGCGCGTCGTAGTGCAGGCCGACGCAGCCAGGCAGGGCGGCGGCATTCTCGAGGCAGAGACGCAGGGCAGGGCCGCGGGCGTCCTGTTGCGCCACGCGGGCGCCGGGCCCGCTGGCCGGCAGGCCGGCATCCAGGGCGCCGACGCTCCAGGCGCAGATGAGCACCGGCAGCTCCTGCTCCGCCTGGACGCGCCGCAGATCCTGTGCCGACACCTGGTCCGCGGCGCAACTCATGCTGAAGACGTCGCTGACGCGGGGCACCTGCAGACACCAGTCGGGCGGCAGGCCCTGCCAGCGCGGGCCCAGGTTGAGGTGATGGGGATCGACGGCGCGGCAGGCCGTGTTGAGGATGTTGAAGTAGTGACTGAGGAGCAGGACGCTGAAGTCCGCCAGGTCGCGGCGGGCGGCATCGCTGAGCGCAATCGACCAGCGGCCGGCGCGAACGTTGGCGAAGCTGACGGGCAGCCCCCAGGCGTCGGCAAGGGCCTGTTCGTCGCCGTAACGCTCGCGCAGAAAGTCCAGCAGGGCGCGACGACTGTGACAGGTTTCGGTGGTGAAGAGCATGCCGGCGGCGGGCGGCTCGCTGGTCAGGCTCCACGCGGGCGTATCCATGAGGAAGTAGCCGAGCAGGGAGCGGTCCTCGCGGGTGGCAAGCAACCGGGCGGCCAGTTGGCGGGCGTCCTCGACGAACTGCGGGTCGAAGACATCGGGCAGGTCGCGCCAGATGAAGGCGGTCTGGGGAAAGGCCGGCGGCGGCAGGGTGCGCGTCCAGGGGATAGCGGCATCGCGCGCCAGGGCGACTTCGGAGTCGTGGCCGATGGTGTTGAAACCGCTGCGGCGCAGCCATGAAAGGGCGATCGTTGCCCAGTGACGATGCCAGGTGTTGGGGCCAAAGGCGCGCATCAGGTTCGCCTGCAGGAAGTCGACCGTGTGCTGGCCATTGCGCTGCCGGTGTACGGCAGCGTATTCGAAATCGGCGGCATCCGGCAGCCAGTCGAGGGCGCCCTGCATCCGCGTGACGCAGGTCTCAACCGAGGCGCGCAGGCCATTCAGGCCGGCGGACCAGAAGGCGTTGCCGTCGGGATCGACGAGCCACCAGCGGCGGCCATCATGGTGACTGCGAAACCAGCCGCCGGCCTCGAAGCTGCGACGCTGCCAGGCCCCCAGCTCGTTGTAATCGCGGGGCCAGGCCTGGCGCCGGGCCGCCAGCAACTGGTTTTGCAGGCGCTGGCTGACATCGGCCGTCCCGGCGCTTTTGCCGTCCCAGGAGCGGGCGGCGGCCTGGCCGAGGGCATCAAGCAGCGGGCCGCGCGGCAGGAAGGGTTGATCGAGGGCCAGGGGTTCAGTGACGCTGGCGACGAGGGGCGTCATGCACCAGCGGGTGGCGCGTGCGGCCTGCGTGGCGAGCAGCAGGCGCAGACGACGCAGGGCCTCCGGGCGCACGGGATCACCATCGGCGCGGGGCTTGAGACAGGCCCCTTCGCGCGGCAGTTCGCCCTCACCGAGCGTGAGGGCGCTGAGGGGCAGGCGCAGGCGGGCGGAGGCCTGGGGCAGGAGCGCGAAGCGGAGGCGAAAGCAGGGACCTGTGAGGCCCTCCTGCAATTCAAGCTGAAAGACGGCGCTTTGGTCGCCATCCAGCAAGAGATCGACCGTGAGCCAGGCGGCGCCGCCGAGGGCGCCAGGCGGGACGTGAAACTCAAGGCCGTCGCCGGCCTCACTGGCGGCGTACCAGGTGGCATCGAAGATGGGCGCCGCGGCGCTCTCCTGGCTGATGCCGCCGAGCAGTTCAGCCGGCTCAAGGGTGAAGGGCAGGGTCGCCATGCTACCTCCGGGTGCGTGGGCGGAAGTATAGCGAATGGCGGGGGTCGGCCCGCACAGGAAACGCTGCCAGCCTCGTTCAACGGGGAGCGATTTGATAAATCGCCCCTACGGGACACGAAATGGCGCCGTTGGCGTGCTTCCGGCTTACGCCCTCGCTACCCCTACGTCTGTGCCGGGCAGGACGGGCGATTTGATAAATCGCCCCTACAAAGCTTCCAAACCAGAAGAACGTGGAGGGTCGCGCAGACACTGACCGACGGCACAGAGACCACTGACAAGGTTGTACGCAACTCCCAATCCTCAACATTAGACACTCCCGTTCAACGCAGGGAAGGTACGGCGGAAAAGGCGCAGGCTATAATGGCCGCCCTGTCGATCGCGGAAGGCGCAGCCGTTTGGACATCTACGAGGCGCGGGCCTTTCTGGCGCTGTGCATAGCCCTGTTACTGGCCGGCACTGCAGCCGGCCTGTGGCTGTTATGGCGCGCGGGGCTGCGGCCCTTTGCGCGTTGGCTGCTGTTCCTGATCTTCGCCGTCGAGGTCCTGCTGGGCATCCTGCACCAGCTCAAGTACACGGTTGGCGTCAACCCGCCGCTGGTCTACCAGTTCTACCTGCACAGCGAGTTCGCACCAACGCCCCTGCTCTCCAGCACGCAACTGGTCATGACCGCGCTGACGGCCCTGTTGCTCGCCTGTTTTGCGCGTCCGGCGCAGCGCGCCGAGCGCCTGCTCTGGTCCTGGCTGGGGCTGTACCTGATGTACTTCGCCATTGATGAATACTTCAGCTTTCACGAGCGGATGGCGCACTGGCAGAGCCTGTACCTGGCGGCGACCCTGCCGCTGGCGCTGCCGGCGCTGTGGGTGTGGCGCCGGAACTGGCGCCGCCAGTGGCCGGTACCGGCGCTGCTGGTGACGGGCGCCGCCGTCATGGCAGTCAGCGCCCTGGTCATCGAGAAACCGGTGATCCACGCCCGCTTCCTGATCGGCCAGATGCGGATGTTCGAGGAACTGTTCGAGATGGTGGGCGTGACGCTGGTCCTGGGCGGGCTGCTGATTCTGGCTCAGCGACGCCTGGATGCGGCCGCCTGGCGCCGCCTGACCCGCGTGGTGCCCCTGGCGGGGCTGGTCCTGGTCCCCGTTCTTGCCGGCTACACCTGGGCGCTGCCCGCTGTTGAGTTGCAGCTGACAGCCAGGCCGCTGCACGTCGAATGGCGCGGCGGTGACCTGCTGCTGCGTGGCGCCCGCGTGGATGGCAGCCCGGCGCGGGCCGGCGACACAGTCAGCGTCTGGCTGTACTGGGAGGCCCGGAACCCCATGTGGGAGGACGAAGACCTGTCGTTGCACGCGGTCACCTGGCCCGACCTGGCCCATTCCTTCGCCTCCAGCGAGGAAAGCAAGATCGGCCAGTACAGCAGCACGGGCTTCATCCCGGGCGTGGTGGTGCGCAAACAAATCAGCCTGACCCTGCCGGCGGAACTGCCGACGCCGACGTCGCTGGCCCTGCTGTTGCGTCTCTGGAACGGCAGCCACAGCGCGGGCACGATGCGCGGCATCGACATTCACCACAGTCAGCAGCAGGTGGCCGGGACGGACCAGGTGGTCATCGGCCGCATTGCCGTGCCGGGTCCGGCACCGGAGACCCCGCTGGCAAACACGATAAACGCGCAGTTCGGCGACCGCCACGCGTTGACCGGTTACGCCTTGCCGGCCAGCGTGGCGGCAGGCGCAGAACTCGCGCTCAGCCTTGACCGGGAGGCCCTCGCGGCACCCGAGGGGCTTCACACGCAGTTTCTGCACCTGTTCTCGCTGACAGACGACCGCTTTGCGGCGGGCTTTGACGAGCTGCCCTTCGGCGGACGCTTCCCGGCGCCTGACTGGCCGGTCGGGCACACGCTGCGCGACCACTGGCGCATCACGCTGCCGGCGCAACTGGCGCCCGGTGAGTACCGGCTGGTCTACGGTCTCTACGACACACAGACTCAGGAACGGCTGGCCCTGCAGCTGGCGGGCCGGCCGGTGGCGGACGGGCTGCTGCCGCTGGGGACGCTGAAAGTGTTGCCAGGCGGCGTGTAGCGGCGTTTCACCTTTCCTGCCCGGGTCAGTCGCGAAAGGCGCCGGGAAAGCGGTCCCCTTGCAGGCCGCCGGCAGGACGCGTATAGCGACAGGCCACACGGGCTATAATCCGCTGCCCCGACACAGAAACAGGGCGCAATGGTTTGGGCATCTACGAGGCGCGGGCGTTTCTGGCGCTGTGCATAGCCCTGTTGCTGGCCGGCAGCGCGGCCGGGCTGTGGCTGTTGCGCCGCGCGCGGCCGCGGCCCTACACCCTGTGGCTGCTGTTCGCACTCTTCGCCATCGAGGCCGTACTGGGGCTGTTGCATGAACTGAAGTACACGGTCGGGGTCAGTCCCCCGCTGGTGTACCACTTTCACATGCACAGCGAGTTTTCACCGACTCCCCTGCTGGCCAGCGCGCAGCTGGTCATGACGGGGCTGGCGGCACTGCTGCTGGGCTGGTTGTCGAGATCTTCGTTGCGCGGTGAACGCCTGCTGTGGTCATGGCTGGCGCTGTACCTGCTGTACTTCGCCTTCGATGAATACTTCAAATTGCACGAGAGCATCCGGCACTGGGAACTGCTCTACATACTGGCCGCCCTGCTGCCGGCGCTGGCGGGCCTGTGGGTGTGGCGCCGGGCCTGGCGCGCTGATGGACTGGTGCTGGCGCTGCTGGCCCTGGCGGCGGGCGTCATGCTGGTCAGCGGGATCATCGTTGAAAAGCTGGTGGTCGCCGGGCGTACCCTGATCGGCCAGTTGATGGTCTTCGAGGAAATGTTTGAGATGGTCGGCGTCACCCTGCTGCTGGGCGCGCTGCTGGTCCACGCGCAGCGGCGTCTGGACAGCGGCGCCTGGAGGCGACTGACCCGCGTCATCCCGCTGACCGGCCTCGCCGTGATTCCGCTGCTCGCCGCCTACACCTGGGTGCTGCCGGCCGTTGAGTTGCAGTTGACGGCCACGCCGTTGCAGGTCGAATGGCGCGGCGGCGACCTGGTGCTGCGCGGCCTGCGCGTGGACGGCAGCCCGGCCCAGGCCGGCGACACGCTCAGCATCTGGCTCTACTGGGAAGCGCGGCAAGCCTTCTGGGAGAACGAGAACCTTTCGCTGCACGCCGTCTCAAGGCCCGACCTGAGCCGGTCCTTCGCCTCCGCCGAGGAGCGACACATCGGCCAGTACGAGAGCACGGGTTTCATACCCGGCATTGTCGTGCGCAAGCAGATCGCGCTGACCCTGCCCGATGCATTGCCGCAGCCGGCGTCGCTGGCATTGATGTTGCGGCTGTGGAACGGCAGTCACCGCGACGGCAGCATGCGCGGCATCGACATTCATCGCAGCGAACAGCAGGTCGCCGGGACGGACCAGGTGATCATCGGCAGCATCGCCGTGCCGGGCCCGGCGCCGGTGGCGCCACTGGCCTACGGTGTCAACGCGCAGTTCGGCGACAGCATCGCCCTGAAGGGACTGGCCCTGCCGGACCGCGTGGCGGCCGGCGAGACGCTGGTGCTCAGCCTGGACCGGATGGCGCTGCAGAAGCCGGCCCGGGAGCTTACGCAGTTCCTGCATTTGTTCGCGCTGGAGGATGGCAGCTTTGCGGCGGGTTTTGACGCCACACCCTTTGGCGGGCGCTTCCCGGCGCCTGACTGGCCCGTCGGCCAGGTCCTGCGCGACCACTGGCGCGTCACAGTGCCGCCGGAACTGACGCCGGGCGAGTACACGCTGGTCCATGGCATGTACGACTCGCAGACGCAGGAGCGGCTGCGGGCGGCAATGGAGGGTGAATTGCTGCCGGACGGATTGCTGCCGCTGGGGACGCTGCAGGTGCTGCCGCAGGGAGCGTAGCGGGCCCTCACCCCCCAACCCCCTCTCCCTTGGGGAGAGGGGGAGTTTTTTGTGCGGGAGAGGGGGAAAGCGACTGTTGCCAATCGGCCCCGAATTGCGCCGCGGTAGCAGGATGCACGGAGGAGCCAGACTGTTTTCCTGCCAGGCAGATTTGCTGCAAGTGGCCCTCACCCCCCAACCCCCTCTCCCTCAGGGAGAGGGGGAGTTTTTTGTGCGGGAGAGGGGGAAAGCGACTGTTGCCAATCGGCCCCGAATTGCGCCGCGGTAGCAGGATGCACGGCGAGACCGAAAACGGGAGGCATGGCAATGGTGGCGGGTGTTGCTGGCGGGGTGCAGGGCTGAATTGGTACCGGGCGGACATAACCGCCGGGTAGGGGAGACGCTAGACTGACCCGTCCCTGCAGGCGGAGGCTGGCATGTTTTTTGAGTTGCGCGTTTACCCCATACGCCCGGGCAAAATGGATGAGTGGGTGAAGTTCATGGACGAGGAGATCATCCCCTATCAACTCTCGCAGGGGATGTGCATTCCCGGCAGTTTCGTGGACGAGGAGAACTACCGCTACGTGTGGCTGCGGCGCTTCGCGGACGAGGCGGAACGCGAGCGACTCTACGCGGCGGTATACGAGACGGAGTTCTGGCGCGGGATTACGGACCGGGTGGGCGAATTTATCGAGCGAGGTGGCATTGAGGTAAGCATCCTGCGCGCGACGCCGCAATCCACCCTGCGGTGAGCTCTTCCCGCTGGCACGGGAGCCCTTCGCTGACACGCGCGGGCGTCACAGCGGCGCCCGGAACGGCGCGGCCACGCAGCGACGGCTGGTTGCTGCGCGCCGCACTGCTGTCCGGCGGGATGCTGGTGGTGATGGCAAATGCCTCGCTGTCGCCGGCGTTGCCGCAACTGCGCGCGGCCTTCGTTGCAGCCAGCGACCTGCAAATCCGCATGATTTTGACGCTTCCGGCGCTGGCGGTGGTGCTGATTTCACCGCTGGCGGGCTGGACGGCGGACCGTTTCGGGCGCAAGCCCCTGCTCATCGCGTCGACGCTGCTTTACGGCCTGGCCGGCAGCAGCGGCTGGCTGGCGCAAAACATCCTTGTGTTGCTGGCGGGACGGGCGCTGCTCGGCATGGCCATGGCGGGCCTGATGACCTGTGTGACGACCCTGGTGGTGGACTACTTCAGCGGGGAACAGCGGGCGCGCTTCATGGGCCTGCAGGCGGCGGTCGGCGGGCTGGGCGGCGGCGTCTTTCTGGTGCTGGCGGGCGTGCTGGCGGACGCCGGCTGGCGCCAACCCTTTACAATGTACCTGGTGGCGCTGCTGTTGCTGCCCATGATGATCACCAGCCTGTACGAGCCGACGCGCTCCCGCCCCGCCTGGCAGTCAGGACAGACCGGCAGCGTGACGTGGCGCCTGCTGCGTCTGCTGTTCTTCGCCTGTCTGATGGTGATGTTCAACCAGATGGTATTCAACCTGGTCCCCCTGCAGTTGCCCTTTCTGCTGCAGGCGCGCTTTGGCATGACAGGCAGCGAAAACGGGCTGGCGATCGGCGTGCTGGCCCTGTTTTTCTCGCTGGGGGCGCTGGTGTACGGACGCATCGCGCCACGCGTGGCGCACATCCCCCTGGCGGGGCTGGCGCTGGCGCTGATGGGTGGCAGCTACGTGCTGATCGCCCTGGCGCCGGGCAGCGGGCTGGTATACGCGGCGATGGTGCTCTGCGGGCTGGCGCTGGGACTGTTCATGCCCAACCTGCAACTGATGCTGGCGAACGGGGCGCCGCCGGCCCTGCGCGGACGCCTGATGGGAAGTTATTCGGCCTCGCTGTATCTGGGTCAGTTCGTTTCGCCGCTGCTGCTGCAGGTGACGGGCACGGGCACGGCGACAGCCGCGGTCTGGCTGAATTTCGGCCTGATGACGCTGCTGGTCGGGGCAGTGCTGGTGGTGGTGCGGAAACCACTGGAAGGAATGATTTGAGTTGCGCCCGGCCCCCGACGCCACGGTTCTCAATGAGCAGGTGATGCCAGGCGGCCCTCACCCCCAGCCCTTCCTGAAGGACAGGGGATTGTACAGGATTGACGCCGGTGGACCAGACGCTGACAACTGAAATTGCGGACGCGCGCAGCAGGAGCTGGCCGCTGCAATTCTCGCTGCTGGCCGGCAGCGTGCTGGTGGTCATCTGCAACACGCCGCTGGCGCCGGCCCTGCCCCGCCTGCGGGATACCTTCGTGGAAGCCGGCGATCTGCAGGTGCGCATGGTGCTGACGATCCCGGCGCTGGTGATCGTGCTGGTCGCACCGCTGGTCGGCTGGGTCGCCGACCGTCACGGACGCAAGCCGCTGTTCGTCCTGTCGGCCCTGCTTTACGGCCTGGCGGGCAGTTCCGGCTACATGGCGCAGGACATAGAGACGATTCTGTTGGGGCGGGCGCTGTTTGGCGTGGCGGTCGCCGGCCTGATGACCAGTGTGGCGGCGCTGCTCACCGATTATTTCAGCGGGCCGGCGCGGGCGCGTTTCATAGGCTTGCAGGCAGCGGCCATGGGGATCGGCAACAGCTTTTTCCTGTTGCTGGGCGGCGTGCTGGCGGAGGGCGGCTGGCGGCCGCCCTTTCTGATGTTTCTGGCGGCGCCGGCCCTGGTGCCGCTGTTCGTGCACAGCCTGTACGAGCCGGAGGTGCAGAAGGCGCCCTTTTCCCGTCTTCGACGGGAACCCTCCCCCGGCCCCTTTCCCGTCCTGGGGGACGGGAGTCATTCCCCGGCAAGGAGGGAGAGCAGTCGGGGCGGACTTGCACTGTTAAAGTCATTTTCCCTGCGCAAAGCCGTCATGGACGGGCCGCTGCTGCGCCTCACCATCTTCGCCTACGTGCTGGTTGGCGTCAGCCAGATCGCCTTTTATCTGGTGCCGCTACAAATGCCCTTCTGGCTGCAGGCGCGCTTCGCCACGTCCACCACCGAGAGCGGCATCGCCATCGGCAGCGTGGCCTTCTTTTTCGCGCTGTCCTCGCTGGTGTACGGGCGCCTTGCCACGCGCCTGGCGCATATCCCGCTGGCCGGGCTGGCGCTGGCGCTGCTCGGCAGCTCCTACCTGCTCATCGCGCTGGCGCCCACCAGTTACGTCGTATACGCCGGACTGGCGCTGAGCGGCACGGCGCTCGGGTGGGTGCTGCCCAACCTGAACCTGTTGCTGGCCAACCGCACGCCGGCGGCCTTGCGGGGACGTCTGCTGGGCGGCTTTTCCGCCGCGATCTTCCTCGGTCACTTTCTCTCGCCGCTGCTGTTGCAGACGCCGGCGACGCTGCCGGCGATGGGCGTGCTGTGGCAGGACGTGGGACTGCTGTTGCTGCTGATTGGGGGTCTGCTGGTCCTGCTGCAGGCGCAGCTGACGCGGCTGTTTGACCAGGACCAATCTCAGCCATCGATGCCGGCGTAGCCCGGTTCCCGCGCCAGAGGCGCGCTCCCAGGGTAGCAATCATGACGCAGATTTTAGCGCGCCCTTTTCCCGTCTCCGACGGGAGCCCTCCCCAAACCCCTTTTCCCGTCCCGGGGGACGGGAGCCCTGTCCCGCTCAGTCGCGGGAGCCCTTCAGGGAGAGGGGCTTTAACATCACAATTGACCAAACCACTGGCCGGCATCGATCCGGAGGCAGCGCCGGTGACGAGGGCGACTTTCCCGTCCAGGGGGACGGGAACCCTTCCGCCCAGTCATGGACAACAGGCGGCCGTTCAGTCCTCAAGCGTGCTGAGGTCGCCTTCGGGCAGGCCCTGGACGCGGGCCTTGAGGACGCGGCGCATGATCTTGCCGGAGCGGGTCTTGGGCAAGGCGTCCACGAAGACGATCTGCGAGGGCACGGCGATGGGGCCGACCTCGTGGCGCACGTGGGCGCGCAGGTCCTGCTCCAGGCGGGCGTCGCCGGTCACGCCATCCACGAGAATGCAGGAGGCGTGGATCGTGCTGCCGCGCAGCTCGTCGGGCAGGCCGATGACGGCGGCCTCGGCCACGGCGGGGTGACTGACGAGGCCGGATTCAACCTCGGCGGTGCCGAGGCGGTAACCGCTGACCTTGATGACGTCGTCGATGCGGCCGATGACCCAGATATAGCCGTCCTCATCGCGGCGGGCGGAGTCGCCGGCGAGGTACCAGCCCTGGTCGCTGTAGGCGCTCCAGTACTGCTCGACGTAGCGGTCGGGGTCGCCGTAGACGGTGCGCAGCATCCCCGGCCAGGGCTGCCTGACGACGAGGTAGCCATCCTCGTCAGCGGCGCAACTGCGGCCCTGCTCGTCGACGACGTCGACGTCAATGCCGGGGAAGGGCCGGGTGGCGCTGCCGGGTTTGAGGCCGACGGAGGGCACGGGAGCGATCATGAAGCCGCCGGTCTCGGTCTGCCACCAGGTATCCATGACCGGGCAGCGGCCAGCGCCGATATGCCGATGGTACCAGCGCCAGGCCTCCGGGTTGATCGGTTCGCCGACGGAGCCGAGCAGGCGCAGGCTGGAGAGATCGTGGCGCGCGGGCCAGGCCTCGCCGAAGCGCATCAGGCCGCGGATGGCGGTGGGCGCGGTGTAGAGGATGGTGATGCCGTAGTCGGCGACCAGCTTCCACCAGCGGTCCGGGAAGGGATACGTCGGCGCGCCCTCGTACATGAAGCTGGTGGCGCCGAGGATCAGCGGCGCGTACACGATGTAGCTGTGGCCGGTGATCCAGCCGGGATCGGCAGCGCACCACCAGACGTCCTCGTCGCGGATATCGAAGACCCACTGCAGGGTGGTGGAGGTGTAGACCTGGTAGCCGCCGTGGGTATGCAGGACGCCCTTGGGTTTGCCGGTGGTGCCGCTGGTATAGAGGATGAAGAGCGGGTCCTCGGCGTCCATCACTTCGGTAGCGCAGCGCGTGGTGACGTGCGGCTGGGCCAGCAGTTCGTGCAGCCAGTAATCGCGGCCGGGCTCCATGTGCACCTCGTGCCCCGTGCGGCGGGCGACAACGACGGTCTGCACGACCGGTGACTTTTGCACGGCCTCATCGGCGATGTCCTTCAGGCGCACGATGTTGCCGCGCAGCCAGGCCCCGTCGGAGGTGATGAGGACGCGACTCTGCGCGTCGTCAATGCGGTCCGCCAGGGCCTGCTCCGAGAAGCCGCCGTAGACCACGCTGTGGACGGCGCCGAGCTTGACGCAGGCCAGCATGGCGATCATCAGTTCGGGCGTGCGGCCCATGTAGATGGTGACGCGGTCGCCCTTCCCTACCCCGAGGCCGCGCAGCACGTTGGCGTAACGGTTGGTCTCCTGCCAGAGCTGCCAGTAGGAAAAGGTCTGGCGGTCGCCGGGCTCGCCTTCCCAGATGAGCGCCAGTTTGTTGCGGCGCGGCGTGTGGACGTGGCGGTCGAGCGCGTTGAGGACGATGTTGGTCCTGCCGCCGCTGAACCAGCGGAAAAAGGGCGCGTCGCTGCGGTCCAGCACCTGCTGCCAGGGCTCGTACCAGTCGAGGGTCGCGGCCCGTTCGGCCCAGAAGGCCTCAATATCGTCCATGGCGCGGGCGTAGGTCGCCTCGTAATCGGCCACGCGGGCGCGGCCGGCGGTTTCGGGATCCGGGTGCACCCACTCGCCGGCGGCCGGGCTGAACTGATCGTCAGACATGGGGGCTTCTCCACACACTTGCGTTGCGATTCTAGCCAGGCAGGGGGCGAATGCAACCACGAGGCAATCGAAACAACGAATACAGAACGTATGTTCCCCATCCCCGGCCACAAGCATGCTACACAAGGATTGTCACGCGACATGACCATTGTGAAAGGTACAAGAGGAGAGAAGACCAATGACAAGCCACGACACGCAACCCGCGAACCTGGCCAATGCGATATCCGGCTCGGTGGACCTGACCTTCAATCTGCCGCCGGATGACAACTACCTGCAGTCGGACCAGCCGGTGCCGGTGGAACTGCTGCCGGCGGCCGCGCTGGCGATCAAGAGCGGAGCGATCATCGCCTGGGCCGCGGCCGCCGCGCCGGAGGGCTGGAAGCTCTGTGACGGCGCGGCAATCGACCGCACTGAGTTTGCAGACCTGTTCAAGATCCTCGGGGAGACCTGGGGCGCGGGCGACGGCAGCACGACCTTCAACCTGCCGGACCTGCGCGGGCGCTTCCCGCTGGGCCTGGACAACATGGGCGGCAGCAGCGCGAACAGCGTCACCGCGACGAAGGCTGACGAGCTGGCCGGCAAGGGCGGCTCGGAGACGCACACGTTGACGGTCAACGAAATGCCGGCGCACAATCACGAGTTCCGGCGGATTGGCAGCGGTAACGCGGGCAATACTGCCCGGGCCATCCAGACGCGCAGCAATTCCGATTGGGAATACAACGGCGTCATCATCCGCGATGCCGGCGGCGGGCAGGCGCACGACAACATGCCGCCCTGGCTGGCGCTGAACTACATCATCAAGACCTGAGGGAGTACCTGCCCTCACCCCCTGCCCCTCTCCCTCAGGGAGAGGGGTGACTTTTTAAACGGGTTGCTGCTGCGCCAATCACCTGCCTCTGCCCGGACAGGCGGGCGCGCGTTGCGCCACGACAAGGACCTGCAGCCCTTTTCCCGTCTGTGACGGCAGCCTTCCCCACGGCCCCTTTCACGCTCAGTCGCGGGAGCCCTTCTCAGGGAGAGGGGGGACTTTTTTAAGGGGTTGCTGTTGCGTCAATCACCTGCCTCTGCCCAGGACAGGCGGGCGCGAGTTGCGCCGCGGTCCGCACAAACATCCGGGTCAATTGTTGTGATGAGGAAAGCGCGAACACATGTTCCCCATACAGCATCGCAATCATGCCAGACTCAGGATTGTCGCGTGGCAACAACATCGTGAATGAACATGAGAGGAAGAGGAGATGACGAACAGCCAACCCCCCAACCCGGAAGCACAGATGGACAACGATGGTGGTGTCTCCGGCACGGTGAACCTGATGATCAGTCTGCCGGAGGGCACCGAGATCAGCACCGTGGACACGAGCCAGCCGACGGCTCCACCAGCGGCAGTGGCCAGCGCGGTCGTCCCGGGGACGATCGTGCCCTATGCCGGCAGCAGCGAGCCATCGGACGGCTGGCTGATCTGCGACGGGCGGTCCGTGAAACAGGCGGAGTACAGCGCGCTTTTCCAGGTCATCGGGACGACCTACGGCTCTGGCTCGGGGAGCGCGACCTTCAGTCTGCCGGACCTGCGCGGGCGCTTCCCGCTGGGCAAGGACAACATGGGGCGTGGCAGTGCAAACGTCGTTACGGCAACAAAGGCGGATGAGCTGGGTGGCGTCGCTGGATCAGAGGCTCATACCCTGTCCACAGCCGAAATGCCCCGTCACCGGCACGAGCCTGACCAAAACTCCGCAAAAGAGCGCAGGTTTAGTGTCATTGAGGGCGGTGGCGGCAGATTCTATCACCATACCTCATCGCGCAGTCACACCGGGATCATCGGCAACGAGCGTTACACCGAGTACACCGGCGGTGGCCGGTCGCACAACAACATGCCGCCCTACATGTCGCTGAACTACCTGATCAAGACCTGAGGGAGCCTGCCCTCACCCCCAGCCCCTCTCCCCCAGGGAGAGGGGTGACTTTTTAACGGATTATCGCTGCGCCAATCGCCTGCCTCTGCCCGGACAGGCGGGCGCGAGTTCCGGTGCGGTCCGGGCAAACATCCGGGTCAATTGTTGTGATGAGGAAAGCGCGAACACATGTTCACCATACAGCACCACAATCATGCCAGACTGGGAATTGTCGCGTGGCAAAGACATCGTGAATGAACATGAGAGGAACACGAGATGACGAACGGAGAAACCCCGAACCCCGAAAGCGGGATGGAGGATCCTTCAGGCGTCTCCGGATCGATGAACCTCAGCATCGACCTGCCGGACAACCTGCGAATCCGGTCCGGCGCTGCCGTCACGGGAGGCAGTCCCACAGGAACCATTGTCGCCTTTGCGGGCGACACGTCACCGGAGGGTTGGCTGATCTGCGACGGAGCTGCTGTCAACCGCACGACCTACAGCGACCTCTTCGCCCTCGTCAGCACGAAGTATGGTGTGGGGAACGGTAGCACGACCTTCAACCTGCCGGACCTGCGCGGGCGCTTCCCGCTGGGCCGCGACAACATGGGCAACGCGGGCGACCGCAGCGCGGACCGGGTGCTGGCGACGACGGCCGAGGCCGTGGGACGCAGCGGCGGCGCGGAGACGCACACGCTAACGATCGACCAGATGCCCAAACACTCGCATGGTGTCGACCACGCCTTCCGCAACACGAATGGCGGGTATGGCACCCTCGTCGGCAATCATGTTGGCTCCAACACCATTGAGACCAGCAGCCCTCACGAGGACTGGACCACTCCCGGCGTCCCGGGCGATCCGGTTGGCGGCCACCTCATCAAAAATCGAGGTGGCGGGCAGGCGCATAACAACATGCCGCCCTACCAGACGCTGAACTACATCATCAAGACCTGAGGGAGTACCTGCCCTCACCCCCGGCCCCTCTCCCGACGGGAGAGGGGTGACTTTTTAAAGGGGTCGCTGCTGCGTCAATCACCCGCCTCTGCCCGGACAGGCGGGCGCGAGTTCCGCAACGCCGGCGGCGACATGCCGCACAACAACATGCCGCCCTACCAGACGCCGAACTACATCATCAGGACCTGAGGGAGTACCTGCCCTCACCTCCGGCCCTTGTCCCGCCTTGGGGGGCGGGAGCCCTTCTCAGGGAGAGGGGTGACTTTTTAAAGGGGTTGTGGTTGCAGATTTCCCGCAGGGCGCGGGCAATTCAGGGCACCGCGGCGAAGGCAGAAGCTGCGTCGCGGACGTGGGAGTGCAGGGCGCAAGGGGATTGTGAACATATGTTCCCCATGTGCAAGTACAGGCATGATAAACAGGGAATTGTCGCGTGATATGGCATTTATGCAGAAAGACGAGAGGAAGATGACATGACGAACGGACAGACGTCAGGGTCCGGGACCCCGATGCAAGAGGCAGCGGAAAACGCGGGTGGCGTCTCCGGCATGATGAACCTGACCGTCAACCTGCCGGACAACGTGCGGATCAGCACAGTAGATACAGACCAGGAGGAGACAACTGTGAGTAACGGAAACACTACAGGCATGATCCAGATTTACGCCGGCTCAACGGCGCCGGAAGGTTGGCTGCTGTGCAACGGCGCGGCGGTGAGCCGGGCGACCTATGCCGATCTTTTCGCCGTGATCGGCACGGTTTACGGCCTCGGCAACGCCAACACGACCTTCAACCTGCCAGACTTGCGTGGACGTTTCCCGCTGGGTGTGGACAACATGGGTGAGGTTAGCGCGAACCGGGTGGTGGACAGCGAGGCAACCATCCTCGGTGGAGCGAGCGGTGAATCCAGGGTGGCGCTACAGGAATCCGAACTCCCCCCGCACGCCCACGATGTCCTGGTAGGGTCGACATCCTCACCTGGCAGCGATCCAGGTGAAGATGAACGGGCAAACGGGGTAGGTGCCGGCGGCAGTAGCCGCATCATCGGCTTCGCATTTGGGCGATCAGGCGACCCGGACGATCGCTACCCCAGATACGAAAGACGTTCCCGCTCAGGTAACAGGGTTTATGATTCTCGTGGCTTCCCGAATTTCATACAGGGCGGCGGCGGCACCGACCGACACTACAACATACCACCCTACCTGTCGTTGAACTACATCATCAAGACCTGAGGGAGTACCTGCCCTCATCCCCGCCCTTGTCCCGCCTTGGGGGGCGGGAGCCCTTCCGTCCTGGGGGACGGGACCCCTCTCCCTGAGGAAGAGGGGTGACTTTTTAATGGGGTTGCGGTTGCAGATTTCCCGCAGGGCGCAAGAGGATTGTGAACATATGTTCCCCATGTGCGGGGGCAGGCATGCCAGACTCAGAATTGTCGCGTGATATGGCATTCGTACAGGAAGACGAGAGGAAGATGACATGACGAACGGACAGGCATCCGGGGCCGGGGCCCCGATGCAAGAGGCAGCGGAAAACGCGGGCGGCGTTTCCGGCATGGTGAACCTGAACATCAACCTGCCGGACAACTTGCGGCTTGTCCCAGTGGACAGTGACGAAACGGAGGAAACAGAAGTGGCGAACGCAACAGGCACTATCGTGGCATTTGCCGGCGGGACGGCGCCGGCCGGCTGGCTGCTGTGCAACGGCGCGGCAATTAGCCGCGCGACCTATGCCGATCTCTTCGCGGTGATCGGTACAGACTATGGCCTCGGCAACGCCAACACGACCTTCAACCTGCCGGACTTCCGCGGCCGCGTCATGGTGGGTGTGGACAACATGGGCGGGGTCAGCGCCGACCGGGTCACGGCGACCGAAGCGGACGAACTTGGTGGCAGTGGTGGTACCGAGACGCAGGCGTTGACTGTGGATGAGCTACCAGAGCATACGCACGATGTTTACTATGGCCTGGTATCAGGCGGAGGCACCCAAACCAGGTTTCGACTTCGAAGTGACCGAAGTGCACTCACCAAAATCACGCCCGACTATACCAAAACCCTGATCAGCCAAAATCCGGGGACTGAAAGCTTCATTGCCCCGACCGGAACAGGTACAGCACACAACAACATGCCGCCCTACCAGACAGTGAACTACATCATCAAGACGTAGCGCCCCTCACCCCCAACCCCCTCTTCCGGCGGGAGAGGGGGCCTCAGTATCAAAACAGTAACCTGATCTCGACCACGAAAGGCCCCGCTCGACTGAGCGGGGCTTTTGCCTTGCTGTGCAGTTTCTGGTTGGCTCAGCCGGGATTGTCAGGGAGGTGGCGTTGCATGGCGTCGTCGACGATGCCGTCGATGCAGCTCTGGATGTCCTCCGCGTTGCGCGAGGCGCCAAGGGCGATTTCCCCGACGAGGCGCTCCAGCGCGCTCTTGCGCAGGCGGCGGTCCGTGCCGGTGAGCTTGCCGGTGCGCTCGCGCCAGCTGAGGTCGCGCAGCACCTGCACGATATGCGCCGGCTTGCCGCTGTTGAGCTTCTTTTCGATAAAGCCCTGACGCGTGCGATGATTGTCGTGCAACTCGTCGGGCGGGTCTTCCATGATATTTTCGATCAGTTGGGTGTCCTGCATGGCCTGGCGCAGTTCGGCGTTTTCGATGGCGTCCTCGGGGATGAGCAGGGTGCCGGTCTCGTCGGCCAGTACAATGCAGAAGTGGGGGCGTCGCTTGCCCTGGCGCCGCAGCACCTGGCGGCCGGTCACCGTCCCGGCCCCATAGCGCAGGTGAACGACCTTGTCGCCAACTTCCACCATAGGGATTCCTGTCTTCCCGGCTGCCCCGCCCGGGCGCTGCGCTTGCAGCAACGACCCCGATCGGGGGCCGGAACCTGGTCATTTTGGCGGATTGTACCACAGCGAGGCCGCGATGGGCAGGGCAGATCTGGCGCCGGCATTGGCGCAGGGGCCGGCGCCCTGACTACAATGCGCGGACAGTACAGGGAGCGAACACATGGCAGCTGGCGACAATGCGGGCACCTGGCGGGCCTGGTACAGCGCCGCGCGACCGCGCACGCTGACGGCGACGCTGGCGCCGATGGCGCTCGCGGCTGCCATGGCCATCGACCATAACGTGTTCGATCCGCCGGTATTCGCGCTGGCGCTGGCCGGCGCCCTGTTGCTGCAGGTGGCGACCAACCTGATCAATGAATATGCCGACTGGCGCAAGGGCACCGACGTCTACAAGCAGGCGGGCCAGGGGATGACCATTGTGCAGGGCGTTCTGCCGCCGGGCAGCGTAAAGGTCGGCGCCCTCGTCAGCCTCGGCGGCGGCGTGCTGGCGGGTCTGCTGCTGCTGGCGCGGGAAGGGCCGGCGCTGCTCTCCTCGCCGCTGCTGTGGATCGGCGCGGGTGGGGTACTGGTGGCGGTGAGTTACACCGCCGGGCCCTGGCCGCTCGCGCGTGTGGGACTGGGCGAGGTGGCGGCCGGGATTTTCATGGGGCCGCTGATGGTGCTGGGCGCCTGGTACGTGCAGGCGCGCTGCCTGGCCTGGCAACCGCTGCTGGCCTCGCTGCCGCTGGCCTTCATGGTGGCGGCCATCCTGCACGCCAACAACCTGCGCGACATGGAGGCGGACCGCGCCGTTGGCAAGCGCACCCTGGCGGTCCGCTTTGGCTGGCGCGCCGCGCGCGCCGAGTATCTGTTGCTGGTCTCCGGGAGCTATGTCCTGCTGCTGCTGCTGAGCGCTGCCGCGCTGATCCCCTGGCCGACGCTGCTGGCGCTGGCGACGCTGCCGGAAGCCCGGTACCTGCAGCGCCAGGTGCTGGCCACCAGGGAGGTCGGCCCGCTGCACGTCGTACAGGGGCGCACGGCGCGTCTGCACGGCCGCTTTGGGGCCCTGCTGGCGCTCGGCTGGCTACTGGCCGCCTGGACCGGCGCGGGCAGCAGCGCGACTTCTTTCACTGCCTGTATGTGAATATTTTCACATAATCGCCCTGGCGGCGCTACGCTTGCATGCTTGCGTGCTTGCATTCCTGCGTTATAGTAGCGTCGCCCGCAGACGTGGCGAGTTACCCCCAGGGAGATGACGGTGGAACGAACGACCTCGCGCCTGAGCATGCAGAGCGACCGACTGCTGAACGTCCTGCGCAACGCAGAAGACGACTGGCTGACGCGCAGTTCGATCGCCCGCAAGTTGCGCAAGCGACGACTCTCCGCCTATGACATCGCGATGCTGGAGATCCTGCAGGAAAAGGGGCTGGTCGAGATTCAGCACCGCGAGAATCGCACGCCCATCGGTTACGAATTCGTCTACAGCGCCACCGAAAGGGCGCCGGCGAACGAGCGGGCAGGGACTCGCCCGGGCCGGGAGGGCTGAGATGCACGTCATCACGCTGCTCAATGAGAAGGGGGGCGTCGGCAAGACGACGCTGGCGACCCACATCGCCGCCGGCCTGGCCGTACTGGGGCACCGGGTCGTGCTGGTCGACGCCGACCCGCAGGGCCATGCGACGGTCATGTGCGCCATGCCCAAGGAACCCGGCCTTTACAACCTGCTGGTGCGCGATGCCGGTCTGCAGGACACGATGCGCCAGGTGCCGCCAGAGCAGTATCGCATACCTGGCGAAACGCTGCAGGGCGAACTGTTCATCGTCCCCTCGAACATCGAGACGCGCAACATCGCCAACTCGATATCGGACGCCTTCGCCGTCAGCGACCGGGTGCGCGAACTGGAAGAACTGATCGACTTCGTGGTCTTCGATACTTCACCGACGCCCTCCCTGCTGCATGGCTCGATCTATCTGGCGACGGACCACATCCTTCACCCGACGAAGTGCGAGTACCTCTCCTTCGACGGCCTGGTGGAAAGCATCAAGCACCGGGAAGCCGCGCAACAGCACCGCGACCGCTGGAACCTGGGGCCGATTGAGGTGATGGGCATCGTGCCTACCATGTACCGGCGCCAGACGCTGGAGCATCGCGAGAACCTGAAGGACCTGCGCAGCATGTTCGGCGACACCGTCTGGCCGCCGATCACACAGCGTACGATCTGGACGGAAGCCGTCTCCGAACGGCGACCGGTATTTGCGATGCAGCCGGGCTCCAGGGCAGCCGAGGAAGCCCTGGCGCTGGTGCACCGCGTGCAGGAGGCCGTGTAGCATGTCGCGTCGACGACGCACGCGCGACCGGGAAGGCACGCTCCTGAACCTGCAGCGGTCCAGCGCGCAGGAAGCGGCCGACGCCATCTATCGTGACACGGCCCTGCCGGCGGACATCGCGCGGCTGGACAACCAGCGCAAGACGGCCAGGCCGGTGGACATCAGCAACATCTGGCCGGACCGGGCCCAGCCGCGGCGCGCCGTGCCGCTGCGCGCGCGGATGTACTGGGACGGCGATCCGCGCAACGTGGCGCAACTGTTCGCCGGCTGGCAACAGGAACTGCTGCACGAGGGCAACTCCCTCAACCTGGAGGCGCTGCTAAATCAGGTGCATCTGCCGCAAGGCATCGACGGCAACGAGGACGAAAACGGCGTCGACGCGGCCTGGCTGGAACAGGTGGGGCCACTGGCGGCCTCCCTGCTGGGTCTGGTGAATCTGGCGGTCAGCATTCGGCAGACAGGCCTGACCAACCCAATCACGGTGGCGCGCGCGGAACGGGCCTTCGTGCTGGAAACCGGCGAAAGACGCTGGCTGGCCTTCCATCTGCTCCAGCTGCATTTCCCGCACGAAGACTGGTCGCATATCCCGGCGCATCTGGTGGAATACGTGGACGTCTGGCGTCAGGCGGGCGAGAACAGCGCCCGCCGCGACCTTAACGCCATCGGCCGCGCGCGCCAACTGGCCATCCTCCTGATGGACCTCCTGCGTGAACGCGGTTACAGCTTTCGCGACTACGATGAGGTGGTGGCGGCCGGCGGCAGCGAGCGCGAGTACTACGCCCAGGTGGCGGATGGTCATGAGTTCCGCGTACCGCGGGGCGAGGGTGAACGCCTGCTGAATGCGATGGGCCTGAAGAGCCCCGTGCAACTGCGACAGTACCGGGCCCTGTTGCGCCTCGATGATACGCGCTGGCAAGAGGCCGACGAACGCAACCTGGGTGAAGGCGAGATCCGCCGTCTTCAGACTGGCGACAGCACACGCAGCGCGCCCGAACGCCGCGAAACGGTGAGCAACCCCTTTACCGAACGCGCCAGCCGGCGGCGACGCAACCGCGTCTGGGAATACGCCCAGCGCTACCCCTTGCTCAATGGGCGGGAACGACAGACGGCGCTGGAACTGATCGATCTCGACGTGCGCTGGCTGGAGGAATTGCGACAGGCCATCAGTCGACGCTGAAAGCAGGGCTGACGCTACGGCCTGACCGCCCTGCCCCTGCCCCCGTCCCGGGCCACATAACCGGCCTCACTCACCGCAGTCCCCCGCGCCAGCGTCCGTTTGCCGCACTTTTGCCACGAATTCCTGCCAGACTCCGCGATACCGTAACAGCAGTTACGCTATCCCTGCGCCTATCTTCCTCCGCCATGCCCTCCCCTCTTGCGGTACAGGGAAGGCCTCGCCGAACCGTTTCACGCACTCCCGGACACGTCCCGCCTCGCGTAACACCTGTGCCTGAATGCAATCCTGCCCGCCGCCCTGCTTGCCGCCAGGCGGAAAATGTGCCAGGATGTGGCCTGAAGCAGCTTTACAAGCAAAAAGCCTGCGACTGATCGCAGGCTTTGGTATGGAGATGTCCATTCGGTTTCACCTGAGCCGCATGGCTTGTGGCAGTGTCACCGTCTGATCCGGGTTATCTGACTTCCCGGCCGCTGTAGTCCGGCAAGACTCGCAGCACAGACACCTCGTCAATCCCGTCCACAAGTCTACCCACCCCAAGTGAATTTGACAATGGACATCGCCTGAACAGGGCGATTTCATGTTAGATTCGCGTGAGAAACTCCCCTCACGCCTCATTGATGCAGCCGGTCATTACCTCGCTCGCGGCTGGTCCGTGCTGCCCTTGCGAGGCGACGCGGACCCCCGCCGGCCCAAGGCGCCGGCCATGGCGTGGCAAAGGCTGCAGCAGCGTCGGCCCGCAGCGGACGACCTGCCTGGCTGGTTTGAGTCCGGTAAGGCCGCTGCGCTGGGCATCGTCTGCGGCCGCGTGTCGCGACTGGCGGTGCTGGACCTCGACGATGCGGCAGCGGCCAGGGCCTTCGCGTCCTGCTGCCCGCAACTGCTGGATACCTGGACGGTCCGCTCCGGCGGCCGCGGACAGCCGCATTACTACTTCGAGGTCCCCGCTGACGTTGAGCTATGCGGCGGCCGGGCCCCCGGTGCGGACCTTCAGTTTGACGGTACCTATGTTTTGGCGCCGCCGACCTGCATCGCCGGCCGTCACTGGCAGGTCATTCATAACGCAGAACCGTTGGTGCTGGATCAGGATGGGGCTGACGCGCTGACGGATTTCGTGTCGCTATGGCGACTGCATCATGATGGCGGCCCGGCGGCCACGCTCAATGGCAGCGAACTGCCAGTGATGCTGCCAGGCGGGGACCTGCAGGTTGAGGCCTTGCGGGGCTGGTATCGTCGGTTGGCGGTGCAGGGTGGCCGCAACCACGCGCTGTTCCGGGCCGCTTCCCTCGCGCGGGACTGTGGCTGGAGTCGGGAACGGGCCTGTGAAGTGTTGGTGCCGGTACATGTGGTGCAGGCGCCGGTCGGGCCGCATGTGCCAGAGACGGCGGCGCAACGCCGGAGCGAGGCGCAGCGCACGATCATGAGTGCCTGGCGGCGGCCGCGGAGAACGCCTTACAGCACCCGGGCGCGGCGGGGCCTGCCCAATGTCTTGCGCGAGAGTCTGCTGGGTCGGGGCGACGTGGCGGCGGCGCGGGTGCTGGATGCCGTCCTGCTGGTTGGAATGCGGGGTGGCAGGTTGTTGTCGGAGTGGACCCTGTGTCGCCTGGTTGGGGGATTTGGGATTGGTCGCCGAAGCGTACAGCGGGCTTTGCTTGCCCGGTTGGCTGATGGTGAGCTGGTGTTCGCTTCCCCCCGGAACCCCCCACAAAAGCTGGCTAACGCTGCTGATCATAGCGGCATGGAGTACTCCCTTTGTAGATCTGTGAGGGGTGCAGGGCGAGTCAAAAGGGGTCGGCCGCCGCGTTTGTACCGTGTGCCGACGCCGGCGTGGCTGTTGCGGCGTCTGAAGCTGCAGGATGGTGGCAGTGATCCGCTGCAGGGCCGGGACCTGTGTTCGCCGCAGGCTTACCGCTGCGCCCTGCATCGCTCGTTGATTGAGCGGCGACCGGGACTGTATTCGCGACGCTGGCTCGGCGCGCGCCTGGGAGTCTCGGTCTGGACCAGCCGGCGCTATGATCGCCGTGCCGGACTGAAAGTAGAGGCGCGTTATCGGGTAGAGGCGCTTGATGAGCGGCTGCTGAAACGCTTGCCGGCAGCGGCGGGGAACGATGGCCGCTTTCTGGAGAGCGGCGACCGGCGGCGCTGGCCGGCGCTACGGGGACTGGCCCGGTGCCTGCTGCAGCGCTACGGGCAACTGCGCTATCTGCGGCAGGGCTGGAACCATTATGAGTTGTCCGCCGCCAACGTACCGGTCCCGCCCAGGCCCGACCTGTACCGCAAGACGTCAGCGGCGTTGCAGCACAGGCCCGCGGCAAGCGTAACTGGAGTTACGGTAGCGTCAGGCAGGACGCCACCCGGGCGAATATGTGAAAAACATCACAAACAGCAGGGGGCAGGCGTACACCCGGATGTTGCCGGCGGCGCCGGGGCCGGAAATTTGCCCGGGCGGCAAATGGCGCTGCGCTACTGGCACTGTGCAGCCTGCGGCCGTGGCGGCTTCTGCGAAACGCAGCCGGAGTTTTGCCCTGCCTGCAGCGCGGCTGCCGTCGAGACCGTGGCCCCGGAGGTCTGGCGCGATCCGGAGCGCTGTCGCGACTGGTGGAGCAGTCGTCAGGGGGCTGGCGGCGCCGACAAGTCCGGGGAGGCAGCGCAACCGGGCGACCGGCCAGCGAGCTTCGCTGCGGCGGACCTGGCGCTGGCGCGACAGCTCTGTCAGGCGACGCGTACGCGTGGGGCGGGGCATGCCCTGTCCTTCGCCACGGCGCGCCAGTTGTTGCGCTCGCAGGGTCCGCAGGCGCTGCGCAGGGCGTTGCGTATTCTGGAACGACGTCGCGATATACGCAACCCGGGCGGTTTTGTGGTGGCGTTGCTGGGTGGTAGCCGGCGCAATGATGAACGTGAGCGACGGTCGCAGGAAGAGTGGCTGGCGGCCTTGCGGGCCTCGCCCATGGCGGCGTACATCGAATGCTGAGTCTTGCGCCCCGGGGAAAGCGCGGCAAGATAGTGCCTGGGTGGCGTGCGGGCGCCGCGCCGGCACCCCGCCGGGACGCCCGCAGGGGAATGGACGGACACAGGAAAGGCAGGGCATGACGAAGATCACCTTCATCGGGGCCGGCAGCACCGTATTCGCGCGCAACCTGATGGGCGACATTCTGCAGTATCCCGCCTTGCAGGAGGTCACGCTCAGCCTGCACGACATCGATGAGGAACGGCTGTCGACCTCGGGCATCGTGGCGCGAAAAGTGGCGGAAACGTTGGGCGTCGCGCCGACCATCGAGGCGACGACCGACCGTCGCGCGGCGCTGGACGGGGCGGACTACGTCATCAGCATGTTCCAGATCGCCGGCTACAGGCCGGGCACGGTGATCGATTTTGACGTGCCGAAGCGTTTCGGTCTGCGACAAACGATCGGCGACACGCTGGGCATCGGCGGCATCATGCGCGCGCTGCGCACCATCCCGGTCTTTCTCGACATCGCCCGCGACATGCAGGAACTGTGTCCCGCCGTGATGCACCTGAACTACGTCAACCCGATGGCGATGAACTGTCTGGCGCTGAACCGCGGCAGCGACATCAGCACGGTCGGGCTGTGCCACAGCGTGCAGGGCACGGCCGCGCAGCTGGCGCGCGACATCGACGTGCCGCTGGAGGAGATCAACTATCTGGCGGCGGGCATCAACCACATGGCCTTCTACCTGAAGTTCGAGCGGGACGGCGCGGACCTGTACCCGCGGATTCGCCAGGTGCTGGCGGAGGGTCGCGCGCCGGAGGACAACCTGGTGCGTTACGAGATGCTGCGGCGCCTGGGCTATTTCGTCACGGAATCGAGCGAGCACTTCAGCGAGTACGTGCCCTGGTTCATCAAGCGCGACCGCAATGACCTGATCGAGGAATTCAACGTGCCGCTGGACGAGTACCTGCGCCGCTGTGAGTTGCAGATCGACCACTGGCGTAACCTGCGGCTTGAGATGGAGGCGCCGGACTACCGGCCGGAAATCCGGCGCAGCATGGAGTACGGCTCACAGATCATCAATGCGATGGAGACCGACGAGCCGGTGGTGATTTACGGCAACGTCAGCAACGAGGGCCTGATCGACAACCTGCCGCCGGGCTGCGCGGTCGAGGTGCCCTGTCTGGTGGACTGCAACGGCGTGCAGCCGACGCGCATCGGCGCGCTGCCACCGCAACTGGCGGCGCTGATCCGCAGCAACGTCAACGTCCAGGAGTTGACGGTGGAGGCGGCCCTGACGGGCAGGCGCGAGCACATCTATCACGCGGCGATGCTGGACCCGCACACGGCGGCCGAGCTCTCGCTGGAGCAGATTTACGCGCTGGTGGACGAGTTGATCGAGGCGCACGGCGACTGGCTGCCGGCGTATCACTGAGGGCGGCCCTCACCCCCCAACCCCCTCTCCCTCAGGGAGAGGGGGAGTTCTTCCTGTGGGGAGTGGATGAGAAAACCGTGCCGGAAGTGTCGCCGGGGGCCTGTCCAGGAGAGAATGTGAATTGTTACTGGCGGACCAGTTTTTTGAAGTCCCTCTCCCTGAGAAGGGCTCCCGTCCCCCGGGACGGGAAAAGGGATTTAGGGTGAGGGCCCGCCGCACTGGCCGCTCAGGTCAGTGAAGTGACGCTGGCGCCGGCGGCGGGCCGGCAGACGTAGAGGGTTGGCGTCTGACCCGTGGCCGCTTCGTAGCGCTGCGTGACGAGCGGCACGAAGTCAGCGACCGCGTCGACGTGCACGAGCGCTACGGCGCAGCCGCCGAAGCCGGCGCCGGTCAGACGGGCGCCGAAGCAGCCAGGCTGGCCGCGGGCCGCGGCGACGAGGACGTCCAGGGCGGCGGTGGAGACCTCGAAATCGTCGCGCAGGCTGTCGTGGCTGGCGTTCATGAGAGCGCCAGGCCGGGTGGCGTCACCCCGACGCATGGCGTCAGCGGCGGCCAGGGTGCGGGCGTTTTCGCTGATGACGTGGCGCGCGCGCCGGCGGGTGAGGTCATCAAGTTGTGTCGCCCGCTGCCTGAAGTCACTTTCGTCGACGTCGCGCAGGGCGGCGACGCCGAAGTGCCGCGCCGCGGCCTCGCACTGCGCGCGCCGTTCGTTGTAGGCGGAATCGACCAGACCGCGACGGGTCATGCTGTCCATCACAACCACGACGCTCTCCGGCGGCAGGGGCACGAACGTCGTCTCCAGGCTGCGGCAGTCGATGAGCAGGGCGTTGCCGGCTTCACCGGCGGCCGAGATCATCTGGTCCATGATGCCGCAATTCATGCCAACCCAGTCGTTTTCGGCGCGCTGGGCGTGACGGGCGATGGCAGCCGGTTCCCAGGCGAAACCGGAAACGGTCTGAAAGGCGCGGGCGAGGGCCAGTTCCAGGGCAGCCGAGGAAGACAGGCCGGAGCCGATCGGTACGTCGCCGGCCATGACGCCCTGCCAGCCGCGCAGGGGCAGACCGGCCCCCTGCAGCGCCCAGGCGACGCCGCGCAGGTATTCGGGCCAGCCGTCGTCCGCGTGGGCGAGGCTGGCGAGGTCAACGTCGGCCCGGGTGTCGTAATCGAGGGAATGGACGACAACGCGCCGGTCCGCGCGCGGGGTCAGGGCGATCCACAGCGCGCGGTCGATGGCCATGGGCAGCACGAAGCCGTCGTTGTAGTCGGTGTGCTCGCCGATGAGGTTGACGCGTCCCGGCGCGCGCACCAGCAGGGCAGGGGGGCCGTCAAAACGTTGGTTGAAGGCGTTGATTACACGCTCGGCGAGGGACATGGGCGTTTCCCGGGCTGGTTGGTGACGGGGCAATTGTACGCGATGACAGTTTGCCGCGCCCTCACCCCCGGCCCCTTTCTCGTCCTGGGTGAGGGGGCCCTCACCCCCCAACCCCCTTTTCCCGCCTTGGGGGACGGGAGCCCTTCTCTAGGGAGAGGGGGAGCCTTTCCCGCTTGACGCGGGAGTCCTTCTGCCTGGTTGCGGGGTCCTGTGAATCCCGCTATGTTTCGTTCGCGTTATTTCCCGTAGTCTACCGGCGCAGGAGTCTTGCCCATGCCCTCCCTTTATTCGGTAGCAGAGATGCAGCAGCAGCGGGAGGCGCTGGCCGGTGACTGGCAGCGGCCGACCTGGCACTTTTTGCCGCCATCCTGCTGGATGAACGACCCTAACGGACTGCTCCAGTGGGGCGACCAGTATCATCTTTTCTATCAACACTACCCCTGGAAGGCCGTGCATCGCGACATGCACTGGGGCCACGCGGTCAGTGAGGACCTGATTCACTGGCGCGACCTGCCGGTGGCCTTTGCGCCGGTGCCGGGCAGCTATGACGAATCCGGCGTGTTCACCGGCTGCGCGGTTGACAATGACGGCGTGCCGACGGTGATCTACACCGCCACCAGTGGCCCGGGCAGCCAGGTGCAGGTGCAGGCCCTGGCGACCGGCAGCGGCGCGGACCTGGTGCACTGGGAACGGCACCCGGCCAACCCGGTGCTGACGGAGGTGCCGGCCCTCTCCGGCCAGCAGCGCGACTTTCGCGATCCCTTCGTCTGGCGCGGCGAGGACGGCTGGTACATGGTGCTGGGCTGCCGCATCGAGGGCAATGGCGGCATGATCCCGCTCTACCGCTCGCCGGACCTGGTGGCCTGGGAGTACCTGGGGCCGATGATCACCGGCGACGTGGACAAACACGGCCGGATGTGGGAGTGCCCGAACTTCTTCCCCCTGGGCGACAAGTGGGTGCTGTATTTCTCCTCCATCCATGATGACCGCGACAACAGGGTCTACTGGATTTCCGGTGACTTTGACGGCCGTCGCTTCCACCCGGAGACGGACGGCGTGCTGGATTACGCTTACTACTATGCCCCGCTGTGCATCGAGGACAGCCAGGGACGGCGTCTGATGTGGGGCTGGCTGCGCGAGGGGCGCAGTGTCTCCGAACAGGTGCGCAGTAACTGGTCGGGCGTGCAGGCCATCCCGCGCGTGCTCAGCCTGGACAGTCAGCAGCGCCTGGTGATGGAACCCGTGGCGGAACTTGCAGGCATCCGCGGCGCGCATACGCAACTGGGTCCGCAGGACATTGACGGCGAAGTGGCGCTGGACTGCGGCAGTCTGGCGCTGGAACTGCGCGCCAGCTTCGCGCCACAGGGCCAGGCCGGAGTCAAGCTGGCCCAGGCGCCGGACGGCAGCTACGGTGCGGCCATCAACTGGGACGCGGCGACGCAGGAACTGACGGTGACGCGCCAGGATGAAAGTCTGTTCAACGACAGCGACCCCTGCGCGGCGCCGCACGAACTGGCGGCGGGCGAGGCGCTGGAACTGCTGGTGCTGCTGGACGGCTCGGTGCTGGAGATCATCGCCAACGGCCGCACCAGCATCACCAGCCGCATCTATCCGCCCGATGCGAACTGCAGGGGTCTGGCGCTGACGGGCGCCGGCGCGCGCCTGAACGCGCTGGACGTGTGGCAGATGCAGGCAACCTGGCCTCGAAAATGACTTGGGGAAGCGATGAGGGATGCAGGATTTCACGTCCTCTATCACTTTACTGACACAAGGAATCTGGACAACATAAGGCAATTTGGCGGTCTGTATTCCCTTGCCGAAATTCGGCGGTTAGGGATTTCGATTCCCGCGCCTGGTGGTAACGATTTAAGCCACAGTTTGGACCAACAAAAGGGTTTGGACTGCTATGTGCATCTTTGCTGCACCGTACGCCACCCGATGGAATACGTCGCACATCACGAAGGGAGTATCGTGGAAACAATCTATTTGCGAATTGAACCGGGAATTGTATCCTGGTCCGGAGTACGTTTTGTGCCTGACAATTCTGTCAAAACTGGTGTATTACATTACGCTATGGAGGAAGCTGTTGAGAAGAACATGATCGATTATGAAGTCTGCAACCAGTTGTATGGACAGCAGAAATCCAGTGAAATGCGCAGGCGCTGGGATGCTGCCAGAAGGTACGAGATCCTGATTCCTGACAATATACCTTTGAGGTTTATCCGGAATTTCCCCTGTGGCTAAGCGCCCTGTCTTTATTCCGGCATCTCCTGGCAACTGCTCATTTGTAAACGAGCAATTCTTCGAATTTGTGTGGAACGCTGGCTTTGCGCCTGTCCAGAAAAAGAAAAACATCAAAGCACTACACAAGGCTGCGGAGATGTCTGGGTATTTTCCGCTGTTAGAAGTGTCTACCAAGTCAGATGAAGAGGTCGGTCGACGCTTAAGCGCATTCAATTTGAAGATAGAGAGTGACGGGTGCGGCCAAATCCCGCTGGAAAGCGCTTTCCAGGGAAGCAAAGTATTCGAGAAAGGAGGGCCATACGCGGATTTGTACGAGGTTGATCCAAGGTCGGCAAAACGCGATCAACGGCTAAAGGGATCGGGGCCGCTTGTCGGGTTCGATTTCGAAGGGATTGAATTCGGTCTTGAACCGAAAACCGCGTTTTATGACTGGCTATACATCAGCGCAATTTATCCACACCGGGACTGGCTCAAGTGTCTATATCGGTACAAGGGCTTCACGGACATCGAATTTAATCCGAAGAAATCTCTAAACTGTCAGGCTCGTTCTTGCGCTCTCTTTGTTTCACTCATGAAGCGGCAACAACTGGATTCCGCCGTTTCCTGTAAGTCAACATTTCTTGACATCCTCGCTGGAAAGACAACCTCTCCTGGTCGAGAGCAATCGCACGTGAGTGTAGAGACACTTCAGCTTCCCCTGGATTTCAGTCAGGAACCAGGAAAGTAAATGCACGTTTCAATTGCTCTGCCAGTGCTGATGGAATGCCCTTACGACTGATGGGCGCCGGCGCGCGCCTGAACGCGCTGGACGTCTGGCAGATGGAGTCGGTGTTTCCCTGAGCAAGCAAAACGGGACCGATAAGCCTGGAGCAATCGCCGCAGGACGCGCTGGACAACATGCAGGCGGAACTGGAGGACCTCTACGCGCGCAACGCGCAGGATTTCCTTCGCTAGCAAGACAACGGGGCAGTGGCCATGGGGTCGCTGCCCTGTTTTTTTGCATGGAGACCGTACGGAAATTGCCGGCTGCCACTAGTGGCGCAGGAGACACCTGTCGGCTAGACTCTGTCTCGTACTGCTGCGCTGACTGCTGGGGGGACAGTCCCGTCCACGGACAGCCGCATTTTTTGTGGGACGTATTTTGGAGGAAGGGAAATGAGCAAGTTAAGTCGAAGGGAAATGTTACAGGCGAGCGCAGCCGGTATCGCCGGTGCCGCCGCCGCCGCGTTGCCGGGCAGCGTGTCGCTGGCTTCGGCGCCATCGCAGGACGAGATTTCGATGCGTTATCAGGTCTTCAACATTGGTGCCGTGCAGGACATGCTCAACAGCTACATGGAAAAGAACCCGCACGTGTCGATCGAGGCCATTTCGGTGACGGGCGTCGATCACCATGAAGTCGCCACCAAGATTCTGGCGACCCTGGCGGCCGGCAACCCGGTGGACGTCGGCTTCGCCTGCACCGAGGTGACGCACCTCTACGCCGGTCAGGGCCTTGCGCAACCCCTTACACCTCGCCTGATGGGCGACGCGGAGGAATTCCTGGAGTACTACGCGGACCACAGCCCGGCGCTTTCGGAGGCCATGCTCTACGAGGGCGACGTCTACCAGCTGATGGACACCTTCAACGCGGCCAACATGTTTTACAACAAGAATCTGCTGGAAGCGGCCGGGCTGGAGGAGCCGGGCAAGGACTGGACCAAGGACGACTTCTACGGCATGGCGCAGGCCATGACCGGAATCGACGGCTCCTTCGGCTACGCCTGGATCAACCGCTTCTGGGGCAGCTGGATGCCCTGGATCTTCGTCAATGACACCAACGTGCTGGTGGAAGAGCGGGCGCCCGGCGGCGAGTGGTTCTGGGATACCTTCTATGCGGATGACGAGCGCGCCGAGGGGCGTAGCGGTGGCTGGCGCTGGCCGGCGCCGCAGGCCAACAACCCGAGGGTGGTCGAGGCGCTGGAATTCATGGTTTCCATGATTCAGGAGGGGCTGACGCCGGCCGTGGAAATGGGCAGTGGCAACACCCTGCAGGGCTTCTTCACCAGCAACAAGCTGGGCATGACCCCCGCGGGCGGTTTCTGGGCCGGCGGGCTTTACAACGCGGGCATGGAACCGGGCACCTTTGAAGCCCAGTTCTGGCCGTCATGGAGGACGCAACGGCATCAACTGGGCGTCTGCGGCCCCTGGATTCTGGACGGTGGCCCCAACCCTGACCAGTGCTGGGACTTCCTCAAGCATTACAAGAATGCTGAAGTGCAGGCGGGCCTGGGTTACTTCAACCCTGTACCGGCAACGACGCCGTCGCGGCGTTCGCTGAACACGGAAGAGCGCTGGGGCCCGACGGGCGTGAAGAACTGGCGCATCTTCTACGACACAATCGACGAACGGCCGGACACGGGTCCGATCGCGCAACCGGTGTTTGTGGTGGAACTGACCAACATTTTCACCCGCTACACCAGTCTGGCGACCAACGGCGAGCAGACGCCGCAGGAAGCGCTGGACAACATGCAGGCGGAGATGGAAGACCTCTACGCGCGCAACGCGTAAGGGTGTTCTGGAGAAATCATACGGGGTGGAGGCCAGGTCTGGCCCTCACCCCCCAACCCCCTTTTCCCGCTGAGTCGCGGGAGCCCTTCTCAGGGAGAGGGGCTTTAATTTCAATGCGCGACATTCATTTTCCTGGCGAGTGGTCACTTGAGTCGTCCAGGGGTTTTCGGAGGGCGGAATCCTCGTGGTGTCAACAATTCAGCCACAACGGCAGAGAGACATGATGACGGGGGAGTGGCCAGAAGTTATGTACGCTATTGTCCCGGTTGCGGCCAATATGGAGGAATCCAGGGTAGTTGCACCTGTGGCGGAGGGGACACCTGGCGGCTAGACTCTGTCTCGCACTGCTGTGCTGACTGCTGGGGGGACAGTCCCGTCCACGGACAGTCGCATTTTTTGTGGGGCGTATTTTGGAGGGAGTGAAATGGGCAGGTTAAGTCGAAGGGAAATGTTACAGGCGAGCGCGGCCGGTGTGGCCGGGGTCGCCGCCAGCGCCTTGCCGGGGGGCGTGTCGCTGGCCTCGGCACCATCGCAGGACAACGTCACGCTGCGTTATCAGGTCGCCTGGCCGTCGGATTACGAAGCTGTGCTGGCGGCCTACAGTGAAGCCAATCCGAACGTCACACTGGAAATTATCAGCGTGACGGGGACGGACCACCAGGAAGTGGCGACCAAGATTCTGGCCTCGCTGGCGGCCGGCACGCCGATCGACATTGGCTTCGCCTGTACGGAGGCCACGCAACTCTACGCCGGTGAGGGTCTGGCGGCGCCGCTGAAGGATCGCCTGTTGGACAATGCGGACGACTTCAGGGAGTACTTCGCCGATATCAGCCCGGTGCTGTCGGAGACCATGTTCTGGGAAGGCGATTACTACCAGTTGATGGTTGACTGGAACGCGGCCAACATGTTCCTCAACGTCAACCTGCTCAACGAGGCGGGCCTGGAGGTGCCGGAGGAGACCTGGACCCGGGAGGACTTTGTAAGTTACGCGCAGGCCATGACCGGGCTTGGCGAGGCCGGCGATTCCTTCGGCTTTGCCTGGCCGAACCGGCTCTGGGGCGGCTGGATGCCCTGGATCTTCGTCAACGAGACCAACATCCTGAGCGAGGAGCGGGCGCCGGGCGGCGAATGGTTCTGGGACACCTTCTACGCCGATGAACCGAAGGCCGAGGGGCGCGGCGGCGGTTATCGCTGGCCGGAGCCACAGGCCAACAACCCGGCCGTGGTCGAGGCGCTGGAATTCGTCGTCTCGCTGACGGCCGACGGGTTGGCACCGACGGCCGAGCTTGGCTTCAGCGAGAACATGGCCGGTTTCTTTACCAACAACAAGATCGGCATGTTCCCGGCAGGCGGGTTCTTCACCGGTTTCCTGCTGGCCAACGGCATGGAAATGGGCGAATTTGACGTGCAGTACTGGCCGAAGTGGGCCTCGCAGCGGCATCAGCTGGGCGTCTGCGGCCCCTGGCTCCTGAACGACGGCCCGAACATTGACCAGGCCTGGCACTTCGCCAATTTCAGTAAACAGCGCGAGGTGATGGAGTTGCTGGCGTTCTTCAGCGGCACGACACGCACGACGCCGATCCGGCGCTCGATGAACAACGCCGAGCGCTTTGCCGACACCGGCCCGGCCAACTGGCACGTGTTCTACGGCACGGCGGACGAGCGGCCCGACACGGGGCCGATCCCCGCGCCGGTGTTCTCGGTGGAGTTGAGTAACATCTTTACACGCTACACCAGTCTGGCGGTCAGTCAGGAGCAGTCGGCGCAAGAGGCGCTGGACAACATGCAGGCGGAACTGGAGGACCTCTACGCGCGTCACGCGTAAAGGGTTCGCGGGAAAGACGGCGGGGAGGAGCCCTCACCCCCCAACCCCCTCTCCCTCAGGGAGAGGGGGAGCTTGTTGCCTTTGACAGGAGCTTTCTGTTCATTAGTCCTTCAGGCGGAACTGGAGGACCTCTACGCGCGCAACGCGTAAGGGTTCGCGGGAAAGACGGCGGGACAGTGACCGGAGGGTTGCTGTCCCGTTTTTTTGCCTGAGTCCAATCTGGAAGTTCCGGTAGCTGCCCTTGTGGCGGAGTGGAGACCTGGTGGCTACACTATGATTTGCGCGGTTGCGCGGACATGCCCGCAACGGGCTGGCCGAAGGGCCGGGGTTCTGCTGCCCCGGGCCACAGGCGGTCGTTTATTTGGTGGGAAGTAGTTGGAGGTAGTGAAATGGGCACCTTAAGCCGAAGAGAAATGTTACAGGCGAGCGCGGCCGGTGTGGCCGGGGTCGCCGCCGCTGCGTTGCCTGGGGGCGTGTCGCTGGCCTCGGCGCCATCGCAGGACCAGATTTCGATGCGCTACCAGACCTTTAACGTGGACACCGTCCAGCACATGCTCAACACCTACATGGAGCTGAACCCGCACGTGTCCATCGAAGCCATTTCGGTGACGGGCGTCGATCATCAGGAAGTCGCCACCAAGATTCTGGCGACCCTGGCCGCGGGCAATCCGGTGGACGTCGGCTTCGCCTGCACCGAGGTGACGCACCTCTACGCCGGAGAAGGTCTGGCGCAGCCGCTGACCGCGCGCCTGATGGACGACGCGGAAGAATTCATGGAGTACTACGCGGACACCAGCGCGGCGCTTTCGGAGACCATGCTCTACGAGGGCGACGTCTACCAGCTAATGGACAATTTCAACGCGGCCAACATGTTCTTCAACAAGAATCTGATGGCCGAGGCCGGGCTGGAGATGCCGGGCAAGGAATGGACCAAGGACGACTTCTACGGCATGGCGCAGGCGATGACCGGCATTGACGGCTCCTTCGGCTATGGCTGGATCAATCGCTTCTGGGGCAGCTGGATGCCCTGGATCTTCGTCAATGACACCAACGTGCTGGAGGAAGAGCGGGCGCCCGGCGGCGAATGGTTCTGGGACACCTTCTATGCCGGCGACGAGCGGGCCGAGGGGCGCGGCGGTGGCTGGCGCTGGCCGGCGCCGCAGGCCAACAACCCGAAGATGGTCGAGACCCTGGAGTTTGTGGTCTCGCTGACGGAGGAGGGACTGACGCCGGCGGTGTCGATCGGCGGCGGCAACACCCTGCTGGGCTTCTTCAGCGCCAACAAGCTGGGCATGACGCCGGCGGGTGGCTTCTGGTCCGGCGGGCTGATCAACTCCGGCCTGGAACCGGGCTCTTTCGACACGCAGTTCTGGCCGGAATGGAAGTCGCAACGGCACCAACTGGGCGTCTGCGGTCCCTGGATTCTGGATGGCGGCCCCAACGCTGACCAGTGCTGGGACTTCCTGAAGCACTACAAGAAGCGTGACATTCAGGACAACCTGGGTCACTTCACGCCCCTGCCGCTGACGACGCCGACGCGGCGTTCGCTGAACACGGAAGAGCGCTTCGGCCCGACGGGCGTGGAGAACTGGCGCGTGTTCTACGAGACGATCGACGAGCGGCCGGACACGGGTCCGATCGCGCAGCCGGTGTTCGTGGTGGAACTGACCAACATCTTCACGCGCTACACCGGTCTGGCGATCAACGGCGAGCAGACGCCGCAGGAAGCGCTGGACAACATGCAGGCGGAGATGGAAGACCTCTACGCGCGCAACGCGTAAGGTCTGTGAGACAGGGTGCGGGGCAGCGGCCAGACGGTCGCTGTCCCGCATACAGGCAAGACTCTTTGACGACATTGGAAATTTCGGAAAAATAGCGGCCGCAGCACTGCTGCGAACTTCCCGCACAGTCCACGCCGGTGCGCCAGTTGACAGTAACATAACCTCCGTAAACAGGCGCAATTCACCGTCAGCCAGGCGGCGGACGACAATTACCTGAACGACGACAGGGGCCATGACCGGACTGCAAGGTTGCTGTGTCGCTGCGGCGACCCTGCATCCAGGTCATTGAAGCCCAGGGATCTTTTGAGGAGAAACTGAAATGAGCACTTTAAGTCGACGCGAAATGCTACAGGCGAGCGCGGCCACGGTGGCCGCTGCCGCTGCCGGCGCGTTACCGGGCAGCGTGGCGCTCGCTGCGGCGCCATCGCAGGACAACATCACGCTGCGCCTGCAGGCCGACCCGCGAGAATACCAGGAAGTGATCGATACCTACGCCGGCGTCGCGCCCAACGTGACCGTCGAGCCGGTCAGCGTGACCGGCATCGACCATGCCGAGGTCGCGACCAAAATTCTGGCTTCGCTGGCCGCCGGCACGCCGGTGGATATCGGCTTCGCGGCCACGGAAGCGACGCAGCTCTACGCCGGCGAGGGCCTGGCCATGGGCATGAAGGACCGTCTGCTGGACCAGGCCGATGATCTCATGGAGTATTTCTCGGACGTCAGCCCGGTGCTGGTCGAGACCGACTTTTATGAGGGCGACCTTTATCAACTGCCGCGCGATTTCAACGCCGCCAACATGTGGCTGAATACCAAGCTGCTGGGGGAAGCCGGCCTGGAAATGCCGGGCGAGGACTGGACGAAGGATGACTTCAACGAATACGCAATGGCCCTGACCGGGCTGGGCCCGGATGGCGATTCATTCGGCTTCGCCTGGAACAACGGGCTCTGGGGTGGCTGGCTGCCCTGGATCTTCGTCAACGGGAGCAATTTGCTGACCGAGGAACGTGTGGGGGGCGGCGAGTGGCTGTGGGACACTTTCTACGCCGATGACCCCAACGCCGAGGGGCGTGGCGGGGGCTTCCGCTGGCCGGAACCACAGGCCAACAATCCATTGATCGTCGAGGCGCTGGAGCACGTCGTCGCGTTGACGCGGGACGGCTATGCGCCATCGGTCGAACGCGGTTTCGCCGAGAACCTGTCGGGCTTTTTCGCCGCCGACAAGATTGGCATGTACCCGGGCGGGGGCTTCTTCACGGGCTTCCTGCAGGACGCGGGCATGGAACCGGGCACGTACGACGCCCAGTTCTGGCCGCGCTGGCAATCCCAGCGGCACCAACTGGGCGTAGGCGCGCTGTGGATCCTGATCGGCGGCAATGAAGATGCCGCCTGGGACTTCGTCAAGTGGCATACGGGCCGCGACGTGATGGAGATGATCGGTTTCTTCAGGGTGACGCGGACGACGCCGGCGCGGCGCTCGATGTGCACGGCAGAGCGCTTTCCCAACGTGAGCAACTGGAACATTTTCTACGATACCGTGGACGCGCGGCCGGATACGGGGCCCATCCCGGCGCCGGTCTTCTCGATCGAGCTGACGAACATTTTCACGCGCTATACTGAAGTGGCCGTCAGCCTGGAGCAGTCGCCGCAGGATACACTGGACGCCATGCAGGCCGAGCTGGAGGACCTCTACGCTCGCAACGCATAAGGTCGACAGCGGCAGGACAACGGGCGGCTGCACAGGAATTCGGCAGAACACTGTGCAGCCGCTATACTTTTGCCAGGCAATGTATGGGAGGGCTCGGCGTGGCATCCGAAGCGACCCTGGGCAGCGGTCGACGCAGTTGGCTACCCGCCTGGTTGGCCGGCGACACGGTGCAGGGCATCCGGCGCCAGCGCATGGTGCTGGGCGTTCTGTTCCTGCTGCCGACGCTGATCGGTCTGATTCTTTTCGTGCTGGGCCCGATCGTGGTGGCCGTCGGCATGGGCTTCATGAAATGGAACGTATTCCGGCCGCCGGTTTTTATCGGACTCAAGAATTTCGCGCGTCTGTTTCAACATGATCTGGTGGGAAACAGCTTCGGCAATACCTTCGTCATGATGGCGATGACGGTGGGCATGCTGGAGGTCTTCGCAATCGCGCTGGCGCTGTCGGTGCACCGCTTCGCGCGCAGTCGCCTGGCCTACTTCTTTCGGACGGTCTGGTTTCTGCCGGTGCTGCTTTCGGGCGTTTCGGTGGCGGTCACCCTGTCCTATATGTTTCACACGGATTTTGGCGTCGTCAACTATTACCTTGGGGTGCTGGGCATCGACAAGGTGCCCTGGCTGGTCTCCAGCGACGTGGTGCGCTTCAGCGTCTCGCTGGCGACGGTGTGGCGCAACCTGGGCTTCACCTTCATCATCTATCTGGGCGGGGTGAGCGCCTTGCCGCAGGAGATTCTGGAGGCGGCCACGGTGGACGGGGCGCGCGGGCTCAAGCGTCTGTGGCTGATCACGCTGCCGCTGTTGAGCCCGACGATCCTGTTTGCGACGGTGATCGACGTGATTCGCCTGCTGCAGTTCTTCGACGAGCCTTATGTGATGACCCGCGGCGGGCCGGGCGATTCAAGCCGCACGGCCGTGATGATGGTCTACGACACGGCCTTCGCCAACCTTGAGTTCGGTTACGCCTCAAGCATTTCGGTGGTCCTGTTCCTGATCATTCTGGCGGTGACCGGTTTCCAGTTCCTGCTCAGCAAGCGCTGGGTCTTCTACCAGTAGGGGAGGGGAGACGAACATGACGGTCATCAACCGACTCTCGACCCGTCGCCGCGGTGATGAAGACGTGGTCGAGCGCATCCCGGACTGGATGCCGCGCAATGCTGCCGATTGGCTGGCGATGGCTTTCATGATAGCCATCGGCATGCTGACGATCATGCCGATCGTGTGGGTGACGTCCACGTCGCTGCGCACGCCGGCGGAGTCCTTCACCGTGCCGCCGGAGTGGCTGCCGGAGGACCTGTACTTTGGCAACTATCTGCAGGTCTTCGATGAGATCCCCTTCGTTTACCAGATGGGCAACAGCTTTTTTGTGACGCTTTCGACGGTCTTCGGCCAGTTGACGACGGCCACGCTGGCGGGCTACACCTTCGCCCGGCTGTACTTCCCGGGGCGCGACCTCCTGTTCTGGGTGGTGCTGGCCACGTTGATGATTCCCTATCAGGCGACGCTGATTCCGCTCTTCGTGATCATTTCCAAGGTCTTCGGGCTGGCCGACACGCTGTGGTCGCTAATCCTGCCGGCCCTGCCGACGGCCTTCGGCACCTTCCTGCTGCGCCAGTACTTCCTGCAAATCCCGGTGGAATATGAAGAAGCGGCGATGATGGACGGGGCCAACCAGTTCCAGATTTTCCGCCGCGTCTACCTGCCGATGGTGGCGCCTGGCATGGCGATCCTGGCGGTGCTGGCCTTCAACGGCAAGTGGAACGACTTCCTGACGCCGTTGATCTTTATGAACACGACCTCCCGCTTCCCGATTACGCTGGGCATCAACGATTTGCAGCGCTACATGATGACCGGCAGCATCTCGGTGGTGCTGGCGGCGATCGTGATGGCGACGCTGCCGGTGGTCATCGTCTACGTCTTCGGCCAGCGTTACCTGATCGAAGGCCTGATGGTGGGCGGTCTGAAGGGGTAGTCGGCTGTGCCCCTCGGGCCCTCACCCCAAACCCCTCTCCCTCAGGGAGAGGGGCTTTATTTTGTCGAGCCAGACAGTCCTGCAGGGCTGGGGGGCGTCATCTCGCGGCCGGCGCGCAGAAAGTCGATGTCGTGGCGCGTGGCGCCCTCCAGCGCGAGGTCGGCCAGGATTTCTCCGACGACGCTGGCGAACTTGAAGCCATGCCCGCTGAAGCCGGCGGCGATACTGACCTGTTCATGCTCCGGATGGCGGTCGATGATGAAGTGCTCGTCGGGCGTGTTGGTAAACATGCAGACCTTGTACAGCAGGGCCGCGCCGGCGCCGGCCGGGAAGTAACGCGCCGCGAAGCCGCGCAGTACCCCTTCATCCGCCGCCGTGATTTGCTCCCGGTCGAGTGTATCGGGGTCGGCGGGCTCGTCGAGATGATGATAGCGGCCGAACTTGAAGCCCTGGCCCGCGAAATCCGGGAAGCCGTAGTAGCGTCCCTCGTCAACCAGGCAGTTGAAGACCGGGAAGCGCTCCGGCGCAAAAAGGGCCGGCTGCTTCGGCTGCAGCCAGACCAGCACCTGCCGCTCGGGACGCGCAACGGTCGCCAGTTGCGGCAGCAGTTGCGCGGTCCAGGCGCCGGCGCTGATGACCAGGCGCTGCGCATGGTAGACCGCATCGTCGGTGCGCACCTGCACAAGACCGTCGGCATTGACCCGCCACTCGCGCACGCGAACGCCGGTATGCAGTGCCGCGCCATGTGAACGGGCGGCGCGCACGTGGGCGCGGATGCAGGCTTCCGGCAGCAGGAAGCCGCCTTCGGGCTGGTAGAGGCCCATGATGTCCGCGGGCAGACGGCAGGCGGGCCAGCGTTTGTTGATGGCGGCGCTGTCGAGCGTCTCGTGGGGCAGGCCATGTTGCCGGCAGGACTGCAGTGAGCCGATGAAGATCTCGTCGTCCGCCGGCCCCCAGTCCAGTGAGCCGCAAATGTGGAGCAACTGCTCGCCGGCGCCGCTTTCCAGTTCGCGCCAGAGTTGGTAGCTGCGGCGCAGCAGGGGCACGTAGGCCGGGTCTTCGTAGTAGGCGAGGCGGATGATGCGCGTCAGGCCGTGCGAGGAGCCCAGCTCGTGGGCGACGCCGAACTGCTCGAGGCCGAGGACGCGCCGGCCGCGACGGGCGAGGTGGTAGAGCGCCGCGCTGCCCATGCCGCCGACGCCGAGCACAATCACGTCCCAGGGTTTTGTGGTCATGGCCTGAAAGATCCTCCTGGTTCTTTCCGATCGACATTTGTATGCCCCGGGAAACGTATCGCCACCGTGACTGGAGGCAAACGCAATCGCCTTTGAGGATTCTCCCCCTCTCCCTGAGGGAAGGGCTCCCGCGACTGAGCGGGAAAGGGTTGGGGGGTGAGGGCCGTCACCAGGCTGTACAGGGTACAAGGGTCAGTCAGGCGCTGTCCGCCGGTGGCGGCGGGACGACGGTGAGGTCCAGTTCCTCGGCGAAGTGGCAGGCCGACCAGTGGCCGGGGCGCGTCTCGCGCAGCAGGGGCGTATCGGTCTTGCAGCGTTCGCGGGCGTGGACGCAGCGCGGATGGAAGTAACAGCCGGATGGCGGGTTGGCGGGGTCGGGTACCTCACCCTGCAGGCGCACCTTCTTGCGCCGGACGCGCGGATCGGGCGTGGGGGCCGAGGAGAGCAGGGCTTCGGTGTAGGGATGTTGCGTCTCGCTGAAGAGCTTGTCGGTCTCGCTGATTTCGACGATCTTGCCGACGTACATGACCGCCACGCGGTCGCAGATGTGGCGCACGACGCTCAGGTCATGCGAGATGAACAGGTAGGTCAGGTGAAATTCCTGCTGCAGGTCCTTGAGCAGGTTGAGGATTTGCGCCTGGATGGATACGTCGAGGGCGGAGACCGGCTCGTCGCAGATCAGCAGTTGCGGGTTCAGGGCGAGGGCGCGCGCGATGCCGATGCGCTGGCGCTGGCCGCCGCTGAAGGCGTGGGGATAGCGCGACATGACCTCCGGGCGCAGGCCGACGAGGCGCAGCAGTTCCGCCACCCGGTCGCGCAGGGCGCTGCCCTCAAGCACGTTGTAGTTGCGCAGGGGTTCGCTGACGATCTGCTCCAGCGTCATGCGCGGATTGAGCGAGGAGTAGGGGTCCTGAAAGATGAGCTGGATGTTCTGCCAGACGGGCTGCAGTTCATCGCGACTGAGTTGCGCCAGGTCCATTTCCCCCAACTCGCTGTGGGTGAAGTGGATTTCGCCGCCGGTGGGTGTGTCGGCGCGCAGGATGACGCGGCCGGTGGTCGTCTTGCCGCAGCCGGATTCGCCGACGAGACCCAGTACCTCGCCCCGGGCGATGTCGAAGCTGACGCCGTCGACGGCGCGCACGTGGCCGGTGATCTTGCGGCCGAAGATGCCGCGTTTCCAGATCGGGAAATGCTTGCTCAGGTCCTCAACGCGCAGCAGGGCGCCATTTTCACCGCTCATGAAGCCGGCCCTCCACTGGCAGCGGGCAGAATCTCATGCGCGCGCGCGCAGCGCGCCCACTGGCCGCTGCCGACCTCGATCAACTCCGGGCTGGCGCATTGTTCCGGCACGTAGTGATGGCAGCGGGGGTGGAAAGCGCAGCCCGGCGGGATGTTGTAGGGATCGGGCACGTTGCCCAGGATCGATTCGAGGCGCTCGGTGACGATGTCATGGCGCGGGATGGAGCGCAGCAGGGCCTGGGTGTAGGGATGGGCGGCGTGGTGGAAGATGGTGTCGACGTCGGCGACCTCGACTTCCTTGCCAAGGTACATGACGGCCACGTCATCGGCCATCTCGGCGATGACGCCCAGGTCGTGGGTGATGAAAAGGATGGCCATGCCGTACTCGTCCTGCAAATCACGCATCAGGTCGAGAATCTGCGACTGGGTCGTGACGTCGAGGGCGGTGGTGGGCTCGTCGGCGATGAGCAGACGCGGGCTGCAGGTGAGGGCCATGGCGATCATGACGCGCTGGCGCATGCCGCCGCTGAGTTCGTGGCGGTAGGCGTCCAGCAAACGCGCCGGCTGGGACAGGCCAACGCGGCCCAGCAGTTCGATGGACTGTTCGGTGGCTTCCGCCAGGCTGGCGTTGCGATGCAGACGAATGGCCTCGACCATCTGGTTGCCGATGCTGTGCACCGGGCTGAGGGAGGTCATCGGTTCCTGGAAGATCATGGCGATCTCGCCCCAGCGCAGATCGCGCACCTCCTGGCCTCCGGCGCCGAGCTGGACGATATCCAGAGGACGCTCGGGATCGCCGTACCAGAGAATCTCGCCCTGGTCGATGCGCCCTGGCCGCTGCACCATGTTGAGGATGGCGCGGGCGGTGACGCTCTTGCCGCAGCCGGATTCACCGACGACGCCGAGGGTTTTGCCGTTGCGCAGGTTGAGGTTGACGCCGGCGACGGCGCGCACGATCCCTTCGGTCAAATAGAAGTTGACGTGCAGGTCACGGACCTCAAGCAGGGTGTCGCTCATGACTGGCTCCCCGTGGCTGCTCATCGGCTGAAGGGGTCAGCGGCGTCGCGCAGGCCGTCGCCAAGGAAGTTAAAGGCCAGCACGGAAATGACCACGGCCAGGCCTGGCAGAAGCAGCCAGGGCGCAAGGGCCACGGTGCGGACGTTTTGCGCCTCCTGCAGCAGCACGCCCCAGCTGATGACGGGCTGCTTGAGGCCCAGGCCGAGGAAGCTGAGCGCAGTCTCGGCGAGGATGATGCCGGGGATGGAGAGGGTCAGCGCGGCGATGAGGTGGCTGGTAAAGGAGGGCACCATGTGGCGCAGAATGATGCGCCGGTCGCTGGCGCCGCCGAGGCGCGCGGCGAGGACGAAATCCTCGGTGCGCAGGGCGAGGAAGCGACCGCGCACCTGGCGCGCGAGGCCGGTCCAGCCGATGGCGGAGAGGATGATGGTGATGCCAAAGTAGCGCCACTCCTGCGGCCATTCGGGCGGCAGGGCGGCGCTGAGCCCCATCCAGAGAGGAATCGAGGGGATGGAACGGATGAACTCGATGAGGCGCTGGATGAGGTTGTCCACCTGGCCGCCGTAGTAACCGGAGATGCCGCCGAGGATGATGCCGAGGATCAGGCTGAGGAAGACGCTGACGAGGCCGATGGAGAGCGAGATACGGCCGCCGGTGACGATCCGCGAAAACATGTCACGACCGAGGCGGTCCGTACCCAGCGGGAAATAGACGGCGCCGGGGTCGGCATCCGGGCCGAGGCCAAAGAGGTGAAGGTCGGTCTCGAAAATGCCCCAGAGTCTGTAGGGCCGGCCGGGGGTGAAGAAATAGAGTGGGTGCCAGACGCCGGTATCCACCTGGTAACTGCGGCGCAGGGTTTCGGGATCACGCTCGCTTTTCAGGCCGTAGACGCCGGGCCGCAACGAGAAGTCCCCTTCAGCATTGATGAAGGAGATGGCCTGGGGCGGCACGTTTTTCCATGAAGCGCTGACGCCATTGGGGTCCATGTGCGACACGAACTCGGGGAAAATCATACCCAGCAGGTAAAAGATGGCGAGGACGACCACGCTGGCCAGGGCGACGCGATGCTTGCGGAACTTCCACCACATCAACTGGCGCGGGGTGGCGATGGCGATCTGTTCGCGCTCTTCCAGGGGGGCGCCGGATGCAGTCAGTTGGACTTCCTCAAGGGCCATGGCGGGCTCCGGCCTATTCGAGACGAATGCGGGGATCGATGAAGGCGAGCATGATGTCGGAGATGAGCGTACCGATGATGGTCAGCACACTGATGATGAGGATGATGGCGCCGGCGAGGAACATGTCCTGCGAGAGCAGGGAGCGCAGCAGGATCGGGCCGATGGTGGGCAGGTTGAGGACGTTGGCGACGATGACGATCCCGCCGACCAACTCGGGCAGGGAGTAGCCGATGGTGCTGATGAAGGGGTTAAGGGCGACGCGCACCGGGTACTTCCAGATCAGGCGCCATTCGGCGAGGCCCTTGGCGCGGGCGGTCTCGACGTAGGGCTGGGTGATTTCATCCAGCATGTTGGCGCGCATGGTGCGGATCAGACCGGCCGTGCCGGCGGTCCCGACCACGACCATCGGAATCCACAGGTGATTGAGCAGGTCGACAAATTTGTTGAGGTCCCAGGGGGCGTCGCGGTATTCCGGTGAGAAGAGGCCGCCGACGTGCTGACCGAAGACGGAAAAGCCGATCCACATCAGGACGAGGGCCAGCATGAAATTGGGGATGGCGAGGCCGAGGAAGCCGAAGAAGGTCGCGATGTAATCGCCGGCCGAATACTGACGGGTGGCGGAATAGACGCCGATGGGGATGGCCACGGTCCAGACGAAGAGGATGGTGGAAATGTTGATGAGCACCGTATAACCGATGCGGTTCCAGATGATCTGGTTGACGGGAATGCGCCATTCGAGCGAGCGGCCGAAATCGCCGCGCAGCACGATGTTGCCGATCCACTTGAGGTAGCGCGTGGGTATGGGTTCCCCCAGGCCGTAGGACTCGCGCATCAACTCGAGTTGCTGCTCGGAGATGATATCGCCCTGTTCGGCGAGGGTGGCCGCGTAGGAGGTCAGGTAGTCGCCGGGGGGCAACTCGATGATCAGGAAGGCGACGACCGAGATGGCGGCCATGGTGATGACAGCAGTCAGGGCGCGGCGGATGATGAAGCGCAGCAAGGTCAGACCTTCCCGTATGATCCCTGGTGCCGGTGGCGGCTCATTGTCGCGGCAAGCCGGAGATATTTTCGGCGACGAGGTCGGCTTCCTGCGGCTTTTGCAGGTGCACGCCGGCGGTCATCATGGCTTCGTAAAACATGGGCAGCCAGTACCGGAACTTTTCGGGCGTGGCGCCCTGGGCGATCAGCAGCACCTGAAAATGGTGGCGGTAGAGGCCGCGCACCCAGCGTTTGCGCCGGTGGTCGCCGTCGTCGAAGCAGTAGCGCGCCTGCAGGTGGATGCGCGGGCCGAAGAGGACTTCCTGCTCGCGCGCTTCGATCTCCACGCCGGGAAGGGCCTCAATACTGCCGAAGAAGCCTTCGGCGACGGCTTCCGCGTCTTCCCCTGTGATATCGAAGCCGAGATCGACGAGCTGCGCCGCGAAGAGGGTCTGTCCGTCCTCGGCGTCAGGGCCGTAGACTGCGCCCTCGCGGCCATCATCCCGGCTGAACTCGTGCCAGTCGACGGGAATGAAGAAGGAGTAGTTGTCGTGGCGGTGCCAGTGCAGGCCACGGAAGACGGGCCGCTCCCTGTCCGAAAGTCCTGGCATGGCGGGCTCTCCTTGCAGTGCATCTACCTTACTCCATTCCAGGCGCCGGCACAAAAAGCCGTGAGGGGGGGAGGAGGCGATTCTTGTCCCGCCCGGCAGCGGGCGCCCTCACCCCCCCAACCCCCTCTCCCCCAGGGAGAGGGGGAGCCCTGTCCCGCTGAGTCGCGGGAGACCTTCCCGTCTTGGGGGACGGGAGCCCTTCCTCAGGGAGAGGGGGAGTGGAGGGTCTGGAGAAGGCATTCGGGATGCGACTTTCAAATGGCATTCCCGGTGTTTCATTTTAGTGAGGGCGGTGCAGATCAAGGAAAAACAGGCCCTCAGCGGGCGCTGACGTGGCCGCGCAGCCGGGGATCGAGGACGTCGCGCAGGCCGTCACCGAGCAGGTTGAAGCCCAGCACGCCGGCCATGATGGCGAGGCCCGGCGCGATCATCATCCAGGGGGCGCGCTCGGCGAGGGGGCGGCTTTCGCTGAGCATGACGCCCCAGCTGGCGGCGGGCGGGCGCGTGCCCAGGCCCAGGTAGCTGAGGGCGGCCTCGGTCAGCAGGGCCCAGGAAAGCGCCAGGCTGACCTGCACGATCAGCGGGGCGGTGACGTTGGGCAGCACGTGGCGCAGCAGGATGAACAGCGGGCGCAAACCCAGACAGCGGGCGGCCAGCACGAAGTCCAGCTCCTTGACCGACAGCACCGGGCCACGGGCGACGCGGGCGAAGATGGGAAGGTAGACGATGGCGATGGCCAGGGCGCTGTTGGCGGGGCCGGGGCCCAGCACGGTCACGACGACGAGGGCCAGCAGCAGGGCGGGGAAGGCGAAGAGAACGTCCATCAGGCGCATGAGCACGTGATCGACGCGGCCACCGGCGAAGCCGGCCAGAATGCCCAGGGCGGCGCCGACGCCACCGGCCATGGCTACCGCGCCGAGGGCCACGCGCAGGGAGACAGCGGCGCCGCTGATGAGACGGCTGGCGATATCGCGACCGAAGAGGTCGGTGCCGAGAGGAAACGCCGTGGAAGGCGGGGCGAGGCGATGGGCCATGAACTGCTCCGCCGGGGGACGGGGCGTAAGACCGGCCAGGCCGGCCAGGGCGAGCAGCAGAAAGGCCAGCACCAGTAGCAGGCCGGCCGCGCCGCTGCGGTTGCGGGCCAGACGCGGCAGCATCCCGCTGGAAGGCGGCGCTGCGGGGACAGAGGCTGACATCTCAGTCATGGCGGGCGAGGGCGATACGGGGATCGAGGAGGGCGTAAAGCAGGTCGATGACCAGGTTGAGCAGCAGGAAAGTGGTCGCGATGAAGAGGGCCACGCCCTGCACGAGGGCGTATTCGCGCTGGCCGATGGCGTTGATGGTGAGGCGGCCGAGGCCGGGCAGGGCGAAGATCTGCTCGACGATGAAGGCGCCGCCGAGCAGATAGCCGAGTTCGATGCCGACCAGCGTGAGCACGGGGATGAAGGCGTTGCGCAGGCTGTGGTGCAGGATGACGCGGCGCTCGCCCAGTCCCTTGCTGCGGGCCGTGCGGATGTAGTCCTCGCGCAGCACCTCCAGCAGGGAGGAACGGGTCATGCGCATGATGGAGCCGCCGAAGGCGAAGCCAAGCGTGAGGGCGGGGAAGAAGAGCTGCTGCAAATTGCGCAGCGGGTCTTCATGCAACTGCACGTAATCGCCGGCGTTGGGCAGCACGTTGAACACGACCGAGAGGACGAAGATGATCAGGGTGCCGAGCAGAAAGTTGGGGATGGCGAGGCCGAGCAGGGCGAAGAGGCGACCGGCCAGGTCCAGCCAGCTGTTGTGACGCAGGGCGGCCAGCAACCCGAGGGGCAGGCCGCTGAGCAGCGCCAGCAGCATGGAGAACAGGGCCAGTTCGAGCGTCAGGGGAAAGCGGGAGAGGATGAGTTGCAGCACGGGCTGGCCATGACGCACGCTGTGGCCCAGATTGCCGCGCAGGGCCTCCCCGAGCCAGACGAAGTACTGTTCAACCGGGGGCTTGTCGAGGCCGTAGTAGCGTTCAAGCGCTGCCCGCTGGGTCTCGGTGAGCATGCCGGCCTCGGTGCCGAGGGTGGCGCTGATGATGTCGCCGGGGATCAGGCGCATGGCCGTGAAGACCAGGATGGAGACGCCCAGCAGGGTGGGCAGCAGGGCGAGCAGGCGGCGGGCCAGGTAGCGCGGCATGGGTCAGCGACTGTAGCGTTGCGACCGGGGATGCGCAAAGGAGGCAGGGTTGGGCCGGGATCTTGCGGCAAAAGGGGTTACACTGGTGGCAGGCAGAAGCCGGTTGGGAGAGACGACGATGGATACGACGCAAACGATTTCTCGTGAAGGCTGGCAGCGGGTGGCCGCGCTGGATGATCTCGCGGCGGCGGGACAGTTGACCGTGCAGGCCGGCGAGCAGACCCTGGCGCTGTTCATGCATGAAGGTGCGATCCGCGCTATCGACAATCGCTGCCCGCACATGGGCTTTCCGCTGGACCGCGGCACGGTGCGCGACGGCATCCTGACCTGTCACTGGCATCACGCGCGTTTCGACCTGGCCAGCGGCGGCACCTTCGACCTGTGGGCCGACGACGTGCCGGCCTTCCCCGTGGAACTGCGTGACGGGGAGGTCTGGGTCGACCTGCGGCAAAACGGGGCAGCGCCGGCGCGGCAGTGCGAGCGGCTGGAGGTGGGTCTGGAGCGCAATCTGTCGCTGGTCATCGCCAAGGCGGTGCTGCTGCAGGAGGCGCAGCAGGACCCGACCGGGCCCTTCCGCGCCGGGCTGGACTTTGGCACGCGCAACCGGCTGGATGGCTGGGGCCAGGGGCTGACGATCCTGACCTGTATGCAGAACATGCTGCCGCAGCTGGACGAGGACGACCGGCCGCGGGCGCTGTATCAGGGCCTGGCGGCGGTGGCCAACGAGGTCAGTGGCGACCCGCCGCGCTTTGCCATCCGGCCCCTGCCGGGCGCGGGCAGCGACGTCGCCACGCTGAAGGGCTGGCTGCGGCAGTTCATCGAGGTGCGTGACGAGCAGGGCGCGGAACGCTGCGTCATCTCCGCGCTGGAGGCCGGCGCCACGCGGCAGCAGATGGCGGACATGCTCTTCGCCGCGGTGACCGACCACCGCTACATCGACGTGGGGCATCCGGCGGACTTCACCAACAAGGCCTTTGAGGCGCTGGACCAGGTCGGCGACGAATACGCCGCGCCGGTGCTGACCAGCCTGGTGCGCGGCCACGCCCAGGCCCGGCGGATGGAGGAGGACAACGCCTGGCGCTATCCGATCGATCTGGTGGCCCTGCTGGAGGCGGCCTTCGAGCAGTTGCCGGGGGCGCTTGAAGCCGGGCGCGGCATGACCTGGACGGGACGGCGCGCGCTGGCCGCCTTGATTCTGGAGGACGACCCGGCGGCGACGCTGGCGGCGATGCTGGAGGCCCTGCGCGCGGGCGCGACGATGGTCGAACTGGCGTCGACGGTGTCTTACGCGGCGGCGCTGCGCATCGCGCGCTTCCACACCAGCAACGAATTTGGCGACTGGGATACGGCCCTGCACAGCTTCACCTTCGCCAACGCCATTGAGCAGGGTCTGCGCCGCGCGCCGTCCGTGGAGCTGCTGCGCGGCGCGCTGGACGCCGCCATGAGCGTTTATCTGGACCGCTTCCTGAACATCCCCGCGGCGCGCCTGCCGCAGCCCAACGGGAGGGCAGCCACGGCGGCGGAGTCGCTGGCGGCCCTGCCGGAACTGCTGAACAACCAGCAGCAGGTCAACCCCGCCGGGGCGCTGGTGGCCGACTACTTCCACGCCGGCGGCGCGCCGGCGCCGATGCTGGCGATGCTGGGGCGTCTGCTGCTGCGCGAGGACCGCGACTTCCACACGATCCAGATGGTGGAGGCGGCCATGCGGCAGTACCGGCTGCTTGGCCCGGGCGAGGAAGGCACGCACGTCCTGCTGGCGGCGGCGCGTTACCTGGCGGCGCATGCGCCCACGGTGCGCGCCCAGGGACAGACCTGGCGCGTGGCGCGGCGCCTGCACCGCGGCGAGAGCCTGTTTGAGGGGTAGGGGCCCTCACCCCCCAACCCCCTCTCCCTTAGGGAGAGGGGGAGCAAGACAGGTTGGCAAAAAGGCTTGTTTAAAGTCCCTCTCCCTGAGGAAGGGCTCCCGTCCCCCAAGACGGGAAAGGCTCCCGTGGCTGAGCGGGAAAAGGGTTGGGGGTGAGGGCGAACGCTACTTCACGTAGTCCAGCACGAGGACGCGGGTGCTGTCGGGCAGCGCGCCCTGCGTGATGACGGCCTCGAAGTCGAGGGCGAAGTCGACTTCCTCGTCCTCGTTGAAGTACTCAAGGAAGGTCGGCAGCCAGTAGATGCCGCGCGGGCGATAGCTGAGCGTGCGGAAGTGCATGGGCACGACCAGCTTCGGCTGCGCCTCGCGGATGACGGTCATGAGGTCGTCGAGCTCAATGGTGGGGTGCCCGCCAGTCAGGGCCAGCAGGACGTCGAGGTCGCGGAAGAAGTCGATCTGGGCTTCAGTGAGCGGATTGCCGACGTCGCCCATGTGGCCGATGCTGACGCCATCGACCTCGAAGCGGTACATGCCGTTCTGGTCCGGATCGTGGAAGCGATGGTTAAGCGCTTCCATGGCCTCGATGCAATGGAAATCGATGCCGTGGGAGTTCTGCCGGCCGCCGGCGCGGGCCACGTCGAGGGCGGTCAGCACCTCGGGCTCGCCAGGGACGAGGTCGGCGCGGCAATGGAAATCGTCGTTGTCCGAGGAGCGAATGACGACGTCGGCCGCCTCGCGCACGGGGCAGTAGCCGGCCGTTTCCGGCGTGTAGGGGTCGGTCACGATCGTCGTGCCGTCGTCAGCGGTGATCAGGAAGCAGGCCTGGCCGTACCATTTGAGCTTCATCGCGTCATCTCCGGCGGGTCGCTGTTCGGGTCCATTTTACTGTGTTTTGCCTTCATCCCCCAATCCGCGGCCCTCACCCCAAACCCCTCTCCCTCAGGGAGAGGGACTTTAACTTAACTTTCACAGGAATCCTTCAGGGAGAGGGGGCTTTTCCGGGGGAGTGTCCAAATTGATGGATATATCTCTGTGCCGGGCAAGACGGGCGATTTGATAAATCGTCCCTGCGGGACACGCAATGGCACCGCTGGTGTGCTTCGGGCTTGCGCCCTCGCTACCCCTACGAAGCTTCCAAACCAGAAGAACGCAGAGGGTCGCGTAGACACTGACCGACGACACAGAGGGCTCTGACAAGGTTGTACGCAACCACATATCCTCAACATTAGACGCACCCTTTTCTGCACAGTTGCGGGAGCCCTTTGGGGAATTGCTATAATCGCGGAAGTGTTCCGCGGAACAAAGTCTGGTTGCCGATGAAACGCCGTCATCATCGACGGGCGCTGCATTCACGTAAAGGGAGTGGCCGGTGCTGAACGCGGTGCTGGCCGGTTTTGTGCTGGCCCTTGCAGCGCCGCTGGTGGCGCGCTACGTGCCGCGCCAGGCCGGGGCTGTGTTGGCCCTGGTGCCGGCCGGTCTCTTCGTCTGGTTCCTGAACAACGCAGAGCCGGCGTTGGGGCCGGGCATTGTGGAGCGCTGGCCCTGGGCGCCGCTGCCGGGGGTGGCGCTTTCCTTTCGCCTGGACGGTCTGTCGCTGCTGATGGCGCTGATCATCAGCGGCGTGGGCGCGCTGATCCTGCTCTACGCGGGCGGCTACATGCAGGGCAATGCCCAGGCCGGACGCCTGTACGCCACCCTGTCGGCCTTCATGGCCTCGATGCTGGGTCTGGTGCTGGCGGACAACCTGATCGCGCTTTTCATCTTCTGGGAGTTGACCAGCGTCACCTCCTTCCTGCTGATCGGCTGGCACTTCCGCGAGGAACGCTCGCGGGCGGCGGCGCTGCAGGCGCTGATCATCACGGGCGGCGGCGGTCTGGCGCTGCTGGCCGGCTTCGTGTTGATCGGCCTGGTCAGCGGCACCTGGGAGATTACGGCGCTGGCGGCGCAGGCCGGCGTTCTGCAGGAGAGCGCGCTGTATCTGCCGATCCTCTTGCTGCTGTGGCTGGGCGCGGCGAGCAAGTCGGCCCAGTTCCCCTTTCACTTCTGGCTGCCGGGCGCGATGGTGGCGCCGACGCCGGTCAGCGCCTACCTGCACTCGGCCACGATGGTCAAGGCCGGGGTGTATTTGCTGGCGCGGCTGAGCCCGGCGCTCTCCGGCACGGACGAGTGGAGCCTGCTCTTCACGGTCACCGGCCTGATCACCCTGTTGCTGGGCGGCTACCTCTCGTTGAAGCAGGACGACATGAAGCGCATGCTGGCCTATTCAACGGTCAGCTCGCTGGGCCTGCTGGTGACTTTGCTGGGTCTGGGCAGCAAGCTGGCGACGGAAGCGGCGGCGCTGTACCTGCTGGCGCACGCGCTTTACAAGGGGGCGTTGTTTATGGTGGCGGGCGCCATCGACCACGCCACCGGGACGCGCGACATGCGACGCCTGCGCGGTCTGGCGCGCGCCCTGCCGACCAGCGCCCTGGCGGCGGCGCTGGCGGGGCTGTCGATGGCGGGCGTGCCACTGCTCGTGGGCTTTGTCGCCAAGGAGTTCATCTACGAGGCGGCGCTGGCGGGCGGTGACCTCGCCTGGCTGCTGACCCTGCTGCTGCTGGCGGGCAACGTCGTCTTCGTATTCGTGGCGCAGCAGATGACGCTGCGCATCTTCAGGGGAACGACGCTACGCTTCGAACACTTTCACGCGCCGGGCGTCGCGCTGTGGGCGGGGCCGCTGCTGCTGGCCGCCCTGGGTCTGGCGCTGGGGCTGCTGCCGGAGGTCACGGCAGAGCTGGCCGGCGCGGCGGCGCGGGCCATCTACGGCGCGCCGGTGACGATCCACCTCTTCGTGCTGCCAGGCAGTATCAACCCGATGCTGGTGCTGAGCGTCGTGACGCTGATTGCCGGTGTCGTGCTCTATCGCCGCCGGGTCGCGCACGAGCCCTGGCTGGAATGGCTGGACCAGGGACCGCAACTGGGGCCGGAAGCCGCCTTCCGCCGACTGATGGTGAACCTGCCGCGCTTCGCGGAGCGGGTGACGGCCTTTCTGCAAAACGGCCGACTGCGCAACTATGTGCTGACCGTCGTGGGCGCATGGCTGCTGCTGCTGGCGCTGACCTGGGCCACCCGCGGCGGGCCTGGTCTGCCGTCGGCCCTGCCGCAACGGCTGGCGGACCTGCGCTTCCACGAGATCTTCCTGGTGCTGGTGATCTTCGCGGGCCTGGCCGGCACGATGCTGGCCGGCACCCTGCTGGTGCTGATCGTGTCGCTGGGCGTGGTGGGCCTCGGCACAGCCATCATCTTCATCCTGTTCGGCGCGCCGGACCTGGCGATGACCCAGTTTTCGATCGAGACCCTGGGCGTCATCCTGTTTGTGCTGGTGCTGTACCGCCTGCCGGGCATGGTGCGTCTGTCGCCGCGGGGCACGGTGCTGCGCGACGGCGTCGTGGCCGGCCTGGCGGGCATTGTGGTGACGCTGCTGATTCTGGTCATCACCGACGCGCCCCTGGTCTCGCCGCTCAAGAGCTGGTTTGCCACAGCCAGTGAGCCGCTGGGCCACGGCCACAACGTGGTCAACGTGATTCTGGTTGACTTTCGCGGCTTTGATACCCTGGGCGAGATCACCGTGCTGGGCATTGCGGCCATCGGCATCTTCGCGCTGCTGAAGTTGCGGCCGGGACGCGGCGCCAGGGCGGACGCGCCGAAGGGCGAGAGCGGCCCATGAGCTCGATCATTCTGGCAGTTGCCGCGCGGCTGATCTTTCCGCTGATGCTGATGTTCTCGCTCTTTCTGCTGCTGCGCGGCCATGACGCGCCGGGCGGCGGATTCGTGGGCGGTCTGGTGGCGGCGGCGGCCTTCGCGCTCTTCGCCTTCGCCACCAGCGTGACGCGGGCGCGGGATGCCTTGCGCCGCAGCACCTTTCACCTGATTGGACTGGGACTGCTCTGCGCCTTCGTCAGTGGCCTGCCGGGGTTGTTCGGCGAGCAACCCTTTCTGACGGCGCTATGGACCGGCGTGACGGTCCCGGTGATCGGCAAGCTGAGCAGCGTGTTGCTCTTTGATACGGGCGTGCTGCTGGTGGTGGTGGGCGTGACGCTGACGATTGTGTTCGCCATGGCAGAAGCGGACGAGGAGGAAGACTGAGGTGGAAGTCGCGCTGGCGGCCGTGATCGGGGCGCTGTATGCGGCGGGCCTGTACATGATGTTGCGCCGCAGCATGGTGAAGCTGATCGCCGGTCTGATGCTGCTGGGCTACGCCAGCAACCTGCTGATCTTCGTGATGGGCCGGCTGACGCGGGCCCGGCCGCCGCTGGTGCCGGAGGGCGCGCACAGCGTGGCGGAGCCTTTCGCCGACCCGGTGCCACAGGCGCTGATTCTGACGGCGATCGTGATCGGTTTCGGGTTGCAGGCCTTCGCGCTGGTGCTGGTCAAGCGCGCCTACCAGGCGGTCAACAGCGACGATCTGGACCAGGTCACAGCCAGTGACCGGCCGGACCTGCAGGCGTGAAACGGATGGTTTGTCGTGCCTTCCCACTCGGGTCTCCTGTCCGTCTTCGACGGGTGCCCTTCGGCGATATGGGGAGGAAGTCAGGGCATGAAGCCACAGCCTTGTTTGAAGTCCCTCTCCCTGAGGGAGAGGGATTTAGGGTGAGGGCAGCACAGCCGGATGCCAACAGGCTGGCCCTCACCCCCCAACCCCCTTTTCCCGTCCTGGGGGACGGGAGCCCTTCTCAGGGAGAGGGGGAGGAAGTAGCAGTTGGGGGGAATGTATCTCTGATGTCAATTCGATGAACAGTCTGGCGCTGAACCTGAACCGGAGGACTGACTGAACACGCTGCTGGTGCTGCCGATTTTGATCCCCTTTCTGATGGCGATTTTGTCGATCATCAACTGGGGCAACCGGCTGCTGCATCGC